>NZ_CP113517.1:0-1271666 GCF_024360925.2 Methylomonas rapida | reverse complement strand
ACACCAGATAAACGGCCAACAACGCCGCCCAAATCTTCGCATTCATTCTTCGAACGCCTGACTAATTTCAGTTTCTACTTGCGCCTCTGCCAGCCAAGGGCGTAAGGGCCAGAGCGAATAATTTTTGTTGCCGATGATTAAGGTTAGCGCCAAGTGACATCCTAATAGGTGGAAAATTGGTTAAAAGTTATCGAAGCTTTGCTACAAAATGGGTTGCGGACCACCGCACTTTTCAGCGAAACCAAGCGTAAGGCCGCAATGACGTCGCGCGTTCACCAGATCAAATCGGCAAACAATAGGCGCTTAATTTGGATACTCAAATCTCAGATTCTTGCGGTTAAATTAGATAACCACGACTATCCGATTAAAAACAGCAACCCCAGCGCGACGGCTGGAGTTGCTGATTAGCGTCAAGCGATAGCTGTCAAACGTTCCGATACCAAAGATAACGCCGGCGATTCGCGTGTCAAACGGTAGGCAATCACATCAGCGACGGTCAATACCGGCATCTGATGGCAACGGCCAAACTCGACGATTTCCGCCAGGCGCGCCATCGAGCCGTCGGGGTTAGTCAGTTCGCACAACACGCCGTACGGCTTAAGCCCAGCCAACCGCATTAAATCCACCGTCACTTCGGTATGACCGGCGCGCTCCAATACGCCGCCCGGACGAGCCTTTAACGGAAATACATGGCCGGGTCGGCGTAAATCTTCCGCTTTGGCATCGTCCGCAATCGCTGCTTGCACAGTCCGTACCCGGTCGGCCGCCGAGACGCCGGTGGTAACACCATGTGCCGCTTCGATTGAGACGGTAAAAGCCGTACTGTAGCGGCTGGAATTATGCTCCGCCATCATCGGTAACCCTAAAGATTGGGTTTTTTCTTCCGGCAAGCAAAGGCAAACGATGCCGCTGCAATGTCGGATCAGCATAGCCATTTGCGGCACACTGAGGGTTTCGGCGGCAAATATGAGGTCGCCCTCGTTCTCGCGCGCCTCGTCATCGGTGACTAACACTCCCTGCCCTCGACGCAAAGCGGCTAACGCGTATTCCACGCGTTCGTTCGCATCGCCGAACGGAGTCAATAAAGTCTGATTCATGGTAAAACTCCTAATAAGTTATGGAAGCACCAGAATCAGGGCTGAAAGATAATATTTACGAGCAGAAACAAGCCTTCCGGACACGACAAAACGTGTGGAATACTTGGCGCTGTTCTCTTTCATCCGGACTATGACCGTCGGCTCTGGCGTTTCACCAGATCTGCTGACCCGCATTCTCAACAACTGCGATTGCGGCGCTCGCGGGCTCCTCGAGTCAAACCCGAGATACCGCCGGTGGGGAATTCCGCCCCGCCCTGAGTACAAGCGCGGTCATTTAATGAAAAACAGGTTTGAACGTCAAGTTAAATTGCCATTGACGGATTGACTTGCTAACCGGAACGAAGGTTTGTAACCCGCCACGTATTTCGAACGTTCCCGCGTCCCTGTACGCAATACTCGTTTCTGCTTATGGGCTACTTCTCTTTGTCGCAACAGGCTTTGCAAGACTTAAAGCTGCAACCTCGCCAATCGGTGCAGGCCTATGGTAGCCGGCGCGCCGAAGGTTTTGCGGAATTCGTGGCTGAAGTGGGCGGAATCGCAAAAGCCGCTGGCGTGTGCCGCCGTGGTAAAGTTTTGGCCGCGTATGATTTTACGAATCGCCTGACGCATCCGGTCCAGGCGCGATAACGCCGGAACGGCACGCCGATTTGTTCGGTAAACAAGTGCTGAAAACGCGACGGCGACAAACCGGCTTGCATGGCCCAGGTCACCACCGGCGTCAGGTCGTCGGCGTGTTCGGACAGATACTCGACGACGCGCGTCAGGCGCGGATCGATGACGGCGGAGTGGGCGCGCCGCTTGGCGTATCCCAATAAATCCAGCAGCGGTTCCGTCGTCCAGTCCGGCTTGTAGCGGTCTTCGTACAAGTCGCGCATTAAACGAATTTCGCCGCCGTTGCCGACCAAGGCGCCGTCGAGCGCCCGGCTATTGTTGATCAGCGGCTTGAAGGCATCGGCGCCGGCGACGGTAGGCTCGATATACAGTACGGTAATCGGCTCGCCGCCGACATCCAGTTCATGCAACACTCCGGCCGGAATAACCGCAGTGCGGCACCACAGCCAATCGCCGCCGTGGAGACGCAAGCGAAACTTGCCGTAGAGGCTAGCCAGAAATACCGGCGCGCCGTGCTGGTGGCTGGCGTTGTAGTACAAAGGACCGGTGAAATACGTACGGCCGTCTCGAATATCCCATAGTGCGTCGAACGGGTTATCGCTGAGCGCAGCACGTTTGTACAAGCGCGGTGTTTCCTTCATTGTTTACACTCCTGGTCGCTGTCAGTCACCGTTTTTAGGCGCAGTCTAGCCCAAAGCCGGTAGCGCGGACAATCTGCGTTCCGCCAGCGCTTATCCCTTAACCACTCGACGAGGAAAACCATGACTGCACAAAACCCTGTCTCCACCGCCAATCTGATTTTGCTAAGCTTTGGCGGACTATGTCTGCTTACAGCATTGGCCATCGCCTGGGTGCTGGGCGTCACCCTGTTTTTCCCGGACGGTGCGTTCGCCGCCCGCCTGGCGGAACGCGACGACATCATCCGCGCCCATGTCGATTACCTGATGATGGCACAGTTTCTGTTGATCTTTTTCCTGGGTTTCCGCCAATATGCCATCGACCCGCCGTATTGGTTGATCGCGGCCTGTTGCTTTGGCGCATTTTTCAATCCGCTGGCGTTTTTGCTAAGAGGCCTGACGCCCAAGGCCGTTGCGACAATCCCGGTCGAACCGCACTTTCCGCTCCAGGCGGCGCTGAGTTTTTCGTTGGCCACGATCGGTTTTCTTGGGGCTATTGTGCTGATAGCGCGGGCGGCATGGAAGATGCATTTGGCGAGAAATTGAAACGCCGCTATCAACAGCCGAACCAAGCTGGCATGCAAAAGGCGGGATTCTCCGCAGCGAATCTTACTCGCGCGGATTTTATTGATCGGCAGCTTTAGGGAGCCGGTGTTGTATTTCTAAAAAATCGAGCACTGCTAGTTTATCCTTTGATCGGCACTATGACCTCTGTTAACATCCCATCATGATTAACGTGTTCCCAACCCTGCTGGCTATTATTATCACCATTTCACCAATGGTGGGTTAGCACGTTTACTTTCTACTGCAACCCGCCCTGAGGCGGGTTTTTTATTGCCTGTCTCTTGGTGACTTATCCTACCAAGGAGATCGATATGGCATACCATCCACTTAAACAAGTTATCGAAGCTGCTGACAAAGCAATCACTGAAGAGGACTTCGATTCATTGATGGCTTTCTACGCAGACGATGCAACGCTTGTCATCAAGCCAGGCTTGATTGCAACAGGCAAGGAACAAATCCATAAGGCGTTCCTCGCAATTGCCGAATATTTCAACCATAGTCTTGTGGTCAAGCAAGGCGCGATGCATGTCATTCGGAGCGGGAATACTGCTCTAGTAATCATGGAAACCGTTCTGGAAACGACCGATAACACCGGTGTGACGAGTTGCATCTCACGACGCGCCACCTATGTATTCCCGGAGGACCCTGCCGGTAAGTGGCTTTGTGTTATTGATAATTCGTATGGCACTGACTTACTGGGAGCCATGTAAAATGTCAAAACTACTGCCAACACTTCATCTGCTCTGCGGAAAAATCGCCTCTGGCAAATCGACATTGGCAAAGGAACTGGCCAAGACTCCGGACACGGTGATCCTCAGCGAGGACACTTGGCTTGCACATCTATATCCAGACGACATCAAGACGGTGGCGGACTATGTTCGGTGTGCTTCGAATTTGCGTGGCGCGATCGGGCCACACGTGACCGATTTACTTCGTATAGGTGTGTCCGTGGTATTGGATTTTCCAGCCAACACCGTCGCAAACCGAAAATGGATGAGATCTCTTATCGACAGAGTCGAATCGGAGCATGTACTGCATTTTCTTGATGTGTCGGATGACAAATGCTTGACACGTTTACGTGCGAGAAACACGTCTGGCACTCACGCTTTTGTAGTGGCTGATACCGAATTTGACCTAATCACGAATTACTTCGTAGCCCCTCAGCAGGAAGAGGGTTTCAACATTATTCTATATTAGGTGTTCTGAATCAGTCTAAATGACGTATCACTGTCGTGTCCGTTTTGCTTTTGCGTTTTTTACGCTGAGCCCGTAATGCCGCATCGTACGAGCGGCGCGCCCAGATAGCGGCCTGCTCGCGCTCTTCCATAAACTCAGCAGGTGCCTTGTAATACGACATTTTCGCCATCTTGCCTTCCCGCTGATAGGCGAATTGCGCAAGCCCCTGTTCCTCGAAAAACTTTGCATTTTCAGCATCCGCCTTGAGATAAAGGGTCTCGTCGGCCACCAGGGCAAACATCAAGCCATCGTGGTAGACGCCATAGCCCCCGAACATCTTGCGGACCTGAATGGAGCCGAACAGTTCGAACACTTCCGGCAGATAGGCGATAAATTCGCTCATCGGAAGACCTCTTGATGGATGGTTGCAAGATTGTGGCCACTCATAAAACCGGTTTTGACTGGCGGCCGTCGGTAGTCGCAAAGCTTTTGCACTGATAAAACGTCCAAGCGCGTGAAAGTATTTAAGGATGCCGAACCAATATAAGGTTAAGCTCATTTCTTCCGCAATAAATACCCGGAGTAGGCCACAAAATCTTGACCATCGATCGTCTCCAGCCTAACGGTTTCCTGCATGCCGCGTCCAAGCCCCAGGATAACGGCGGCGTTTTCCGATACCGGTGCAATGGGGAAAGTCAGATTATTCATATCGAAAGCAGGGATGGAATATTCCAGCATCAAAAAACCGTCCCGCTCGCGTAGCGCGCAGTTTTCAGGAACCATCGCCTCGCCTTCGGCAAGATTCACAATCTCGTATTCGCCCAGACGGCTACGCAGGGAGGCGGGAATCGGTACGGGTTGGATTTTCTCGCCCAACACAAAGATTTGGCCTTGCCAATGGGCCAGCGCCAGATCATGGCCGTCGACCTGGCGCACAGACACGCCCACTTCGGCTAGTTGCTTGGGTTGTAGCGGTATCAAACCCAGCAGCTTGTAGCGAATGCCGAATTTGCCGTCGTCCCTGCCGACCAAATCCATGCTTTTACCGTTCAGCTCGGTGGACAGGGTATCGCCATCAGCGGTTAACTTGATGTAGCCGAACGCGGTTGCATATTGCCCGGCTGCCAATTGCTGTTGTTGCGGGGTTAAGCCGCGGGTTTCGATCACGGGGTTTTCGACGTCATCCGGCAGAGGCTTACCGGTCTTGATCGCAACCGCCAGTTTTAGAGCCTTATCGGTGACTTTGTCGATCAGGTCGCCGGTGGGCGGGGAATTTGCCAACACGACCACGCCCAACTTGTGTTCCGGCGCCACCGTCAGCAGGCTACGATGAAAAAGTGTGGCTCCGCCGTGTGCGGCCACGTCGCCGATACCGGGCTTGCTGGTCAAGAACCAACCCAAACCGGTTTTGGTACCCACATCCAGCGCCACTTCCTTGTTTTGCTGGCGCAGCATTTCATGCAGGGTTTCCGGTTTTAATATTGGTTGGCCATTGGCTTTGCCGTCAGCCAATACCATGGCGACAAATCGGCTCAGATCCAATACATTCGCGTTCAATCCGCCGGCCGGCATATCGCGCAGGGCCACTTCGGTCTTTTCCTGATCATTCTTATAGGCTTTCGAGGCCAGTTTTCCCTCGATGCCGAGCGAAAATGCCGCATTCGTCATACCGAGCGGTTTTAACAGCTGCCGGTCGGCATAACTGCTGAAATCCTGACCGGTAAGCTGTTCCAACATCGTCCCTAATAAGGTGATGCCCAGATTCGAATAGGCCCAGATGCGATTAGGCGGATAGGCGACATATTCGTCTTTCAGCGGGTCAACCAGATGACTGAACGGCGCTGGATTCTTAGTCCACATGCCATTCCCCCTATCGCCCGGCAAGCCGGAATGATGGGTCATGATATTACGCGCCGTTATCGGCCCGGCCTCCGGGAAGCGGCTTTTGATGGCGAAATTCGGCAGATAGCTTTGCAAAGGCCGATCAATATCCAGTTTGCCTTGCTCAGCCAGTTGCATGACCAGCGTATCGGTGAATAGCTTGGAAATGGAGCCGACTCGATAAACCGTTTCCGGTGTCGCGGCAATCTGCTTGGCTTGATCGGCATAACCAAAGCCTTGCGACCAGACGATCTGCTGATCGTCGACCACGGCGATACTCAAGCCTTCAACGTCCTGTTCGGACATTTCCTGTTCAATCAACCAGGTCAAATTAGCCTTGAGGTAACTGTAATCGCCGCGTTGCGCTGCATCCGGTTTTAGCGGCGGCGAACCAGCGCAACCGCTGAGCAAAAGCAATATCGCGCTTAAAAAAGTCAAATAGGTTTTCATCTGATCCTTGAAAGGGTGATCATCGAGTTGTCGGCCAGCAAGATTACAATCCGTGTGTTTGGTGCTTCGAGGCTTTTACCATCGCTGATTTTGGAACGTGGATGGTATTAGGCGAACCAACTGTAGTCAAACGTTTTAACAGTGCGGCCTTGAGCCTACGCGAAGGCAGACTCTGACATCGTAGTTAGTTGCGCGTTGAATGATGATTTCGGCGTTCATTTCTGGGTAACGGGCTGAATCAGTGTGTTGGCATGTTAGCAAACTCGGCCAGTAATCGGTTCGGAACGATCATGCCCCTACCCCGACCGGAAACGCGGTCTTATCCACCACCCGCCGTAACACAAAGCTGGTATGTACCCCGCTGACCCCCGCAATCCCGGTGATACGTTTCAGCAGCAATTCCTGATAGGCGTCCAAGTCCTTGACCATAACCTTGAGCTGATAATCGGCAGTCTGGCCGGTGATCAGCAGGCATTCCATCACTTCCGGAATCCCGGCAATCGCCGCTTCGAAGGCGCTGAAACGTTCCGGCGTGTGTTGGTCCATCGAAATGTGGATCAAGGCCATTAGCGTCAATCCCAAGGCTTTGGCATCCATCTGCGCCCGATAGCCAACGATCAGGCCGCCCTCCTCCAACGCCCTCACCCGCCGCAAGCAAGGCGACGGCGACAGGCCGATGCGGTCCGCCAGTTCCTGGTTGCTGATACGGCCGTCGGCTTGCAGGATGTTCAAGATTTGCATGTCGTAGCGATCCAGTTCCATAAAATATCCTCTCTTGTCATCGTAAAACAATTTACCAGCGCATTTCTTTAAACATTGGCAATATTCTATCAACGATAGGTATTTTAGATGGCATAAACGCAATCGCCTAGCGGACGGTTTGGCTTATCTTATCGGCATCCTATTGACCGAGAGTAAGCAGCCATGTTGACCGATCCTTCCCGCAAATACCGCCCATTCCCGCCGGTGGCGCTTGCCGACCGGCAATGGCCAAACCGCACGATTGCACAAGCGCCGATCTGGATGAGCACCGATTTGCGCGACGGCAACCAGGCCTTGTTCGAACCGATGAACGCCGAACGCAAACTGCGCCTGTTCCGCAGCTTATGCGCAATCGGTTTTAAGGAAATCGAAGTGGCGTTTCCGTCGGCCTCGCAAACCGATTTCGATTTCGTGCGCTGCTTGATAGACGGCGCGTTGATACCCGACGACGTGACCATCGAAGTGCTCAGCCATGCCCGTGAGCCGTTGTTGCGCCGAACGGTCGAAGCCTTGCACGGCGCACGTTCGGCCATCGTGCATATCGTCAACGCGACCTCCCAACCGTTTCGCGAACTGGTGTTGGGCATGAGCCGTGCCGAGGTATTGGCGATGGCCGTCGATGCGGTGCAGCTGGTCAAACAATTGACCGCCGAACAAGCGCAAACGCAATGGCGCTTGCAATACAGCCTGGAAACCTTCACCGCCACCGAGCCGGATTTCGCCGTCGAGGTGTGCGATGCGGTCAGCGCCGCCTGGGGCGCAACACCGGACAACAAGATCATCTTGAATTTGCCGTCGTCGGTGGAAACGGCGACGCCGAACGTCTACGCCGACCAGATCGAATGGATGCACCGCCATATCGCCCGCCGCGACAGCGTCATCCTCAGTGTGCATCCGCACAACGACCGCGGCACCGCGGTAGCCGCCGCCGAACTGGCATTGATGGCCGGCGCCGAGCGAGTCGAGGGTTGCTTGTTCGGCAACGGCGAACGTACCGGCAACGTGGATTTGGTGACGCTGGCGTTGAATCTATATACCCAGGGCGTGGCGCCGGGCTTGGATTTTTCGGACATCAATGCGGTGGTGCGTGATTTCGAGGCTTGCACCGGCCTGAGCGTGCCGCCGCGCCAACCCTATGCCGGCGAGTTGGTGTTCACCGCGTTTTCCGGCTCGCACCAGGACGCGATCAAGAAAGGCCTTGCCGCGCGGCAGCCTGATACTGTCTGGAATGTGCCCTATCTGCCGTTCGATCCGGCCGATGTCGGCCGCGGTTACGACGCGGTGATCCGCATCAACAGCCAGTCCGGCAAGGGCGGCATCGCCCATTTGCTGGAAAGCCATTATGGCATCGTACTGCCGCGCCGCCTGCAGGTGGAATTTTCGCAAGTAGTGCAAGGCCATGCCGACCGCCAAGGCGGCGAAATCGGCGCGGTACAGTTGTGGCAATTGTTCGCACAGACGTATCTCGATGCGGCAAAGCCGTTGCGTTACCAGGGCCATCAATTGTACGAGCATGCGCAAGGACAAGGCATACAGCTGCAAATCGAATGCGACGGCGAACCGCGCTCCTTGATGGGCATGGGTAACGGGCCTATAGCCGCGGCCGTCCAGGCTTTAGGCTCACTCGGCGGCGCAGTGTCGGTATGCAGTTACGAGGAACGCTCGACCGGCAGCGGCGGCGATGCCCAGGCCTGCGCCTTTGTCGAACTAACGGCTGCGAACGGCCCAACCGCCTATGGTGTCGGCATGGACGGCAACATCGTCACCGCATCCATCAAGGCGCTGATCAGTGGCTGCAATCGCTTGGACAACGCTACCGACTTTTGGCAACCTCACGCTATTGAAAGCGGCGGTTTTATCGCCGATAGCACGCCGGCGACTGGGGCAGCCGTAAACCCTACGGCATGATACAGGAGACAAAATTGAATACTTACCGCTGGAATGCTCAGGATTATGCACAAAACTCGCACGCCCAACAGCAATGGGCTAAAGAGATGATGGCTCTATTGCGGTTAACCGGCAGCGAAACCGTACTGGATTTAGGCTGCGGCGATGGCAAAATCACGGCGGAAATCGCCAAAATCGTCGATCGCGGCGCGGTGGTCGGCATCGATAATGCCGAGGCGATGATAGCGCTGGCCAGGCATCGCTACCCGGAACAGCAACATCCCAACCTGTCGTTTCAGGTCATGGATGCCGAGAAATTAAGCTTTGCCGAGTGTTTTGACCTGGTTTTCTCCAACGCGGTGCTGCATTGGGTCAGGCAACATCAACCGGTGATCGACGGCTTATATCGAAGCCTGAAAACCGGCGGCAAAATCCTGCTGCGCATGGGCGGAAAAGGCGATGCGGCCGGCATGCGGGAGGCGATTGACCGGGTCAAGGACTCGGCGCGATGGTCGCGGTATTTTATCGGCTTCGAGTTTCCGTATACCTTTCCAGGTGTCGATGAATACCGGTTGATGCTGGAAACCGCCGGATTTACCGTCAAACGGCTTGAACTGATTGCCAAGGATATGACGCACGAGGGCCCGGCATGGTTGGCGGGCTGGATTCGAACCACCTGGTTACCTTACACACAACGGATTCCGGAGAATCTTAAAGAATCATTTATCGAAGCGGTTTGCTCCAGTTATCTGGATCAAGTGCCATTGTGCGCGGATGGCAAAGCCCATGTAGCGATGGTCTTGCTCGATGTCGAAGCGGAGAAATCGGCAAAACTTTAGCCCGTGTAGCCCGGAATAGTGGAGAGTAGGAGGAAGAATGGAAGGCCTTCGTTCGTGCGAATACGCTCCGGTATTCGCACGAACCTCATACTCAAATACTTACCTGGTTGTATCAGTTCGGCCACTTTGGAACATTCAAAGATTTGAGCGTGTGGCGGCAGTAAATCCGAAAGCTGTCATTAAAATCCTACTGGAGTTCATAATTCCATTTCCCCGCTATTTATTTTTGCGTGGATCATCGGTCGGATTCGTATAAATAATATCCCATGGCCCAGTAGCGATTAGTTCGACGATTGTTTCCTTATCAGTGGTCCAAACATAGTGAGTGTGCCCAGCGGGTAACACAAAGCTTGAACCTACGTTAAGCATCTCGCCCTTTTTTGTGTCAAATGTTTCACCCATGCCATTGCCTAGTTTGCCCCGCAGGACTGTAATTACTTCTGTAAATGGGTGTATGTGTGGTGGGATTGGATAATTAGATGGAAATTTCAGCAAAGCGATAAAAACCCCCGCTTTCTTTGGGTCGCCTACTAGAATGACGCTTTTGGCACCTTTAGGGAGTATCGGTTCGTCATTCCACTTAACCGTATCCGGGATAAACGATTCCATGGTAACAGCGCTCATGCGATCAATTTTATCCTGAGCTAATGCAGAACCTGCGAAAGAAATAAGTATTAGAGCTATCAAGTAAATTCTCATCTGGCATCTCCATTTTCTATGTGGTTGTTAAGGGTCTGGGGCTTTATGGATGACACGTCTACAACAGCAGAGGTGTTGGATAAAGCAATTGTCTTAGAAGGGGGGCGGCGGGGTATAGATATTATCTAAATCCCTATCGATTTTAACGGCAAGACTTTCGACGCCTTTAAGGGTTAATTTTTTATCACCGCCTTTTGTCTCTGAAATGTAATTACCGATTAATTGGCCGTCACTAACCCTGACTAAATGTCCCATAATATAAGCAAATAAAAAGCTTGGTTTATGCAATCTGCCCACCAATACATACTCAGCTCCGGCTTTTTTCGCTAGTTCTGCGGCCATGTCGCTGTGGTCAAAAAGATACCCAAAACCGCCGTTAGCCTCACGTTGAGTATCCAAATCAACAGCAATGATTTTATAGCCCGCTCTTTTTAATTCACCTTCGAGCATGGCCTTTATGCCCGCCGTCCTTTCGATTTCATCAGGTATTCCAGGTGCCAGAGTTAAATCTTTTAATTCAAAATCCAATATGGCGATGCTTGTTTCAGCAAATACGCCAACACTGAACAGACATAAAAATACGCCAAACAGGTGACGTAATCCTGCATTGTTTCTAGGGTTCATAATTAAATAACACGGTATCTTGTTGAAAAAATGTCATCGGTAACACCATCATTCATTGTTTCATCGTATTCGTTTTTTGGTGGCTAGTAGAGTAGCGAGTAAGTGTAAGTCCGTAACCTGATATTTGCCCGTGAAAGCCGGGCAATTTGCCCGGCCTTCCTGCGATCTCTATTCCTGACCTGGAATTCAATCTTAAAATGATCAAAAAATGTATATTTTCCGCTGCTGAATCGTCAGCAAAGCATTTAACAGAAGGCTTGCGCTTGCCATGAATCTAAAATTTCACCTGCTATCACGGATTGTCCTTATTGCTGGCACTTGCCTGATTGCAACGACAGCCTATGTGCTGTATCAGGCCGATCAGCGAGCTATTCTTGAGACACAAGTAACGGCTGAGTCAATCGATAAGCAACTGGAGCTTCAATTGGTGCATATCGATGCAGGTTTTGCTCAACCGGAACGTTTCCCTGATTTTAATTTATGGAAAGAGACCAGTACTGCATCCGGCGTTTGTATCAGTTACTTATCAACGATTGACAGCCTCAGGCGCAACATTTGCAATGGCGCAAAAATAACGTCACGAAGCTGGCCTATTTGGTTTGCAAGCTTTTACCAATGGGCTTTCCATCCCGGCTTGGAGGTAGTGCGACCAGTGGAATTCAAGGGGCGGATTCATGGTTCAGTAATGGTTGCACCCAGCGCTGAGATGGGAATAGCAAGCGCCTGGCAAAATATCCGTGGCTTAATGGGGCTGTCTGCCAGTACCACTTTGGCGCTTTGCTTGCTGGTTTATTTTACGATAAGTCGAGTTTTACGACCGGCACAGGTGATCGTTACAGGCTTGGAGAAAATGGAAAAGGGTGAATTGTCATTTCGGCTACCCGTTTTCGAGTTAGATGAATGGCAGCGAACCGGGAAGGCCATCAATCAACTGGCGGCAAGTCTGGAACAACTCCTTTCCGAGCGTAAGAAATTAGCCTTAAAGCTGATGAATATTCAGGAAGAAGAGCGCCGTTACCTGGCCCGAGAGCTGCATGATGAGTTCGGTCAATGCCTAGCTGCGATCAACGCGGTCGCAGCTTCCATTTCACAAACCGCAGAAAATGAATGCCCGGAACTGGTTCCGGAAGGGAAAAAAATCAGTCGAATTGTCCATCATATGATGGAATCGATACGTGGATTATTATTGCGCTTACGCCCTTCTGACATTGATGAACTGGGCCTTACTGTCAGTTTAAAAAGCCTGGTGGCTGGCTGGAATGCCAGCAGTGGCGGCAAGATTCATTATAGCCTTGCTGTTCATGACGACCTTGACCGGTTACCCGAACCTATTCCTGTGACTATTTTTCGGATTGTTCAGGAATGTCTGACCAATGTGTCCAAACACTCAGCCGCTACGAATGCGAAAGTAACACTCCGAACAGTCTCTGCGAATAATTCAATAACAACCATTGAACTTAGTATCAAAGATAACGGTAAGGCCAACAAACTGCCGTTTGAAGATAGCCCCGGGATTGGTCTGCTCGGTATACGTGAACGAGTAACCGCAATCGGCGGACGGTTGACATTAAATACTGGTAACCCCAGCGGACTTGCCGTCCATGTATGGCTTCCGGTTCAATCCCTTTCAGAGACACAAACATGACAGGCTCGGAAAGTATCAGAATTTTGCTGGTCGATGATCATGCCATTGTGCGTGAAGGCTATCGCTCACTATTGGAGAAGCAATCAGGAATGGAAGTGGTTGCTGAAGCAGCTGATGGAGCAGAAGCCTATTCACGCTTTAAGGATTGCAACCCTGATATAGTCGTTATGGATATTTCGATGCCCGGCCAAGGGGGGCTGGAGGCTATTGTACGTATTAAACAACGACGCCCGGATGCGAAGATCCTGGTCTTCAGTATGCACCAGAATCCAAGCTTTGCTGTTCAGGCAACTCGGGCGGGTGCGCTGGGTTATGTCACCAAGAGCAGTGCACCGGATGTTTTGATCCGGGCTATCCATGATGTCTATGCAGGGCGAATTACGTTGAGTGCCGACATTGCACAAGCCTTGGCCCTGGAAAAATTAGGCGGCGATAGTATCGCGCTGCAAGAATTAACGGTACGAGAATTCGAAATTCTGCGTATGTTAGTCGATGCTCGGTCAACAGATGATATTGCTCAAACACTCAACATCAGTCCAAAAACCGTATCGAACAGCCATTATATGATCAAGCGAAAACTTGACGTTGCCAGTGATATCGAGTTGACTCGCCTAGCCATTAAGATGAATATCATTAATCTTTTGGATTTATCTTGAACGCCTTTTAAACGCATGCCGACAAACGTGAAAGGGGAATTTAATAAAACCCTTCCTGCGAATGGACTTTTTTGACAACCGAACGGCGATAAATGGCGACTAATCATCCTGAAACAAACAGAGCCTAACACTGATGTGATGTCTGTTTTACTCAGTCACCAACCACTACTATTTCGTAATTAGGCCATTCTACGTGATTAGAGTTTTATGTTCACGCAGTCCTGCATTGACAACCTCGCATTCATACACTCCATATTCCCAAAATCGTTTTCCCGGCCAGCCAGAGTAATCGATAAACCATCACCCAGGCCGCAAGGGGTAATGCAACCTGGCCGCCGCCGAAATGCGAAAAAGCTGATTCGCTAAACAAGCTATCCGCTCCATGCAAATTGCCCCCCGCGCATGGGCCGATTCGACCGAGCGCAGCAAATCGCTGCAAACCACGTAGTTGGCAAGGCGCAGTTTCGCCAAGGTTTCCGGCGACGGCCGATCGACGATGCCGGATGCATCGTAAGCCGTAGCGATGGCGGCCAAATCCTTGCCGCGCGCCACGCCATCCAGTTAAGCAGCCGTTTGCCTTGTAGTGACAGGGGGATTTGCATGTAAGGTTCGCATGCCAATGTAACGTGATCGCCCGCCTTGGCGGCGACAAAATTCAAAGCACTCAATACGGCGTACCATCCTTGTGGGTGAAACGGAAGATATTATCGACAAACGAAGCCTGTAAGTCTTCGTCCGGGTAGATGACTTGGTCACCTAAAGTGCGGTCGCCAATTTCCAGACACAGCACGTCGCGCTCCGTTTCGTTGACCAGCCGGTGAGCATCGCCGCTGCCGGCTTTGAAGCCGGCGCACATGCCGGGCGACAAGGGCGTGGAGCCGGTGTCGGTGTATAGGGTTGGACAGCCTTGCAAGATGTAGATGAACTCGTCCTGTTTGGCATGGGCATGGCGCAACGCAGAAATCGCGCCGGGTTCCAACTTGGTCAGATTGACGCCGAAGTTTTGCAGACCGAACAAATCGCCTAGCGGTCGCTTTTCCCGGCCTTCCAGCCGGGCGCCATGCAAGTCCAAAATGGCTTGCGGATACAAGGATTTTCTTGCGCGCGGAGGCACTTGATCCGCCACGGCGGCAATGGGGAATGTTGATTCAGTCATTGGGAACAATCCGAAAAGGGCAAAACGACAAGCTTAGTCGACAAACGGCGCGCAGATAAAATCGATGTCGCCGTAGTCGCAACCGCACTGGCTCAGCAACGCGGTGATTTGGCCGCGATGGTGGGTTTTATGGATCAACAAGGTGGTCAACATGGTCGCGACACTCAAATCCTTGTCCTGCCCGGTAGACAAGCTGCGAAATGCGATGCGTCGTTGTAAATCGTCGGTTTGCAAACCTTGAATCCAATCCAGCAAAGCCTGGTCGCAATCGGTTTGCGCCGCCCGCAATTCGCCGAAATCGGCGTAAAGCTCCAAATCCAAGCGTTGGTATGGCACCGGTTGACCTTGCAAGCGGGCCAGCCAGACGCGGTCGCCCAGCAGCAAATGGTTCCAGGTGCCGTGAATCGAAGCAAAAAATACGCCCCTATCCTGTTTGCGCTCGTCGTCTGTCAAGCTGGCACAAGCGTCGTACAGACGTTGATTCACCCATTGGCTGTAACGCGCCTGCAACTGCAAATTTTCCAGAAAATTCATATGATGCCTCCGCACTCTTGGTCTATGGCCCGCCGAAAGGCCTGTTGCAATTGGCCAAATACCGGGCCGGGACAACCAGGCATTGATCGGCAGTCGATACTGGCGACCGGAATCATTTCCGCGCCGGTACCGGTCAAGAAACATTCGTCGGCGGCATACAGGTCGTACACGCCTAAGGATTGCTCCCTGGTTTCGATGCCGTTGTCCCGCGCCAACTGTAGCACCAATTCGCGGGTGATACCTTCCAACGCGCCCTCGCTGCATGGCGGCGTCAGTAAGCAGCCGTCGCGGACGATGAAGACATTGTCGGCGGTGCCTTCGGCCACCCGGCCTTGGGCGTTGAGCAGTATTGCTTCGTCGGCGCCGGCATGGTTGGCTTCGATTTTGGCCAGAATGTGGTTCAGATAATTCAGGCTTTTGATGCGCGGATCCAGACCATCGGCCGGCAAGCGACGCACCGACGAAACAATCAACCGAGCTCCAACTTGTTGGCCTAACTCTATCATCGTCAATTGGTCGGCGATGGCAATGACATTAGGCTGCGAACAGCTTTTGGGATTCAAGCCCAATGGCCCGGCGCCGCGCGTCACCATCAGCCGGATATAGCCGTAGTCGTCTGCAAACGCTTCGATCAGCCGTTCGATGACAGCCTCCAATTCCTCGGTGGAGTATGGTATTTCCAGCGCAATCACCCGCGCCGACAGCGCCAGGCGTTGCAAATGCCGTTGCAGACGAAAAGCCCGGCGCCGGTAAAAACGTATGCCTTCGAACACGCCGTCGCCGTAAAGTAGTCCGTGGTCGTTGACCGGGATACACGCTTGATTGGTTGGAAGCAATTGGCCGTTCAGCCAAGTTAGCAAATGGGTACTCATAAAATGCTCCTGATGTTAACGTTGGCATGAAGATTTTCTACCGGCCAAGACGCAGGCGACGACTACAGAGGCGGTTGCCAATTGTTCAATCTCGACACTTTCACCGATCAACCCCGAACCGGCTGCCATGCTGAGAAACGGCTGCAGCAATTGCAGTTGGCCGATCTGCGCGGTGCCGCCCAGCGCTAAACCGCGATACCAGGCAAAAAATGCCAGATACATGCTGACCACACTGACGTAGGCGAAGCCCAACAGACTAGGCCAACCGACCAGCTCGAAGCGCGGCGGCGCGGTTTGCACCACACACGGCAGCAACAGCGGTGCACTTATCAATAAGGCCCAGCTGATGGTTTGCCAAGCGCCGAGCTGTTTGGCCAACCGCGCACCTTCGGCATAACCGTAGGCCACGCAGGCAATCGCCGCCAGTAAATACAGATCGGCTTGCTGCAAACCTGCCACACCGGACCGGTAAACGAAGATCAGGATCGCGGAACTACCCAATGCCGTTGCCAGCCAGAATCGCCATGCCGGCCGCTCACCCGACAACAGCACGCCGAAACCGGCGGTGAACAACGGCGTCAGCCCAACCACCACGGCACCATGCACTGCAGAAACGTGTTGCAACGCCAACGCCGACAACAGAGGAAAGCCGATCACCACCCCGCCGGCGGTTGCGGCCAACCTGAGCCATTGGCTGCCTTTGGGCAAGCGACCGCCTCGCCACCACAACGCCAATGCCGCCAACAACGAAGCGGCGACCGCTCGGCCCAAGCCGACGAATACCGGATCGAGTTCCGCCACCGCCAGCCGGGTCGCCGGCAAGGTCAGGCTGAACCCGAGAATGCCGGCGCAGCCGAACCAATAACCGCGCGTCAGCTCGGAAGGTTGGGGAAGTGTCGTAGGGTTTCGGCCGCCAACGGCAAACTTGGCGCGGTTCAACAAGCGGAATTTCATAGTCTTGCCCTGTTTGATTGGAGGGGCTACTTTAGACTAAGATCAGACTATCGATACAGATGCAAATACTGTAAATTACATCGATACAATTTTGACTGATGATGAATTGTATCGATACCTAAACGCCGGAACTGTATTGCAACTGCCATGAATCTTCGTTACGAAAACCTCGCCGAACATTTGCTCAACGCCATCGCGCAGAATCTGTACCGGCCGGGGGAACGCCTGCCCAGCGTTCGTCAGCTCAGTCAGCAACATCAGGTCAGCACCGCAACGGCGGTCAGCGCATTGCGGCTTTTGGAGGACCAGGGCCATCTCGAAGCCCGCCAGCGCTCGGGTTATTACGTCAGGCCGCGTCCGCGCTGTTCGCTGCAGGAACCGGCGATTTCCACCCCGCCGCGGGAACCGACGCTGGTGACAGGTCAGGAACTGGTATTGCGTCTGGTCAAGGCCGCCAACGATCCGAGAATCGTACAATTGGGCGCGGCGGTGCCGGCGGCGGCGTTTCTGCCGACGCAAAAAATGGCGCAAATCTCGGCCAGCGTGGCCCGCCGATACGGCCAACGCATCGCCAATTACGAATTCCCGCCGGGTGCGCCGGAATTGCGCCGGCAAATCGCTCGACGGATGTCGGAACAGGGTTGCCCGGTCGATCCCAACGACATCCTGATCACCAACGGTTGCCAGGAAGCAATGTCGCTGGCCTTGAGAACGGTTACCAAGCCGGGCGACATCGTCGCCGTCGAATCGCCGACCTTTTACGGACTGTTGCAAGTCATCGAATCGTTGTCGCTACGCGCGATCGAAATTCCGACTCATCCACGCGACGGCATCGCGCTGGACGCGCTGCAACTGGCCTGCGAGCAATGGCCGATCAAGGCCTGCATCGCGGTGCCCAACTACAGCAATCCCTTGGGTTATTGCATGAGCGACGAACGTAAACGCGCGCTGGTGGAGTTGGTCAACCGCTACCGGATCGCGTTGATCGAGGACGACATTTACGGCGATCTTGGGTTCGGCGTTCAGCGCCCGTCGATGGCGAAAAGCTGGGACAGCGAGGGACGAGTGTTGTATTGCTCGTCGTTTTCCAAATCCTTGTGTCCCGGTTTACGGGTGGGTTGGCTGGTGGCGGGGCCATACCTGGAACAAACCGAATATTTGAAATATGTCAGCAATCTGGCGACGCCGACCCACGCGCAATTAACGGTCGCGGAAATGCTGACCAAGGGCGGCTACGAACGCCATCTACGTCAGGCGCGCAATCAATACCGGCAAGCTGTGGACAGAATGACGGCGGCCATCGGCGCTTATTTTCCGCCGGGCACCCGCGTTACCCAGCCGGAGGGCGGCTTCGTGATCTGGGTGGAACTTCCGGAAAGTGTCGATGCGACGGCGCTAAGCCGGCGAGCGTTACAGCAAGGCATCAGCATCGCGCCCGGCCCAATGTTCTCGGCGACGCAAAAATACCGCAATTTCATCCGCCTGAATTGCGCGGTGGATTGGGACGAGCGGGTCAATCAAGCCTTAGTCAAATTGGGGCAGATGGTTGGCAAGCAATGACTCGGATGGGGCTTTTCGAATTCATTGTGCCATCAAAAATTCAAGCGATTGGCCAAGCGACTAGCCACCAACTGATTTCAACGACTCGAAATAACGATAGGCGATGCTCCCCTTTCGAGTCATCAGAATCAAAGCTCTGCAGCTGAGCGCAAATTCGTCGTCAGCTGCAAATGACCTACCAAAAATCTTCTTCACAATAATGGCCATCCCAACCGGAGGTCATTATGGAACCCGTTGCCATTCCCCAATCGATAGACGATCCGATCCACATTCTGTTGTGGAGTGCAGACGAGATCGTACCCTTCATGGTCAGCATGCTTACCGGCATGTTGATCGATCAGTTCATGCCCGGCTTAGTACTGGGATTCATCGCAGTCAAGTTTTACCGGCGTTTCCGCGATAACCGGCCTGACGGCTACACCTTGCATGCGCTGTATTGGCTGGGTTTGTTGCCGAGTCGCGCCCAGACCATCCCCAATCCCTACATCCGCCGGTTCCTGCCATGAGATGGTCGGATGTTCTACAAACCTGGGACGGGCACGAGACCGAGAACCGGTTTAGCCGCGTCATCATCATTGGCTTGCTGGTGATTTGCGTGATTACTTCGCTGGCTGCATGGAGGACCGAGCGCAGTATCATTCTGGTGCCCCCTACCCTCACCCAGGAAGTCGAGGTTACCCGCAGCCAGGCATCCAGTGAGTTCAAAGAGTCCTGGGGCTTATTCCTCGCCGAACTCCTCGGCAACACTACGCCGGCCAATGCCGATTTTCTGAAATCCGCAGTCGAGCCGCTATTGGCGCCAGACATTTACCGCAGTGTCCTCGATGCCATGAGCGATCAAATCAAGGCCATCAAAATGGATCGGGTCGCGATCAGCTTCACCCCGCGTCACGTTGATTACGAAGCCGAGACCAACAAAGTGTTCGTCAGCGGCGAACTGAAAAGCCAAGGCCCCAGTTCCAAACCGGACGTTAAACCCCGTACCTACGAATTCATCATCGCCATCAAAAACTATCGGCCCCGCCTGGAATACATCGACGTGTATCCGGATTCCCCCAGAACCCTGGCCCGATTGAAAGCCACTCAAGGCCAACCGCATGAGGCTCAACCATGAAACGATTGATGCACCCCTGGTTATTACTTTCGTTCGCCAACGGCGCTTGGGCCAGCGATGAGTTACCGGTGACGGTGTTGCCACCAGTCACCACCGTGGCCGAAGAGTCATCCTCATCGCCATCACAACCCGTTGCCTCGTCGCATCCCGATTTAGGCATCGAGTTACCGCCGGTTGATGCCAGCGTATTGAAAGCGGCCAAACAACAAGCGGCGGCGTCAAACTCGGAATCTGTCACTTCCATCGGACCGCAGCATATTCCGGTTAAACCCGGCATCAACGAACTGATGCCAATTGCCGTCGGCCACTTGAATCGTCTGGTCACGCCATTCGAACATCCGGTGGTCACGACCACCAGCCAGGCCACCACCAGTACCAAAGGCAAAATCGTTTATGTCGCCACCGCCGATGAAACGCCAGTCACGCTATACATCACGCCCGGCGACAACCAGGACATTGCGCTATCGCTCACCCTGATCCCCAAACGCATTCCCGCACGAGAAATCCATCTCGATTTGGATAAGGACAGTTACCAGTTGCTGAACCAATGGCAGCGCGCCGACACCGCAGGCCGAACCTCGAGCCAACAGGAACAAGCCTACATCAGTCAGCTGAAAACCTTGTTTCGGGATTTGGGTTTGCAAAAGACTCCAGCCGGTTATTCACTCCGAGAACCGAAGCCCCAGGAGCAAATTCGCTGCCTGCAAGACAGCGTGCAGATCAAAACTGGCCAAGTTCTGGAAGGCCAGGATCGGCTGATTCTGGTGGGGCTTGCCAAGAACACCGGCGGCGAGATACTCGAGTTCGACGAACGCAGTTGCGCAACCACCCAACAGGACGTACTGGCCGTGTCGGTCTGGCCCAACGTGGTATTGAAGCCACAGGAAGCGACCGAATTGTATGTCGTGTTCCGACAATCGCCTGAGGCGTCATCCAGTTTGCGGCCTTCGTTACTGAGCGGAGGTCAACAGTAATGGCCAGCGTCGATACCTGGTGGACATGCTTGAGTCCGGCTGCCAAACGCAATCTGGCCGTCGGTGGCATCGGTACCGTGGTATTGGCCGTCATCATCGCACTGGCCACCATCACCCCGGAAGTCAGCAAGCCGCTGAGTAAACAGGCCACCATCCAACACATCCTGACCGATAGCGATCCTCGCTCGCTGGGGATCGACGGCATTTCCGCGCAATTGCGCGATCTGCTGCAGAAAAACGAGGAACAAGCCCGCCGTCTGGCGGCTATCGAGGAACAACAAAAGCGCGAACAGCAATCCGACGAAATCCGTTTCAAACAATGGACCAGCGCTGAGCGCGACGCCTATGAAGCCAAGCTTCAAGCGGTCACCGGTGAAGTCGAGTCGCTGAAGAACAAAGCCTCCACACCAGCAGTGGCTGGCAACCCTGGCGACTTCAGTCAAACTACCGTGGAGCCAACGACACAGGGAAGACCGTCAAACCGCCGCCCAAGCTTTCCGCCCTTCGACAACGGGCAAGACGATCTCAACCGCGTGTTCGAGCAAGCCGCTATTCCCGCACCGACTGCTAGCAATACCGGCGTCTCAGGAGCACGAGCCAATAACCAAGCGCCGGCGGCGATGCAAATTCGGGTCATCCAGGAAGGTGCTGAGCCGTCCAACGGTAAAGACAAAGACGCAGTGTCGAACAGCGCTCACGGACAGTCGCAGCAAGGCCATGCCAGTAGCGACGTCTTCATTCCGGCCGGCAGCATTTTGACCGGCGTGTTGTTGAATGGCCTCGATGCCCCGACCGGCAAAAAAGCCAAGAAAGAGCCAATGCCGGTGCTGTTCCGGATCAAGAAGGAAGCCATCTTGCCCAATCGCTTCCATGCCGATGTGCGTGAGTGCTTTCTGCTGGTCGCCGGCTTCGGCGACTTGAGCGCCGAGCGTGCCTACTTTCGCGGCGAGACCTTTTCCTGCGTACGTCAGGATGGCGGCGTCATCGAAGTACCGATGAATGCCTATGCCACCGGCGAAGACGGTAAAAACGGGGTGCGTGGCCGCGTCGTTTCCAAACAAGGTGCACTACTCGCCCAATCCATGATGGCGGGCTTTTTACGCGGCTTTTCCGATGCCTTTGGTCGCAACCAGATTCCGATGCTGATGACCGGCGGGCTGGGGGCACTTTCCGGTACTACACCGTTTCAAAGCGCGTTTTCCTCGCAGTCGATGGAAGGCGGTGCCTTGAAAGGCGCCGGTTACGCCATGGAGCGACTGTCGCATTTTTACATGGATATGGCTGAAGAGATTTACCCGGTCATCGAAGTCGATGCCACCCGCCAAGTCAACTTCATCGTGCAAAAAGGCACAGCATTGAAGCTGAAGTCACCGAGCTGATTCATTAACTAAAACCCAAAGGTCGTTATGACGCCACGCCAAATTTCTTTATTGATAGCCACGCTACTCGGTACATCCATCGCCCTGGCCGCTAATCCGCCAAAACCGCCGATGTCGGACATTGCCGCAGGTCTTTTATCGATCAAGATCGACGGCATGCAGGATTTGCCGATCTCGGGCCTCAAGATGGTCAAGTCCGGCGAGCAGACGGTGTTTATATCCAGTAACGGCCGCTTTGCCTTTTACGGCGGCAAATTGATGGACATCTGGACCCAACAGGAAATCAAGGAATTGGCCGATATCGACAATATCGCCAATCGCATCCATCTGTCCCGGATGAAACTCAAGGCCGACGACCTTGGCGCCGTGACTGTCGGCCACGGCAAAGGCCAGGTGCTGGTATTCATCGATCCACGTTGCCCATACTGCGGCAAGGTCATGAAAGACCTGCAAGCCTTGCAAGACCAATACACCTTCAAACTGGTGATGGTCCCCATCCTCGGCCCCGAATCGCAAAACGTCGTCGTACAACTAGCCTGTCAGCTGGGCGCGAGCGATGCCAAAACCAAAGACGCCGTGCGCGACCGCTTGTTGAAACAGGATTACACCGGCTTGCCGAGCGAACCGCCCGTTCAATGTAACAAAGAGCCGCTGCAAAAAGCCGTGGTCACTGCCAAGCTGTTCGATTTGAAGGGTGTGCCATTTCTGATTGCTCCTGACGGCCGCACTCACAGTGGCGCACCCGAGGTGTTAGCCGATTGGTTGGCCGATAAACCGAAACCGTCGCCCAGTCTGGCAACAACGCCCGATACAAACGCACAAAACACAAACGCCACGGAGAAAAAGCCATGAAACGCTTTCATCAGTTTTCTATTTATAGCCTCAGTGTACTGCTGATCGCCATCACCACCGGCTGCGCCACCGACTACGGCTGTAAAGGCATGCCGGACGAACCCAGCTGTCTGTCGACGACGCAGGCCTACCAGGTGACCAATACGGCGTTGCCGGAAGCCCCTCCGGAAAATAGCCAGGAATCAGAGCCAATGTCAAAACCGGCACTCGCACCTCCGTTACAACAACCCGTGCCCAAAATAGAGGATCCCACGCCGATTCGGACGCCATCCCAGGTGATGCGCATCTGGATCGCGCCTTGGGAAGATGCTGAGGGCGATTTGATGGTGTCCAACTACGTCTACACCGAACTGGAACCCCGGCGCTGGATGGTTGGCAATGCCGCACCAACGGCGAGTTCATCGTTGATTCCTTTGCAAATTGAGCAACGTCCAACGGAGAAACGATCCAGTGTCGATACCGGTGACGACGAGAATCCAGTCAATCGATTGGGCAATAAATTGCCCTGAACCGTAACCATTTTCACCGCAGGTCACACCCCCTGCGAGAGTGAGCGGGCAACCGCTTCAAACCTGCCGGACTGAACGTCCGAGATTCGACGGGCAACCGTCATTTAACCTAATGAGGACATTCTGATGAATACATCCTATCGAACCGGGGTCTTGGTAACCCTGGCATCGTTATTTTTTATGCTGATGGCATCCGACGCCATGGCCGGTGCCGGAGGTACCGAGTTTAACAACGTCTGGACCTTGCTGACCGGCTGGGTGGAAGGTTTGCTCGGCCGCATCATCGCCATCGTGTTCGTCATCGTCGGCCTGGTTGCCGGTGTCGTGCGCGGCAGCATCATGGGCTTCGTGCTGGGGATTGCCAGCGGCGTCGGCCTGTTTGCGGCGCCGACCATTATCACCAACATCGTCACCGCCACGATTTAGGCCTGACCACGATGACCGGTTCAATGATTGATACCGAGACTGCGGCGGGCAACCGCCGCCCTTGCCGCCCGACAAAGGCCACACGCAGCGTCAAGGTCCAAGCAGCCAATGGCAAGCCGATCAACCCCTGCCATCCGGCCAGGGCCCGGCAGTTATCTCGCAAAAAGCGTGCGGTTCGCGTTTGCCGGCATCCCTTCACCATTCGTATACGTCCGGAATGTCCAGCCGAAGCCTTGCAGCAACTTTATGAAGAGGATAAAGCACTATGACCTCGTCGCAACGTCCCCGTGCCGATCAGTTATTCACGGTACTGGCTTATGAATACGACCATCATCTGTTTCTGATGGCCGATAGCAGTATCGGTTTTGGGTTTCTGTGTCGGCCGATGACCGGCGCCGATGCCAGCGTGTCGGCGCGGGTCAATGTACTACTGAATCAGGACTGGCCTCCCGAAACACTATTGCAAGTATCACTGTGGACTTCGCCGGACATCGAGGAAGCGCTAGCCATCATGCAGACCCGGCGTTTGAAACAACAAAAGCCGACCTATAAGACCATGACCCAGGCCAGTATCGATTTTCTGCGGCGCGGTACGATCAAGGCACCGGAAGCGATTTCGGGGGCACGCCTCCGGCGCAGCCACATTCTGGTCACGGTCAAATTGCCGATGGCCTATCCGAGGCCGAGTGAAACCGACATCCGCCGTGCCAGCGAATTGCAATTGGCCACCCAGCAATCGCTGGCGACCATTGGCTTGTATCCGGAAATTTTAGGCGCCGATCAGTATGTCCGCATCCTGAACACGCTGCTCAACTGGCAGCCCGATGCCGGCTGGAAAGATCGGGTGGTGCCCGAGTGCGATCCCACCCAACTGATCCGCGACCAGTTGCTGGATTACGATAACGCAATTCGAACCGACGAGAAAGGCATTTGGCTTGGATCAAAACGGGTAAAGACCCTGTCCGCCAAACGCACCCCCGACCATTTTTACTTCGGCAGCGCCAAAAGCTACTTGGGCGACATTCTCTCCGGCACGCGTGGGATTCGCCAGAATGCCTTGCTCAGTCTGACCCTGCATTATCCCGATGCCGAATCGACCCGGTCAAAACAAGAAGGCGTACGGCAATTCATCACCAACCAGGTCAATACCCCAATTGCCCGTTTTCTGCCGGTGCTGGTACAACGGAAACACCATTTCGACGTGTTGTTCGATGCCTACCGCGACGGTGACCGGCCAATCCGAGCCTATTTCGGGGTGCTGCTGTTCTGCGACGAAGCCGAAGAAGCCGCGGCGGTGTCTAATGCCCGCGTCTATTTTCGGGAGCTGGGTTTTCAGCTGTTGGAAGACAAGTATTTCTGCCTGCCGTTTTTCCTGAACTGTTTGCCGTTCGGCCCCGAGCGCTCTGCCATTGCAGATCTTAAACGCTATCGCACCCTGGCCACCCGCCATGCTATTCCGTTATTGCCGCTGTTTGGCGATTGGGCCGGCACCGGTACGCCGACCTTGAATTTCGTCTCGCGCAACGGCGAGCACATGGCGGTGTCGTTGTTCGATACCACCGGCAATTACAATCTGTGTATCGCCGCCGAATCCGGTAAAGGTAAATCCTTTCTGACCAACGAGATCATCGTCAGTTATTTGACCGAAGGCGCGCAAATCTGGGCGATCGATGTCGGCCGCTCCTACGAAAACCTCTGCGAAGTACTGGAAGGCGATTTCGTTAAATTCACTCACGGTTCCAGCATTTGCATGAATCCGTTCGAGATCGTGCAGAACTTCGAGGAGGAAGCCGACATGCTAGCGGGTTTGGTCAGCCAGATGGCGGCACCGACCGAGAAATTGACCGATTTTCAAACCGCAGGTCTCAAGCGGATATTGAAGCAACTTTGGACCGATAAAGCTCAGGCCATGTCCGTGGACGACATTGCCAAGCAACTCTGTGCAGAAGCTGATCAGCGCTTGAAGGATGTCGGTGAGCAGCTGTTTCCGTTTACCACTAAGGGCGAATACGGCCGCTATTTCAATGGCCGTAACAACGCCAAATTCGCCAACGACTTTACCGTGCTGGAACTCGAAGAGCTGAAGGGCCGCAAGCATCTGCAACAAGTCGTGTTGCTGCAACTGATCTACCAAATCCAGCAGGAAATGTATCTGGGCGAACGCAACCGCCCGAAGATCGTCATCATCGACGAAGCCTGGGATTTGCTGACTGAAGGCGATGTGGCCAAGTTCATGGAACACGGCTACCGGCGGTTTCGGAAATACGGCGGTGCTGCAGTCACCATCACCCAATCGGTGAACGACTTGTACCGCAATGCCGCAGGGCGAGCCATCGTCGAGAACTCGGCCAATATGTATTTATTGGGCCAAAAAGCCGAAGTCATCGAAGGCATGAAGCAGGATCGGCGCTTGCCGTTGTCGGACGGCGGCTACGAATTGCTAAAAACCGTGCACACCTTACCCGGCGCCTATTCGGAAATCTTCTTCATCACTGAAATGGGCTCCGGCATCGGCCGATTGATAGTCGACCCGTTCAAACGCATTCTTTTCTCGACCAAACCGGAAGATGTTCAGGCACTCAAGCAGCTGCGCCGGCAAGGCCTGAGTTTAGGCGATGCCATTCAACAACTCATCGACAGCCGTAGAAGCAAACCGAGGGAGACTGGTTATGGATCTTAAATCGCAATGGCTCAGCACCGTTTTAATCGCGGCTTGTTTGGGCGGCATGGGCGGTTGGCTGGCTGCGCAACAGCAATTACAACAGCCCTTAGAACGCTTGAATTTGGTGACGCCGGTATTCGTATTCGACAGAGCCAAATTGATTCAATCGATACCGCCCAATGCCAGCCAGGAGCAGATGGCCAAGATCGTCGATGACTGGCATGGTCAAGCCAAAAAGCTCAGTAACGCAGGCTATCTGGTGATCGATTCAACAGCGGTGGTGGCCGCACCGGAGGATGTCTATGTTCGACAAACCGGACGCTAAGCCTATGAATAAACCCCGGTTCCATTCGCCATCGTCGCCCGGTGTCACTCGTCCTCGCTTAGGCCTCTTCTTGCTGAAGGCGATACCGATTTTGTTGCTGGTGTTAGCCGTGGAACGTTACCTCGGCCAACGCTTTCTGATCGGCGGCGATGACCAGGTCGATCGCTGCCTGCCGGATAAATGGATATACCTGATCGATACCCAAAATAAAGACATCTGGCGCGGCGATTTAATTGCGTTTCGCGCAGAGCGCATGGCACCGTTTTTCAAAGACGGCCAGATCATTGTCAAAATCGCTGCCGGCGTCACCGGCGATACCATCCATGTTGATCCGCAGCACACCACGATAAACGGCGAACCAGTCATCAATGGTTTGCCGTTGACCGAAAAACTTAAAAAACCGGCGGCACAATTCAATCGCCAAGAAACTATTCCGCCCGCCGCCTATTGGGTGACCGGGCAAACCGACAAAAGCTTCGATTCGCGTTACTGGGGCTATGTCTACGACCATCAAGTGATTGGACGGGCTTATGCATTGTTTTGATCGGTCACATCGTCCTTGGCGTCAATCGGCGGTCTGTTTGCTCTGTTGGTTCAGCGTACATACGGTTCAGGCTGAAGAAGCCTGGCTAGATCGTTCTCAGGCCATCTTGCAAGCCTTGGAAGGCCAGCCTCGACCTGAGTGGTTGAACGGTCAGGCTGATCAACGAGACATGAAACGCCAGGCGCAACAAGTCTTGAAAGCTTCGCAGACGATCCAAGCAGAGGCGCTATCGACGGGATCGGAAAACGTCCACCCGACAAATCCTTCGAACAAGCCACTCACACTGCTGTTTGTCTCGTTTTCGCTCGGCGATACGGCGCTGAAAGAACTCTTCGAAGAAGCGGCCGGCCGGGACGATGTGCTACTGGTGTTTCGCGGCCCCAAACCCGGCCAAAAACTTCCGGCTTTGATGGCGGACCTCAAACGCTTGCTGAAGGGCATCGATCCACTGCCAAACATCGTCATCGATCCCACCCGTTTTCAGCGCTGGTCGGTGTCATCCGTACCTGACATCGTTGTCGAACAGGACGGTAAAACCCGTTTACACGTTCGAGGTGTCAGCAGTCTGTCTTGGTTGGACGAGCAGATCAAAACCGGCAAACAAGGTGATTTGGGAACGATGGGCGATGTTGCCGAGATTGCCGAAATCGACTTGCTCGAAGAGATCAAACGCCGGATGGCGGCCATCGACTGGAAACAAAAGCAACAACAAGCCATCGCTCGGTTCTGGGAACAGCAAAAATTTGAAGACTTACCTACTGCTCAGGAGGATCGTGATCGGAGCGTGGATCTGACCATTACCGCACCGCGCGATGTGGCGACGCCCAACGGTCAACTGATCATTCGAGCCGGACAGACTGTCAATCCGCTGGACAAAATGCCGTTTGGCTTATGCCTGATGGTATTCGATGCCACGGTGCAAGCTCAAGTCGAGCTGATTCAGCATCAATCTTGCCAGGACAAAAAGGCCCACGTGATGTATTTGGCCACGTCTATGCCGCGCCAGTCCGGGTGGGACAGCTTGCAGCGTTTGGAAACTGCGCTACAGGCACCCGTGTATTTATTGACACCGGATGTGCGCAGTCGATTTCAGTTACAGCATGTTCCGTCTTTCATCGAACAATCCGGCAACCGTCTGATTGTTCATGAACGAAAACTGCCTGTTTCATCGGGAGAGCGGTCATGAAACGATTCGTTTTCCCTTGGGTTTTGGGAGGTCTGATAACACTGGCAACCCCGCTTTATGCCGACACCACGACCAATAGCGTCGATCCGTTGTGCTCGGACGCCGAACTGTGGTCCGGCAAGTTGGTCACCGATATTTGCTGGAGCTGTTTGTTTCCGATTCGGGCGGCCGGGGCGTCGCTGGGCGGTGGCAACGTACCGAGTATCGCCACCGACGAAAAATTCTGCTTCTGTACCGATCCGATGGGTATTCCCGAGCTGGGCATGACCATGGGCCTGTGGAATCCAGCTCGGCTGATCGAGATCGTCCGTAATCCCTGGTGTTCGCCGGCGCTGGGTGGCCATAAGTTCAGTGCCTCGAATGTACGCTTGATCGCCACCACCGGCAAGGCCGACTTCGATGCCAGTGAAATGTCGTTTTTCAATTACCACTATTTCGCCTTTCCGTTGACCATCCTGCTGGATTTGTTCTGGGATGGCCGCTGCAACAGCGACGGCTACCGGGACTTTGATTTGCTGTATGTCTCGGAACTGGACCCGACCTGGAACAACGATTTATTGGCGTTTTTTACCAGTCCGGAAACGGCGTTGTTCGCCAATCCGGTGGCCATTTCCGCCTGTGTCGCCGATGCCGCAGCGGCCGCCACCGGCAATCCGTTGGACGCTTTGTTCTGGTGTGCCGGCGCCTGGGGTCACATGTACCCCTTATCCGGGATTTCGCCGACCAGTTACGGGACCGATCCCAGGATTACCAGTTTGTTGGCCACACGCGCCACTGCCTCCTTGCATCGCCGTGGGCTGGCCTGGAAAACCTCGGGCAACGATGCTTTATGCGGCGGCTATATCTATCCCTTCATCCCCAAGTCGCAATACCGGCTATCGATGTTTTATCCAGTCGCCGAAACCGAGTCCAATCACGCCATTGGCGAAACCACGTTCAAATGGGGTGCAGGTCGCACTTATCCTGGGCCGGGTGAAGATCATCTCTACCTGCTGTGGCGTTGGCAGGACTGCTGTGTGGGGCTGTGATGGGCGTGGAGTTATTCGAACCGCAACGTAGGTTTACGCAGACATTGTCTGCGATTTTGTGTGTGGCCCTGGCCTGGACACCGTTTGGCGTTTCCTGGGCCGATGCGATTCAGGCGGCCGGGCGAGATGGCCAACAACTGGGTCAGCAAGTTCTGGGCGGTTTTGCGTTTCCGCTCGATACCGACAACGGCATGCTAACCTTGAATCCGGGAACTGCTCAGGAAAGTGCCATATCGATTGGCACCTTGTTTCCGGATACTAACAGCGCTACGACCACGGCCCAGGACTTTGCCGATCTCTATGGCAACAACCCCGGCACACTGGCGGCGGGGTTAAACGCGCAGACTGCCTTGAACGGCGAAACCAGCTTCACCGGCGAAGCCTATCGCACCCTGATTGACAACGCCCACCAGTCGCATCCGGATTTACACAACGATGCAGTCTGGACTGCCGGTGATCAGGTGTTTGCCAATTTCACGCCCTGGTCGCAGTCGTTTTCGGACTGTACCACCGTGACTACGCAAACCGAGACCAGCCATTCGGTGCAAGTGCCGGATTATCAATTGTGTCTGCGCCAACCGACGGTACCACAAAGTTGTACCGCCACCCATCAAGTTAACGTCGAAACATTGCTCAGTTTTGTCTCCGGAAACGGAGGCATGTCCAGCTGTGGATCTGGCTGCATGGATTTGTATGTGGGCCGCGTTGGCGATAACTATTGGTCAGCCGGTTGCGGCATATTCAACTGGGAAGTCACATACAACGTCCTGCATCCGGAAGCCATCATCAGCGCCACGCTGGAAGACGTCGAATTCGATGATCATGCCCGCGTCTATTACGGCGGGAATCTGATCTATACCGGTTCCACCGGCTGGGGTGGCTCATGTGAGCTCAGCAATAGCTGGGTCGACCATCCCAATCGCGACGTCACCTATGCCTTCAACAGCATCGGCCATAAGGTCTTCAAACAGGAAACCATGGTTGGTGGTAATGGTGAAGGTTATTCCAGGATTCGGCTACGCTATGATTTGTCGAAACTGATCACGCAAGACGAATGGAGTTGGAGCGGACCCAATTGCCAGAATCTGGCGAATGCCATTACCGATGGCATTTGTCAGGCCGGCAGCCAATTGAGTTGTACGAATGACCCCGCCAATGCTTCAGGCTGTTACGTCGATCAGACTTCGCAAGTCATGGTCTGCGGCACGGATTTGGCCCAAGCCCCGGTGGCCAGTTCGACCGGGATTCGCAATAGTTGCATAAATATTCAAGCCTCAGGGCATTGCGATTTGAATCAGTATGGGCAATGTTGGACCGATACCGCCGGCACTCATTGCTTGGAGCCGCCGGCGAACGGGATACCCAACAAGACCTGTGCGTCGTTGGAAACGCAAGGCTGCTCATTCATCAAAAGCCAATGCACCAGTGTGTTGGCCTCCGGCACCTGCTGGGACAGCGTCGATACTTATGACTGCGGGCAAACGGTGGGCATTCCCGGCATTCAAAGCAACACCCAACAGCAATGTGCCGGGCCGATACGCTGCATGGGGGAAGATTGCATCAGCGTGAACCGCACCCAGAGCCAGGATTTCAGCAAGGCTGTAGCCTTACTCAATAGCGCCCAACAAATGGCGATGGATTTGCATTGTGACTATGCCAACGCCGCTCTGCAGCAAAAGGATCCGACTACCTGTCAGGTATTTCAGGGAAAACCCGCCAGTTGCAAAATGGTCGGCGGCGCGCTCAGTCTGGTCGATTGCTGCGAAACACCTTCGGGTGCGATGGGGCTAGGCCGCTACATTGATTTGCTGATCGCTACCAGTCAAATGGACAGTGCCGTCATGGCCATGGATAGCACTTCGGCCATTCGAGGCGCCTGGGAAACCATGCGCACACCGTTTACTCTGGCGGGCGATGCCTGGAACAGTTTTCAGGCGGATTTTGCCTCGACGGTGAATGACTTGGTTGGTACCGACATGCTCAGTACCAGCGATATTGCCTCGCAAGGTTTACTCGACTCGCTGAAAGGCGAATTAATGAAGTCGGTAGCGGAATGGATCGGCCAAACCTTTGGCGAAGCCGCCGGTAACGCACTATTCAGTGCCGGCGGCCAGGCAGCCTTCGATTCGGCGGGCAATCTGACACCGGCGGCGGAATCGGGTGGCGTCGAGTTGGGTGGCGGTGCCGCGGTTGCCGGCGAGTTGCTCAGTACCTTGATGACGGCTTACACGGTGGTGATGATCATCATCATGATTATCCAGATCGTCTATTCCTGCGAAGAACCGGAGTACGAACTCGCAGCGAAGAAACAACTGAAGGTCTGCACGGACCTCGGCACCTATTGCGAGAGCAAGGTGGCTGGCGCGTGTTGGGTGCGCAAGGAAAGTTACTGTTGCTACAACTCGCCGCTAGCGCGCATCCTCAATGAACAAATCAAACCGCAGTTGGGCATGGATTTCGGTACACCGGAAAGTCCAAGCTGTACCGGCATAAAAGTCGCGGATCTGGACCGCGTGGACTGGACACAAGTCAATCTCGACGAATGGTTGGCAATTCTGGCGCAGACCGGGCATTTGCCGACCGCTGCCAATGCGGCATCCATGCTCAATCTGGATCAACTCACCGGCACAGGCAGCCGACTCAATCCGCAGAAATACGGTGCAGCCTCCAGCGGTCGACAGGACACTTTAATCCGAACCCAAGGCCGGATGACCGATCTGGATGTCCCTACGGTCAAACGGCAGTCGGAATTGGAAGGCTGGGGTATGGGGCCGCAGTAAATGGGCTTTAAATCTGAGGTTTTTGGGTATTTTCAAGCATCGAGAACATTCCAAATAGCCGCTGTTTCAATAATGCTTGCAAATTGACCAGCGTTAAAACCATTTGGATAGAGATTATCATCGTCAATCTGCTCAAATACTGCTGACATTGCATCTCCACAAATATTTGCAAAGTCATCTTTGATGCTAGAACTAAAACCGTGCTTAGCTTTTTTAATATCGATTGCTTGGTGAAAATCTCTTAATAAATGGCGTTCATTTCTAAGCACAATGATAATTTCCTGAAGCGAGACTTTCAGAAACCCTTCGAAATACTCATGGTCATGCTCGATGGATGTGTCGATAATCCAGCAATGCGTCTGAATATGACTGACATCTCGATCACCGAGTAATGCGGCTAGAGTCGGATCGGTTGTAAATCTTTCGGTTACCAAAGTACTTTTTCGTTTCAGTTGACGCGCAGCTTTCCTTAACGTGCTGGTCCTATGTTGCCAGGCATCGCGTTGGGTCTTGCGCATGTATCCCGATTTAATTTCAAAGATAAAAAGATGATCATCGCGAAAACAGATCAAATCAATTTCGCCAACCTCATCGTCAGCATCGCGAGGCGGATGGAAGTTACCAACCACCTTAAAACCAAATTGCTCAAAGGTTTCGGCAAGTCGCTTCTCGATACGATTGGTTTCACTATTCAGCTCACCTCGATTTCGACCCACTCGCCGCAAGTTGTTCACGGCGGCCGTGACGTTGTTTTGAAATGCAAATACCCACGGCAATTCGAAAAGATAATTTCCAATTTTGAATATCGGCTGCTCGTGCAACTCCGGTTGCAAAGCATGCTCACGCTCACGCAGTCGTCTTGACGAGTCTTTCAAGTCGTTTGACCAGAAATTCAGGATAGCTTCCGTCATTTGTTTATTGCCGTTTGGCCATTCCTCGCTGCGAGTCCAGTTGCAAATTCTGGCAATCTTGGCCTTACGCTCAGCAAAGGTGATCGGAAGCCGTATTTCACCTTCAATAAGTCCAGCGAACGAAAACACACTCAACGCCGCCAACCAATTCCCTGCCTGCTCGTATTCTCTGCAATAAGGCAAAATATACCCATGCTTGTAAAAGGCGTGCATCAGTTCAATCGTCAGCAGTGTCCGCAATAAATCGATTTTGTAGCCGCTTTCGGTCATGATTTCATCTTCAAGGCCGTAAATTTCCGTCAGTTCAAGCTTGGTACGAATGGCGGATATCCAGGCAAATCGATTGCTTTCCTCGTTTTCAGGACGCCCAAAGCGCTCAAACGCAAGGCCTAATTTGATAAATTCATCGATAGCCCTGAAATGCCAATATTGATGCAATCGATCAAGTTTCTTACCGTTTCGATCCCATTCGCTTTCTTCCGGAATTACCCTTGGAAATACAATCAGCCTTTCCCCTTCAAAGCGAATATCGTAATCCTCGTCAAAACAAAAGCAATTGATGGTCCTACCGACGAACTCATTGAACTGCAGATAGGCGGCAACGAGACGTTCAAACGTATCCATATAAGACAGACACTTCTCGGCAGCCCTTGCTGTAGAGGGGGACGGAAACAGCAACGGTGACATGTGCTTGCGAAGCGATTGACCGATGATACGCTCCGATATAAAAAAATCGCTGTGAACGCTGGTTTTTAGTTTTGAAATCAGAATCTGATTGATGGCATCAGTTGTTTCCTGAAAGTCGACACGACTGGCATCTGCACGATCCTTATCAAGTAGGTGGGGCCTCAACTCTTGCTGACCCAGGCTGTATACGACATGTCTAAATGCAAATAAGCTTGCATAGACCAGCGTTTCCATGGGTGTTATCAGTTTCAGCTCGGCTTCTATCGACTTTATCGCGTTCTTTAACTTGCGGTTTTCGCCCTGAAGAATTCCACAAGCTTTAATAAAATCAGACAGACCTTCGGCACTGCCCAGATCAAGCCCGATGATTTCCTTCCAACGCAATTCAGTTGGTGACAAGAACACCTGGGAATATCGAATGGCACGCCGGAGTGCACCTGGCGCCCTGACAACCAGGTGCTGGAGCCAACCCGGCCGGGTCACCTTGTTTTGCTGAAGATATCGAGCCAAAGCCAGAGCGAAGGCTTCAGTCTCGAAAACCTCGTTGGAAACGTCTTCCCAAAAAATGGCATTCCAAAAATCGAGATCTCGATCAGCTGCGCTCAAGCTTCGCTTTCCGACTTTGGCTGGTTTTCCGTCCAGGTACCGGTGCGTCAACTTGATGATCACATCAGTCGTCAACTCGCCGTTTTCGGTTAACCTTAGAAAGCGATCTTGATATAGATTGGGTATTAGCTCTGGAATCATCAGGTCTTCATTGATCTGGATTAGGCTGGGTGCATTTTCAGCGTAGTGTTACCGACCAGCCAATGTTCCTGAACGATACCGGCCTGATGCTGTTTCATCAGCTGCCAACAGGCTTGAATAATGGAATAGCGGGTATCGGATAACGCCCTTCGGCAGCCGGCGAGCTGTTTTTCGTAGAGTTTATGATTGGCTTTGCCTGAGTCGTTGAAATAGTTCTCCAACACTGCCATGTCCGGCGCAATCAAGCCGGCAAAGTTGGGATACGACTGGGCAATGCTCAGGCCTTTCGGGTCCAGGTCACCCATCACCCAGACCGGCAACTGAAGTTTCTCGATCAGACTCAATACTGTTCCGCCCTGATACACATGATCGCCACGAAAAATTACCAATGGTTCGATCAACGCCGCCGACTCATCCAGCTTGATGGCGCCCAACTGATCGAAACAGCGGTAATTCTCAATAATCCAAATGCTCTGATGTTCGACACTGCCGATACGTTCTAAGGCCATATCGCAATGACTGTTCTCCGGCAATCGATAGTGTTCACCGTTTAACTTGAGCGCCCTGCCCGGCAAGGATTTAATAGCCAGGCGATTTTTCTTCACCGACTGACCGGCCAACTTTTCATCGACGGCCACGGTTAAAACCTGTTCGCGCTGCATCCCGATAAACTCGCTAGGAGCGACCTGCTGCAGATCGATGCCGGAGATTTTATTGACCAGCTCCCGTAATTCCTGTTTGTCCTGGTGGGTCAGTAGTAGTTTTTTGGCTTGAGTCAGGCCGATGTTGTATTCCTGGTGAATGGCCTGCCAGGTTTGATTGAGCGGAAACAGCTCCTGTTCACTATCGATCGCGCGGCCAATGACCGCCAACCATGTTTTGTTCATCTTTCGCCATCCTGACAGCACAACACGATATCGCAAATCTTCTTATTGCCGGTAAAGCCTGCCCCTTGGCCTACCTCCCGCCATTCGACTTGCAAGGACTTATGTTGCTGTTTCATGCATTCGTTCATCACGCACGCCAACCAGATGGTGGGTTCAATATCGTTGGCGAACACCTGTTGAAAGGCCAGCGCCGATAATGGCCGGCCAGATTGTTGACGCACTTTGGCCATATAAGCCGCCAGTTGCCGTCGGTATTTCGGAACGTGTACGGTCTGCTTTTCCGCTGGGTTTAACGTCACCGCATTCAAACGCCGCTGCTTTTGTTTGGCTAACAAGGCATCGCTATCGACGCGAATTTTCTGGGCAATCTCGACCAGTTCCTGCTCCACGGCATGGTCCAGGGGATCTGCATGCGCCGACAGCGCCAAGGGTTGAATGCGATTCCAATGATCCGGAATCTGATCGTGCTCGCTCCAGTCCAGCGGCTGGTAATCGGGGTTTTGTCGCAGATAAAACGCAAAGCCTTGTACCAGTTGCGCTCGGACTTCGATTTGCCGCAGTTCGAACAGGAAAATTTTCAGCTTATCGAGAATATCCTGCAGTCGCTGTTGGTACTTCGGCAATAGCCGAAGCAATTGCCTCTCCAGCAATTGATGCAACTCCGGTTGTTCCTCGACGTATTCCAGTAAGAACTCAGGCTGCAAGGCACTGATGGCGTTCACCAGCTTTTCCAGACGGGCGATCGCTGAAAATCTTGGAAACGGAGCGCTAGCGAAGTGAAGATTTTTAGTCCCCGATAGCCGTAGCGCCGGGCGGGTTTTCGCAGCGAAGCGGAGAAAACCTGCAAGGCATCGCGACACGGCGTCAAGTCATGCGAGAGCCAATGTTTCGACCCCTTGTTGGGTCGGAACGAGGTGACGCGGACGAATCGGGGCCGCCGCAGGCATAAGCGGTCGCGTGATTTTTGCCGATTTTTCGGTCAAGGGATTTCCGAAAAATCTTTCGCAAAAATAGCGACTCCCCGGGTAAAAGGTGTTCTGTTTTTGTTTTTCCGCCAGGGTCCGGACATTGGCAAAACGGCTGTTGACCAGCATCAACAGGTAACTGGTGTTTTCCTCCAGATTGTCGGCCAAATCAAATACCAAGCGTTGGATTTCCAGCAGGTAATGATCCACATCGTCCAAGCGGTTCTCCCGCCAGGCGTCCTGGTACAAACCGATCTGCTGCTCCAGGGTATCGATCCAGCTCGACAGATCGGTGTCCAACCGGCGAATACGGTCGCTACTCAAGGCGCTATCGAGAAACTGGCTCAACCGGCCGGCGACGCGGAAACCATCGTCGCCGTAATTGACCAGTACTTTCAGTTGTTTGAGCTGATTGAGGGTGCGTTGATTCTGGCTATCCGAATAGACAGTGCCATTGAAATAGGCCTTGGCGATCAAGTCGCTATGATTGGCCAGCGCCCTGAACAGCCGCTCCATGCTTTGTTCGGCCTGACTCAAAACAAACTCTCCTGGGCCACGTCGTCTTCGTCCTGCGTGATAGGCAATTGCTCATGCTCTTTGATGAATTGCAGCGCCTGATAGAAATAATCCAGCTTGCCGGTCACTTGATAAATCAGGGTGTCGCGGTTCGACAGATGCAAATAGCCCCATTGATCCAATGTTTTCAGCAGTTTTTCCAGACGACTTTTAACGGCATCGTCGGTGCAGACAAAGTCTTTAAAGCGGCCAAAGGTTTGCAAACGATCCGCCAAAGCCTGATTGCTCTCGATGACCTGCAATAGCGCCCCGAAGCTCAGTGTATCACCAGGCGACAAGACGGTATCGCGATGTAAGCAGGCCATCATCATATCCAGCCATTCCACCACCGGTTGCAACTCCACCCGAAATTGTTGAAAGATTCGTTGAATATCGCGGCGGGCGCCGGCGTCGATCTGTCGATAGGCTGTATAGTACGCCAGGCCGTTCTGAGTCTTACTCAAGCGGTATTGCAATCGGCTTAAGAATTCGTCGACCTGTTGTGCGTTGTCGGCCTGCTGTAAAAAACGAAAGCCGGTTTCGTCGCTGATTTCACAAATGAACTCGCCTTGCAGCAAGCGTTTCAGTAGCACGTCAAACATTTGCCAGCTCCCTGACCATCGGCGCCAATTCCGCGAGATAAGCGTCATCGATTTCCATCTCAACCAGTTCGCGCTGGCCGACCACCTGATAACGATTTTTGAACAACCGTAGCACGTCCGGGTCGGGATCAGGAAAAGCCGACAGCAAGGTGATGCCATTATTGCTCAGTAACTCCAGCAACACCTCGATATTGACCTGATGCAGTTCCTTTAGCTCATCCATCGGCCAGATGATGTTCAAGGGTTGATCCTTGCGTATCATGTTGACCAGAGCGATAAAGAATACGCACAAGATCAAATACGACAAGCCGTGACTGGAGATTTGCTGTAATTCCTCGGCATGGGTCGCACGTTTGCTGCGGCCGTTTTCGCTGACAATGATTTCCAGTTCCAGCAGACTGACCAGCTTCATTTCCACTCTGCCCTTGCCGGACATTTGTTCCGCCACCAAACGTACCATTTCAGCGAATGACTCGCCGGGTAAACAGCCATCACTGTTCCGGTTCCAGTCATCGTATTGCTTGGTAAAGGCGACGATTTGCTGCCAGTAGCCCAGGGACTGCACTTTTGACGTCAAGCGGCCCTGGACGCTTTCGATTTTATCGAAACGAATATTGCTATCGATATGCTTGGTCAGTCGTCTGGACAGGGAGTCTATGCCGCGATCGAATTTTTCCAGAGTTTGCTGATAATCTCGAATCATGGAGCCAAACAGGTTGGCCTGATTGACCAGCCAACTATGTAAATCCTGATAGGCTGTATCGTACCAATGCAAAATTGGCGACAACCAGGCGGTTTCGTCAATGTCCAGACCGAGTTCATTTTCCTGGCTGGCATAATACTGTGCCGGTCGGGTGCTGGGATAACGCGCCAAGGTCTGTTTCAAATGCCTCAGCTTTGCCAGCAACATTCGCCGCTGATTTTTGTAAGCTTCGCTCAAAGCGCGATATTCGTTTTGTAACAAGGCCAGGGTGTGGGATTCGTCAAAGCTGACGACATTGGGTGCATAACGAGCATAGGGTGTGCAATCGTCCAGTAATTGCTCCAGCGTTTTCATCTCCTGGTCCAGTTTCTGCAAAGCGGTAATCAGCCTCCCCTGCTCTGCTTTCAATTCGCTGCTGCATTGTTGATAGCGTTGCTTGGCGGCAGCAAACTGTGCCTCCGTTTGGCGTAGTTCGGCAGTCAGTTCACGGGCCGCGCTGCACAATTGGGCATAGCCCGACCAATGTAGCTGCTCCCAGCGCCGATATTCGCTCACCGTTTCAGCGGCGGTTTTGGCGGTCTGCAACTGCTTTTTCAAAGTATCGATTCGGACCTCAAGCTGCTGCAAGGCATCGACATCGATTTGCCGAGTCTTCAGGCTGTTAATCCGTTGTTGTTCCAATTGTTGCAGTGCCTGCTGCTCTTGGCTGTTTAGCGAGGCAATATCCTGCCTGACATGTTCGACTTGTTGTTCTGCTGTCTGTTTAATCCGGGTAATAACGGTTTCGAGTTCGACAGCAAGCTGTTTTTCATCGTCTTGTAGTTGCCGTTTTAAGCCTTCCAGTTGCCGTTTTGTGTCCGCCAGCGTTTGCTCGACCGCTATTTTTTCGGATTGCAACTGCTGCCCGCGCTGACGTTTGCTGTTTTCAATCTGCAGTTTCAAAGAAGCTAGTTCGTTTTGGATACCTTTCAAGCTGGTTTGCAGCCGCCCCTGTTCACTTTCGGCTTGCTGAGATTGCTTGCGCAATTGGCTGTCGGTCTTTTTCAAAGCAGTCAGTTGTTGGTCGGCCTGTTCGTCCAAACCAGCCAATTCGCGCAATCGGTGTTCATGCTCGGACAACAACGCACGGATTTGCTGTTCGTCGGCCGCCAAATCCGCCGATAGTACATCCAGATTCAGCGACACGCCGTAAAATCCCGTCGGCTTTTCCACTAACACCGGCTCCAGGTCGTCGCGCAGCAACAATTCCGGATTAACCACTTTGGCAATATCTTGGGTCCAGCCTGGTTGATGTTCGCGCAAAAAGCGTAGCAAGGTATCGGCTTCGGTATCCAATTGCCGCTTTAGACGGCTGATCGCCTCATCGATCGACTGTTTCTCTGTCTGATGATGACGCTTTTGTTCCAGAACGGACTCGACTTCATCCTGATTGGCTTTGATGCGCTTGTTGATGCCTGCGACTTCGGTTTTGGCCTCTTCTAGTTTTAACTGCAGGCTTTGCTGAAGCTCTAGCTTGGCTTCTCTGGTTTGGAGTAATTCCGGGTCAGGTTGGATTTGCGCAATTTGTGCATTCAGCGCCCCCAGCTTTCCCTGAACCTCACCGGCCGATCCATGTAGCTTTTCCTGTTCGCCATTATTCGCGGCTCTCAGTTGCTCCCTGACCTGGTTATGTTCAGCCCGATGTTTGGCTTCATCTTGACTAGCCTCAGCCCTGACCTCCTGGATTTGCCTTTCGTACTGGTAACGCTGCTCGGCATAGCCTTTCTCCGTGTCGGCTTTGATCGCCGAGAATTGGGCATTGATGTCCTGAACTTCGGAAGTTAGCTTCTCGTAGTGCTGTTGTTCCCTTGCCAGATTGTCGGCAAAGACAGGCTGTTGCTCGGCCAGACGGATGCTTCGCTGTATGTCCTTGGCGTCCCATTCGGCTTTTTCATTTTCCAGTTGGGTTTTTTGCTTATCCAGACTGGTTAGCTCAGCTCTTTGCCTGGCCAGCGCCGATTGCATCTCTTGTTCCTGAGTCTCCCAATCGGATTTCACAGTTCTGAGCGACTGCTCGGTATTCGCCAGCCGTTCTTGCTGCCCTTGTTGTTGCTGGCGATAACGCTCCCGCAGCAGCAGTAAGCGTTTGTGCAGTTCACCAAATCGGGTTTTAAACTGTTCCTGTTCGGCGGCAAGTTCGCTCAGTTCAGCCGCCTGTTCCCGCTCGGCTTCGCTGTGTTGGTAAGCGCGATATTCCTTGTACCAATCCTCCAATTTGTCCATGGATATATCCAAGGAAATTGAATCGCGGTTCTCGTCGATGCAATTGACCAGCATTTCTCGCAAGTCGGCGAAATCGGTCGAACGTTGCAACATGCCGGAGACGATCTTTTCTATATCCTTCAATCGTCGGCCGGCGCTGCCCTGACAAAAGCTGTAACGGGCAATCAGATTGCGCAATTCCTGGCCCTTGCTATGCGGCAGGTTCTGAATCACCGTGCGATAGTCGCTGCAAGACGTCAGCTGATTGCTGCAATTGATATGGCGTTTGTCCAGGTGGCGTTTCAGATCACGACAGGAGATCGGGTAGCAAGAACCATCGAGTCGGGTTTCCAGAAAATCGTCGCGATCGAAGCCCTTGTCGACAAACCGATAGCACAAACCTTCTTCATTGAGTGAGGCGTAGATCACCACTAGGCAGATTTGCTGGTCGCGGCGATACTCGAAAATGATGTAAGACGACTCGTTGGGCAAATAATGCTTGGCAAAGCTGTCGGTGACTTTACTTTTCGGCACCAATCGCCCAGGCCGCTCGCCGAAAAACAATGGAATCAATCGCAGCAAGGTGGTTTTACCGGCACCATTGACGCCGTTGAGATTGGTGTGGCCGTCCAAGCGTACTTCTTGTAGCGTACCGGGCTTATACGAGTCGATCAAAATCAGCCGAGTTAATGCAAAACTTCCCATCCCTTACCTTTTTGACTGTACAAGCTTCTTTGATTATCTCTTCAACGAACTAGCCAACAGCTACTTGTCCATTTAGGAATGGAGACTTCATTTTCCGGATTCGAAAACAAGAAAATTCAGTGGAAACTCAAGCTTACTGAACGGCGTCTTTCAAGCCCTTGCCGGCTTTAAACGATGGCAATTTAGCCGCTGCGATGGTAATAGCTTCGCCAGTTTGTGGATTCCGACCAATGCGCTCTGCACGTTCTTTCACTTCGAAGTTGCCAAAGCCCACCAACGCTACGGAATCGCCTGCTTTTAATGCCGCTTGAATGGAATGGGTAATACCATCCAATGCGCGGCCGGCATCGGCTTTGGTCAGGTTGGCATGGCTGGCGATGGCGTCGATGAGTTCGGATTTGTTCATAATTGAGAGTTGATGGTTTTAAAAGTTAATAAATTTAGATCATTCAAATAAATACAGCTATCGGCGCATCACGCCACCATTTGCCGCAAACTCTGCTGCATAGCGGCTTTAAATGCGGGATCGTTGGCAAGCAATTTATAGAGTTCCAATTCATTGCGGCGATTCTTGAGTATCACGTCTTCAAATATCTTTTCAAACGCCAAGATCCGGGTATGAACATCGGGATTGTTTTGATATTTTTCCTGGAAATCAGGATGTGCCTTGATACCGTCGGCGATGTTGATGAACTTGATGCGTTGCTCTTCGGGTGTTGCGCCCCAGCCTTGAAACCAGCGTTCATTAAAGCTGCGGATGATTTCATCCAACGGATCATGTTCTTGATTGCCGCCATGCGCACCACGGAGATTGGGGTTTTGCGGCTCCAGCTCGGTTTCGCTGGCATCCAGGCCAATATGGTGGTTGAGTTTGACCCGCTCCAGACCATAAGACGACAAATCCACCGACTCCAGCAATTCATCAATCTGATCCGCATTGGTGTCTTTCACGATCAACTTGGGGATTAGAAACTTCAGAAACCAGAACAGTTTTTCCCAAACAACAATTTCATACGGGATGATAGACGCCATTTGCCCATAGATTTTGACAAACTGCTTGGCCTTGATCTTGAAGTCGGCTTTAGCCAGTTCATCAAGCGCCAATTCCTGATTGAATCGGTCTGCCGCCGTATCGATCAGAGGGCTTAGCTGCTGGGCATCGGCATTACTAAAATACAGTTCGACAAACTGCTCAACCTCAAACCACTCATACACCGCCACCTCGTCCAGCGCATCTTTTAACTCATGCAATACATTGACATCCGTGGCTTCCGACAAGCGCGTGGCTGTATAGAAAGGATCGAAGGCCGTTTTAATATCGTCTACCGAATTAAAGAAATCCAGGATGAACAAATCTTCGGTTTTCTTACCCCACTTGGGTGCTGCTCGGTTCAATCGCGACAAGGCTTGCACCGCCAGTACGCCTTGCAATTTTTTATCGACATACATCGCACTGAGCTTGGGCTGATCGAATCCGGTCAAGTATTTGTTAGCGACGATCAACAAGCGGTACTCGTCTTGATCGAAATAATCGCGGGTTTCATTTTCGGCAAAACCATTGATTTGCGCTTCGCTGTACTCGATGCCGTCAACTTCTTTAGTGCCGGAAAAGGCGATGGCGACCTTGAACGGATTGCCGCGGTCCTTCAATAGCTGGCTAATGGCCCGGTAATAACGAATGGCCGCTTCGATATTTTGGGTAATCACCATGCCCTTGGCTTTGCCCTTGAGTTTTTTGCTGTTGACCATCTGCGGGATGAAATGGTCGAGCATGATTTCCGCTTTCACGGCAATGGTCTGCTGATGGCGCTCGACATAGGCGCGCAGCTTTTTCTGTGCCTTGGCACTGTCGAACAGCGGATTATCAGTGATGGATTTCTGGATCTCGTAATAGCTTTTATAGGTGGTGTAATTGGCCAACACATCCAGGATAAAGCCTTCCTCGATCGCCTGTTTCATGGAATACAAATGAAACGGTTCAAAGCTGCCATCCGGCTGTTTAACGCCGAACTTTTCCAGCGTGGTGTTTTTCGGCGTCGCGGTAAAGGCTAAATACGAGGCGTTACCGCGCATTTTTCGCGATTGCATGGCTTGCAGAATTTTGTCCTGCACATCCAGCTCTTCCTCAGCTTGCTCGCTTTGGCCCATCGCCCGGTTCATATTGTCGTGCGCGGAACCGCTCTGCGAGCTATGCGCCTCGTCGATAATCACCGCAAAGCGTTTGTCGCTCAGATCGGCGATGCCGTCGATGATCTTTGGGAACTTCTGGATGGTGGTGATGATGATTTTCTTGCCTTGCTCCAAGGCGCTTTTCAAATCCGAAGATTTAAACGCCGGGGCGACGATATTTTTGACTTCGGAAAAATCCTTGATGTTGTCGCGCAACTGCTTATCCAGCAGGCGGCGGTCGGTAACGACGATGACCGAATCGAACAACGGTTTTTCCTGACCCGACGGATACACTTCAATCAATTGATAGGCTGCCCAGGTGATGGAATTGGATTTACCCGATCCCGCCGAGTGTTGGATCAGATAGGTTTGCCCAACACCGTTTTGACTCGCATGTGCCACAAGTTTGCGCACCACATCCAGTTGATGATAACGCGGGAAAAACAAGTTGCGCTTATCCAGCGGTTCTTTACTGCTGCCATCCAGTCGAACAAAATGTTGAATGATATTGGCGACGCTCTCCTTGCTAAAAACGGCTTGCCATAAGTAGGCGCTTTTGTGGCCATTGGGATTGGGCGGATTGCCGGCGCCGTGGTTATGGCCTTTGTTGAACGGCAAAAAAAAGGTGTGCGGCCCGGCCAATTTGGTGGTCATGTAGATTTCATCGGTATCCACTGCCATATGCACCAGGCAGCGGCCGAATTGCAGCAAAGGCTGATTGATGTCGCGGTCTTCGCGATATTGTTTTTGGCCGTGGTAGCGCGCAGTTTGGCCGGTCCAGGGATTTTTCAGTTCCAGCGTGGCAAACGGCAAGCCATTGATAAACAGCACCAGGTCGATTTCCTCCAGAGTATTGCTCAGGGAATAACGCACCTGGCGGGTACTGCTGAAAATGTTGTCGGCGAAGTTCTGCTTCACCTTTTCGGAACTGCTAACCAACGGCGCCGGATACATCAGGTGCAAGGTGGCATCGTCGACACTCAAACCCTTTTTCAGCAAATGCAGCAGGCCGTATTTTTTGATCAGCTTATCGAAGCGTTCCAACACTTTAAGCCGCCAATCGCCGCCGTGCTTTTGCAACTTTTCCAGCTCTTCATGCTGGGTGTGCTCCAGAAAGGCCCAAAAGCGTTTGCTGTCGATGGCGTAACGGGCGTTGAAATCCTGTGGCAAGCCGAGTTGGTAGCCGTGGTTGGGGCTGAACGGCAGATCGCCCACTTCGGCAACACCCTTTTGGGCTTCCAGACAGGTGCCGGTCAGCTGTTTTTCGATGGCAATTTCCAGTTCTTTCTCGGTGGTTTTGCTGACCATCCCTGATTACTCCTTTTGTTGAACTAGCGCTAATCGGCGCTGCAAAGCTTCGATGACTTTCTCGGTAATCAAACCATGAAAAGGCTGTTTATCCTGCCCCAAGTTACATTGCTCCAAGGCATCGTAATAAGCCAGCCGGGATTCAGTATCTCCGTGAATAATGGCTATGGGGTAGCCGTGTTGCAGCAAAATCAGATTCATCACCAAGCGGGCGGTGCGGCCATTGCCATCCACAAACGGGTGAATGGTCACCAGCCGTTCATGCAGCTCGGCGGCCAGTACAATCGGATGCAGGCTTTGCCGGTTTTGCGCATAGAACTCAAAATACCCGACCATCTGCTCTTCCAATAACCAGGGTTGTGGCGGGGTATGCCTGCTACCGCTGATCATCACCGGAATATCCCGAAGCCGCCCGGCATACTGTTTGTCGATTCCGCGCAAGACCAAGGCATGCAAGGTCAACAAGTCGTGTCGATTAAACTGGGCATCGTGGCTGGCCATCTCGCGGATCAGCTCCACTGCATCATAATGGTTGATTGCCTCCAAATGCTCGACCAGCGGCTTGCCGCCGATGGTCAGTCCTTTGTTGATTACCAGATCGGTTTCGCGCAAGGTCAGCGTGTTGCCTTCGATGCGGTTGCTGTCGTAGGTGTATTCGATGTCGGTAGCCTTGTCCACGCTGCGGCTATCCCAATCGCGGTATTGCTGCAATTGGCTCAGCAAAGCATCGGCTTGTGCGAGCAAGGTGGCTAAAGCGCTCATGCGGCAACCTCAGGAACGCGGATTTTGCCGGTGACGGCGCTATTAATCAGCGTGGCTTTGTATTCCTTGAGTTTGTCGATTTGCTGTTGCTGGATAGAAATGGCCTGATCGATTTTGGCGGATTGGGTTTCGATGTAAGTAACAATTAAAGATTGATCGTCTTTTGAAGGGATTCCTAATGGAAGCAGACCTAGTTTCTCTGTAGGTAAAGTTTTTGTACCATGCCCAGACTCTTCGAGTAATGTTGATAATACTCCATTGATACCATCTAATAGATAAAGTAAATATTCAGGCAAGCAATCAGGAGATGGAATAAGTCCTTTCATGTCCTGATTGATTGTTAAAAGCGATTTAGACAAGGCTACCGGAACCTTTTTCGCCAGAATCATTCCTCTAACAACTATTAAAATGGTTCCAACGTCTAGCAGCCTTATATTGGTATTTTTGACAGCTGTATCTGTAATATAATCTATTGAAGAATCAATATTTAGGCGTTTCATATCTTTCGGAGAGACCCATGGAATAATCCCGTTCCAATATTCCGCTTTGTCTTTGCTTGGAGTGCCGCCGCTCACAAACCTTACAATATATTTAAGTTTTTTGAGATTCCAATGCGCTGGAATCTCGCCGATCCATTGCACACCAGAGTCGCGCATTGGTACATTGGGGTCAAGGCCACGGGTGACGGCGTTTTGAATCAGGATTTGTTTGCGCTCTTTCAACAGAGCGATTTGTTGTTCCTTGATCGCCACGGCTTGTTCGATTTGCGCTGTTTTACGATCCAGAAAGGCAGCGATGGCGGTTTGTTCCGGGAGAGGTGGCAATGCCAACCAATTATTTTTTATTGCTCCATGTGAAATACCAAATCGAGTTACACCATTCGCCTTCACACTAAACTGGATTCTATTGTAATGCGCTAATAACGCCCAAAATACGAATTTCCCTTCAGTATTATATTTACTCCTAATTATCGCTAGATGATAGCCACACAGTAAGTTTTTCTCTTGATATTTAACTAACGCTGGCACACCAATATCTAACCAATCTTCAGAGTCCTTAGTGATAAGCACATCATCAATTTTGATACTAAATCGCTCGATTTCTTCTTGATTAGCTGTGACCTCCATGAACTCGATTGAATCGGTGATGAAGTTATTTTTATAAACATCAACATAGTTTGCGAGCTTCACCGGCAATTCGAGTTTTTTGCTGTGTTTGTCAACATTACTAACTCGTAATTCAGAATTAAACTTTAGTTTTTGAGATTTCCAATGCGCAGGAATCTCCCCCAACCATTCCACGCCGGAATCCTTATAAGCTTCGTAACCAGGCATTGCCGCCAGTTGCTCAATCATTGTTTGCCAACCGCCTGCCACAGCACGTCAATCCCGTAGCGATCGAAAGCGCTGTCGGCGCTGACCAATTGCAAGTTTTCGACTTGGGCTTGCGCCAATATCATGCGATCAAACGGATCGTTGTGATGAAATGGCAGTGATTGCAACTGGTAGATATGGGCAGGTTCTATATTGAGAATTTGCAGGCCGTTGTTCAGGCATTGCAACTCAACGAGTTCGCTCAGCGGTAATTCCAGCTCAAGTTTGCCCAGTTGATGTTTGATTTGCATTTCCCACAGGCTCGCCATACTCAAAAAAACGTCGGTATCCATGTCCTGGTAGTACGCTAAAACCTGTTCGGGAATCTTGCCCGGCGCGGTTCTAAGCCACAGGAATACATGGGTATCCAGCAGCAGCTTCATGAGTGACCCAGCCAAAAATCATCGCCCAAGGGTTCGTCAAAATCGTCGGCAATTCGGATTTTTTCACGATATTCGCCTACGGTTCTTTTGTTCGCCTGTTGCTTTAATTGTTGTTTCTTCAGGAAAGCTACGAAGTCAAACACCTGCTTCTGGAGTTCGGGCGGTAATACTTCAATTTCATGTGCTAATTGCAAGCTATTCATGGCGTATTTCTCCTTTCAAACTCTGCTTAAAATTGACAACCCAAATCATACCGATTGCATCCCGGCAACTTCATCCAGTAATTCCTGCTGACTGATGTCGATGACCGGCACCTGGTTTTGCTTACAGGCTGCCATGAAGTCGTAAATATCCAGATGAGCCAGCTCCGCAGCCTTGGTGATAGTGACCTTGGCGTTTTTGAATAGCCATAATGAATAGCTCAAACGCATGTCTTTCTCGATGTCGGCAACGGATTGAAAGTTGACGAAATCATTGGGGAGGTCGATGGCGATTTGCATAGTGTTTTCCTCTAGTGGATTAGCCCGTTGCTTGCATTTTCGATGCGGGTTGGCTCATTGTAAAGCGACCCGCTTGATTCGAGAGACGCTGTCTCCCAAATTGCAGATAACCAATATTCAATCGTTCAAAGTATCCATCGTTCAGCATCATCGTCGCCTATAGCAGATTTACATCAACGCCTAAAATATCGGCAATCAGGCCTTCGGCCTGCTTTTCCAGGGCAATGATGTCTTTAGCCACGTCATTCATGCTGCGCAGCGGTTTATGCCGGTAGAAATATTTGTTAAAGCTGATTTCGTAACCGATTTTGACCGAATCCAGATTGATCCAAGCTTCTGCGACATGCGGTTTCACTTCGACTCGGAAGTAGCGGTGAATCTGGTCGTTCAATGGCACCGATTCGCTGTCGCGCAAATCGGCGTTGGCTTCGTAGCTGAGGTATTCGCCTTTTTTACCTGTGGAGTAAACGCCAAAATCGGGTAGCTCATCTTCGCTGCAATCCAGGCGTTGCAAGACTTTTTCGAGCATATCGCCGTTGAGTTTGAAGGTTTGCGCGATGACTTTTTCGGCGGCTTCGTCGTACCAACTGACGGCATTGAGGATGGCGTTTTTGTCGCTGGCGGTCAGTTTGATGGCTTGCGCCTTGAGTATGGCGTCGACGGAAACCTTGAATTGGTTAAAATCGCTAGATTCGTCGGTACCGATCGCCGCCATCAAGGTTTGCGCTGTTTGCATCAGGTTTTGTTGTTTCAGCCAGGTATCCAGGCTGAGCAATTTGCTGCGATTTTTGGCATTGAGGCCCAGTTCATTGTCTTCGCACCAGGCCAGAATGGCTTTTTCGTGTAGCTCCAAACAGCCGGGTTGATAGACTGCATCGCCCCATTGCTGGTAAATCCACTGCATCGGCTGATTCAGCGCTTTGTCAAAACGTAAGGTTTCAATCCGTTCCTGGCTGAATTGGGCCTTGCGGCGGTCTGGCCGCTCGATATTGACCTTGTAGTAGCCAAAATCGCTGTTGTCGAATACCTGGGCGGCAATGCCAGGATCATCGGTTTGGCGTTCCTGGGTTGCCAATGCCAGATAGGTGTCGACGATTTCCCGGATATGTTCGGGGGCGAATTCGCAGTTTTTGTTGCCGAGATTTTTGCGCAGCTTGCGGTAAAGCTGGCTGGCATCGATCAACTGTACCTTGCCTTTGCGTTCGGGTGCCTTGTGATTGGACAGCAGCCAAATATAAGTGGTGATGCCGGTGTTATAGAACAGGTTGTTGGGCAACTGAATAATGGCTTCCAACAAGTCGTTTTCGATGATGTGGCGGCGAATATTGCTTTCGCCGCTGCCGGCATCGCCGGTGAACAGGCTGGAACCGTTATGCACGGAAGCGATGCGCGAACCATGCGGGCTGCTGTCCAGCGGTTTCATTTTACTGACCATTTCCATCAAAAACAGCAATTGGCCATCGCTGGAACGCGGTGTGGCATCCAACGTTTCCGGGTTGCCCCAGTAGTCGTTGAGTATCACCCGAAACCGGGTATCGATCACGTCGCCGCCGTCTTTGATGTATTTCTGCTCGCTGGCCCAGCTTTTGCCATAAGGCGGATTGGAGAGCATGAAATCAAAGCGGGTGCCGGCGAATTCATCCGTGGACAGCGTGGAGCCGACGCGAATGTTGGCGGGGTTGTTGCCCTTGATCATCATGTCGGATTTGCAGATGGCGTAGGTTTCGTCGTTGATTTCCTTGCCGTACAAATAGACATCGCCCGTCGCGCGAATCGCGCCCTCCTCGTCCTTGATGAAGTTTTGCGACTCGGTGAGCATGCCGCCGGAACCGCAAGCCGGGTCGTAGATGGTCATGACCGGCGGCAGTTGATCTTTAACGGGATCGAAGATCAAATGCGTCATCAACTCGATCACTTCGCGGGGCGTGAAATGCTCGCCGGCCTCTTCGTTATTTTCTTCGTTGAATTTTCGGATCAGCTCTTCAAAGACATAACCCATGCCCAAATTACTGAGGACGGGTAGCCGGTTGCCGTCCGGATCTTCCTTTTCATACGGTGTGAGGTTGATGTAAGGCGAGGTAAACTTTTCCAGGACGCCGAGCAAAACATCCTTGCCGGCCATATGGCGCACTTGGGTTTTGAGATTGAACTTGTCGATGATTTCCTTGACGTTGGCACTGTAGCCGTTCAAGTAGTCTTCGACATTCGCCAGCAGGATTTGCTGATTGTTGGTGGCGGTCTTTAATAATTGGGTGAGCGTCCATTTGCTGGTGTTGTAAAACACATAGCCGGAGGCTTCTTTCAGGCCGTTATCGTCCAGTTCGGTCAGGCCCATATCGTTTTTCTGAAAAGCGAGTTCCTCCATCACCTTGTCTTTGCTAGGCTCTAACAACGCATCCAGGCGGCGCAACACCACCATCGGCAGGATGACATCGCGGTATTTGCCACGGACGTAAACATCGCGCAAACAATCGTCGGCGATCGACCAGATAAAGGAAACGAGTTTATTGTGTGCTGCGTGATTCATGCGCTGGTTTTACTTGTCCAATTCGTAAAAAACGTGTCCCTATTTGATTGCATTTGGGCTTTCAAACCTCGGGAAATTCATAGCCAGGGGCAAACTTGGCACTGGAAACACCGTAGAGTGCTAGGTGATTTCTTAACCATAACCGATATTCGTTGCCTTGTAGGCTGTGCCCGGACGAGCAATCGACTATCCATTGCCGTAATACGTAGCCGGCAACGGCTGCTCGCATCTTTAAATGCAATACACCGTCGGTCATCCCATAATCGTTTTCGATAATCTCTGGGTGTTCTTGATTGGGATGTGGCACCAGATCCAATTCCACGATCCTGTTCCATTGGATGTCGGCACTGGGCTGTTCGTGAGGCAAAACCTGTCCGTCTTCGATAAGCTGGCTTCTGGGTATCCGAGTAATAACGAAATCCAGAAAATCGGGTCTTTTACGATCATAGGCGCGGACATGCCAACGTAAACCATCATTGACCAAAGCGAACGGCGCGATTTCGCGCGTCGAAAATCCACTGCTATGCGAGGTGTAGTCGATGCTGACGATTTTTTGTTGATGTATTGCCCGAGTAATCGGTGCCAGTATAGCGATGGAGGGCTGGTTAAGTATTTTTGGTAATTCGCACGTCAGCAATGGCTCACTACTGCCCCCGATGCCATCGCCGAATCCGCGTGACAACGCCGTCAATACGCGTTCTGCGGAGTGCTGGAATGCCGGCGAGAACGCAGGCCCGATCACATAGGTTTTTGACTTGTTATCAAACCCTATGTTGCTCGGAAACAGCTCGCGGTACAGCGCAAAATCCCGTGTGGCAACAGCAGGCGCTACGCCGAACCGTTGCATTAAGTCTTGGCGCCCGATGTCTCCGAGAAAATATAAACGAAATTCTATAAAGAGGAGTCGTTCACGCTGGGCGTGGCTCAGCGCGTCGAGGGCAGATGCTGGTTGTGTTTCGCTATTCATGAAGGTGCATTCTAAAGACTTCAGCGGATAAATCAACTTTTTGAATAATTGACATCATCTTTTTGATGATGTATCATTTCCATGTAGATCATTTTTTATAACCTATAGGAGGTGATATGGCTACAAATCCACCCGCAGGCGATGGTCATCGCAATGGTGCCGTCCGTGAACGCTCGCAAACCCAAACGCCTTCAGGACATTGGGTCAAACGAGATACGAACACTGGCCGATTCATGGATGTTAAATCCGACGGCAAGCCGTTCAAGGGCGTAAGGAAAGAGAAGTAACTAACCAGCGGTTTTTGACAGTTGAAATGATTCGATAAAGCCGCATTTATAACTTAATAATTGGAGGCCCCATGGGTCGCAGAAAAAGAAAATCTATGTCGGAAGACGTATTTGATGTTTTGTCGTTTTTAACCGATATGTTTTGGCAGATTGGTGCGGTTGTCGGCGCTGTTTTGATGTTTGTGTCGTTTTGGACAGCGGACTGGGCCGTTGACCAATATATAAGAGCATCAACTTCGCCATATCTAGGGCAATCCGTTCACATCTTTGGCTGGATATATTTTCTGCTGCCGCTAATGATCGCTGCTTTCGCAATTTTTTTTGGCGTGAAATCATATCAGTCGTTCTGTAGGGAACATCGTTTTTGAAGTAGATGCAGATTTTCCTTATGTCTCGAAATCTGAATGAGTCTTCTTAGACCAACTTTGTGTCCGTGTAAAATTACAATCTCAATTTGGCAATTAATAAAAGAAGCTTCAACTAGATCGGAAAATGACAGGCAAAAACAACCCAAAGGTGAGTTCCATTCGGAGTTATAGATTGTCCACTTAATAGTGAAAAGTAAAACAGTTGATTATAAGTAATCGCCTGTTTACCGAAAAACCATAAAACAAAATTTAATTACTTTTTGTGTTTTAAAGCTACCATGCTGGAGCAATTTGAAAGAGCCAAAAGATATCTTATAAAGATCGAGAACCTCTATGCTGGTATATTTTCTTCATCAGGTCACGACAAGGAGGCCTACGATGATGATGATGTAGTATCATTTTTCATCCATTGTTACCACATCAGAGACTGGATTATTCATCTCAACAAATCAGGTATAACGAAACAACAGGTTGATTTATATATAAATCAATACCAAGCATTAAAGATATGTTCGGATTTGGCAAACGGTTCTAAACATTATAAGTTGACTCGATCTTTGCGTACTAATTGCCAACCATATATTTCAGGAACCGGGGTATCATCAATCTGGTATACAGGCAACGGTGGAGGAGAAGTCATGCGCTGCACTTACACAATTTCAAGTAACGCAGAGTTCTTTGATGCACTGGAATTGGCGAAAGAATGTATTCAACTATGGGAATCATTCATAAATGAACTAACGATCATGAAGGACCAGCATTGCCCCGGCAATTGACAGCATGGTTGGCGTCGACGAAGCATCCCGGCGAAGACTTTAGTAAAGCCCCATAACAAGCTGATCAACGAAAACACTTCGTGTTGACACATTTGAGTCTTGAAAAGCCGCTCAAAAATTAAAGTATGTTTAACACTTGAAATTTATGCATGCCAACATCATATAAAGCCGAATTCTCTTTCGAAGAAAAATAAACAACTAAACGTAAATATATATTAAACACACAACTGATAATAAAATATAAGATAATTTTCAGCAATGTCAGCTCATGGAGTCGCTTATCAAAATAATTGACTGGCTACCCTGTTCTGTTTAATCAATTAATCCTTTGTAAGGAGTATCGCATGACAGTAATGAACCAAGAAAGCTTGGTATTAAAAGAAGAAGGTGGCGAGATATGACTGATACTCCAACTTTTCATGTCCTAGCGCTTTCTGGCGGCGGTTACCGGGGACTCTACACAGCCACGGTTCTTAGCCAGTTGGAAAATGCGCTAGGTCGACCAATTGCTGACCACTTTGATCTTATCTGCGGCACTTCCGCTGGCGGCCTCCTTGCATTAGGACTTGCGGCTGAAGTGCCTGCAATTGAGCTCAAAGCGCTGTTCGAGAATAATGGTACCCGAATCTTCGGTTGCCACTCGTGGGCTAGGCGTATCCTCGGTTTCTGGCTCAGAGCCAAACATGACTCAACAGGTCTTAAGAGCGTTTTGACAGAGCAATTTGGCGACATGACGATCGGTGATTTAAAGCATCGAGTTCTTATCCCAGCCGTGAATTATTCCACTGGTCGAGGCCAGTTCTTCAAGACACCACACCATGAAACCTTTGAAACTGACTATGAAATGAAGTTGGTAGATGTGGCTCTTGCTACAGCTGCTGCACCGGTCTATTTCCCTCTATTTAGGCACGAAAGAGGTGTGTTCGCCGATGGAGGCTTGGTTGGAAATGCCCCCGGCCTCTTCGGATTACACGAGGTCAACACATTTCTTGCGCCTAATCAGAATGCACGCGTCCGCGTCTTATCAATCGGCACAATGACCATCGGAGCCACTATACGGGGTTCTGCGAACCTTGATCGCGGCTTTGGTTTGTGGCGTGGCGGATTATTCGATCTGGTCATCTCTGCTCAAGAGTCCTCGGTAGATTACATGCTCCGGCAATCACTTGGAGGCCATTACTATCAAATCGATGATAAAGCAACACCTGACCAAAGCCGCGACGTAAAAACATTGGACCGAGTCACTAACGGTTCAACCAACACCCTCAGAGATCGTGGCATGCACGCTGCTCAACGCGCACTAGGCGACCAACTGTTTGCCCCCTTCCGAGCGCATTTGGCCAGCGCTCCAACTTTCTTTCATGGCCCGAACAAAAATGTTATTAAGGAGTCTTGATGCAAAACCTGAGTTCCCTATTCTTTACCAGTGATGATGCTGAATGTTGTTTTCATGATGAACTGAATTTACCCAATGATGTTCGTGCCTATATCGCTCAGGCCAAGACTGAAGTCCGTCGCTGTCTTCGTACTGGTATCCCGCGTGTTCTTAAGGAGAAAGGTTACACCGAGGATGTTCCGGAGCCTCGATTTTTCACGCAAGGCTCATGGGCCTATAAGACTTTGAATGCGCCCGCCAAGGAGTGTCAACAGGCCGACATTGATGATGGTTGTTACCTGCCGCTGGGGTTTGTTTCTCAAACAACTCGGCCGAGCGTGGCAGCGACAATCTTTTTTACGGCAGCAGAGGCCGCGTTGGCCCCTCTAGTCAAAGAAAGGAAGTGGAGCCTCATAACGGATAAACCTACTTGTGTGCGTATCGAAATTTCGGCTTCTGCGCACATTGACATCCCTCTATACGCTATTCCTGATCATGAGTTCAGAAGCTTAGCTGTGGCCGCCCTTGAGAGTTACGGTTATTTCACTTTTGACGAGGCGATGCTTAAGGCTGAGCGTGACGCATGGACAGCACTCCCTCAAAATAGCGTGCTACTTGCTCATCGAGAACGTAACTGGCTGGAGTCAGACCCGCGCCCTATAAAGGAATGGTTTCTTACGGAGGTGGACGCCAAGGGAGAACAGTTACGGAGGGTAGTTCGCTACTTGAAAGCATTTCGCGACTGGCGTTGGTCAAGCGGCGGGCCAGCATCTATTCTTCTTATGGCTGCAGCGGCACCACTTTTCGAAAAGCGTGATAGGCGTGATGATCTGGCTTTGTTGGATGTCGTTGCGGCTCTACCCGAAAAGCTACGTAGTGGTGTTAACAACCCGGTGGAACAGTCTGAGTCTTTAACAAATCGACTGGGGAAAGAAGGGGTGGAAGATGCAGCTCAGGCTTTCGAGGAATTTGAGAAAGCGCTACGTGGAGCTATCGATGCAGGGAGCGCGACTCATGCATGCAGATGGCTGATTAATCAGCTTGGCCCAAGGTTTCCCGATAGACCGGATCGTATCAAGACTGCATCGGTGACAGCGACTATTTTGTCGGCACCAGCAGTAGCCGGCCCAAGCGAACTTGTCGGGAGGACCAAGGCCGGGTGAGCACATCAGGTAAGATTGAGGGTGTTGTCGATGCTCTTCGAGCTCGTGATTTCAAGTTTGTTGGCCGCACCTTTGATGGGCAACTTCGATTCTTGGGGCAGTTACGTTGCTCAGAATCAGCCCACGATTGCGAACTTCAGGTTGACCCGCAGTTCATTGACATTCCGAGTATTCAACTTTTAGATCTGCCAGCTTCATTAGGCCCTATAACTCCGCATATCAATAGCAACGGGCAGCTATGTTACATTGCGAAGGGTACTATCGTACTTGATATTTTCGATCCAGTAGGCCAGACCCTTGCTTGTATTCAGCGTGCTGAAGAAGTTTTTGATTCCATTCTCAAGGGCGATATGGTTGCTGACCTTGAAGAAGAGTTCTACGCCTATTGGGACGGCATTCCATGTTTGGTAGATGTTCAGGATCAGCAGCTTGGTCGCCAGGAAACCTTGACCGTCAAATCAGATGGTCGATTAATTGTCATCGTTACCGATGATACTTTGCGGACAGCTGCCAAACTCAAATCACTTAATTTGGATATCGTTGACAAAAAATTATTGACGTACAGAGTTCGAACTTGCGCGAAACCTCGCCCCAATTTGAAAGCTGATTGGCCGCCTAAGAAAATATCTGATCTTTTAGCATGGCAACGACAACTAGATCAAAGGTGCCGTAAAAAGATTGAAGAGCGCTTGCAGCAAGGCCTTAGGACCAAAGCGAAAGGCGTGCTCATTCTCATTGAGTCTCCGCTGCTTACCTACGGTTTTGTAGTGCTTTTCAATCGCGAGAAAACCAAGAAAGGGAAATATGTTGTTAAACCAGCTAATATGCATAATTCTGATGTGATTCCCGCGTCCGTGATGCACATTGATGACCATTACATGGCTCAGAGGAATATTCCAGGAATGCAAACACTCGCTGGCAAACATATTGTGTTGATAGGGTGTGGAACTATCGGCGGTTTTCTAGCAGAGATGCTTGTCAAAGCTGGTGCTGGCACGTCCGGTGGAAAGCTTACACTTGTCGATTTCGAAACACTATCACCCCAGAATATCGGCCGACACCGATTAGGTTTTCCCAGTCTTTTTGTGAATAAAGCAGTGAGTCTTGCTGGAGAACTTCGCCGTGGTGCGCCTGGGGCGACAATTAGAGAACTGCCTGTAGATGTCAGAATGGCACAACTTGGGAAATTCGATTTGATAATAGACGCAACTGGGGAAGAATCCATCGGGCACTGGCTGTGTAAACAGTATCTAGCGAAGGCAGCAATGCTCACTGTCTGGATTGAGGGACCTGGTACTGCGGTTAGGGCTTTGATTCATACACGGGCGGATGGAGCTTGCTACCGTTGTCTGTTTGAAGCTAATCGCAAAGGGTTACTGCCTTCTATCTCTGGAGAGCTTCCGTTGCTATTGGCGGGCCAAGGTTGCGAGGACTTATATGTCCCTTTTCCAGCATCGGTGTCTGTTCAAGCTGCAAGCCTAGCCTCGGAGATGGTGCTGGCCTGGATAAACGGTGTTGTTTCGCCAACATTGAGAACAAAGCTTATAGATACTCAATTCAAATTGGGTACGTCTGATTGCGACCCTCCCAAAATGGATTCTTGTCCGATATGCTCTTCTTGAGGTATTGGGCAACACCGGATCGGCGTGTCCTTGTGTCGTTGAATGAATCCGTTTTGGAAGATTTTCAAAGCCATATTCAGAATTTGCCTTCAGATCATGAGGCAGGCGGACTCTTGCTCGGTACCGTACATGGAGCTCACATGATTATCACCGAAGTCACCGTGCCCACGCTCAAAGATAAGCAATGTCGTTATTTTTTTGAACGTATGCCTTTTGGTCATAGAGCCATTGCTGAGGCTAGGTGGCGCGCTAGTGCTGGGATTATTCGATACCTAGGGGAATGGCACACGCATCCACAGGATCATCCGACACCATCAGGACTGGATCGAACAGAATGGGCGCTACTAGCTGGCAAGCGTGCTGATGGGCGCCCAATGCTTGCCATCATTGTTGGCAGACAAGGCTTGCATGTCGAGATTGTGTCCCCAAATGAAAGTGGACTAATTATGGAGCCAATATTTTAAGGTCAACTAAAATGGGTAATACGTATCACCATTTGAATTAAGCCAAAACATTAGGTAAACACGAATCTGAAAAGATTCCTACGGATTAGCGGTCATCTCGTACCGGCCTTATCCGAGTCGGTCTCATCAACCACCGAATCCTCATCCTCGGAAAGCTTCGCTGGCTCATCCAACAGTCCTGACTCCTGCCGGGCCAGGCGTACTTCCTCCCCATGCCCTTGAGCATACGCGGCCTGGTGCGCATGTCTTTCCATCGTCACAATTTTATTGGCTAGTCGCTGCAATCGCTGCTGCCACTCCAGGCGCGCGGCAATGCAGTGTTTGTTGGAGATGACCTGGCACAGCCACAAGGTGTCCATCACGATCATCAACTGATCCAGCAAACGAATCAACTCGACGAATTGTGCAATCTGCGGTGAGGCGATCTTCGCCACAAACTCCCTGGGGTGAGTGTAGGTCGGCGTTTCATTGATGCCGTTGTCAGCCTTGAGTTTTTCCAGCCGACTTTTTTCCTGCTGCAGCTGCTCCGCGCATTCGGCAATCATCTGACTGACGAGGCTTTCGATTTCGTCAACGGTGTCCTCCCGACCAATGATGCGCAGGATTACGTCGATCGCATATAGGGACACCATCAACCGCTGATAGCTGTTCCGGATGACGCGTATGGCTTGTTCGCTGTTGATGCTAAACGTGCGCTCAAATATCGGCCGACTTATGGCGCGACGCGAGGCTGGTTTGGGTTGTGGAGCTATTTCGGACATGAGCATTTCCTGATGTGGACGAATGGTTCATGATCGTAAGCCAGATTCTTTTTAGCCTTTTCGCAGACGATGGCGAATTCGGCATCAGCTGCAAGATCACTTCAAAAAATCTCTGCTTCAATACCCGCCAACGGAACCGGTTGTCCTTCACCCTTCCGCTTCTTCCCAGACTTTCTCGGCTGATCTTTCATAATCACCTTGATCCGACTTCAGTCGGCGTTCCGTTTTTAAGCGGCGACGGTGGTTTTCCATCGGCGTGTCAGGTGCGTCAAGCCTGATGTGACTATTGATTGTGTTTACCCTGCCGGGCGTATCGATTCCCGTAGGGATTCGACGGCCGGCATGCCCATCGCCGCGCCGCTGGGTATTGTTATCGTTGAGTCGGGCGCGGCCGACAGGAGGAATGTCATCATGGCCAATCGCGGCGTGAACAAAGTCATCTTGCTAGGCCGGCTCGGCGCCGATCCGGATGTTCGCTTTATGCCTAATAACGGCGGCAAAGTCGTTGCTGTCCGTTTGGCAACCAGCGAAATCTGGAACGATCCTAAATACGGCAAACAGGAGCGGACCGAATGGCATCGGGTAGTGTTTTTCAAAAAACTCGCCGATACCGCCGAGCAGTATTTGCACAAAGGCAGCCAGATCTACATCGAAGGCCGTTTGCGTACCCAGCAATGGGGCCAAGGGGGCGACAAGCGGTACCGTACCGAAATCGCCGCTTTTGAATTGCATATGCTGGATCGCCCTAACCCATCGGCAGCCGCCGCCAACGGTTCGTCATCATCGCCTGCGGCCCCTGAGGATGCCGATTGGGATGACGAATATAGCGATATGCCCATCCATTAAACCCCGGCGCGCCTATTATTGGCGTTCGTTGGTTTGACGTTTTTTCGCCGACCCTTTTCAGGCCTCGGTATTTCAACCCCATGGGGAATTCCATTCCCCGGCGGGCAATGGCGTTCCCTTTTTTATTGAAGGAGACCCACCATGAGCCAAAACAACCGTAATACCTTACCCAAAACCCGCGGCCTGCCGATGCCGGCCACCGCGCAACAAAGCTACGGCCTGTCGGAGCAGTCCTGGAAAGTTCTGACCGAAGTCACCTTTCCTACGGCGAAAACCCCGGAAGCCATTTTGATGGCCCTGGATTATTGCAAGGCCCGCAAGCTCGACATCTTCAAAAAACCGGTGCATATCGTGCCGATGTGGAGTGCCGCTTTGGGCCGCAATGTCGAAACCGTCTGGCCGTCCATCATGGAAATTCAGACCACCGCGTCCAGAACCGGTGTTTGGGCCGGCATGGACAGACCCGTCTGGGGCCCTGATGTTACCAAGACTTTTACCGGTCGCTACAAGGATGACAACGAACAATGGCAAGAGTCCAGCGTCACCGTGACTTTTCCCGAATGGGTGGCGGTTACCGTGTACCGGATCGTCGGCGGCAAACGTTGCGCCTTTACCGAGGAAGTCTACTGGCTGGAGGCTTATAGCACCGCCGGCGGTAAAAACTCGCAAGTCCCAACCGCCATGTGGATCAAACGCCCCAAGGGGCAATTATCCAAATGCGGTAAAGCGGCGTCCTTGCGGGCTGCCTTTCCTGAGGAATGCGGCTATGCCGCCGAGGAAATGGATGGCAAAACGCTTGATGATGTTGTCGACGGTTCGGTGATCGATGGCGAGGCGACGCATTGGAAAACCGATGTTGGCCAAGCTGGTGATTGGTTTTCCGGACCAACCGGACAAACGCCGCAAGTGATCGACGTGTCGCAAATCCATCCTAAGGTCCAAAAAGCCGTAGCGGAATTGGTTAGACGTACTGCGGCAGCCGGTGCCTGGAAAGCGGCCTACGACTATGCCCACCAGAAGTTCAAAGGCATCGATCTGAGCTTTGCGTTGGCCGAGTTGGACAAGGTATCGGAGGTAGAACCAAAGGTAACACCAACACTGCAACAAAACGACAACCATTGCATGCCACCCTTGTCAGCGAAAGACATGGCCATGAATCAGGCACGTCAAACCCTGGGTCACGCGGCGTAGCAGCGCTGCAATCCCACATTCTTTAACCACCCACGAGGGCGTCATGTTTCGCCCACGGGGTAGGACATGATGCTCTTGTCTTATCAGGAGAAGTCATGAATACAAACGATCAATCACTCAACCGCGTGCCCTGTCATACCGACTGGCAACGTTACGATTCACCCGCGGTGTTACGCCGTCATGGCAGGGGCTTTCTGGAACGCCTGTGGCGACCCCAGCCCAACGAACCCAATCCGCAAACCTTGAGCCGACCGGAACTGACGAAACTGGCCGAGAGTTTTGGCGGTGTGTGCTTGCCGGCGCAAGACGAACTGCTGTTGCTGTTCGGCGATGGCCATTGGGCCCGGCGTTGCCAGACCCAATTGCACAAGCTCGGTATCGAGACGGTGCGCTTCGGTTGCCAGGTGCAGTTGACCGGATTCTCGCGATGAAGGTCATTGACGTTTCGCAACGGTCCACCGCATGGCGGCAGTGGCGTTCCCAAGGTGTCAGTGCCAGTGAAGCGGCCATCGTCATGAATCGCTCACCGTACAAAACTCCGTGGCGCCTCTGGGCAGAGAAAATCGGCCTGGTGCTGGAAGCCAGCCTGGACAACAACCCGTTGATCCGCGCCGGTATCCAGCAAGAACCCGAGGCTTTGCAACGCTTCGAGGATAAACACGATCTGATGTTGTTGCCGCTGTGCGGCGAGTCGGAACACTATCCGTTGATGCGGGCTTCGTTTGACGGCTTATCCCAAGCGAGTGAGCCCGTCGAAATCAAATGTCCGCACGAAACCACATTTTTGGATGTGCTGTTGAATCGGGAAGCGTCCGAGGCCTATCAGCTGTATTGGTGCCAGGTGCAACAGCAATTGCTAGTCGCCGATGCCAAGCGTGGCTTTTTGTTCTTCTACCACCAAGGCCAGGATGTGGAATTTGAGATTCAGCGCGATGAGAGATTTCTCACCGCCCTGGTCGAGTCCGCTATGGATTTCTGGTCGGCGGTCAAGTCCAAAAAGGAGCCGCCTAAGGATCCCGAACGCGATTTGTATTTGCCGCAAGGCGATGCAGAACGGCAATGGCAACAACTGGCGGCGACGTATCGGCAACGGGCGTTGACCATCTTGGATCTCAAAAGCCAACTCAACCAATTGGAGAACGAGCAGTCGCGCATTGAAGACACCTTGGTGGCGTTGATGGGCGATTACGTGGCTGCGGAGCATTCCGGGTTACGCATCAGCCGGTTTCAAAGCCAGGGTGCCATCGATTACAAGGCGGCACTCCAAGCCTTGCAACCGGATGTTCAGGCTGCGGCCCTGGAAGTCTATCGAAAACCGTCTGCCACGCGGGTCCGGGTGACCTGCCGGGACGACGACGGCAAACATGCCGAAGTGCCGTTCGATGCACAGGCATTGAAAGACCTGGTGGGCGTGGACTTTTGGTTTTGAGTTTTGATGGTTCGTTTCACGACATCCCGTAACCCTAGTGGTTACGGGATGTTCATTGATTGACGTCATGATTGATTCCGGTATGTCGGTTTTCGGCTGGGCTTTACCGTAAAGCCCAACCCAAAACCCGCATCGTTCAGGCATTCCCTTCGTGGAATCCCGAATCCGGTTTCGACCGGCGTTCCGTTATTAAGCGGCATGAGCGTTTGTCTCGTGTGCCAGGTGCGTCAAGCCTGGTGTTTTTGTTTGTCCCGTTGGGGTTCATCCCCTTTGCGGGACTCGGTGACCCCTTTTATTCATTGAAGGAGGTCATTATGAATCACGATTTTTGGAAAACCTTGCAGGGCTGGTTGAACGTTGCCCATAGCGACGACATTCAGGCCAAAAAGCGATTGCTGCTGGAGATGCACCGTCAAATCTCGGACCCCGGTTTGAGAAGCGACATTCAGCGCATCCTGCGTTTGATGGATCGGGAGCTGTTGGCCCGCGCCGAATGGGCGATGTACTGCGTGATGCAGTTGCGTTAATTTTTTATCCGTCCTGGTTTACCAGGGCTTTATTCACCCGTTGGGGCTCATCACCCCTCGGGGCCGGTGCGCCCCTTGTTTTCTGAGGCTAGTCCTCGAGGAGCTCACCATGTATCAATCCTATTCCATTGCCGATACTTTCGGCATTCAGGCCCCGGCTTCCATGAAAGTGGAAGGCTTTAGCCCGGCCAATAACCCCTATGTGCCGGCTATCAAGCCGTATGTGTTTCGCAAGGATCATTTGCGCGACGTATTGGCCTTTTTAGGCGCACACAATGGCGACGGCTTATACCTGACCGGTCCTACCGGTTCCGGTAAAACCTCGTTATTGGAGCAAGTCGCGGCGCGTCTTAATTGGGGCGTACATTCGGTCACCGGTCACGGTCGACTGGAACTCAACGATTTGTTGGGTCAGTACATGCTGGTCGACGGCGGCGCGATGAAGTGGATCGATGGCCCTTTGACCCTGGCGGTTCGCTTAGGGCATGTGCTGTTGATCAACGAAATCGACGCGATCGATCCGGCTGAGCTGATCGGCCTGAATGAAATCGTTGAAGGCAAGCCTTTGACGATTCCGCAGACCGGCGATGTGATTACACCGCATCCCAAGTTTCGCTTGGTCGCTACCGGCAATAGTGCCGGTAGCGGCGATCAATCGGGCTTGTACCAAGGCGTATTACGTCAAAACCTGGCGTTTCTGGATCGATTTAGGCTGATGGAAGTCGGCTACCCCGAACCCGAAGACGAAATGAAACTGTTGGCCGACGTGGTACCGAGCATGCCGGAAACGGTGCGCGAAAGCATGATCAAGGTCGCCAATCAGATTCGTAAAGTCTTCATCGGCGGTGCGGATGGCGGCGGCATGTTATCAGTCACGTTATCGACGCGCGGTTTAGTACGTTGGGCTTCGTTGGTGGCAACCTTCAAAAGTGCGCCGAATGCCTTGGCGTATTCCTTGGACCGGGCCTTGACCTTTCGGGCCGAACCCGCCGAACGTGAAGCGATTCATCGGATTGCCAAGGATGTGTTCGGCGATGACTGGGTGTGACGTGAAGTTATGTAACTAATTGTTTATATTGATATTTGTCATTAATAAACCTGCCGTTCCCTCGGCAGTAGCCTATCGCCACATGCGACCCCGGTAACGGGACGGTATGAAGCTGGCGAGACAATGTACCCCATCCTCTAAAGATGGTAAGTCGAACCCGCGAGGGGAAAACGTATCTGCGAGCGCTACGCAGAAGGGGGCTAGGCTGAGTGGTATGGTCAACGAAAGTGAACTGTTGGAAACTCCGTAACGCCGACTGAGCCAAAAGCGATGACAGGCTCAAACCAAAATGGTACGTAGCAGGTTAATCCATTCCAGTCTTGGATTACAGGGACAAACAGCTACCGGAGCAGAGACAGAACCTAACCCACTCTTGTTAGTTACATAGAACACGGAAAACCCGACCCTTCGCCAGCGATGGCAAGCTAACCGTAAGGAAGGCCGATGGAGGGCGGGCATGGGAAAGCGGAAAAAGCGAATGTCGCTCGGTAATAGAGCGAATAGGGATTGAGCTAATGTCGGCGACATTATCCCAACTGGCAACGGTGCAGACTTCCGCTAGGTCTCTCGTCACGAGAGAGCATGAAGAACCTTTATTAGGAGGAAAAGCAAATGAACTTGATTGATAACACAATCATGTGTGCATCCTCCGGCATGGAGACAAATTGGCACAGCATCAACTGGAGCAAATTTTATCAAAATGTCAGGAGGCTACAAGCGCGTATCGTGAAGGCAAATCAGGAAGGCCGCTGGGGTAAGGTGAAAGCCTTGCAATGGTTGCTGACCCACTCGTACAGCGGCAAAGCAATTGCCGTCAGACGGGTGACAGAAAATCAAGGTAAGAATACTCCCGGCGTGGATGGAAAAACTTGGTCAACGCCGGAGGCCAAATCAGAAGCAATACTTTCGCTTAAAAGACATGGTTACCAGCCATTCCCTTTGAAGCGGGTTTATATCCCAAAGAGTAACGGTAAGAAACGGCCGCTAGGCATTCCGACAATGAAAGACCGGGCTATGCAGGCATTACACTTGTTGGCCCTGGAACCCGTTGCGGAAACGACTGCGGATCGAAACTCTTACGGATTCAGACCGGAAAGATCTACGGCGGACGCACATGTCCAATGCTACATAGTGTTGGCTAAAAAAGCGTCACCCGCATGGATTCTTGAAGGTGACATCACAGGGTGCTTCGACAACATCAGCCATGCATGGATGCTCAACAATATTCCAACAGACAGGATGGTTCTTCGGAAATGGCTGAAAAGTGGCTATCTCTACCAAAATCAACTCTTCCCAACGGAAGCGGGTACGCCGCAAGGCGGTATTATCTCGCCGACGCTGGCCAATATGGTGCTAGATGGTTTGGAACGGGAACTTCAACGCAAGTTCTCAAGTTCTGAATCCGGGCGGTTTAATCGAAATAAAGCTGCCTTAAACCAGGTCAATTTTGTGCGATATGCGGATGACTTCATTATTACTGGAAAATCAAAAGAAATTCTGGTGAACGAAGTCAAACCACTGGTTGAAGATTTTCTAGCGGAAAGGGGATTATCCCTATCGCCGGAAAAAACCAAGATTACCTCAATCGCAGAGGGTGTTGATTTTCTCGGATGGAACATACGAAAGTATGACGGAAAATTTTTGATAAAACCGTCCAAAAAGAACATTCAAACGTTCCTGGATAACATCCGTGAAACAGTAAAGGCGAATAAACAGGCAAAACAGGAAAACTTGATTCGTTTGCTCAATCCAAAAATTAGGGGTTGGACAAACTATCATAAATGTTCTGTTGCGTCGGAAGCCTTTTCCAAGGTAGACAAAGAGATTTGGCAATTATTGTGGCAGTGGGCAAAACGCAGACACTCCAAGAAAAGTAAAACTTGGATTAAGAGGAGATACTTTCACTCCAATGGAAATCGGAACTGGGTATTTTCTACTAAGGTTGTCTCCCCAGATGGTAAATCGAAACATGCGACGCTAATTAAAGCGTGCGATACCAAAATTCGACGACACCATAAAATCAAAGGTGAAGCTAATCCATTTGATCCAAAATGGGAAACCTATTTTGAAGATCGGCTTGGTCGGAAAATGCTGGCAAACCACAAGGAGCGAAAAAGATTGATACATCTTTGGTTGGATCAAGATGGAGTATGTCCTGCATGCCGCCAAAAGATTACGGAAGAAACGGGATGGCATATTCATCACATCCTGCCGAAGTCTGAAGGCGGCAAAGATGTAACATCAAACTTGGTGTTGTTGCATCCAACCTGTCACATGCAAGTCCACAACCTGAAGTTGAAAGTTGATAAACCGGCTTCCGTAAGGGGGCTTAGATGAGGCTTGAGCCGTGTGAAGGGAAACTTTCATGCACGGTTCTTAGGGGGCGGGGTTGCAGTAATGCAAGCCTTGCTACCCGACCAGGTCTAGTCATGGCAGCCTGGAATCTCTATCGTCATCGTAACCGTGACGGCAGTTCCAAAGATTGGGCGGTCAGGAGTAATTCGGATGGATCAATCACTACGCGTTGGGGAAAAACGGCAGATCGATTGCCGGGCGTAAGTAACCGTTACGGCCTTAAGCAGTTCGACATCGAACGGCAAAAACAGGCCAAGGGCTATGTGTTGGTCGGCGAGGTGGATATTGATGTGAACGGCAATGTGGTGTTTCCGGGTAAGACTTCGGCAACGCCATCACAATTGCCTGAACCGGATTCGAATCCCGAACCCATGCCAGCACCGCCAGTCGAGGCACTTTATTGGACCATTGATTGCCATGCCAAGCAGTCTATCCGTGTGGAATTCGGTATCGAGGTCAGGCGACTGATCGGCGTTATTCAAAACTTGTCGAATGGTCATACTACGCCTGAACAGGAATGGAATGGCTGGCAACAATTCATTGATGCCACCCTCAATGCCGAAACCTTTGAACTCAGTGGTCAGATCAAATCAGTGCATGGCGTTTTGCCGTGGCTGTTTTTACTGGTGCTGAAAGCAAAAGGCTTTAAAGGCGTGGACATTGATATTGCCACCGAAACCGCCCGAGACCTCTCGGTCGATCTGAAAGTTGAACAGGACGTGCTGGCATTTTTCGGCACTGATCTTGACAGCATTCGCGAAACCGCCGAAGTTTTAGGTCTACTCAAACCCCGTTTAAATCTAGCTGAGGCCATGTCCAACACGGACGACTGCTGGTTTTAACCGGTTTTTTATTTTCATTTAACCCGAAAGGGGCACATCTGCCCCAGCGGGATGGGTGTGCCTCAACTTTTTAGGAGGTTCCCATGTCGCATGAAACACAAATGATATTAGATCGCGTGGTCTTGGTGAAAGTTGAAGCCAATATCTACGGTGCCCGCAAAAAACTGAAAAAAGAAGACCTGGTGCTGGCCGATGGTAGCAAATTGCCGCCAGAGGATTTAGCCAGTTTAGGGTCTAAACGTTTGCTCGATCCTGACAAGCTGACGGTGTTCAACCGTCTGAAGAAGGAAGCCGAACGCATTTGTTTGCGCGTTGGCACCCGCTTTTTGGGTGGCTTTGCCGTACCGGTTGAGTCCGCTGCCAGTATTACTGCTGAACTCGAGCGCATAGCGTTGGATTTTGCAGCGGCTAAAACCGAGTTTATCGCCGGTTACGATGCAGCGGTGACGGACTGGGTGGTTCGCCATCCGGAATTTGCCGGCATCATCGAGCAAGCGGTAGATTCGGTGGAGTTTGTCTCGACGCGGTTATCGTTTGATTTCCTGGTGGTGAGTGTCGGGTTACCCGATAGCTTGCCGCCGGCGGACATCGCACGACTGGAAAGCAAAATCGGTTCACTCAGTGAGCAGATGTTCTACGAAATCTCCGTGGAAGCCAATCAGTTGATCGAGCAGTCGTTGCTGGGCAAGGAGCAAGTGACGCGAAATGCGTTACGGCCGATTCGCCGCATGCGCGACAAACTCGATGGTTTGGGTTTTCTGGATCATCGGGTCGCGCCGGTCGTCAGCACCATTGACGACCTACTGGCGAGAATTCCCAACAAAGGCGCCATTGAAGGCAGCATTTTGCAGGAGATTCTGGCCACGGCGATGCTGTTGTCCGATCCGGATAAAACCCGGCGGCACGGTGAAGGATTGTTAGCGACTCAACCGCCCGTTGTTGAAGAGACTGAAGAAGTCATCGAATACGCGGAGTCCGAGCCACCAGCAGTACTCATCGTACCAACAGCGCCGACACCCGTCATCGCTGAAAGCGCTACAGACAGCCCCGATTTTACCGATCTGTTTGACGGCATCTTTGATGATGAACTCGAACCGGAATCGGCATCGGATGACTGGGCGCTTGAGGTCTTACTTGATAAAAATCAGACCAAACTGGTAACCGACAGCGATGCAGATGAATCCAACCCTTCTGAGCATTCAGCAGAACCGGCAACAGTGACGGCGGGAGACAATGAGGAAGCGGACGATTCTGACCAGGACTACTGGTTCTGAATGATCTGACGCCATTTAACTATTCACCCATTGGGGCAAATTCATGTCCCAATGGGGTCATGGTTTGCCCTGTATTTTGGAGCACACCATGAAAAATAGAACCTTACACAACGCATTCCCCATCGTCGCGGCGGCCATTGGCAATCGCTTTGGTGTCAAAGTCAGTGTCGGCGGTGATAAAGCCGAGACCGATGGTCAAACCATTTGGCTGCCAGCCTATGAGGGCGACGATGCGGATTATCAGGATTACGCCTGGGGACTATTGGCCCACGAGGCGGCGCATATTCGTTATTCGGATTTTACGCTGCGCTTTGGGCATTCGGTATTACGCAGGCGCTTATGCGGTGCCATCGAAGATGTCCGCATCGAGCACGAACTGGCCAAGGACTTTCCGGGAACGCGACTAACCATCCGCACCGTAATTGAAAAGATGATTGCCAAAGGCGACTTTGTGGCCAGCAGTATTGATGATCATCCTGCCAATATTTTGTACAGCTTTGTGTTGAAATATTTGCGGGCCAAGGTGTTGGGCCAATCAGCCTTGCTGCCGTTGGTCGAACAAACTGAAGCGGTACTGAAAGAGAATTTTCCGAAAGGTGTGGTCACGCGGCTGAAAGGCTTGTTGTCCGAAGTCCCAGAGGGATTGCAATCGGAGAGTGATTGCCTGCAATTGACGGATCGCATCCTGACCATGATTGAGCAGGAATTCGAGCAACAACGGCAGCGTCATCAGGCACAGCCATCGGCAGATGATGACACATCGCCTGAACCGGACGATACGGATCAGGATGTTGAAACAGCTGACTTTGACGATTCGAACTCCTCGGATTCTCCGGATGACGTGGAACCCGATGAACAGTTACCCAACGACACTGATGACGAATCGTCGTCAGAATCGATGTGTAACGAGGATGCGAATCCGGAAAATCCTGACGATGAACCGGCAACGCCATCCAATCCGCAAGGTGAAGATGAAAAAAACGCGGAGATTGCCGACCCTATGGGCGTCTTGCAAACCCTGTTGTCCGCCGGCGACGATGACATCGAACAGGATTTGTTTGAATCGCTGAAAACGGCGTTGTCATTGGCGGCGGAAAATGTATCGGAATTGCTGATGCCGAGCGGCGACGAGCCACCCATGGACGAGAGGGCCGGTGCGTTTTTACTGCGCAAGGTGCAAGGCGAATCGGGAAAAATCCGTGCCGCTTTGCAAGGCCTGGTGCAATCGCAAACCCTGAGCCGTTCGCAACATGCGTGTCGTGGACGACGGATGGATGGCAAGCGTTTACACCGTTTGCCATTAGGCGAAACCAAGCTGTTTCAGCGCAAACAAGCCAAAGCGGCACCGAATACGGCCATCCATCTGTTACTCGATAAATCCGAAAGCATGGGTTATCAGATTTCGGATAGCCAGGGCCAACCGATGGGATCGCGAATGCCGATTGCGTTGGAAGCGACTTTGGCGCTGGCGTTGGCCTTTGAAGGCATTCCTGGGGTTAATCCCGGCGTCACAGCGTTTCCAGGTCATCAAGATGACTCGGTTTTTCGGCTGCTTGAGCATGGCCAACGCGTGAATGCCCGCACCGGTGCCTTTTCACTGGCCGCTACGGGCAGTACGCCGATGACGGAAGCCATTTGGTTTGGTGCAGCGTCACTACTTCGTTGCCGGGAACCGCGTAAAGTGCTGATGGTAATGACCGATGGTCAACCCAACGAGTCACTGAGCACTCTGGAACTGTTGCAGCGTTGCCGCGATAGTGGCATTGAAACGGTCGGTGTCGGTTTGGGATTGGATGTAAGCCATCTATTCCCGATTGCCATCACCATTAATGACCTTTCAGAGCTGAGAGCACAATTGTTCGAACTCTCGAAAGCGGTGTTGTTGGCAGCGTAATCTGTCCTCAGTCCGTTATCCGTAGCCCAATCCTTAGGTATTAACCTGGCGATTGTGGCTACGGGTAGCTGATTGCAACCGCAGTTTGTCGAATGCACTCATTTCCTGGAGCACATTCGACAAGCAGACATTTCATGCGTTCTTTCCAGAATGCTGAATCCGACTTCCGTCGGCGTTCCGTCTTTAGGCGGCGAGCACGTTAAACCGTGATCGTGTCGGGTGCGTTAAGCCCGATGTAAAACTCAGTTTGTCCAGGCAAATTGTCTGCAATTCATCCCGCTTCGGGCGACCATCGCCCGGCTGGGTGCTGTTCATTCGAAGTGCTTTCTTAATTTTTCAAAGGAGAACTTCAATGAACTTTATCTTTGGCATCATTATTTTGGCGCTGTTTATCCTCGCCTTGCGAGTCCTTTGGGCAACGGCGTTGCAACTGTTGAGCGCATTGAAACATGCGTCTCAAATGTTTCACAGCTATCGAAGCAAGCGCCTAGCGCTAAACCGATTACCGATGATCATGCCTCAAATCCGTCATGAGGTGGATTGGTTGGCCATGTCGGATTCGGTGCGTCAGGAAATTCATAGTCGCAACGCAGGCTCCAATCGGCAAGTTGATCGATTGGACGTGGAGTTGCAGGTAAAAACCAAAACCATGGAACTGATCAAAGCCGATATTCAAATCGCCAAGTTGCAACTGGAATTGGAAAAAGTCAGACCAATGGCAGCCTTAGATGAGCCGAAAGCCGGTAAACCGACAAAACGCTCGAAAAAAGCTACTTCGGTGATGGATGATAATTTAACCAAATCATCCCATCCTGTGCGTCAATTACGGACTGCTCTCAAGTCTGGCAATGGCCTGGTGATTCAGGCTAATGAGCTTGCCCGCCATTGAAAACCGACCACTGAGCACCTGTTTGTGTTTTGACGATACGGACGGGGTTTCTGTTGATTGGTTGATCAAATTGAGTCGGCAATAAGTCTGATGACAACAAAGCCGAAAGATCGTGTTGGCTCTCTCGCCTGAGTTGGCGAATACGACTTAACAGAGTCCAGGCGATTTCTGGATCATCAATATCGTTCAAGACTTCCGCTTCGGCGGCATCCAAATCAGCAAATAATTTTTTGCAAATTGGAGTGGCTTGATCGATGGAATCCAACGGAATCGCCATCGGTTTTCGACTTGGATACTGCTCCTTGGTCTGCTTAGGACTGAGGAAATCAAAAATGCGCAAAATATCGTCAAACATGGCTGTTTCTCTGATTTTTAATGAGTTTTAGCTACCATATACCGATTTTTACGCGAATTCAACCCCGCTGCATGAGCCAGATTTAGGCTTAATTCAGCGTTTTTAACCCTGCAGGAACCTCATCCTGTCGGGTGGTCGCTCCTGCATTTTTTGGAGGACATGACCATGAAAACAATCAACCAACCCAGCGTTGGCGCAACCCCACTTGAGAACAGCACGGTTCGCTATCTGAATCAGTACCGCTGTCTCTACTGCCAGACCGAATGGGAGGATGTATGGGATTGCGCCTGTAACGATCGCTGCCCGGATTGCAATAAAGAGATCGAGCCTTATGAAAGCGCATTGATCGATGGCGAATCGGCGGAAACCGGCTCGCCAGTCGAAGAACCATCCTTAGCCAATGTACCGGCGGAAGGCATGAATCGACTCTTCGTAGTGTCCTACGAAATCGACTATGTACACAGGGTTTCGGTGGGTATCACTGCGGAGAGTTCCGAAGCGGCACAACAGATTGCCGAACAGGCATTCAACGATGCCACGATTTGGGATGACACCGCTGCCATGCCGTTATTGTCCGATGAATACCATGAATCGGAGGGTGAAAGCTTGGTCTGGGAATGCGTTGCCGTTGCACAGTTGCCAGAACCGGATCATTCGGTACGGCAATTGAAGAAGGAACAAGCGGCCATGCGGGTTTGCCGGGGATTGGTTCAGGCCTATCAACAAGGCGAAACTAGAGGCGGCAGTATCGATTGGGAAGATTTGGATCAGTTGATTCCTGTGGCATTACAAGCCTTGGGAAAACCTGTTCTGGACATCCAATCCTGAAAACTGCGCGCTGAAATTTTTATGCGCGCAATTTGTAAAAGCCTGAGTTAGCCAAATCATTGGATTTGGTGCTCATTTATATTCACTCAAACGGGAATGTCCTATTCCCGCTGGGGAATCGTGATGTTTCCGTTTTTCGTTGAGGACGACATCATGAACTCACACTTCTTTGAACACACTTTCGGTACGGGTCATTGCATCCACTACCAGCGCTTGCCATCCGGCACCTGTTACCACGCCGACACACCGGAACTGGTGGTCGACTTGTTGGAACAGCTTCGTCATAGTCGGCGCAAAGTCCGGTTGTATTACGGCGATCCAACCACCGGCCAGTCCTGGCTCGATGAACACGATGTCATCGGCTGGATCGGCCGCTCAATGGGATCCATCAAAGTCCCATTGCTGATCGAACCCGGCGAGATCGGTGGTCCAGCATTATTGGATCACTGCATCGTTCGCATTGATAGCCCACGCCAGGTGCTTTACCAACACGACGATTTTCGTGTTGGCAAGGTTGAACTAGCGAGAGGCGAGCTTAAACGCTTGCCTTGGGAAATCTGGATCGACGGCAGCGTGCATGCCCGGTTCAAAGTAAAAACCGAAGCCCGGCAGTATCAGGACTTCATTCAAGGTAAGCGGTTCGCGTTGATCTGAGGCGCCGTTTTCATTTTTGACACTCGGTTAAGCCGAGTTTTTCACTATACCCCTGCGGGATGATTCTATCCCATAGGGATTGAATCGGTCGTCAGGGGACTCATCGGAGATCACCATGATAGACAATCATCAGTATTATCCAACGCCAGAAGCACTGAGCCGTAAAGCTTGGGCGATGTTCAAGAACCAGCAATTCGCGCGGGTATTGGAGCCTTCAGCAGGCGAAGGACATTTGCTGCGTCCAGGACCTTACCAGTACGGTAAACGTTTGCCGATCGATTGCATCGAAATCGATATCCGCAAACACGCGGTTCTGCGCGATGAAGGCTACGCGGTGGTGGGGATGGATTTTCTGCAGTTTCAAAGCGGCAGTGTCTATTCTCACATCATCATGAACCCGCCGTTTGCGGAAGGCGCCAAACACGTGTTGAAGGCTTGGGAGATATTGTTTGACGGTGAAATCGTCGCCATTCTCAATGCCGAAACCGTGCGCAATCCGTTTTCGAAAGAACGCCAGCTGTTATTGCGTTTGATCGAGCAGCACGGCGAGGTCGAGTTTTTATCGGAAATGTTCGCCGGCGAGGATACCGAACGCAAAACGCCGGTCGAAATTGCCCTGGTTTGGTTGAAGAAAACGTCGACCTTCGAACAGGACATCCTCGGCAGTATTCTGGACGACTTGCGCCAGGATCGCCGGGAGGCCGATGATTTAGCGGGCGAGTTTCATTTGCCTCATGAGTTGGCCTTACCGAATGCCTTCATCGATAACGCGGTGTTGATGTTCAATGCCGCCGTCGAAGCCGCGCGACAGGCCGTGGTCAGTGAAGCCCGTGCCAGCCGTTATCGGACCATGCTGGGTAAAACCCTCGGCGAACTGAGCGGTGGCGGTATCAGCAGTGAAGACGACTCGTCATCGGATGCGGTGAAGCGGACGCTGTTCAAACGCTATCACGATCTGAAGAATCGGGCCTGGGCCAGCATTTTACGCTCTACGCAGGTGACTTCACGCTTGTCATCGACGGCGCAGAAACGATTGGAGTCGGATTTTGAAGCGGTGAAGTCCTTGGAATTTACCGTGCCGAATATCTATGGCTTTCTGCAAGGCATCATCGATCAGCAAGGCGATATTCAGCTGAGCATGGTGTGTGATGTGTTTGATCTGATCACCCGCTATTACAGTGACAATGCAGTGTTTTACATGGGCTGGAAAAGCAATGACAAACATCGCACGCTGGGGATGCGGATCAAAACCACGCGTTTCGTTCTACCAGGGCACAAAGTTGAGTCTTATCATAACAGTCTGAACTGGGAGTCGGAACGTCTGTTAGCGGATTTCGACAAGGTGTTCGCCTTGCTCGATGGTAAGACCGAAGCGGAAGTGAGTTTGGTGTCGGTGTTTCGGCAGCATTTTCATGAACTTCGGGCTGGAAAACGGATCAGCGGCAGTTATTTTGACGTTCGCTATTATCCGGGCGTCGGCACCATCCACTTTTTTCCAAAGAGCAAAACCTTGATCGACCGCATGAACCGTTGGGTCGGTCGCCAGCGCCGCTGGTTGCCGCCTGTGGAAAGCCAAGCCGGAAAAGGTTTCTGGCAGCAGTTCGAACAGGCAGAGAACTTAGATCGGGCGTTTCACACCGAAGTGAACAAGCAGTGTCCACGCAGTAGCCGGCATGTCCATTTCGATCCCTTTTGGGCGATCAAGCACGGCGGCGAGTCGGAACGGGAAAAAGGCCATCGTCTGTTAACCCAGGCGATGAGCACAGTACTTGCCAGCCGGGGTATCGATCCCGATGCGGTATTGAAAAACGAACAATCCAGCTTGTTGGAATGGACGGGATCATTACCATCTTCTACCGACCTGGCTTTGGCATCGTAATCCGGTGTTATACAGGTCTTTAACTTAACCACTGGCCTAGCCAGTATCACCCGCCTCGGGGAGATGATTCGTTCTCCCCGTCGGGGTTGGACTGTGTCGTTTCCTTGGGGCTTTTTATTCGAGGAACTCACATGAAAACCACACAATTATCGGTAAATCCCGAAAAATTGATTAACAACCTGCGTTTCAGCTTTACCCAGTCCACCACGGTACTGGGCGAACTGATGCAGAATGCCCGCCGCGCCGGTGCCAAGTTCGTCAACTTCGAGTATGTTGAAGACACTCGAACCTTGACGGTATGTGACGATGGCTGCGGCATTACCTGTTTGAAAACGTTACTGACCGTGGCCGAGTCCGGCTGGGATGTTGAGGTTATCGAACGGGAACATCCGTTCGGTCTCGGGTTTTTGTCGGCCATTTTTGCCTGCGATGCCATCAGCGTCGACAGCAAAGGTGGTCGATTTTCGGTGGGTACGGCTGAGCTATTGGCCTTCCAACCGATTGTGATCGAACCCGCGGACTGGCAAGGCATCACGCGTTTGACGCTGACCCAGTTCAAACCGGAAGCGGATCGGATTGAATCCCAGTTGCGTCGCTTGGCGCGGGGATTTCCGATTGAGGTGCGCTTAAACGGTGTCAGCCTGGATCGGCCGCGAGCGTTAAACTCAACATTACCGTTCATCGAGACCGAATTGGGCGATCTGTACTTGTATGGCTTATCCCAAAGCGAAGACTGGTTGCGGCAATCGGAGTGTTTTCATCTGTATCTGCAAGGTTTACCGGTCTATCACAGTCACCACGAACGAGACCCCGGTCATGTCATCCACTTGGATTCAATCCGGTTTTTCGCGCGGTTGCCAGATCGGGATAAGTTGATCGATGAAGCACAGGTCATTGCTGAGGTTAAGCACGTTCTGCAACGGGAGGCCAGGCAACGACTGGAAGCGATCAAGAACCAGTTATCGGCGGGGGACTTTGTGCAGGGCTATGACACCTTGAAAACTTACCGCTGCCTGGATTTACTGAATGACGTGCCGTTATTGCCCAAACAGGTATTGGCGACCATCCAGGATTATCCGATCAAGGAAGGCTATAGCACCGTGAATTTAGCAGCGGTTTCGCAACCGGTCAGCCAAAGCGATGTGGAAAACGGCCTTGTCAAAGTCGCAGACCTGGATGATCTCGATGAGGTCGGTGCGCTACGCTGGATGTTTGCCTGGCACCGCGATTATCGGGTATTTCGGCCGAGTTTGGATTCCCGGCATTGGCTATTTACTTACTTGGTCGATTTGAACGCGCCGGAAATCACCTTGGATATCATCAACGTAACGAACCGCGCTTTTTTTGAAGGGCAATGGGTGAATGGTCAGGCGGTATTTTGTGAACAGTACCGGTTAACCCTCAATGGCGAGTCTGTCGACATCGATAACGATGCCGTGTATGACGAGGATCAGGACCGTTTCATCGTACCCGGCCGGGAATCATCCGGCATGGTCGTCGGTCAGGCATCGAGTTACCACGACGAGTGGGATACCTTCATGGAGTCCGCCAAAGAAGCCGATGAATGGGATTTTCAGAACTTCGTGGTGGCCAACACCGCCGACAAACCAGCGGATGCACTGCAACGACTGTTGCCGATATTTGGTAGCTGTGCTGCGCTGTTTTCCAAGACATTTCAATTGACGCTAGGCGATAACGGCGAAGTCATAGCCGTTGCCGAAATTTAAGCAAATCGTTGTCTCTCCAGAATCAACGTCAAGTTTTAAGCTGATTCTGGGGAGAGCGCAAAATATGGACTTGAATTCACATTCCGAGCTCTCCACCAATTATCAAAGCCCAACTGTTCTCAGTTGGGCTTTTTTATTGCCTGTTGCTGCGGGTTCGTGGGGTTTCGTGCGGGTTCCTGCGGACTTCGACGAGCGCCATTTCGACAGTGTTTTGGCCTAATGTCACTCTCTCCTGGCCTATTTTCTCTCCGACCCTGCTAACTCTGAAAAGTCGAAGTCCGTAAAGGTCAAAAATTCAGACCTTAAATTTCAATCGGTTACGCGCAGACTTTTCAAGCGGTTTTATTTTGGCATTGGGTAGGAGTAGGAAAAACCAATTGCGTCAAAATAGAAAGTTATCTCCTCATGAAGTTAGTGTGGTTTATCAACTATCTGTCATAGCTCAACTGTCACAAACGCTAGTTTGGAAATACCTGCATGTTGAACAGTCGCCATCATTTCGGCGACTTAGAAGCGCACCCTGTTTACTGAACTGAGGCATTGTTATATTTTGACGGTATCTTAATTGACATACCGACGGTTAAAACCATGGCCTCATGTTGTGACGGTAACTGCGCAGCGGAAGCACTCCGCGAAAAACAACGCGGCACCCTGATTAAAGTGCTTGTTATCAACGCATTGATGTTTGTGGTCATTGTCATTGCCGCATGGTATGGCAAATCCACGGCCTTGCTGTCCGACAGTCTGGATAATTTGGGTGATGCCATCACTTATGGACTGAGTTTATTCGCCGTTTCTCGTAGCTCTGGTACAAAAGCGCGGGTTGCCTTGTTCAAAGGCGGCTTAATTTTGGCCGCTTCGCTCGCCGTGGTCGCGCAGATCGTCCATCGACTCATGGTTCCCGTACTACCGTCCTACGAAATCATGAGTATTTTCAGCATGGCTGGCTTAGCTGCCAATGGACTATGCCTTTATCTGTTGTGGCGACACCGTGATGAAGACATCAATATGAGTTCGGTCTTTGAGTGCTCTCGGAACGACATCGCGTCCAATTTATCAGTGGTCATTGCAGCAGCGGGTGTTTGGCTATTTGATAATCTTTGGCCTGATATTATTGTTGCTTCGCTACTCGCACTATTGCTGTTGATCTCTTCCGTACGCGTCATCAGAGGCGCTCTAATTGAACTTCGGCAACCGTAGACATCCACACTTTCGAAGAATGTGTATGCCTCATCATAAACATACCAAGTTCAACAGTTCCTTCCTCAAAGAAGATGCATGTGATCGCGGGTTGGTTTGCGCGAAAGAATTGCGATAACTGCGATCAACAGACACAACACCCCAGCCATGCTCAAGGTCATTAGCACCCCCATCTCACTGATCCCATGCCCAATCGCTGGATAACTGAACAGCCAAAAGGCATGGGTCAACGCAAAATGCGCTGCATAGCCTCTTCCACGTTCTGCTTCGGTGACATGTTCGGCCAGCAAGGTCGACGACGACAACGCAATCAACGCTTGCCCGACACCGTTAAAAATCCACAGCAAGGCAAACAACAAAAACGGGGGGTGTTGTATGACCGGGAGTAGTATCAGTCCGAGTACCATTCCGCCCGTTAATAACGCTCGTTCCGTCCAGCGATGGCGTCTGCCGTGCAGTTCTGCGGGTTTTCTGGCGTAAGACTCGTAGCGTCCTGTCGCTCAACCGAGAAATAGTGCCGTGACGGTAGAGCCCAATCCCAAACCCGCCATGGCTATCACGAATTCGCTGTCACCCAACCCCAACATATCCTTGACGTAAATGACGGTACCGACGATGGCAGCCGCACCGGCGATGGCTTCGACGAAATTCAGCATCAAAGCCCGGCGCAAGACGCTTTGCCGCAACAAAATGCGAGTGCCGTAACTTAATTCATCCAGTAATTCGCCGAGTGAAAACCTCGTCAATGGCTGAGATCGTTTCGGCAAAGCACAGAACGCTACCAGCACAGCCGAGACTATTAACCCGGCCCTCAAATACCCTGTAAATTTGATAAAATAGTCGCATGGAAAAACAGAAAATTGATGCGCGAAAATTAACGGTAGAAGGGCGTGCGCTGTTGCGTCAAATGGTGATTCGGTTACGCAAACAATCGGGTATGAGCCTGAAAGAGTTAGCTGACGTGGCCGGGGTTCACCATCGCACCGTTGAAGAGTGGTTGGCACGAGCCCGTAAAGAAGGCGAAGGGGCGTTACAGGAAAAAAGCCGAGGACGCCGGATAGGCAGTGGACGCAAACTGACCATGGCCGACGAATGCTGGTTGCGCGATCAAATTGTGGGCGAATGTCCCCAGCAATTGAAATTGCCGTTTGCTTTATGGACACGACCTGCGATCAAAGCGCTGATTCTGGAGCGCTTTGGTGTGGACATGCAGGATCGGTTGGTGGGCAAATATCTCAAGCGTTGGGGCTTTACGCCACAACGACCAATCAAGCGAGCCTTGGAACAAGACCCCGTCAAAGTCGCCACTTGGCTAGAGCAGACCTATCCGCAGATATTGGCCAGAGCCAAGGCGGAAGGAGCGACGATTTTATGGGGCGATGAGACCGCCGTTAAGGAAGATACGCATTGGATTCGCGGCTATGCTCCCAAAGGCCGGACACCGGTGCTGAAAACGCCGACGCGTTGGGACAAGCTTTCCATGATTTCAGCGATTTCCGGTCGCGGTGAATTGGCCTTTCAAATCGTCGAAGGCTCGATCAATACCGCACGCTTTCTTGAATTTCTGGCCCGTTTGATTGACGGCAGGACAGGCAAGATCTATCTAGTGGTCGATAACCTGCGTGTCCATCATGCTAAACAGGTGAGCGAATGGCTGGAAGACAAACAAGAGCGGATTGAACTGGTTTTTCTGCCGCCCTATGCGCCTGAATCAAATCCCGATGAGTACCTCAATCGGGATTTTAAAACCGCACTGCGCGCTGGCCCTGTCAGCCAAAACACTGCCGAGTTGCTTGCAAAAGCCCATGCCTTCATGAACCGTATCGCCGCTTTACCCAACCATGTCGCCACTTATTTCAGACACCCTGCCGCTGCTTACGCTGCACAGGGTATTTAAGGGCCGGGTTAATAAATAGGTCGCCGCGTCGAACCAAAATAGCCAGTTCAACCCCAGCCAAGTCACCAGCAACCCGGCCAGCATCGGCCCCATCACCGCTTCGACATCGACTGCGATGCGTGACATCGACAAGGCTTTGACATAGTGCTTCTGGCCGACAATGTCGGGAATCGTCGCATCGAAGGTGGGCGTGAAAAACGCAGTCGCGGCATCAATCAGGAAAATCATCAGATAGACTTGCCAGACAGTTTGCACCCACGGGAACAAAGCCATCAACCCGAAGCGCACCAGATCGGCCACAATCATCATAGATTTACGATTCATCCGATCCGCCAGCACACCCGCTGGTTGAGACAGCAGCAAAAAGGCCAGGATACGGAGCATCAGTGCGTTGCCGATCACGGCGGCAGCCGAACTGCCACTTACTAATTGATGGGCAAATAAAGCCAGACCCACCGTCGTCACGCCACTACCTGCCAGCGAAATGACCTGGGCGGAAAACAGCAACTTGAAATTGCGATTATGACCTAGTGCAGTTACAGCGCGCGAAGCATGATTGCCATGCGTAGGCATCGTTTTTTCTCCATAAACTCGTTACGATTGGCACACAAACAATTTATCACGCGATTGCTATTTTCCATGCCAACCCCATCCAATGTTAAATCCGATTCGCATGCAGCACTTGCCGCAAGTCGATATTTGCACCGAAAAATTCTGACCCGGCTATTTCTAGGGTGGCTGTTTCTGAGTATGGTGATCGGTGGCGGCATCTTATGGTTTGAAATCAGTCGTATCCAGCATACCGTCCACTCTTTAGCCCTTGAAGAGACAAGGGCGTTTAGCGGAGAGTCGGCACATGCCCTCGATCAACTTGACGCCAATGCCCGCAAGCATTTAACCCAGTTGGCAACGCAACTGGTCAAACAGCACTTTTTGGTCGCTGAACTTTATGACGTGAATAAACAACTCCAAATTGAGGTTGTACAGTCAGGACTGGAGAAAGTTGAGCAGCGTATCGATGACTATCGCCACCGCTTCCCCAAGCAAGGGACGTTTTCACGGGAATTTCATTTTATTGACGGAAAGCTGTTGCTCGTCATGCTGGTACCCGTAACGGGCAACGATGGTTCGGTAATCGGCTATTTTGAAGGGATTTATAAAGTTGATGATCGGACTTTGCACGCCCTCATTGACGATCTGCTGCGAACCTTAGCGTTTGTCACGGTCGCCATTACCTTTACCACCGTGTTGATGTACCCGATCGTTTACACCCTCAACCGGGCGTTGACCAATGTGTTGGGCGATTTGTTGAAAGGCAATCTGGAATTGATGAATGTGCTGGGCTGCGCCATTGCGGAACGGGATTCGGATACCAATACCCATAATTACCGAGTCACCTATTACGCCATGCGGCTGGGCGAAGCTATTGGATTGCCTCAGGAAAATCTTCGTGACTTGATCGTGGGTGCTTTTTTACATGACGTAGGGAAAATAGGGATTCGCGACCCTATTTTGCTAAAGCCCGGCAAATTGACCACCGAAGAATTCGAAGTCATGAAAACACATGTCACGTTGGGCGTGGCGATCTTGACCAAATCCAGTTGGCTGAATGACGCTCGTCAGGTTGTCGAATTTCACCATGAAAAATACGATGGCACGGGCTATCTGCAAGGTCTGAAGGGTGAAGACATTCCGCTTAATGCCCGCATCTTTGCCATTGTCGATGTTTTCGATGCTTTAACGGCGAGGAGAGCCTATAAAGAACCCTGGTCGACGGAAAAAGCCATTGTGTTGCTAAAACAAGAAAGCGGGACCCATTTTGATCCGCAGTTGGTCAACACGTTTTCCCGGATAGCGCCACAGCTACAGAGGGAGATTAACGCATTGGCCGAATCTGAAGTAGAAAGGATGGTGGAAGGACTTACCGCCCGCTATGTGCTAATCAACACGTGACAAATGCAGCCACTTTAGTGGGTTGCCACGATCATTTCGTGATTTGTGTGGTGGAACTTTGTTTAACCAGTTGAGTCTTCATGAGTTAGATGCTAGTTTTACTGAAGATTCCTGTATTTTGTGAGCAAAGCAAGACCGTGAAAATTTTTCGGCAATCATCTTATCAGACCACTTTGGTGCTGATCATGTTGATAAGCTGGCTATTCATGCTGGTTTCGTCGACGTGCGTGATGCCGATGCCTAAGCAAATGCCTGTGGCCAATGCCATGCCAGCCGGTTGTTCCAATGCGGCGCATCACCACGATAATGTCGTAGCACAGGTAAAGCAACCCACTCAAGACTGTGTCCTAAAAGCCTGCCCGGACTCGCAACCCAATCCCACTTTTAACTTCAAAACCGACAAGCCCGATATCCCAGTCTTTATTCTCTGTCTGACTTGGCTGATTGTGTTTTTTTTCAGCCCAAGGCGCTTGCAAGTTATCCCGTACCGGCATAGTCCACCCTTTGCCGACCCCATACCGATCCGCTATCGGTTCTGTACCCTTCTGAATTAGTTTTTCTCCACTGGTAACGCACGCTAAAGCGTGTCCCCCGCGTGATGCCTTGGCATCGGGCGCTGTTTCCATTGTTCGGAGAATTACATGCATTTCTGGTTTTACCCAATACCCAGCAAGCGACCATCGGGGCGTCATCGCGCACTTTGTGGCTGCCTGTTTTTGGCCATCGGCACGGTTTACGCCGAAGAGCTGCCATTATCCATTGATCAAGCGCTAGCACTGGCGCAAGACGGGAATCCTAGCTTGTCTGAAATCAAGGCCCGCGCAGAAGCACTTGCGGCCATTCCTTTGCAGGAAGGGGCATTGCCCGATCCGACGCTGAATTTTGACACGCTGAACGTGCCAACCAGCAGTTTCAGCCTGCGCAAGGAAGACATGACCATGCTGGATTTCGGCATCATCCAAACCATCCCGTTCCCCGGCAAGCTGGCGTTAAAAGAGCAAGTCGCCGAACAAGAAGCGCTGGCTGCCGCCGACTCGGTCGAAGTGGCCCGAATCAGGCTAAATCGGGATGTCAAACAAACCTGGTGGCGTTTGTTTTACTACGATCGGGCTATCAATGTAGCTAGCGAAAGCGAGCAGTTTTTCCAGGCGCTGATCGATACCGCCCAGTCGCGTTACAAGGTCGGACAAGGTCAGCAACAGGACGTGATCTTGGCGCAACTGGAGCGCTCCAAACTCAAGGATGAAAAAATCGAGCTGTTCAGCATGCGTCACACCACCGCGATACAGCTCAACACCCTGTTGAACCGCAATCCAGAAACCCCCATGCCATTACCCAGTCAGGCAGAGATCAAAAGCCCAGGACTGGTGATTGCCGATTTGCAGGCGCAAGCGATGGAGCACAGTCCATTATTCGAACGGCACCGCAAAATGCTGGGGGCCGCCCGCAGCCGCGTCGAGCTTGCCGAAAAAGATTTTTATCCCGATCTGACCTTGGGCGCGGGTTATGCGGTAAGACAAAACACGCCCACTGGTGAATCGCGCAGCGATTTCGCCAGCATTCGCTTGAGTGTCAACCTGCCGATTTATGCCGATCAGAAACAGGCCAAGGCCGTCGAACAACGCAATGGCGAACTCCGGCAAGAGCAATATGCTTTACAAGACGAACACAACAAAGTGCATGGCGATATCGCGACCAATGTCGCTCAATATCATCATGCCAATCAGCGCTTGGCTTTATTGGAACACGAACTGATTCCGCAAACCCAACAGGCGGTCAATTCGCTGATGGCAGGCTATCCGGTCGGCAAAGCCGACTTCGGCAACTTGCTACGTTCGCAATTAAGCCTGTTTCAATACCAAAGCCAATACTGGAAATCCCTGGTGGAAACCCAACAGTTACTGGCCGAATTATCCAATCTGGTCGGCGAGGACTTGACCCATGACTAAACAAGCATTTTGGGTCGGCTTTCTGATCCTGATTATCGGTGTCGCTGGCGGGTTTTGGCTAGCAGGCAAACAAGCTCAACCGACTTCTAGTGCGGGCATTACCGTTGAACGTAAAACATTGTATTACCGCCACCCGATGAATCCCAAGGTGACCTCACCGACCCCGGCCAAGGATGAAATGGGCATGGATTATCTGCCCGTTTACGCGGATGAACCGTCGCCGAGCGTACCAATATCCAAAGGAAAAATCCTCTATTACCGGCATCCGATGGGAGCTGCCGATACATCGCCGGTGCCCAAGAAAGACGAGATGGGCATGGACTACTTGCCGGTCTACGAAGGTGAACAAACCAACTCCAGGCAGCTAACGATTACCCCGGAAAAAATCCAGAAGCTGGGCGTCAAGACCGAAAAGGTTCAGTATCGACCACTGGCTCGATCCATGCACGCCTTGGGCAGTATCCAGATCGACGAACGGCGCATATCCGTCGTCAATGCCAAATTCGAAGGCTGGATACAACGTTTGCTGGTCAATACTACCGGACAAACCGTTAAAAAAAGGCAACCGTTGCTGGAAATCTACAGTCCCGACTTGTTGAGCGCTCAGCAGGAATATCTGATTGCCAAACAAGGCGAGGCGGCCCTGCAACAAGCCAGTCCTCAGGCGCAGACCACCGCAGAACAACTGACCCGTAACGCGCTGCAACGGCTGAGCTATTGGGGCATCGGCTCGGCGCAACTCAAACGTCTGCAACAGCAAGAACAAGTTATCGAATACCTGCCGTTGTTGTCTCCGGTTGATGGCGTGGTAATCGAAAAACCTGCCGTGGCCGGTATGCGCTTCATGCCTGGCGAGTTATTGTTTCAAATCGCCGATTTACAGCGCGTCTGGTTGCTGGCCGATGTGTTCGAGCAGGATTTGGATTGGGTTAGTGTGGGGCAAACGGTTCATGTCGACATCAAGGCGTATCCCGATAAAGTCTTTACCGGTCAGATTGGCTTCATCTACCCCACCTTGAATACCGATACGCGTACCGTCAAAGTCCGGGTCGAGCTGGATAACCCGCAGGGATTGTTGAAACCCGGCTTATACGGTAGCGTGGAATTATCGGCGAGCCATCAAGCCCATCATGCGTTGATGGTTGCCGATTCCGCCGTGTTGGATAGCGGCACCCGGCAGGTGGTGTTGGTGCAACTCGGCGAAGGCACTTTCGAACCGCGTACGGTCAAAATCGGCCATCGGGCGGATGGCTACAGCGAAGTGCTGGACGGTCTAACCGATGGCGAAACCGTCGTCACCCGCGCCAATTTCCTGATCGATGCCGAAAGCAATCTTAAAGCCGCGCTGGATAGCCTGAGTAGTGCCGTGAAAGCATCGGAATCCGAGGGGGCAAATAGCTTAGAAAATCCAGCCATGTCCGAATCTGTACACGGACAACACCAACATACGATGGGGAACTAACCATGTTGGAACGGATAATCGACTGGTCATTAAAGAATGTTTTTCTGGTGTTGCTGACCACGCTGTTTTTGGTGATCGGCGGCGTGTATGCGGTGCTGAAAATCCCATTGGACGCCTTGCCGGATTTGTCCGATGCGCAGGTGATCGTCTATACCGAATACCCCGGCCAAGCGCCGCAAGTGGTCGAAGACCAGGTAACTTATCCCTTGACCACGGCGATGCTCAGCGTGCCGCGCTCCAAGGTGGTTCGCGGGTTTTCGTTCTTCGGCGCTTCGTTCGTGTATGTCATTTTTGAGGACGGCACCGATATTTACTGGGCACGCTCGCGGGTACTGGAATATCTCAACTTCGCGTCGGGCCGCTTGCCGCGCGGTGTTACGCCACAATTGGGGCCGGATGCCACCGGGGTCGGCTGGGTTTACCAATATGCGGTGCTGGGCAAGGACTATTCGCTGGCAGAGCTGCGCACCTTGCAGGACTGGTTCGTCCGTTATCAACTCACCAAGGCTCATGGCATCGCCGAAGTGGCCAGCATTGGCGGCTTTGTCCAGCAATACCAAGTCACCGTCAATCCGCAACAATTGCAGGCATACGGCATTCCGCTGAAAACGCTTACCGAAACCATCGCCAACGGCAACCGCGATGTCGGCGGACGGGCCATCGAACTGACCGAAACCGAATACATGGTGCGCGGCAGGGGCTACTTGCACGGCACTCAGGACTTGGAACGCCTGGTATTGAAAGTCGCCAACGGCACGCCGGTGTTGGTACGGGACGTGGCCAGAGTGGAACTGGTGCCGGACGAACGGCGCGGCATTACCGAGTTGAATGGCGATGGCGAAGTGGTGTCCGGGATTGCGGTCGCCCGTTACGGACAAAACGCCCTGTCCGTCATCGACAATCTCAAGCTCAAACTCAAGGAAATTACGGTGGGTTTGCCATCCGGCGTCAGCATACAAGCCGTCTATGATCGCTCCGACCTGATTCATCGGGCGATTGAAAATTTGCGCCATACCCTGCTGGAAGAAAGTTTGGTGGTGGCCGTGATTTGCGCGGTGTTTTTGCTGCACGTGCGTAGCGCCTTGGTGGCCATCGTCATGTTGCCGGTCGGCGTGTTGATGGCGTTTATCGTCATGCATTGGCTGAACATGAATTCCAACATCATGAGCCTGGGCGGCATCGCCATCGCCATTGGCGCGATGGTCGACGCGGCCATCGTGATGATCGAAAACGTGCACAAGCATCTGGAACGCGATGCTGGGCAGCTGCCGCGCTATACGATTGTACTGAACGCCTGCCGGGAAGTAGGGCCACCGCTGTTCTTCAGCCTGTTGATCATCACCGTTTCGTTTTTGCCGGTGTTCACGCTGGAAGCGCAGGAAGGCCGATTATTCCAGCCTTTGGCCTATACCAAGACCTTTGCCATGGCCGGTGCCGCGCTATTGTCGGTCACCTTGGTACCGGTATTGATTCTGCTGTTTGTGCGCGGCCATATTCGTTCCGAGCACGACAATCCGATCAATCGCGGCTTGTCGTGGCTGTACCGTCCTGTCATCACTTGGGTGATGCAGTATCCCAAAGCCACCGTGTTACTGGCAGTGCTGACCCTGCTGGCCAGTGTTTATCCGGCGATGCGTTTGGGCGGTGAGTTCATGCCGACCTTGAACGAAGGCACCTTGTTGTTCATGCCGCAAACCTTGCCCGGCCTCTCGGTCACCAAAACCGCTGAACTGCTGCAAACCCAGGATCGCATCATCAAAAGCTTCCCGGAAGTGGAATCGGTGTTTGGCAAGGCTGGACGCGCCGCCACGGCGACCGATCCGGCACCGCTGGAAATGTCGGAAACGATCATCAATCTGAAGCCACAAGACCAGTGGCGGACAGGCATGACCGTAGACACGCTGATTGCCGAAATGGATCAGGCGTTGCAAATTCCCGGTGTCAGCAATGCCTGGACCATGCCGATCAAAAACCGGATCGACATGTTGGCCACCGGTATCCGCACGCCGATCGGCATCAAATTATTCGGTAACGATCTGGCGGAAATAGAACGCCTGGCGCAGCAAATCGAGCAAGCGGTCAAAAACGTCCCCGGCACCACCAGCGCCTACGCCGAACGCATTACCGGTGGTTATTACCTGAATATCGATCCCGACTATGCCGCCCTGGCACGTTATGGTCTGATGGTGGGCGATATTCAGAATCTGATTTCCACCGCGATTGGCGGGGAAATGGTGACAACGATGGTCGAAGGCCGCGAACGCTTTGGCGTGATCGTGCGCTATCCCCGTGAATTGAGAAATAGCCCGGACGCTATCGGCAGTCACGTGTTGGTAACGACCGCCGACGGAGCGATGATTCCGCTGTCGAGCGTGGCGCATATCAGCCTCTCCAAAGGTCCGCCCGGCATTCGCACCGAGAACTCACTACTGTCGGCCTATATCTTCGTCGATATGCGTGACCGCGACATTGCCGGTTATGTCCACGACGCGAAACTAGCCGTACAACAGGCCGTGCAATTACCAACCGGTTACTACATCACCTGGAGCGGCCAGTTCGAGTACATGGAGCGTGCGAAACAGCGTCTGGAAATTGTGGTGCCGCTGACTTTGCTGATCATTTTTCTGCTGCTGTATTTGAATTTTGGCCGACTGGCCGAAACCCTGATTGTCATGCTGTCGGTGCCGTTTGCCTTGGTCGGCGGGGTGTGGCTGCTCTGGCTGCTCGATTACAACGTCAGCGTCGCCGTGGGCGTCGGCTTTATCGCGTTGGCTGGGGTGGCGGCGGAAACCGGCGTGGTGATGCTGATTTATCTGGATCATGCCTATCAGGCCGCGCAACAGGCATGCGAACGAGCAGGCAGACTGATGGGTTACGCCGAACTGCACCAGAGTGTCATGAACGGTGCCGCCGAACGCCTGCGTCCGAAAATGATGACGGTGGCCGCCATCATGGCCGGGCTACTTCCAATCATGTGGAGCAACGGCACGGGCTCCGAAGTGATGCGCCGCATTGCCGCGCCGATGGTGGGCGGCATGATTTCGTCGATGCTGCTGACCTTGATCGTGATTCCGGCGATTTATACCTTGGTCAAGGCTTATTCGCTAAAACAACGGGGCGGCGTCGCTCAGTGACACTGGTTTTCATTCATTTAACCGGAGAAAAATCGGCAAATAAAAATCCAATACAGCAAGTTCCATTCAATGTAGTGGCATGTTAAATGCCGACCTATTTATCAATTTGTAAGGGGAGTCATCATGAAAACGTTTTCTAAAGTAATCGCCGTCGCCGCTTTAACCATGGGCGCTTTAACGGGTTGTCAGCAAAATGTACATCCTATGGATATGACTGCGGCGGTACAGAACGCCAAAACCCAGGAAGACCACGAAACGTTGGCCGCTCATTATGAGCAAGCCGCCAAGGATGCCCAAGCCAAAGTCGATGAGCATAAAAAGCTGCTTGCCCAGTACAAGCAACATCGTTACTTGTCCGGTAAGCAAGCCGAAACGTTTTTGATTCATTGCGAAGCACTGATCAGTTCCTATCAGAAAGCTGTCGATGCCAATACCGAAATGGCCAAAATGCATCATCAACTGGCAGGTTCTAAATAATCCGAAGATTTGCTGGCATACATTAAGGGTGTGGGCGCCGAGATTGATTGTCGGATTGGGTGCGCCACACTCTTAATTTAACTCAGTTAAAACGCCCGTCTTCTCTGACCTTGAATCACCTTAATGCACCACCGTGAACTTTGCTTGTCTGCGGCCAACGCCTTTAGGCTCCTCAACCATTTTTTTCGATGCTTGGGCTATCAGTAAGGCTAGCTGTGCAAATTGAGTCGAATCAAATCGTAACGACATGTTCTGTAAATGCAAATGCACCACGTCGCAATCGCGGCAAATTTGCACTCTGCCTGACTCGTTTGCCCCCAAGATTTCATGATTACAAGGCTTTTTATTCATAGATCGATTCTCCGTAAGGCGTTTAGCGTTCTAATAAACACTCATGTTGATTTAGGGCATACGTGCGTTGTTGGCTCCTGTTCGCCCATTTCGATTTGGCGAGCGAGAGCAATATCTTCCATACGATTTGTTTAGAGCCGAAATCTAGACAGCGAAAATCCGTGGCATGGATGTGTCCGGTTTCAAGCAATGAAGCAAGAACTTCCGGTTTCATCTCCAGTTTCAAATCAGACGGTTCGAAAAATTTGAGTGCAAATTTCATTTGAGGGCTCCAAATATTCACTATTTGTTGCAAATAATAATCATTATCATCTGAAAAGTAAAGCACTCCCTCCTCGTGGCATTTTCGCTTGGGTTTAGGATGCCTGGCCACCAAAGGACTCGGCTGGTTTTTTCGATTCAATTAACGAATCGCGTCCTGGTGGGTGTGTCCGCAAACTGCGCAATGATGCCCAATGATGGATATTTTAAAATCGGTCGAGGCGTGTAGTCTGGAGATTGCAGGTAAGCAACCAACTAAACCACATCGTCAGTTAGCGACAACTATGATTTAATCCAAGGGGCCGAAAGGCAGCAGTTCGTCGATGCGGCGATTAGGCCAAGTGGGGAGTTTTTCCAAGGTGTCTTTTAACCATGCGGCTGGACCGATGCCGTTAAGTTTGGCGGTGCCGAGCAGGGTTTGTATGACTGCGGCGCGCTGGCCTGCCCGTTCAGAACCGGCAAAGAGCCAGTTCTTTTTTCCCAGGGCAATTGGCCGAATGCTGTTCTCGACGGGATTGTTATCGATGGGCAAATCGCCGGTTTCGGCGTAGCGGGTGAGCGCGACCCAGCGTTTCAGACTGTAATCCATCGCTTTGAGCGTTGCGCTGTTAGGTGCGGTACGCAGACGCGTTTGTTGCAGCCAATCGTGTAAGGCGGCCAGTGTCGGCAAGCTTTTCTCTGCTCGTAGACGTTGGCGGTCGTCGATGGTCATCTCGCGGCCTTCGACTTCGATGGCATAGAGCAGCGCGATACGATTCAAAGCTTCTTGCGCGATAGGATTCTGACTGGCTTGGAATAGATCGAAGAATTTACGGCGAGCGTGCGCCCAACACGCCAATTCAACACAAGGCACGAGCAAGCGTTGTGATTCAGGATGCGCACGGGTAGCCGCAAACAAGGCTTTATAACCCGCATAGTCGTCAACCAGGAGATGACCTTGCCAGTTTTGTAGAAAGTTCTGCGCATGCCGGCTACTGCGGCCCGCCTGATAGTCGAAGACGATGATCTTCGGCCCCGGTTGTAAGTCGTTACTGCGATAAGCCCACAAATAGGCTTTTTTGGTTTTACCGTTGCCGGGATCGAGTTGTGGCACCGGCGTTTCATCGGCATGTAAGCTATCCCGTTGCAATAGATGCCAAGCCAAGCGGTCAGCCAAAGGCTGCAAGGCAACGCCGAGACGACCCACCCAATCGGCCAGGGTGGAACGGGATAAGATCACGCCATCCCTCGCCGCGATTTGTTCTAAACGATAGAGCGGCAAATGGTCGAGGAATTTACTGACCATCACCCAGGTCAGCAAACCGACAGCGGCCATGCCGCCATCGATGACCGCCGGCGGAATCGGGGCCGCCGTGATGCTTTCGCAGGCCCGGCAAGCATATTGCGGCCGAATATGCCGATGCACGAAAAACTTGGCCGGCTCGACATCGAGCTGTTCGCTGACGTCTTCGCCGATCTTGACCAAGTCCTTACCGCATTTTCCGCAGGTGCAAGATTCCGGTTCGTGACGGTGTTCGATGCGGGGTAGATGAGGCGGCAAGGATTGACGACCGGCGCGTGGGCGTTTGGGACGAGAGACGGTGTCACACGGTTGGTCGTCCTGAAGTTGCTCGACTTCGGCTTCAATCGCCGACATATCCGTATTCCAGGTTTCCTCGAACACATCGCGCTGCAGCGGGGCCAGACTTTCGTTCTTACGACTGAAGCGGATACGCTTGTAATAGGCCAACTCAAAGGTCAGCGCCTCGATTTTGACCTCTTTGGCGTGAATGGTGGCGTCTTTGGTTTGGATGGCTTTGGCATCTCGCTCATGCTGTTCGATCAGGGATTGGATCAACGCAGCCACTTCGGTTTTAGCAGCCGGTTCCAGGTTCAGTTGATCGAGTTTAGCGAGCGGATTCATGGCGGTTATTATACCGCAATTATCCCTCTAACCCTTGATATTGCTGAGATTTGGTAGGATGTCACACCGATTCAAACTTGCCAATCAGGTTGGCATTTTGCCGACAGTCGCTGCCAGTCGACACCGGCCACCAACCATTGCCATTGCGCTTGACTGATGGCAAATACGACATCATCCACCTTGGGCCAGACAAAAGCGCCTTGATGCAAACGCCTCTGGCATAACCACACCCCGTTGCCATCCCACAGGAGCAGACGTAATCGGCTGCCGGCCCGGTTGCGGAAAATAAAGGCCGAGCCGGCGCAAGGCGAATGGCCCAGGCTTTGCTGCACGATCGCCGATAAACCATCCAGTCCACGCCGCATATCGACCGGCGCCACCGCTATCCAAATCTGCGACGGATAATCGATCAAGCCAGACATTGCAATAGCTCTGCGACCCAGCGCGCTGATACCGAAGTCGGCAACTCCAGGCGATGACCTTGGGCATGGGTAAAAAGGATGGCCGCGTCTACTGTTTCAGTGGGCGCAACCTGCACGGGAATCAGGACAGCCGAATCGCTCTTGGGTAACTTGCGAAAGTCGCTCAATCGCGCTGCAAATGTATGGACATTGATTTGCTGCTTCGCACAGTACTCGGCTTGCGATAAACCACTGCTTTGCCACGCTTCAATATGCTCTCGCCATTTCGATGTGATGGCCATAGCTTCTCCTGATCAAAAAGTCACAGGATGCCGTGAGCGGAATTAGTTTCACAGGTGGCGCGACTACGCGCTTACGATTGCAGAGAACCTAAATATGATATTGGAAGAGAAACAGCGCTTTGAAGGTGGTGACTGGATTGTAAAGCGCGTAACCGCTCCATGTCTGCCCTCGGTTGCTTGACGAATGGATTGGTCTTTCGAAGATTGAATGGTCTGTGAAAAGAAGGCACATGACCGTATATAAAGGACATTGCTGCTTTACAATGAAGAAAAATTTCAAAGGCTCAATAATGTCACCTCTGACGATCGGCAAACTTGCTAAACAAACCGAAGTCACCATCGAAACCATCCGTCACTATCAACGTATTGGTTTATTGACGGAACCCGCAAAGCCTCATGGTGGTTATCGTGTGTATTCGGCTGATGCGATTACGCGGATACGTTTTGTCAAACGCGCTCAACAAGCCGGATTTACCTTGAAAGAGATTGCCACCTTGTTATCGCTTGATGGGGCACACTGTGCCGATGTTCGACAACTCGCCGAACAGAAATGCAAACAGATCGATCAACAAATCCGGGATTTAACGGCTCTCCGTCAGGTATTGGGAAGTCTGGTCAACAACTGTCAACAGACTGCACCATCCGCTCACTGCGCGATTCTCGATGCGTTTATTGAAAATGCATCAACCCAACCCTAGATTAAAAAAACGCACTTGACTCTGTTCTAAACAACAGGGTTTAGACTCCTTGCAAACCTTGAGCATTGTTTGGTTAGGAGATTCGCATGAATACAGACCCTGAAACACCCATCGAAACCTCGTCATGGCTGAGTATCGGAGCCATTTTGGCCGCTGTCGGGGCTTCGGCCTGCTGTGTCGGGCCTTTTTTGTTTTTATCGTTAGGAGTGGGCGGTGCCTGGCTGAGTTCACTAACGGCAATGGAACCCGTCCGGCCTTTTTTTATCATCCTAACTTTGGTTTTTATGGTTTTGGGCTATCGCAAACTTTATCTGACCCCCACCTGTTGTGAGGACGACACCCGTTGTGTATCCGATGCGCAACGTAAACAACGCCTCATATTTTGGCTAGTATCCGCCTTCATCTTGTTGCTGCTGGCCTTCCCCTGGCTGATGGCCTTTTTTCTGGCCTAACGAGGGCCGCGCTATGAACATAAAAACCAGTTTATTACTTTTGAGCCTGTCGTTCAGCACGGGGTGGTCAGCCACTGTTTTTGCTGAAACCACTACGGTTCAATCGACTCGGCAGCAAACCGTATCCTTTAACGTCCAGAACATGACCTGCGCCATGTGTACGCTCACCATCAAAAAAGCCTTACAGAAAGTTGACGGCGTAGAGCAAGCGACGGTCGATTATGCCAGTAAAACCGCGACAGTTACGTTCGATAGCACGAAAACCGACACCGAGGCTCTGATCAAAGCGACCACGGCGGCTGGTTATCCTGCGACCGTCAAGCCTGTTTCCCGATAACACCCAAGGATACCGCTATGTCTGATTGCTGCTGCCCCACCCAACCATCCACCAAAACCCAACAGATTTGTCCTGAATGTGGCTCCACCTGTAAAAGTGTCGGTATGCCGACGCTGTACCATCAAGTCCGGTTTCCAGAAAATCAGGCGCTCATTGTTGAAAGCTATTATTTTTGTCCGGGCAAAACCTGCTCAGTAGGCTATTTCTCCAGCATGGGGCACAGCATCCCCAAGGACTGGCTGAGAAGCTACCAAGACTTGCAAAACGATGCGCTATGTTATTGCTTTGATATAGACGCGGAGCAGTATTTATCGGCGTTAAATGCTCACCGAGCAGAACCGATCAAAAATTTTGTCATGCAACGCACCAAGGCCAAGGAATGCGCTTGCGAAATCAGAAATCCATCAGGCCAGTGTTGCTTGGCGAATTTCAAGGCTTTGGAAAAAAGCGTTGATGTCCCCGCTTAGGATCAAACCCAAAATGAGGTTGCCAACACAGTGTTTTTCGCACTGCCGGACTTCCTTCATCACCCTAACAATGACAACCTGCATGAGATGACCACGCATGATTGCTGACTGGTTAACGATAGCTTTGCAAAAAACCATCCTGATACGCGCGATCAAGGTCGCGCTGGTCGTGGGTACGATTCTTATGATCATCAACCACGGCGATGTCATGTTGAGCGATGGCTTATCGATCAAGGAATACACTAAGATCATCCTGACTTACTTGGTGCCCTATTGCGTTTCGACCTATTCCAGCAGCGAAGCGGTTTGTGCCGCCGAAAACCTGCCCAGCATCCATACCTTGCTGGACGCGCATATCAAACAGAAAAGCCTCAAGTTGGCCCAAGCAGCCCAAACAACAAAGACCGGACTTGGCCGCCTCATCGTGCGTATGAAACAAGAGATGAACGACAAATCTAGTTGAGCACTGACCATGAAACAGTTGCAGTCCAAACGCCAGGGTTTCCCACGGCAGCGCTCTGCTGTTACGGTTCAGCCAAGCATACCAACCGAAACAAGAACATTTCGCTATTTTTCGCCTTGGTTATTACTCATCACCCTGATTTGGATGGTGGCTTATCCAATGCTGTTACCCGATCCCATCGGACTTGCCGCGCGGAATTGGCCGTTGGTCTTCGTAGGTGTCATGGGAGCATTCATTGGCAATGTGACTGCGATCGGCGGCATAGTATTCATGCCGGTCATGATGTTCGTTTACCATGTCGATCCCGTCAGTGCCTTGAAACTCACCTTCGTCACCCAAGCCGTCGGTATGACCAGCGGCGCAAGCGGCTGGCTGCATCGCGGCGAAGTACCATTATCGCTATTGCAATGGACTGTGCCCACACTGATCATTGGCACCGTAGTCTCTACTTTTTTGATCCACCCGCAGCCGATGCTGGTCAAAGGCTTGTTCGGTCCTATCGCCTTTATCGTCGGCTTGCTGACGCTGATCACGCTCGACCGAAAAGGCGGTCTGGCCGAACTTCCCGCCAAAGCCCGTTTGCCCATTCTGCTGGTTTCTTTGTTTGGCGGCATGATCACCGGCTGGGTCGCCATTGGCGAGGGTGAAATCATCGCGGCCTATTGCATGCTGGCTTACAAGCTGAATGCCAACCGAGCAATCGGACTGGGCGTAGTGTTGTTATCGCTGAACTCGATTTTGTTGGCCGTGATTCATGCCGGGTATTTTGGCGGCGTACCCTGGGACATGGCAGCTTTCACCATGTTGGGCGTTCTTTGGAGCGGACGCCTGGGACCGTTTCTAACCCAGTGGATTCCACCACGCACAATTAAAAAAGTATTCGCCTATATCGCCTTGCTCGATGGTTTAGTGATCACTCTTCAGGCGAGCATGTGATGTTATTGGAAAGAACATGCCGTGCTAAACCGGGAAGGTGGAGAGCGTTGTTTTAGGCATCCATCACTGGGCGAGCGGCGCTTTGTACAAACCACATTAACCGTCACCTTGCAACCGGATTACAAATTGGTCTGTTTGATACCTAAAACCGAGACACCCCCTGACCATATGCCTTTAAGACACGCCAATGCGATAGTTGTAACAGGATATCCGGGATGAGTTGAGAGTATCTGACCAAATTATGAGGACTTTTAAAACCCGCAAATACCCGCAGGAATCCGCACTTGTACCCATCTTTCCGGACGCTCCCCCTCATATTCCTTCGTTCCCTCCACCATCAAAGCCCAACTGATTTCAGTTGGTTTTTTTGCCTGTACTTGCGGGATCGCAGGACGCTGCGGATTCTTGCTGACTTACAGTGTTTCTCCAGACGCTATCCTAAAGACTGCCAAAGCTGATGTGATTTTAGGGGCGTTACAATCGTTTCTAACTCGCTCAAGCAAATCTGGCACAAACATTCATCATAAAGTTGCCAGATATGCTCGCTCGTTTCAGGGGATAGACGAACATTCGAACAGTCACAGCGATGAATACGATTAGCCTTGCAAATAAATTGACGCTGACAACGCGGGCAATGTTTCGCTTCATGTTTACTATCGAAATTTTTGCTAAACAAGAGGGCTCTCCAGTGGAAAATCAGCAATCAAAGCCGCATTACTGTGTACCTCAAACACCAGATTTTATAGTAGCCGCCATGACTGAGATTCGACCTTGTAGTTCTGAGCACTTTCGACGGCTACTCCCAAACCAGCGCCCCACCGGTCTGATATTCGGTCACCCGCGTCTCGAAAAAGTTTTTCTCCTTGCGTAAATTAGCCTGTTCGTCCAGCCACGGCAACATGTTGGTAGCGCCGGGGAACGGCTCGGCCAGGCCCAATTGGCGAGCGCGGCGATTGGCAACGTAGCGGAATTGCTCTATATGCAATCTGGCGTTGTAGCCCAGTATCGGCTCGTGCAGGATGTAACCGGCATAGGCTGTTTCGGCGGCTTCGGCTTCGTCCCACATTTGCCGTAGCGCTTGCGGGTCAAGCGTTAGGTTTTCCTCGTCCAGCAATTGGCGCACCACGCGAATACCAAAAGCGCAATGCAGCACTTCGTCGCGCATGATGTATTGCAATTGCTCGGCGGCGCCCTTCATCAGGCCGCGCCGCTGCAGCGCAAACACCGGGCTGAAGCCGTTGTAAAACCAGCAGCCCTCGAATACGGCGGCGAAGAACAGATAGGCCATCGCAAACTCGTGCAGCGCGTCGCGGTCGCTCAACGGTCGCCCGGATTGCAGCACGCCATGCAAGCGGCGGTTGGCCAGCGCGATCTTGCCGTGGATCTCCGGCACCACCCGGTAACGGTTGTAAATTTCGCGCTGGTCGAGTCCGAGAGTTTCGATGCAATGCTGGTAGGTCCAGGTATGCAACGCTTCTTCGTAGACTTGCCGGGCCTGATAGATTTGCAATTCCGGCGCGCTCATCTTTTCCATCACCGCCAGGCCGATGTTGCGCATCGCCAGAATGTCGGAGGTGGTCAGATAGGCCAGCACATTTTCGAATACATGGCGTTCGGCCGGTGTCAGCGTGTGTTGGTAGTCGTGTACGTCCTGCGCCATCGAAATTTCCAGCGGTGTCCAGTGGTTGCTGTTGGCGTTCAGGAAAAACGACCAGGCCCAGGGGTATTTGAACGGTGCCAGTTGATTGATGTCCGCTTGGCCGTTGACCACCCGTTTATCTGCGGCATCGACTGGCATGCTGATGACGGCTTTGGGCGTTGGCGTGTGTGCATCCCGTAGCATCGTTCCTTGGTCAGATGCGGAGCCGACGCCATACGCCGGTTTAGCTGTAGCAGCGCAGGCAGAAGGCTGGGTGACGACAGCATCCCAATCCTCAAAATTTGCAGTCATTTTCATTGGCAGGCCTCACAATCCGGATCGGTGATTGAACAGGCTCGGGTGGGCGCATCGTCACCAGCGGTTTTTTCCATCGCTGTTGCAGCCAGTGTGCGCAAGTAATAGGTGGTTTTCAGGCCTCGCCGCCAAGCCAGACGATACAAGTGATCCAACTGCTTGCCGGAGGCGCCGGCCACGTAAAGGTTGAGCGATTGCGACTGATCGATCCATTTTTGTCGACGAGCGGCGGCTTCGATCAGCCAGTCGGCTTCGACTTCAAAAGCGGTGGCATAACGGGCCTTGGTCGGTTCCGGAATGCGTTCGATGGCGGCCAGCGAGCCGTCGAAGTATTTCAAATCGGCGACCATCACCTCGTCCCACAAATCCAGCGCCTTCAGTTCGCGCACCAGCGCGGCGTTGACCACGGTGAATTCGCCGGACAAATTGGATTTGACATACAGATTCTGGTAAATCGGCTCGATCGATGCCGAAACGCCGACGATGTTGGCGATGGTCGCGGTCGGCGCGATGGCAACGCAATTGGAATTACGCATGCCGATTTGACTGATCCGCTGTCTGAGCCTGTCCCAATCCAGATGGGCACCGCGGTCGGTCTCCAACAGTCCGCCGCGTGCCTCGGCCAGGCTATCCAGTGTATCCAGCGGCAGCACGCCTTGTTGCCACAGGCTGCCGGTAAAGCTGCTGTAGCGGCCGCGTTGCTCAGCCAGTTCTGTGGATGCCTGGTAAGCGTAATAACACAACAGCTCGGCGGAACGATCAGCAAACGTCACCGCCTCGTCGCTGGCATAGGCCAAACCCATACGTTGCAGGCAGTCGGCAAAGCCCATCAGCCCCAATCCCACCGGACGATGACGCAGGTTGGCGTTGCGCGCCTTGGGGGTGGCGTAAAAATTGATGTCGATGACATTGTCCAGCATCCGCATGGCCGTGTTAATGGTTCGTTGCAGTTTGTCGGCATCCAGCTGCCAGTTGCCGTCTCGCTCGCTTAAATGTGCCGGCAGATTCACTGAGCCCAGGTTGCAGACCGCGGTTTCATCGGCCGAGGTATTCAGCGTGATTTCAGTACACAGATTGGAGCCATGCACCACGCCGACATGTTGCTGCGGCGAGCGCAGATTGCAGGCATCCTTGAAGGTGATCCACGGGTGGCCGGTTTCGAACAGCATGGTCAGCATCTTGCGCCAAAGTTGCACCGCGCCGATTTGCTTGTACTGTCTGATTTCGCCGCGTTCGGCCTTGGCTTCGTGATGGACATAAGCGGCGGCGAAGTCCGGGCCGAATTTGTCGTGCAGATCGGGCACATCGACCGGTGAAAACAATGTCCACTGGCCATTTTCCTCCACCCGTTGCATGAACAGGTCGGACACCCAGGCGGCGGTATTCATGTCATGGCAGCGGCGGCGCTCGTCGCCGGTGTTCTTGCGCAAATCCAGGAATTCCTCGAAATCCAGGTGCCAGTTTTCCAGATAGGCGCAGACCGCGCCCTTGCGTTTGCCACCCTGGTTGACCGCGACGGCGGTATCGTTGACCACCTTTAAAAACGGAATTACGCCCTGACTGTGGCCGTTGGTTCCCTTGATCCGGCTGCCCAATGCCCGCACCGGCGTCCAGTCGTTGCCCAGGCCGCCGGCGTATTTTTGCAACAAGGCATTTTCCTTGATGCCCTGGTAAATGCCGTCCAGATCGTCGGATACCGTAGTCAGATAGCACGACGACAATTGCGGATGGCGGGTGCCGCTGTTGAACAAGGTCGGCGTCGAACACATGAAGTCGAAGCTGGACAGCAGCCGGTAAAACTCGATGGCGCGTGCTTCGCGGTCGATTTCGTTCAAGGCCAGCCCCATCGCCACCCGCATGAAGAAACATTGCGGCAGTTCGATGCGGCGGCCGTCGATGTGCAGAAAATAACGATCGTACAGGGTTTGCAGGCCCAGATAATCGAATTGCAGATCGCGTTCGGCCAGCAAGGCCTGACCGAGGCGGGGCAAGTCGAAATCCTTCAGGCGCGGGTCGAGTAATTCGGCGGCGATTCCGGCGGCGATAAATTCGCCCAAACTATCGGCATAGCGTTCGGCCATCGCGGCCTGATTCACGGCCAGCCCCAATACTTCCAGACGCAAATGACTCAGCAGCAAACGGGCCGCGACCTTGGCATAGTCGGGTTCGCGTTCGATCAAGGTGCGCGCCGCCAGCACCAAGGCCTGGCGCACCGCAGTCAGCGGAATGCCGTCGTAGAGATTTTGCCGGGTTTGCGTCCAGACCAGTTCGGCATCGACATCGGTCAAGCCGGCGCAGGCCTCGCGACACACATCCTGCAGCGCCAAGCTTTCCAGCGGCTGACGTTGTCCGTCGACCTCGACCTGTAGCGAGGGGACAATGTCTGCCGCTGATGTTTCGGCCGTGCGCTGTTCGGCGTGTTTTTCGCGGTACAGCACATAGGCGCGGGCCACATCGTGGGCGCCGGAGCGCATCAAGGCCAGTTCGACCTGATCCTGAATGTCTTCGATATGCACCGTACCGCCGCCGGGCAGGCGTCGCGTCAATGCCTCGACCACGCTGGCAGTCAGTTGAGCCACCTGCTCGCGAATACGGGATGAATTGACACCGTGTTGGCCTTCGACAGCCAGAAAGGCTTTGGTGATGGCAATGGCGATCTTTTCCGGCTGAAACGCCACCACCGAACGATTACGGCGGATCACTTCCAGGCCGCTGTATGCCAGCGGCAACGGATAATCGGTAGTTGTAAGAACGCCTGATTCGGCAATGCCGGGACGTAGGTTGGATGAACTGACTGCGGTAGCTTGCATGCGATACTCCACGCGATTAATGACGGGAGTGGCGGAAGAGGAAGGGAAAGCCGGGAACCGGAGCGCGATACGAAAACCGCCGGAAGCCAATGCGCTTGCCATCGTCTTCGGAGGCACCCCGCTCCTGGTTGACTGAAGGTTTCGAAGGCAGGTCTCCTGGCTTTCGGGTCATCGTCTTGGTTCGCCTTCCCGGACTCGCGTCCAGTGGCATGCTTGAACAAAGACTCGCCAATTACAGTTGCGGGGGCAGCTCCGGCTTATCAGTAGTTAAAGATCGAATTCTTAGACCACCGACCGGATTCCCTTTTAATCCCCCTTTTGGGGGAACCATCTCGGAGAAGGATTCTAGGCTGGCGGCATAGGGACGTCAAGCTCAAATTACTATATGTGCCGATTAAATTTTTAATTTATCACTATATGTAGTTATTGCTGTTTGATTGCCAACCCGGTACGGGCATGATGGATCAGCCATTGCAGGTATTCCAAACCCACATCCTCATGCCGACAGGCCAGATACATGGTTTTACCGATGGGCAGGTCGGCGAAGCGCAAGCCGTTCAGACCGAGTTTGGCGGATTTGTCGGCCAGCAGCCATTCCGGTAGCAGGCAAACGCCGCGACCGGCTGCGGCCAATTGCAACATGATGTCGGTTTCCTCAACCTGGATGTGTGCAGCGGGCTCGATACCTGCCGGTTGCAGCACCTTACGGAACATGTCGAGGCGGTCGCGGGCCACCGGGTAGGTCAACACGGTTTCGCCGCGCAGATCGTCGGGCACGATGAGCCCGCGACCGGCCAGCGGATGGCTGTCGGCGACGATCAACGCCAACTCAAAATCGAATAATGGCTGGTAGCTGAGCAGGCCATTTTCGACCGGATCGGAGGTCAACACAGCGTCCAGCTTGTATTGGCGAATCGCCTCGAACGATTCAAAACGGTAGCGCGACGTGACTTCCACCGTCAAATCCGGCCAGGCGCGCAAATAGGGTTGCAGGATGTTACGGAACCATTCGTAGCAGGCATGGCATTCGATACCTATGGTCAATTTGCCGGTTTTGCCTTTAGCCAGTTGCGCCAAGTGGTTTTCAGCCGAATCGACGGTGGCGATGACCGACTCGGCCACCTCCGACAAATAGCGCCCGGCTTGACTCAACACCAGCGAGCGGCCCTGCTTGTACCACAGCGTCACGCCCAGGCGTTGCTCCAGGTTTTTGATTTGATGCGACAACGCCGACTGGGTCAGATGCAGGGTTTCGGCGGCGGCGCTCAGGGTGCCGTGGCGTTTTAATGCCAGCAGGATACGCAGATGGATCAATTCCATATCAATGAATAAGCCTCATAGATTGATGAAGAATCATCGATTATCGTCATTCGTTGATCTGTTTACAATGTTTTATGTGTCAAATATTCACTAGACGGCAGTTATTCATGACAAAAATTCACAATTTAGGTTTTCCCCGTATCGGCGCCAAGCGCGAACTCAAGTTTGCTTTGGAGTCGTACTGGCAAGGCCAGTCCTCGCGTGACGAACTCAAAACACTCGGCCAACAGTTGCGCCAGCGCCATTGGCAACTTCAAGCTGGACTGGATAGCGTGCCGGTCGGCGACTTCGCCTATTACGACCAGGTGCTGGACATGAGCTTTACCTTGGGCAACTTGCCCGAGCGGGTGCGGGATTTTCACGGCGACGCGCTGGACAACTACTTCCGCGTCGCCCGTGGCCGTTCGGCGGATTCGGCAAACGACGCCGACGATTGCTGTGCAGGCGTGGCCGCCGGCGAAATGACCAAATGGTTCGATACCAATTACCATTACATCGTGCCCGAGTTCTCCGCCGCCACGGAATTCAAACTGGATGCGTCCCGCCTATTGGAACAACTGGGGGAAGCCAAGGCCCAGGGCGTCACCACCAAGCCGGTACTCATCGGCCCGGTCACTTACTTATGGCTGGGCAAGGCCAAGGACGATTCAGACAAGCTGGCACTGTTGCCCAAACTGTTGCCGGTTTACGCGGAGTTGCTGGACACGCTGGCGGCGGAGGGTGTTGAATGGGTACAGATCGACGAACCGATTCTGGTCACCGAACTCGATGCCGTTTGGCAAAATGCCTTCGTTACGGCGTATCGGCAATTGGCTGATTGCCCGGTTAAACTTTTATTGGCGACCTATTTCGGTCAACTGGCGGAAAACCGCAGTCTCACCGCCAATTTACCGGTGGCCGGTTTGCATGTCGATGCCATCAACGGCAGCGATGACGTCGAGCCGCTGATCGATCAGTTGCCTGCAGGCAAGGTTTTATCGCTGGGGGTGATCAATGGCCGTAACATCTGGAAAACCGACCTCAACGCCGTGCTGGATTGGCTGGAACCTTTAGCGCAACAACTGGGCGAACGCCTGTGGCTGGCACCGTCGTGCTCGCTGCTGCATGTGCCGGTCGATCTGGACAGCGAGCAGAAACTCGACGCCGAAATCAAATCCTGGCTGGCCTTTGCCAAGCAGAAGCTCGAAGAACTGCGCCAGTTGAGCACCGCACTGAACCAAGGGCGCGCGGCGGTCAAAGCCGAACTGGACGCCAACCGTGCTGCCATCGAAGCGCGCCGTCTTTCGGCGCGGGTCAACAATCCGGCGATCAAGGCGGCGTTGGCCGGTATCACCCCGCAAATGGCGCAGCGCAAAAGCCCTTATGCGCAACGTGCCGTCAAGCAGGTCGCGTTGCTGAAATTACCCAAGTTCCCCACCACCACTATCGGCTCGTTTCCGCAAACGGCGGAAATTCGTCTGGCACGCAGTCAGTTCAAGTCCGGCAAACTGGATGAAGCCGGCTATAAAGCGGCCATGCGCGCCGAAATCGCCCGTTGCGTGCGCGAGCAGGAGGCGCTCGGTTTGGACGTGTTGGTACATGGCGAAGCCGAGCGTAACGACATGGTGGAATATTTCGGCGAACAGCTCGACGGCTATGCGTTCAGCCAATCCGGTTGGGTGCAGTCTTACGGTTCTCGTTGCGTCAAGCCGCCCATCCTGTTCGGCGACATCAGCCGCCCGCGCCCGATGACCATCGAATGGATCGGCTACGCCCAGTCGCTGACCGGCAAACCGATGAAAGGCATGTTGACCGGGCCGGTGACCATTTTGAACTGGTCGTTCGTCCGCGACGACCAGCCGCGTTCGGTCACCTGCAAGCAACTGGCCTTGGCTATCCGCGAGGAAGTGCTGGATTTGGAAAGTGTCGGTATCGGCGTGATACAAATCGACGAAGCGGCCTTGCGCGAAGGTCTGCCGCTACGACGATCGCAATGGCAGGCCTATCTGGATTGGGCCGTGGAATCGTTCCGCATCACGACGGGCGGCGTGACGGACGAGACGCAGATTCACACGCACATGTGCTACTCCGAGTTCAACGACATCATCGCCGCCATCGCCGATATGGACGCCGACGCCATCACCATCGAGACCTCGCGTTCCGACATGGAGTTGCTGGACGCCTTCGAGCATTTCAACTACCCGAACGAGATCGGTCCCGGCGTCTACGACATCCATTCGCCCAATATTCCGAGCGCGCAGCACATCGTCGCGTTGATGAGCAAAGCTGCCGAGTGTATTCCGACCGAACGGCTGTGGGTCAATCCGGATTGCGGATTAAAAACCCGCCAGTGGGATGAGGTGATACCGGCATTGGCCCAGATGGTGGCCGCCGCCAAAACCTTGCGAGCCACGCTGGGCTAATCCGCATCGTTTGCTGTATCAACCGCCCCGGCCTGATGCCGGGGCGTGCCAATAAGCCAATAGCCAAAAATCCGATTGCCGATGAACATCTCGTTTGAAATCGTCCCCAGAACCCTGGAAGCCTTCGAAAGGCAATATGCGTTTGTGCGGAGCTTGGATAACGGCATCAATATCATCAACGTGCCGGATATTCAGCGTTTCCATATTCGCAGTTGGGAGCTTGCGACGCGCATCGACCGGCTCAAATACCGTTTCATTCCGCATTTTCGCGCCATCGATTTTAAAATCGAAAGCGGCGAGTTGTATCGCATTATCGAGCAATACGAACTGGATGACGTATTGCTAGTCACCGGCGACCCGCCGGAAGGTTTGAAACGCACTTATTGCAATACCGACGTGGTAGACCTGATCCGGGCAGTGAGCCGGCGTTTCCCGAAGCTGAACATTTATGCCGGCTTCGACCCGCACCGGCAAGGCCTGCAACACGAATGCCATTATATTCAGCGCAAGGCCGATGCCGGCGCCAATGGCTTTTTTTCGCAACCGTTCTACGATCACCGCCTGGTGGAACTGTTTGCCGAACATATGGACGGCCTGGAGACCTATATCGGCATCAGTCCCGTGTTGACGCTGGCCTCGCAAAACTATTGGGAAGTAAAAAATCACGTCAAGTTTCCGAAGCATTTCACACCGGATTACGACTGGAACGTCGAATTTGCCAACCGGCTGATCAGCTCGGCGGCGGAAAACGGTTGGAACGTGTATTTCATGCCGATCAAGGTGGAGTTAAATAAATATTTCCAGCGCATAAACCTGGCCAAGCCGTTCCCTAACCATTAACCGGAACAGGTTGAGCGATTCGCATGGTGCAGTCTTCGGGCATGCATAACACATGGCAGAGCATATTCTGTTTCTTACCGGGAAATTGGCCGAAAAGCAGTTGCGCCGCACCATCGAAGACATGGCACCGGATTTCGGCTATACAGTCCATGTGCTCGGCGTCACGGTAGCGGCGCTGATGACGGCCGATATGATTCAACGCCGCCTGACCGACACTTTCGGTGCCGACCGGATTCTGGTACCCGGCCGCTGCCGGGGCGATTTGGAAGCCTTGTCCCGGCATTTTGGCATACCGGTCGAGCGCGGCCCGGAAGAACTGCACGACTTGCCGGAATTTTTCGGCAAAGTCCGCCAACGCCCGGATCTGAGCCGCTACGAACTGCGTATCTTCGCGGAGATCGTCGAAGCGCCGCACATCGATGTCGCCGCCATCCTGCGCCGGGCCGAGGAATATCGGCGCGACGGCGCGGATGTCATCGATCTGGGCTGCCTGCCATCTACTCCGTTTCCGCATTTGGCCGATGCCGTCAAGGCTCTTAAGAGCGAGGGCTTTTTGGTCAGCATCGATTCGCTCGATAGCGATAATCTGTTGCTGGCGGGGCGTGCTGGCGCCGATTATCTGTTGAGCCTCAACGAAGAGACGCTGTGGATCGCCGATGAAGTGGCGTCAACGCCGGTTTTGATTGCCACGCCGCACGGCGATTTGCATTCGCTCGACCGTGTGATTGCCAAAATGACCGCGAAAGGCCGACCATTCATCGTCGATCCTATTCTCGACCCGATTCATTTCGGCTTTACCGACTCGATCATTCGCTACCACGAAGTCAGGAGGCTGCATCCGGACGTGGAAATCATGATGGGCGTGGGCAATCTCACCGAATTGACGCACGCCGATACTGCCGGTATGAACGCCATGTTGCTGGGCATTTGTTCGGAGTTGCACGTAGGCCAGATACTGGCGACTCAGGTCAGTAAACACGCTTGCAAGGCGATCAAGGAAGCTGATCTTGCCCGCCGCATCATGCTGGCCGCGCGGGAAAGCAACCGGCTGCCCAAACATATCAACGACGGCTTGATGGCGCTGCACGAGCGCGCGCCGTTTCCATTGTCTGTTTCGGAAATACTGGAGCTACAGGCCGCCATACGTGACCCAAGCTTTCGCATCATGATTTCGGCCGAAGGGATTCATGTCTTCAACCGCGCCGGTTTGTGGACCGACAGCGATCCATTCGCCTTGTTTCCGCATTTGGGCGTCGAGAACGACGGTGGGCATGCCTTTTATCTCGGTGTGGAATTGGCGCGAGCCCAAATCGCACAGGCATTGGGTAAGCGCTACGCGCAGGATCAACCGCTCGACTGGGGTATCCATGGCCGAACCACTGAAGACCCGTCTGTCGACCCTAATTGTTACGCGCCACAAGGGACAACGTTGGAAGCATCGCCGTCGTCGCCTTGTCCTACGCCTTCAAATAATCAAAAAACTTAACCAGACAACCAAAAAGCTTCAGCGAACGAAATATACGAAAAACCACTTAGGGACGTAACTGAACCCTACAGAAAGCTAACGTTCTATTAACAGTAGCCCACGACGAGTTATCCGATCGAAACTGAACACATGCTCTCTCGGACTTTCGTAACAGCGCCCAACCAATCTTCGCCTGAAATCTGGTTCGCCTTTTTCGAGATTAATAGTGGCGCCGCAAATCGGGCATGGAGCCGAATACCGGACTAACCGAATCACTCGTAAATTACCATCGCGTAGCAGCTCAAGCTGTGCGGGCTTTTCATAAAAGTTGGTAAGCAGTTCATGCGCCGAGATAATTCGGTCATCGAATAATAATAACCAAGGCCTGATGATAGCCACCCAAGCGCCATAAGGAATCCCGAATATGCTCATCAGTAATGTGATGTCTTGTGTCGTCACAGGCTTAGGCACGGACAATGACAGCCATCCTACGAGAAAAATCAACACTGCAAATGCGCCGATAGCCAGTAACCACCCTAGAACAACCCATACGTACCATTGTCGCAATTCGATTTGTCCATGCCGAAATAGCCAGCTTGAGATCCAACTGGGTTTGACCTCGCCGAGTGCCGTCATTTGATAGTGGGCTTGTAAATCGGCTGCTTCGTTCCCCACCCGCATGTATTTTATCGACTGGTCTTCTTCCATGATTTCCGGGATCGGTTCCGCCTTGATATAGAACGTCGTGTGTCGTCCAGGACCTCCCTTTGTGCTTTTACGCTCCGGCTTTGGATAACGAGGCAACCCACGTTTACGGGCAAACTCGATGATTTGGAGCTCGCGAGTTTCGCAATATTTTTTCAACGAGCCCGACCAGTCGATCCATTTTTTTGGATCGGCATTTCCTATGGACTCACCGATAGCGGCAACAATTTCATCGGCCGTGAACCGGCGCTTCGACTCTTCGAATTCCGATTTCTTCAACGACTCCTGGGCTAACGCGCGCAATATGCGGTGGCCTTTTTCGTCGCTTGTCTCACTGTCCAACCAATCGATCAAGCATTGAATTACCTCGCGCATAAACCACCCCAAACCAGGTAACAGGCGGTATCAGTCTGGTTAGCGAACAGCCGATTCATAACAATGTCCTCCATAACAAATGCGGTATGAGAGCGAGGTTAAAATGATTTTTGAATGTAGTTATTTAGCTCAAACGCCAAGCAGGATGCCGCTTGTCGCGGGCAAAGCCTCTAGCAAGCAGAACGAGATTAGAAGAATTTCAGGAACAGTCAATTCGTTAGACTCTAAAAACGACCTGACGTTATCAAATTGGCCGTCCGCCACATGCGGAAAAAGGCATCACCGGCTCAATAAGCCAATTATTTTCAACAACGCCAAATCATATCAATCGTGGTTTCCAGAGCTTTGTGACCCAAATCAGGTCACTTTGCGGCCGGGACATTTGCGAGTTGTCTTCTTAGCATATCGACAACAATCGTTAATCAACTCAGAGGCGCTTATGTCAACACTGGATGAAGATCTTGCCCGGTTAAATTTCGAATATCTCATGCTTGCAAGGGAATGCGCACGCAGCAATCCGGCGGAAACAGCCTGGCGCTTTGGATTAGATCGGGTTGGCATAGACCGTCTCGCAGGCATGACACAGGAGCGACTTCGTGAACGGGCCGAAAGTAGTCGTGCAGTGATTCAGTTATTGCCTGTCTATGCCCCAAGCAACTTGCCCATGGTTGCCTATGTGGATCTGCTCCAACCCAATATCACTGGAACCGCGAATGAAACCAATGCCCTTTAAAAACAGGCCAAACATTGGCGCAGACTTGCTATTGGCGGAAAAACTAATCCAACTCGGCGCCCGTCCTCCAATTGTCAGCCAACTCTGCCATTTAACTCGAAAGCAAAGCATCGCATTTTTTAAGACGGTACAAGGGCAAGCACCCAAACAAGGCATGCTGCCACACGATCATCAATGGGCCATTCGCTCGGCGTTCAACAACATTCATGCCTCGCTATTTTTAAGCATGATTGAAGATATCAGACACCGGCTTTCTACCCCGAACCTGGATGCGACCTTACTGGTTGCGGCTTATGAGATCTACAGCAACGTTGCTTCCAGAATTTTAGCCGATTGGCAATATATCCAATCTCGCTCCAGCCAACATTATCCGTTAGACATCAACCGGGCTTGGTATTTAATTAGCCTGCTCTCGGCGGGTGATTTGGTTTTCATGATCTGCGGGCGTTGCCGCGCCCGTTACCTGGGTATGATTCACCCTGATGCCGCATTTAGTCAATGCCCTATCTGTGATGTATGGACTGATCGCTCAGGTCGGCGACGCTGGATTTCCACAAAATCAAAAATGCTCACATTGAACAAACCCAGCGCTCGTTAGAGACGATCCATTAGCAACTAAGGAGAAGTCGCATGCATATCGTTGTCGTCACAGCCACCAGTTCTCAAATACCTCAGCCAATCCATGGCAAAAATCTAGCCCGATTGGCCCGCGAATGCTTTGCCAATCAGCAATCGCTGACAATTGATTTTAAGGACGTTAAAAGCATCACGCTGGGGTTCTTTCAGGAATTGTTTTTGCCATTGATCGCCGAATTCGGATCCGACTTTCTGAAATCGAAACTGAAAATAGTCAATATGGCGGGGTACATCGACAACATGATGCAGTCAGCATTCAAAAATCTCGAGGTCTACTTTGACAAACTGACGGCGATCGATGAACTGGGTTGCGATGAAGAGATTTATGCCATGAATCAGGCCTGGCTCATCAAAGCCAGAGAAATCGCACGGGAGAACCCGGTACTAACCGAACTGGTACTTGGCATTACAGATGAAACCATGCGCTTGGCAGTTGAACGTTTATCTTTAGAAGACATTGATTTCATTGCCCGCTCCAACTGGCTATGTTTTACACCCCGATTTTCGAGTCAGTTTATTCAAAACATCAACAGAGAATCGCCACCGATGGTGGAAGCCATGCTCGGATTAAGCGGCACTATTGATTAAGGGAGGCAGCTAATGCTCAAGAAATATCAACAGCAAACCTTGGCAATAGAACTGCTCAATCTCCATGCGAAAGTCAAAATCGTGCATCAAGCAACGGGAATTCCGGTCAAGCTATTGAGACAGACTTACCGTCAATTACATGGCCGATCGCCCAGCCGTGGATCAATCAAGTTTTCAACCCGAGGTTTGACCGGTAGTCACCGTAAGTATAAAGACGTAACCATCTTCGCCGTGTGTTTTCAGGTTGCCACGACCAAATCGACAGAAAGCCAAATCCAGACACTAATTACCGCCTTTAATGCGTATAAAAAATCATATCCCTTGGGACAACTCGAGTTTTCCGATGCTTGGGTGGTGGCACAGGACATCAAAGATAAACGAGTTCAACTTTCAAAGTGTCCACAATGTCGATCTTGGGTTTTGTTAAAAGCCCGTGAAGATCTCGCTGATCGCTGCAGCGTCTGCAAAATACATTTATGAGAATGTTAACCAAAAATATTTGAATCCTGAGTAAGAAAAAATGGCAACCAATCCGGTCATTGCTTTATTTAAAACAAGGCCGGATCGAATCGGCGAGTGTCGGCTTCCGGCGGGAAAGATTGCTAGCCATCCCTGGCTAGCAATCGCGCCTACACCGCCACGTGTTTGCCTGCGGCGGCCCTGGCCGTCCGCGTCACCTCGGCTTTGACCCAACAAGGGGATCAAAGCCTTGGCTCTCGCATGACTCGACGCCGTTTCGCGATGCCTTGCAGTTTTTCTACTCGAAAAACCGCCCGGCGCTACGGCTTCCAGGGACTACTCAACCTTCACTCGCTAGCGCATCGTTTCCAAGGTTTCGCAGCGCCAGTGACCTATTTATTGATAGACAACAAATACATGAGTAACGCCCATAAACGTCAGTCGGTATTGAGACCTATCATGATTGATCTTGAGGCGGTTTCGGAAGTCACAGGGCTTTCTGAATCTACCATCCAATCATTGATTCGTGCCGATGAGTTCCCTAAGCCTCGTAAAGCATCTGCACGCCGTTCCTGCTGGTTACTACGTGAAATTGAAGAATGGGCTGAATCGCGTCCTGTTTCCGATTTATTGCCCCCCCCTAATACGGCAATAGGCGGACGCAACGGCAAACCTAAATCTCGAAACGCTTTGCCAATGACTCAAGATGCTCTGACAGATTAAAGAGCCATAGGCGTTTTTCATCGTCATATTGATGCCGATTATAAGTTCCCACCACACCGGGTAACATATGACCGAGAATCGTTTCACCTACGGAATCTGGACATCCTAATTTTGCAAGCAAGGTGCGTGACGTCCGTCGCAAATCATGCGGTGCCCAATGAGTCACCGTTAATCGAGGCCTCACCTGCTCAGGGCGAATCTGACTATAGGGTTGCCTATAAAATACCTGTTCAGTGACGTATTTTTGTTCGATGTGCCCCACTTTATGACGGGATGGAAATAGAAAACCGTCTCCATATAGTTTTTTCCGCCGTAACACCACTGTCAAACCTCTACCGAATAAGGGCACCCTTTGATCTGTAGCAGTTTCATGTCGGGCATTTTTCGTTCTAATTTTCGGTATCGTCCACCAAACTTGACTGCCCTCTTCACTAATTTCAGTTCCTGACATGCCGACAATTTCTGAGCCGCGAGTTCCGGTCCAAAGATATAACATTAGAACGTCAGTAATTATCGGTGCGAAATTTGGAAGCCAAGCTATCAATTCACCGATTTCGTCTTCAGTGAGTACGCGTTTGACCACGCCGATGTTCTTACCTTCTATGGTCTTTCCTTTTGATCTAATTTTTCCACGTAAAATTAAGCGCCACCAATTAACTGCAGCTTCAGGTAGTCTGCCGGCATCCATTGCATAATCCCATGCTGCTCCTAACTCACATCGTAATTTTCCGGCCTGCACGGGCGATATCGCGGCGTACTTTTGAATCAAATCAAAAGCCATTGCGCGGGTAATTGCAGTGGATGGTAAATCCGCCATATCACCCAGCATCGTGTTAAACATCCTAGTAATTTCAGTAGAGCCTTTTTTGGCTCTGTGGCGACAAACATGTCCAGCTAAATATTCATCACACAGCACTCGGACTGTATAAGCGTTTTCAGAATTTGCCGCCTCTTGTTTTAATATTAAAGCTTTTGCCTCTAATTTAGCTTGCTTTGCATCTAATACAGGATCATTACCAGAATCACGCTGGTTTTTCAAAGCTTCCCAAGCGACAATAGCCACTGGAAATGACATAGACGGCCAATGACCAATTGACACCTGCCTAAGGCGTCCATCAACAGTGCTTCTATACCGATAAAACCAAGTTCTCACCTTTGCCATGGCAGACAAACGCAGTCCAGGATAATCGTCAAAAGCCATATGCTGTCCTGGCTGCAAAGCTTTAGCGGTGCGGGCATCGAATTGCATTTTAGTATAGGTTTTTTTGTTGATCGATGACACGAGTATAACTCGAAAAAACCTATACTAAAACCTATACTAAACAGCAAAGTGCAGGGAAGTTTTGAAAAGTGTAGCTGAAGTGAACCCGGCTCACAACATAGAACAATTATTTGTTATTTCATTAATTTACGAATGAATATCCAAACAAAACAAGACAGCAAGCAAGGCAACGAAACACAGCATACCCCGATGATGCAACAGTATCTCCGCATCAAAGCCCAGCACCCTACGACACTGGTGTTTTATCGCATGGGGGATTTTTACGAACTGTTTTTCGACGACGCCAAAAAGGCCGCGCAATTACTCGACATCACCCTGACCGCGCGCGGCCATTCCGGCGGCCAGCCGATTCCGATGGCAGGCATTCCCTATCACGCGGCGGAAAATTACATCGCGCGCTTGTTGAAACAAGGGGAATCCATCGCGATTTGCGAGCAGATCGGCGACCCGGCCAAATCGAAAGGGCCGGTCGAACGCAAGGTAGTACGTATAGTGACGCCGGGCACCGTCACCGACGAAACCTTGCTGGAAGATCGCAAGGACAATCTGTTGGTAGCGCTGGCGAAATTCGATAAATGCTATGGCCTGGCTTCGCTCGATCTGGGCAGTGGCAAGTTCGTACTGCGGCAAATCGACAGTGAAAGCCAGTTGCTTAGCGAACTCGAGCGACTGAGCCCGGCCGAACTGCTTTTTAGCGAAGACGTTGCCCTACCGGCCGCCATCAGGGAGCGCAAGGGGTTATGCAAGCGGCCGCCCTGGCATTTTGATTTGGACAGCTGTCGGCAGTTGATACTGAAACAGTTCAACAGCCACGACTTGAAGGGCTTTGGTTGCGAACACCTGCCCTCGGCGATTTGCGCGGCTGGTTGTTTGCTGCAATATGTGCGTGATACGCAACAAAGCGCCCTGCCCCATATTCAGGGCATCAGCGTCGAACACGCGGACGACGGTATCAGCCTGGATGCCGCCAGCCGCCGCAACCTGGAACTCGATACGCATCCCAGCGGCCAAGCGCGCTTCACGCTGCTCGGTGTGCTGGATAAAACCGCCACCGCGATGGGCAGCCGCTGCTTGCGGCGCTGGCTGCACCGGCCGCTACGCGATCAAGCCGTCATCAACGGACGCTACGCCTGCATCGCCAGCTTGCTGGATAACGAACGTTACCAAAATCTTCAGGCCAGCCTGAGGCAAGTCGGCGACATAGAGCGCATCAGTTCGCGTATCGCGTTGAAATCGGCCCGCCCGCGCGACCTGCTGGTATTGCGCCACACGCTAGCCGTGCTGCCCGAACTGCAGCAACAACTAAGCGACAGCGACACTCCTCACTTGGAGAGCCTGCGCCAGCAATTGCGCGAGCATCCCGAACTGGTCGAACTGCTGCGGCGCGCGATCGTCGACAATCCGCCGGTACTGATCCGTGACGGCGGCGTGATTGCCCCCGGCTACAACGCCGAGCTGGACGAATTGCGCGATCTCAGCCAAAACGCCGATCAGTTCTTGATCGACATGGAGCAGCGCGAACGGCAGAGCACCGGGATAGCCACCCTGAAAGTCAATTACAACCGGGTGCATGGTTACTACATCGAAATTTCCAACGCCCAAGCCGACAAGGTACCGGCCCATTACACCCGCAAACAAACGCTGAAGGGCGCCGAGCGTTACATTACCGCGGAACTGAAAAGCTTCGAAGACAAGGTGCTCAGCGCGCGGGAAAAATCCTTGAGCTTCGAAAAAGCCCTGTACGACGAATTGCTCGGCATCCTGGCCGAGGCCTTGCTCGATTTACAGCGGTGCGCGGACGCATTGGCGGAACTGGATGTATTGGTCAATTTCGCCGAACGCGCCGAAACGCTGAATCTGACTCAACCCGCCCTGACGCAAGAACCCGGCATCCATATCGTCGGTGGCCGCCATCCCGTCGTCGAACAACTCTCCAGTATCCCGTTCGTCGCCAACGATCTGGACTTTTCCGGCGACCGCCGTATGCTGGTGATCACCGGCCCGAACATGGGCGGTAAGTCGACCTACATGCGGCAAGCGGCATTGATCGTGTTGATGGCCCATATCGGCTGCTATGTCCCCGCGCAATCCTTGACCTGCGGACCGATAGACAAGATCTTCACCCGCATCGGCGCCTCGGACGACTTGTCCAGCGGCCGCTCGACCTTCATGGTGGAAATGTCGGAAACCGCCAACATTCTGCATAATGCCACCGCCAACAGCCTGATTTTGATGGATGAAATCGGCCGCGGCACCAGCACCTTCGATGGTTTGTCGCTGGCCTGGGCATGCGCGGATTATCTGGCGCGCAATGTCAGAGCCTTTACCCTGTTTGCGACGCATTATTTCGAGTTGACGACACTGGCGGAGGAGCAAACCGGCATCTATAACATTCATCTGGATGCCATGGAACACGGCGACAAAATCGTGTTCTTACATGCAGTCAAGGAAGGCCCCGCCAGCCAGAGTTATGGCTTGCAGGTCGCCGCCCTGGCCGGCGTGCCGCAAAGCGTGATCATTCACGCCAAGCAAAAGCTGACCCACCTGGAAAATACCGCTTATATCGAGCAGCAGAGCCATCAAGAGGTCAATCAATTCGACTTGTTTACCAGCCAGGAATGTCATCCGGCAGTGGTGTTGCTGGAGCAACTCGATCCGGACAACCTGAGTCCGCGCCAGGCGCTGGAGACTTTGTATCGCTTGAAGGCGATGTTGTAATACGCTCAAGCTGCGCTCTGTAGATGGGAAACCTCGGCTTCCCATCTACAGAGCGATTGAATATGGCTATTACCGTGGTTGCGCGGATTGCCCCGCAACCTCGGCCATTTCAGGACCGTGCTGATGCCAGTAAGAACCGCCCACCAAAAAAACCATCACCAACAGGTACAGCACGGCGGCAATGTTTTTGACCCTTTTGATTTTGTCTGCGTCGTTTTGACTTTGCATATGACCTTTCCATCTCGATTGCCGGCACAGGCTACGCACCGATGCCAGGCTGGGTTGTAAGTAATAAACGCTGTAGTCCGCTTTTGCGCAATCATGAACCTAAAAACGGCAGCAAGTCCACGAAAATCACGAAATACACGAAAGAAATCATTGCGTTATGAAGCTTATCGATCTCTTATCGATTCATCTGTTCGGTACTGCTCTGTAGGTGTGATAACGGTTTGAAACTTTTCGTGATTTTCGTGTGTTTCGTGGACAAAATGATTTTTCTAGGTTGAAAGCTATTCCCTCGGAAGCCACGCAACGTCCTGATTGAACCTAGAAGAAGCACTTAGAAAAAACCAAACCTTTTTCACGCCAAAGTCATGCGGGGAGTGCGATTGCTTTAGCTGTCGCAACGCGTTCAACTCTGCCCGGCTTGCTGGTTTTGCCCCGGTATGCCTCGCTCCCTCGGCATACAAACTATTTTTGCATCAGGTGCCACCCTTCATCAGGCTCAACAAATCGTCCGCCGACATTTTACCGCTAATATCGGCGCCGTCCAGCAAGCTGTCGGCCAGATCGCGCTTATGGCTGTGTAATGCAACGATTTTTTCCTCGATAGTTTGCTTGGCGATCATCCGGTAAATCGTCACTGGCCGCTGCTGCCCCATGCGGTGCGCGCGGTCGGAGGCCTGGTCCTCGACCGCCGGATTCCACCATGGGTCCATGTGAATCACGTAGTCCGCGGCGGTCAGGTTCAAGCCGACGCCGCCGGCTTTCAGGCTGATCAAGAACAATTCACCCTCTCCGCGCTGAAAGGCATCGACCCTCAGCTGACGCTCTTTGGCTGGCGTGCCGCCATCCAGATACTGGTAACGGATACCGCGCTGTTCGACATATTCCTTGATCAATTGCAGGTGATCGACGAACTGGCTGAACACCAGCGCCTTGTGTTTGTTGTCCAGCAATTCCTCGACGATCTCACCGAAAGCCGCCAGTTTGCTGCTCGGCAAGACCATCGCAGCATTGACCAGGCGCGTGTTGCAGCAGCTTCGGCGTAATTTGGAGATGGCCGCCAGGATTTGCAGATGCCGGGCGCCGGGCGCGTCCCTGGATTCGGCCAGTTCCGCCAGGCTGTCGCGGCGCAAGGCTTCGTAAAACGCCATTTCCTCAGAGCTGAGCTCGACGTAGATCGGAATCTCGGTGCGCGGCGGCAATTCTTGCAAGACCTGGGTCTTGGTGCGGCGCAGAATGAAAGGCTGGATCAACTTCTTCAGGCGATAGCGCGCCTCGGTGCTGCGGTCGCGTTCGATCGGGCCGGCGAAGCGCTGGTTGTATTGCTCCAAAGAGCCCAGCAAGCCGGGATTGATGAATCTGAACAAATTCCACAATTCACCCAAATGGTTTTCCAGCGGCGTGCCGGTCATGATGACCTTGAAACCGGCCTGCAGATTCATCGCCCCTTGCGAGCGCCGGGTGGCAATGTTTTTGATCCATTGCGCCTCGTCCAGAATCACGGTGCCGAACTCGATCTTGGCCAGCATCTCGGCCACCTGCTCCTGTTGCAACAGGCCATAGCTGCAAATCAGCACGTCGAAAGGCTGCAGGTTTTCCAGCAATTTTTGCCGGTCGCCGCTACCCAGCACGATGGGTTTCAGGGTTGGCGCGAAGCGGTTGGCTTCGTTTTCCCAATTCGCGCAGACCGACGTCGGCGCGACGATCAGGGCCGGACCTTGCGGCGCCCGTTCGACCAGCAGCGCAAGACCTTGCACGGTCTTGCCCAGCCCCATGTCATCCGCAAGACAGGCGCCGACACCCCATTGCGCCAGGCGCGCCAGCCAACGGTAGCCATCCATTTGGTAATCGCGCAGTTCGGCCTGAAAAGTCGACGGCACTTGCGGCTGATAATCCCGCGCCGCTTGCAGCCGCTGCATATGCATCTGCCAGTGCTTGTCGGCCTTGAAACCGGCTTCGTCCTGCCAGTCTTCCAGCGTCAGCGCCGCCAACGGATTCAGCCGCACTTTCTTGCCGCTGATGTCCGCATAGGCCTTCAGTTCTTCTAATCGGCGGCGGAATTCTTCGGTCAGGGCGATGAACTGGCCATCTTTCAATTGCAGGAAACGCCCTTGGCTATTCTCGAGCAAGCCTAGCAACTGCTGGATTTCGATCACGGTGTCTTCACTGACTTTCAATTCGCCTTGCACGGCAAACCAATCGTTGTCGCGCTTGACCTGGATATTCAGACCCTTGCCACTGCTCTGTCCCAACACCTTGAAGCGCACGCCCTCCGGCCACTCCAGCAAGGCCTGCCCTTCCGCCAGCGACTGGGCTTGCAATAAAAACTCCAGGCAATGCTCGGGATGCTCCAACAGCCATTCGCCGGCGATATCCCGGTCGGCCTGTTGCAAAGCCGGGCACAAGTCGATGACCTCCGTGACACGCTGTTGCTCAAGTTTGAAATCGCGTCGAGTCTGCAAACGCTTGCCGTCGATTTCGGCCAACACGCTCTCGCCGCCCTGCCCCGGCTGGAAATAAGCGCCGCCGTTGGCAAACGGTCGCACCAGCACGGCCACGCGCAAGCCGTCGCCATGCGGCAACAAATGAATGCGCGGCATGCTGTCTGCCTGAACCTGTTCAGCGGTGCTGGAACTACCGCCGATGTCGGAATGCACCGTCAACAAGCCGGAAATGCTGGTCAACGTTTGCAATACTCGCTCTTGCGCCGATGCGGGCACTTCCAGCCCCTTAGGACCGAGGACGGCGTAAATTTTGTGGTGATCGGCGGTAAATTCCACCACGCGCAAACGCGTCGGGGTTTCCTTGGAGATATGAAACTTCTGTTCATAACCCGGCGCCGGCTCCAGGCTGATCTTGATCTTGTCGCCGTTTTGTTTTTTGACGCGCAGTTCAGCCTCCCCCTTGACTACTTCGACCTTCACTTCCGGCGCGTCCGCCCAGAACAGCAAAGGATGACCTATCAAAGCCAACGGCATGCCGTTATCGAATTCAAAATAGGTACTGCCGCCGTACCAGCCCGAATCACGGTACTCCTTGATATGAGCACACAGTTTGACGTCATGCTCGCTCAGATAATCGAAACCATCGCGCTCCAGCGCCAGCCGCTTCAAGGCTATCGCCCGCCCTTTGCTCCAGCCGCCCTTGGCTTGCTGTTTTTGTTCTTTTGGTTCGGTGATGAGGCTGTGCCTGTTTTCCACGAAGCTCACCATCCAGACCAGCCGAGTCGGTTTTTCGGCTTGTTGGGCGATTTCGCTTTTCTTGTCGGCTACCGGCAGATTCAGCAAGGCATCCAGTGCGACTTCCCAATCGGCGCGGCTGACGAACAAATCGGCCAAAGCCGCATGACCTTCCCGGAAAAACCCTTTGTCCCATTGGTCTGATTTGGCGTGCTGCAAGCGGCTGAAAATCGCTGCCAACTCCGCCGCCGGCCAGCGATAGCCGTTATTGAATAAATGACTGTAGAGCTGTTGATCGACGGGTTCGATTTTGCTGGCAAAATCGGCTTTGACCCAAAATCGGGTCAATAGCAACAACACGGGTTGCATGGCCGGCATATGCAACGCGCTTTCTGGCGTACCGCTTTCGCGAAAGCCATTGCTGACGCGAAATTCGGTCGTTATCGACCTGAACAGCAATTGGTCGCGCACCGACAAATCGCCTTGCAAAAACCGCTGAAACATAGCCAGATAGTGATACACACTACCCCAATAGCCACGGCTCTTGCCGGCTTGCGTCAATAGCGCATTGAGCTTGGCCCGCTGTTTGGCGTCGCCCGCTTTCATGATCGCCAACGGATAAAACACGCCGGCCAAGCCGTAAAAATAGGTATTTCGTTGACCGCTGCGCTTTCTGAGCAAGGCCAGTGCTCTTTCAAATCCGCCGATGGCCTCAGCATGATCGCCCCGCAAAAATAGCAGCATCGCGGCGATGGCCAGCAATTCCGGCTCTTCCGTCCCCATCAGCAAGGCCGACACCTCATGCCAGTCGCCGCGCAATAGCTTCAATTCCAGATACAAGCGCGTGAAAGTCGGATCATCCCGGCCTTCGCTATCTTCCAACTGCTGTTTGAAGAAGACGTCGAGCTCGGGCTGGCCATACAGGTAAATCAGCTGGTGCAAGGCCGCGTAACCCGCCATTTCCCTGATGATCAGCGGATGATGTCGTTGAAACCAAAACACATCCAGCGGATTCAAAAACCAGGACAAATACAAGTCGATATGGCTGGGCAGGTTGCCCGGATAACGCCGGCCGACCTCCAGACAAGCCTGCATTTGTTGATAATCGCCCTGATGAAAATAAATGCGGGCCTCGCGGATGCAATCGTCGGCAGTGTTGTAGCGGTAATAGCCTTTACCCGGCGGATTCAACGCCAGCACTTCGGCAGCATATCTCTCGAATTCCTTTTCATCGACCAATTGCCGGGTGATCACTTCGACCAAAGCACGCGAGCAACGGGTACCGCCAGGCCGCACGTTTTCCTCCAATATGCCCTCGGCGACCAGCGGCCGCAAACGCGCCTTGACCGTTTCCGATTTCAGCACGCGACTGCCTTCCTTGATGCCCAAACCGGAAAGGGCTTTGGCCAGGTTGGTCAGCGAGCAATAGCCGTTATAAACGGCCAGCACGTTGACGAGGGTTTGCAAATCGGCCGGCAAAGCCTGGTAGGCTTGCAACAGTTTGGTGCGTTGTGCTTGATGCATGGGGTGTTGGAATGAAAGGTTAAGCAATGACAAAAAAGGTCGCCAACTAAAACAAAAAAGCCCGCGTATTGCGGGCTTTATAGAAGAGCTAAAGCCGGATTAAAGGGCTTCCAACTTAAACCGGGACAGTTATTCTAGTGAGCCGTTCGTGGTGAGCTTGTCGAACCATGAACCCAAAGCCCTTCGACAGGCTCAGGGCGAACGGTTGTCCCGCCTGAAACGGGTAGCCGATTAAAGCTTGGCCAGTACCTTGGCGACCGTCTCGCCCATCGCCGCCGGAGTCGGTGCGATGGTGACGCCCAGCTCTTGCAAACGCTCGACTTTTTCTGCCGCCGATTCGCCGGATGCCGAAATGATCGCCCCGGCATGGCCCATGCGGCGGCCTTTTGGCGCGGTCAAACCGGCGATGTAAGCCACGACCGGTTTGCTCATGTGCTCATTGGCGAAGACGCCGGCTTCGACTTCTTGCGGGCCGCCGATTTCGCCGATCATCATCACGACCTTGGTTTCCGGGTCTTGCTCGAATTTTTCCAGAATGTCACGGTGCGAACTGCCGTTGATCGGGTCGCCGCCGATACCGACCGAAGTCGAGACGCCGATACCCAATGCTTTCATTTGGTCGGCAGCTTCATAGCCCAAGGTCCCGGAACGGCCGACGATGCCGACATTACCCGGCATGTAGATATGGCCCGGCATGATGCCCAGCATGGATTTGCCGGGGCTGATGGTGCCGGCGCAATTTGGGCCGGTCAGGACCATGCGGCTTTCTTTCGGGAATTTGCTCAGGAAGATTTTGACCTTCATCATGTCCTGGGTTGGAATACCGTCGGTGATGCAAACGCAGTATTTGATGCCGGCTTCGGCCGCTTCCATGATCGAATCGGCTGCATAAGCGGGCGGCACGAACACGATGCTGGCTTCGGCGCCGACTTGCTCGACCGCTTCTTTCACGGTGTTGAACACCGGACGCTCCAGATGTTTTTGTCCACCTTTGCCCGGCGTGATGCCGCCGACCACGTTGGAGCCGTATTCGATCATTTCCTGGGCGTGAAAGGTACCGATTTTGCCGGTAAAACCTTGAACGATGATGCGGGTGTCTTTATCGATAAAAATTGCCATGTGTATTCCTCAACCTTGCGCGGCTACAACCTGATTACGTGCTTCAACCGCTTTCTCGGCGGCTTCCGCCAAGGTGTCGGCCATGATGATAGGCAGTCCGCTGTCGGCGATGATCTTGCGACCTTCCTCGACATTGGTGCCGGACAGACGCACGATCAAGGGCACCTTCATGTCGATTTTTTTCACCGCATGCACCACGCCTTCGGCGATCCAGTCGCAGCGATTGATACCGGCAAAGATGTTGACCAGCATGGCCTTGACATTCTTGTCCTGCAACACCATGCGGAAGGCTTTTTCGGTACGCTCCGGCGACGCGCCGCCGCCGACGTCCAGGAAGTTGGCAGGCTCGCCGCCGGCCAGTTTGATCATGTCCATGGTCGCCATCGCCAAGCCGGCGCCGTTGATCATGCAGCCAATGTCGCCGTCCAGCCCCACGTAGCTCAAACCACGATCGGCCGCCGCCATTTCGCGCGGGTCTTCCTGGGTCTTGTCGCGCAACTCGGAAATTTTTTGCCGACGGAACAAGGCGTTATCGTCGAACGACATTTTCGCGTCCAGCGCGATCAAATCACCGTGGCCGGTGATGACCAGCGGATTGATTTCGACCATGTTGGCGTCCAGGTCGCGCATCGCCCGATAGCAACCGTGGATCAATTTGACCGCTTGCGGCACTTGATCCGCGTTCAGCCCCAGGGCAAACGCCATTTCGCGGGCCTGAAAATCCTGCAAACCGACCGCCGGTTCGATGTAGACTTTTTTGATCGCGTCGGGATTGGTCTCAGCCAATTCCTCGATTTCCATGCCACCTTGCGCAGAGCCCACCATCACGATGCGCTCGCGCGCACGGTCGATCAGCAAACTGAAATACAATTCCTTGGCGATGTCGGTACCTGCCTCGACATACAAACGCAGACATTGTTTGCCGGCAGGGCCGGTTTGATGCGTGACCAGTTTCTTGCCCAGCAAGCTTTCCGCCGCTTCGCTGACTTCGTCGTGGGTTTTGCAAACCTTGATGCCGCCGGCCTTGCCGCGGGCACCGGAATGAATTTGCGCCTTGACCACCCAAACATGGCCGCCGATTTCGCGGGCACGCTGTATGGCATCTTCGGGGCTATAGGCCAAACCGCCGTCGGCGATTTTCACGCCATATTCGGACAGCAGTTGTTTTGCTTGGTACTCATGAATGTCCATGGTATCTCTCTGAATGAATAAAAATCTCGTAGGCTGGGTTGAGCTCTCGGCGAAACCCAGCGTTCAGCCTTCAAGCTGGGTTCCATTACATTCCCCTAAAGGGGCAAGACAACCCAGGCTACGTTTTGTTTATTTACTTTTCGCCGCAATCGCTTCGGCCATGCGCACCACGTTATTGGCCATACGCTCGGAAGCAGCGTCGATCAGGCGGCCATCCAGCGCGGCGGCGCCTTTGCCTTGCGCAGCGGCTTCCTTCAATGCTTCCAGAATGCGTTTGGCTTTTTCGACTTCGGCAGGCGGCGGGGTGAATACTTCGTTGGCCAGCGCGATTTGCGAAGGATGTATCGCCCATTTGCCTTCGCAACCCAAGGCGGCAGCACGGCGGGCGGCGGCTTTATAGCCGTCGGGGTCTTTGATGTCGCCGAACGGCCCGTCGATCGGGCGCAGGCCATAGGCGCGGCACGCTACCGTCATCCGGCTGATGGCGAAATGCCATTGGTCGCCCGGATAATCCGGATTCAAACCGCCGATGTTGACGGTGCGGGCGCGGTTGCTGGCGGCATAATCGGCCACGCCGAAATGCAAGGCTTCCAAGCGGCCGCCGATGGCACCTTGTTTGGCGATGTCTTCGACATTGGCCATGCCCAGCGCGGTTTCGATCAAGGCTTCGATGCCGATCTTGTTTTTCAGGCCTTGCTGCATTTCCAATTGGTTCAGTATGGCTTCGACCATGTATACGTCGCTATACACGCCCACTTTGGGAATCAGAATGGTTTTGATCTTGCTGCCGGCTTGCTCGACCAGATCGACCACATCGCGCACCATGTATTGGGTGTCCAGGCCATTAATGCGCACGGACAAGGTCACGCCATGACCTTCCCAATCCAGATCGTTGATGGCTTGAATGATGTTTTTGCGCGCTTGCAGCTTGTCATCCGGCGCCACCGCATCTTCCAGATCCAGGAACACATAGTCCACACCACTTTTCAAGGCTTTTTCGAACATTTCCGGACTAGAACCCGGCACCGCCAATTCGCAACGTTGTACGCGTTGGGCGTTGGCTCCGTATAGTGTATGACTCATGCTGTGTATTCCTAATGGGTTGAGGGCGGCGCATCGACATTCGCCAGCCCAGACTGAAACAGAGAACCGTACATTTTACTTTCGAAGCCGGTATTGTCAATCGGCGCGGGCTGGCTAAACCACTAACAACAAAGAAGATTCAGCGCAAACGACTTGCCGAAAACAGGCAAATATGACACTATCCGGCGATTTTTAGCAGACATAACTCATTCAAAGGAGAAACCTGATGGCGGGTCGCAATCATTTATTTGTTCCAGGTCCAACTAACTGCCCACACGAAGTGTTGAGCGCAATGCACGTGCCGATGGAAGATCACCGCTCGCCGATTTTCCCCAATCTGCTGAAACCGATCCTGGAAGACCTGAAAAAAATCTTCCGCACCGAAGCCGGCCAATGCTTCACCTTCCCCGCCACAGGTACCGCTGGATGGGAAGTGGCGCTGACCAACTGCCTGAACCAAGGCGACAAAGTCTTGATTTACCGCTTCGGCCAATTCGGCCATCTGTGGGCGGAAGCCGCCAGAAAACTGGGCTTTGATGTCGAAATCCATCAAGTCGAATGGGGCAAGGGCATTCCATTGGATCATCTGGAAGCTCGCCTGAAAGACGACAAAAACCACGAAATCAAAGCCGTATTGGCGACCCACAACGAAACCTCGACCGGCGTGACCAGCAGCATTCCGGGCGTGCGCAAAGCCATGGATAACGCCGCCCACCCGGCCCTGTTGTTCGTCGACGGCGTCAGCTCGATTGCCAGCATCGACTTCCGCATGGACGAATGGGGCGTGGACGCGGCTATCAGCGGTTCGCAAAAAGGCTTCATGTTGCCAGCCGGCCTGGCGATCCTGTGCTTCAGCCAAAAAGCCCTGGCCGCGACCGAATCCAGCACGTTCCCGCGCTCGTTCTTCTCATTGAAAGACATGGCCGCGTCAAATAAAGACGGCTACACCCCTTACACGCCATCAACTCCGATGCTGCACGGCCTGCGCAAGGCCTTGGATTTGTTGCTGGAAGAAGGCATCGAAAACGTCTACGCGCGTCACCATCGCCTGGGCGAAGGCGTGCGCCGCGCCGTGGCGGCCTGGGGCCTGAAAATCTGCGCCCAGCCTGGCTTCGAATCCGACACCGTGACCGCTGTCGTGGTCCCGGCCGATAAAGACGCGCGCGACGTGATCGCCACCGCCTACAGAAAATACAATATTTCGCTGGGCGCCGGCCTGACCGAAGTGTCCGGCAAAGTATTCCGCATCGGCCATATCGGCGACATGAACGACGTGTCGTTGCTGGGCGCCATCGCCGGCGTGGAAATGGCGATGCTGGACCACGGCTTTGACATCAAGGCCGGCAGCGGCGTGGGCGCAGCGGTCGAATATTACCGCTCCACCGCGAAGTAAACCGCCAGGTCGTTCGGCCAAAACAGCCAGACCTAAGGCAGTACGGTTTTGCCGTGCTGCCTTTTTTGTGCCTGTTATGTTTGACTATGGGGGCCGATAGAAACAGAATACAACGCTTCTGAGTCATGACGACCCTAAGGAGACGCTCGCGTCTTTGAATCTATGGCAGATTCAATGTGTTAAGCAGTCATTCAAAGTTTGATTATTTTTTGCTCAAAACCCACTGCACCAGTCTTTTGGCTTCTTCCGGCGTTACTGAATTTGCCGGCATGGGCATCTGGCCCCAAACACCGCCACCGCCTTTCATCACCTTCTGGGCGAGTTGGTCGACAACATCTTGCCCCGCATATTTCGCGGCAACATCCTTGTAGGCGGGGCCAAGGATTTTCTTATCCACCGCGATATCCTAAGCAACCTTTACTTTTTGCGAGGGCTTCGTCGGCTTGTGCCGCTTGCACTGCGAGTACGAGGCTTGCGAGCAGTAGCGTCATTGTGGCTAATTTCACTAGAGTCTCCTGATAAATTGTGGGAGGGTATGGCGATGTCCGTTGGCTTGGTTTGCATCGGTTCAATCGGGTTGGTCGCTAGTTTCACCAGATCGTGATCCAGTGTATAGACGGGCGAATCTGCGTTGGTTTCGATGGTAAGCGGTTCGAATATCCAGGACCCCTTGGCGGACTTTCTCACAGATTCGGCAACAATCAGCGCTTTACCGTGATGCCGGCAAGACGCTTGCAGACGCACGGCCTCGTCGACAGCTTGACCGATCAGCGAGTAGCTCATTTTTAATGACGAGCCAAAATTGCCCTCCAACACAGTCCCTGAGGCCAAACTGAAGCTGCCGATGGCATAGGTGTATAAAGGATGCTTGCGACGATGAATTTCGCTCAGGCCTTGCAAGGCATCCAGGGTGGCTGCAATGGCTGCGTCAGCCTGCTCTGTATTGAAATAAGCCACAATGGAATCGCCCATATAGTCAGCTACCTGACCACCATGTTCAATCACACAGCTGGAAACGATTTCGAAAAATTCCTGGATGAGTTCCGATACATTCTCGGTGGAAAATTGATTGGCTAACTTGGAGAGTCCGGCGATACTGCCGTTTAGCACTAGTCGCTCGCCTCGTTTAAGCGGCAGAGTCAGGGGGTTGATCCCTTCGGTAAGCAGTTTCAGCACGGATGGCTGGGTATAGCGACCAATAATATGATGGGATTGCGCGATAGTGCGAAGCATCATGCGAATGGATTGCAGCAGTACGCCGCTTTCTTCATTCAGACACACTGTACGCATACCCCAATCCGTAAAAAGCCGCTCTGGTAAACCATACTCCACACTCAAGATGGTCAGATCCCGGTGACGAGGATCCATTCGGATTTTATCCAAAAGCTGATCCAGAACGGCTTCCGGACCTTCCAATATTTGGAAAAAATAGTCATGTACCGAAATCAAGACACCGGTCAAGCCTAAGCGACTGTTGTTCAAGCTGGACGACCGGCCCAACTCGGTAATTTCTTCGTCGGTGAAGTGAGCGTGCATGGTACTGACATACATCACTCTCTTGATGCCCTCTGAGTCTTCAGAAACTGGCCGATCCTTCGCCAGATGCTGCAGAGCTTTGTTCATCAACCCCGATCCCTTAGTCAGCACCTTGAAATCGCTTTGCGAAAGCACCGTCAACTCGGTTGGAGCAATGCAGCGCACCGTTTCGGCTCTCCGGTTGAGATAATTCTGAACGATTTCACCAAAGTAATCGCCGGTTCCCAGTTCACCCACTTTGAGTCCGTCTTTGATGATTTCCAGACGACCCGATTCAACCACATAGGCCATCTCGGCCTCGTCACCCTGACGATAGATTTCGTCCCCTTTGGTAAAACGCACCTTTTGCAGGCGAGCCTGGGGCGCATGAGCCAGCACTGCGATATCACTTCTAAAGGGAATCACCATGGCCCAATCGATCATGATGCGCAGGTTCTTTTCGAGTCCCGGCATGGCGAGCAACTGGCCGAGCCGAGAAACAAACCAAGCGATACGACCGCTAAAGATGAAGAGCTTTGCATCACAAAACGAGTGAAAACCGACGGCATAGGAGGTCAACAGCCTATAGCGCGGTTTGTAGAGACGTGGGGAGAAACCTTGAGTCACAGCCCAAGCGTTATATCCCGCTGTTTCGCCTACTTTCTCCCAATCGGCTGCCGTCAGGTTAGACTGGTCGCCGGAAGTCGTGTTAGGACCCGCTATCCATGCATGTCGATATCCGTCAAGTGCCAGGGTATCGGTTGTCGTCAGCGGCCAGTTCAATCCGCACAGACCCTGAAGCACCAGGGGTGGTATAGAGAAACAGGCGTTTATAGTCAGCCCAACCGGCTGATCTCCTCCGGTGTTTAGGAGTACTCTGTCTTCGGCTATCCTCGAGAGGGTTACCCCCTTGTGCAGCGTTACACCGGCATTTTCAAGGCAGGTATTCCGTAAGATGAGATGCTGACTCTCGAAATCTGTCTGAACGTACTGAGTATCGTCATAAAGGTGCACGTTCCAGCCGACAATCTGAAGTACCGGATAGTTATGCTCCATCGCTCTAAGCATCTGGCATACTTCGGCAGCGACACTGCAAGCCAATTCACCTGAACCAACGATGGCAATGTTCAGCAACCGCGCTCGTTCTGTACTATCTTCAGTGAATTCAGCTTGCTCAACCAATTCCAGTAAGCATTTGCGGATATGCAAGGCGTCACCGACGGAGTCGATCGGCAGCGCGTGGGACAGTAGTCCAGGAATCGATGTCGTATTGGGCTTCACCGTCGGCGCCAGAACAACCTCAGTGTAAGTCAATGTAATGCGTTCGCCGCTGGCTCTTCGTGCTTGAATTTGGCGGTTTTCTAAGTCAATCGCATCAAGCCTTGCAACCACGACATTAACCTTGGGAATCACGCGGCGGATGGGGTTCACGACATTACCCGGCTGCACGCTGCCGCCAATCACCTCCGGTAATAATGGATTGAGTACAAAGTTCGAGTTGTCATGGAGCAGGGTAACTTTCACATGGGTAAAAGTACCAATCAGGCGCTCCACCTCCATGGCGGCATGCAGGGCGGCAAAACCTCCACCGATCACCAATATTTCCGCGGGCTTATCGCGAGGCTCCGGTCGATGCCAATAACCGGCGGAGTTAATCAGGCACGACAACATAACACCGTAGTACAGGATGTGCGAGGTGAGAGTCTCCGGCAGCAAGCTGGCAAAAAATATGAATGCGGCTAACAGAAATAGCGACAGAGGCCTTAATAAAACGCCAGCAATCATCAACAATCCGGCGGAAACTTCGACCAGTGCCATAACCAGAGAAAAAGCCTCAGGCGCGGAAGACAATATCGGCACCTGATAGGTCGCGATGACGCCTATTACCAGGGTCGGTTGCTGGATTTTGAAAGTTACGCCGAGGTAAAGCATGGTAAAGCCAGTGAGTACCCTAAGGATAAACTGGGCGCGCGACCTCGGCTGGTTTTCGAGCCAGGATTGCGCCGTTCGAAACGATTCCGGTGTGGGGAGTGGCAGATAATGTCGGCCCGGACCCTGTAACAGCAGGTAAAGGCAAGCACCGAGAATCGCACCGCCATAAGCAAGAAATCCAGGTCCGAATAACAATCCGCCGATAAGACCGAGCACCATGATGATGACGGCGCAAGCACGTACATAGATGCCGAATAGAATGGCTAAGCCCGTGAGGACTTCAACCAATTGTAACCAACCCCAGCCGAAGCCTAAGTACTTGAGCTCAAGATCTGGGGCAAACAGTGTAGGCGAAGTAAAAGGAGCAACGCCGGCACGCGGCTCAATGCCAAATGCCGAGGAGATCAGCATCCAAGCCAAACATACGCGGAGAATGCGAGGAACGTGCTCACCATAAGAGGTCAGCCTTGCCTGGAGGTCTGGAAATAACTCCCTAGCTCCCGTGAAGCCAAGCCTTATCCAGCCAACGATAAAAATCAGGAATAATGAAACAATGGCAAAGTTAGTAAAGGACAGCTCAGTGTAGAGTGAAGGTTTAGGAAGACTTTTAAAGTAGTCGAATTGTTGCGGCGTTAATACCCAACTTTCGTGGGCGCTACAATCCTGATTAATTGCAAATGCCAAAAAGAACAACGCCAAGCGACTCAGCAGCTGAGACGGTCGTGGAGATTCAACTAATGATTTCATAATTCGAACTTACCCTATTGTTTTTATTATATTTCCAGCTTGGGAGCTTGAGGGTTCATCACACCACACTAAGTAGCGACTTGTACTTCGAATACGTTCGATGCAATTAAAATTTTGCACCTTATTTCTTATTGGTCAATATATTTTTTATTTATGGTAAACAGTGTTTCCTTGATTGGCATTGACAAAGAGCGGCTCTAAAAAAACTGGCTTGTGCACATTGACAAAATTTTGTAATTACTCAGCGTAAATTTCTTACGGAAACCAGGCTGGTCAATAATTAGGAAACTTCACATAATGGCCGTTAACAAGCACTGATCTCACAAACTTTCGCACAAAACAGACCACAGGGTTCATCGATGAGCCGACCCTGTTTTGCATGAAACGGGACGCTTTAAAAAAGGGATTGTTTTGAGTTACAGCCCCAGAATGCAAATAGCCTAAAGAAACGGCGACCCTGCGGGCCGCCGTTGTTGCTTGGCTTTAAGCGCGGGACTTCAATATCGCTACCGCCGGCAGTTCCTTGCCTTCCAGGAATTCCAGGAACGCGCCGCCGCCGGTCGAGGTGTAGGATACTTTGTCGGCGATGCCGTATTTGTCGATCGCCGCCAAGGTGTCGCCGCCGCCCGCGATCGAGAAGGCCGGGCTTTCGGCAATCGCCATCGACATGGCTTTGGTGCCTTCGCCGAACTGGTCGATTTCGAACACGCCGACCGGGCCGTTCCAGACGATGGTGCCGGCTTTGGCCAGAATTTCGGCGTATTGTTTGGACGTTTCAGGTCCGATGTCCAGAATCAGGTCGTCTTCGGCCACGTCAGCCACTTTTTTGACGGTGGCCGCCGCGCTTTCGGAAAATTCCTTCGCGCAAACCACATCCACCGGCACCGGAATCTCGCCGCCCTTCTCTTTTGCCGCTGCCATCAGGCGTTGGGCTTCCGCAATCAAATCGGCTTCGAACAGGGATTTGCCGACCGGGAAACCAGCTGCGGCGATGAAGGTGTTGGCAATGCCGCCACCGACGATCAATTGATCGACCTTGGTGGACAGGGATTCCAGCACAGTCAGTTTGGTCGAGACCTTGGAACCGCCAACAATGGCCACCAAGGGTTTTTGCGGGGTTTCCAGCGCTTTGCCCAGCGCATCCAGTTCCGCCGCCAACAACGGGCCGGCGCAGGCGATCGGCGCGAATTTGGCCACGGCGTGAGTCGAGGCTTCGGCGCGGTGCGCGGTGCCGAAGGCATCCATCACGAAGATGTCGCACAAGGCGGCCATTTTTTGGCCCAGTTCGTCGTTGTTTTTCTTTTCGCCCTTGTTGAAGCGCACGTTCTCGCACAACACGACTTCACCGGCTTTGACTTCTACGCCATCCAGCCAGTCCTTGACCAGACGCACGGGCTGGCCCAGCAGTTCGCTAAAACGCGCGGCCACGGGTTTCAGGCTGGATGCTTCGTCGTATTCGCCTTCGGTCGGACGGCCCAGATGCGACATCAGAATCACCGCCGCGCCGCCGGCCAACGCCGCTTTGACGGTTGGCACGCTGGCCTGGATGCGCAAGTCGCTGGTGACCTTGCCATCTTTAACCGGCACGTTCAAATCCTGGCGAATCAGCACGCGCTTGCCCGCCAAATCCAAATCGACCATTCTCTTGATAGACATAAACTCTCCTCGGTGTGAAAAAACCGACACATTATAAGGTGTAAACCCGCTTCAACGCGTATTTAAACGGTGGCATTGCCGCTCGCTTGGTCTATAGTTGGACATTTAGACCAAGCCAAGCCTGCCGTCATGCGTCATCTCATCCTTATTTTCTGCACCAGTCTGCTGTTGCTGCTGGGCTCAACCGTCGATGCGGCAGACACTGCCAATGCTGGCGAAGAAATTCAGGTCTTGATCGATGTCTCCGGCAGCATGAAACAAAACGACCCCGACAATTTGCGGGTCGACGCCACGCAATTGTTGCTCAACCTGTTGCCGGACCATGCCAGAGTTTCCTTATGGCTGTTCGCCGAGAAGACCACGCCCCTGAGCCATAGCGACAATGCCGACGCGGATTGGCGGCAACAAGCCTTGAAAGCCAGCAAGTCCATTCACTCCCGCGGTCTTTACACCCATATCGAAGACGCCATTGCCACAACGCTACAAAACGGCTTTGCCGGCAATGGCAGCAAAAACCTGATCCTGTTGACCGACGGCATGGTGGACATTTCCAAGGACATCATGGTCAGCGCGGATTCCAGGGAACGCATCCTCAGCGAATGGATACCCAAACTGCGCGAGCGGCAGATAAAAGTGCAAACCATCGCCTTGTCCGGACAAACCGATAAGGAGCTGCTGGAAAAGCTGGCGTTCGACACCGGCGGCTGGCACGAAACCGCCGAATCCGCCGAACAATTGCAGCGCATGTTTTTGAAAATGGCGCAAAAAGTCGCCCCGAAGGATACGGTGCCGCTGGAAGGCAACCGTTTCAGCATCGACGGCAGCATTCAAGAGTTCTCGGTTATAGTCTTCAAAAAAAAGGGCGCCACGCCGACCCAATTGACCCGACCCGACCAGCACGTCATCGACAAACAGAGCGCGCTGGCAGAGGGCGTCGCCTGGCTGGATACGCCTGGCTACGACCTGATCACCGTCAAGGAACCTGCGGCCGGCAATTGGCAAATCAGCGCCGAAATGGACCCGGACAATCGTGTCATGGTCTTGACCGACTTGAAACTGCAACTGGAAGGGCTCGGCAATTACCTGCCGGAACATGACGAAGTGAGCTTGAAACTACACTTCACCGAGCAAGAGCATTTGATAAACCGCCCCGATTTTGTCGATCTGGTATCGATGTCGCTGTTGGTCGACCAGGCCGACCCGCTCCCGATTCCGCCGCTGAGCGACCAAACCGGTTTTTTTGCCAAAACGCTAACGCCGCTGCCCCGAGGCAAGCATAGCCTGACCATCATCGCCGACGGCAAAACCTTCAAGCGCGAAATCGTCCGGGACATCGAAGTCATGGCGTCGCCGATTCGGCTGGAAAAACTCATCGATCACGCCAAGCGCCTACCAACCTTGAAGTTCGTACCCGACATCGCGGTACTGGATAGCGCCTCGCTATCCATTGTCGCCGAAATCCACCCCGCCGATAAGCCCACCGAAAGCAGAACCGTCAGCGCGCAAAACGGCGAATGGCTGTTGCCGCTGGACAGCGTTGCCGCAGGATCCAGCCTGCAAATTCATTTCAACATCACGGCCAGAACGTTGGACGGCAAAACCATCACGCCGGCCTTGGCGCCGGTGACGATAGACGACAGCCTGTTCAACTCGCCGCCAATGCCCGCACTCGCCGAGGAAACCCCCAAGGCCACCCAGGAGGAACCTGGCACCGATGCCGGGCAACACTTGCAAGCCCAAGCCAAGGCCCAGGACAATAACTGGCCGCTGATCATCGCCATCGTTGCGTTGGCGAATATACTGCTGGGTGGCAGCGCTTTTTTTATTTACAAATTTATTAGGGCCGCCAATGCAAAAAAACAACAAGAATTATTGGAGAGACTGGCATGATGACATTAGATTCGGCTCTGGTGATATTGATGGCGGAGACCTTAGCCGCCCTGCTGGTGCTGGCCCTGGCGTTATTTTTCGTCAACAGGCGCAAACGCAACCATGAAATCAGCGCCATCGACCAATTCATCAGCGAACTCGACGAAAAAAACGCCCAAACAAATCATCCCCTGCTCCACTTGGCCGACAAAATCCAGGGTTTGGATAAAAAAGCGCTGCAAGCCGCCCTGCAAGACGTCGGCGATTGTGAACGCGCCTTGATGCAAAAAGTGATCGAGCTATTTTTGAAACGCGAAATGGGTTTACTCGGTGACATCGACCAATGCATAGGCAACTTATCGGAACCCTATTGCAAGCTCCTGACACACATGACAACCCACGCCAACACGCCTGGCGCGACCCCCGCCCCAAGCAGTAACACGCATGCCCTGGAGCGCATCAATCAGCAACTGGTGAGGCAATTGGACACGGCGATGCAAACCATAGACGAAATCACCAGCGAATACACGCGCGTATTCAGCGGCAATCAAACCGAACTGGAGCTGGAAAACAGCAGTAAAAAAATGCTGCAGATTCTGCAGGCCTCCACTCAAAGTCTGAAGCACGAAATCAAGGAATAGATAGCCAGAACATTCCCGCCGCCTCGGCCGACTTGCCATCGATGATTTTGTTCGACAGCCCCATCAATGGTTCTCGCCCCCTCCCTATCGAGGGTATCGTAAAAGTCAGAACAGTTCCTTCTCCCTCCGAGAGAAGGTTAGAATGAGGGTAATGAATCAAATACTTAGAAATATGTGAGAAATAAGCTAGGCAATGGTAGGTGCGAATTCATGCGTACTGTGCGGATAAATCCGCTCCTACACCGAATACTCGCATAGGTTATTTCATGTTCATGCCTTACATCCTCCCACGCCCCAACCCTCCCGCAAAGGCTTTTACGAAGCCCCCCCATGAGAGAATCCATTGTTTTGACTTTTACGCCCCCGCCGGCGATAAGCGATCCAGGCAACTGGCGCTGACTGGGTTGCATTGCGACCTCATTTAAGGCCTAATAGCTTGATTTTCCAAAAAAACCACCGATACAACCTAACAAGCATGCTAGGCTTCTTATTCCCTTACAACCTCCGCTCCGTTGAAACCACTGGCAAGCTCCGCAAGGTCGCACTCATTTCGGCAGACCTTGAAACCTAGACAAGCATGATTCACCTGTAACAATTTGTGAAATCTCTCGCTCTTTACGAATGAAAATCACACTTCGACGCCTCGATCCGCGCGCCATGTTCTTGCTGTTTCTGGCCGCGGGTATTTTTTTTCTGTCCAGCTTGCGCGTCGACGCCGACACACAGATTTACGTTTCCTTGTTTTTGCTTGTCTCACTGTTGCTGATCCGGCGCTTCGAACATCCCGGATTCTGGCGCGTGTTGTTTTTGGCGCTCAGCAGTTTCATCGTCTTGCGCTACTTTTTCTGGCGGACGTTTTATACCCTGGGTTATCAGGATTTTTTCAGCTTCCTGGGCAGCATTGTCTTGTATGCCGCGGAAATTTACGGCGGCATGATGTTTTTTCTCAGCGCCTTCGTCAACGTCAGGCCCTTGAAACGCGAAGCCATCCCGCTTCCGCAAGACAGTTCGGGCTGGCCCAGCGTCGACGTGATCATCCCCAGCTACAACGAACCGCTGGATCTGGTGAAAATCACCTTGGCCGCGGCGACCAACATCGACTACCCTAGCAATAAAATGAACATCTACTTGCTCGACGATGGCGCTAGCGAGGAGAAACTGCATGCCAAAGACGCACACATCCGGGAAGCCGCCATGCAAAGACGGGATCAATTCAAGGCGTTGTGCGCGGCGCTGGGCATAGGCTATCTGAACCGGCAAAACAATGCTCACGCCAAGGCCGGCAACATGAATGCGGCGCTGCGGCATATTCACGGCGAACTGATATTGGTGCTGGACGCCGACCATGCGCCGGCCACCGATATTCTGCAAAAAACGGTGGGCTCGTTCATCAGCGACGACAAGGTCTTTCTGGTACAAACGCCGCATTTTTTCATCAACCCGGACCCCATCGAAAAGAATCTACGCCTGTTTCATCGCATGCCGTCGGAAAACTTGATGTTTTATGGCGCGATTCAGCTTGGTCTGGATTTTTGGCAATCGTCGTTTTTTTGCGGTTCGGCGGCGGTATTACGACGCCAAGCCATCGATGAGGCCGGCGGCTTCAAGGGCAAGACGATTACCGAAGATTCCGAGACCGCATTGATCTTGCATAGCAAAGGCTGGAAATCGCATTACGTGATGCAGCCCTTGATTTCCGGCCTGCAACCGGAAACCTTCAGCAGTTTCATGGTGCAACGCATCCGTTGGGCACAAGGCATGGTGCAGAACTTCATTTTCCATAACCCGCTATTGCTCCCTAACTTGAAAATCTGGCAAAAAATCAGCTACCTGTCGAACATGCTGTTCTGGTTTTTTCCATTTGCCCGCTTAATTTTTTTATTATCGCCAGGCCTCTATTTATTCTTTGGCCTGAAAATTTACAACGCCAATTTGCTGGAGTTTTTTTGTTATACCGTGCCCTATTTAATCGCTTTGATCCTGACCAATCACTTTCTGTTCAGCAAGGTGCGTTGGGTATTTTTGTCGGAGCTCTATGAGATATTGCAGTCGTTGTTTTCGCTCCGGGCTGTCTGGGCGGTCCTGAAAGACCCCGCCCATCCGCAATTTTCGGTAACGCCCAAAATGGAAACCTTGGAACGGGATTTCATCTCGCCGTTGGCAACCCCGTTTTACTGGACGATAGCCATCACTCTGGCCCAGGTTGTTTTCGGACTTTGGCGTTGCGTGGCGTTTCCGGAGCAGCAACCCCTGATTGCGATTACCTTGTTTTGGGCCAGCTTCAATCTGTTGTTATTGTTGTCGGTATTGGGTGCGTTGTACGAACAAAAACAGCGACGCAGCAATCCCCGTTTTCCGGTCAATATTTCCGCTGCTTGGGTCATCTCCGGGCCCGAGGGCATAGCGGAAAGCCTAGACGTCACCATTACGGATTTGTCGATCAGCGGCGGCCGTGTCACGACCGATACGATACCCAAGACACTAGCCAGGGCCACCGGACACAGCCTGGAAATCAAAAACGCGCAAACCGGCGCCAGCGAGCATTTCAAAATCCAGCTTGCCAACCATTTCAAAACCGATCTGGCCTATGTTTACGGCATCAAGTTCACGCCGGCCAATCTGGAGGAGTACCGCGCGGTGGTGCGCCTGGTGCATGGGGACAGCGATCGCTGGCGTAAAATCCAGGAAAATATCGGACACGACCCCGGCTTATTCAAGACCATGCTGTTCATGACCGAAATCGGCATCATTCACAGCTTCAACCACCTCAAACACGCCATCAAAACATCCAAGACCATTCACTAAGCCATGCTGAAAAACGCTCTCGTCATACTCTGTTCCCTGGGCCTTCTGGTCTCGAATTCCCTGTCGGCCGCGATTCAATCCACCACGGCGCCCATCAGCCAGTACATGACCAGCAACGAGCCTTTGATGCTGCGCCATGCCGACGGCAAATACAACTTTAGCGTGCCGATTTCCGATAGGGTCGAACCACTCTCGGCGACATTGAGCCTGGCGCTGACCAATTCCAATTTACTGCAGGGCAACCGTTCGCAGATTGCGGTATTCGTCAACGATTACGTGGTGGGCCAGCTCAAACTCGATCCGGTCAACAATCACACCTTGGCCAAATTTGAAATCGATAGAGAATATTTGAAACCGGGTTACAACAAAATCAGTTTCATAGCCGCGCAGCACTATACCGAGTCCGAATGCGAAGACTGGAGCGCACCGGAACTGTGGACCCACATCGACACGGTCAAATCCACCTTCACCCTGAATTACGAAGCGGCGGAAGTGCGGGAATCGCTTGCCGCGTTGAATGAACTGATCAACGACAGAGTGGGCTCTTATCCTCTGACGATACTCAGGGGCGATACGGCGATTTCCGATCATTATCTGTATTGGGGCGCGTTGATCGGTCAAGCCGCCAAGCTGCGCTTGAAGTACGTCCCCTTGCAATTGGAGGAAAAATCCATCACTGCAAGCGGCGACAATAGCCAAGGCTTCGCCATCGATCCCGAGCAACTAAAAAACGACGCCATCCTGGTAGGCAGCAAGGCCCAAATCGGGAGCTTGATTCCGCCCAAAATCAGCGAGGCGATTCAAGGCCCCTATCTCGGCATCTTCCGCCAGGACCACGACAAGACGCATTTCATTCTGGTGGTATCGGGCAATAACGACGAACAAGTCACCGCGGCCGCGCAAGCGCTGGCCTTATTGAACGGGCGTTTTCCCGATCAGCAGCAATCGGTATTCCAGGCGCCGCTTCTGCACTCTGACGCCTCGCTGCTGGCGCCCGGCGTCGTGACACCCGGCAACGCTTACCAATTCAAGCAACTGGCCTATCTTGACCAGTTGCAAGAAACCGGTGAGGCATCTCTGGAATTGCGCCTGCCCGCCGACCTTTACAGCACCGAGGACAGCAGGGTGACGCTCAACCTGAACCTGGCTTATGGCGCGGCGATGCGCAACGATTCGGTCATCAACATCGAACTGAACGACACTTTTGTCAATGCGATCCACTTGAAAGAAGCGGAAGGCGCGCACTATCAAAATTATCAAATCACGCTGCCTTTACGCAGCTTCCGCCCCGGCTTGAACCGCTTGAAATTCAAGGCCGAACTGACGCCATCGGTATCGGGCCAATGTACCTATGTACAGCGTAACAATCTGGTCGCCCAGCTTTACCCCGATTCGACCATCAGCTTTCCGGAAGCCGGCCACGTGGCGCAATTGCCGGATTTGAAACTGTTCGCCGACACTGGTTTTCCATTGGCGCAAAACGCCTCGGCCAAAGCCACCGTCTTCAAACTGCTCGACACCTCGTCCGACAGCATCGCCGCGACCTGGCAGTTGATTGCCACCTTGGCCGCGCAGCAACAGACACCGCTGTTCGATATAAGGATTACACAAGGCGACATGCCGGATGCCGACAACGTGGTGCTGATCGGCAAACTCGGTGGCATTGCCCAAGCAGAAAAATTATTCGCTGACGCGCCGGTGAAACTGGGCGAAAGCACGCGCTTCCCCTACTCTTTTAAACAGCAGCATCAGGCAAGCGAGGAATCCATGCTGGAGCGACTGGACAGGCTTTTCTTCGGCAACGCACCAAAACCCGAACCGGTGCAAATCAGCCAAGCGAATGTCGCCTTGAGCCAAACCGGCGGCCTGGGGGAGCAATTTTTACTGATGTCCTATCCTCATGCCAAAGGCAACGGCGTAGTCCTGGCCCTGCTGGGCGGCGATCACAACAGCCTGAGCCAGGGCCTGCGGGTGCTGGAATCGCCGGCCTTATGGAACCAATTACAGGGCAATGTGTTTCTCTGGGATAATCAGGCACATTTCGACTGGCAACGAGAAGGCGCTACGATGACCCTGGGCGACGGCAATTTGCGGCTGACGCTGACGATGCATTTTTCCAAACACCCTTGGCAATGGCTATTCATCGTGGTGCTGACGCTGGTTCTCGCCGCCTGGATAACCCATAAACTATTGAACCAATATCAACGTAGCAAACATTAACGGATAACCCCATGTCGATCTGGCGCACCCTGACCTATCTCGGCTGTTTTTTGCTTATCGCCGGCTGCCGCCAGAATAATGGCGCACTCGACGCCCAAGACTGGCAAACCTACAAGCAGCGCTTCATTGCCGCCGAGGGCCGCGTCATCGATACCGGCAACGGCGGCATCTCCCATTCGGAGGGTCAGGGCTATGGCCTGTTGCTGGCGGTCGAACACGGCGACCGGGAAACCTTTCAAAATCTCTGGCAATGGACCCGCGCGAACCTGCAAGTCAGGAACGACAAATTGTTCATCTGGCGCAAGCGTCCAAACGTGGACTTGAAAGACGAGGATCATAACAATGCCAGCGATGGCGACATGCTGATTGCATGGGCCCTATGGAAAGCCGGCCAGCAATGGCAGCAACCCGATTACCGCAACGCCGCCGACGCCATCATCGCCGACATCAAACAAAAACTGATAGTCTCGTGGCATGGCCTGAGCGTCCTGCTGCCGGGTGAACAGGGCTTCGTGAAAGACGATGCCACCACGATCAATCTGTCTTACTGGATTTTTCCGGCCTTGCGGGCATTTGCCGAAGCCGATCCCGACCCGGTCTGGCAACGACTCGGCGATAGCGGCCTGACGCTGCTGCAGCAAGCCCGTTTCGGTCGCTGGCAACTGCCACCCGACTGGTTGCGCCTCACCGCCGCCAATACGCAGGAACCCGCCAACAATAAACGCTTCGGTTACGACGCCGTCAGAATCCCGTTGTATCTGATACTGGGCGGCATGGAAACGCAAACGCTGGCCAAATTCGCCGATTACTGGAGCTTTTATCAAGGCTATACCCCGGCCTGGATCGATCTGAGCGAAAACGTCATCGACGGTTACGGCGCCAGCACCGGCATGATTGCCGTCAAGCAACTGACCCTCTGGCGCAATGGCCGCGCGCAAGCCATCAGCCTGCCCGCGCTGGACGCGGAACAGGATTATTACTCGTCAACCTTGTTGATGTTGAGCAAACTCGGCGCCCGCTAAATCCCGCCAATGTCCAAGACGCGTGTTTTTTACTGTTTGCCGCTGCTGCTAGCCGAGCTGTGCCGGGCCGACGTCAGCGCAGTCGTGCAACAGCCATTGGGCAGCGCTCCGTTACCCGCTAGCCAAAGCCCGGTGCAACCGGGGCCGGATGAACGCATCCTGTGGTCGCTGTTCCATGCCGGCAAAATCGAGGCGTTGAAGCGGCAAATCACCGATCTGCGGCAACGTTTTCCGGATTGGCAAGTACCCGCCGACTTACAAAAGGCACTGGGACGGCCGAGTGTCAAAACCACTCCGGCAACGCAGGCGCGCACCAAACGACCCGCAACGACGGCCAAAATCAAAGACGCCTGCGCGGGTATCGACAGACAATGGGCGGCACTGGAAGCGCAAGTCGTGCGCGGCCAACACCAGGCGGCTGTTACAGGTTACGCGCGCATCCTCCAGGATTGCAGGAATCCGGACCTGATGGAAGCCACGCTGGAAAAGGCCGCGATACTGCCCGGCCGGGACGACTATTTCAGGCTGACCGCGCTCGCTTCGGATCGCGTGCCGGAAACCGAACGCCAACACCTGGAATACCAATGGCTAAAAAACGCCTATCTGACTGGCTCGACGGATGCCGTCCCGGTCCAAGCAATCAGCGAAACGGAACTGCAACCCTGGCTAGAGCGCTTTGAGGATGCCGATTTGGCCGTGGTCATCGCCTGGCGTTATTTTGATGGTCAGGCTTATCGCAAGGCCCATGACTGGTTCGCCAAAGCGGAGGCATGGCAACCGCTGCATGGCGACGTCAAACTGGGCAAGATGTTGTGCCTGGAAAAACTGCAAGACTACGATGCGGCGCTAGCCGTTTATCCGGCGGGCGCCAGCGATGCCAGAATCGACGAGGTTGCCGCCCGGCTTTACAAACTCAAGGCCTGGCAAGACATTCAGGCCGCGCGTTTAGCGCAAGCCGAACAAAATCTGGCCAAGGCGCGGGCCTTGCTAACCAACCCGGACCCGGAGATTCAGCAAATCGAGGCCTGGATTGCCGACGGCCGTCGGCACCATGCCAAAGCCGCCAACCTGTTCGCCGATTTGTACCGGCAAGCACCCGATAATCCAGACTATGCGCGCGCCTATGTCCGCAACCAAAGCCGGGCCAATCGCGACGAGCTTGCGCTGAATGCGGAGCAAAGCGGCGGCTTGTTACAGGATGAATACGCGCAGTTGCTGGGACGGGAACTTTACCAACGCAAGCAGTTTTTGGCGGCGCAAGATAAAACACCAACGCAGTTTCCGAATTTGGTCAATATCGATGCGCCTTCCGCCGATTTGGGTGTTTACGCGCGGCACAAATCAGGGGAACCGGGACGGGGACGACTCGACATTCTGAAACTACCTACCGCCAGCGGTACCTTCACGGTCGATGGCATACATACCTTTACCTTGAGCATGAGCCGGATGGAATTGGATGCGGGCCGCGCGGCGGCATGCACCGCCTTAGGCAGCCTGAGTCCGAAGGACAGCTCCGCGTGCAACCCAAGCGATCTGAGGGCATTCGATCCAACCGGGAAATTGACCAATGGCTTGGAAACCGACTTTTTATATCGCATGGACGGCTGGTTCAGCCCTTACGTCAGACTAGGCCACACACCTACCGGCGGCGTTATCGATCCTACGATAACCTTCGACGTCGGTTTCGTACAACAAACCGAAACCGGCAATTGGTCGATGAATGTCTATTCGCAGCCGGTCAGACAATCCATTCTGTCTTACACCGGCATTCGCGATCCCTATCACGGTCAAGCGGTAGGACTCAATACCGACGCCAAGCAACAAGAATGGGGCCGGGTGCTGCGATCAGGCATCAGGGCGGCGGGTTTTCACAGTTTCGCTGAACGCTGGGGGATTTCCGCCGCGGCCGAAGTGGCGATGCTGAATGGGGAAAATGTCGCCGACAATACCGCGGTTGCCGTATCGCTCAACCCGAGTTTCAATATTCCGCTGGCTGGATTCGACTACTTCAGCATCGGCCCCGCTTTTGCTTACGAACACTACGAAAAAAACCTCAGCCATTTCACGCTGGGGCACGGCGGCTATTTCAGTCCGGAACACTACATCAACGTTGGCCCCAGCCTGCAATTTCTCAGCGAGGAAGGCCGGCCGCTGGTGTTCAAGGGCCATGTCAACGCCGGCGTGCAGCTGATCGAGGAAGCGGACGCGCCCTGGTTCCCGCTGCTGGCGCCAGGGCTTGGCAAGTACGAGGCCAAGGATGGCTTCAGCCTGAGTGATGCGCTGGACATCGAATTGAAAGGCGTCTGGCTACTGGCACCCAATCTCCAGCTCGGCGCCGGCGCCGCGGTGCGTCATACCGCCAATTACGAGGATTTCAGCGGCGGCTTGTTCGTCCGGGTCTTCTTCCAGGACCGCAAAGCCTCCTATAGCACGGACATTCCGAACGCCATGTTCAACGGCATCCAGGCATATTAGGGTATTCCCGTTCAGTTGCCACCCAATATCCCTTATGCAGGCTGAGGCGCCTGCTCAGGGCTAATGGCCAGCCGCGATGCAGTCCGCCCAGCTTATACCCCGCCCATTTCAATCCCGTTCTCAGGAGCGCGGAAAACATCAGCCAGGGCGCCGTGTTCGACAAGTAACGCATTTCGGAGAGCACAAAACGCGCGCCTTCGCCCGAGGCGCCGCCAAAGGTCTGTTGCAGCCAGGGGTTTTGCGCATGGAATACCCCGATATCGAAATAGCGCCTGAACTCTTCCAGCAGGCTGTAATCGTGGGAATGAAACACCCGCGCGTCGGCGCAATAGGCGAGGCTCCAGCCGGACAACAGCATCTTGCCGGCAACGTAAGTATCTTCGTTCATAATGGTGTGAGCCGGGAATCCGCCGATTTGCATCAGGGCGCAACGTCTGTAGGCTGCGAACGAATTGGAAATGAACACGGTCTTGATGCCGAAGCGGCCGCGGTCCGGCAAGGCGCGCAACTGGCTTTGCGCCGGGTAATTGAATATCCGGGCATGCGCGCCGATGGGGCCAGCGTCCCGATGCGGCAATTGCCGGCCATAGGCCGCGGCCACTTGCGGATTGACAAATACCTGCAACAGATTTTCGATCGCGCAAGGGTCGGCCAGTAAGGCATCCTGGGTCAGAAATACGATCAGCTCCATGTCGGCCAACATATCGACGCCCGATTGACGGGTGCCGCCGTGGTTGAACGAGGCCTTGGCAATCACATGCGCGTCAAATCCTCTCGCACGGGCCAGCGCCACCGTGTCGTCGCTGGACGAGGAATCGATCAGCAACAAACGATCCGGCCTTCGGCTTTGCGCCGCCAGGGCCTCCAGCCAGCCCTGCCAGGATGTGCCCGCATTCAAGGTGGGTACGACGAGTCCAACCTTATGCGTCATTTCGGCTCCTCGGCCAACACCTTGGCCTCGTCAACCGGTACCGCCGCCGTCATTGCTTGCCAGACGCGCTCCGCCAGTTTGACCGGATCGAGCTGCTGTTGAACATGGCGCCGGCCCGCTTGCGACATGCGCAGCCAGTCGGCTTGATCGAGCGCCTGAGCCCGGCGCAGCACGGCTTGGACGGCGGCCTCGTCCCTGTCGAAAACCAAGCCCGCATTCAATGCCGGCAAATGATCCCAGGCCAAGCCCCTGGCAACCAGCACCGGCCGTCCCGCCGCCAGGGCTTCCGCCACCACGTTGCCGAAATTCTCCCGCATGCCGCCGACCTGCTCCAAACCGGACGGCAATACCAGAAAATGACTTTGCGCCAGCAAGGCCATCACGTCGTCACGTTGCAGATAGCCGCAATAGCGGATCGCGCCGTTTGCCCGTTCGACCAGTGAACAAAACTCGGCAAAATAATCCCCGTCCACGCTACGGCCGGCGACGACCAGACGATCGCACGGCCGCCGGACCTCGAGCCAGGCCCGGATGAAAGCGTTGATGCCCTTTTCCTGCTGCACGTGACCCAAAAAACACAGTTGCATGCCTTCGCCTGCCGGATAAGGGGCCGCCTCGACATCCCGGCTGTCGATGCCGTTGGGCACCAGCAACACCCGCGCGTTTTCGCCCAGTACGCCACGCACGCCCTCAACCTCGGTATCACTGGTGCAATGCACGGCAATCGCGCGGCGCAAGGTCGGAAAAGTCAGCAATTTGTAATACCACCATTTATGCCGTTTTTCCCGTTTGATCAGTGCCACATGCTCAGGCATCAGGCCGCCATGCACCGCCACCATGAACGGCTTGTGCAGCAGGCAGCAAAAAAGCGCCGCCAAGGTCGACGGCCAGGTGGCGACGCCATGGATATACACGAGCGGGGCTTGCCAGCACAGGCGCAGCAGGCTGGGTATCGCTCCCAAGCCGAACCCCCAGCGCCGGAAACCATAACAGCGGTACAAATCGACATCCACGCTCGCGCCCAGCTTGACGTCCGCCGGTTTCAAGCGCCCATCGATGGATTCATCCGACGAAACCAGCGCCATCTCCAGCCCCATTTCCGCCCACGCCTTGGTCAAGACGCCGCAGGTCACCGAGACACCACCGTAGCCTTTGGCTGGCGGGACATGTGTCGTCACAATACCCAGTTCCATATCACTTCCCCATTAAATTATTGTATAGACCTGCCCCTTGTTGAGGCTGCCGTAAAAGTCAAAAACAGTCCCTTCTCCCGCCCCTTGTTAGCGCCCATAGGCAAAAAATCCGCGCCATATGCCCACCAGGTTATAAAACGAATAGGCGAGTTTTCCCGGGTTGAACGTCAACAAGGCCAGCAGCATTTTCAGAGTCGGGGCTATCAGCATCTTGCGCAGGATGTAATAGCCGATATAGGGATCATGCTGATTGGCGAATTTGCGGATATAGGCGCCAATACCGGTGGAATATTTCAGCATGCGCGCGGTACCCAGCGTGTAATGGTCCTTGTTGGCGTGATAGATTTTGATATCCGGCTTGTAGAACGCCCGCCCGCCCGCGCGCAGCAGGCGATACAGCAACTCGAAGCCTTCCGCCCCGGCATATTTGGAGCCGATGCCGAAATCGTGGTCCAAATAAAACTGCCGTCTGTCGATACGCGCCAGCGCAAAAAACTGCGTGAACTCCACCCCCATCATGTTCAACCGGGAAAAATAACGCGCTTTACGGCTGTTGACGCCTATGCTGAAGCGTTTCGCGGAAAAATCGTAGGACCCGGCTACCAGAATCGACAACGTTGGTTGGCATGCAAATTCGCCTACCACTTTTTCCAGCACATCCTTTTCATACACGCAATCATCGTCCGGAAAGGCGATGATGTCGCCCTGGGCCAAGGCGATGCCATGATCCCTGGCTCGGGCATTACCGGTGAAATTCACCTTGACGTGTTTCAGATCGAGGCATTGGCTATATTGCTCGGCAATCCGATCGATTTTGCCGTCTTGATTCTGGTCGATGACGATCAACTCGAAGTTCTTGTAGGTCTGAAACAGCAAGGATTTCAAAAAATCCAGCAGTTCCAGGTCCCTGCCGAGCGTAGCCAATATCAATGACACTTTCATGCTGTTCCCCTTGCCTGTGCAGCGGCTTTGGCTTGCAGATAGATGCTGGCTTCATACCAGGTAAACATCAGCGTAAACTCCAATCCCGCCGCGCCGTCCAAAAAGCCGCCACGCAGCAGATAGTGGTAAACAAACCTGGCCAGGATTCGGCTCCATGAGCGCCCCAGCATTACGCTCAAGCGCCCGCGGGTCGTCATCAACGCGCCCTGGGTCGGTTTGAGCCGAACTTCCTGAGCGGCTTTGTCGACATGCTTATGCATCCACTGGATGATCTCGCCGTCGTAAAAGTAATGATCATAGGGAATATCGGTGTAGCCGATGCGGCAACTATCCATGACGGCCTCGCCGTGACCCGTATGATTACGCACGAAGCGGGTCGTTTCCCGCCGAACCAGGCGCGGGTGATAGATCGGATAACCCGGCGCATGATGCAGGCGTTTGCCGCGCAAAAACAAGATGGACGGCACCATCAGCACATCGATCTCTCCTGTTTGCAGCATTCCACTGTCGAAATGCTGATAAAAGACTTGCGGGTAGATTTCGTCGGCATCGACGAACAACACCCACGGTGTATCGATATCGCATTGATTCAACGCAAAATTGCGCTGCTCGGCAAAGCCGGGCCAAGGATTTTGATAAATCTTGCAGCCGTGGCCTTCCGCGATCGACAGCGTGTCATCGCTGCTCCCCGAATCCAAGATCACGACAGGGTAACGTTGCGGAATCGCCGCCAGGCACCGGGTCAGATTGGCGGCCTCGTTCAGCGTTAAAATGACTACGGTCAAGCTGTTCAATGGTTCACACCTGTTTATCAATCACTTTCACGGCATAGACATGGATGTAAATGCCCAATCCCAAAGCATTCATCAAGCCGGCAAAGGGTTTTTGCAGGTACTTGGTGAGTGTGTCGAGCAGCGCCGCCGGCCAAGCCGTCAGCCCCAGTCGTCTGGATAAGGCGTCGTAGCGAATGCGGGTGACCTGCTCGGTCCGAACAACCCGCAAGCCCTTGCGCTCCAGCAGGATTTGCAAGCCTTGCGCGGTGAAATAATTGACGTGTTCCGGCACCCACAGACAGGCGTTGTCGCGGGTACCGAGCAACTTGACCAGAAACGAAGCGTAATTCGGTACCGCGCAGGCCAGCACGCCGCCTTCGGCCAATAAGCCGCGGACTTTTTCCAGCGCGCGCTCAGGCTCCACCATATGTTCCAACACCTGCGACATCATCACGACACCGTAGGAATCCTGCGTCGTATATTGTTCGAACATCATCGTCAGCGGCTCTTCGCCGTTCAACGCCTTGAATACCTGGTTTTCATAGCGGCCAGGGTTGATGGCGACCGTGGCGTAGCCGCGTTTTTTCAATGCCTGGGTATAAAAACCAAAACCGGAACCAATATCCAGCGCGCGTCGGTTGCCGGATGCGTTGAAACGATCGGCACAACCGCTCATGCGCTCGGCGTCTACCCTGCAATTCGGGAACGCCGCTTCCCTGGCGAGAATCTCTTGCAAACTAACGGATTCGGTCAGGGCTTGGCCAGAAAATTGATATATCGCCTCCAGCCGTTGCGGATCGGGCGGCTGATTCAAAAACCCCGTGCCGCATTCATCGCAGCGATAGATGTGAAAAACATCATTCCTGAGCGCCTGTGTGTACTGATAGTCCTTGCGCCGCCAATAGCGGATGCGTTCGCCGCCGCAGCTCACGCATTGGCGCAACAAATAAGCGCAAGTCGTTGATAGGCTCGATGCTTGGATCATGGATACTTTCCTTCGATAAAGATTCAGGATTCGTTGGAGAACGCCGCCGCTCTCACTCCGATGGTGTCAAAATCGGGTTCGGACATCGCAGATTTAGATTGGACGCTCCGCGCCTGCCGTTCCGTGCGGAGCTTGCGCCAGGGCTTGGCCAGCAAGGCCAACACCAGCGCTTCGATGCCGAAATACACGGGATTGGCCAAGGCCGCCCCGAACAGGCCAAAATGCGCCACCAGCAAAGGCAGCGTGATGAGCGCCGCCAACGCCCCACAGATACGCCCGCGCAGCAAGATCGGCGTGCGTTTTCTCGCCAGCAGCGGCTGGGACATCACCGTGCCCAGGGCATGCAAGGCCGTGCCCGCGGCGATAACCGGCATCAGCGCGCCGGCCGCATGATAGGGTTCTGCCAACAAGCCTGCGGCCAACCAGTCCTTGCACAACCAGACCAGCGTCACGCCCAGAACGCCCATCACGACGACCGCCCCTATCCACAGCCATAGCAGCGAACATGCATCTTTGCTTTTGCCTTGGGAAACCGCTTGAAAATAGGCCGGCTGAAACGTGCGCAACAACACCATCGCGCTACGATTGAAGGCTTCGTTGACCAGCGTATAAGCGGCCGCGTACACCCCCACTTCAGCCGCCGTTAGGAAATAACCGATCACGTAACGGTCGCCCAGGCCGTTGAGCCAGAACATCAATTCCATCGGGATCAACGGCAAGGCATAAGCCCAAAGGCCCCGCTCGAATTGCCGCCCCAGGAAGCCGCGATCGCCGGTATGTTTTTTTTGCCATGCATCGCTTACGATCGTCCACAGCGTATTGGCCAGCACGCTGGCACAGACATAGCCCAACAACACCGCTTCCGGACTTTGTCCCAAACCCCATACCAGCCAGATCGCCATCACCGGCCGCAGAATGCTGTCGCTGGTTTGCCAAAGCGCGGCGCCGCGTTGCTTGCGTTCGCCTATCATCAGCTGAATGCCCAACTCGCGGCGAACGGTGACGGCCAACAGCAATCCGGTCAACACGAACAAGCCGATTTCACTACCGACAAAATAGCAATACAGCGCGCCGCCCAGCAGCAGCAAGGTAATGGCCAATGCCGTCGATCGCGTCGTCAGCGCGAGCACCAATCCATGCAACGCCGCCCTCTCACGAAAATTTCGGCATTCATTGGTGAAACGCATCCCGGCGCAGATGAAGGGATAGGCAAACACCGCCACCCCCAGCGCGACGAAGCCATTCAACAACGCCACGTGCCCGAAAACCGCCGGCGTCACCAATTCGGTCAGTATGCGCGTGCCCGCAAGCAAAGCCAGTGCCGACAATAACTGTCCCGCCAGCGCCCAACAGGCGTCACCCAACAAGTTCTTTTGCCTCAACCAATCCAGCATAAAACCTTCCTTTAAATTAGCCTTGTCCGAATACCCTTTGCCCAACATCCTTGGGCAAGGTTGTATCTTGCCTCGAGAAAATTCTTTCTCTAGGTTTATGGCGGCAACCCAACACCATGCCCCACAAAAACATCAGCAGCGCGTTTTGCGGAAAATACTCCCACATGTTGAACGTCAGTCCGGCCACGAAAATGAACATTGCCACCAAGCCTTTGTGCGGGTGCGCGGACAGGCGGGTGGTCAGCCACAGAAATGTCAAATACGCCAGCAAACCGACCAAGCCATAACCGTTCAACAGAAATAAATACAGACTGTCCGAATCGAACTGTCCTGGAAAATGCTCGGCGCCAAACAGGATGTTGATGGTGTTGGAGCTCAACCCCAGGCCCCAGCCAAACAACAAATCCATGCCATCATGCACGTAATGGCTGAACACCCAGCGCCACAGATCGATGCGGCCATCCTGGGTCGGGTCGGCATCATCGCGGCCGCTCAGTGCCGGGCTGGAAGCGAGGATCAAGGCCGCTACCGCCAGAATCGGCGCCGGCATCACCAAGGCCCAGCGGTCACGCGGCCGCAGCAAGGCATAGACTTGAAAAAACACCACCAGCAGCGAACTGATGAAAGCAGTGCGCGAACCGCTCAGCAAGGCCAAGAACACGCTCAAACCCAGCCAATGGCGCATGCCCGGCACCAGCGCAAAAACCAAGGCGCACGTCGCCATGGTCGCCCCGAACAAATTGGGACTGACGAACGTGCCGAACGGCCGCCCGCCTCCAAAAAAAGACACGCCGAACAAGGGCGGCGCCCACAGCGCCTGAGCGATCGCCAACACCGCCTGCAGTGCGACGTAGTAGCGCAGCAATTGCGTGAATCTGGTCAAGACATAGGGACCGGCGCCCAGCCGGCTGGTGACGAATCCGATCAAGCCCAGCGGCAAGTATTCGAAAATCCGCAGCCCCGCCATCGGCACCACCAACGGCAAATCCAGATACAAGGCATAACCGATTTCGAACAACACATAACAGCCAACGATGCTCAAAAACGCCAAAACCTCGCTGCTCATCGCCCCGTTCCGCAATCTCGGCTCTAAGAATGCATATACGATCAGCACGGCCAATAGCGCCTCACGCAGGATGCGCAAGCCAAAATCCTGTTCGCCGTAGACTTCCTTGATCCCCTTCCAGGCCGACTCCACCTGCGGCAGCGAGGCCACCAGCGACGCACCGACCAGCAGGATCAATAGCACCGGCAGATCTTTTTCCAGCCGAATCCACATGCACTAGGCCCTGATGCTGTCGTGAAGTTCTTCTGCGTCGTCGGCGACGGGCAAATACTCGGCGTCCTGCCGCCCCATCCAGTCATTCAGGTTTTGAAAGCGCGCCTGCCAAGCCGTGGTTTGTTTTTGTCGCATGTCATCCCGCTGATAGGCATAGCCGTAGTACGGGTAATAAGACGAGCCTTCCTTCATGTCGTTGATGATGAAACCGTTGGGTTTCACGCCGACTTGCTGCAAGCGCCTGAAACTGACCTCCAGCTCTTGCGCGGTGTAACGGCCCTCCTTGACCACCAGGAAGGTGGCATCGCAATGCTTGCCCATGATCGCCGCGTCGGTGGCGCCCAAGATCGGCGGCGAATCGATGACGATATGGTTGTAAAAGCTTTTCAGTTGCTCCAAGGTATCGGCCAGGTCGCCCAGCACCAACAATTCCGCCGGATTCAGCACCATCTCGCCCCTGGGAATCAAATCCACGCCTATCTCCGGCAAACTGACGATCACGTCGCCCAGGCTGGCCTTGCCGGACAGCAGATCGGACAAACCCGGTTGCTTGGCAATGGCAAAGGTTTCATGCAGGCGGCCGTTGCGCATGTCGGCGTCGATGATCAACACCCGCTTGCGTATGCTGGCCAGCAGAGCCGCCAAATTGGTGCTGATGAAGGATTTGCCCATGCCCGGCGCCGGACTGCTGACCATGATGACCTTGCTTTCATCGCTGGCCAGCGTCGCTTCCAGCGTAGTGCGCAAGCCGCGCAGGGATTCCACGGAAATATCCAGCGGATCGTGGCTGACCAGAATCGCCGTATCCCGCTCCTTGCCCTGATCCAGCAGGCGCGCCAAGCGTCTTTGCTTCTTGCTATGCGGAATGGCGGCGAACAGCGGCAAGCCGACCTGGTATTCCAGCAAGGCCGGATAGTTGTCATGGCGCTGCAATGAATGTCTCAGAAATATCAGCGCCGCGCCCAGACTCATGCCCAGCAAACCGGCGATCGCCAACAACAAACCGGGTTTGGGCCAATAAGGTTTTTCCGGAATCACCGCGAAATCGACGATACGCGAGTTGCCCAGGGAACCGGCCGCCGCGATGCGCTGTTCCTGCGCACTGTTCAGCAACGAGGTGTAAAGCTCGGTATTGACCTGCACATCCCGCGACAGGCTGACCATGTTTTGCTGCGTCTTCGGCAAGTCCTTGATGCGCTTTTCCAGGGCCGCCAATTTATTGCTCACCCGTCGGATTTGCGCATTAGTCGCGATCATGTCGGGATGCTCGGACTCCAGCCGCTGGCTTTGCTCGTCGTATTTTTGCTTGAGCTGTATGTTCAAGGTTTCCATCTCCGAGGCCTGTTTCAGCAGGATCTCGGCTTCGGCGGAAATATCCACCGCGCCATGTTGCTGCCGGTAAGCGCTCAAGGCTTGCTCGGCTTTTTCCAGATTTTCCTTCACCAGCGGCAGCTGGCTCTCCAGGAAATTCAGCTTTTGCGAGGCTTCCGCCGATTCCCAATTCACGGTGGCGTTGACGTAAATACTGGCGATGTCGTTGACCGATTTGGCCAATTGCTCGGGATCGCTGCCCTTGAGTTCGACACTGAGAATGTCGGTATCCTTGGACACTTCCTTGACCGAAAAGGCTTTTTGCAGGGTTTCTATGGCGGCCAGCGAGGTTTTGCGCCGCAACTCGAACTCGGTGCCGTAATGCGCCTGCAAAGCCGCGACGTTGACGACGACGGGACTGGCTTCGCCGATGTCGGCGGTCAGCGTTTCACCGAGCAAGCCTTCGGCCAGCACCTCGCCCTTAGGGCTCAATAATTGAAAACGCCCCGCTTCCAGCGCCACCAATGTAAAAGCCTTGTCCAGGTAACGATCGGGCACCTCGAAACGTTCGATTTTCAGTTTCTCCCCGCCCCAGGCCCAACGGCTGAATCCCCACCAGGCGCCGGCTACGCCCTCATGTTTGTCGTGCTTGCGGGCCAGGGTTTCGCCGATGATGGGAAAGTATCGTGGCGACGCCTCCACGACCAGATTCAAATCCTCCACCACCTTGCCCAGTACCGAACGCGAGCGCAGGATTTCCACTTCCCGTTGCGCCCTGGGGTTTTCCGCTTCCGTTGGCGTACCATTGCCCTCGCTGCGCAAATTGGCCGCCAATAAGGCTTTATTTTTGTCGATGCGCAGCAACGCATCGGCCTTGTAAGTGCGCGGCGCCAAAACCAAATAAATCATCGTCACGCTCAGCACGATGACCAACGTGAACAGTATCGTCTTCTTGCCCTCGATCAACAGATCGACATAATCGCGGATGCTGACGCCAGGCTCCTGCATCATCACGGGATTCAGAGGCGGCATCACCGGCGTGGCTTCATTTTGTGGATACATGGTTTTCATAGTTCGATGCGTTTAAAAGAAATGTCGTCTTTTGTCCTTTCTCTTTCGCTTGGCATCACATCCCCATCATCGCGGCTTGCGACATGATGGCGGTGAACGAACCCGGCAGAATCTGATTCAGCACCCTGGACCATTGCGTGACGCCGGCCGTACCGACGAATAGCGTGTCGTGCGGCTGCAGCGGAAATTGCTCGGCCAGGATCATCGCGTCGGGCGACTCGGCATCTAATTGGAAAATCTCCGGCTGCATGTCGCCAGCGCGCAGCACGTAAATATCGCCGGGACGCGAGGTGTTGAAATCGACGCCATAGGCTTCGGCCAGCGCCTGAGCCAGACTCATCCGGCCCTTGTTGATCTGGATGGCCTGCTGCCGGCCGACCTCGCCCATCACATAAACCTTGCTGTCTTTCTGATCGCCGACGTTCAGCACGTCGCCATCCCGCAACAGCAGGTTTTGCGTGGTCAGGCCTTTTTCATACAAGGCTTGCACATCCAGTTTGTACAACTGGCCGCCGCGGGCCAGCGCGACGTTGTTCAAATCGGAATCTTGCGTGGCGCCGCCGGCCCTGCTGATGGCTTCTGCCACCGTCAACGGCGTTTCGGTCATCGCAACGATGCCGGGATTTCTGACTTCACCGACCACCGCGACCCGGTGAGCCTGGAACGACAGCACGCGAATGTCGAGTTTGACCTTTTTGAAATATTTGGACAGTTCGCGGGTCAATTCCTCGCGCACTTCGGTGACGGTCTTGCCGCCGACATGAAGGGTGCCGACATAGGGGTAATACAAATCGCCGTTATCGTCCACGACCTTGCCGGCCAGTTCCGGCAGGATTTTCTCGCCGCCGGGATCGTTCAGTTCGGGATGCTCCCATACCGTGATTTGCAACCTGTCCTGCGGACCGATGCGATAACTGGTCCGGGTTTCGTCCATCGGCGGTAGATTGTTGACGGCTTGCCGCCGCGCGACTTCACGCTCGATGATCAAATCGGCGGTGATCGGCTGGATACGGGTTTTCTCCTTGACCAACTGCCCGCCCTTCATGGTCGGCAGCTCGATTTCTGTCAAGTCGCCATCGGTCTGCATATCCATACCCGGTGCCAGGAAACAGCCTGGCAACAGTAAAACCAGCATGATGGGAATCAGTCTAAACATGGCAAAGATTTCCTTAGGATCGGGCTAAAAATAACTTTTCCCTTTGAAAAAAAGGGATCAAGCGAGATTTATTTAAAAATCTGCCCCAACCCCTCTTTGTCAAAGAGGGGAGCAACAATCTTGTGGTTCGGAACAATCTAAATTCCGGCAAGTTATTCATGGCGATGTCCTTAATAGGCATTTTTATTGATAAAACCGGTCAAGACGGTGCGAAAGGCAATCTCCAGATCGAACCAGACCGACCAATGCTGGATGTAATACAGATCGTGTTCGATGCGGCGATTCAGGTCGGTATCACCGCGCCAGCCGTTGACTTGGGCCCAACCGGTAATACCGGCCTTGACCATGTGTTTTTTCATGTAATTGGGTACTTGATCCTTGAACACCTCGACGAAATCCGGCCGTTCAGGGCGCGGGCCGACCAGCGACATGTCGCCCTTGAGCACATTGATCAGCTGCGGCAACTCGTCCAGACTGGTTTTGCGCAGGAAGGCCCCAAACGGGGTTGCACGGTTTTCGCCGGGCCTGGCCCAGACCGCGCCAGTTTTGGCCTCGGCATCGACCGGCATCGAACGAAACTTCAGCATCGTGAATTTGCGATTGTTCCAGCCTACCCTGACCTGCTTGTAAAACACCGGGCCCGGAGAACTCAGTTTCACGCCAATCGCAATGACCAGCATCAACGGGCTGATCAGCAGCAACAACAACAAAGCTAGCAAGCGGTCCTCGATTTCCTTGATATAGCGATTGACGCCATGCAGCGGCGACACCGAGACATCCAGCGTCGGGATACCGGCCACCGTGTTCAGACTGAGGAATTTGCTTTGTTTGAAGGCAAAGCAATCGATCACCAGGCGAATGCTGACCGGCAAATGGCGTAATTCATGCTGCACCCGCTCGGCCAGCGAAGCGCCGGGAAACGCCACCCAGACTTCATCCACGGCTTGTCTGGAAACCAGACGAGGCAGATCGCTCAACTTGCCCAGGCGTGGCAGCGAATAATCCGCCACCGCCAGCCTGTCATCGGCCCGGTCATCGACATAACCAATCACCTGCAAACCGGCCCAGGAAGAGTGATTCAATTGCCGGCTTACGGCGACGGCCATCTGATTCAAACCCACCAGAATGATGCGCCCCTGGCTCCAGCCCCGTGCACGCAACCACTTCAACACCTGCGCCAGCACGCCGCGGGCCGCCAGTACGAAGAACAGCCCCAACCCGCCCCAGGATGCGATCCAGCGATAACTGGAACCAAACCAAAAATGCAATCTGACCAGGGCCACGATGGACACCACCGTCAGCAAGGCCAGCAACCAGGCTCTGATGATGCGGGGAATTTCGCCGCGCATCGCGTCATTGCGCCACGGCCGATACACCTGGCCGATCTCGAAAAATATGATCGCGCCCAAGATACCCAGGGCAATCACGAAGCGGTAATGCTGATCGATGACGCTGTCATGCAACCAAAAATAATGCGCCAGCCAGGCCGCGCCCAATAACATGACCACATCGATAACCCTCAACAACAGGATCACCGTGTGCCCGTATTGCTTGAACAGCCCGTTGAAGATATTTCCCAAACCGAGTGGCATATTGGTCGAACCTCTGTATTGTCTATGTGAAGTGATGACGGGCGACCCCGAGCCGCCAGCCTTGGAAACACAGATTACAGAAGCAAGATGAGAGGAAACTGCAGATTGAATTAAGATTGGATGAGTGCCGGATTAGAGTTTTATGAAATCCTGCCGGCGGGCATCGAATCATTGGCGACCGAGCCAAAACTGCCGCTAGAAACCCATTTCTGATAACAACGATGTTTCAGCCACAAGCTCATTCCGAGGGATTGCCAGCACCGTAAGACCGCGTTAGCGAATCCAGGCGACAGAGATGCTTTGAGCTCACCATTCCTGGCACTGGCTCCCGCTTATTGGCGGATATGACGACATTTATGTATAACGAGGTGCGTAAAAAGGTGTCTTGCGAAGCCCAGCTTTTTGCCTGATTGCTCGACAAACAAACTTGTCGAGCATCGCTCTTGATGATTGAGGGCTATTTTCTGGTTCCCACGGTCCTCCGTGGGAGCCCATGCGGAGCCCGAGCGCAAGTATGAAGCTGTTGCTGACGTGGGCATGCCGGTCTGCATTCCCACGCGAGAGCGTGGGAACGAGGCGGAGCATGGGAACGATGATCCCGGAGTGCGGAAAATTATTCTCAACCAAATCCTTAGCTTTTTCCAAATCTTCCGGCGCTTGGCCCAATATGACTTTCAGCGTAAACAGTTGCGCATTTTAAATCCCGTTCGCCCTGAGCCTAGTCGAAGGCCTCAGCACGAGCGAATTCCACGCACTCCAACTGATTTTTCAGGATCAAGGAATCCAATCACTTCAACCGAGTTGACATTGTCGCTGCGCGCATCCATCAAGACAACGCCACAAAGGCCATCACCCAAATACTGATCACCATTAGGAAGTTCTCCAAACCCGCTTGAATGGCTTGTTGCCTGCGGTGTTTCTCCATCGCTATCAAGCTGGCTTTTTGGTCGCGCATGTGGACGAGTGGACGTTTCATGGTGTGCTCCTTATCTAGTGTGGACGCTTGTAGCTGCGCATCTGGCCCACCAACACGCCCTGGATTTCCACCTGCTGCGGCTTGTAACGCATGGCTTCCATCTTGGAGTTGGCGGGGATGAGCAGGGTTTCGTGCGGGTATTGCTCGATGTATTTCAAAGTGGCTTCGGCCTTGTCGACCAGGGCTACCACGATCTCGCCGTTGCGGGCATGGCAGCGCTGTTCGATGACGACCCAGTCGCCGTCGTAGATGCCGGCCTCGATCATCGAATCGCCTTGCACCTTCAGGATGTAACAAGGATTTTCGGTCTTGAGTTCGTCCGGAATCACCATGTAGCGCTCGTCGGCGATCGCCTCGATGGGCCGGCCTGCGGCAATCTTGCCGACGTAACGCACCGAATGCTGCGTGGTTTTCCGGTGTTTGCCAGTGTCCAAGGCCTTTTCGGTCAGCCGGACGCCTCGATGCTTGCGGTCGAACGGCTCGACCAGCCCGGCCTCGACCAAGCCTTGCATCAGAAAATGCAGGGAACCGCGCGACTTCAAACCCAGCGCCGTGCAGAGCTCTTGCAACGAGGGCGGATGCACGAAGGCAGCTTGGTTCTGCAGCAAAAAATCGAGGATCTCGCGTTGTTTTCGGGTCAAGGCATGCATGTCTAATGTTCTGTAATTGTTTTTTCGAAAAATAACACAACACCAAGAAAAGAACAACTAGGGAACTTTTGTAGACATTCGACGCATGTCCTCGGATGATGCTTGAAAAATCCCTCTCACCCTTCGACAAATTCAGGACAAACGGGATTTTTCGAGGCTCAACTGATCTTTACTCTGAAAGTAGCAAAATGTGAGGGTGCGGTTGCTTGTTGGACAGGCGTCGGCGGCAAGGATGCCGCCGTCGAACCTACATGGATGTATTCACGGCGGCCTGTCCGGCAAGCAACCTTACCCTGAAGACTATTTTCATTTGCCGGTGCGATGCACAGCCTTCATGAGCGTTATTCTGAAAGTCATTGAGCGACGCCTTCGTCGCGACGTGGGCGTCGCTCCCACAGAAAACATTCTGCCCTCAAAACCGAGTCAGTTTTTCATACTCGGCCTTAGTCACTACATAGACCGGGCTGGCCGAAATAGCGATGCCCGCATGACCGGATGCATCCAGCGTTAGCGGATGGACACTGCCCACCACGTCGATGACCAGCCAGGCCTGCTCCGGGTCGAGCCGCAACGGCCAAACCGTGTTTTTGTCGTCATCACGCCAGATCATCAAGGTCGTGCCGAACAGGCCGGCCTGCACAGCGGCATCAGCGGTATCGACCGCTTGGTACGGCAAACCGTCAATCAAGGCACTGGCCGTGTACAAAGCCGTTTCGCCGGGTTTATGGCCCATCGAGTAATCCCAGAGGCGACCATAAGCCTGGTCGTATTCATGCGCGATGCAAAAAGCCAGGCCCAGATAATCATTACGGCTGTTGACCCAGGCGATCATCTTGGCCGTCTGCTCTGCCTGCCAGCGCCGGCCGGTCAGACCGTGCATGGCTTTGGCGCCGGTTTCGCCCAGCCAGAACGGCAGGCTATTTTTTTTGCCCAGACTGGCATAGGCCGCCAATACCCCACGCTCGTCCTCCAAGGCACCATTGCCCAGGGGATCGCCGAAGCGGGGCGATTTTTGCGGATAGGCATGCACGTCCCAGGCATCCTGATAGCGATCCAGGCCCAATTGCAGTGCCTGCTTAAACCATTCGCCCTCCCCTGGCCGCACCAGACTGCCGCCGACATAATGCCCATCCGGTCGTACCCGATGCACTTGTTCATATTCACGTTTGGCCCGTTCCACCCAATGCTTGGGATCGCGCAGGTTTTGCCATTCGGCTTCGTATCGAATATCGATTTCGTTGCTGGCCTTGAAATAACGGGTATATGGCGCCGCCGCACGAATGAATTCAGCGCCCTGCTCCGGCTTGTCATTCAACCAATGACTGTCACCGGCGGAATCCGCGAACAACTGCAAGCCCAATTGCCTGGCCTGCTGCCATTGCGACCGGTATTGCTGATCAAAGCCCGGATAGCCGCCATAACTATTGAAAATGCCCATGCGCTGCAACCAGACAAAATAGTCGCCAGCCCTGGAAAAACTTTTATCGCCATCGGCCAGGGCATAATAATCGTTATTCCAGAGTTTTTTCCGCTGAAGCCGCAGCTTTTGTTCCGCGCTTCCCCGCACTACCGAAAAACCATCGGCCGGATAATGCATGATCAGATGGCCGTCTTCCGTGAATAACGAGGCATATACCGCGTAATAACCGGGCGCTTCGATGGGGCCGAAATCCACCTCGACTTGCCCCGGAAACAGATCGGTGATTTCCCGCTGCGCGATTTGTTTACCGCTATAGTCCACCAGCCGCAATTGCAGCCTGGACTTGAACCGCGGCAATGGTATGGGTAATCGCGGCTGTTCCAATATGGGGTGCCAGCGCAGATCCAGCCGCAGCTTGATGGCGTCGCCGGGGTGAGGCAAATTGGCCGGCGCATCGACAAACATCAGCGGCCGCAACTGCGCGGCAATCTGCTGCACACTCAATTCGGCGGAGGGGTCGCTGAGTTGAGTTTGCATGTCTTCAATGGCTTGGCCTTGTTCATCGGTGAACAAGGCTTTGAAGAAAAAACGCTGGCCTGCATCGTGTTGCATGATCAGTTTCAATAACAGGCTATGCCAACCGGGCGCCAGTTCGAGTTTTGCCAGCCTTGGCGGTTCTTGTTGCTCTGCCAGAGCCGTTGCCAGTAGACCTTCCGGCGTCAAACCCTTCAGCACGGTTTTGAGCCGTTCACCGGCTGACAAAAAAACCGTCGGCGGCTTGGGATCTTGGTCAAGCGCCAGCGAATTGCCATCCAGCCAAGCCTGCGTCTTGATACCGGATTGCTGCAAGTGCAAGTCAATCGATTGGGCTTGGTCGGCGTGCAGATAAAGCAGGGCATAACCCGTACCGCGCGACCAGCCATAAGCATGCGGCACGGCCTTCAAAATATCCACGCTGCCGTCGTTTTGAGTTTGCGCCGGCTGCCAGGTTTTCATCTCCCCGCCCTGCATTTTCAGGCTCACATAAGGCTGTCCTGGGTTGGGCCTCAGGATGGTTTCGCCATCCAAACCGGCTACCGAAACGCCGGCCAGACCATCCTGCAAACCACCCACCAGCCATGCGGCCGGTTTGCCCCGTTTCATCGGCGTTGGCGTATCCGCCTTGACGGCCAGCGGGGCTGGCATATAGCCGCCGTTTTCCGGGTCGGTTAAAAACCGCGATACCTCGGCTTCGCTGTTGGGTTGAGACACTATTCCCAGCAGCGTGTCATTCGCGTCGCTGATCATAGCCGCCGGCAAACTGTTGATATTCAATTGCTGGGCCATGGTTTCGGCTGGTTCGCCGATCAGATAGGCTACCGACAGGTTTTCATAGTGCTTTTCCGTCTCCCGGGCCGCCAAGCCGGCAAACAAGGTGTCGCCGTTTTTTCCAGGCCCATCCAGCACGTACAAATATCTTTTTGCGGCGGGATTTTGTTTGACCAGGGCCAAAAAACGGTTGCGAAGCTGAGCCTGCTCCACGCTCATCCAGTCCGCCGCCGGCGCTTCTGTTTGCAGCAAAAACGCATCGAAGACCTTGGCGCCATCGGCCTGGCCACTGTTGCTGATTTCCAGCCAGCGGTCGCCGGGTAATAGCGTGAGGCTGTCTCTGGCTTCCAGCCACTGATATTCCCACGGGGTATCGTTGAGGCTCGACAATTCCGCGCGGTTTGCCAAATGCTCGGGATTTGCCCCCGCTTTGAGCGTAAATCGCTGCATCACTTGCGAGACTTCGCCGCCGCTTTTGTAACGGGCGAAAAACCGGTAGCGGCCGGCGGGGATGGAAGGCTCCAGTTCAAAGCGAAAATTGGCCCGCCAATCGCCGAAGCCTTGATGAAAAACCTGTACCTCGTCGGTTTCTGTCAACAACGACTCGGCACCGATACCGGAACTGGCACTACCGATAAAAACCTGCACGGCTGGGTTATTTTCCAGGCCTGCCAATAACGGCGACTGGCCCAATTCCAGCAACAACAACGGCTTATCCACACTGGCTGCGACGGGCAAAGCAGCCCAGGGCGGCGCTAATAAAAACGCATCGAACACTTTGACATCCTGCCCGGCACCACTGTTGCGAATCTCGATGACCTTGTCTTCGGCTTGCAAAGCGACCAAAGACTCTCCGCCTATCCACGCGGCCTGCCAGCCCTTGGGTTTCAGCGCAAAGGTTCCACTGTTGCGTAAATGCTCGGCATCGGGACCGGCCCAAATTTCAAAAGTTTGTATACAGACGTCAGGTTCGCCTCCCTGACGCCAACGCGCCCAGAATCGATACGCCTTCGTTTGCGGCGGGTCTTTCAATCTGAATCTAAAAGCCACCGACCAATCAGCAAATCCCGGATGGAACACGTTGATTTCTTGATCGGCAACTTCTACCGAACTGACCGCTTGCCTGGATGAGATTTCGCCCATCGCGATGCGGGTTGCGCTGTCTTCGGCAAGCGCGGCTTGCTGCCCCAAATCCAGCAATATCACGGGCCATTGCGCCGAGGCGCTTACCGGCAAGGTCAAAACCTCCTTTGCACTCAACGGCCAATGCATCGCCAGCAGCAACACCAGATTAACGGCAATCAATCGCTTCATGGCCAAAAACTCCCGGTAAACCAACAAGATCACAAACTTAACGAATTTCGTCGTATCATAGCTCCTGACGCGCCAAACCGATTAATCCCCTGCCCATAACAAACTGGAATTGCATTTCGCCCGAGCAGTCGGCAACGCTGTCGCTTAGCTGAAAAACCACGGCAGCCCCCACCATGGGGTTGTCGTAAAAGCCCCCCCCTCTCCTCGCGGGAGAGGCCGGAGTGAAGGAATAAATACTGTATCTCCTGGTTTATATCCCCTCATCCCGACCTTCTACCGGCGAAAGAAGGAATTGTTTTATCTTTTACGACAACCTGGTCATGGAGCGGTTAAAATTTCGTTATATGCGGATGAACCTAAATTTTTTTTCCCTGAAGTCCCTGATCGTGCTGGGTTTTGCCATCGCTGTGATCCCGCTGTTTGTGGGCGTGATGTACGCGGCTTATGGCTTACGCGAAACGGCGGCATTGGGTAGGACCATCAATTCACAAGTCTTCGAACAAACCAAAACGGTTCGGCTGGTCTTACAGAAATCGTCCGACATCGAACGCAAGGCACGCTTGTTCGTCTTGTTATCCGACCCATCACTGCGCCAACCCTATGAGCGGGAATCGTACGAAGCGGCACGGGCGTCCTTCAGGCAAGCATTGAATGACTTACTGAAACTGCACGTCGATAACAAAATCGCCTTGCTGGTCAACGAATTGTCCGAAAAGGAAAACTTGATTTACCAACAAATCATTGGCGCCGAATCCGAGGAAACGCCGATATTGCCGCTAGACGAAGCGTTTCAGGGCTTGCGCGAATCCTCCAACACCTTGTCGCGCGAATTCGAGGCCCATGTCGAACACACCTTCAACGAATTGCGGCAACTTTCCGAGTCATTGGAACAAGGGTTGATGGTAAAAGGCGCGGTCTTGCTGACCTGCTCGACGGCTTTTGTGTTGATATTGCTGCTATTGCTATCCCGATCGATGCAGCAACTGGATGGCGCGATCAGACGTCTGGATGCGGGCGAACTGGAAGAGCCCGTCGAAGTCGCAGGTCCCACCGACATGCGCTATCTTGGCGAACGCCTGGAATCGCTACGCAGTCATTTATTGGCGCTAGAAACCTCCAAACAACATTTGATGCAAAACATTGCCCGCGAGATCGACTTACCCTTGCAAGCGATACGCGATGGCGCCTATCGTTTGAACCATCCCGGCAATCCACAGGTCCTTCATCCGCAACAAGATTTCGTGCGCGAACTGGTTGGTCAAATCGACAAATTGCAGGGCGTATCCGAGCAGTTACAGCATTACAGCCAACTGCAAACCCAACAGGACGCAAGCGCCAAACAGACGATCGATCTGAAAGTGCTGCTGGAATCGGTACTGGACAAGCAGCAAGCCGCTTTGCAAGCCAAATCGCTGAAGGTCAAAAAACTGATCAAGCCGATTCGGCTTCAAGGGGTGCAAGAGCAGTTAGCCGCGATGTTCGAGCATTTGCTGGTCAACGCGATTCAATATTCGCCGTCCGCGGGCGAAATCCGCATCATGTTGCGCGAAGCCGGCGAACAGGTAGAACTGGAGATCGAAGACGACGGTCCGGGCATCGCCTCCGAGGAACGCGCGCAAGTGTTCGAGCCCTTTTACCGGGGCAAATCGGCCGTGAACCATAAAGTGGGTGACCACTCGGGTCTCGGTCTGGCCATGGTGCGGGAATACGTCAACCATCACCAGGGTACGGTCGAAATCATAGACTCTCGCCAAGATCATCCCGGCACGCGTGTACGGGTCCAACTCCCCCTGAATCCTGAAGCCTAAACCAAAAAACCCATGATCTATCCGTATTTTTTCCTTCGTGCGCTGGCTTTTGCCGTGATCGGTTTTTGGCTAGCCGGCTGCGCCTCCAATAACTATAACAACCAGCCCACCGTACCCACATACACCGATCCCTACGCGCAATCCGGCGTCGATGAACTACTGGCCTTTGGCGCCAGCATGGCGAACATGTCCGATGTGTCGCGGGCGGATGTCTGTAAATCCTTGATGAATACGCAAAAAATCTCCCCGTCCAATGGCGTGCAATTACATTTGATGGTGGCCCGTCTGTTATCCAATGAATGCGGCGACATTCCCAAGCTGCTGGAAGCCGTCGACAACATCAAGCAAGCCTACGCGCGAGACGAAAATTTACAACGCTTCATTGCCTTGCATACGCAAGTGTTGATGAATTTGCATAATCTAGCCAAACGCCAAGCCAGCTACGAACGCAAGCAAAAATCCAGATCGGCGTCGAACACAAAAGAAGCGCCGGAACCGAAAAAGGACGAAAATCGTTTGTTGCGGGAAAAATTGGAAGCCATCCGTTCGATCGAAAAACAAATGGATGAGACCAGCGAAGGCAACTAAGCGCGATGTTTCGTATTCGCCTGGCCTTGGTCATCGCCGTATCGTTCAGCTTCGTATTGCTGCTGGGCGCCGTGATGTACTGGGGTTCCAATCAGGTCATCGGCCATTTTCAGCGTAGCCAGGCGGCTTACGAGGCTTTCGAGCGTTATGAGCGCCTGTCGCAAGAAGCCTACCGTTATTTCAAGCAACAAATGGATCGCCTGATCACCGGCGGACCCAATGCGAAAGCCGGCGTGGAAACGGCAAAACACCGCTTGTTCGATGCGATGCGGGTGCTTAGAGACGAAGTCGTCAAAAACGCCGAAGACGACGCGGAAAATTATGACAAACCGGCCGAATTGGAACGGGTCGCCAATCTGACCGCCTTCCTGGATGCCAGTGAATACCGCTTCAACGAAGTCGAGCGCTTGCGGGAACAAGGAAAACGTGAAAGCGCCTTGCAAGCCTTGTCCAAATTCTCGGGCGAAGAGATCGACAGCAAATTCCAGCCGCTGATCGATGCCGCGATTCAATCGGAACGGCAAAAAGCCGCCAAGACCAAGCAGGAATTGGAAAATCTGGTCAGCCAATCGCGCTGGCTGGCGATTTTGGCCTCGTTGATCGCGGCATTGTTCAGCTTCAGCGCCGGTGTCCTGCTGCTAAGACGGGTCAAAAAACCCGTGGAGTCCTTGATGAAGGGGACCAACGAGATCGCATCGGGGAATTTGAGCTACCGTATTTCGCTGGATAGCAAGGATGAATTTTCCTACCTGGCCAGCCATTTCAATAAAATGGCTTTCGAGCTGGAATTACAACAAGAAAAATTGCGCGAAGGCCGCGCCGAACTGGAAAATCGGGTGGCCGAACGCACGTTTGAACTGCACCAGCTAAACGAGGAACTCAAGCGCATGGATACCGAGCGGCGCGAGTTTTTGGCCGACATCAGCCATGAATTGCGCACGCCGATCACGGTGATTCGCGGCGAGGCCGAAGTAACCTTGCGCGGCCGGGATCGTGATCCGGATGAGTATAAAGACGCCCTGCAACGCATCATCGATCTCTCGATGCAGCTGGGTAAGTACGTCAACGACTTGCTGTTCCTGGCCCGGATAGAAACCGCCAATCTTCAGTTCGAATGGGATAACATGAATCTGACCGAACTCGTATCCGGTAGCGTCGACGACATCAAGGTCATGGCCGAAGACAGCGCGATCACCGTATCCTTTGGTGCGCCGACCCAGGCCATCTGGGTCCACGGCGACAAACAGCGACTGCGGCAAGTGCTGTTCATCCTGGGCGATAATGCCTGCCGTTATTCGAAACCGGGTAGCCATATCAACATTGCCTTGTGGCAGGAAGACAAAACGGTATGCATTAGTTTGACCGACCAGGGCATCGGTATACCATCGCAAGATTTGGAGCGGATTTTCGAACGCCATTTTCGTAGCGACAACGCTCGCCATTCTCGCGACGACGGTTCCGGGTTGGGCTTGCCGCTGGCTCGATCGATCTTGAAGGCGCACGGCGGCCGGATTGAGGTGAGCAGCACCGAGAACTTAGGCTCCACCTTTACCGTGACATTACCGCTGATGTTTCCAGACGAGGATACGACGACATGAATGAACACCCTGCCAAAGCCAACGCACCGATAGAACACGGCCTCATGCGTATTCTGTTAGTGGAAGACGACAAACGTATCGCCGATTTCATCGAGCGTGGCCTCAAAGCCGAAAGTTATGGTGTGGAAGTCGCGCGTTGCGGCCAGGACGCCATCGCCATTGGCACTGAAGGGCAGTTTCAAGCCATCATTCTTGATTTGGGCTTACCCGACATCAATGGCCGCGAAGTCTGCGAACGCTTGCGCGACAAGGGCGTGGACACCCCCATCCTGATGCTGACGGCCCGGGATACCGTGCAGGATAAAGTCACCGGCTTGCGTTCGGGCGCCGATGATTACATGACCAAGCCCTTCGCCTTCGAAGAACTATTGGCCCGTATCGAGGTCTTGATGCGCCGGCGTAGCGGTGAAATCAAACTGGATTCCAAGGAACTGCAAATTGCCGATTTGGTTTTGAATGTGGCCACCCATGAAGTCAAACGCGGCGACCAGGCCATCGAACTCACCCCCAAGGAATTTGCCTTGCTGGAGTGTTTCATGCGCATGCCCGGCAAAGTCTTGAGCCGCACCCGCATCCTGGAACAAGTCTGGGGTTACAGTGCCGACCCCTTGACCAATGTGGTCGACGTGTACATCCGGCAACTGCGGCGCAAGATCGATGACGAATACGAGCTGAAGTTATTGAAAACCGTGCGCGGCTACGGCTACAAAATGGATGCCACCTAACCCCCCAGATATTCGACAACATCTTGGCGATGATGATTAGAGAAGCAACTGAACACCTGGAAAAAGCTAAAGCTTTTTCACTCCCAAACAATGCCGGGGAGTGCGATTGCTTTAGCTATCGCGCTGATTGTAAATCTTGCCCGCTTGCTCGTCTCGACCCGGTAGCTGTCACTTACATTCAGGAATGAACATGAAATAATCTATGCAAGTATTCGGTGCAGGTTACGGCTATTCCGAACAGAATGTGTATTGTGCAGGTGGTTATTGAATAAGCTTCCGAAAATGAGTCATTTTTTTTCACCCTCTGCGTTGATGCTGCTAAGCCTTTTATCCATCCTGTCTGCACTTCAAGGCTGCGCCACACCCGCGGAAAAATTTAACCTTACGGCTACGGAATTAGGTTTTACCAGCCAGGAACTGGATGGCATGCCGTACCGGCATCGTTTTTTTCTCAACCCGCAAGCCCGTGACGCCAACCACATCGCTGAATTACACGTGTATCTGGATGGCGACGGCACGCCTTGGCAATCGGGTACGCGCATCGCGGATGACCCAACCCCCAGAAATCCGTTAATTTTAGAGATGATGAAAATAGACCGGGCGCCGGCGATTTTATTGGGGAGGCCGTGTTATTACGGGCTGAGCCGTTCCAACGCATGCAACGAGTCGCTGTGGACCTCGCATCGCTATTCCAGCGAGGTGGTGACCAGCATGCAAGCAGCTCTTGAACGCTGGGTGTCGGCTAGAAAGATAAAGCGCCTGAGTCTGATCGGTTTTAGTGGCGGCGGCGCGCTGGCGACTTTACTCGCGCCCCGGCTCGAACGCGTTGCCACCGTCATCACGATTGCCGGCAATCTGGATGTCAGGGCCTGGAGTCAGCATCACCGTTATCTGGAACCGACCGGTTCGCTGAATCCGATGCTCGATGCCCACATTCCGGAACAGGTTAGGCAAATACACATGGCGGGCTTGAAGGACCGCAACGTGCCCGCCAGGATCATCGAATCCTTCAGCGCCAGTCAACATAGCGCCTTATACCTGCCATATGCCGAATACGATCATGCCTGCTGCTGGCTTGACATATGGCCTGAGATCTTGAAACAGCACTTGCCGCCCCAAGATCACTGACAGTTGAAACGCGGCCAGTCGAGCTAATCCGCCGCCAGGTATTGATCCGGAGAAACCGGCAATTCGTAGCTTATGCCTTCCGGGAAGAACGGATCTGGGTTCACCGCGATCTCGCGCGCCGCCAGGAACTGGGCATAGTAGTTGCGCGAGGCAAAGCCAAAGGCCGGTCCGTCATATTCTTCGACGATGCGGACAAAATCGCGCCCTACCCTGTTTTGTGCCCGTTTCATGCCGCCGATGCCGTGATTATAGGAAGTCAGTGCGGATGGCCAGTCTCCAAGCTTGCCATAGGCATAACTCAAATAGCGGGCGGCGCCATTGGCCGACGCAAAAGGGTCCAAGCGTCTATCGACCGCATCGTTGCCCGGCATGAAGGTTTGGGCCGCGGCCTTGGTGAATTGCCACATGCCGACCGCGCCCGCCGATGAGCGTGCTGCCGGCTGGAACGAGGATTCCACGTGTGGCAAATACGCCAACTCTTCCGGCAAACCGGCATCGCGGAAGATTTTTCTAAACTGCAAGTTATAACGACCGCTGATTTCCAAGCCGCGTTTGAAGCGCTCCTTGGTGCCGCGCTGCGCGCGCACCCGATCGCTGGCACCGGGCAGGATGGCCGTCAAAGGCCGGCCGCTGCTCTCCAGTTTGGCAATCAATTGCTTGTCCTGCGCATCCAACGGCGCATTGAAGCGGAGTTTGCTTTCCAGACCGGCTAAGCGGGCCTTCCAAAAATCGCGCCGTTCATTCATGACTTGCTTTTGTTCGCTCGTCAACCCCTCCGCCACGTAACCCGGTAAGGTCGCGACCTCGTAAATCACATCCATGTAGCGATCGTCGTGATAAGCCACTTCGGAACGCTGCCAAACCGCATAGGTTTTACGCCAAAACTCCACGGCAGGCTCCAAGGCCCCTGGCTTCGGAAATATTCCGGAATAGGTCAGCGTTGAGTAGCGCCTATTCAAATCGGGCGCTTGTTTAGGTGCGATGGCCCTATATTGAGTGGCTTTGTCGCGCTTGGCTACCGGCGCGGTACTGCTACAAGCATTGAGTAGCAGCAACACAAAAGGTAACAGGACTAACTTGATAAGGATTCGATTCATCGTTCGGTTATCTATGGATTCAACATGGCTGGATTACGACGCCGCTGCTCAAATCGTGAACAAACGACTTACTAAGATTTTCAACAAATAATAACGCTCATTTCGACATCAAGTGAAGAACAAATTTGAACCGGTTTCCACTTTCCTGAATGATCCCCTGCCCGACCAAAGCATAAAGCCCTCACCAGCATTCCGTCTTGGACGATATATAGAGCTTGGCGATGGATTTTACCTGACCCTATAATGCTTTCCCCGCACCGAGCCGTCCTTCCATGCAGACTCTATCGCCGCTGACTCGCACCGAGCGCATCATCATCCTCAGCAGAATAGTGCTGGCGGCGTTTTCATTGCTGGCGATATGGTTAGACCCCCTGGAACCGGAGGCCACGGCTTCTGCTACCTTCCGCATTCTCCAGGTTTATTTTATTTATGCCGCCTGCCTGCTCCCTGTCTTGTTATGGTTGCCGCTAAAGATCAGGCAGATAGGGCTTTTCAGCCACATCATCGACGTCTGTCTTTATTCGCTGTTGGTCACAATCACGCAAGGTTCGACCAGCCCGTTTTTCAGTTATTTCATTTTTGCCTTATTGGCCGCGGCATTGCGCTGGCAAAAAATCGGCATTTTATGGTCGGCGCTGGCTTTTCTATGCCTTCTGTTGGCTTCCGGTAGCTTTTTGGAATTTGAAATGCACCACGCCGACGGCGGATTTGAACTCAACCGCTTCATTATCCGCAACGTTCACCTGACCATCGTGGCGTTACTACTGATCAATCTCACTACCTACGAACACCAACTGCGGCAAGAACTCAACAAGCTCAGCCAATGGCCTCTGCAGTTGCCATCCGATACAGATTTGCATGTATTCGTTCGCGAAATCCTGGCCTATGCCGTCGACCTATTGGAAACACCCCGCATCCTGATGCTATGGGAAGAGTTTGAAGAGCCGCACAACTATTTGGCCTTATGGGAATCCGATCACCTTTATTGGCAAAAGCTCGAACCGTCCGCCTATCAGGCCTGTATCGCCCCAACCTTGGCCGACTGCCATTTTCTCAGCAAAAACATTGGCGCTCCAAACAGCCGGATGCTTTGCATGTCACCGTCGGGCCTGGCGTATCGAGCCGGCCCCGGCATCGATCCCTTATTGATAGCAAAACATGCTATTCAAGCGGTGATTGGCCTATCCCTGAAAGGCCAAACCTTTCGGGGTTATCTGCTGTTACTCGATAAACCCGCATTAAACCTGGACGACCTGAGTTTAGGCATTCTGGCGGCTCAACAAATTGCGACCCGAATAGATCAGTTTTACTTGCATTTGCTGCAACAGAAAACCACTGCCATCGAGGAACGCATCAAGATGGCCCGCGACCTGCACGATGGCGTATTGCAAACGCTAACGGGCATTGCGCTGCAAGTCAAAAATATCGAGCACCTCGCGGGAAAGGACCCGCCAGCCGCGCAGGACGCGCTAGAAAACCTGGGACTGTTGATTCAGGCAGAACAACGCCATCTACGCCAATTTATCCAACAGCTAAAACCTAGCGACACCGGTTATCCGAACACTTTTGCCGATCTTGATCGGCGCCTGCAAGAAATCGCCCACATCATAGAACAACAATGGAATTTGCAGGTGAGCATTGCAATCGAGCCAAGACTGCTGCCGATCCGACTCAACTGCCTGGAAGACTTTTATCATTTGATACGCGAAGCCTTGATCAATAGCGCGCGCCATGCCGATGCCACGCAAGCGCGGGTCCAATTGAACATCTCACGAGCCTCGATCAACATCGAAATCAACGACAATGGCATAGGTTTCCCCTTTACCGGCTGTTATGATCTAGCCAAATTAAGCGCCACTGGCCTTGGCCCTAAAAGCCTCATGGACAGAACACGCGCCCTGGGAGGAACCTTGACGATCCAGTCGCATAGAGGTTATGTCAAATTGCTTATCAGCCTGCCGACAACCTCGGTCTTGTCGGCTCCCTTGCCGAATTTCAACGCTGCCACGGAGCAAACCTGATGCCCATCCAATTAGTATTGGCAGATGATCACCCTCTGGTACTCAATGGCCTGATGCAATTGTTTGCCAACGAACCGGACATTGAGGTGCTGGCCTGTTGCACTGACGGAGAAGCGGCCTTGCAAAGCGTCACAGAAACTCAGCCCGAGATATTGCTGCTGGATCTGCGCATGCCCAAACTGGACGGCATCAGTGTCCTGCAAGCCCTACGGAAATTGGAGACTCCAATCAAGGTAATCGTTTTGACTGCTGGTGTAGACGAAAACGAAATCTCCAAGGCCATTCAGCTAGGCGCGCAGGGCGTGGTTCTGAAAGAAGCCGCGCCGGAGACATTGCTAAAATGCGTGCGCAAGGTGCACGCCGGCGGCAAATGGCTGGATGCAGATAATGTGCTAGCCGCTTTGGCGCGATGGCAAAAGCAAGAAGCGGATCAACGGCAACTCAAACAGATCTTGACCGCACGGGAAATGAATCTGGTCGAACTCGTTGCAAACGGCTACAGCAACAAACAAATCGCCGATCACTGCTTCATCAGCGAAGGCACCGTCAAGGTTCACCTGCACAATGTGTACGAAAAGCTGGGGATTAAAAGCCGGCTGGAATTATGTCTTTATGCCCGCGAAAAAGGATTGGGCTAAAAAACTTGTCGAAATGGCCTTTCCCGCGAAACCCCCTCCAGAGAGATTTTGAAGGGAATCGATTCGAAATCCTCCATGTCTAAGTTCCCGTCGAGCACTGCATTCCGCTCAAAAGGTTTTTTCCAGCAAAGGATAGACTGACAAATCGGGCCGCCGCCTTTCCTGCTGTCTGTGATTTCTTTTACGTGACTCGACCTCTGACGACTGCCGGCGATCGTTACGCCAGCTTCTGACAACAAAATTAGAGGCCGTTAATTCTTTGGGACAATTGCTGGAATCATCCCCAATTTGCAAGTGTTTTTTATACTCCGATCCATTGAAAGCCTTGATCAATCTTAGCCTTGCAGATTCGGAGCAAAGACGCACCAAGGCATGCCTTTCGATGATACGTCTTTCCTTATTGACCAGCGCAATCATCTTGATCGCCTTGATCTGGCCTTTTTTGTGGAACAGACCGCCTTTCAAAAGTGACTGCAGCCCATCCGCCAACTCATCGATATTGATCGATTTCGGCAAATTTTTAACAATCATATACATGAATGTGCTCCATTCAATACATGTAGACCCACCAGCAGGTTAAGGTTGCGATACCCTGACTTGATCCGGTTGGACAAACTATTGATTCGTTCTTCGGCCCCGCAATCTCATCGCAAGCCCGCCTAGCCCCAACAGCAGAAATGTACCGGGTTCAGGAACGCTGCCGGCTGGACGTTGATCCTCCACGACGATGCCGGATGGTAACGACTCAGTTTGCGGAACGACAGCAGCATCAGTGACATCATTCAAAGCTTGATTACCCAGATCTAATTCATCGACACCACTGTTGTCGGTACCGCCATTGTTGCCGTTATTGCCACTGCCGTTGTTGGTACCACCATTGTTGCCGTTATTGCCGCTGCCGTTGTTGGTTCCACCATTGTTGCCGTTATTGCCGCTGCCGTTGTTGGCACCACCATTGTTGCCGTTATTGCCGCTGCCGTTGTTGAAGCCACCGCTGTTACTGTTGCCGTTTGTCTTGGCGACAACCGCGGTAGTGATCATCGATAAACCCAGTGTAATCAACGTTAACACGAGCAATTTTTTCTTAAACATGAGCACCTCCAACGCGAAAATTTTACCTATAGCCCGAAGTAGTCATTCAGCTCGGGTTTACTGCTTATACTTGCGGATCGTTGCTCTTGCAAAACCTGACACGCAAAGGCGTAAAGGACTGAACTCGGTATATGAGTAAATTATCCAGCGCCGGAACACTCCCGACTATTTATCGCCGGGTATATTTTTCTAAACTTTAGATATAGAACCCCGACGGCTTCCGGGCCCTCGCTCGGGGGAGAAAAATATCGATTGCCCTTGACAGGCCCGCTCATGGCATAATTTTTAATTTGCCTTTAAGCAAGGGCGCACAAAATTTTTCCGATAACAGCCAAAAGGCTTTAGATCAGATCGGCAATTTCAATGACTAACAAAGAGGAAACCATGCAGAAATTCTTAGCATCAACGCTGGGTGTCATAGCCTTGACCGTCGCGTTCACAACGCACGCTGAACCATCCGCAACGGCAAACATCCCCGAAAAAGTCAGCAGCAATATCTTGAAACGCCATCCGCAGGCGCAAGGCTTGCAAGCAAGCTATGAAACGCACTTCGGCCAAAAATTGTTGGAAGTCCGCTTCAAGGATGAAAGCGGCCAGGAAGTAATGGAATTGTTCAATGACAAAGACCATTTATTCACCAACGAAGTGACGGTGGAAAATCACAACGATATTTTTCCGCCGGTCATAGCCACCCTAAAAAAAGAATTTCCGGGATACAGCATCCAAAAAGCCGAATTGATCGCAAATCCCAATGGTACTGGCGAAGAATATGAAATTTACCTGACGGCCGATGGAAAAAACTGGAAAGTGTTCTTGAATGGACACGGCGCGATTCAGTCAAAACAGCAATTAACCGACTGATCATCGATGATGCTTTTTTTCGCCTAGAGAGATGACAGCATGAACCCACAGGAACGAGATCAACTCAACCAATTTTTGCAACAATTGACCGACGTCAAACTGACGGCAAAGGATTCAGAAGCCGAAGCCTTGATCCGCGATGCCATCACGCGTCAACCCGATGCCGCTTATCTGTTGGTGCAACGCTGCCTGTTGCAAGATCGGGCGCTCCTCGCGGCTCAATCTCGGATATCAGAGCTACAAGACCAGTTAAAACAGCAGCAAACCGCAACATCGGCCACTGGCTTCCTGAACGACAACCCCTGGGCGACCGCTTCAGCGGCAGACAATCGCGTACCCGGCGCCTCCAACTATCAAATGCCGCCCCGAGCCGTGCCGGGCAATATGAATCTTGCGCAAGCCGCCCCGCAAAATCAGGCGTCCGGCATGGGTTCCAGTTTTCTCGGCAATGTCGCGACCACGGCCGCCGGTGTCGTTGCGGGTTCGTTTCTGTTTCAAGGCATAAACAACCTGTTAGGCAACCATCACTCGCCTTCGCCATCGCAGGCGCAAACGGGTGGTGAGCAACATGCCGCCGAACCACAGCCCGCCGAGCAAACCGTCATCAACAATTATTACGGTGACGCCGACCAAGCCGTCCAGCATGCCGACTACAACCCTTTTCTCGCCAGCGACGACAGTGAAGGTTTCTTTGATGATGGCGGTTCGGAATCAGACTGGATTTAGGCCCATCGTCGGGTTACGACCAGACCGTAACCCGACCTGCCAAGGTAATATAGGGGTATAAGATTCGTTGGAGCTCGCCCTAATCCCGGCCAGCCGATGCAGCCGTCGACGCAAGATGCACAGCGCGATCGATCTCCTCAAAGGTATTATAAAAATGCGGCGAAAACCGGATGCCGCCTCCGCGCGGCGCGCACACCACGCCGTTTTTCTGCAAATGCCGGTATAACACGTCGCTAGCAAGCGTCCTGTGCTTGAAAACGACAATGCCGGACTGCAGCCGGCTTTGCCGCCGGGACAATAAAACCAAGTCGTCCTTGGCAGCGATGGCGGCTTTTAGATGCTCGGCACGCTCTATCACTTGCGCCTCGATGGATTCCATGCCGATTTCCAATAACAAGGACAAACTGGCCGACAACGCATGAATACCCAGCATATTGGGACTGCCGCATTCGAAACGCCGCGCCGACGGATGCATTTCCCAAGGCTCGTTTTCGTAATTGTGGGTATCCTTCATCATGTGCCAGCCGAATTGGGTCAATTTCAGCTTGTCCCTGGATTCCGCTGAGGTATAAAACACTCCAAGACCTTCAGGACCAAACAGCCATTTATGCCCGTCGGCCATCACGAAATCGGCCTTGTAGGCCTGCACGTCAAACTCGACAGCCCCGAGGCTTTGAATCGCGTCGATGCAGAACAGGATCCCGCGCTGCCGGCAAAATTCACCTATGCGCTCCAAGTCCATCCGGATACCGGAAGCGAACTGAATCGAGCTGATCGTCAGCAAGCGGGTATGCTCGTCGACCAGCGCAAACAAGGCATCCTCCGGCGTAGCCGCGCTGGATAAATCGGCCTGGCGGAATTGGACGCCTTGATCGGCCAAGGATTGCCACGGCAGCCGGTTCGAAGGAAATTCCTCGTTGCTGGATACGATATTGTCGCCTGCTTGCCATGACAAACCATAAGCCACGAACGACAAGGCCTCGGAAGTATTTTTGACCAATGCAATATCGTCAAACGACGGCGCGTTGATCAGCGTCTGAAACTGTTGGCGTAATTCGGTTTCCTTCCGCAGCCAATCGGGATAAAAGTGCGAGCCATAACGGCAATTTTGTTCGGCAAAGCGAACCACCGCATCGCGAGTTCGTTTGGGCCAGGGCCCGACCGCGGCGTGATTCAAATAAATCAGTTCTTCGCTCAATGGAAATTCGGGGTGATTCATAAACTAACTCCCTGGAAAACATAACTGCATCAACGAATGACTGGCGTGGAATCGAGCAAAACTCTTACAATCCAGCCATATTTTTTCACGGCAAGATACCCATGATCGACTGGAACACCACTTACGCGGCCATCTGGCGCCAACGCCAGGCCTACTTGCGCCCGGTCACACAAACCGACCCCATCCGCCTGGAACAACTGCTGGGCATAGAATCGCAGAAACAGCAGCTGATAGCCAACACCGAACGCTTCCTGGCCGGCTTGCCGGCCAACAATGCGCTGCTATGGGGCGCCCGCGGAACCGGCAAATCCTCATTGGTCAAAGCTCTGTTGAATACTTTCAAAGACCGTGGCTTACGCATCGTCGAAGTCGATAAACACGACCTATTGTACTTGCCGGAAATCGTCGACGACATCCGCGAGCATCCGCAGCGCTTCATCATTTATTGCGACGACTTGTCGTTCGATGCCGGCGACAGCCTCTATAAACCTTTGAAGAGCGTGCTGGAAGGCTCCATCGAGCTGCCACCCGACAATGTATTATTCTACGCCACCTCGAATCGCCGACATTTATTGCCTGAGCAGATGCGCGACAATCTCGACACTCGGTTGGTCGACGGCGAGGTGCATTATTCCGACACCGTCGAGGAAAAGATCTCGCTGTCGGATCGTTTTGGCTTACGCCTAGCGTTTTATCCGCAACCCACGCAAACCTATCTGGACATCGTGGACAGTTATTTCGCCGATTTCAACGGCGATCGGAGCGCCTTGCACAAGGCGGCACTGGATTTTGCCCATCTGCATGCCAGCAAAAACGGTCGTACGGCCAAGCAGTTTTTCAATGCCTACGGTACTGCCGACTATCCTGATACCGGTGATCAGTAACAATAGAGAGGTCCAGGCCACGAGATGATTGTTATCTAACAGGCATGATTAGCGGAAACGAGAAACGCTCGGTTAAAATTCCCGCCTGTCGTTGAATGCGTGGGACAGCGTGCCGCTGTCGATGAATTCCAGTTCGCCGCCCATCGGCACGCCGTGAGCGATGCGGGTGGCGCGAATATGGAACTTGTTGGCGATTTCGCCGATGAAATGAGCCGTGGCCTGGCCTTCGATCGTGGAGTTCGTCGCCAGTATGATTTCCTTGATCACACCGCTGGCCAGACGCTGCTCCAACAAGTCTATGCCGAGTTGATCCGGGCCCATGCCGTCCAGCGGCGACAAGCGTCCGTGCAGCACGAAATATTTGCCTTTGAAGCTGGTGGCCTGATCGATCACCCAGACGTCGGCCGCGCTTTCCACGATGCACAACACCGCATCGTCGCGCTGCGGATTTGCACAGACCTCGCAGACTTCGGCCTCGGTCAGGGTACGGCAATCGCGGCAATAACCGATGTTGTCCATGGCTTGCGAAAGAACGCGGCTCAACTGCCGGCCACCGTCACGATTGCGCTGCAGCAAATGAAACGCCATGCGTTGCGCGGATTTTTGCCCAACGCCAGGCAAACAGCACAGGCTCTGGATCAGCTCTTTCAGCAAACCTGGGTTCTGCATGCTTAAAACGGCATTTGAAACCCGGGCGGCAACGGCATGCCGGACGTGACGTCGGCCATTTTTTCCTTCTTCATTTTGTTGACCTTATGCACGGCATCGTTGATCGCCGCCGCCACCAGGTCTTCCAGCATGTCCTTGTCGTCGCCCACCAGCGATGGATCGATATTGACCTTACGCACCTCGCGTTTTCCGGTCATCAATATCGTCACCAATCCGCCGCCCGATTCGCCTTTCACCTCCATGGCTTCCAGCTCTTCCTGGGCTTTTTTGAAGTTTTCTTGCATTTTTTGGGCTTGCTGCATAATGCCAGCGAGTGCGTTTTTCATGATTTCTCCCATCTAGTTGATCGGTTCTATGCTGCCAGGCATGATCCTGGCGTCAAACTGTTCCTTCAATGCCCTTGCATTGGGGTCATTGTTGATGTCGTCGACGGCGGCCTGCTGCCGTTCTTCGCGCGCTTTTTGCATTTCCAGCGCCGGTGTCATTTGCTGAATGATTTGCGGCGTAATCTGCAGTTTTAAAGGCTTGCCAAAATATTTTTGCAAGGCATCGCGCAACTTTTCCTCGGCAACCGCCCCCACCCGTTGAAAGCCGGGATCGATCAACAAGCGGCAAACGTTATCTTCGATGCCATCCAGCACGCAATTGTTGGCCAATTCACGGGTACGGCCGCCGATATTCAATGCGGCAATGATGTCACCCCAATTGTCGGATTGAGCCGCCACTGCGCCGGCCTCAGGTGGCGGCGAGGCAACGGGATTATCGGCAGTATGGGGAACCGATACAGACGCAGATGGCGGCGTCATAGCCGACTTTTGCTCAACGGTTCGAACAGGGGCGGACGCTGGTTTCTGCTGGGGTACCGCGGCGCGGGCCTGGGGGACGGCCGGCGTTTCGCTGTTTTGCGGACGAAACGTCAGCATTCTGAGCACCACCATCTCGAAGCCGCTACGCGGGTCCGGCGCCAGTTCCAAATCGCGTTGCCCGATCAAGCCGATTTGATAGAACAGTTGCACGTCTTCCGGCGAAAGAGCCTGCGCCAGTTCGTGCAGAAATTGCTGATCGAATTCCTGATCGATAAAATCCGGCAGTTGCTGCAATAACGCCACCCGATGCAACATGCGCAGTATTTGTTGCAGAATATCGGCAAAATCCGGCGTCAACTCGGCCGCATCGGCAATTTTTGCCAGCACGGCTTTACCGTCTTGCGCGGCCAGCGCGCGCAGAATATCGTCTATCGGCTGCTGGGCGACCGTGCCGAGCATGCCGCCAACATCCGCCAGATTGACGCTACCGCTACCGTAGACGATGGCCTGATCCAGCAAACTCAGGCCGTCGCGCATGCTGCCGTCGGCCGCCCTGGCCAACAATTTGATGGCTGCGGGATCGAAGGCGATTTTCTCCTCGTTCAGGATAAAACTCATCTGCTTTTCAATCTGGTCCGGCAGCAAACGTTTCAGATTGAATTGCAGACAGCGCGACAGCACCGTCACCGGAATCTTGTGCGGATCGGTGGTAGCCAGCAGGAATTTGACGTGCGGCGGCGGCTCTTCCAGGGTTTTTAACAGCGCATTGAAGCTGTGCCCGGACAGCATGTGCACTTCGTCGATCAAATAGACTTTGTAGCGGCCTTGATTGGGAGCGTATTGCGCATTGTCGAGCAGATCGCGGGTATCCTCGACCTTGGTGCGCGAGGCGGCATCGACTTCGATCAAGTCCATGAAGCGGCCCTGTTCGAAATCCTGGCAAACCTGGCATTTTCCGCAAGGGTTGCTGTCTTGCAGATTTTCGCAATTGATGGCCTTGGCCAGAATGCGGGCAACGGTGGTCTTGCCTACGCCACGCGTACCGGTGAAAAGATAAGCATGGTGCAATCTGTCATGCTGCAAGGCATGTATCAGCGATTGACTGACGTGTTCCTGACCGACTAACTGAGTGAAGTTGCTGGGACGCCATTTTCTGGCAAGAACCTGGTAAGCCATTAGCGACGCGGGCGGGGGAAAGATGGGCGGTTACCATGCCAGCCGCATCCCGGCACACGAATCCGCTACTACCGTTGCTTCCTTCCGGACCTGGCGGGGTTCGTAGCGTATCGTTGCGAGAGGACCGACACGGTAACCATTATTATCGGCTGTCTGCCGAAGAGCGCGCATTATGACCAAATCCGACGCGCTTGGCAAGCCTTTATTGAAAATTAATCGATTTAACCATCGTACCGATCGCATGCCCGAACGATGCGCCGAATTTACCGGCCAAACGATCGATCAAACGTTCTTGCGGCGTGAAGTTCAAGGTCTTTTCCGTACCCAGCTCATCGCGGGCGACCGAATCGATGCTGCCAAAGCCATCCGCCAAGCCGAGCTTTACGCCCTCCTCGCCGGTCCAGACCAGGCCGGAAAACATCTCCGGCGTTTCCTTCAAGCGATCGCCGCGCGCCTGCTTCACCGCGCTAATGAATTGCTGATGCACCTGATCCAGCAACGATTGCATATGCTTGGTTTCCCGCTCCTTCACCGGCGAAAACGGGTCGAGCAGGGCTTTATGTTCGCCCGCCGTCAATAAGCGGCGCTCCACGCCCAGCTTTTCCAGCACATTGCTAAAACCAAAACCGTTCATCACGACACCAATCGAACCGATGATGCTGGCGGGACTGACATAGATTTTGTCACTGGCGGACGCAATATAATAGCCACCGGACGCACACATATCGCTGACGACCGCATAAATCGGCATATCCGGATGCTGGGCTTTTTGCCGGCGAATTTCATGGTAAACATAGGCCGACTGCACGGCGCTGCCACCCGGTGAATTGATGTTTAAAATGACGCCGGAGGTATTTTTGTCTTCGATCGCCTCGCGCAAGCCCTGGATGATGTTATCGGCACTGGCCGCTTCGCCCTCGGCGATCATACCCATCACATCGACCACCGCCACATGCGGCTTACCGGCACTGATATCCGCCTCGAAGCGCGGATAAACCACCAATGCCAATGCAACCGCCAGATAGGCAAAGGTCAGGAATTTGAAAAAAATCCCCCAGCGCCGGGCTCTTTTCTGCTCATCGATGGCCGAAAACGCCAGCTTTTCCAAAACCTCTTTTTCCCAACCGTCTGCATTATTATGGGATGTAGTCGAATGTTGTTGATTTTCCATATATAAACCTCTTAGATGATTCCTAACAACTCAGTTGCAGACGATAGACAACACAAGGGCCGATATTGTTTCAGCGTCACTGCTGAATGCGCACCACAGGTTACGGCGATTGCGTCAATTTCGGCGTTTATCGCCATTTGCAGGTCATGCACCGAATCTCCCACCATCAACGCTCGCCGCTTGTCAACACCCAGTTCGGCGATGATTTCGGTCAACATCAATGGATCGGGCTTGGACGCCGTTTGATCCGCGCAACGCGTGGTACAAAACAGATCCGCCACACCGGTGCCGGCAATGGCTTGCGCCAAACCCTTGGATTTTTTGCCGGTAGCCACCGCCAAGCGATAACCGTCTTGCCTGAGCCTAAGCAGCATGTCGCGAACCCCCGGAAAAAGATCGTCCGGGCCGATTTGCCTGGAGAAAAAGCCCTGCCCGTAATGAAACGCCAGTTTCGCGCGCGTTTCGGCATCTTCGTCCGGAAACAAGGTCTTGATCGCATTTTCGATGCTCAAGCCTATGATGTCCTTGGCGGACTGCGCATCAGGCACCCGGCAACCGTGATGCAGCGCGGCTTGTTGTATGCAATGCACGATCCAGTCGATGGAGTCGACCAGGGTGCCGTCCCAATCGAATATGATCACATCAAAGCGTTTTTTCATGATCCAGCAGAGCTTGTAAGTCAGCGGGCAAAGGCGCGACAAAGTGCAGTGGCACGCCTGTCAAGGGATGCGCAAAACGCAATTGCTCGGCATGTAAAAACAAACGCTTGTAGCCACGCTTTTTGAAAGCCTTGTTGACCTCGTTTTCGCCGTAGCGTTCGTCGCCGACGATAGGATGCCCCAACCAGGCCGCATGCACGCGGATTTGATGAGTGCGTCCTGTTTTCGGCGCCGCATGCACCAATGTCGCATCCTCAAAGGTCTTCAACCGTGTGAATAGGGTTTCAGCCACCTTACCGGCCTGACTGACCGTAACCATGCGCTCGCCGCCCTGGCTGACGTTTTTCAGCAACGGCACGTCGACCAGTTGTTTTTTGCGTTTGAATTGGCCGGCCAGCAAAGCCAGATAGGTTTTCTGGATGCCATCGCCACGAAACATCTCATGCAACACTTTCAAGACCGAGCGTTTTTTCGCTATCAATAAACAGCCGGAGGTGTCCTTGTCCAATCTATGCACCAATTCCAGAAACTTTTGCTGTGGCCGAATTTGCCGCAAAGCCTCGATCACACCGGAATTGACACCGCTACCGCCATGCACCGCAAAGCCGGCAGGCTTGTTCAAGACAATGAAACCGTCGTCTTCGAACAAAATGTGGTTCTCCAGACTGTATTTCAAGGTGGGCTGCACGATGACGTCATCCGGCTTTTCCGCCACGCGCACCGGCGGAATCCTGACGATATCGCCCATCGCCAATTTGTAACTGACCTCGACCCGGCCTTTGTTCACCCTGACCTCGCCCTTGCGAACCATGCGGTAAATACGGGTTTTGGGTACGCCTTTCAAGAAACCGATGAGGAAATTATCGAGTCGTTGCTCGCAATTGGCTTCGCCGATTTCCAGCCATTGCACTTGTGGATTGTTCTGTTCGGATGCGGTTTTCATGCCACAAATGATAACAATTTCTCCAACAGCCATGTTTAAAATTGCTGCCACTGACAAACATTGCTATATTAGGCCAGTTTATCTATAGATAGACTTGATAAAAAATACCTTATGGCCTCGGCGCCAGACGTCATCGCCAAGCAAAAGAATTTTTTCGGGTTTTATCGCTCAACCCATGATGAGCGACTGCATCCAACTCTAAGAGCTCAGTAAAAACAGATCGCCCAATATCCAAGCGCCATCTCGGCAAGTCCGATAATTCGCTGCTCCAAACACAACATCCATTGCCGTTTTCAGCCAGCCTGGCCGCTCCTTTAAAGAAAAAGAATAGATGGGATTAGCCCGCCTTCCGCGACATAAACTGTTTGATAGCTCTTCGGTAGGATACATATAACAACAAGGATAATTGAATGAAAAGAATGCTTATCAACGCCACGCAGCCCGAAGAGCTGCGAGTGGCATTGGTAGATGGTCAAAAACTTTACGATTTTGACATCGAAGTTCCGTCCAAAGAACAAAAAAAATCCAACATCTATAAGGGCATCATCACCCGAGTCGAACCCAGCCTGGAAGCCGCCTTCGTCAATTACGGCGCCGAAAAACACGGTTTTCTACCGTTCAAGGAAATTGCCCCTGAATACCGCAACGTCAGCGACGCGGAAGAAAAAGCCAACAAAATCGGCATCCGCGAAGGTCAGGAAATCGTCGTTCAAATCGAAAAGGAAGAACGCGGCAACAAAGGCGCCGCCCTCACCACCTACATCAGCCTGGCCGGCACCTATCTGGTGCTGATGCCGAACAACCCCAAGGCTGGCGGTATTTCCCGCCGCATCGAAGGCGACAACCGCAGCGAATTGCGAGAAACCATGGCCGCGCTGGAAATCCCGGACAGCATGGGCCTGATCATTCGCACGGCCGGCTCCGACAAGAGCGCCGAAGAATTGCAATGGGACTTGAATTACCTGCTGCAACTGTGGGAAGCCATCGAACGTTCCAGCCACGAACAAACCGCGCCCTTTTTGATCTTCCAGGAAAGCAACGTCATCATTCGCGCCCTGCGCGACCATTTGCGCGGCGACATCGACGAAATCCTGATCGACCAGGAAGGTGCCTACAAACTGGTGCACAATTTCCTGAAACAGGTGATGCCGCATAACCTGCACAAGGCCAAGCTGTATCAGGACAGCGTACCGTTGTTCAGCCGTTATCAGATCGAAACCCAGATCGAAATGGCTTACAAACGCGAAGTATCGCTGCCGTCCGGCGGCTCCATCGTGATCGACCATACCGAGGCCCTGACTTCGATCGACATCAACTCGGCGCGCGCCACCAAGGGCAGCGACATCGAGGAAACCGCGCTGAACACCAATCTGGAAGCCGCCGACGAAATCGCCCGCCAATTGCGTTTGCGCGACTTGGGCGGCCTGTTCGTGATCGACTTCATCGACATGATGTCGAACAAAAATCAGCGCGAAGTGGAAAACCGCCTGCGCGACGCCTTGAAAATCGACCGCGCCCGCATCCAGACCGGCCGCATCTCGCGTTTCGGCCTAATGGAAATGTCACGCCAGCGCCTGCGTCCGTCGCTGGGCGACTCCACCCAATTGACCTGCCCGCGCTGCAAGGGCCAAGGGACCATCCGTAACGTGGAATCGGTCACGCTGGCCGTCTTGCGTTTGATCGAGGAAGAAGCGATGAAAAAAGGCACCGAGCGCGTCATCGCGCATTTGCCCATCGATTGCGCCACCTTCTTGTTGAACGAAAAACGGGCCTCCATTCAGGAACTGGAAGCCAGGCTGAAAGTCAACATCGTCGTACTGCCCAGCAAACACCTGGAAACGCCGGCTTACGACATCGAGCGCATCAAATCGCTGGAAGGCCTGGAAGAAAAACCGAGCCATCTGCAAATCAAGGAAGACGACATCACCGTGCCGGAATTTGCCAAACAAGCATCAACGAAAACAGAACGAGCCGCGGTCAAGGAATTCTTGCCGGACGCCCCCGCGCCAGTGCAAAACAAAAAGACATCGACCAGCCTGATCCAACGCTTCTGGCAACGCTTGATCGGACAAGCCAAGGTAGAAGAAAAAACGGAATCAGTCGAGAAAAAGAGCGAAGGCAAATCCAAATCCAGCCGTAATGCACGGCGCGACCGAGATCGGGATCGGGAACGTCCCGCCGGCGGCCGTAACCCACGCCGAGGCAACAAACGCACCTTCAATCCGGCGCAAGGCACTGACACAGCGGCTCCGACCGAGGAAAACCTTCAGCAAGCGCCCGAATCGGCTGAGAACAACGAAGCCTTGCAGAACAAGCCCGCGGGTGAACGCCCCGCGCGCCGTGGACGCAATCGCCGCCGCAATCCGCGCAATACCGGCGACAGAAGACAAGAACAGACAGGCAGCGAGGGCAGTGATAATCAGTCCCCCGCCGCAAACAACACCAACGACAATGCGCCACGTCCTTACGCCAGCGAGTTCGCTGAACGCAAGCAGCGTGTCGAGTCGGAACCACAAGAGGCGAGATCAAGCGAATCGTCATCTCAGCCAACGCACTCCGCAGCCGAAGACTAAGCCAGGCCGAGATTCATCCCGCCTTCAACTTCTTAGCGAGTGAAGGCGGGGGGTTCTTGCGCCGTTTGAGTCAGCAAAAAGCAAAAGCTTTTTACTCCGAAACCCAATCCAGCAACAGGTCATTCAGGGACACGCCAAATATTCCATCCGTTCGGACCAAGCCTATCGAAGCCCTGGTTTTTCATCGCCGACCTTCGTCGACAGGATTCTCCTGAGTGAAGTCGAAGGACTCGGACGAACCCAAATTCATCGCGCGCAGTCTTGGTTGTTGCCGCAACAGCATTCGATGCCGACCAGCGTTTGTCATTTTAGGGAGCACGAAAAATCTCAAACAGTCATCACCATAAACAATGACACCCAACGGTTGAAGGCATAAATCCTATGCCCCATTAATTGCCTTCGTGTATTTCGTGCTTTTCGTGGTCTATCGATGTTTTTACCCTGAAACTCATCGTGGGAGCGACGCCGTCGTCGCGACGAAGGCGTCGCTCCTACAGAAACTTTCATCTGCCAGGGCGATACCGAGCCTTCATGAGCGTTAGCTTAATCGGCATTTCTATATCAGACTACCGGGTTTCCCGAAAAATCAACACCGCACCGACCACCTTGCCATCGAGTTGCATCGGATGCGCCGTGCATTCGACCGCAAAATTACTGCCGTCCTTGCGCCGGAACCTTTCCAGCGTCCGCTGCGGACTGCCACTGCGAAACGCATCGTAGATTCCGCATTGCGCGCTTGTCACCGGCGATCCGTCCGCATGGCCGACATGTATCGTCGAGCAGGTATCTTGATTCAGCAACTCTTCCTGTAAATAACCCAACATATCCAGCGCGGTGCGATTGACGAAGGTACAACGCCCCACGGTATCCATTCCGATAATGCCCTCGCCGGCCGACTCCAGCAACAGCCGAAAGCGCGATTCGCTTTTGCGTAACGCGGCTTCCGCCCGCTTGCGCTCGCATAACTCATTATCCATACGGGCATTAGCCGCTTCCAGAATCGCGCTTTGTTTTTCCAGCTCCGAAGTACGCTGGGCAACCAGCTCTTCGAGACGTCTTCGATAATAGAGCAGCTCCTGCGCGATTTCCTTATCCGCTGTGATATCGACCAGCACGCCCTGCAGGCATAATGCGCCGCGCGCCTCGTCCCGAACAACGTTGGCCTCGTCCAAAAACCAGCGTACCTGGCCATTTTGCTTGAGCAATCTATATTCGCAGCGTAACGCCGATTGCTGTTGATAGGTTGTCGAATAAGCCTCGATCACATGCTGCCTATCGTCCGCATGGACCTGTTTCAGAAAACCGTCGGACTCGCCCAGCCAAAAATCCGCTGGAAAGCCTAATTGCCGAATCTGCGGACTGACATAAAGCAGTTCCCCCGGATTGTCCAGCGAGGCAATGTAAGTAATGGCGGGTATCTGCTCCACCAAAGTGCGGTACTTGGCCTCGGCCTCACGCAACTGTTCGACGGCCTCGATTTTCTCTTGAATGTTCCGTTGCTCCCGCAACGCACGCAATACCACCGCCGGCAGCCATTGCAGGGAATCTCCATCGGAACCCTTGACCACGTAATCGCGCGCGCCCAACTTCAGCGCATCGACCGCCACCATCGCGTTATCCGAGCCCGTCAGCATGACCACTGGCATCGGCAGTTCGCCCGATTCCTCCGCCAGTTCCGCCAGAAACTCCACGCCGGTCAAATCCGGCAGATGATAATCCAGCAACACGCAATCGACCGCTTCGGAACGGGCCAGTTTGAGGCCTTGATTGGCCGTTTCCGCTTCGAACAGCACGAAATCGCAATCCTGCGCTTGGGTCAGCGCGCGCTTGCATGCCATGCGATCGAACTGATCGTCGTCTACCAGCAACAAGCGAATGGTGGGTTTATTTTGCATGGTATTCATAAGGGAGACTCGCTGATGGTCCAATAGGCGTCTATGGTACGCATGATGTCGACGAAATGATTATATTCAACCGGTTTGCGCATGTATCCAGCCACGCCCAGCTCAAAACTTTCCACCTTGTCTTGCTGCTCATCGGAGGTAGTGAGCGCAACCACGGGGATGCATTTCAGTTCGGGAATGTTTTTGAACACCTGTAAGAATTCAATGCCAGTCATGACAGGCATGTTGATGTCAAGCAATATCAGGCAAGGACGTTCATGACTGTTGTCCCGCAAATAGGCCAGGGCTTCCTCGCCGTTTTCCACATGCGCGAGCGGATTATTGACATGCAGCTCTTTTATCGCGCGTCGCACGGTCATCGCGTCCACGCTATCATCTTCGATCAGTAAAATGGGCTTGTTTTTAACTCTCATGATTCATGTATTGCTTTTAGGGTGTTGCGTAGCGCCCTTGGGCACGGTGAAATAAAAAGTGCTGCCTTGGCCCACGGTAGACTCTAGCCAGACCTGGCCGCCATACTGCTCGACTATCTTTTTGACGATGGCCAGGCCCACGCCGGTACTTTCGACCCGATCACGCGGATTCAAGGTCTGGAATAAATGAAAGATGCGCTCGAAGTGGCGCGTCTCTATACCTGGGCCGTTGTCGCTGACGCTCAGGCGCCAGTTATCGCCCTGGTCGGCGCAATCGATCACGATGCTGCCTTGCGGCTTGTCCAGATAACGTATCGCATTGGCGATGAGGTTCTGCAAAACCTGCTGAATACTGGTCTTCTCCGCCAGGATGACCGGCAAGCCTTGGGCCAGGGTTATCGCTATCCCCGCGGGTGGCGCCAACATATCTACCACCTCTGCCAGCAACTTGTTGAGATCGACTTCAGTCACCGCCTCATGGATGCGTCCAATCCGGGAATAGCGCAACACACCGTCTATCAAGGCATCCAGGCGCCTGACCCGCTGAATCAGCAAGCGTAAATGTTCCTGGCCGTCGGCATCGAGGCGGTCCTTCTGGTCGGCAGCGATCCAATCGGCCAACGAGCCAATGGCCCGCAGTGGCGCCTTCAAATCGTGCGAAACCACGTAGGCAAAATTTTTCAGTTCTTCATTGACGACTTCCAGTTCATGAATCATCCGTTTTTGCTCGGCCTCGAGCTGTTTGCGCGCGGTGATGTCATACACAGTGGCCAATACTCGGCCGCCTTCGATGGGGCTGATGCTGACATCGGCCGCAAATTCACTGCCGTCCTTGCGTAACGCGTAAATATCGAGCAAAGCCCCCATCGTCCGACTTTCAGGCTGCTTGGCGTATTGGGCACGCTTATCGCCGTGCGTAGCCCGAAATCGCCGGGGAATCAAGCCTTCGATAAGCAAGCGGGCAAATTCGTCTTGCGTGTAGCCAAACAAACGGGCCGCGGCAGGATTGGCCCTAAGGACGTGCCCATCGGCGCCTATGATCAGCATGGCGTCCGCGGCAATATCCATCAGCCAGCTGGCGTCATGGTCGATCAGAATATCGGGTATCGTAGTCATCGGAAAAATTCGTCCGCCTTCTGATAGGAAGGCGATTCGGCAATACAACAAAGCCTGCAGTTTAACGTAAAAAGCCCATCTCTCGAAACGCAACTCTGTCGATTCAATCACACCTCGCCAAGGCCACTTGAATCGCACTGAGGCGCGCCAGCACATGGCCGAACAGATAACCTGCGGACGCCAGGCTTGGGATAACTTGACCGCGATGTCCGGTGCCAGGAAAAATTAAAATCGTTCGACATCGAGACTGGCGCGGCAAGCCAAGAAATGGTAGACGGTGTTGGCAAACCCGAACAGGAGGGATCGCCATGAGGAATTCAAACACCGTAGACCGCCTATACAGCCAGATAAACCTTGCCTTTCTCCAGTCCGAGCGGGACGCCCTCGCACCGCTAAGTAGCCTGCTCGGCAGCTACGACCAGCAGGAAATCGAAGCCATGGCCAGCCGACTGATTGACGCGGTACGCAGCCGCAATCGGCACAAACCCGTCTTCGCGGCGTTTTTGCAAGAGTACAGTCTCAGCAGCGAAGAAGGCATCGTGCTGATGAGCATGGCCGAAGCGCTGCTACGAATACCGGACGCACAAACCCAGAACCGTTTTCTGCGGGAAAAACTGGCCGATACCGCCTGGCATGGCCATTTGTCACACAGCGATTCATTATGGGTAAATCTGGCCAGTGCCGCGTTATCGCTGAGCGGCAGCCTGGAGGACTGCATTCGACAGGCGAGGTCCAATGGCCAACTTATAATGGGCGCATTGCTGACACGGTTAGGGGAACCCTTGATACGTCAGGCGCTCAAGCAAGCCATGCAGCAATTGGCCCAACATTTCGTGCTGGCCGAAAACATCGACCTCGCCCTGGCGGCCACGACGGCGCGCCCTGGGTATCGCTATTCGTTCGACATGCTGGGCGAGGCGGCCCTGACGACAGACGACGCGGAGCGTTATTATCAAGCCTATGCTCAGGCCATTGAAGCACTGAGCGATGTCGCCGGCAACGACCTGTTCGCCAATCCAGGAATTTCGATCAAGCTTTCAGCGTTGTATCCGCGCTACGAAGCCTTTCAGCAACACGACGCGATCGAAGCCTTGAGCGAAAAATTGCTGACCTTGTGCCTACGCGCCCGCGCCGCCAATATCAACGTGACGCTCGATGCCGAGGAAGCCGAGCGTCTGGACATGAGTTTACGGATTTTCGCCAAAGTATTGAGCCATGCCAGCTTGCGGGGCTGGCACGGGCTAGGTTTGGCCGTACAGGCTTATCAAAAGCGCGCCCTACCCGTGTTGCGCTGGCTGGCGGCCCTGGCCGAAAGCCGGCACAGCTCGATTCCGATTCGCTTGGTAAAGGGAGCATACTGGGACAGCGAAATCAAACGCGCACAAGAAAACGGCTGGGAAGACTACCCGGTTTTTACCCGCAAGGCCGCCACGGACGTCTCCTATCTAGCCTGTGCTCGACTGATGCTGTCGCATGGCAAGGCTTTTTATCCGCAATTTGCCACCCACAACGCCCATAGCGTCGCCGCCATTTCCACCTGGGCGCACGATCATCCTGGTTTCGAGTTCCAGCGTCTGCACGGCATGGGCGAGACACTATACGATGAGCTGTTATCACGCCATCCGGCTTATAACTGCCGGATATATGCTCCCATCGGCAGCCATCAAGATTTACTGCCTTACCTGGTCAGACGCTTGCTGGAAAACGGCGCCAATGCCTCCTTCGTGCAGCAGGTGGAAAATCCGGCTATCCCTGTGTGCGACTTGACGCGCGATCCGCGGCAACTATTGGAGCAACCTGCCCCAGACACTGTCGCATTGCCCCGCGACATATTCAGGCCGCAACGGCAAAACTCGCGGGGCCTCAACTTGGCGGACCTGGAACTGCTTGAACAATGCCGGCAAGACTTGGCCGAGCTTTCGCTGCAGACATGGGATGCTGCGCCGCTAGTCCCCGGCTGCAGGGTAGCGGGAGCGGCGCTAGCCATATTTAGCCCGTTCGAGCGCACAGCGCTGGTCGGCAACGTGGTCGTCTGCGATGCGCAAACGGTAGACCGGGCTCTGGCAAACGCGGAGCAAGCCTTCGTCGACTGGCGTTTATGTCCGGTGGAAACGCGGGCGGCTTGCTTGCATAAGGCCGCCGATTTACTGGAGCAGCATCGTTTGAAACTGGTGTCGCTATGCATGCGGGAAGGCGGTCGTACCTTGCGCGATGCCCTGGCCGAGATTCGGGAGGCCGTGGACTTGTGTCGCTACTATGCCGCCTGCGCGCTCGAACAATTTGACCAGCCGCTCCGGTTGCCGGGACCGACCGGCGAGGATAATCGTTTGCGCCAGTACGGTCGCGGTGTCTTCGTCTGCATCAGTCCGTGGAATTTCCCGGTGGCGATTTTCGTCGGCCAGATCGCCGCGGCCTTGGTCAGCGGCAACAGCGTGATCGCCAAGCCGGCGCTGCAAACCTCGTTGACGGCGATGCTGTGTGTCCGTCTGCTGCATGAAGCAGGATTCCCGGAGCAGGTGTTGCAGTTTTTGCCGGGCGAGGGAAACCAAATCGGCGGACTGCTGTTGAGCGACCCGCGCGTCGCCGGCGTTGCCTTTACCGGCTCCAGCAGCACGGCGCAATTGATCAACCGGCAACTGGCGGAGCGTCCCGGCGCCATAGCCACCCTGATCGCCGAAACCGGCGGTCAAAACGTCATGATAGCGGATAGCTCGGCCCACGAAGAACAACTGGTCGCCGACGTATTGCAATCGACCTTCAACAGCGCCGGTCAACGTTGCTCGGCGCTAAGAGTATTGTTCCTGCCGGAACAAACGGCCGACAAGATCATTGCCCGTCTTATCGGAGCCATGCGGCTGCTGAGAGTCGGCGCCCCCCTGGAGACGACGACCGATGTCGGCCCGGTCATCGATCGACGCGCCCTGGCGGCATTGTTCGCCCACATCGACTATTTACAAGACCACGCCAAACTGCTGTATCAATTGGCGCTGGACGATAGCCTGAAGAATGGCAATTTCTTCCCCCCTACCCTGGCCGAAATCCCCGGTTTATCGCTGCTGAAACAGGAAATATTCGGACCGATATTGCATGTCGTCCGTTATAGCGGCGACGATCCGAAGCCAGTGGTTGACGCCATCAACGCCACGGGTTACGGCTTGACGCTGGGCTTGCACACTCGCCTCAACGACACCGTGCAATACGTGCAGCGGCATGCGCGAGTCGGCAATGTCTATGTCAACCGTAACATGATAGGCGCCGTGGTCGGCGCGCAACCCTTCGGCGGCATGGGACTTTCCGGCACCGGCCCGAAAGCCGGCGGCCCCCACTATTTGCAGCGATTCACGACCGAACAGACCCAAAGCGTCAATATCGCCGCCATTGGCGGCAATCCCTGGCTATTGAGCCGGAGGTAAAAGGCAAACCCCGCCGTGAGCGAAAATGCCCAACGAGCGACTCAAAGCCCTGGATCTGCGGAAAGACCGGCCCGTCATGCTGCATATCAAGCATGCACACTGGTTTGACTCCTGAAACAGGGAAGCCTGATGTCATTTTTAGCTCCGCTCGACTGCATCGCAGTGAAGAAATTTTAAAAAACTTCGCTGCCATTACTTTAAATCCTGCCGTGGCCGTATAAACTGCGAACTATTAAGACCACATTCAAGGACCAGTCATGGCAAAGTTGAGCGACTATTTCGATTATCGAGTTGATGCGGAAGGTAACACCTATATGGCGGTTTCGATACGCGGCGTCACGCTGCTGCGGCTTCCCGCCACCAACAAGGGCACCGCGTTTACGCTGCAGGAGCGGATCGACCTGGGCATCGAAGGCTTGCTGCCGCCACTGATCACCGATATCGAAGAACAAGTCGATAGGCTGTACCTCGCCTATCAACGGCAGCCCAGCGACCTGGCCAAATATCAGTTTTTGCGGGCCATGCAGGAGCGTTCCGAGGTGTTGTTTTACGCGATGCTGGACAGGCATCTGACCGAAATGGTGCCCATCATTTATACCCCGACCATCGGCTTGGCGGTTCAGCAATTCAGCGGACTTTATCGGACCGCGCGCGGCTTGACGCTGTCCGCCGACAATATCGACCACGCCGACAGGATATTGGATGATTATCCCTGGCACGACATTCGCCTGATGGTCGTCACCGACGCCTCGGCCATCCTCGGGATCGGCGATCAAGGCATGGGCGGCCTGGCGATCTGTATCGGTAAACTGGCGCTGTACACCGCCGGCGGCGGCCTGTGTCCGTTTCAGACCTTGCCGGTCAATCTGGATGTCGGCACCAACCGCGAAGCCTTGCTGGAAGACCCGCATTATTTGGGCATACGCCAGAAACGCCTGCAAGGCGAGCCTTATTTCGAGCTGGTGGATAAATTCGTCGCTGCCGTCAAGCGTAAATGGCCCAAGGCCATCATTCAATGGGAAGACTTCGCCAAAAACGTGGCCTTTGATGTATTGGCGCGCTATCGCGACCAGATCGCCAGCTTCAACGACGACATTCAAGGCACCGGCGCGGTGGCCTTGGCGGGCTTGTTGTCGGCCTGCCGCATCAACGGCGAATCGTTGACCGAGCAAACCATCGTGGTTGCCGGCGCCGGCGCCGGGGGCATCGGTGTCGCCAGCGCCATCAAGGATGGCCTGATACGCGCTGGGCTCAGCGAAGCGCAAGCTGGACAACGCATTTTCGTGATCGACGGCCGCGGCCTGGTGGTCGATAGTTACACGACCGATGCCTACAAATTACCGCTGGCCCATACTCCGGAAAGCTATCGGGACTGGGGCATAGCCCCCGGACACGTGCCGACGTTGCAGGAAGTGATCACCCATGTCAAACCGAGCGTGTTATTGGGACTTTCCGGCGTTGCCGGCTTGTTCACCGAAGCGATGGTCCAATCGATGGCCGAGCATCATGCCCGGCCTATCGTATTTCCGCTGTCCAATCCCACTGCCAATTGCGAAGCTACGCCAGAAGAGATTTTGGCATGGTCACAGGGCCGTGCCATCGTGGCAACCGGCAGTCCTTTTGCGGATGTGGTCTACGCGGGCAAAACCCACCCCATCGGCCAGGGCAATAACGCCTTCATTTTTCCAGGCCTCGGCTTCGCCGCGGTGCTGGGCGAATGCAGCCGCATCAGTGATGGCATGGTAGCGGAAGCAGCCTATGCGCTGGCCGATTATGTCGCCGAACATTATCTCGACAAGGGGCTGATTTATCCGCCGGTGGCCGATCTGAAAAAGGTCAGTTTGGCCGTGGCAACGCGTGTGCTGGGCAAGGCGCTGGAAGAAGGCTGCGCCACGCGCGCCGATTTGCATCAAACCGACCTGGAGGCCTATGTCAGCGCGAATCTATGGCAGGCCAAACATTTGCCGTGCAAATACGACGCCGACATTTGACAAGAAGCCATTGGCCACCGCGTGAGTTCATGGCCTCATCCAGTAGCGCTTGTGACTTTGCCGGAATGGCTCGACTTGCACCGATTCGCCGGCAATTTTGACCGTGATCGCGCCGTCCTCGCCTGTCGTCAGGCTTTGGATATGTCTATCTTTATAACGCTGCAACACGCGGGGATGAGGAAAGCCGAAACGATTCGCGTAACCTGCCGGAATCAAAATCAGCTCGGGATCGACTTGGCTCAAGAAATTGTCATGCGAGGAAGTCTTGCTGCCATGATGCGGCGCTATCATGACCGTACTGGCCAATTCTGGACCGTAACGTCGAACCAGCCATTGTTCCGCGTCGTGTTCGATGTCGCCGGTCAATAAGAAGCTCGCGTTGACTTCGCCGATTTTCAGCACACAGGAATTGTCGTTTTCAGAGGCAAAACCGTCGACAGTCGGCGACAGCACGTTGAACCCCACGCCATCCCATTGCCAGCGCTGCCCAGCCCTGCAATATTGCCCGCCGGGGCGTGCGGTCCAATGGGCCGCACTGCTATAAATCGCCGTCACCGGCATTTCGGCAAGTAGCGTCTCCGCGCCGCCGCTATGATCATTTTCATCGTGACTGAGCACTAACGCATCGATGCGGTTTATGCCTTGATGGCGCAAATACGGCAGCAGCACCGCATCGCCCATGTCGAATTGTTCGGAATATTTGGCTCCGGTATCGAACACCAGCACATGATTCGAAGTCTGCACCACGGTGCTGAGACCCTGCCCCACATCGAGCAAGGTCAGCCAAATCTCGCCCGGCTTGGGCTTTTCGACGGAAACGAACGCCAGCGGCAAAAACAAAAACGGGCTTAGATAACGTCCCGGCAAGCCCTTGGGCGCCAGCAGCAATCCCGCGCCGATGGCCGACATCAGTACGGCATACCACGGCGGTTCCGGGCTGGCCAGTTGCGCCAAGGGCCATGCCGCCATCTGCTGCAATAGCCACCACAAAGCCTGCAGGAGTTTATCGATTGACCATAGCAGCCCGGCAACCAACGCCGGCGACACGAATGTCAAGGCCACTGCCAGCAGTGCCATGGGCGTGATCACCAAGCCGACGAGCGGAACCGCCAAGGCATTGGCCACGGGCGAAATCAACGAAACTTGCTGAAAAAACACCAGCAATAACGGCGACAAACCGATGGCCATCGCAACATGCACTTTGCCGGCGTCACGCCAGTAACGCGGCCGGCCCAATCTGGCCGACGAAACATACATCAATATCGCCACGGCCGCAAAAGACAACCAGAAACCGACCGCTAACAAGGCCAACGGATCGAACAGTACCACAAGCAGCAATGCCAGCAACAATATGCGCATCGCCGCGATGTTGCGCTGCAAGACGATGGCGCATAAGCCCACCGTCAACATCAACATGGCACGCTGGGTAGGGATGGAAAACCCTGCCAGTCCGGCATAAAAGCCGGCGGCCAACCAGGCGCTAGCGGCCGCCACGGTTTGCGGAGACACCCCGAGAATACCAAGCCAAACCCAAAGCCGCCTCGTCAGCCAAAATACCAAACCGGCTATCAAGGTGATATGCGAACCGGAAATCACCACCAGATGCACGATACCGCTGGCACGAAAAACGTCCCATTGCCGCCGGGAGATTTCATCTTGCCGGCCTATGGTCAGGGCCTTGATCACACCGTTCCATTGACTATGCGGCGACACGGCATCCAGCTTATCCGAAACCGCCTGCCGCCATTGTGCCAGATAACGAGCCATGCTCAACGGCGGTTTGATTGGCCATGGCGGCGGTGCCGGTCGCACATAACCCGTGGCGCCTATCCGATTGGCAAACAGCCAGGCCTCGTAATCGAAAGCGCCGGGATTGCTGAGTCCATGCGGCTGTTTCAGCCTGACGGTCAAGGCCCAGGCCTGGCCGGCCCGCAGCGCGGGCTTGGGCGAATACCAGTTCAAGCGTAATTTGCGCGGAATGCCTTCGGCGGATTCGGTCACATAAAAATCAAAACTGACTCTCTGTTCCTGCCGCTGCGGCAAACTGACGATATAGCCCTGCACCGGAACATCCTTGCCCTGCCACTCGCCGGCCAAGCGATCCGATAGCCGCCAGCCGGCATGCAAACTAGCCCATAGCACGCCCAGTATTAAAACCCAGCCCAGGCGAAAGCGTGCATAATGAAAAGCGGCGGCCAACAGCGTGAGAAATAGCCATTCCCAGGCGCTTGGCAAGCGCGACCAGTGTTGAACCCAAGCGATACCGGCCAAAAATGTCAAAACCGCGCGATACATAGTCTTGTCTTCCCTGTGCACACGACCATAACGACTACGCCATGTGTATCCGCTTCATACCTCATGCTCGAAATGACAGGCGTTTTGTGCTTGCCTGGTTCCAGGGTTAAACTGTAAAAAACGCTTCGATCCAATATTGTTCATCCTTTACCTCATGCCCTTTCCCTATCGCCGTTTGTTCACCCGCAGCGTCTGGCTGCAAGTTCATCTCTATTTGGCCCTGATTTTCGGGCTGCTGTTCGCGTTAATCGGTTTGACCGGTAGCCTGTGTGTTTATCGGGAAGAAATCGATACGCTATTGAATCCCGAACTGAGCATCGAACACCCGCAAGACCAGCCTTTGCCGCTGGACACGATTCTGAACCAAGTACGCAAAGCCCATCCCAATCGGCATGGCGCCTGGACCTTGGAAATGCCGCGCAGCGAAAACGACGTCATCACGGCCTGGTTCGAAAAACCGCGCGAAAGCGTGGACAAGTTTTACGCGCCGTTGATGGTCGCGATCGATCCTTACACCGGCAAAATCATCGACAGCCGCTTTTGGGGCGCGACGCTGACGACCTGGCTACTGGACCTGCACACCCATCTACAACTGGGATCCGGTGGCCGAAACATCTTGGCGGTACTGGCACCCTTGTTGGCACTGTCGGTCGCCAGCGGCGTCTATTTGTGGTGGCCGGAGCGTGCTCGGCTGGCTCAAGCCTTCAAGGTGCGCCACGATGCCGGTTTAATGCGTCTGTTGATGGACCTGCATCGTTTACTGGGCCTATTCAGCGCCGTTTTTTTACTGTTATTGGCGTTCACCGGCTTTCATCTGGCCTATCCCAACCTGCTGGAGGCGCTAACCGCTTCCGCCGGCATGGGCCACGGCGACGAAGGACCCAACGTGCGCAGCACGGCGGTCCCGAATGACAGGCCCATTAGCATCGCCGAGGCGGTTTTGGTCGCCCGCGGCTTGTTTCCCAGTTCGGAAGTTCGCCGCATCACCACGCCGGTAGGCGAGCTCGGCACTTATCGCATCAACTTGCGCCAGCCCAAAGAGCTCAACCAACATCACCCTTTCACGACGGTTTGGGTGGACCGCTGGAGCGGTCAAATACGCAGCGTGAACAACCCCAGTCAATTTTCCGCTGGCCAGACCTTCACTACCTGGCAATGGCCATTGCATACCGGCGAAGCGTTTGGCGCCAAAGGCCGCCTGCTATGGTTTTTCATCGGGCTGATGCCGTTAACGCTATGGCTAAGCGGAATTTATCACTGGCTATATCGCCAAGGTTTGATCCAAGATAGACCAATAAACTTGATTGCGCCATTACAAAATGGGAGTCGTTATCTCTGGCAGCAAAGCATCCATTTTACAAACGCAAGCTGGCACATACTCCGACCACGATTATCCCTGGCGCAGCGGTGGTTACAAGCGAAATGGGCGGAATTCAAACACCTGCCTCGTTGAGCGCCGTGCAAACCGGCAAAATTGAGCACTACTCTGACAGTCAAGGGTGTAGTGCGTGCCAAAATTTTTTTAAATCAAAAAATAAAGGGCTGAACTGGTTGCTTGGGAATGAACATGAAATAAGCTATGCAAATATTCGGTGTAGGTGCGGATTTATCCGTATAGTCGAATGAATTCGCACCGACCATTGTCGAGCTTATTTCCCACACATTCCTGCCAGTTCAGCGGCGATAGGCGAGTAGTCGGTTTGACTAATGCTTTTAGGGAAGTTTCACGCAAGGAGTGCCCGTTACCGTCATTTCGGCTTCAAAATTGCCAAATGGGTCGCCATTAATTTGCCCAGTGCCGGTCAGTTGTCCGACCACGCTGCCTCCATCAAGGGCAATGAGATCGAACTCCTCGTAATCGGTTAGTTCAACCGGATTAATCGCAAAACGGTCATTTGAAACAAATCTTAGGTTCTTGTTATTGGCAGTAAGCGTCAGCACAGTCATAGCAACGCCAGTTGCAAAGGGGGCATTTGAACTGCTTAGGCCTGTCAAAAGAACGCCTGCGTTGTTTGGATCGACTGCGGCAAGTGCTCCAGATATCACTTGCCCAGATTGAGAAGCCCCCGTGACTGGATAGGTAATCCCGTCTACAGTGATTGTTCCAGTGACGGGATTCGTTGATGAAACGCAAGGAACCGCCGGATAGGCAAAAACCTTATCTACGGCATACTTATTAACCAAGTTTCGAAGTTGCTTGTCTTGAAGTAAAGGACAGCTTCCGTCGGTTCTAGGGCTAAATGACACCGTTAAATTGACAGATGCTCGCTGCAAGCCTTTGGGACACCCCGTAGGCGCGGTCTGAGCCTGAACAATGCTGCCGCCATAGATTAAGCCTGTAAACAACAACGCAGTAGTTAGCAAATTTTTCATTTCAAACACACCCTCTTTTTTGTGGTTATAAATAGACATCAAGGCAAGTTGAGCTCAACATATAAATTTAACAATCAAACCTACCGTTTATGAATGACAAGCGCCCCTTAATCTTAGCCCTAGTTTCAAAATATTTACTCTGAAAGTAGCAAAATGTGAGGGTGCGGTTGCTTGTTGGACAGGCGTCGGCGGCAAGAATGCCGCCGTCGAGCCTACATGGATGTATTCACGGCGGCCTGTCCGGCAAGCAACCTTACCCTGAAGACTATTTTCATTTGCCGGGGCGATGTCCATCTTCATGAGCGTTACTCTGAAAGTTATTGTGGGAGCGACGTACAGTCACGATGCGAAGTCTATTGTCGCGACGAGGCGTCGCTCCTACAGAAAACTTTCATTTGCCAGGGTGAGGCCGCGGTTGCTTGTTGGGCACGCGACAGCGGCAAGGATTTCATTTTCCGAGGTATTGCAACACTTTCATGGTCGTTAAAATTATGCGTATGAAAACCGATTTCTTATTAGCTGCCATCATCATGGCGGCCGCGCCCTGTGCCGTTTGCGCCGGCTCCATTAGCGACGGCAAATGGTCGCCCACCAGCTGCGGCGACAATCCGCCGGCACCGATTCTCGATGCCGGCAGCGTCGCAGCCTTCAACCAAAGCCTCGTCGCAATCAGTGACTGGCAGCTAAAATCACGCGCTTATATCGAATGCCTGGTCAAAGAGGCCAATACCGACAATCAACTGATTGCCAATAGCGCCAATCAGGTACAGACGGATTTTCGCGGGAAGCTGGAAAAGCTCAGTGCCGAAGCCAAGGCGGCCAGCAAGGCGCTGGAACAAAAATAGCGCCGGTGCCCGACTATCGAGCCGGGTAAAACCTGTTAGAATCGAGTTTTAGTGTTTGCTGACGAGTAGTGCAATGCCGAAAAAAATAATAAAAAAGTACATACCCGATCCCGACAAAATCAAATCCATAAAAAGCCTGCACTTTTTGGGAGACCGCTTGCACGATCCCAATCTGTGGCATTTGAACCGCCATTCGGTCGCATTGGCGTTTGCCGTGGGTTTGTTTTTTGCCTGGGTGCCGACCCCGACACAAATGGCGATGGCGGCGGCGGCGGCGTTATTCGTCCGCGCCAATTTACCGATTTCGGTGGCACTGGTATGGCTCACCAATCCGATCACGATGCCGCCGTTGTTTTATTTCGCCTATCGCCTCGGCATCTGGCTTTTGGACAAACCGCATTTTGACAGCGAATTCTCGCTGGATACCGTGTTTTCCCATATGGCCGATATCGGCGGCCCGTTTTTATTGGGCTGCCTGGTATTGGGCATAAGCTGCTCCGCGCTGGGTTATTTCGGCATGAAGCTGTTTTGGCGTGTTCACGTCACCCACCGTTGGAACGTGCGCCAAAAAGCCAAAGGAAGAGCCTAAAGGCGAAAGTCGAAAGAGTTTTCCGCTTTCGCCTGTCATCAAACGATCAAGCCATCTTCCATATGCAACACATGATCCATGCGCCCGGCCAAATCCGGGTCATGGGTCACCACCAGGAAGCTGACCTGCAATTCCTGATTCAATTCCAGCATCAATTGATAAATCTGATCGGCGGTTTTACTGTCCAGATTGCCTGTCGGCTCGTCGGCCAATACGCATTTGGGCTTGTTGATCAGGGCCCTCGCCACCGCGGCGCGTTGACGTTCGCCACCTGACAACTCGCCCGGCTTGTGCTCTATCCTATGCCCCAAGCCCACCCGCTTCAATAAATCAGTGGCTTGCTGCTGGGCTTGCTTGATGGGGAGATTGCCGATCAGCAAAGGCATCGCCACGTTTTCCAGCATCGTGAATTCGCCCAGCAAATGATGGAATTGATAGATGAAACCCAGCGATTGGTTTCGCAAGCGGCTCAATTTGGCGGAACCGATCTTGTTCAAATCAAAGCCATCCAGAATCACATTGCCGGATGTCGGTTTCTCCAGACCGCCCAGCAAATGCAACAAGGTACTCTTGCCCGAGCCGGACGCACCCATAATGGCGACGCGCTGGCCGGCCTGTATGGTCAAATCCACGCCTTTCAAGACTTCGACATTCAAATCGCCCTGCGCATAACGCTTGGTCAGTTGTTGGCATTGCAAAATCACGGGCTTATTCATAACGCAGCACCTCCGCAGGGTTGATCCGGGATGCCTGCCAGGCCGGATACAAGGTCGCCAGCAAGGACAGAAAAAACGCCACGCAAGCTATCCAATAAACATCCAGCCAAATCAATTTGGAGGGCACTTCGCTGATGTAATAGACATCGGCGGCCATGAACTGCACGCCAAAGGCTTTTTCGATGGCAGGCACGATGGTTTCGACATTCAAGGCCAAGGCCACCCCGCCTAAGGTGCCGAGCAAGGTACCTATGCTGCCGATCACGCAACCCAGCACGATGAATATCCCCATCACCGCGCGATTGGTCAAACCCTGGGTCTTCAAAATCGCGATGTCGCCGCGCTTGTCGGTCACGACCATGACCAGCGTCGAGACGATGTTGAACGCCGCCACGGCGACGATCAGCAGCAAGATGATGAACATCGCGCGTTTCTCGGTTTGCACCGCGCGGAAAAAGTTGCTGTGGGCCAAGGTCCAGTCGCTGACGCGGTATTCGCTGCCCAGCGCGTCGGCCATGTTCTGCGTGATCAGCGGCGCGTTGAACAAGTCGTCCAGTTTCAGGCGCAAGCCCGACACGGCCGGCTCGATGCGGAACAGTTTGCCGGCATCGTCCAGATGGATCATCGCCATGTTGCGATCGTATTCATACATGCCCACTTGAAACACGCCCACCACGGTGAAGCGCTTCAAGCGCGGCAAAATCCCGGCCGGCGTCGAATTGACCTGCGGCGTAATCACCGTCACCTTGTCGCCGACGAACACGCCCAGATGATTGGCCAGTTCCGCGCCAAGGACAATGCCGAACTCACCCGGCTTCAGATCGCTCAGTTTGCCGATTTTCATTTTACTGGCCACCTCGGAAACCTGAGGCTCGTATTCGGGCAAAATGCCTTGCACCATCGTACCGCTCACCTGCCTGTCGGCATTGACCATGACCTGGCCCTGCGTGAAGGGCGCCGCACCTTCCACATGCGGCATTTTTTTGGTGCGCTCCGCCAGATTTTGCCAGTCTTCCAATTGGCCGAAGCGGCCGCTGATGGTGGTATGGGCCGTCATGCCCAAAATGCGTTCGCGTAATTCGGCCTCGAAACCGTTCATGACCGACAAAACCGTAATCAAGGCCGTCACGCCCAGGGCGATACCGAGTATCGAGGTCAGCGTGATGAAAGAGATGAATTGGGTGCGGCGCTTGGCGCGGGTATAGCGCAGGCCGATGTAGAGAATCAGGGGTTTAAACATGCGGAATGTGATTAAGGGCGTTTGCAATCGGCGCAATAGCCGTATAGATAAAGACTATGCTCGGTCAAGGTATAACCCAAGCGCTCGGCGATTTCTTCCTGGCGTTTTTCGATGACTTCATCGGTAAATTCATCAACTTTGCCGCATTTGATGCACACCATGTGGTCGTGATGACTGCCGCTATTCAGTTCGAAAATCGAGTTGCCGCCTTCGAAATGATGGCGATTGACCAAGCCGGCCGCTTCAAACTGTGTCAACACGCGATAGACCGTGGCCAGACCGATCTCTTCGCCCTCCGCCAGCAGGATTTTGTAAACTTTTTCGGCGGAAAGATGCCGGTCGTCCTGTTGTTTTTCAAGAATTTCCAGAATTTTGAGTCTGGGCAAGGTGACTTTCAAGCCGGCGTTGCGTAATTCCTGTGTTTCCATAACCAAATACTCTTCAAGCGATTGAGCAGCGCATTGTAGCGTTTTTTGCCCCGAGCCGCTGATCGAATTATGGGATAATGCCACATCGTTTTTAGTCAAATTTCACGTCAACCCCATGAAAAAAGCCGTTTTTCTGCTTGCCGTTGCCGCGCTGCCCGCCTGCGAAACCATCATGAGCAACCTGCCCGGTGTTTATACCATCGATATCGAGCAAGGCAACATGGTGGACCAAGCCATGGTGGATCAGTTGCGCCCCAACATGACCAAGCGGCAAGTGCTGTACATCATGGGCTCGCCGATGCTGACGGACACCTTTCACGAACAGCGCTGGGATTATCTCTATTCCAAGCAACCCGGCGGCGAGGCACGGGTACAAAAACGCGTATCGCTCTACTTCAACGGTGACAATCTGGTTGGCGTGCAGGGGGATTTCCGCCCCAGCACCATGCCTATCATGAAAGAATCGACCGAAACCACCATCGATTTACCGAAGCGGGACCTCGAAACCACGATGTGGGAAAAGATCACCAGCCTGTTCGGCGGCGACGCATCCAGCAGCGCCCCAGAACCAGCGGCCAAGCCAGCGGACGACGCCACCACCGAGGAACTGGGCGCGCCGACGCCTTAGCGGAAAAGCCAAAGCTTTTTCACTTCAGCCGTGCAATGGCTTTAGCTATTGCCGAATACGCTGGCGTTTTTTACCCCAGGACAAGGGACATTATCATTACGCTGAAAGCCATTGTGGGAGCGACGCACAGTCGCGATAAATGGCTTCAATTCGCGACTATGCGTCGCTCCTACAGCTAGAACTTTCATTTGCCAGGGCGATAACCAGCTTCATGAGCGTTAAGTTAAAAAAACACGTCGTTCCGGCTTGGCTTAATGGCAGCGAGGGTAAGGGAGCAAAATGCGGAAGTCAGTTTGCACGGAATGCTAAAGCAACAAACCTTCCTCGATCGCCACGAAACGATCGGCGGCCTGAATCAAGCCCTGCGCGGTCAAAGCCTGCACACCGTAGACTTCCGACTCCACCCGATAACGATCGCGGGCTTTTTGCAGCAACAACTGAAAATCGCCATCGCCGGACAACAAGATCACCACATCGACCTGCTCCGCCATCTCCAGTACATCCAGGGTAATACCGACGTCCCAATCGCCCTTTGCCGAACCATCGCTGCGCTGGATATAGGGCTTGAGTTTGACCTGGAAACCGATGTCCTTGAGAATTTGCTGAAAACCGCGCTGCTTGCTGTCGCCGCGGTCTATCGCATAGGCGAATGCCGCGACGATCTGCCGATTCGCGGTCGCCCGCTGCCAGAAGGCACCGTAGTTGAAATGTCTTTGGTAGCGATGCCGACAGGTGTAATAGATATTTTGCACGTCGGCAAAAATCGCTACCTTTTGCATGCCGCGCCTATCTCAAGAACGAGCAGCAATAATCACTCGCGGTTTTGACTTTCATTGTGAATGCTGAATTAGCCGGCACATTGAACGACTCGCCGCCCTGAACCGTCTGCCAGTCGGTACCCGGCAATTGCACTTCCAATTCGCCGGCCAAAATTTCCATCAATTCAGGCTCGGACGTATTGAAGGTATATTCGCCCGGCTGCATGAAGCCCAGGGTTTTTTTGCTGCCGTCGGCGAAGATGATGGTGCGGCTGTTGACTTTGCCGTCGAAATACACGTTGGCTAATTTGACGATGTTGACGTTTTTGAATTCTGACATGATGCCTGACTTGTGCTGAAAAAACTGCGCATCATATCAGATCAGTCCCATTTTCGAATCACAAAAAGTCGCGGCGCGCTGGCTTGGTGATGAGCGCTGAAAATCGTTCCGACCTGATAACGCTCGCTTTCGAGCTGGCCAAGCCATTGCTCGACCAACATCGTCTCTTCGTCACCGCCGGCATGCCCCGGATACGCCATCACGGTGATGATGCCTTGCGGGACCAGCAGGCCGCACGCCGCCTGCAAAGCCGGCAACGTGCTATCGGGCTGGGTGATGAGACTTTTGTCCGCGCCGGGCAAATAGCCCAGATTGAACATGATCGCTTGGATACGCCCCCTGCAAGCCTGCGACACCCGCAACGCCATTTCCGCATGACTCGCCAGATGCAAGCTGACGCGATCCTGCAAGCCTTCCGCCTGCAGGCGTTGCCGGGTTTTATGCAACGCCTGGGCTTGAATGTCAAAACCATGGACATGCCCCGATTCGCCAACGCATTGCGCCAAAAACATTGTGTCATGGCCATTGCCCACGGTCGCGTCTATTGCGGTATCGCCGACGCGCAAATGCTCTCGTACGTTGTCGTGAGCGATCTCAGCCAGGGAAATACGTTTCGTCATAGCGTTGGACATGGCTGTGAAGTGGCAATGGTGTTTGTGCTTTCAGCGTGTCGGCAAAACGGCGGGCATGCCAGGGGATGGCCAAACTGCCTTTGGCGCCGAAACCGTTGAATATGTGTAAATGTGCATAACGAGGGTGAGGACCGACGAAAGGCCGTTTGTCCAGCGTCGCCGGACGCACGCCGGCTTGATGACTGGCCACCTCGACCGAGCGCAAAGCAGGGCAAACCTCTGCTAGCGCCCGCAACAGAACCACCCTGGCCTCCTTGCTTGGCAGGGTGTCGATTTTACCGGGCTCAAAGGTCGCCCCAAGCCGAAACTCTCCCTGGCCTTGCGGAATCAGCCAGTAACCAAAATTCCATAGCCATTGCCGACACGGTATCTCTGCGCGGCAACCGAGAATCTCGCCCTTGGCCGGCTGAAATGGCAACTGGCCAAACCAGGGATTATCGAGCGCCCGGTGGCCTTCGCAAAACACGACATGCTTGGGCCGCAAATCCCGCCAACCCAGAACCGGCTGTAATTCGAGTTCGGCGTAATCGAATCGCGCCTGCCGATAACTGTCATGCTCGATCAAAAACTTGCGCAATGCTTCCAGCAAGGGACGAGTACGCAGATAGCCGGTATTTTGTTGCGCCAATAAGCCGAAGGGACTATTCAAACCCGCAACCGGGTCCGCATGCCACCGCAGCCACGCCTGATAGGCGACATCCTGCAGCCGTTGCGCGGCGACCCGCTGCTCGCGCGCGTTTTGCAGAATCCGCAGCATCGGCAACGCCACGAAGAATTCCTGCCCGAATTGCTCGGCCAATTGCCGATAACAAGCCAACGCCGCCGGCAGCAAGGTATCGACATCGACACTTTTGGCCAGACGCTGGCCGGTCACCGGATTGACCAGACCGGCCGCTACCTGCGAGGCATTCTCGATACCGTTATCGACGACCATGACGCTAAATTGCTGGCGCATCAATTCCCACGCCAGCAAACTGCCGGCCAAACCCTGGCCGACGATCAACGCATCAAGCGGCATGCTTGGCCGTCAAGGCCGCGGATTCGAAGTGTATGCCGGCCCAGCCGTCACGCATGAAATGACGGATGTTTTGATGATCGCTACCAGCTGGATTTTCCAGTACATCCTTGCGGTAATAATCGCCGAACAAGGTCAAGGTTTGGGCTTGATCCAGCCCGTGCAACTGGGCGAACGCAAAAATCTTGCAGGAACCTTCGTTGCGACCGGCTTCATTCAACAAGGGCTCCTCAATACCATTGCTGAATTCGGCGGGCTGATAGTCGTAATGCGCGGCAATCACCGCCATGGTGTCTTGAAAATCAACGGCCTGACCGGCTTTAACGCGTTCGATAAAATCATTTAGCATCATAGAGTTACTCCTAAAATTTTTTGATTATAAAGCTTGGTGGCATATAATCACATCCTAAACCAAGTCAACCCAACAAAAGGATCGGCCGGTGAAGCAATAACCAAAGCCATTGCGCTCCGGGGTTGATTCTGGGGTGAAAAGCTTCGGTTTTTTCCGCTTGGCACGCCTGCCGATACCTTGAGATTAGGCTTACATTTCATCTTTACACCAGGGATTTCTCATTGTTATCCTGTAAAGACAGTACGGATAACAGATCAACATTTAAAAGGAATACGTTTTGAAACAGCTGATTAATCTTTTTTTTGCTTCATGTTTAGTTAGCAACCTGGCCCTGGCCGAATCCGAAGTTTCTCCCGCTCAACCCCAGCCGGCACCGGAAGTCGTCATACTGAAAGACCCGGAAAACCTGGCCACCTACCTGCTATCCCCAGGCGACGGCCTGGAAATCACGGTCTGGAAAGAGGAAGGCTTGCAACAACAGCAATTCCTGATTGGCCCCGACGGCAATATCGTCTATCCGCTGATAGGCACGATTACCGCCGCCGGCCGCACCATCAACGATCTCAAGGAACTGTTGACGGTAAAACTGGCCGACTACATCGCCGATCCCTCCGTAAGCGTCAAGCTGTTAAACAACCAAGGCAATGCCATTTTCGTCATCGGCAAGGTCAACAAACCGGGGCAAGTATTTGCCGGCAGGCGCATAGACGTATTGCAAGCCTTGAGTTTGGCGGGCGGCCTGACGGTATTTGCCAAGGAAAGCAGCATCAGCATTCAGCGCCGCGTTGGCAACGAAATCAAGGTATTCCCGTTCGATTACAGCAACGTCATCGAAGGCGAGGATCTCGAACAAAACATCCTGCTGGAGCCCGGAGACACCATTACGGTACCTTAATAGAGCTTACCCTCTATGAAGATCAAAACGGAGTTTTTACTGCCAGTGATGGTATTGTTTAGCCATAACAGCCAGGCGCTGGAATGGCTGTTCGAACCGGATTTCAGTGCGAGCGAGCGATACACCGACAACCTGCGCATGCAGATCACCCCAACGCGCGACAATCTGATCACGACGCTGTCGCCCGGCGTGTTGCTGGGCTATTTGGCCGAGAATCAAAGCTTGAGAACCAATTTCAAATGGAACGAGCTGATTTACCACGGCGATTCCGAATTGGACTTTTCCGAGAAAATCGGCAACATCAACCATCAATTCAACGGCGAGCGCTTCAAGACCGATCTGGCTGCGCAATACGCCGAACAATCGTCCATCAACACCCAATTGGACCTGGACGGCTCGGGCAACCTGCAAGTCCAGGTTCCACGCACGACGCGCTCGATCTCGCCCGGTTTCACCTATAACTTCACGGAACGCAACGCCTTGCAACTGGGCTATAACTACGTCGACGTGACCTTTGACCGCACCCCGGCGCTGGCGGACAACCTCGGCTATTCGGACTACGACAATCAACAGTTTACGGCGACCTTCATCCATACCTATTCCGAACGTTTGAGTTTCAACCTGACGGGGGCTTATTCCGAGTTCAATTCCTCGAGCGACTCATCGACCAATACCAGATTCAACTTTTTCGGCATTCCGCTGGAACAAAACGTTGCCACCATTTACGAGCAGAACTCGACCACATGGTTTTATCAAGCCGGCCTGCAATACCTGTTCGACGAGCAAACCCAGGTTTCGCTGTCAGCCGGTATGCGGGATACGGAGAACAAAACCCGCTATAGCCAAACGGTAAGCTATGACCCGGCGTTTTTCACCGGTTCCTCGCAGGAATTCAACGACACCAGCAGCGCCAGCGGCCATGTCTTCTCGGCTAACTTAAACCGAAAAACCGAATGGGGCGATATTTCCCTCAGCGCCGGGCAACAGCTCAATCCCTCCAGCTCCGGCAACCAGCAACAATCGACCACCTTTGCGGGCAACCTGCGCTATAACCTCAGCGAGCGCTGGAGCGCCGGCATCAACGCCAGCTACCTGCAATCCGAATCGACATCGACTTTCAACAGGGGCCGTGCCAGCAATGACAGGACTTACCTGTCGGTCACACCCAACATCCGCTGGCGCTGGACGCCGGACATCAACTTGGAATTATCCTATTCCTATCGCCAACAGGATTATGATTTCCTGGATGATTCGGCCATCAGCAACAACCTACAGCTCACATTTTCTTATCAACCACAAATCAATCGGCAGGTGAAATAACGTGGAAAATCAAACACCCGACATCAAGGATTATCTGAAGATAGTCAAGATACGCCGCAAATTCCTGATCATTCCGTTTATTGTCATCGCCCTGCTCAGCGTCATCCTAGCGGTGGTCTTGCCGTCCGTTTACCGCTCATCGGCCACCATCCTGATCGAAGAACAGGAAATTCCGTCGGAACTGGTCAAATCCACCGTGACGACCTTTGCCGACCAGCGCATACAGATCATCAGCCAGCGCATTATGTCGCGCTCAAATCTGGTCGACATCATCAAAAAATACGACCTGTACGCAGATGATCGCAAAACCGAAACCGAGGAAAAAATTCTGGAAAAGATGCGCAAAAGCATCAAGGTAGAAACCATCAGCGCCGACGTGATCGACCCGCGCAGCGGCGCGCCGACCAAGGCCACCATCGCTTTCTCGCTGGCGTTCGATGACGAATCCCCTGCCCTGGCGCAAAGAGTCACCAACGAACTGACCTCTTTGTTTTTGAAGGAAAACATCAAATCCAGAACCCAATCGGCCGAAAACGCGGCGATGTTCCTCAGCGAGGAAGCCCGCCGCCTGAAAGACAAGATCCAGCAATTGCAAACCACGCTGGCCGAGTTCAAGGAAAAAAATCTGCATCAACTGCCGGAAGCCAATCAGTTGAATCAGCAGGAATTGACCTCGCTGAACAACCAGTTGCTGAGCCTGGATAGCCAAGAACGCTCCGCGCAAGAAAGACGATTTTATCTGGAAGGCCAACTGGCCCAGATCGATCCCAACGCACTGGCCACCAATGCCGTCGGCAACCGGGTATTCGACATGAAAGACCGCCTGAAGGAATTGCAATCGCAATACCCGTCGCTGCTGGCCCGCTATTCCGACAATCATCCCGATGTGCTCAAGGTCAAAAAGGAAATCGAATCCCTGCAAAAGGAAATCGGCTCGAATACCGACCTTAACAAGCTGAACGCCGAATTGACCGAGAAAAAAGCCGAACTGGCGGTATTGCTGAAACAATACTCGGAAAAACATCCCGATGTCGTCAAACTGCAGCGGCAGGTTTCTTCCTTGCAGCAAGCCATGGTCGAATCCCGGCAAAGCGAATACGCCAACAGCAGCCTGGAACCGGACAACCCGGCCTATATCACGCTGAAATCGCAACTGGAAGCCGCCAACGCCGACCTGAAATCACTGGCCTTCACCCGCGAGCAGATCAAAAAGAAAATCGAGGAACTACGCCGCAATCTGATGCAGGCGCCGCTGGTCGAAAAAGACTACATGGATCTGGTGCAGGAACTGAACAACACCAACCAACGCTATCAGGAAGTTAGCGCGCGCGAAATGGAAGCGCAGATTTCCCAGCAACTGGAAGTCGAGAAAAAAGGCGAACGCTTCACCTTGATCGACCCGCCCCAAGAGCCTCTGGAACCCGTCAGTCCGAATCGAATCGCCATCCTGTTCCTGGGTTTTGTGCTGGCGATCGCCGGCGGCTTCGGCTCGGTGGCGTTGGCGGAAATGATGGACTCCACGATACACAGCGAAAAAACCATCGCCAATATTTTGGGCGTGGCGCCACTGGCAACCATCCCCTATCTGGAGAGCCAGCAAGAGAACCTGGCCCTGAAACGGCGCCGCCTGTTGTTGCTAATGGGCCTGTCGATCGCGGGCATTATCGCCGTGACCGTATTCCATTTCGTCATCATGCCGCTGGACGTGTTTTGGTACAAACTGCTCCGCGTGACTGGCACCCTATAATTGACCGAGATTAGCCATGAATTCGATTCAAACCCTTGCAGATAAAAGCCAACAACCTTCGACCGACGTCGATGCCAATAGCGATGGCATCAATATCGCCTATAGCCAGACCAGGGTACATACGCCGGACAAGGATCTGTTAAAAAGAAACCGCATCATTTCGGCCTTCCCCGCCGGCAAATGGCTGGAATCCTACCGCATGCTGCGGACCCGCTGCCTGCAAACCATGGATGCGATGGAATGGAAAACCCTAGCGATCACCAGCACCAGCACGCAAAGCGGCAACAGCCTGACCGCCGCCAATCTGGCCATCAGCATCGCGATGGAACTGGACAGAACCGCGCTACTGGTCGACGCCAATTTCCAAAACCCCGCCATCAGCCAATTGTTCGGCATCAAGGCCGAAGTCGGCTTGAGCGATTATCTGCTGCGCGACACCGAAATCAGCACGATGCTGATCAATCCGGGCATCGATCGTCTGGTGATACTGCCCACCGGTAAACCCATGCTGAACTCGACGGAAATGCTGCGCTCGCCCAAAATGGTACGCCTGGTCGGCGAATTAAAAAGCCGTTACCCCTCGCGCATCATCATTTTCGACATGCCGCCCATCTTGTCGCACGACGACACCCTGGGCTTTTCGCCTTACGTCGATTGCGTGCTGCTGGTCATCGAAGAAGGCCATACCAAAACCGACGAATTGAAACATGCCGCCGAACTGCTAAAAGACACCAACGTACTCGGCACTGTCTTCAACAAGGCCACCGACAACAAGATAAGGTTTGATTGAGCCATGAAAGCACGGAAGCCGTGAAAAGCTGGAAGGCAAGTGCCAGCATTGCTGGCGTATCAGACAAATATCGATAAGCCAAATAGATACAAATGTCTCGCTCCTTCACTGTTGCTTGTCTAATTTTTACGGCAACCTTGGCGTTTTTCAGCGCTGTCTAATGTCATGGTTAAAACCTCAGTCTAACGCAAATTTCCGGCCCTGATCCGACAGCCGATATTGCTGCAAGCGGCTGTTAGGTTTGCCAGGAACAATTCAATCCATCAATGACAAGCTCACTTAAGCTGATGCTTGTACTCTCGCCATTGTTTTCATTCGCTTGAGATGTTGATTCCATATTTACTCCAAAAATCCGATCGCTACATTCCAGCGAAACTTAACCAATACAGCAAAAACCCGGAACTATAGTCCAGCGCTCACAACCTGGCAAACCAAGTCTAATATTTTTCAGTGGATACACGAGAGATAGAATCAAAGTAGATGGCCAGAAAACTCCCAAGGCTTGAGTGATACACACTTCCCTTCACTTAGCGTATTTGCATGGCTTTTCTATTGAATAGCTTATGTCACTGCACTGTCCTGCTAATAGGTATCACTTGCGCCCCTGCCTTGAGGCTATCCAGGTAATCAGCCCAGGCTTGCATCATCCGACGCCTTTCGTCCAAATATTGTGCCCGGTTGTAGGCCGCCCGTACTTGATCGCGTGGCGCGTGGGCCAATTGCCGCTCAATCGCATCCGGTGACCAACCATGTTCATTAAGTAAGGTTGAGGCCGTGGTTCTGAATCCGTGCGCGGTCATTACGTCCGAATCGTAACCAAGCGATTTAAGCGCCGTGCGGATAGTGTTATCAGACATTGGCCGCCCATCACCACGGCTTGACGGAAACACATATTGCCCGCCACCGGTAAAAGGCTGAATTGCTTCCAGAATAGCTATGGCTTGCGTCGATAAAGGCACAATATGATGAAAATCGGTTTTGCTAATGTAGGGTCGCCATTCGCGAGAAACCAAATCGACATCTGACCAAAGCATTTGCCGAATTTCGCCAGGTCGTTGAAACAACAATGGCGATAATCTAAAAGCCGATTGCACCACAAACGTCCCTTGATAGTTGCTGATATCCCGCAAAAGCTGCGCTACCTGTTTAGGATCGATAATGGCTGCCCGGTGTTTTACCTTTTGCGCCGGAATCTGCTTGGCTACGGGTTGCGCTGGATCGTATTCGGTGAAATTATGCACAATGGCATAAGCAAATATCGAACTGATTTCCGCATGTAATCGATGCGCCGTTTCAAGTTGCTGCTTGTCGATCATAGGCTTTAAGACTGCCAGCACATCTGCAGATTTTATTTCCTTGATCGACTTATCGCCCAATAACGGGAACGCTAAACGCTCGATTCTGCTAGTTTTCTTTTTGTGTGTTGTGGCGCTTGTCAGATGCGAAATAGAATCCAGCCATTTCCGAGTAACATCTGCAAAACTACCCAAGATCGGCAAACCTTCTTCAATTCGTTCTTCGTTCAACTTGGAAATTTGTTTAGCCTTTTTAACAGCGCTGCGAATTTCCGCTGGGTTGATACCATCAGCAACTTGTTTCCGCGCTTCTTCCGATTGTCGTCTGGCATTTTCCAAAGTGGTATTGGGATAGATGCCAAGCCCGAATGTGTTTTGCTTACCATTAAACCGGTAATAAAAAAGCCAACGTTTTGTTCCATCAGTTTTAACAAGTAGTGACAGTCCGCCACCATCGCTAATTTTGTAGTCCTTATTCTGTGGTTTGGCTGCCCTGTAAACCGCGTCTTTATTGATATTGATAGCCATGTTGTTGCACCGAATGTTGTACTGAGATAACAATAATTTACCAGTACAACTCTCAGTACAACAAATTTTGCTGTATTTCCTTAGATTTCAATGCACCGCTTCGGACACAAAAAAACCCGCCAAGCCTTACGGTTTGCGGGTTTTTGTACTTCTTTGGGCTTCTTTAACCCCATATATGGTACCGACGGCCGGACTTGAACCGGCACGACTTGCGTCACCACCCCCTCAAGATGGCGTGTCTACCAATTTCACCACGTCGGCTTTATTTTTTTATTGCGCTTTAGCGGGAACTGAAGGTTCCACTTCTTTGATCGCTGGCGCTTCGGGCAATTTCACCACCGGCACGGAATCATCACCCGCTTTCTGAGACAACGGCACGTCGGAAACTTTTGGCTCCGCTGCCGGAGTGTCCAAAATGATGTCGGTTTTCTTGCCTTGATAACCGCTCAAGAAGGCAAGCCCCAGGCTGGTGATAAAGAACAAGGTGGCGAATATAGCTGTCGATCTCGACAGAAACGACGCCGAACCTTGGGCACCAAAGACAGAACCCGATGCGCCGCTACCGAAAGCCGCGCCCGCATCGGCGCCCTTACCCTGCTGCATCAGAATCAGACCGATAATCCCAATTCCTAACAGGATGTGTATAACAATAATAATTTGATACAGCATATTGATCCTAAAGCAAAAAATACTAAACTGAATGACAAATCTGCAGGAAGCCTTTTGCATCCAGCGAAGCGCCGCCGACTAGGCCGCCGTCGATGTCTGGCATCGCGAACAGGCCTTTGGCGTTATCGGGTTTTACGCTACCGCCGTACAAAATTTGCACTTTTTCGGCAACGGCTGCGCTTCTTTCAGCAATGCGCTGACGGATGTACTGATGAACTTCTTGTGCTTGTTCGTCGGTTGCGGTTTTGCCCGTACCAATCGCCCAAACGGGCTCATAAGCAATCACGGCTTTGCCAAAGGCTTCGATGCCAGCGGCATCGATGACCGCGTCCAACTGTTCGTCGACAACTTGAAATGTTCTGTTTTGCTCACGCTCATCCAGGGTTTCACCGACGCACAACACGGGGATAACGTTTTGTTTCAGCGCTTGGCAAAAACGGTTCGCTACGCTTTGATTGGTGTCGCCGTAATAAGAACGTCTTTCCGAGTGGCCTACCAGCGCATATTTAATGCCGCAATCCGCCAACATGGTTGCGGACACTTCGCCGGTGTAAGCGCCAGATGCCTGATCGGCCACGTTTTGCGCGCCTACAGCAATGGGTGAGCCCGCCAATGCGTTTTTAACATCCGACAAATAGACAAATGGAACACAAACGGCAACTTCCTGAGCTACGCTACCCAGGCCTTCGGCCAAGGCTTTAGCCAGTTGCACACCCTCTTCCCTAGAGGTGTTCATTTTCCAGTTTCCCATGATCAAAGGTTGACGCATCACATACTCCAAGCCAAATAAAGCCGCTTATGATAAACCCTGCTGAGTTCAAGTTCAAGACGCGATTGCTTTCTTGACATCGTTGGCCAACTGGTTGGCATACCTAACAACCTCGTCCGCGTCGACGCCTTCCACCATGACCCGCACCAACGGTTCGGTACCGGACGATCTCAACAAGACACGCCCTTTGTCACCCAGCTTTTTCTCCACCGCTTCCACGGCTTTTTTGACACCCTCTATTTCATCGAGCTTGACCTTCTTGTCTGTTCGGATATTGATCAAAACTTGCGGATACTTCTCCATACCGGATTTCAGTTCGTGCAGACTCTTGCCGGCAAGCCGCATTTCAGCCAGCACCTGCAATGCAGCCACAATGCCATCTCCGGTGGTAGTTTTATCCAGACAAATGATATGGCCCGAGCCTTCGCCGCCCAGCATGCCGTTTTTCTCCATCAGCAATTCCATCACATAACGGTCGCCGACGTTGGCGCGAAACAATGGAATACCCAAGGCTTTCAATGCATGCTCCATACCCAGATTGGACATCAAAGTACCAACTACTGGCCCGGATAATTTACCTTTGTCATGGAAGGATTTGGCAATGATGTATATCAACTCGTCTCCATCGACGATTTCACCCTTATGGTCCACCATGATGACCCTATCGCCGTCACCATCCAGCGCAATACCCAAATCGGCACGATATTCCAATACCTTGGCCGCCAGATATTCTGGCTTGGTGGCGCCGCATTCGTCGTTGATATTCAAACCATCGGGTTCACCGCCGATCATCACGACTTCCGCACCCACTTCGCTGAATACATGCGGCGCGATGTGATAAGTTGCCCCATGGGCACAATCTATGACGATGCGCATGCCTTTGAAGTCGAGATGCGCCGGCACAGTGGCTTTACAAAACTCGATATAGCGACCAGCCGCATCGCTAACCCGCTTCACCTTGCCAAGCTTGGCCGACTCTACCGTGGTCATCGGCATATCGATATATTTCTCGATCTGGTGCTCCAATTCGTCTGGCAACTTGGTGCCGTTGACCGAAAAGAATTTGATGCCATTATCGTAATAAGGATTGTGCGACGCGCTGATGACTATACCGGCCTTGGCGCGCAGTGTCCGAGTCAGATAGGCAATGCCGGGGGTTGGCATGGGTCCCAACATGCGCGTGTCCACGCCCGCGGCGGAAAGCCCGGCTTCCAGCGCGGCTTCGAACATATAACCCGATATGCGCGTGTCCTTGCCAACCAACACAAAACCATTGCCTTCCTTGGCGAACACACGCCCGGTCGCCCAACCCAGTTTGAGCATGAAATCAGGCGTAATCGGATATTCGCCGACCTTGCCACGAATGCCATCAGTACCGAAATATTTTTTAGCCATAAAGATCTACTTTCCTTTTTCCAAAAAAAAGAGAGACCGAAGTCTCTCTGTTTCTCAATGATTCACCCATCAACCGTGTTCGGCTGTGCCATCAACCAATGGGTCGTTGCCACCTTTCGCCCAAGGCTCCACTTCCGCATTATCGCTGGTAGGCGGAGTCGGGGTATCATCCCAGCCCTTGGGCTCTCTGACTGGTTTTCTGTTCATCAAGTCATCGATTTGATATTTATCGATGGTTTCGTATTTCATCAGCGCGTCCGCCATGGTGTGCAGAATGTCCATGTTATCCTTCAGGATGTTTTCCGCGCGCTCATAGTTTTTGTCGATGATGGAGCGAATTTCTTCATCGATGGTATGCGCGGTTTCTTCCGCGACCGACTTGTGTTGCGTCACCGAACGACCCAGGAAGATTTCGCCCTCTTCTTCGCTATACGCCAAAGGCCCCAGGCGTTGAGACAAGCCCCATTTGGTCACCATGTTACGGGCCAGCTCGGTGGCACGCTCGATGTCGTTCGAAGCACCGGTGGAGACTTGTTCCCAGCCAAAAATCAATTCTTCGGCAATACGACCACCATATAAACTCGAAATCATGCTATCCAGCTTGCATTTGCTGGCACTGTATTGATCGCGTTCGGGCAGGAACATCGTCACGCCCAACGCGCGACCGCGCGGCATGATACTGACCTTGTAAACCGGATCGTGTTCGGGCACCAGGCGACCAACGATGGCATGGCCGGCTTCGTGATAGGCGGTCATTTTCTTTTCTTTTTCGTCCATCACCATGGAGCGTCTTTCCGCACCCATGATCAGTTTGTCCTTGGCCTTTTCCAGATCGACCATGCTGACCAAGCGCTTGTTGAAGCGCGCCGCGAACAAGGCCGCTTCGTTGACCAGATTGGCCAAGTCCGCGCCGGAGAAACCTGGCGTACCTTGGGCGATGTATTTGACTTTGACATCATCGGCGACCGGCACTTTTTTCAAATGCACGTTCAAAATTTGCTCACGCCCCCTGACATCAGGCAAACCGACCACCACTTGTCTATCGAAACGGCCGGGGCGCAATAGGGCTTTATCCAAAACGTCGGCACGGTTGGTCGCGGCAATGACGATGATGCCTTCGTGACCTTCGAAACCGTCCATTTCGACCAGCAACTGGTTCAGGGTTTGTTCGCGTTCGTCGTTACCGCCGCCGAGACCCGCGCCACGCGAACGGCCGACCGCATCGATCTCATCGATGAAGATGATGCAAGGCGCATGTTTCTTGGCTTGCTCGAACATGTCGCGCACCCGTGAGGCACCGACACCGACGAACATCTCGACGAAATCCGAACCGGAAATCGTGAAGAACGGCACCTTGGCCTCGCCGGCAATTGCCCGTGCCAGCAAGGTTTTACCCGTACCCGGAGGACCGACCATCAACGCGCCGCGAGGCACTTTGCCGCCCAGTTTTTGATATTTGGCCGGGTCGCGCAAGAAATCCACCATTTCCTGAACTTCTTCCTTGGCTTCATCGCAGCCCGCCACATCGGCGAAAGTCACCTTGTTTTGATCCTGATCCAGCATCCTGGCCTTGCTCTTGCCAAAGCCCATTGCTCCGCCACGGCCACCGACACCCCCGCCTTGCATCTGCCGCATGAAGAACACCCACACCGCAATCAACAATAAAATCGGCCCAAACGACACAAAGATCTGCATCAGCATCGAAGGTTCTTCCGGCGGCTGCACGACGATTTCAACCCCATTGGCCAACAAATCATCGATCAAATGCGGATCGTTGGGCATGTAGGTCTTGAACTTGTCACCCGATTGCATGCGCCCCCTGACCGTATTGTCCGCAATCGCAACCTGCTGTACCTGCCCTGCCTTCACGGCATCGATCAGCTGCGAATACGACAACGTGGCGTCGCTTCGAATCGATCTCGAACCGAAATTGTTGAATATCGCCATCAACACCACTGCGATGACAACCCACAACACTAAATTTTTCATCATGTCGCTCAATTTACGCGCTCCGGCCAAAAACGGCCCACTATTTAAAAACCAACCAATTGTATCAGGAATACCGATACCCGATAGCTCGACTATGCCAAGTGTACCAAGCTATTTGAAACCTTTTGCCAAAATATACACTTCGTTGCTCCGCGCTCGCGACGCTTTCGGCTTGCGGATCACCACACTCGTGAAATTTTGCTTGACTTGATTCAGATACTCGTCAAAACCAGCCCCCTGGAACATTTTAATCAAAAACGTGCCGCCCCTGACCAGTATATGATGGGCAGCATCCAGCGCAAGCTCGCCCAGATAAATCGATCTGGGCTGATCCATTTCCCTATTTCCACTGATATTGGGTGCCATGTCCGACAATAACAAGTGCACCGGTTGACCGTCCAGCACTTTAAACAGTTTTTCCAATACCTCATCCTCCCTAAAATCACCCTGAATAAATTCGACGCCGGCAATCGGCTCGATCTCAAGCAAATCCAGTGCCACGATCTTGTCGTTTTTGCCGACGAGCTTCCGCGCATATTCCGACCAACCACCGGGAGCCGCGCCCAAATCGACGATATTAATCCCTGGACGAATGATTTTATCCTTCTCCTGGATTTCGATCAGCTTGAATACCGCGCGCGACCTGTAGCCCAACGCCTGGGCCTTTTTGACATATTCGTCCTGAAAATGCTCCTGCATCCACTGGTGACTACTTTTCGTGCGTGCCATTTTTCTATTGGTGTAAAATCGTGCGGTTTTTAAAGTTTAAGGAAACAGAGTGAATCCTATCGAAAAGAAAAAGCTGAAGGCCCAAGCCCATCCGCTAAATCCCGTGGTGATGATTGGGCAAGCTGGCTTGACGCCCGCGGTAATCAACGAGATCAATCTGGCACTGGATGCCCATGAACTGATCAAGGTCAAAATTCGCGCCGAAAGAGATGACCGTAATGTCATCCGAGAACAAATCTGCTCGGAAACCGGGGCAGAATTGGTTCAGTCCATTGGCCAAATCGCCGTGCTTTATCGAAAAAATCCCAAGAAGTGAAAAAAGGGAGGCAGAGACCTCCCTTTTTTATTGGCTAAATATACTCGACCGCAATGATTTCGTACTCGATATCGCCACCAGGCGCTTTAACGATAACGGTATCGCCTTCTTCCTTGCCGATCAGCGCCCGCGCAATCGGCGAACCCACCGAAATACGTCCTTCCTTGATATTGGCCTCGTCTTCGCCAACGATCTGATAAGTCACTTCCTTGCCGGAATCCAGATCCTCGATTTTCACGGTCGCCCCGAATACCACCTTGCCATTGGCATCGGTTTTGGTCACATCGATGATATTGGCATTGGCCAACTTGCCTTCGATTTCGGCAATCCGGCCTTCCGCGAAACTTTGTTGCTCGCGGGCCGCATGGTATTCGGCGTTTTCCTTCAAATCACCGTGTTCGCGGGCTTCGGCGATGGCCTGAATGATGCGAGGCCTGATCACGGTCTTCAGTTCTTCCAGTTCGGCGCGCAGTTTGTTGGCGCCCGTCACTGTCAGTGGAAATTTTTGCATTACTACTCCCCTATTGAATCAAATTCATCCATTAACCTAGAAAAATAATTTACTCCACGAAACACACGAAAAGTTTCAGCAAGTTATTGCTTAAAAAGGCTGACACCCGGTAGGTGACTGAATCTCGTGGCGTAACGGCCTGTTTTATTTCGTGTCTTTCGTGCTTTTCGTGGATTAATTGCGATTTTAAGGATTAAAAGCCTTGTGTAAATCCTGCAGGCAATTCACGTCGCCGGCATCGAGTTCGCCCAGTGCATAACACGCTGCCCTGGCGCCGGCCATCGTCGTGTAATAAGTAACTTTACGTTGCAAGGCTTCACGGCGCATCGTAAACGAATCGGCCACGGCTTTTACGCCTTCGGTGGTGTTGACGATCAACTGGATTTCCCCATTCTTGATCATGTCCACGGTGTTCGGCCGGCCTTCGTTCACCTTGAAGATTTCCTGACAGGGAATGCCGGCTTCTTTCAAGACCCTTGCGGTACCGCGAGTAGCGACGATCTCGTAATTCTTGGCAATCAGCATTCTGGCCAATTCCGGCAATTTCGGCTTATCGGCGTCACGGATGCTGATCAGCACCTTGCCGCTGTGACTCAAATCCACCCCGGAAGCGCGTTGCGACTTGGCGAAGGCTTCACCGAACGTTTTACCAACCCCCATCACCTCGCCGGTGGATTTCATTTCCGGCCCCAACAGCGGATCGACGCCGGGGAATTTGATGAACGGGAATACCGCCTCCTTGACCGAGAAGTATTCCGGGATGCGTTCTTCGGTAATGCCCTGCTCTTTCAGGGACTTGCCGACCATGCAGCGGGCAGCGATCTTGGCCAGCGGATAACCGGTAGCCTTGGAAACGAACGGCGCGGTTCTCGATGCGCGCGGGTTGACCTCCAGCACATAAATCGTTTCGCCCTGAATCGCAAACTGCGTGTTCATCAAGCCGCACACGCCCAAGGCTTCGGCCATTTTGGCGACCTGGGCGCGCAATTGATCCTGAATATGCACAGGCAAGTCATAAGGCGGAATCGAGCAGGCCGAGTCGCCGGAATGCACGCCGGCCTGCTCGATGTGTTCCATCAAGCCGCCGATCAACACGGTCTCGCCGTCGTAAATCGCATCGACGTCCATTTCCACCGCATCGTCGAGGAATCGGTCCAGCAACACTGGAGAATCGTTGGAAACACTGACTGCTTCCTTCATATAACGGCGCAAGCCTTCCTCGTTGAACACGATCTCCATCGCCCGTCCACCCAACACGTAGGACGGCCGCACGACCAAGGGATAACCCAATTCTTTGGCGGAATTGACGGCCTGCTCGACTGAACGCGCGGTAGCATTGGGCGGTTGCAACAGATTCAGGCGTTCCAATAATTTCTGGAAACGTTCGCGATCCTCGGCCAAGTCGATGGAATCCGGCGAAGTGCCGATAATCGGCGCACCGGCGGCTTCCAGGGCGCGCGCCAGCTTCAACGGGGTTTGCCCGCCGTATTGCACGATCACGCCCTTGGGCTTTTCCAATTCGATGATTTCCAGTACGTCTTCCAGCGTCAACGGCTCGAAATACAATCTGTCCGACGTATCGAAGTCGGTCGATACGGTTTCTGGGTTGCAATTGACCATGATGGTTTCGTAGCCGTCTTCACGCAGCGCCAACGCCGCATGCACGCAGCAGTAGTCAAATTCTATACCTTGACCGATACGGTTCGGGCCACCGCCCAAAATGATGATCTTCTCTTTGGAGGATGGATTGGCTTCGCATTCCTGCTCATACGTCGAATACAGATAGGCCGTATCGGAAGCAAATTCCGCCGCGCAGGAATCGATGCGCTTGTAAACCGGGCGTATGCCTTTTTTGTGGCGCACGTTGCGCACCTCGGATTCATTGGCTTCCAACAGTTTCGCCAGACGCCGATCGGAAAAGCCTTTGCGTTTCAGACGCAGCAATTCGCCCGGCTCCAAGGTCGCCAGCGTTTTGGTCGACAAGGTTTTTTCGGTGGCGATCAAATCCTCGACCTGGGCCAGAAACCACGGTTCGATGCGGCAGGCCTGATGAATCTCGTCAAAACTCAAGCCGGCACGAAAGGCATCGGCCAGATACCAGAGCCGGTGCGGGCCCGGATAACGCAGTTCGCGCAGGATTGTGTCTTCGGCATTGACGTCGTTCAAATCGGTGATTTCATCCAGCCCATCCACGCCGATTTCCAGACCCCGCAAGGCTTTTTGCAGCGACTCCTGGAACGTGCGGCCAATCGCCATCACCTCGCCGACCGATTTCATCTGCGTGGTCAACCTGTCGTTGGCCTGCGGGAATTTTTCGAAGGCAAAGCGCGGCACCTTGGTCACGACGTAATCGATGGTCGGCTCGAACGAAGCCGGCGTTTTGCCGCCGGTAATTTCGTTTTTCAGTTCGTCGAGCGTATAGCCCACGGCCAGTTTGGCGGCGACCTTGGCGATCGGGAAGCCCGTAGCTTTAGAAGCCAGCGCCGAGGAACGTGACACCCTCGGGTTCATTTCGATGACGATCAGACGGCCGTTTTCCGGATTCAAAGCAAACTGCACGTTCGAGCCGCCGGTATCGACGCCGATCTCGCGCAGCACCGCTAACGAGGCGTTACGCAGAATCTGATATTCCTTGTCGGTCAAGGTTTGTGCCGGCGCGACGGTTATCGAGTCACCGGTATGCACGCCCATCGGATCGAAGTTTTCGATCGAGCAAACGATGATGCAATTGTCTTTCCGATCGCGCACCACTTCCATTTCGAACTCTTTCCAGCCCAGAACGGACTCTTCGATCAACAATTCGTTGGTCGGCGACAGATACAGGCCGCGTTCGCAAATCTCGATGAATTCCTCGCGGTTGTAAGCGATACCACCGCCGCTGCCGCCCATCGTGAACGACGGCCGGATGATGGTCGGATAACCGACTTCTTCCTGCGCGGCGAAGGCCTCTTCCATGCTGTGCGCCACTTTGGAGCGCGCCACTTCCAGGCCGATTTTGCGCATGGCCTGGTTGAACAAATCGCGATCTTCGGCCTTGTTGATGGCTTCTTTGGTGGCACCTATCATTTCGACGCCGTATTTTTCCAGCACGCCGTGCTTATCCAGCGCCAGCGCACAGTTCAAAGCGGTTTGACCGCCCATGGTCGGCAGAACCGCGTCGGGGCGTTCCTTTTCGATGATTTTTTCAACTGTTTGCCAATCGATCGGCTCGATATAAATCGCATCGGCCATTTCGGGGTCGGTCATGATGGTGGCGGGATTGGAGTTGACCAGAATCACCCGATAGCCTTCTTCGCGCAGGGCTTTGCAAGCCTGCGTGCCGGAGTAATCAAACTCGCAAGCCTGGCCGATGACGATGGGGCCGGCGCCCAGCAGTAAAATCGATTTTATGTCGGTTCTTTTTGGCATATCACTCTTTGGAAAACTTAAGCGGAACGAGGCTGATTCATCAGGTCGATAAAATCATCGAACAAGGCTTCGACATCGTGCGGACCTGGACTGGCTTCGGGATGACCTTGAAAGCTGAAGGCGGGACAATCGGTGCGGGCGATACCTTGCAGACTGCTGTCGAACAACGACACGTAAGTGGCTTTCAGGTTGGCCGGCAAGCTGTCGGCATTCACGGCAAAACCGTGGTTCTGACTGCTGATCATGACCCGACCGCTGGCCAATTCCTGCACCGGATGATTGGCGCCATGGTGGCCAAATTTCATCTTCTCGGTCTTGGCGCCGCTGGCCAATGCCAGCAATTGATGCCCAAGGCAAATTCCGAAAACGGGGATTTTTTGCTCCAACAGGGTCTTGATGGCTTCGATCGCATAATCACAAGGCTCCGGATCGCCGGGACCGTTGGATAGAAACACGCCATCCGGCTTCATCGCCAACACCTCCGAGGCCGGCGTTTTGGCCGGCACCACGGTCACTCTACAGCCGCGATTCGCCAGCAAGCGCAAGATATTGCGTTTGATGCCAAAATCGTAGGCGACCACATGTTTTTTCAAATTGGGCGCTTCGGCGTGCCCCTTGCCCAATTGCCAGACATCCTGTGTCCATTCATAGGCTTCTGCCGCAGTGACTTCTTTAGCCAGATCCATGCCTTGCAGTCCCGGAAAGGCGTCGATGGCTTTTTTGGCGTAATCGACGTCGATGGCATCGCCCGCCATGATGCAACCGCGTTGGGCGCCTTTGTCACGCAAAATCCGCGTCAATTTGCGGGTATCGATGTCCGCGATCGCGACGACGTTGTGCTGGCGTAAATAGTCCGGCAAGGTTTGCTGCTTGCGCCAACTACTGGCCAGCAGCGGCAAGTCACGTATCACCAAACCACTGGCAAACACGCGTACTGACTCATCATCTTCCGGATTCGTGCCGACGTTACCGATGTGCGGATAGGTCAATGTGACAATTTGGCGGGCATAGGAAGGATCGCTGAGTATTTCTTGATAGCCGGTCAGTGCCGTATTAAAAACCACTTCCCCCACGGAACAGCCATCGGCACCGATCGCTATGCCGTGAAACTCCGTACCGTCTTCCAATACCAGTAATGCAGGTTTATTCAAGATTGGCCACCTTAGATGTAGAAAACGGGATGAGCCTGACGACTGATCCCGTTCCAGAGTGATAAAAACTGAGCTAATTTTACGAAATTATGCCGATTTGGTCATTAACAATTTTTCAGTCCCAGTACATCTTGCATATCATAAAGCCCAGGTGCCTTGTCTTCCAGCCAGATCGCCGCGCGCACCGCGCCATTGGCGAATGTCATCCGGCTGGTGGCTTTATGAGTGATTTCCACCCGTTCGCCTTCGTCGGCAAACATGACCGTATGCTCGCCGACGATGTCGCCGGCGCGTATCGTCGAAAAGCCGATGGTTTTGCGGTCGCGGGCGCCGGTTTCACCTTCGCGGCCGTAAATCGCGCAGTCCTTCAAATCGCGTCCGAGCGTGCTCGCCACGACTTCACCCATGCGCAGCGCGGTACCGGACGGTGCATCGATCTTATGACGGTGATGCGCTTCGATGATCTCGATGTCGGTGTAATCACCCATGACTTTGGCCGCCATTTCCAGCAGCTTCAGCGACAAGTTCACGCCGACACTGAAATTGGGCGCCAGCACGATGGGAATGTCCTTGGCGGCTTCCGCTATCATGACTTTTTGCGCGACGCTGTAGCCGGTCGTGCCGATCACGACTTTCTTGCCGGCTTGGCGACAGATTTCGATGTAATGCATCGACGCGTCAGGCCGGGTAAAGTCGATCAACACGTCGAATTGATCGATTACTGCAGCGAGATCGCTACCTATCTGCAAACCCAAGGTCGAAATGCCCGCCAGCTCGCCGGCATCCTTGCCCACCGCCAGACTCTCGGCACGAGAAACCGCAACCGTCAATTCCGCTTGATCGGACAAGGCAGCGGCCTTGATCAAGCATAAACCCATGCGGCCGGACACACCGACCAAGGCAATGTTCACCATGATTTATCCTGTCAATTTATCGAAAAAGCTTTTGACGCCGTCCATGAAACTATGCTCTTGCGGACTGTGTTGCTTTCCGCCACCGCTCAAGGATTCCTGCAACTTTTCGATCAAAGCCTGCTGCTCCTTGGTCAGGCGCACCGGAGTTTCGATCTGTACCCGGCACAACAAATCGCCGACCGCCCCGCCGCGCACAGGTTTCACGCCCTTGCCGCGCAAGCGGAACAGCTTGCCGGTTTGCGTTTCGGCAGGGATTTTCAATTTGACTTTGCCATCGAGCGTAGGCACTTCCAGTTCCCCACCCAAACAGGCGGTCGGGAAACTGATCGGCACTTCGCAATAGAGATTGGCACCGTCGCGGGTAAAAATCGGATGATCCTTGACCTGCACCTGCACATACAAATCTCCGGACGGCCCGCCGTTGATGCCGGCTTCGCCCTCGCCCGCCAGGCGAATCCGATCACCGGTATCGACACCCGCAGGGACTTTGACATTGAGGGTTTTGGTTTCCTGCACGCGGCCCTGACCGTAGCATTTCGGGCAAGGGTCCTTGATCTGCTTGCCGGTACCGCGGCAAGTCGGACAGGTTTGCTGCACCGAAAAGAAACCTTGCTGCATGCGGACCTGACCATGACCGTGACAGGTCGAGCAAGTCACCGGGCTGCTACCTTTTTTCGCCCCGGAACCATTACACTCGCCGCACGCCACCAACACTGGCACCTTGACCGTGGCCTCGGTGCCGCCGACGGCTTCTTCCAGCGTCAACTCCAGGTTATAACGCAAGTCCGCGCCACGCTGCACGCTACTGCGCTGCTGGCGTCCACCGCCGAAAATATCGCCGAATACGTCACCGAAAATATCGCTGAAACTTTCCGCGCCACTGAAACCGCCGCGACCACCCATGGATGGATCGACGCCGGCATGACCGAATTGGTCGTAGGCCGAACGCTTTTTGGGATCGGACAAAACCTCGTAGGCTTCCTTGATCTGTTTGAATTTCTTCTCGGCGTCCTCGGGATTATCCTTGTTCCGATCAGGATGATATTTCATCGCCATGCGCCGATAGCTTTTCTTGATCTCGGCTTCACTGGCGTTTCTATCGACTTCCAGCAGTTTATAAAAATCTTCTTTTGCGGCCATTTCGTTATGGTTTTTATGTACTTTTAGACCATTCCCATGCTCGGCATGGAAGCGACAAAACTTCTTAAAACATGTAAGGCGGAAGCCTCCAGGCCTTCCGCCGTATGCAAATCCAGCAGGCGGAAGGCTTCCGCCATCCGCCCTACGGAATTACTTCTTGTCGTCCTTGACTTCCTCGAACTCGGCGTCGACCACGTCGTGATCGGGTTCGGCTTGCTGTTGACCGCCCGCCGCGTGCTCATGACCGCCGGCAGCACCCGCTTCCGCGCCGCCCTTTTGCGCATAGACGCGTTCGGCCAGTTTACCGGACAATTCAGTCAAGGCGTTGGTTTTGGCTTCGATGGCGTCCTTGTCGTCTTTTTTCAGAACGTCTTGCAAATCTTTAATCGCCGCTTCAATGGCTGATTTTTCCTCACTCGAGACTTGATCACCCAGTTCTTTCAGCGATTTTTCGGTCGCGTGAATCATGCCTTCCGCGCTATTACGCGCCGAAACCAGTTCTTTCAATTTGCGGTCTTCGTCGGCATGCGCTTCGGCGTCCTTGATCATGCGCTCGACTTCGTCATCCGACAAACCGCTGGAGGCTTTGATGACGATGGATTGTTTCTTGCCAGTGGCTTTGTCCTTGGCCGAGACGTTCAAGATACCATTGGCGTCGATGTCGAACGAGACTTCGATTTGCGGAATGCCGCGTGGTGCCGGTGGAATGTCCTGCAAATCGAAACGGCCCAACGACTTGTTGCCGGAGGCCATTTCCCGTTCGCCTTGCAGTACATGCACGGTGACGGCAGTTTGGTTGTCATCGGCGGTCGAGAACACTTGCGACGCATTGGTCGGAATGGTGGTGTTTTTCTCGATCAACTTGGTCATCACGCCGCCCAGGGTTTCGATACCCAGAGATAGCGGTGTCACGTCCAGCAGCAATACGTCCTTGACGTCGCCGCCCAATACGCCGGCTTGAATCGCCGCACCCAAGGCCACGGCTTCGTCGGGGTTGACGTCTTTGCGCGGTTCCTTGCCGAACAATTCTTTGACGAAGGCTTGCACTTTCGGCATGCGGGTTTGACCGCCGACCAAGATCACGTCGTTGATTTTCGAGGTCGACACGCCAGCATCCTTGATCGCTTGCAGGCAAGGACCTTTGGTACGCTCGATCAAATCGTCGACCAGCGATTCCAGCTTGGCGCGGGTCAATTTGACATTCAAATGTTTAGGGCCTGACGCATCGGCCGTGATATACGGCAGATTGATGTCGGTTTGCTCGGCAGAGGACAGCTCGATTTTGGCTTTTTCCGCTGCTTCTTTCAGCCGTTGCAGCGCCAAAGGGTCGTTGTGCAAATCGATGCCGGTGTCTTTTTTGAACTCGCCGGCCAGGAAATCGATGATGCGCAAGTCGAAGTCTTCACCGCCCAGGAAGGTGTCGCCGTTGGTGGCCAATACTTCGAACTGGTGCTCGCCTTCGATTTCGGCGATTTCGATGATGGAAATATCGAAGGTACCGCCGCCCAGGTCGTAAACCGCGATGGTGGTATCGCCTTTGGGTTTATCCATGCCAAACGCCAAGGCCGCCGCGGTCGGTTCGTTGATGATGCGTTTGACGTCCAGACCCGCGATACGACCGGCGTCTTTGGTGGCTTGACGCTGCGAGTCGTTGAAGTAAGCCGGTACGGTGATGACCGCTTCGGTGACTTCTTCGCCCAAAAACGCTTCGGCGTCTTTTTTCAGTTTCATCAACACGCGAGAAGATACTTCGGGCGGCGCCATTTTCTTGCCGTGGCATTCTACCCAGGCGTCGCCGTTGTTGGCTTCCATGATTTTGTAAGGCACCATTTTGATGTCTTTTTGTACCGCATCCTCCTTGAAGCGGCGGCCGATCAAACGCTTGATCGCGAACAAGGTATTTTCGGGATTGGTCACTGCTTGGCGCTTGGCGGACTGGCCGACCAAGACTTCGTTGTCGCCGGTGAACGCGATGATGGACGGCGTGGTGCGCGCGCCTTCGCTGTTTTCGATCACGCGGGCAGTACCGTTTTCCAGTACCGCCACGCACGAGTTGGTGGTACCCAGGTCGATTCCGATCATTTTAGCCATTGAATTTCTCCAGACTTGAATAGGGATAAGTTAAAAAGTTGTTAGCGATATGCGGTTGATTGTTTTAATTTCAAGCCTGCTCATCAATTTTTGTGCCGTCGGCGGCCGGTTTGTCTTCCGCTTTGGCCACCACGACCATGGCCGGACGCAACAAGCGACCGTTCAAGATGTAACCTTTCTGGAACACGGTGATCACGTGATTCGGTTCGATGGTCGAACTCGGCTGCATGACCATGGCCTGATGCAATTCGGGGTTAAAGGGCTGTCCGGTGGGATCGATGGTTTCGATGTTGAATTTGGCGAAAACCGTTTCGAATTGTTTTTTAGTCAGCTCGCTGCCTTCACGCAGCTTGACCACTTCCGGACTGTCGCCAGTGGCGGCCTGAATCCCCAGATCCAGACTATCCATCACGCTCAGCAATTCTTTGGCGAATTTGGCCAGCCCGTACTTGCGTTCATCTTCCAGGTCTTTTTGCACGCGCTTTTTCAGATTTTCCATTTCCGCCAGGGTGCGGATGGCTTTGTCCAGATTCGCGGCCGCCTGTTGCTTGGCCTCTTCGAGCTGTTGCTGCAAAGCCTCGATAGTGACGGCTTCGGTCGCTGCCGTAGTTTCTTTTTCCTCCGAGGCTTGCTCGGCAAAGGCCTCGCTGGTTTGCTCAAGCACTTCAGCGATTAACTCACTATCCGATTGCTGCTCGTGGCTTGATTGCTGATGACTCATGTTTCACTCCAAAGTTGTAATTTTCAGGTCCGTATAACGATAGGGGCGTTTATTTGCTATTCAAGGCCGCGCCCAATAATTTTGCCGTGACATCGACGAAGGGAATCACTTTTTCGTAAGCCATGCGAGTCGGCCCGATCACGCCCAACACGCCGACCACTTCGTCGTTGATCGAATAGGACGAAGTCACCAGGCTGCAATGATCGAAGGCCCGGTAGCCAGATTCCTCGCCGATGAAAATCTGCACGCCTTCCGCCTGCAAACACTGATCCAGCAAATGGATCATGCCGCGCTTCTGGCTGAAAGCTTCAAACAACTGTTTCAAACGCTCCATGTCCGATAGCTCGGAAAAACCCATCAGATTGGTTTCGCCACTCAACACATAATCATCCTTGGGTTTTTCGGCAAACGTCAGTTGCGCCATGGTCATCGCATCGATCATGCCCTGATTGACCTGATTACGATCATGCTCCATGTCGCTTAGAATCAGTTCGCGAATTTTGGACAAACTCCGGCCAGCATAGACGCTATTCAGATAATTGGCGGCTTGCTGCAATTCGGCCGGGCCATAGAGTTTGTCGGTATGAATGATTTTATTGTGGACTTCCTGACCGTCGGTGACAAAAATCACCAACACGCGGGTGTTGGACATCGGCAGGAATTCGATATGCCGCAACGCCACCAATTCCCGACGCGGCAACGTGACGACGCCGGCCATCTTGGTGACGTCGGACAACAATTTGGAAGCCTTGTTCAGCACATCGGCGGGTTCATCGTTTTCGGCCAGCAAACTGGTTTGAAGCTGATCCAGCTCTTGCGACTCCAGCGGCTTGACGGTCAGCAGGCTGTTCACGAACAAACGATAGCCACTGACTGTCGGCACTCGTCCGGCCGAGGTGTGCGGCGAGTGAATCAAGCCCATGTCTTCCAGATCAGCCATGACGTTGCGTATGGTTGCCGGACTTAGTTTCAGCTTAGGATCTTTGGATAACACCCTGGAACCGACCGGCTGGCCGTCCTGTATGTAACGCTCGACCAATGTCTTTAAAAGATAAAGCGATCTTTCGTTCAAATCCTGATTTTTTATCACACCGACACCTGATAATAACAGCTAGCACTCTAAACACTAGAGTGCTAGCAAAAGCTATCAGCTAGATAAATCCTTGTCAACACGGGAAAAATCGACTGCAGTCATTACGCTGATGGCCAACACGGCATGAAGTCCATGGCGAACCAGCAAACCTTTAGATTCCCTACTCGCCCAGGCCTGAATTGTTTGTATAATCCGACGCATTTACCCTAACTTATTTCAACCATGCTCACACCCTTTCACCGCATTGGCATCCTCGGCAAATTTGGCGATCCCGGCAATGCATCGACACTGTCCGAGCTGTGCGATTTTTTGCACGCTCGCGGCCATGAAGTTCTCGCGGACAGCCAGAGCGCCGAATTCATCGCCAATGCCAAGGTGAAGGGCCTGCACATCGATCGCCTGCCCGAGCATTGCGATCTGATGATTGCCGTGGGCGGCGACGGCACCTTTCTGGCCGCGGCCCGCGCCGCCGCCGATTTCGATATTCCCCTGGTCGGCGTGAATCTGGGCAGATTGGGTTTTTTGGTCGATATTTCACCGCAACAACTGACCAGCCGCCTGGAGCAAATTCTGGACGGCCACTATAAAACCGAGAGCCGGCCGCTGTTGCTGGCATCGATCGTCCGTGACGGTCAGGTGATACACCAGCAAACGGCGGTCAATGAAGTGGTCGTGCATCGCTGGGTTACGCCCAGCATGATAGAAATCGATACCCGCATCGACGGCGTTTATTTGAACACCCAGCGCTCGGATGGCTTGATCGTGGCGACCCCAACCGGCTCCACCGCCTATTCGCTGTCCGCGGGCGGTCCGATTCTACATCCCGCCCTGAATGCCTTGGTATTGGTGCCACTGAATCCTCATACCTTGTCGAATCGTCCGTTGGTCATCGACGACAATGTCGAAATCACCATTAGCTTCAGCCAGACCAAGCAGATCAACGCGCTAGTCACCTGCGACCACTTGGAGATACCGGACGTGCTGACCGGCGATAAAATCGTCATCAGGAAAGCCGACAAAACCATTAAAATTTTGCACCCCGAAGATCACGATTTTTTCCATATCCTCAGAAGCAAACTCAACTGGAGTAGCGGTTACACCGCCTGACTATGCTGTTAAATCTGAACATCATCGACCTGGCCGTCGTCGACGCCCTCGATCTGGAATTGGAACCCGGCATGTCGGTACTGACCGGCGAAACTGGCGCCGGCAAATCGATTCTGCTGACTGCCCTGGGCCTGGCTTTGGGCGATCGCGCCGATTCCGGTTATGTGCGCCCCAATAGCAAACGCGCCGAGGTGAACCTGGAATTCGACCTCGGCAAGGCGCCGTTGGTTAAGCAATGGCTGATAGAGCAGGAACTGGACGACGAGAATAACTGCCTGATCCGCCGCACCATCAGCGAGGACGGTCGCTCCAAGGCTTACATCAACAATCGCCCGGTCAACCTGCAAACCTTGCAGGGCTTGAGCCGGCAGCTGGTGGAAATTCACGGTCAGCATGCGCACCTGACCCTGCTGGATCGGGAGGAACAGCGTCAACTGCTGGATGAATTCGCCGGTAATCAGACCTTGTTGCATGAGCTCAATGCCTGTTACCAAGACTGGAAACAAACGCAAAAGACCTTGCAGCAATTATTGAAAGCCGGCAGCGATCAGAGCGAACGCGAGGAATTGCTGGGCTATCAACTGGAAGAGCTCAAACAACTGGACCTGGACAATTTCGATTATCAAGCTCTGACCGACGCCCATAACAAACTGGCCAATCTCGGCAAGATTTTGAGCGTCGGCCAGCAACAGCTCGATTTGCTGTACGACAACGACCAGCAATCCGTGGCGCAAATGCTGGGGCATTGCCAGCATGCGATCGGCGAATTATGCCAATACGCCAACGAGCTGAATGAAGTCAGCGAATTGCTGGGCAGCGCCGAAATTCAAGTCAACGAAGCCTCGCAGCAACTACGCCGTTTCCTGGAAAATCAGGAAGCCGACCCCAACGAATTGGAGAGATTGGAAAATCAGATCGGCGTAGTGCAAGCCTTGAGTCGCAAACACAAAGTACAGCCGGAAGCATTACCCAACGTAGCAAAGCGCCTGAGCGAGGAACTGAATAACATCACCCACAGCGGCGAACGCATCGAGAGCCTGAGCAAAGACTGTGAGCGCCTGCTGAAACAATACCAAAAACTGGCCCTGGCATTATCCACCAGACGCCGACAAGCCGCCGCCGAATTGCAACATCGCATATCCGACACCATCAAGGAACTCGGCATGCCGCATGGCGAATTCATCGTCGAGATCCATTTCGCCGAACAAGCCGAGCCGCAACGCAACGGCAACGACGCCATAGAATTTCTGGTCAGCACCAATCCCGGCTTGCCGGCCAAACCGCTGGCGAAGGTCGCCTCCGGCGGCGAATTGTCCAGGATCAGCCTAGCGATTCAGGTGACCACCAGCACCGACAAGACCACGCCTACGATGATCTTCGACGAAGTCGATTCCGGCATCGGCGGCGGTATCGCCGAAATCGTCGGCCAGAAACTGCGCCGCTTGAGCAGAAATCGCCAAGTGCTATGCGTGACCCACTTGCCGCAAGTCGCCGCCCAGGCCCACCAACATTTATTCGTGGCCAAGAATCAGAAAGCGGCCGTCACCTCCTCCACGGTCAAACGCCTCGGCGACGAAGAACGAGTTCAGGAAGTCGCCCGCATGCTGGGTGGCGTGACAATCACCGAAAACACCTTGGCGCATGCCAGGGAAATGCTGGAATCAGGCAAGGCAAACGACCAAGGATAACCACGAACATCGCATAAGAGCATGCATTGAGCTTGACCCAGAGGTTGTTTTTATCCTAAAAACATCAGTAGTCCACGAAAAGCACGAAAGACACGAAATAAAACAGATGGTTACGTCACTTGATTTAGTTACCCGCAAGGCGTCGGCTTTTTGAGCAATAACTTTTTGAAACTGTTCGTGATTTTTGTGTGTTTCGTGGACCAAATGATTTTTATAGGTTTATCCAGGGCTGCCTCAAAGAGCCAGTCGAATTCGGTGTCGCCAAGTTCTTTAGAACAAATTGCGCTGCCACTCCCCGTAACAATAGCGAATATTGCAGTCTTATAGCGAGTTTGGCTAATGCCGCTTTCCAATCCGCGGTCGATGAGTTTTGCAGGGCTCTTGTCACCCTAAAATGCCGAATAAAAACCGCAAATTGCCAAGGGCCGCCCATTTAGGCGAAAATAACCGGTTACGCGAGGCTTGATCCTGCCTTTAAGCAGTTAGAAAACAAAATGATGCGTGGGTAAGGCCGGAATTCCGCCACTACGCCAAATCGCACGAATACACAGGCGAAAACCATGTCGTTAAATCCAAGACGAATACAGCTGATGGACACCACGCTGCGCGATGGTGAACAAACCCAAGGCGTGGCCTTTACCCCAACAGAGAAAGTCAGCATCGCCAAGGCTTTGTTGCAAAATCTGCGGGTGGACCGGATCGAGGTCGCATCCGCGCGGGTATCGGAAGGCGAGAAGGAAGCCGTCCGCAACATCAACCAATGGGCGCAGCAGGAAGGCTTCGGCGATCGCGTCGAGGTGCTTGGTTTCGTCGATCATACCCGCAGCGTCGATTGGATCAAATCCACCGGCGGCCAAGTGATTAACTTGCTGGCCAAGGGCAGCGAGAAACATTGCCGCGAACAGCTGGGCAAAACCCTGGAGCAGCACTGCGCCGACGTGTTGCAAACCATAGGCTACGCCCACGAACAAGGCCTGAAAATCAATATCTATCTGGAAGATTGGTCCAATGGTTATAAGGACAGCCGCGATTATGTGTTCGGCCTGATCGACCGCCTGAAAGACGCGCCCCTCAGCCATTTCATGCTGCCGGACACCTTGGGCGTCATGGCGCCGGACGAGGTGTTCGCCAGCTTCAGCGACATGTGCGGGCGCTACCCAAATCTGCAATTCGATTTTCACCCGCACAACGATTACGGCCTGGCCACCGCCAACGTGATGGCGGCCGTGCGGGCCGGGGTCAGCGCGGTGCATTGCACCATCAATTGTCTGGGCGAACGCGCCGGCAATGCGTCACTGGCGGAAGTGGCGGTGGTGTTGCGCGACAAGATGAACATGGAACTGGCCATCGACGAAAGCCATCTGGTGCGCATCAGCAACATGGTGGAGAATTTTTCCGGCAAGCGCATCGCCGACAATGCGCCCATCGTCGGCGCCGACGTGTTCACGCAAACCGCCGGCATCCATGCCGACGGCGACCAGAAAGGCGGCTTATACAAAACCAAGCTGGGGCCGGAACGCTTTTCCCGCACCCGCAGCTATGCGCTGGGCAAAATGAGCGGCAAGGCTTCGTTGAAAAAGAACCTGGAACAACTGGAAGTCGAACTGTCCGAAGAGGACCAAAAAAAGGTGCTGGCCCGCATCGTCGCGTTGGGCGACTCCAAGCAGACCATCACCACCGACGATCTGCCCTTCATCATCGCCGACGTGTTGGAGAGCAAGAGCTATCAGCACATCAAATTGCTGGCCTGCTCGGTGAACAGCGGCTTGGACTTGCAATCGACGGTCAGTCTGCGCGTCGAGGTCAATGGCGACAAACACCAAGCCACCGGCGCCGGCAACGGCGGCTTCGATGCCTTCATCGATGCGATCGGCACGGTGCTGGTCAAATACGACTACACGCTGCCGAAACTGGCCGATTTCGAAATCCGCATTCCCAAGGGCGGCAATACCAACGCCTTGACCGAATGCGTGATCACCTGGGACTGCGGCCACGAGTTGCGCAAAACCCGCGGCGTGCATGTCAATCAGGTATTCGCGGCGATGCTGGCCACGATCAAGCTGATCAACATACAACTGCACGAGATGGCAAACACTAATCCGTAGGGTACGCTGGGCGTACCTTTCAATTTAATTGGTATGCAATGCGTACCATTTTTTAATTTATCTATCAAACCATTATCTGCCACATGAAAAACTACAAAATCGCAGTCTTGGCCGGCGACGGCATCGGCCCAGAAATCACCGCAGAAGCCATCAAGGTTTTGAAAGTCATCGAAGAACGCAACGACGTCAAATTCGAATTGATGCCGGCGCTGTTCGGCGCCTGCGCCTATTTCGAAACCGGTGACGCCTTCCCGCAAGCGACTATCGACATCTGCGACCAGGCCGACGCCATCCTGAAAGGCACGATAGGCTTGAGCCACGAAGAATCCAAGAAAATCCCGGTCGACAAACAACCTGAGCGTGGCGCCTTGCTGCCGCTGCGTCGCCGTTACAACACTTACGCCAACTTCCGTCCGGTTTTTTTGCCTAAATCACTGGCGCATTTTTCACCTTTGAAACCCGAAGTCATCGGCGACGGCATCGACCTGATCATGGTGCGCGAACTGGTCGGCGGCCTGTATTTCGGTGAAAAGGAAATGGGTGTCAACGACAAGGGCCTGCGTTATGTGCGGGAAACCTTGGAATACGACGAAGAGCAAATCCGCCGCATCATGCACGAAGCCTTTAAGCTGGCGCAAAAGCGCCGCAAGTTGCTGCACAACATTCACAAGAGCAACGTGCTGAAGTCCAGCGTGCTGTGGAACGAAGTCATGGAAGAAGTCGCCAAGGAATACCCCGACGTGCAAGTCGTCAACTATCTGGTCGACTCCGCCGCCACCGCGCTGTGCCTGAAACCGACCCAGTTCGACGTGATGGTCATGGAAAACATGTTCGGCGACATCTTGAGCGACCAAGGCGGCGGCATTCTGGGTTCGCTGGGCTTGATGCCTTCGGCTTGCATAGGCCCTGAAAAAGCTTATTACGAACCGTCACACGGCTCGGCGCCGGACATCGCCGGCAAAAACATCGCCAATCCCTATTCGATGATAGGCTCGGTGGCCATGATGCTGGAAAACAGCTTCGACATGGCGGCAGAAGCCAAAAACGTCTGGGCGGCGATGCAAGGCGTGTTCGCCGACGGTTACTCCACCGCCGATTTGTCCAAACCGGGCAGCGGCGTGAAAATGATCAATACCCAGGAATTTGGCGACAAGGTCGTCGAAAAACTGCGCGCGATGCCGAAGGTTTAACCCAAACATCCGTCAGGTTTTATCCGCGTGGGTGTGATGCTTCATCCTAGAAAAATCATTTGGTCCACGAAACACACGAAAATCACGAAAAGTTTCAAACCGTTATCACACCTAAGCGCCGCACCGAACAGGTGAATCGATAAGTTTCATAACGCAATGATTTCTTACGTGATTTTCGTGGACTTACTGCCGTTTTTAGGTTCATCGCAAGGAAGCGCCACGCCCACGCCGACTTTATCCAGGCGAGGGATGGGATAAAGGTTCTCTCGGACCACGAATCCTTAGAGGAAAAATCTGAAGCTTTTTCACTCCAGTCATAACTCAGGAGCGCAATAGCGATTGCCGATTGGCGCAGGCGTTTTTCACTGTTATGCCCGCCTCCATGACAAGAAAGCAAATCAAAGACTTTCTAACACCGAAAGGCCTTTTTCGATCTGGGCGTTGATGATATTGACCTCCAGTTGCAAGGCCTTTTTCATCTCATCATCCTGGCATTTGTCCAGCATGTCTTGAATATTGCGTTCCTTGGCTCGTAATTTCCTGATCACATCCCTGATTTCACTGGCTTTTTTCTTTTTCTGTTTCTCATCGGCATTGAAAAAATCCTGCAATCGACTCAACAATTCAATTTTATTCATGATCTATTGCCGCCTTGGATTGAATGACTTCGAACATTTCGTGATCGGTTAACACCATTTCTTTTTCGGCCTGCACCGACGCGGTCGCATGGTTGATAAACACGGTTTCCGCCATGCTGAGCAGATTTTTCTGGATGTCATAGACATAAGCATTGTCGTTCAGCAATGAAGTCCCCGCTTCCGCGCTGATTTTGTGCTCCCGAATCAAATTTTCTATGGTTTCGATCGCCGCCTGGCGTTGTTCCTTGATGCGCCCTTTCAGGGTATCCAATGATAAGAGCGGCAATTCGTTGACGACAACGGTATCCTTTATTTTCTGTAATTCTCGAATCACCAGCGCAATCTGATAGCGTATGCGCTGATATTCGTCGACCAGATAACGGTTATAGGAGCCGCTGTGCCTCAGCAGATTTTTCTGTAAATGCTTGGTATCCTTGACTGCCTCGACCAATTTCAGATTGGCTTCGCGCAGCCAGTAAAGACGGCCTGACTGTTTCATTTCCCAGCTGAAACGGGCCTGGCTGACAAATTCGATGATCGCGCTATACAAACCCTTGACGTTGCGTTCATAGGCCTCGTCGATGTCATAGTCCTTGATGGCGCGATATTTCATGATCACTTCATTCAAATCCTGTTCGGAATAGACGTCGCGCCTATGCAGGCCAATGGCCTTCAGCATGATATGCGTGGCATTCTCATACAAATGATGAGTCTCATGCTGTACCGATTTGACGGCCGTATCGGGAAACTGCAGGGCCGAGGTGTTCAAAAAACGCGGAGAGTCCACCGCGGTTCGCTTTTCCTGCATGACTTTCTCCAGAAATCGGGCCATTAGATCGGAAAAAGGTAACATGATGATGACACCGACCAAATTGAACAGCGTATGAAACATGGCCAGTTTCAAAGTGTAATTGTCATTCGCGATATCGAGACCCTGACACAAAAGGTCAACCAGAAAAACGAACTGCCGTAAAAACAGGATGGCCAACAAACCGGTCAGCACATTGAACAAGACGTGGGCGCCGGCCAAGCGCTTGCCGCCGATGTTGGCGCCGAAGGCCCCGATGACGGCGGTAATCGTCGTGCCGATGTTGGAACCTATGGCCAGGGCCAGGGCGTTTTCATAGCTGATCTGATGGGTGGCCAAGGCGGCGATGATCAGGACCATGGTCGCGCCGCTGGCCTGAATGATCACGGTCACGACGATGCCGACCAGCACATATAGCAACAAGCCACGCATGCCGGTCATCGCATATTGACTGAGATCGATGCTTTCCTTGAAGGCATCGAAGCCGTCTTTCATGTATTGAATGCCGAGAAACAAAAACCCCAATCCCAGCAAAATATGCCCCATGCCCTGAAAACTCTTGGGCCTGGTCAGTTGCAGCAAAACCCCAAAGGCCAGAAGCGGCATGGCGTAGTTGGAAATATCGACCTTGAGCCCGAAACCGGCCACCAGCCACGCTCCGGTGGTCGTGCCGATGTTGGCACCATAAATGATGCCGATACCGGCGGCCAGATCGAGCAACCCGGCACTGATGAAGGAGATGACCAGGACGGACACCAAGGAACTGGACTGTACCAACGTCGTCGTGACGATACCGAACAACAGGCGTTTCAAGACGTTATTGGTGGCGCTACGCATGATGCGTTCCAGCATGCCGCCGGTGAAAAACTTGAAACCTCTTTGCAGGGACAGCATGCCGAACAGAAACACCGCGACGCCGGCCACGATGACTTTGAATTCCGCGCTCAGCCAAAATCCCAACGCCAATAAACCCAGAAGCAAGAAAAACAAACTGCTTTTGATCATGATATCCGCTCCCAGGCCCCGTTATTATTGTTATGCCCTTAATGCCAGAGACATCGCCGCGTTGCATTCAACGTAAGGACAATTCTAGCAACATTTCCATCCGTCCGGCTGGCAACGCAAGCACCAGAAGACATCCGATAGGCACGTACATTTTGCGGGCAATTGGCGGGAATACCGGTGAAGCAGGCAACTGTTTCGAGCCGGATGCGCTGGATGATTTAAGGCGTCGAAATGGTGCGCACCCAATCACCGGGCCGCACCATGCCTGGACTGATGCTGTCTTCGAGCTGACCGGCGGACATGGATGGCCCTACTTCGGATATCACGATGCTGGCGATCGGACGGGTGAAACCCATCCCGGCCGTGTCGCTATCGCCGGCGGAATAGACCGTCATCCTGTCGCCCGCTCTGATCCCGTCTTGCGCCCCAGCCGCAATCACGACCCGGTTATCGCCAACTCGCTCCACGCGGGCAGAGAAAGGATGACAGGCAAACAATTGCTGTATATCTTCACTGGCCTGCTGAATGATTTCGCTGATTTTATGTCCCGCCGGACTCGATTCAAAACGCTCGCTGCCTACCGTATATCCCTGCGGCAAACTGACATCACCCAATATAGAGTCCGTGTAACGATGCTGGAACAGCAACGCCCCGGTAAAACCATCGTAGACATAGACATCGACGCCGATACTGCGGCGCGCGATATAGTCCCGCATCACCGACTTGACCGCCGCCAATATGCCGGAACCGCGCACGTACTCGGTCGCTTCTATCCTGAAATCACGGATCACGCCCGCCAACACCAATTGAACATCTTGCTGCCTGGCCAGTGTCAGCAGCACAGGGACTCGGTGAAATTCGGAAGGCGGTATTTCAGGCGCCAGATCGGGCCGGTCATACAAAGACGTCTTGGTCATGTTGCGGGCAATGAAATCGCCGCTTTCCATCAAGCGGTTGGCAATTTCGCGCGGAATTCCGCCATACAGATCCTGGCTGTCCGTACCGCTGATTTGCTCGGTATTTACGGCCGGAAAGGCCGTTACCAGAATTTTTTTTCTATAAGGCGCCTGGCAGGATTTTTGCCGTGACAAAACAGCCACCGCCTGAACGTGAAAAGCCCCTCCTTCCTGCCACTCATCGACGACTTTGATGTCCCCCGCCAACAGTGACTCCGCCCTATCCCGCCGCAGTTGCTCGGATGCTTGCGCGATCGCATTGTCGATAGCGGCCCGCCGCGCGCCCTCGAGGTCGCCGCCCACAATCGGCGCGCTGCCGTGCAAAGTCGCTTGCCGCCTGCTTGTAGCCACCGTCTCGATGGATTTGTCATCCACACTGGCGCACGCCGCCAACAAGGCCAGCGACAACAAAAACAGCCAACGTTTACCAGCCATAAGCCAACCCATTGACTATCAAATAATTGAGCAGGATGCGAACACCGGTATTGACCGTCCATTCCACATCGTACAGGCCGATATCCAATAGCAAATCATCGGCGGCATTCCGGCTCTTGGAAAAACCCTTGACCGAAAATTGATCGCTACAATCGATCATGCCGCAAGCCAGATTGACGGTTTTCGTCGTGGCGGTTTTATAACCCAGGCGGGTAAACGCCAATTTATCGTCTTCCTGAATGCATTGCCGCGCCCGGACCGGATCGCCACTCATGCACTGGTAAAAGCGCGGCGTCAGTTTTAGCTGCAATGTGGTCTTCAAATTATCCTTGACGGCGCGATAATCCGCAGCGCGCGCCTGCCTCAGATACGTATCGAAATACACCCGATACACCTCGTGAGCCACCACCTGGGAGCCCACGGTCTTGCCTTCGCCCAGTGGCTCGTAATACAGTTGGTCGGCCAAGCTCCGATAGGCATTCAATTTGGCGGCCTGCTCCACGGACTGCCAGTTACGGCTAAAACTTGAGCGCGACTCATCCTCGAACTGACCATAACCAACCGCCTGCAACGTCTTACCTTCGGCGGGTATTTGGGCGGTGTTTTCGCGATTTTTCGTGCTGGCGCAACCCGCTGGCACCAGCAGCGCCACCATCAGCCATAACCCGATCACATGTTTCATATCATCCCCTTGCGACAAATTTCCGTCATCCGTCGTTTCTTGAGGTAAAGGATGCAAGAAACATGCAAACAAAAGCTATTGCTCTTTATCGCCGGACACCGACCACAGCTTTTCCAACTGATAAAACTCGCGAGCCTGACCGGTCATCACATGCACGACAACATCACCCAGGTCCAGCAGCACCCAATCCGACCCCGGTTGACCTTCGACACCCATCGGCTGCAGGCCGTTTTCCTTGACCTTTTCAACGACGTATTCGCACAACGCTTGCGCATGACGCGCCGACGTAGCCGTTGCCACCACCATGTAGTCGGTAAAGCTGCTCTTTTTGCGTACGTCCAGTACCTTGATTTGATGAGCCTTGCGATCGTCGAGGACGCTCTCGACCAATTTCAATAATTCTTCTGATTGCATTCAATGTCCTAATTCGAGGAAAGATAAAGATGATGCCGCCGGATATAGGCAATGACGGCATCCGGCAGTAAAAATTGCGGATTGCGACCGGCTTTAATCAGCTCGCGTATCGCGGTCGCGGAAATGTCCAGCGCGGTAACGGCTTGAAAAAACAAACAACCCGCCGTCCGTTGATGCAGCCTGCCACGGTCTTCAGTCAGGCGTTGCCGCAAGAATTCGGACAGCTCCGGCATCTCGCAAGCCGGACGCGTCATCACGACGACATGGGCATAATCGAACAAATGCCGCCATCGATGCCAGGACTCCAGGCCGGCGAAGGCATCGACACCGATGAACAATATCAGACCGGCATCGGGATTTTCCGCGCGTAACGATTGCAAGGTATCGACCATGTAAGAGGCGCCCTGGCGATCCAGCTCGCGCCGGTCCGTTTGCACCCCTGGTGTTTCGGCGATGGCCAGTTCCAGCATCCCCAGACGCATTTCGCCATCGACATCCGGCTGTTGCCGATGCGGCGGCAGGCGGCATGGTATCAACCTCAGCTGTTGCAGGTCGAATAGCTCCTTGACTTCCAGCGCCGTGCGCAAATGACCGTAATGCACCGGATTGAAGGTGCCGCCGTAAACACCGATCATTATTGCCGGATATGACCGTCGCCCAGCACGATGTATTTCAACGAGGTCAAACCTTCCAAACCGACCGGGCCGCGCGCGTGCAGCTTGTCGGTACTGATGCCGATTTCGGCCCCCAAACCGTATTCGAAACCGTCGGCGAAGCGGGTCGAGGCATTCACCATCACCGAGCTGGAATCGACTTCGCGCAGAAAACGGCGCGCCAGGGTGTAATCCTCGGTGACGATGGCTTCGGTATGCGCGGAGCTGTATTGGTTGATATGCGCAATCGCCTCGTCGATGTCGGCGACGATCTTGATCGACAAAATCGGCGCCAGATATTCGGTATGCCAATCTGCTTCAGTCGCGCGCACGGCTTTTTTGACCAGGGAACAGGTTCTCAGGCAACCGCGCAATTCCACGCCTTTTTCGGCGTATTTTTCCGCCAGAATCGGCAACACCTGCCCGGCGATGCTTTCGGCGACCAACAAGGTTTCCATCGCATTGCAGACCCCGTAACGGTGAGTCTTGGCGTTCATCGCTATGGCCACGGCCTTGTCAATGTCTGCCTTGCCGTCGATATAGACGTGGCAGATGCCGTCCAGATGCTTGATCACCGGAATCGTGGCTTCGGCGCTGATGCGTTCGATCAGGCTCTTGCCGCCGCGCGGCACGATCACATCGACATAGTCCTTCATCGTGATCAATTCGCCCACGGCCGCCCGGTCGGTAGTTTCGACGACTTGCACCGCGGCCAGGGGCAAACCGGCTTCGGCCAGACCTTTGCCTATGCATTGGGCAATCGCGCGGTTGGAATGAATCGATTCGGAACCGCCGCGCAAGATACAGGCGTTGCCGGCTTTCAGACACAGGGCCGCCGCGTCTATCGTGACATTGGGTCTGGATTCGTAAATGATGCCGATCACGCCCAAGGGTACGCGCATCTGCCCCACTTGAATGCCGCTGGGGCGATAGCTCAACTGACTGATTTCACCGACTGGATCCGGCAAGGCCGCGACTTGATTCAAGCCCTCGACCATGGCCTCGATGCGGGACGGCGTCAGTTCAAGACGATCCAGCGACGCGGCATCCAGTCCATTGTCCTTGCCTGCCTGCAAATCTTTTTGATTTTCGCGGGCCAGTTCGGCACTACTCGCGGAAAGCGCCTCGGCAATTTTCAATAATGCCAAATTCTTGCGTCCGCTATCCGCCTTGCTGATCTCGCGTCCGGCCTGCCGGGCTTGTTGCCCCAGTTGCTGCATGTAGTGTTTGACGTCCATCTTGTACGACCCGATGAATGATGAAATTCGCCATTATAGCAAGATCGCCCTGGCGCGAAGCGGATCAGATTGGTTCCTCGATTTCACCGGCCTGCGATATGACGTCGTCGAATCCGCCGCTATCCAGTACCTGTAAAAACGCGCGCACGACATCGGGATCGAACTGGGTACCGGCGCCGGTGGCGATGACATCCCTGGCCTCGCGAATCGTCCACGGCTGCTTGTAAGGCCGCCAGCTGATCATCGCATCGAAGACATCCGCCACCGAGACGATGCGAGTGGCCAGCGGCAATTCCCTTGCCGGTATGCCTTCGGGATAGCCGCTGCCGTCCCAGCGCTCATGATGACTCAACGCGATTTGCCGCGCCAGTTCGAAGGCCGCGTCGTGGCCAAGGATATTGGCACCCAAGGTAGTATGTTTCTTGATGATTTCGAACTCCTCATCGGTCAATTTGCCCGGCTTGGACAAGATATGATCCGGCACCCCGACCTTGCCGACGTCATGCAAGCGGCTGGCTTTGCCGTAACGGCGCGCTTCGGCCTCATCGACACCCATGGCCATGGCGATTGCGCGGGTATATTGATCAAGGCGGTTGACATGACTCCCGGTGGCCTTGTCCTTGTATTCGGCGATTTCCGCGAGCATATCGATAGCACTCTCGAACGAGGACAATATGCACTGGTGCAAGCGGTGGTTTTCCAGGGCCTGGGAGCACTGCCTGGCAAATATCTGTATCAGCTTGCGGTCGATGTCCGACAATCCTTCGATGGGCTCGATATAAATATAACCCACCGGCTCACCGGAAATCGTCAGCGGCAGTACTTCCGCATTGGTACGCAAACCTCTGGGCAACGTGCCGTGAATTACGCTATTGACGCATTGTTGATGAATCTCACTGAAGCGCGCGCTTTTGACGAATCTGTCGGTGCATGCGCAAACCTTCCATTCATTTTGCTCCTTCGCCGCAATGACGCCTTCCAGCGACCCCATATGACTGGAGCCGGACAGCCGGCACAAGCCAATGACCTGCGTCAACATGCCGTTGAAAAACTGCGACAACGGGGCGTCATTCAGATGATAAAGTTCGGGCGCCGCTTGCAGCATACGCTCCAGCCCGAGGCGGTTGAAATCGATGGTCTGCAAATCGCGATAGGCTTTCAAGGCCAGGCGCACCGTCATGTAAAGCCGGGAGGCGGTGAGTTCGGTTTTATCCTTGTAATCGTCGATGTCATAGTGATCGATCACATAGCGTTCCGGCGCCACGCCCGGCTGCCCGGTGCGAATCACGATACGCATCAGCGCATTGCCCAATTGTTGGCGAATATGTTCGACCAGTTTCAGGCCGGCGTCCTCGCTTTCCATCACCACATCGACCAAGGCTACGGCAACATCGGGATGCCCTTCCAGCACCGAAATGGCCTCGGCCCTGGAACCGGCTTCGAGAAATTGCAAGGTGCGATCGGCAAAGCTAACGTCGCGCAAACTCAGTCTCGTCAACTTACGCACATCGGGCTCGTCATCGACGATCAGAATTTTCCAGCAATAGCGCGACTCTGGCGAGAGGCTTTGCGGAACGTTAGGCTTTGGGTCAACCGATGTAACCACGCCCGTATTTCGAATAATTTTCATGAATTCTTGACTAAGGTGTTCTCTCGATAGGGCATTCGATGTAAAAACAAACCCCTGTTTTGGGTACGGAAATAATCTGAATGCTACCACCGAGTTGCTGCGAAACAATATTATACGTTACATAAAGTCCCAAACCCGATCCGCCGGTCCCCCTGCGCGTGGTAAAAAAAGGTTCGAAAGCCCTTTGCCTTACTTCCTCGCTCATGCCGACACCATTGTCGCGATAGTCGATCATCAACCGCCCATCGGCTTGCCAGGCCTTGATGACGATTCGCCCAGGGCGCGCGCCGTCATCGAAGCCGTGACTGACGCTGTTGGTGATCAAATTGGTCAATACCTGCTCCAATAATCCTGGCGTGCCATAAAGCTTGAGCCGTTCGGTGCAATGCACCTCAACCTCGACGGATGCATGTTTCAACACATTCTGTAGCGTCATCAACACATCGCGGATCAATTCCGCCAACTGGTATTCGCGCTTTTGCGCGGAGCCGCGATCAATCGACGTGCGCTTGAAACGCTGCACCAACTCGGCGGCGCGGCGCAAATTCGAAAGCGCCAAGGCATGACTCTGTTGCAGATAATCCAGTTCCTCCGCCAATTCCTGCTCGGTCACCTCGTCCTTGCTCAGCAAGGCTTGCAATTTGAGGATGGTGTCATCGCCGTGGCTGATGGCGCCGACGGCAACCCCAACCGGCGTATTGATTTCATGCGCAAAGCCAGCCACCAGGCGACCGAGCGAGGCCATTTTCTCGTTCTCGACCAATTCGTTTCGCGTCTCTTGTAGGGTTTCGATGCTGTCATCCAGCGCCCGCCAGCGTCTGGCGAGCAATTCGACCAAGCCCCAAGTGATAATCAGCAACAAGCCGTAGGAAACCGCATGATTGATGACTGTCGCCAGGATTTCCTTGCGGATGGTTGCCTCAATACCGGCAAACTGCAGGCTCACGCTGATACCGCCGCGTATATCGCCCAAGCGATACCCCTGTTTGGCATGACATTTCATGCAAGCCTCGGTCACCTGCAGTGGCGCCATGTAACGAAGATAGCGCCGCCCTTCCATCTGCTCGACACTGGCAATCTCTTGCAAACCCTGTTCGAATTGCCCCAGAGCCAGCGCTTCCCAGGCATCGGGCGTGTTTTCGGGGCGGATGGGGCGCAAACTGGTAATATGCAAACGTAAATGCAGCCTCGGGTCTTTTTCCGCCAGCTCGGCGATTTGCCTTGCCATATAAGCCGGATTCAACAGCACCAGCTTGCGCTTGTCCTTCAACTCCAGTTCGCGTTCAGGATGATCGAGATAGCTGTTGGCGGTGGTTTTATCCGATTCGAAGGCATACACCCCACCGTGTTCGGCATTCCATTGCCGTGTCAGCACGATGATATGGAAAATGTTGCGCGCACCTTCGGTGGCCACCTCGAAATTTTGCTTGCGCACGCCTTCGATCCGGTTCCAAAGCAACGCTCCCAGCAAAAGCGTGATGACGAACAACAAAAAAGGCAGCAAGCGCCGGCGCAAGCGTTGATCGATGGCAGGTTGTTTTTTCATGTTTCGATTCGGGGGGAACGCTTGATTACCAGGGCTAAAAATAAAGCGGGCAGCAGCCATTTCCACTGTCTGATTGGCTACTAGATACGATGGAGAGCCGGTGAATTCGGGATATTGCCCCGAAAGCTTGGCGGCATGCCGGACGGTGCATTGCCGCGCCCCGAACTCGGGAAGCCTTTGCGGAAAAATCACTGGCCGCCAGAAAAACCGGCCGACAGGCTTTACTTCCCTGCCAACGCCACCCGGTTGCGCCCGTCCGCCTTGGCTCGATAAAGCGCGCGATCGGCCGCGCCCAACACACTATCGGGACTCAAGCTGGCATAGTTTAACAGGGCGATGCCAATAGAAACCGTGATCTCAATCATGGTATCTTGCTGCCACAGCGGCTTGCTCGCTACCACGTTGCGCAAACGCTCGGCAAACACCCGAGCCTCGTAAATATCGGTATCCGGCAGGATGATCGCGAATTCTTCACCGCCCAAGCGCCCAACCACATCGATTTTGCGCTGTTGACCGCGAATGATTTCGGCAAAATGCTTCAGCATGGCATCGCCCGTGGCATGACCGTAGCTGTCATTGATGCGTTTGAAATGATCGAGATCCAGCATCAATACCGAGGAATGCAAGTCATCGTTGCGCTGCATGCGGTTAAATTCTTCTTGCAGGCGCACCAAAAAATGACGCCTGTTCAGAAAACCGGTCAAACCATCGGTGGTCGCCAGCTCCCAGAGCTCTTCCTCCATTTCCTTGTGCGAAGTAATGTCGATACAAGAACCTATGAAGCCAACAAATTCACCTTTTTCATCAAAACGAGGCACGCCGCTATTGACGATCCATCGATATTCACCATCATGCCGGCGGAGTCGGTACTCGACACTGAAGGGCTTGCGCAACTGAAAATGCCAACCCAGCAGCTTGACCACCAGATCGAGATGCGAGGGATATACCGATTCCAGCCAGCCCCGGCCCAATTCCTGGGACAGCTCTCGCCCGGTAAAATCAAGCCAATGCTTATTCAGCCAGACGACGGACTCGGCGGCATCGGTCATCCAGATCAGTACCGGCGCGGAATCCGCCATCAACCGAAAGCGCGCCTCGCTTTCCTGCAACTCCCGGTTGGTGGCGGCCGCAAATGCCAGCGCCTGTCCCCGGGTAATGAATTCGCGAATCAAAAAGGCCAGCATCACACTCAACGCCATGCCGCTAATCAAAATCGTCAACGACTGGTCATGATTGAGCCAGTTTCCAAACCCTGGTTCGCTGCGTATCACTAAAGTCCATACTTGCCCCCCCGTTCGCAAGGTGCGGGTCGTGACGATAGCCTGATCGGTAGTGAGTTGCGGCTGATCGCTGTACATCAAGCTGTCCGCCGACAAAGTCTCGCCATCATAGATACTCAAATTCAAGTCGCCCCGTCGCTCGTCACCGACGCCGCTCATGAAATCCTTGATGCGAAACGGCGCATACACCCAACCGATGACGCTGGCCTTGCGTTCGTCCACGCTATCGTGCGGTTGATTGTTCCGATAGACCGGCAAATACAGCAAAAATCCGGCCTGTACGTCGCTATCGGTTTCTTGCACTAACGTGACTTTGCCCGACATGCCGATTTGATTATGTTTGCAGGCATATTCCATGGCCCGCCGCCGCACCGGTTCCGTGAACATGTCATAGCCAAACGCCCTCAAATTGCGTCCGCTAAAGGGTTCCAGATAAATAATGGAGGTATAAATCTCCCTGTCCTGATCGGGATAAATTCGATAATCCGCGAACCCCTGCCGCCGGATTTCCTTGATATGGACGTCCTTTTTGTCCTTGGGCACAATCAGCGAAAAACCGACGCCCTGAATCCCCGGATAGCGTTGCTCCAGATGCAAGGCGTTGATATATTCCTGAAACTCCGCGCGAGCCACGACACTAGAGGCCGCGAACAGGCCGCGCGTACCGTATAACACTTGCCGATAGGCTTCCAGACGATTGTCGATACTCGCCAACAATTGCCCTACTCGAAAATCGAAGTAGGCTTGCTCATTAAGCGCAAAGTTATGTTCCGACCACCGCCATACGCCAAATGTAATCAGCAATCCGGCGAACAAGCCCAAATAAGCCCCTCCCAACGCTTGCAGTCGGCAATATTTTTTCGCTGCGGTACTCGCTGAAATTGGCATCATCGATTCTCCTGATGGCCGGACGCTTGAATGTTACAGACTAACGCTCATAAAAATGCGAAATTCCCCCGAAAAATGAAAGTTACCTCTACCGGGTCAAACCGAACAAACCGGGAAGATTTATACTCAGGACAATAGCTGAAGCAATCGCCCCCCCACAGTGTGATTTTGGAGTAAAAAAGCTTTAGCTTTTTTCCAAGTGTTCCTGCGCGTCGTAACATCCCCTCTCGTCGTGAACGAAGGAATTGTTTTAGGAATGGACATGAAATAATCTATGCAAGTATTCGGTTTAGGTGCGGATTTATCCGCACAGTGCGAATGAATTCGCTCCTACCATTGTCGAGCTTATTTCTCACACATTCCTTACCTTTTACGACATTCTTTCCGGGTGCGTGGGAACAAACTCCGAACGCCATAAGAACGACCGCTAATTTGACCCGGTCGAGATTCCCGACCGCATCCCTACCTTATCTTCCACTCATCGCTTTTGCCGCCCTGCCTCGGCATCAATCCGGAAAAACGCGTTAAAACGCCCAAACTACGCCGATCAAGGCGAAACAATGCTTAATAAGACGGAATAACAAGCAGCCACAAACACTTAAAAACATTAACAGTTTTAATTGGATAACTGGATTGTTGCATGTATGATGCAACTTAGCAATCCATGGCCGAGTCGCCGACAAGAGCGGCAGAATTCTTGCGATTCCAGCCTGGTGTTGCGCGCTCTGATTCCTCAATCCACATACAAGAAGGAAGCATTATGAACAACCTCACAGAAGAAGAACGACAAAAAATTCTGCAAAGCTCGCCAGTCGGCACCTGGGCCTTGCTGCTGATCGTCGGCGGCGGTATGGTGATCGCCTGGCTGATGATGTATTACGGGGTATTTCTGCCTCGTGGCCATATCGGTTAGGAGGCAGCCATGCATATCGATCAACTGGAAAAAAAATGGGCCGGCATCTCCCTCGGGATCGCCGGCCTTTTTGTGGTACTTATCTTAGGTTCTGCGTTGTTCCACGGCATCCACGCGCCGAGTAACGTCGAGACCATAGACTCGGCCCGCCTGCATTTGTCCGAGGAATTCGCCGAGGACAAGCTGGGCGCCAAAATCAACGCGGACAGCAGCGTGACCGTGCGCATGGTAGCCGGACGCTATGGTTTCTATCCCAAAACCCTGACCCTGCCCGCCGAAACGCCGATCACCTTCCGCTGGGTCAGTTTGGACGTGATTCACGGCGTGCATATGCCGATGACCAACATGAGCACGATGATCGTGCCCGGCTATGTCGCTGAAATCCACACCGAATTGCACCACACCGGCGAATACCCGATGCTGTGCAACGAATATTGCGGCATGGGCCATGCTCACATGTGGAGCAAGGTCAACATCGTCAGCAAAGCACAATGGCAGGACATGAACAAACAGGGGGAGGCGAATCATGGATAACGCAGCAGAAAAAAAATTGGCGCTCTACCATTTCTGGGTAGCGTTCGGCGCGTTCGCGCTGGCAGCCGTGATGGGCTTGTATCAAGTAATCGAGCGTAGCGGCTTCTTCGGCTTTCTGGAGTCGCGGGAAGTTTATTACGCCTCGGTCAGCACCCACGGGGTATTGATGGCATTCGTGCTGACGACCTTTTTCATCATGGGTTTTGGCTACTACGTCGCCAGCAGCACCCTGAAAATGCCGGTCTGGAATAAGTCTTTCGCCTGGGCTGGATTCGGTGTTGCGCTGATTGGCGTGATCATGGCGGCCGTGCCGCTGTTGAGTGGCGAGGCATCGGTACTGTACACCTTTTATCCGCCGATGCAGGCGCATCCCGCGTTTTACCTCGGCGCGACCTTGCTGGTGGTCGGCTCCTGGTTCTGGTGCGCGTCGATGATCATCATGTTCATGCAATGGAAACAGGCCAATCCCGGCCAACCCGTGCCGTTGGCGATGTTCGCCACCACCGGCAACGCCATCCTGTGGCTGTGGACCAGCGCCGGCGTCGCCGCCGAGGTGCTGTTTCAGTTGATTCCGTGGGCTCTGGGATGGGTTGATACCATAGACGACGGCTTGGCGCGCACCTTGTTCGCCTGGACTCTGCACCCCATCGTCTATTTCTGGCTGATTCCGGCTTACACGGCGTTTTACTGCCTGGTGCCGAAACAAGCCGGCGGCTTCTTGTTCAGCGACGAAATGGCGCGGGCCGCGTTCATTTTGTTGATCGTGTTCAGTTTGCCTATTGGTTTTCATCATTTATACATGGATCCGCAACAAGGCCACGGCTGGAAGATACTGCACGGCATCGGCACCTTCATCGTCACGCTGCCGACCTTCATCACCGGCTTTACCGTGATCGCCTCCCTGGAAATCGCCGGCCGCTTGAACGGCGGCAAGGGCTTGTTCGGCTGGATCGCCGCCCTGCCCTGGACCAACCCGATGGTATTGGCCATCATCCTGGGGCTGTTGATGCTAATCCTGGGCGGCTTCGGCGGCCTGGTCAACGCCAGCTATGCGATGAACGCGATGGTGCATAACACTGCCTGGGTTTCGGGCCACTTTCACCTGATCTTCGGCGGCACCACCATCATCATGTATTTCGCGATCGCCTACTATTTCTGGCCGATCCTGAGCGGCAAGCCGTTGTATTGCAAATCCATGGCCATCACCCAGATGTGGACCTGGTTCATCGGCATGATCATCCTGACCACGCCGTGGCACATCTTGGGGTTGCTGGGCCAGCCGCGCCGCATCGACAGCGTCAATTACAACAACTTGTTGACTTTGTCCTGGGAGCCTTATGAAGGCACGATGATCTTCGGCGGCCTGATCTTGCTGTATTCATCGGGCCTATTGATCTACAACCTGTACAAGACCCAGACTAGCGGCGAAACCTACCAGGGCGAAGTCGAATACGCCGAGCCGATACATGCAGTGACCGATCTGCCGGAGTATTTGAACAGCTTCAAGCTGTGGAATATCGTGATTGCCGGCTTCATGCTGGTGGCCTTCGGCTATCCTATACTGCAATTTTTCTTTATGGACACCTTTGGTTCAGGCAGATGGGGGGTCTGATCATGAAAAAACTCATTATTGGTATCCTGCTGACCCTGCCAGCTTCGGTATTCGCTCAGCCTTCGTCGCAAGTGGCGTGGACACCGGAACAACTGAATTTCGTCAAAAACGGCAATCCAAGCAAAGGCCAGGAGCTCGCCAAAGCCTGCGCCGGCTGCCACGGCGACAAGGGCATCAGTCCATCGCCGACTTATCCATCGCTGGCGGGCCAGTTACCGACCTATCTGTACAAGCAGCTGCAGGATTATAAAAACGGCAATCGCGCGGACCCGATGATGGGCCCTGTCGCTCAAGGCTTGAGCGAACAAGAGGCGGCCGACCTGGCGGCCTGGTTCGGCTCTCAGCCTGCGGTTTTTCAATCCGCTAGCCTGATGAACTATGAACAGGCGGAAAATCTGGTCAAAAACGGCAACCGTGAACGCACGCTGCCGCCGTGCGAAGTCTGCCACGGTAAAGACGGCAAGGGCCAGGCGATGGATATTCCAGCCCTCTCCGGGCAGAATGCAGCCTATATTTCCTACACGTTGAAAACCTTCAAGAACGGGACCCGGCGTAATGATATCTATAGCAGGATGCGCTTGATTGCCGAAAGCCTGACCGATCAGGAAATCGATGAACTGGGCTTTTATTACCAGAACATCAAAAACTAAGCTGTCGGGCAGTCGTTGCCCGTGTACGCGCGGACAACGACTGCCTTTTGTCAATTTTTTGCGATTACACCGAGATAATTCCGCCTGCCGGTAAGCCAGCGAAATCAATAGTGGATAGACCATGTCCGAAGAATCCAACATCCCCGTCAAATATGCCTACAAAGGCTTTAACCTGATCAGTTTCGGCACTTGCATCAAGCTGCTGTTCAGCGGCTATCTGGTCACGATCGCCGCGGGCTATTTAATGGCCCTGATACAGATCCTATTCACTCACGGCATGGCCGACGGCAAATTCGGCTTGTCACTGGACGACATCGTCTACAGTTATTACGGCGACCGCTCGGGCTCGGTGCTGGAATCGAAACTGAACGGCTCGATGAAATTCAACGCACCGGAACAGGAACGCTTCAAAATCATACAATGGGTCAGAGATGGTGCTTCCGAACCGGCATACAACGCCAGCATCAAAACCATCGTCGATAACCACTGCGTAAGCTGCCACAACGCCGCTGCCGGTTCACTGCCCGATTTTTCCAGATTCGAGAATCTGAAAAAGGTCTCGGAATCGAGCGAAGGCGCGACTTTTCAATCCTTGACCCGCTTATCGCACATCCATTTGTTCGGTATCAGCTTCATCTTCATGTTCGTCGGCATCATTTTCAGCTTTTCCACCGACGTACCCTGCAAATACAAATACCCGGCCATCGTGATGCCCTATCTGTTTTTGCTGGTTGACATTGCCTCCTGGTGGCTAACCAAACTGAATCCCCATTTCGCCTGGCTGGTCATCATCGCCGGCGTTGGCTTGGGCATTTCGTTCGCATTCATGTGGACCGTATCCATGTATCAAATGTGGATATTGGGCGGCATACGCAAACAATCCGATCGCCGCAACGCACTCTTGCGGGATTGACAGGCATAATTCGTGACAAAGCTACCACACCATTCAGGCACCTTCATGGGCAACACATCATCGATCCAAACCAAAATCCTGCTCAGCATTGCCAGCGTATTTCTGCTGCTGATGTCCGTCAGCATGCTGTTCATGGCCAATCGACAAAAACAAATGATCGAATCCTTGGCCACCGATAAAGCCATCGACATGGCCAATAGTTATTTCGACGGCCTGAATGCCATGATGCTGAGTGGCTCGATGCAACAAAGCGGTCCGCTACGGGACAAAATCCGGTCGCACGAGAATGTCACCGATGTCCGACTGATCAGGGCCAAAGCCATCAGTGACTTCTTCGGCCCAGGCGGCAGCGAGCAACAGCCACTCGACAATTTGGACCATAAGGCACTAGCCGGCGAGGCGGTTACGTCGACGACGAGTACCGCTCAAGGCAGCATCATTACCATCTGGCAACCCATCATCGCCAGCGGCAACTTCAAGGGCACCAATTGTCTATCCTGCCATGCGGTGGCGGAAGGCACGGTACTGGGTGCCGTCCGCCTTTCGTATTCCTTAAACAATCTGCATGCCCACATCAGTCGTGATCTTGCCATTGCTAGCGGAATCGCCATCGGTTTATTCGTTCTGGCCATGCTGCTGATTACTGGCCTAATGCGAAAAATCGTCGTCACTCCGCTCGGCGAAATTCGTAATACGATGAATCTGATCAGTCAAAATGCCGATTTGCGCCTGCGCTTGGCGACACATTCCAATGATGAAATCGGACAGCTATGCAGGTCGTTCAACTCGATGCTGAGCAGCTTTGCCGATAGCCTGAATCAGGTTTCCCAGACCAGTGTGGATCTGAGCAACGCCACCGCGAAAATTTCCACTGTCGCGAACCAAACGACCGCTGCGGCCAGACAGCAACATCATGAAACCGAATCGGTACTGCAAGCGATCAACCAACTCGAGTCTTCGGTTCGCGACGTACGCGGCGCCGCCGGCAGCGCCGCGCAAGCATCGATCGAAGCGGACCGGCAAGCCAGTAGCGGAGCCACCACCACCAAAAATGCCATCGACGGCATTTATGAACTGGTTTCCGAAATCGAACGCGCGGCGGAGGTCATCAGGCGTCTGGACGAAAAAAGCAAGGGTGTAGGCTCGGTATTGGACGTTATCAAAGGACTGGCCGAACAAACGAACTTACTGGCGCTGAATGCAGCCATCGAGGCCGCCCGCGCCGGAGAACAGGGTCGCGGCTTCGCGGTCGTTGCCGACGAGGTCAGAACACTGGCCACCCGTTCGCATCAGGCAACCGAAGAAATCGAAAACATCATCGATCAATTGCAACGTGAAGCAAAAGATGCGGTGGCCGTGATGGATAACGCCAAATACAGCGCGGAACAACGCCGCTCGCAAGTACAAAGCGCCGACGAAGGGCTTAACCTCATCGCCGAACGCGTTGCCCACATTCGCCAGTTGAATGCGCAAATGGCCGAAACAGCGGACAACCAGAATCAGGTCGCGCAACATGTCAGTCGCAGCGTCGCAAACATCAGCAACCTCACCGACCGGACGGCACAGGATGCCGAACAAACCAATGCCGCCAGTCGCGAACTGGTCAAACTGGCCGACCGCTTGAACAAATTGGTCGATCAGTTCAAACGCTAGGGAAACAACGTGAATAACTCACTGATAATTTTTCACCTAGAAAAATCATTTGATCCACGAAACACACGAAAATCACGAAAAGTTTCAAACCGTTATCACACCTAAGAGCAGCACCGTACAGGTGAATCGATAATCGATAAGCCTCATAGCACAATGATTTCTTTCGTGATTTTCGTGAAAGACCGATGTTTTTGGGGTCAGACGAATAGTCAAAGCCGTTTATGGAAAAAGCTAAAGCTGTTTCGCTCCGGAACCACAATTTTCGACGTGCATAATAGTTTTAGCGGGTTTTCTATTCTTGCCCGGCACGGTCGATTTCCAGCAGCAACCAGCGTCGCAATACGCTCAACACATATTCCTGTTCTTCGGCGGTCAAATTGTGCCCTGCGGCTATCCCATGCCATTTTTGCAAGCAGCCGCGGCAACAGCAGGCCGTTGCATGCTGGCCGACGAATACTGGATGCCCACGGTAAGGCGTCTGCTTGCCATCATTGGGAATAAAGGCCGGCGCCAAACGCTTGCCGATGAAATCGCGGGCATGTTCGAGTATCGTCGGCACGCCCTTGTCGCGCAAATACTGCAAATCCTTGCCGTTCAGGTGAAACTTGCCGCGAAACCTGGATTTAGCTAGCGCTGAAAATAGTGCCTCGAACTCTCTCATCAGCCCACCCAACCGTTGAACCTAAAAACACCAGTAGTCCACGAAAAGCACGAAATACACAAAAACAATCCATGGGTTATCAACTTTATGTATTCACCGATAGGTGGCATTGCTCGAGGAGATAACGGCTTGAAATTTTTCGCGCTCCCTTCGCCCGCCTTCAAGTCAGGTTTTGTGTCTTGCGTGGACCGAAGTCTTTTTCTAAAACTAACATTGGCCATTCTAGTAAAAATCAACACCTCATCGACCATCACACTTTAGCCGCTTCCCGCTCAAACCGGCCAAAGCGCAGCAAGATCGCCGGCAACAGCAATAAATTCAAAACGGTCGAAGACGCCAAGCCGCCGATGATGATGGCCGCCATCGGGCCCATGATTTCCCGGCCGGGGTTGTCGCTGTCGAAGGCAACCGGCAGCATCGCCAGCGCGGTGACCAAGGCGGTCATCAGAATCGACGGCAGCCGTTCCTGGGCGCCGCGCAAGGCCGTGGCGGCCGACCAGACTTGGCCTTCGTGTTCGATCAAATGCCGGTAATGCGAAATCAACATGATGCAATTGCGCACGGTGATGCCGAACAAGGTCACGAAGCCGACAAAAGACCCCACCGACAACGACTCGTCGGTGAGCACAACGGCAGCCACGCCGCCTAGCAACGCAAACGGCAGATTCAACAAGGTCAAGGCCGTATGCCGGAAGCTGCCCAACGCAAGGTAAATAAACATCAGCACGCCCGCGCCGGCCAAAACGGCATGCAGGATCAGTTCATGCCGCGCCTTGGCCTGCTCCAAGGCCGCGCCGATGAACTCCGGGTAGCTGTCGCTGCTCCATTCGATGTCCTGCAGCACCCGGCTTTTCAGCTCCCGGATGAAATCGTCCATGTCCCTGTCATCGACGTTACAGGTCACGGTCTGGGTGCGCAAGGCACCTTGATGCAAGATGTTGTAACGGCCTTCGCCGTGGCGAATATCGGCCACCTGGCTCAACAACACGCGCTCGCCGTCGGCGTTTTTCAGTGCCAATTGCTGCAGCGATTCGGCATGGGTACGCATATCGGCCGGCAAGGTCACCGCCACGTTGTAAATGCGGTTGCCTTGCATGTTTTTGCCGACGATACGGCCTTCGTAAGCCGTTTCCAGCGCCAGCATCACTTGCGCCGGACTGATGCCCCTGAATTGAAGCTGTTCCAGGTTCAAGCGGACTTCTATCATCGAAGTTGCCGGCGGCGAGCGCATTTGCACGTCCTCCGCACCGGGTAACCTTTGCATCAACGCAGCGACGGCTTGAGCCTTGGCATCCAGTTCCGCCAAATCTCTGCCGTAAATATTCACTACCACCGGGGCGGTATAACCGGAAATGGTTTCGTCGACCCGCTCGGTCAAAAAGGTATTGGCTTCGGAATGGATGCCCGGAAAATCCTCGATAATCTCGCGCAAGCCTTCCAGTACCCGTTGCTGTTCACGACCCGACAAAGGTTTCAAGCGCACTTCGTATTCGCTGTAATGGCTGCCATAGGTATCTGCGCCGCGTTCCGCGCGCCCCGCCCATTGCGACACCGACTCGACCCCCTCTATGGCTAAAAACCGTTCGGTCAGTAGACTGCCGACTCTAATCGACTCCTGTAACGAGGTGCCCGGCACGCTGGCGGTATGCACGATGAAATGGCCTTCGCGCAGTTCCGGCAGAAACTTGTGATCCAGTCTCAAAAAAGCCGCAATGCCCAACGCGCACAGCAGCGCACACACGACCACGACCGCGCGGAAATGCCGCATCACCCACTGCAGCTGCTTGGCATAGTGCGGCTTCAGCCAGCCGATCAGCGGCGGATCGGAAGCCTCCGGCAGATTCCGGTTCAACAGCAAGCGGCATAAGGCCGGCGTCAAGGTCAACGCCACCAGCAGCGACATCAGGATCGCCAGAATGTAGGAATAGCCCAACGGCGAAAACAGTCGCCCGGCCACGCCTTGCAGCGTCAACAACGGCACGAACACCAAAGCCACGATGAAGCTGGCATAGACCACTGAACCGCGCACTTCCAGAGAGGCTTGCTGAATCACCGCCGCGCTGGATTTGGGCTTGGGTTTGACTTGGTTTTCCCGTAAACGGCGGAAAATGTTTTCGGTATCGATGATGGCGTCGTCGACCACCTCCCCCAACGCAATCGCCAAGCCGCCCAACACCATGATGTTCAGATTCACGCCCATTTCCAGCAACACCAGCACCGCGGCCATCAGCGACAGCGGAATCGCCAGCGCGGCGATGAAGGCGCTACGTAAATTGAACAAGAACAGGTACAAAATCACGATCACGAACAAGCCGCCGAACAGCAGATGCCCGGCCAGGTTATGCACCGAGGTTTCAATGTAGTCGGCCGGCCGGAACAAGCGCGTATGAAACACCACGCCCTGCTGCTCGAACAAGGGCTTGAAACCGTTCAATACGCTTTCCACTTGCCGCGACACCGACAAGGTATTGGCGCCGTACTGGCCGATGATCATCATCACGATGCCGGGCTTGCCCATGATTTGCGCGGCGCTGATGGGAGGGGCCGCCGCATACCGAATATCGGCCACATCGGCCAGGGTAATGGTGGCGCCGTCCTGGCGTTTGACCACCAAATGCTTGAATGAGTCGGGACTGCCCGGCTGGCCGCTGACTTGCAAGGTAAAACGCTGATTGGCGTTTTCAATGAAACCGGCGCCGCTGATGGCCGAGGCGCCGGCCGCGGCATTGACGACGTCTTCCAAGGCCAGATTGAAGCGCTGCAAGGCCTCCGGTTTGACTTGCACCTGCAATTGCTGCACGTCGCCGCCGAAGGTATTGACGTCGGCCACGCCCGGCACGGCCAGCAAACGCGGCGCCAGCGTCCAGTCGACCAGGTTGCGCAGTTCCATCAATGATTTAGTATCCGAGCGCAAGCCTATCGTCAGCACGGTGGACGATGAAGACGACAACGGCACCGCGACCGGTATGCCTATGCCGGCCGGCAATTGCTGGCCCAAACCCGCCAAGCGCTCGCTGATCATTTGCCGGTTGCGAAAAATATCGCTGTCCTCGACGAAGGTCGCCGTGACGATAGACAAACCTTGAATCGATTCGGAACGCAAATTCTCCAAGCCTATCAAAGGGCGTACTGCCGTTTCTATCGGCTGCGTCACCAGCACTTCCACTTGCTCCGCCGCCAATCCCGGCGCCTCGGTCTGGATGATCACGCGTTTGGGCGCGAATTCCGGAAAAATATCCAGATCGGCATCGATGAAACGATAGCCGCCGTACACCAGCATCAACAAAGCCAACGCAATGACCAACCCGGCATAGCGGATGGAAAAACGGATTAAACTAGCAAGCATGAAAAGTGGTTAAACGATAATATTTGGTCACGCCCTGTACGGACAAGGGGTCATGGCGTGGCAATTTCGCCCAGTCCGCTGGCGCTCTGTTTAGTGAAAATATCGAGATTCCGTGCAAAATAACTTACGCCTTTTGTTTTCTCGCCCTGGAAACGTCACCAAAGTCAAAAACGCCAGTGCTATTCGGCAATAGCTAAAGCGACTGCCCGCCTGAGTTATTTCTAGCGGGACACTTATTACCACAAATCAGCTGTCCGGTTTGTTATTTCACATTGATCGCCTCGTTTTGATTGGGTGGTTGTAGCAATCGCATATTTCCACGGAATTCCACCAAGAATTCCGTCAAAAATAACTGCCGCATTTTGCTTCCTCGGCCTCTGTTGGGTGAGTCAAAACAGTGCTTTCTCTCTCCGCACCCGCGGGCATAAAGGAGAAGGCCAGGATGAGGCAATAAATCAAATACTTACATTAAATACCCCTCACCCCAACCCTCCCGCGAGGAGGGCTTTTACGACCGCCTTCTCGGGGAAGGAAGATACACAGTCATTTCTGACCATATCCATAGCTTTTGCAAGGCCAGGATACGTCCGTTTTGGCCATGGCAACAAGAAACAGAAACTTCGTCCTTTTGCCCCGGCGGTACAATTGCGATAGCATCAAGCCCTCACATGAAATCGGAACACCCTGCATGGACCATCAAGACATAGACCTGCATAGCGCAGTCACCGCACTGAGCTGCTCGCTGGATTTGGTCGGTGTCGACGAGGTCAGGCACGGCAAGCGCGTGGCCATGATGGCGTATCAGATTGCCGATCAACTGCATTGGCCTGAAGCGGAACGCTACAGCATTCTGCATGCCGGCATGCTGCATGACTGCGGCGTCGCCCAGATTCGCGAGCACCGCAACCTCACCGAGACGCTGGAATGGAGCGAGGCGGAAGCCCACGCCAAACGCGGCGCCGAATATCTCGCTGCCCGCCCGCCCTTGGCGCACTTGGCCGCGGAAATCCGCTATCACCATACTCGCTGGGAACAGTTGCAGCCATTACCTTTGCATGCGCGCACCAAAATACGCGCGAATCTGCTGTTTCTGGCCGATCGCATCGATGTGCTGCAAGTGCCGTTTTTGAACAGCGAACATATATTGACCGCGGCTCCCGACATCGTGGAACGCATAAGCAGCCTATCCGGCAGCCTGTTCGCGCCGGAATTGATCGAAGCCTTCGCGCAGATAGCGCAAAGCCAGGCCTTCTGGCTGGCCATGGACCCAGATTATCTGGATGAGGATTTACGCGGACTGGGTAAACATATCGCCCCAGTTTCCCTGAATTTCTTGGCTCAACGCGAACTGGCCCGATTATTTTCCCGGGTAGTGGACGCCAAAAGCCCCTATACCGAACAACACTCCGAACGCGTATCATTGGTGGCTCGGCAACTGGCGAAAGACTTCGACATCACGGGCCAGGATCTGGAGCAGGTCGAAATCGCCGGTTTATTGCACGACATCGGTAAATTACGCGTATCCGAAGACATCATAGATAAACCCGGCAAATTAACCGCCGACGAGCGCGCCTGCATGCAACGCCATAGTTACGACACCTATCGTATCCTGCAACGAGTATTCGCCGACACCCGCATTCCGGTCTGGGCCGGCTTTCATCATGAAAACCTGCGCGGTGAAGGCTATCCGTTCAAAACCCAAGGCTCGGAACAGGATTTGGAATGCCGCATCATCAGCGTGGCCGATGTATTCCAGGCCTTGGCGCAAACCCGCCCTTACCGAAACAGCATGTCTCTCAACGATATCCTGGCGGACCTGGATAGGCGGGTGGCCAACAACGAACTCGACGGCACGGTGGTTGACAAGTTGAAAATCAATGCAGAGGCGTATTATCGTTTGGCAAAAGACTGAAATCTGAGCGCGGCAATCGAATCTGGCGATCCATGGCCTGAAAAAACACCCAAGCCACACAATGCGCGGTAAACCCGCATCCTGCGAAAAACCCTAAAAGCCGGACCCATGGTAACGATATTCGATGCGGTATAATGAAACACTCTGCTGTTTCCCTAGTTTTTCATCCTGATGTCAGAAGACTATTATTTTCCCCCAGACCACGCCGTCGAATCACTAAAAGTCCCGCCCCATTCCATTCAAGCCGAACAATCGGTGTTGGGCGGCTTGATGCTGGACAACCAGACCTGGGATTCGGTCGCCGACAAAGTCATTGATCACGATTTCTACCGGCGTGACCATCAGCTGATTTTCCGCGCCATTGCACAGCTCGCGGAAAAACAGGAACCCTTCGACGTGGTCACCCTGTCCGAAGTTCTGGAAAGCCGCGGCGAATTGAAGGATGTCGGCGGCCTGGCTTATCTAGGCATGCTGGCCGCGGAAACGCCCAGCGCGGCCAATATCGTGTCCTATGCCAACATCGTGCGCGACCGCTCGGTATTGCGACAATTGATACACATCGGCACAGAAATATCCGATTCGGCTTTCAGCACCGAAGGCCGGGAAACCGCGGATTTGCTGGAAAACGCCGAACGCAAGGTATTTGAAATCGCCGAACAGCGCCAACGCGGCCAGGGCGGCTTCGCCTCGATCAAATCGCTACTGGCCAAGGCCGTCGATAAAATCGAAACCCTGTACGAAATGGACGGCGAAGTCACCGGCGTCAGCACCGGCTTTACCGATCTGGACGAAAAAACCTCCGGTCTGCAGCCAGCGGATTTGATCATCGTCGCAGGTAGGCCGTCGATGGGTAAAACCACCATCGCGATGAACATGGCCGAGAACGTGGCCTTGAAAAGCGGCCTGCCGGTGGCGGTATTCAGTATGGAGATGCCGGGCGAGGCCCTGGCGATGCGGATGATGTCGTCTTTGGGACGCATCGATCAGCACAAGGTTAGGACCGGCAAGCTGGACGACGACGATTGGCCACGCCTGACCTCGGCGATCAATCTGCTGGCCGAAACCAAGCTGTTCATCGACGACACCCCTGCCCTCACCCCGACCGAGGTTCGCTCCCGCGCCCGCCGCCTGATGCGCGAACACGGCCAGTTGGGTTTGATCGTGCTGGACTATTTGCAGTTGATGCAATCGCCCGCCAGCGGTGACAACCGCGTGCAACAGATTTCCGACATTTCTCGCGGCTTGAAAGCCTTGGCCAAGGAATTGAACGTACCGGTCATCGCCCTGTCCCAGCTCAACCGTAACCTGGAACAACGCCCGAACAAGCGCCCTGTGATGTCGGACCTACGCGAATCCGGCGCGATCGAACAGGACGCCGACTTGATCATCTTCGTCTATCGGGATGAAGTGTATAACGAGGACAGCCCGGACAAAGGCATCGCCGAAGTCATCATCGGCAAGCAGCGTAACGGCCCCTTGGGCACGGTGCGCCTGACTTTCCTCGGCCAATACACCCGCTTCGAGAATTTCGCCGGCGTCTACACCGGCAGCGAGGATTACGAATGACGCCGGCCGCCTACGTGCACCTGGACCTGGACGCCGTCCGGCATAATCTGGCCCAGGTCAAGCGTTATGCGCCCAACAATAAAATCATGGCGGTGATCAAGGCCAACGCCTACGGCCACGGCATCACTCGGGTTGCCCGCGCACTCGATCAGGCCGACGGCTTTGCGGTGGCTCGCGTCGACGAAGGCGTAAAGCTGCGCAAGGCCGGCATCGGCCAAGCCATTACCGTGTTGCAAGGTTTCGTCTGTACCGATGAATTGCTATTGATGCTGGAGCACGGCCTCGATGCAGTCATTCACACGCCACAACAAATCGACATCCTGCAACAACGCGGCGCCGATGTGGCGGCCTTGTCGGTATGGCTGAAAATGGACACGGGCATGAACCGGCTGGGCTTCAAGGGCGTTGATTTCAATGCCGCTCACGAACGCCTGTCGGCTTGCGCCATCGTCAAGCAACCGATCAACCTGATCACGCATTTTGCCAACGCCGACGACTTGCTGGACGACAAAACCCTGCATCAAATCGACTTGTTCAACGAAACCATACAAGGTTATCCGGGACAGCGCAGCATCGCCAACTCGGCCGGCATCCTTGGCTGGCCCAATGTTTCCATTGCTACGCGGGAGAGTGCCGGCGACTGGGTTAGACCGGGCCTGATGTTGTATGGTTGTTCACCGTTCGCCGGCAAGACCGGCGCCGATTTTGGCTTGAGACCAGTGATGAGCCTGCATTCCCGATTGATCGCTGTCAAAAATGTCGCCGCCGGCGAAACCGTGGGCTACAGCGGTACCTGGCAATGCCAGACCGATACCCGGCTGGGGGTGATTTCGATCGGTTACGGCGACGGTTATCACCGCCACACCCAAAGCGGTGCGCCGGTGCTGGTCAACGGCCAACGCGTCCCTTTGATCGGCCGGGTATCGATGGATATGATCACCGTGGATTTAAATAGCCAACCCAACGCCCAGCCCGGCGACCCGGTCACGCTGTGGGGCGACGGCCTGCCGGTGGAAGAAATCGCCCGTCATGCCGATACCATCCCCTACACGCTGCTGTGCGGAATAACCCAGCGCGTCCGGATCGTGGAAGCCCGCCATTAACCCCAGGAATTGCTGAAGCATGCCCTTATCATGGAACGAGAGCAAAGATCGCGCCTTGAAGTTCTCCCGCAACTGGGCCGATGAAAGCTCGGAAGACGCCGAAGCCAAGCCGCGCAACGAGGCATAACCCGGCCTCGCGCGGCTTATCTCAACAGCAACCCCATTAACTAGCATGGCCAAAAAACAAAAATCCGCTTTCGTCTGCACCGAGTGCGGCGCCGATTATCCAGGTTGGTCCGGGCAATGCAGCCAGTGCGGCGAATGGAATACCATCAAGGAAGTCAGGCTGGGCGGCAACAAACCCGGCCGCGATCATTCCGGTTACGCCGGCAGCCGCAGCGCGGTGCAGTTGTTGTCCGAGGTCAATCTGGCACAAGCGGAAAGGATTTCCACCGGCCTACAGGAATTCGACCGGGTGCTGGGTGGCGGCATCGTCAAGGGCAGCGTGGTATTGATCGGCGGCGCACCGGGCGCCGGCAAGAGTACGATTTTATTGCAAGCCATCGCCCATATCGCCCGACAATGGCCTGTGCTGTATGTGTCTGGCGAGGAATCGCTGCAACAGATCGCCGAACGCGCCCATCGCCTGCAACTCAACTCCGCCGGCATCCAGATGCTGGCCGAAACCTCGGTACAGCAGATTTGCCAGGTTTTGGACGAGGAAAAGCCGCAAGTGGTCATCATCGATTCGATCCAGGTCATGTACACCGCCGACTCGGATTCGGCGCCCGGCTCGATGTCGCAGGTGCGCGAATCGGCCAGTTACCTGACCCAGTACGCCAAACGCAGCGGCGTATCGTTTTTCATGGTCGGTCACGTCACCAAGGATCAATCGCTGGCGGGCCCTATGACCTTGAGCCACATCGTCGATGCCCAGGTGGTGTTGTCGAGTACCGACGATTCGCGCTTTCGGGTGTTGCGCGCCGACAAGAACCGTTTCGGTAGCGTCGGCGAGCTGGGCTTTTTTGCGATGGAAAGCACCGGCCTGAAAGAAGTGAAAAATCCCTCGGCGATGTTTTTGTCGCGCGCCGAAAAGCCCTCGCCCGGCAGTGTGGTGACGGTGCTGTGGGAAGGCACGCGGCCGCTGCTAGTGGAAATTCAGGCTTTGGTCACCGAGAGCCAATACGGCAACCCGCGCCGGCTGGCGGTGGGTCTGGATCAAAACCGGCTGGCCATGCTGCTGGCGGTATTAGCGCGTCATGGCGGCATTTTCACCGGCAACGACGAGATTTATGCCAACGTGGTCGGCGGCATCAAGGTCACGGAAACCAGCAGCGATTTGGCGATCATGGTCGGCGTGGTTTCCAGCCTGCGCGACCGCATCATTCCGTACGACACGGTTTTTTTTGGCGAAGTGGGTTTGAATGGCGAAATCCGCCCGGTCGCCAACGGCCACGCCCGGCTCAACGAAGCCGCCAAGCACGGTTTCAAACGCGCGATCATTCCCAAGAGCAACAAACCCAAAGAGGCCATCAAGAATTTGCAAATTCATGCGGTCAGCGACATTCAGGAGGCTTTGGCGGCTTTGGCGGAACTCTAAGGTTTAGTCATCGTTCATTATTACTCTGAAAGTAGCAAAATGTGAGGGTGCGGTTGCTTGTTGGACAGGCGTCGGCGGCAAGGATGCCGCCGTCGAGCCTACATGGATGTATTCACGGCGGCCTGTCCGGCAAGCAACCTTACCCTGAAGACTATTTTCATTTGCCGGGGTGATGCCCAGCCTTCATGAGCGTTACTCTGAAAGTCACGCGGCAACCCCAAAAACAGACTAACGACATAACAAAGTTGACTTTCATTTGCCGGGGCGATGCCCAGCCTTCATGAGCGTTACGTTGAAAGTCATAGTGGACGAAACACCGGAACACGCGAAAAAGCTAAAGCTTTTTCACTCCAAACCACGCCAGGAAATGCGATAGCTTAGCTATCGCATTGAGTGCAAATCTTCTCGAGTTCCCGTTTTGACCCGGGGCTCGGCGTAACCCAGTGCATCGATATAAGGCTCGAGTATCCCCTCGATCTCGACGTAATGCTTTGCATAATGCGTCCAGCGTCGCAACGCCGTGTTGTAAAGCGGCTGATTAACGGCGGCAAAACTCGGCGTGGAAATGTAACGCCCTCGCGCGCGTTCGTGAAACTTCAGCACCGAGGCCTGCCATTCCACGCCCAAAAAAGCGAATATTTGCCTAAAGGTGCTTTCGAAGTCGTTCACCGTATCCTCGTAACGCACTTCCAGATACCGGGGTTGCATGGTTTCGCGTAGCGTCAGCCAATACCCCATCACGCCCGCGTATTGCCTGGCGATGCCTTGCCATGAGGTCAGATTGACGGTTGCCGGTGAAGAACTGAAGGCCTGCATGAAACAACTCAGGCAAACGTCTCTAGGGTCGCGCAAGGCGAATAAGATTTTGGCTTCCGGGAATACCACGCTGATGACGCCCAGCTCGATGGTATTCAACGCATTTTTATCGACCAGTTGCCTGACCATGACAGCGTCGCCGTATTCCTCCCGCATGCGCCGCCAATAAAATTGCCGAAGTTGTTTGATCTGCGCCAGGTTCAACGCCGAGAGCGCCTTGGCATGATCCTCGTTGCTGCCGCTGAGCCGCTGCAATTCGCGGGTCAGTTCGTGGATCACGCTACTTTCATCGGTCGCGATTATCCGGCTATGAGCCCCCAGTACCTGCTCCGTTAGCGTGGTCCCCGAGCGTAAGAAACCCAGCAAAAAAGCCGGTGCCGGCAAACCGTCGTTAATGACATCCTCGACAGGCCAACGCTTCAGCAACGCGGCGTTAAATCCCTGGCTATTGCTTTCCAGCGTTTCGAAAAGGGATTCGCGCTGTTCCGGGCCGAGAGGCGAAAGCGCGCTATGCTCCCTGCCGGCGCGAACCATGGCCGCGAAAGCCTCGTCATAACGGCCTATTTTATCCAGGATCACGGCCTTTTCCAGCCAGGCACGCGCGGTCTGCTCGCGGTCGTCATTGCGTTCTATCACGCGGTTCAATCGATCCAAGGCTTGTTCGGGCGCCGCGAAACGGGCTTCCAGAATCGCCAGCAGGATATTGCATCCCGGATGATCGGGTAACAACTGGCAAACCTGGCGAGAAACCGGCAGCGCTTCCTGATGCCGATTCATCCGCACCAAACACAAGGCCAGGTTATTCAAGAAAACCGGGGATTTGGGCGCAAGCGTTAGCGCGAGGCGCGCCAAGCGCTCGGCGGCATTCACTTCTCCCCAGTGCGTCAGTTGCGCCGACAGTTCGACCAAAAAACGCGGATCGCGGGATTTGGCGGCTTGACGCTCCAGCAGCCTGGCGGCCTGCAGCAAACAACTTATGCCCTCCTTGCGTCGATGCAGCCAGCATAGCGCCTGACCTAACCCCGCCTTGAAATAAGCATCCGCGGGTTTGGCATGGGCCAATTGGCGAAAGCACCGTTCCGCTTCGGTGAAATTTCCCGCCGCCACGGCCTGCCGGGCTTGCCGGTGCAATGGCTCGATGTCTAAGGGAATGGCCGAAACGCTACCCGGCCTGTCGGCGCAACACGCCTTGAATTTTTTTCCGCTGCCGCAAGGGCATGGCGCGTTTCGGCTGATTTTCGCGGCATTTTGCATCACAGTACCAACAACTCCGGCGCCACGCGCTTGATGAATAATTCGCGGTAGATTTCGGCTTTCCTGATTTGCATGCTTTCCATCGGATTATAGTCGTCGCTGATGACGATGCCCTCGCTGTCATCGAGGGCGTATTCGTGGTCGATCAACCATTGCACGCGCGGGTCGCGGCTATTAGGGTCCAGTTCCATGGGTTGGTTGGCGGCCAAAAAGATGAAATCCGTCATTTCGGTCTTTTCGGTAACGAATACCCGCACATGGGGCAAAACCCGTTTCAGCGTTTTATGCACAGACGCCACCGCGGCCGTGCCCTCGCCGCGCGTGAAGCCGACATAGTTCAAGGCCAGCATGCCCTTTTCCGTCAACAAGCCGCGCAAATCGCTCAACATCTCTCTCGTCAGCAAATGCACGGGCTCCGTGCCGCCCGTGAAACAGTCATGAACGATCAGGTCGTATCGTTTGCGCAGTTTTGTTATTTCATACCGCGCGTCACCCACGATGAAATCGCCGGTAGGCTTGAAATCAAAAAACTTCAATGACGCATCAGCCACCACGGGGTCGATTTCTATCGTGTCCGTGGTCAATCCCCTGGCTTTCAACTGCCGGGCGATATGCCCGCCACCCAAGCCAATCAAAAGCGCATCATTATGACTAGGCAGCAAAATCGGCAATGAACTGATGATGTTTTGATAATCCAGCAGGGTCCGGCCATCCCGCAAGGCGGTGGCGCTTAACACCGAGGCATCCGACAACAGCAGGCGCGTGCCATTTTGCGGATTGTCCACCACCCTGACCCAGCCATAATTGCTTTCCGCTTGATGCATGACCTTGAAACCGCTGTCCGTTAGTCTGGAAGTCGCGTAACCCTTGGCACTGAGCAAGCCGGCGACCAGGGCGATGAATAGCAACGGAATTATCGTCGAAATGCGGGCAAAGCCGGATTTGTCCTTTATCATCAGGGCAATGGCCCAAAATGCCAGCACCCAGCCGAGCGTGAAAATGATGGTTCTGCTGCCAAACGCCGGCAGCAAAAAGAAACCGAGCATCAAGGTAGACAGCACGCTGCCCACGGTGCTGATGGCGTAAACGGAGCCCACCGTACTGCCGACATCGTCCAGTGTTTCGGTCGCCAGTTTGATGACAAAGGGCCCCACCATCGCCAAGGCCGTCAACGGCAGGAAAAATAACAACATGGCGCTGGCAAATGCGCCAGCCCGCATCCCCAGTGGATTGGTCAGGTTCAAGATGGGCCCGCTAAGGAAGGGAATCAAACTCGTCGCGCAAGCCGCCAATAGGATCACGTGCGCCAAACGAAGGCTTGGGTATCGGTCCGCCAGAAAACCGCCGAGATAATAGCCCAAAGCCAAGGCAATCATTGTGACCGAAATCAGCGCAGACCAGACATATAGGCTGGCGCCGTAAAAAGGCGCAATGATTCGGGTACCCAAAAGTTCCAGAATCATCACGGCGCCACCGCTGAGGGTGACAGTAAGCCATAGAAAAACCTTGCTTGGCGCCGCGTCGAGACGAGACAAACTTGCGGGATGATGATTGTTGTTTTTGGCCATAGGATTCAAAAAGTTCAATTTTGGATAGTCAATTTTTACCCATAAAAAACCCCGAACCGGCTCCATTCCGTGATTCGGGGTCGTCTGCCTCCTGGCAAGGTCAATCCATTAACATCCCTGCGTTCTAAATCATCCTGTTCAAAACGTGTTGCCCATTTCCCTCAGGCTGTCCATTTTCCTTGAGATTTCGATCAAGCCGCACGTTTACGCCGGTTGATGCCCGCCACGCCAGCCAACGCGCTGCCGAACAACCAGACGGCGCCAGGAACGGGAACCGGCGCGGCAGTGGCAACCGAGAACGTATATTGGCGCGAAGCCGGTGATTGGCCCATGCAGCTCGAATCGTTATCCGGGCATACGCCGCCCAAGCCAATCAGATAGTAACCCGCCTTCAAGCCAAACAGATTCAAGGTTGCCGCGCTCGCCGACGCACTTGCGGCGCCACCGCTCAAAAAAGGCGAATTGGTGTTCCAGGCGCCGCCATGGGCGACATCATCGAGATCACCATTCTTAAAGGAAAGGCCGTTTTGCGCATAACCGACCCAGCCATCGTGTCCATCGACGATATTACCGATGTCATTATTCGTGGTCACGCCACCGTCATTGCGACCGCGCACCTGATTGTATTCATGGAAGCCACCGCCTTCTGCGATGGCGCTGGTACCGCTGGTCCAAATGCTAAACCCCCCGGTATTTAGAGGCTGGTTAGTCCCTCTAGAAGTCAAACTGAATCCGACATTGAACGTGTTTCCAGCGGCTATGTCCGCCTGCGTACCAACCTGTAATTTGAACCAGTCGGCTGTATGCACCCAGCCCATATTGCTTTTGGCTTGAATATCCGACCAGGATTTGTAAGGCGTCGCATCATCGCGCGAGATCGTGTCGCCGGTGAAAACGCCCAACGATACGGCGGTAAAGGCGCTGGCCTGGGTGGATACGGAGATTGCGGCCACGCCCAAGATCCCGATAATGGCTTTATTTAGTCGTTTCTTTGTCATCAAGAATTCCTCTGATTTTCAGTACATAAGGCCTTGGCTGCAAAACCAAGGCCCGCGAGATGCCGTTAAGCCGCAACCACTGCTTTACGACGACCGCAGCCGATCAATCCGGCCATCGCGCTGCCGAACAACCATACCGCACCCGGAACAGGGACCGGCGCCATACTGGCTTGGATACCATATGTGCCAGAGTGAGCACCGCTAGCTGGATCGATGGCGCCACCGGCCGTGATGGTATAGCTGCCCGCGGTCAGAAAAATGGTCAGGCTTTCGGCGTTTGTCAGGCTGTTGTTGACGGCTTGCAAAAATTCCAGCGTGCCCGATTGACCCGAGTTGTTATACAGCGTCATGTCGCCATTCGCATTCCAGCCGCCTTGCTTACCTTGCGCGGCGAAATCGATCCATAACTCGCCTGTAGCGCTGTTCGTGGCGCCTTCATACGTCGAAGCAGGCAACAAGCCTTTGTACAAGCTGAAACCCACGTCGGTGAGCGCGGCAACCGTGCTATAGGTAGGCGTGCTAGCGTTTGGCAAACCCGCGGCAGTCAAATTGGCATAAGTGCCTTGCCCCAGGCCTGTAACATCGATTTTCACTTGTTGATCGGTCGCCAGGGTAAAGCTAAAAAACGCGCCATGGTGGCTATCGCCCCAATCAGCTTCCGCGGCATCAGCCCAACCGACATTGCTGGTCACTGAACGTTGGAATGGACTTAAAACACTCAAGTCACGATAGGACACGTGAGCGAATGCCTGGCTGCCGCATAGCAAGCTAGCCAGGGCCAGTAACGACATAACGATTTTTTTCATAATTTCCTCTTTATACTGTTGACAAGATAAGTAAACAGTAATGTTCAAGACAAGGTATAGCCCTAACCTCCATCTTGACCTCCCCATCACTAAAGGAGGCGACCCGGCTATCTCATTTCCTTGAGACCCGTGGCTTTCCGACCCCGCCTCGCGCCGGGTGTGGCCAGGCTGACCTTAGCTCTACCAAACAATCTGATGCGATATTTTTGGCCAAAACGCTCACAACAAACTCAACCCAATATTTTGGAGACAGCTTTCATGCCAAAACCCACTAAAGCACTAGGTTTCAAAAAATTACATCATTCGGTAATATTCTTAAAATGTTTTTTCGCGAATAGAATTATGGGAAATCACGCAGTTTTCAGGCCAAATGCCTCAATCTCGATCGCGGACTTCCAGGCCATGGCCGGCCAAATTGCGCCTTTGTAAAATGGGCGCAATAATTGCTTGATCAACTCAATCTATTACGGAGAATTTTGCATGCAAAAAACCAAGGACATGCCAATTTGGGTATTTCTGGCATTTTCGAGTATCGAGACGCGAAGAGGCGCGCTGATTTTGCTCTGGAGCAGCATCGTCTTCAGCTTTTATTGCATCCCCTGGAGTCATTATTTCAATGACAGCCAATGGATAAACAAACTGTTTTTGATGGATGATTGGGAGTGGTTTGCCATGATGCTGCCAATGACACTGTGGTATTGGCTAAGCCTGAGGTGGCTGGATAGAAAACAGGCCTGGATTTAATGCCCGCGCACCAGTAAAGACTACCAGTCCCGCGGTTGCAGAACCTCAAAACCTGAAAACAGGGCGCCGTCGAAGAAAGTTACCAGCCGCCCAGCGCGCTCAACTCACGCTCCAGCAACGCGCTATCCCCCAGATTGAGTTCCACCAGCCGGCGTAGATTGGTGATGCTGTCGATGTCGATATCGTCACATTTGAAACCGGCCAGCGTGCCAGAACCGTGAGCAAAAGTCAGTTTCATGCGTATGGATGCTTCGTCGGAGAGGTTCAGTATCAGCATGCAAGGCGTCGTCGCCGAACCCGGCCAAGGCTTTTCCAGATTCAATAGACAGCCTTTCAGTGAAATATCGACAATCCGGCAAGGTAGCGTGAACTCATCGTTCAGCAACGATGCCTCGGCGTCATAAAAGATGCGCTGGAAATGCCTTTTCTCGCCGTCTGTTTTTGCCGTCACCCGAATCACTCCAGGAAAAACTGCATCGGCGTTTTGTCCACCTCGATCACGTCATTGTTTCGCAGCAACGCCGTTCGCTCGCCCAATGGCTCCCTATTCAGCCGCAGTCCGTCGTGGCCCTGCAAGGCCGACACATAATAACCATCCTTACGCCGGGCAATGACTATCACGCCGGCGCCTTCGTGCCCGAGGCGCGTCATGGCCTTTTTCAGCGTAAGAATGCGACCGATATGAGGTCCATCCATCACTTGCAGCTTGCCTTCCTGCTGCCTTGCGCCCGCTTCGAGCTTCTCGTTCAAAAACTCCAGGTCAGGGTCCTGGGAAGACGCGGCTTGAGGCGATTCGACCGGCTGATGAAAAAATTCGGTCGCGTTGTAAACGATGTAATGCTTGCCGACATTGATGACGTCGTTGTTTTGCAGATTCCATTCCTTGGAAGGTTGATTATTGACCAGTAGCGGAAATTTTTCGTTGAGTTGCTTGATGACGCACTTGCCGTCCTTGATGACCGCCACGGCGTGGGCAGGCGCCACCGCCAAGCTATCGACCACTAATTCGTTGGTGTCGTCCCGGCCGATATGCACCACGCCGGAATCGTAAATACCTGAAAAAATGGGTTTATCTTTGAAATAGACGGTAAATTTTGCCATTGCTGTTTTTCTATAAGTCCCTGCGACCGAATTGTAGTATAGACGCTAAAAGGAAGCCTGCAGTGATATAAACGATAATTTTCGATTTTCTTACTTGGCAATTTTACGTCCACAAATCACACGCTCGGCTGCTCCGGGGACGTTGCAAATAAGCCCCCACATTCGCCTGAAAGCGGCATTCGCCCAGCGGAACGTCAATTCTGGCAAAATCCGTGAAGATAAACATCGACTCGATAACACAAAGGCCTATTATCCGGTCGAATTTACAGTAAAATCAATGCCGCCACCCTAGCCGACCATGACGATGACTAATTCTTCCACCGAAAAAAAACAACAATCGTTTCAATCGCGGAACCTTTATATTACAGGCGCGGACCGCAACAGTGGAAAATCGATCATCATGCTGGCGATGATGGAGATGCTGACGGGTTATGCCGGCAAAATTGGCTTTTTTCGCCCCATCATTCAAGCCGGCGACAAAAAAGACGAATTGATCCAATTCATTACCTATCGTTACCAGCCGGACATCCCTTACGAAGCCATGTATGGCTGCAAGAGCGACCATGCCCGCGCGCTGGTCGCCGATGAACAATACGATGAACTACACAAAATCATCCTGGGAAAATACCGGGCATTGAAGGCGAAATGCGACTTCGTGCTTTGCATGGGCTCGGACTATAGCCACCGCGACGCGGTTTTCGAATTCGATTTCAACGCCCAGGTCGCCAACAATCTGGATTGCCAAATGATGCCGGTGATACCGGGTTCCAGGCAAGACAATATACAGATTCTAAACAGTCTTGCCCACCTCAAGCATGAACTGCATCAGCATGACAGCGATGTGCTGGCGGTCATCATCAACGGTGTCGAACCCGGCCAGATAGAGCCGCTGCGCGCCATGTTGAGCCACCCCAACGATTTCCCGATTTACATCGTCCCGGTCGAGTTGTCGCTTGAAAAGCCGACCATAGGCAACATCGTACATGCGATGGGAGCGAAAATATTTTCCGGTGACAACAACGCATTGAGTCGCGAGGTCCATCAATACAAAGTGGCGGCCATGCTGGTGCCGGATTTTCTGGATTATGTCGAGACCGGCGACTTGATCATTACCCCAGGCGATCGTTCCGACATCATTCTGGCCAGCCTGATGGCTTACCATTCGACCAATTACCCGCAAATTTCCGGCTTGTTGTTGACCGGCAATCAAAAACCGGGCAAGCAAGTACAAGCCTTGATAGACGGGCTTGGCGATGCGCCCTTTGCAATTCTGGGGGTCGACTCCGATACCTTCACCACCGCGATGCGAATCAGCCAGGTGCCGGCCCGCCTGCATTCGCATGATGACAGAAAAATCGCCAAGGCTTTGGGCTTGGTCGAAAGCAACCTCGACATGAGCGAAGTGCGCTTGCGCTTGCGCAGCAACCTCACGCACAAGATGACCCCGCTGATGTTCGAATACGACCTGCTGCAACGCGCCAAGGCCAAGAAACAGCACATCGTGCTGCCGGAAGGCACCGAAGAGCGTATTTTACGCGCCGCGGAAATCTTGTTGCTGCGCGATGTCGTCAAAATCACGCTGCTGGGCAACGAAACCGAAATCCGGCAAAAAATCCAGTCACTAGCCTTGAAACTGGACGATGTCGAGATCATCGACCCGATGACGTCCGAGCTGCGCCCGCTATTCGCGCAAGCCTATTACGAGGCGCGCAAGCACAAAAACGTCATTTATGCCACGGCGTTCGACTTGATGGCCGATGTCAGCTATTTCGGCACGCTGATGATACACTTGGGTTTTGCCAACGGCATGGTATCCGGCGCGGTACACTCGACACAACATACGATACGGCCGGCGTTCGAGATCATCAAAACCAAACCGGGCGCATCGATCGTCTCCAGCGTATTTTTCATGTGTCTGGAAGACGAAGTGCTGGTTTACGGCGACTGCGCGGTCAATCCCAATCCAACCGCCCAGGAGCTGGCCGACATTGCCATCAATTCCGCCGAGACCGCCCGCATGTTCAACATCGAACCCAAAGTGGCGATGCTGTCCTATTCCACCGGCGATTCCGGCAAGGGCGAAGCCGTCGACAAGGTACGTGAGGCGGTCAAAATCGCCAAAGCCTTGCGTCCGGATTTGAAACTCGAAGGTCCGATGCAATATGACGCCGCCGTGGATTCCGGCGTCGCCAAAACCAAACTGCCCGGCAGCGAGGTGGCCGGCCAGGCCACGGTATTCATTTTCCCCGACCTCAACACCGGCAACAATACCTATAAAGCGGTACAGCGCTCGTCGGACGCCATCGCCGTCGGCCCGGTATTACAAGGCCTGAACAAACCCGTCAACGACCTCAGCCGCGGCTGCACCGTCCCGGATATCGTCAACACCGTCATCATCACCGCGATTCAAGCGCAGGAGGTCGGCAACACATGCTAAATTTAAAACACCTGCTGTTGTTAAGCTGCATCAGTGGCTCGGTGCATGCCGCTCCGCGCATTGCCATTCTGGATTTCGAACTGAAGGATTTAACCCTTGCACCCGGCGTGCCGGCGGAAATCGAACGCACGGCCTCGATCAAACCCTTGCTGGAAGGCGAATTACGCTCCGCCGGCTACGAAATCGTCGAGATTCCGTTAGACACCCAACAAGCGGCCAATAGCGGCGTGGGCTATTTGTTCGATCATGCCGATGTCGCATCCGAACTGGGAAGACGCGCCGGCGCCGACTACGTATTGGTTGGCCGCTTGCATAAGCCCAGTTTCTTGTTTGCCTACTTGATGGGTAAACTGGTGCGAGTCGGGGATGCAAACTGGATGGCTCATTTCATTACCGAATCCAAAGGGCCGAACGTGGAATTGGTCGGCAAGGCCGTCGAAACCATGGCGGATAAAATCGACAACCAACTGGAAAATCGCTACACCCCGCCGCCGCCCAACACGCTTAAATCCCTACAACCCTGAGCGCGACAACCCCTCTCCATGGTCAAAAACTTGCATGAAATCTATCAAATCAAAGTGACGCTAAAGGGCATCAGACCGCCCATCTGGCGCCGCTTTCTGACGTTTTCCAGCGTCAAACTGCCCGAGTTTCACAACATTTTACAAGTCATCATGGGTTGGGAAGACAATCACCTGCACGCGTTTGTCAGCGATTCCGTCATCTATAAAATCCCCGACCCTTCGATGGGATTCGATTACGGCAAAGACGAAACGCAAGTCAGACTGACCAGCCTGCTAAAACGGGAAGGCGACAAACTGCTGTATGAATACGATTTTGGTGATGGCTGGGAACATGATGTCGTATTAGAGAAAATTTTGCCTTTTACGGCTGGGCAACCCTTACCGTTTTGCGTAAAAGGCAAACGTGCCTGCCCGCCGGAAAATTGTGGCGGCATCTGGGGCTATAAAGACTTGCTGCTGATCATGCAAGACCCGGAACACGAAGAACATCAAAATTTGTCGGAATGGTTGCCGGAGAACTTCGATCCGGAATATTTTTCCACGGACGACATCAATCATATCTTTCACGGATAAGCCGAAACCTCGCCTATGAAAATTCTCGTACTCAATGCCGGTAGCTCTTCAGTCAAATACAGTCTGTTTGAGATGAGCAATCAAAGCATCCTGTTGACCGGCCTGATAGAACGCATAGGCGAATCACTGGGTGTTCATCGTTACCGTCTGGCAGGCCTCGAACCGCAAACCACCGAAGAAGTCATTCCCGATCATCAGCATGCGCTACGGGCATTGTTCAGACTCATCTCGACTTCCGCCGTGATCGGCGACGGCGAATTGGCCTGTATCGGCCACCGCGTCGTGCACGGCGGTGAGTTTTTCCGGGAGCAGGCCTTGATCGACCAGCAGGTGATCGACCGCATCGACAGTCTGATTCCGCTGGCGCCCCTGCATAATCCAGCCAATTTGCTGGGTATCAAGGAATCGTTACGGCAAATGGGTGATGTACCGCAAGTGGCGGTGTTCGATACGGCATTTCACGGCAGCTTGCCGGATTACGCCTACCGTTATGCGCTGCCAAACGCGCTTTATCACGACCAGGGCGTGCGTCGCTATGGTTTCCACGGCACCTCGCACCATTACGTCGCCAAGCAGGCCGCTGACTTTCTGGGCAAAGGGTTAAACGAAGTCAATTTGATCACTCTGCATCTGGGCAACGGCGCCAGCGTCACCGCCATCGAAAACGGTCTCAGCATCGACACCTCGATGGGCATGACGCCGCTAGAAGGCTTGATGATGGGTACTCGTAGTGGCGACATCGATCCCGCCCTGCATTTTTATCTGCACCGCACGCTGAATTTATCCCTGGAAGAGATCGAAAACCTGTTGAATAAAAACAGCGGTTGCAAAGGCGTCTGCGGTGAAAACGACATGCGCACCATCCACCAAATGGCCGATGCCGGCGACGTCAACGCCAGACTGGCACTGGCGATGTACGCCTACCGGATCAAAAAATATATCGGCGCGTATTTTGCCGTGCTTGGCCGTGTCGATGCCCTGGTATTCACCGGCGGCATCGGCGAAAACGACCACTGGCTGCGCCAGCAATGCTGCGCCGGTTTATCGGCATTGGGAATCGCCATCGACGCCGAAAAAAACCGGGCCCCCGCCCGCCCCTGCGGTGCCATCCATACCGACCCGTCTCCCACCAAGGTGCTGGTGATCAAAACCCACGAAGAGCTGGAAATTGCACTGCAGGCCCAGGCATGTCTGGAAAAATCGGTCTGAACCGCCGTTGCCATCCATTTGACCTCTCCGGCGACTTGCCCAGGATGCCTGCGCATCGCATATCCTGGGCTTGTGTGAGTGCGATTCGCGACATTTTCGCACCCCTTGCCGATAATGAAGCCGTCCTTCTTGTTTTCTCTATAGCGATCATTTAATGGCAACCGATCCTCGCTTGCATCCCGCCTTGACGCCCGCCGAACTGACCGTCCTATTTCAAGCCGCGATCGATCAGTCCTATAACGCAGTGGTGATTACCGACGCACAGCCCAGTCCGGCAGGCCCCTTGATCGTCTATGCCAATCCGGCATTTTGTCAGATGACGGGTTATGCCTTAGCCGAACTCATAGGAAAATCGCCGCGCATATTGCAAGGCCAGGATACCGATGCCGGGGTGATCGACCGGCTGCGCGAGTGTTTGCGGGAAGGGCGTTTTTTTGAAGGATCGACCATCAATTACCGTAAGGACGGCACGGCATACGTGGTCCAATGGAACATCTCTCCGATCCGCGACGCGGACGACAACATCACTCATTTTGTCTCGGTACAGCAAAATATCAGTGCCATGATTGCGGCGGAACAGGCGCGCGACTTGCTGGCCACGGCATTGAATGACTCGCCGGATGCGATCTTGATTACCGATCATCAATCGAAAATTGTGTTCGTCAATCAAAGCTTCCTGGATTTGACCGGCTATACGCAGGAAGAAACCCTGGGCAAAACGCCCGCCTTGTTACATTCAGGTGTGCATGACGCGCGTTTTTACCGCGATTTATGGGAAACCTTGCGCAAGGGTAAAAGTTTTCGTTATGTGTTTACCAATCGCCGCAAGGACGGCAGCTTGTTTCATGCCGAGGAAAGTATCGCCCCGGTGCGCAATGCGAAGGGCGAAATCACCCATTTCGTCAGTTTCAGCAAGGATTCCACGGCTAGGGTCAACGCCGAACGGGAGCTGAAGGAACAGGCGACCAAAGACCCCTTGACCGGGCTGTGGAATCGGCGCAGCGGCGAAGTCATGCTAAAAAGCCAGCGCGCCTCGGCAAATGCGATGCATCAACCCTTTTGTGTCATCATGGCCGACATCGATCATTTCAAGCGCATCAACGACGGTTTTGGCCACTCGGTCGGCGACAGAATCATCGTCAACACCGGCAAAATTCTGCAAGCCAAGGTCAGAAATTGCGACGCCGTGATACGCTGGGGGGGCGAGGAGTTTTTGCTCCTGTTGCCGTATTGCGAGTTATCGGCCGCACTGGAAATCGCGGAGCGTATTCGCCTGGCGGTTTACGAATACGATGACGCTCAAGTAGGGACGTTCAGCTTGTCCATGGGCGTTGCCGAAGCCCTGCCAGGTCAGGATATTGTCGACTTGATCGATAATGCCGACAAAGCTTTATATCAAGCCAAGGCAGAAGGGCGAAATTGCGTGCTCTCATCACAACCCTAGAAAAGAGTCGTTGACCTTGTAAAACACTTTTCGCCCCTCACTTATCGTCCCAAGCGCTGTTCCAGCTCCAATATCCGCTGCGTGGTCTTCAGCACGGTATCGGGATTCAGACTCATCGAGTCTATGCCGATTTCGACCAGATACTCGGCCATTTCCGGATAATCGGACGGAGCCTGGCCGCACAGGCCGGAATGCCTGTTGTTGCGGCGGCAGCCTTCAACCGCCAGCCTGATCATTTCTTTGACGCCGGGGTCGCGTTCGTCGAAGTCGTGGGCGACGATTTCCGAGTCGCGGTCCACGCCCAAAGTCAATTGAGTCAGGTCGTTCGAGCCGATCGAAAAGCCATCGAACAGTTCGGCAAAGGCGTCGATGCGAATCACGTTGTTCGGGATCTCGCACATCACGTAGATTTCCAGGCCGTTTTCGCCGCGCCGCAAGCCGCATCGAGCCATGTAATCCAACACCTTTTCGGCCTCTTCGACCCGCCGGCAGAATGGGATCATCAGCACCACATTGGTCAAGCCCATCCGTTCCCTGACCCGCTTCATCGCCGCGCATTCCAACGCAAAACCTTCGGCATAGGCCGGATGCACGTAACGGGAGGCGCCGCGAAAGCCGATCATCGGGTTGGCCTCGTCGCGTTCGAACCAGCGTCCGCCCAACAAAGTGGCATATTCATTGGTCTTGAAATCCGACATCCGCACCACCACCGGCTTGGGATAAAAAGCCGCCGCAATGGTGCCGACGCCTTCGGCCAGACGCTGAATGAAAAACTCTTCCGGCTTTTCATAACCTTCGGTGAGCTGCCGCAGTTGTTCCAGTTCGCCGCTGTCGGCGACCTTTTCCGGATGGATCAAGGCCATCGGATGGGCCTTGATATATTCGGTGATGATGAACTCCATTCTGGCCAGGCCGACGCCGTCGTTCGGCAAGAAGCTGTGCTTGAAAGCCAGTTCCGGATTGCCCAGATTCAGCATGACCTTGGTTTTGGGGCGCTGCATCCGCGACAAATCGGTTTGCAGCACCTCGAAATCCAGCCTTCCGGCGTAAACCTTGCCGACATCACCCTCGGCACAACTGATCGTCACCAGGCCGCCGCCCACTATCGCATCGGTCGCATCTTCGCAGCCGATCACGGCCGGAACCCCCAATTCACGGGCGATGATGGCGGCGTGGCAGGTACGACCGCCGCGGTTGGTGACGATGGCTGCGGCCGTTTTCATGACCGGTTCCCAATCCGGCGTGGTCATGTCGGCCACCAGCACTTCGCCAGGCTTGAAGGTCGACAAGTTGGCGACACTGGTAATCACCCGTGCATTGCCGACCGCGATCTTGCTGCCGACCGCGCGGCCCTTGGTGATGATTTCGCCTGCTTGCTTGAGTTCGTATTGTTCCAATACCGTACCGGTGCGTTGCGAGGCCACGGTTTCCGGCCGCGCCTGCACGATGTACAAACGGCCGTCCAGACCATCCTTGGCCCATTCCATGTCCATTGGCCTACCATAGTGGTTTTCGATTTTTATCGCATAATCGGCCAAGGTCAGCACGTCGGTATCGTCTAGGCAGAAATGACTGCGTTCGGTATTGGACGTCGCCACGTTGCGGATGGGTTCGTGGGTACGACCATCGCTGTAGACCATCTTGATCTTTTTCGCGCCCAAGCCGCGACGCAATACGCAACGGTGACCGTCGGCAAAGGTGGGTTTGTGTACGTAAAACTCGTCGGGATCGACCGCGCCCTGCACGACATTTTCGCCCAAACCGTAGGCGGCCGTGATGAACACCGCATCCTTGAAACCGGATTCGGTATCCAGCGAAAACATCACGCCGCTGGCCGCCAAATCGGAACGCACCATTTTCATGACGCCTATCGACAGACTGACCTTGAAATGATCGAAGCCCTGGACGATGCGGTAATGAATCGCCCGGTCGGTAAACAAACTGGCGAAGCAGCGCTTGCAGGCATCCAGCAAGGATTGGCCGCCGCGGATGTTCAAATAGGTGTCTTGCTGGCCGGCGAAGCTGGCGGTCGGCAAATCCTCGGCCGTGGCGGAACTGCGTACCGCGACGGTCAGATCGTCGCCATACTCTTGTTGTAATTGCGCGAAAGCCGCCAAAATCTGCCGCTGCAACGCCTCGGGCAACGGCGCCGCATAGACCAAGTCGCGGGCTTGCTGGGCGCGTCTTGCCAAATCGGCGACATCGTCTGGATCGAACCTGTCCAACAGCTCATGCAGTCTATCCCAGGCATGGGCTTGATCCAGCATATCGCGATAGGCTTCGGCGGTAATCGCAAAACCGTTCGGCACGATCACGCCTTCCGTGGCCAATTCCCGATACATTTCACCGAGCGAGGCGTTTTTTCCGCCAACCAGCGGAATATCCTGGATAGTCAGTTCATTGAACCAGCGTATGTATTGATGGGATTGAGACATGGCTGCGCTCCTTGGCTTATGATGTTATAAACCTAAAAAATAGTTGGCGTATCTGGAATCCGTTCGTGCCGCGCCCTTCGACTAGGTTCGGGGCGAACGGGATTTAGCATGCTCAACTGATTTTTTAGGATAAATCGGCATAAGCATAGGCCAAATACTTGGCATGCGTGAACGGTACGCAAAACTTTTTAAATCCGCTTGGCCTTGATTTGGCGGTTGCCGTCATATTTACCAACGATTCAACCTAGAAAAATCATTTGATCCACGAAACATACGAAAATCACGAAAAGTTTCAAATAGCTATCACACCTAGAGCAGCACCGGACAGTTGAATCGATAAGCTTCATAATGCAATGATTTCTTTCGTGTATTTCGTGATTTTCGTGGACTTACTACCGTTTTCAGGTTCAAGCAGGCACGGCACACTCACATGGCACATTCCGACTATCTGATTGTCTGCATCGTGGCAGTGTCGGTCATGATTCAATGCGCGGCCGCGGCGATGGCGATCCGCCTCATCGAAATTACCGGCAAACGCGCCGCCTGGGGGCTCATTGCGGCCGCGCTGGTTCTGATGACTTTGCGACGCATCGTGCCGCTCTATCGTTTATTCATTGGCGATACAGCGTTTCCACCCGACCCGTTTAATGAATCCATCGGGTTGTTGTTGTCGCTTGCCATGGCCTTAGGCATCGCCCGGGTAGCGCCTTTGTTCAACGAACGTTTGCAGGCCGAAGCGGCCTTGCTTCACCTGAACCGGGAACTCCGCGCCATCAGCAACTGCAACCAGCTCTTGATGCGGGCCAAGGATGAACAAAGCCTGTTGCAAGGTATTTGCCACATCATTTGCGCCGAAGCCGGTTATCGCATGGCTTGGGTGGGCTATGTGGAACATGACGCCGCCAAACGTGTCAGGCCGGTCGTCTGGAGTGGCGCCGAGCATGGTTATCTCGAAAACGCCGACATCACCTGGGCCGATACGAAACGCGGACGCGGCCCGACCGGCACCACCTCGCGTACCGGAGTAACGACTTGCATCCAGGATTTTTCCAGCGAACCGCTGGCAGCTCCTTGGCGCGAGAGCGCCTTGCAGCGTGGTTATCATTCCAGCATAGCCCTGGCTCTCAGGGATGAAAACGCGGACATATTCGGCGTGCTTACCATTTATTCGTCCACTCCCAACACCTTCACGCCCGCCGAGGTCAGACTATTGGAAGAACTTGCCAGCGATATGGCTTTTGGTATCAATGTGCTACGCAACCGCATCGAACGCAAACAGGCCGACGCCGTCCGCACCCAGCTGGCTGCAATCGTGGAATCCTCCAACGACGCCATCATCGGTAAAACCTTGGACGGTATCATCACGCACTGGAATCGAAGCGCCGAGAAAATCTATGGCTACAAAGCCGACGAGATTATCGGTCAACACATCACCACATTGGCTCCGCCTTCCCTGCACACCGAAATACGCACACTGCTGCAAAAAATACGCGATGGCGAGACCGTTTCCCACCATGAGGCCAGCCGCATCCGCAAGGACGGCACACCGATCCATGTCGCGTTGACGCTATCGCCTATCAAAGATGCAACGGGCGCCATCACCGGCATATCCACGATCGCCAGGGACATTACCGATCGCAAGCTTGCGGAGGAAAAACTCAAACGTAGCGAGCAAGGCCTGGCCGAAGCCCAGCGTATCGCCCACCTGGGCAACTGGGAACTGGACTTGTTGCGGAACAAACTGCACTGGTCCGACGAAATCTACCGCATCTTTGAAATCGACCCCGAACAATTTCAAGCCTCTTACGAAGCCTTTCTAAACCTCATCCACCCCGAGGACAGGGAGCGAGTCGATACCGCCTATACCGAATCCGTGCGCCATCACAGGCCGTATGACATCGAACACCGCCTGCTGATGCCCGATGGCCGCGTCAAGTATGTCAACGAAAAATGCGAGACTCATTACGACGCGGCAGGAAAACCCATACGCTCCACAGGCACGATCCATGATATCACCGAACGCCACATCGCCCAGTTGGAACTAGCCAAGTTGAGCTTAAAGAACAAGCTCATTCTTGACTCGGCCGGCGAAGGTATTTATGGACTCGACAGCCATGGCCGCTGCACCTTCGTCAACCCCACCGCGGCGCTATTGCTGGGCTATGTCGCCGAGGAGCTACAAGGCCAGCCTTTTCATCAGATGTGCCACCATAGCAAAGCGGACGGCACACCGTATGCCGAAGATAGTTGCCCGGTGCATTCGGCTTATACCCGCGCCGAGGTTTGTCGCGGTCGCGATTTTTATTGGCGCAAGGATGGCGGCGGTTTTCCCGTCGAGTTTGTCAGCACGCCCATTCAAGTGGACGGCAAACTCTCCGGCGCGGTAGTCGTGTTCAGCGACATCACCGAACGCATGCGCGTGGAAGAAGAACTCAGGCGCTACAAAGACCACCTGGAAGAAGAAGTGCAACAGCGCACGACGGACCTGGTGCTTGCGCGCAATGCCGCGGAGGCGGCCAATCAGGCCAAAAGCGCATTTTTAGCCAACATGAGCCATGAATTGCGCACGCCGTTAAATGCGATTTTGGGTTTCTCCAACATGATGTGCAAAGATCCGCAATTATCGGAAAAACTGCGGCAAAATTTAGACATCATCAATCGCAGCGGCGAGCATTTGCTGACGCTGATCAACGATGTACTGGAAATGAGCAAAATCGAGGCCGGCCGCGTGCAACTGGAAAGCGCACCGTTCGATTTGGGCGGCATGGTTCGAGACGTGACCGACATGATGCAAATACGCGCCCAGGAAAAAGGCCTGCGGCTTTTGGTCGACCAAGACTCGAGATTCCCTCGTTACATTTTTGGCGACGAAGCGCGCCTGCGGCAAATATTGATCAATCTGCTGGGAAATGCGATCAAATTTACCGAACAAGGCGGCGTGACCCTGCGCCTGGGGGCCACGAAAAACACGCATTCCCATCTTCATATCGAAGTCGAGGATTCGGGTCCCGGCATTAGTCCGGACGATCAAGCCCTTATCTTTGAGCCCTTTATCCAGCTCAACGAACAGGGCGCCAACAAGGGAACCGGCTTGGGCCTGAGCATCACGCGCCAATTCGTGCAGTTGATGGAAGGCAGTATCAGTTTACTAAGCCCCCCCGGCAAGGGTTCATTGTTCAGAGTCGATTTACCGCTGCACGAGGTACACGAAACAGAAATCAGCAAACCGACGGTAACCGACAAAGGCGAAGTCATTGCTTTGGAGCCTGGCCAGCCTGAATACCGCATCCTGATCATTGAAGACCAGCGTGACAATCAACTGTTGCTGACTCTGCTGATGGAATCCATCGGCTTGAAGGTCAAGGTGGCCGAGAACGGCGAAGAAGGCATTCGCTTGTTCCAGCATTGGCACCCGCATCTGATCTGGATGGATAGACGCATGCCGGTGATGGATGGCGTGGAGGCAACCCGCCGCATCCGTGGGTTACCGGGCGGCAAAGAGGTAAAAATCGTCGCAGTGACCGCCTCGGCCTTTATCGAGCAACGCAGTGAGTTGCTGAACGCGGGCATGGACGACTTTGTGCGCAAACCTTACCGCTCCCATGAAATCTATGAATGCCTGTCCAAACAATTGGGTCTCCGCTATGTTTATCGAAACATGCCTGTTTCCGAAGAACCCGCCACGCAATTGACGCCGGAAATGTTATCCGTTTTGCCAGACGCTTTAAAAAACGAGATGATAGAGGCCCTGCAAAGCTTGGAAACAGAGCGCATCGCTCAGGCCATACAACAAGTAGCCGCGTACGACCCAGCGTTACAAAAAATACTGGAGCGCTTGGCCGAATATTTTGATTACCCCAGCATTCTCAAGGCACTGCAAACATGATGGGACTCCATGAGCAATAAAGGCAACATCCTTGCCGTAGACGACACCCCCGCTTCCCTGAAATTATTGGCCGACCTGCTGGCCGAAGAAGGTTACCAGGTGCGGGCGGCCCTCAGCGGCGAACTGGCGCTCAATGCCGCGATCAACAATCCGCCCGAATTGGTATTGCTGAACATTTGCATGCCGGGGATGGATGGTTTCGAAGTGTGCCGACAACTCAAGGCGAATCCGAAAACGCAGGGCATCCCGGTCATCTTCGTCAGCGCGATTTCAGAGACAGTGGAAAAAGTGCAAGGCTTTGAACTGGGCGCCGTTGATTTTGTCACCAAACCGTTTCAGCGCGAAGAGCTGGTGGCCCGAGTGCGCACGCATTTGGAATTCAATCGTCTCCGCAATCATCTGGAAGAAATGGTCGTCGAGCGGACCCTGGAACTCAGGGAAAATCTGCTCGATTTCGTCACCGCCATCGCGGCCACCATCGAAGCACGCGATCCCTATACGGCGGGGCATCAGCGGCGCGTGGCCAATCTCGCCACCGCCATCGCCAGAGAATTGCAATTGCCGGCGGAACAAATAGAAGGGCTCAAGCTGGCCGGCGTTGTCCATGATATTGGCAAAATTCGCGTGCCCGCCGAAATACTCTGCAAACCCGGTCGCCTGGATGAATTGGAATTCAACCTGATCAAGCGACACTCTCTCACCGGTTACGAAATCCTAAAATCGATCAAATTCCCCTGGCCTCTTGCCGAAATCGTATTGCAACACCATGAACGCCTGGACGGCAGGGGCTATCCTCAGGGCTTGAAAGGCGAGGAAATCCTACTGGAAGCCAGGATTCTGGCGGTCGCCGACGTCGTCGAATCCATGGTTTCGCACCGCCCTTACCGCGCCGGCCTTGGCGTGGACACGGCACTGGCCGAAATTTCCCGCAATAAGGATGTCCTTTACGATGCGCGCGTTGTGAACGCCTGCCTAACACTGTTTCAAGAGCAAGCCTACCATTTGCCGGACTGAGTCGATCTTGCTCGCCAGCCTGAAAACGAACGCCTAACCCAATTTCGTCAAAAATAACTGCCGCATTTTACTTCCTCGTCCTCTGTTGGGTGAGTCAAAACAAGTTCCTTCTCCCTCCGCATCCGCGAGGCATAAACCTAAAAACATCAGTAGTCCACGAAAAGCACGAAAGACACGAAATAAAACAGATGGTTACGTCACTTGATTTAGTTACCCGCAAAGTGTCGGCTTTTTGAGCAATAAGTTTTTGAAACTGTTCGTGATTTTTGTGTATTTCGTGGACCAAATGATTTTTATAGGATAAAGAAAAACCACAGGGAGTATTTCTGACCATATCCTGAGCATGAATTTTGCCCGCTATTGGCTGAGAAGATTTTCCAAATGGCTGATCAATTCATCTCTTACCGAATAGAGTTCGGTCAAACGGCGTTTTGCCTCCACGGTTTTGCCAGTCGAGTGCAGTTCCACTATTTCTGTGGCAATGCCATGAGCCTGCCGATGCAAATGGCTAATGAGCGGCGCTACGGTATCTTCCGGTATCAACAGCCTTGCCACGGTGCCCGACAGCCACACCCCAAAACGGCAAGATTGGTAATCAAGCAGTGGCGGGGGTTGTCCTTCGCCTTGCAGATAATCTTCGATCCCACGCACCCATGCCCGATGCTCCACAATCGCAAACAGAATCGTCAGACGGTCCCCGCTGATCACCGGTATTTGCGATAACGAGGTGTCGGGTTGCCAATTATCGAGCCAACGTGGAATCTCATTTGCCGGCATCGGCCTGGCGATGTAATAGCCTTGGGCAAAATCGCAGCCTAATTGCAGCAGTTGTTTGCAATGGCCATGCGTTTCCACGCCTTCGGCGATGGCTCGCCGGCGGAAAGCGCTAACCAGACCCAAAATACCATCAAGAATCGCCAGGTCTTCCGGATCGTCCAACATGTCACGGACAAAACTTTGATCGATTTTGAGCACGGCGGCCGGTAGATTTTTCAAGTAGGATAGCGACGAATAGCCGGTACCGAAATCATCCAGCGCAAATGACACCCCCATCCTGGCGCAGGCCGCAATCACCTGGGAAACCCTGGCGAAATCCTCCAGTGCGCTCGTTTCCAACACCTCCAATTCCAGCCGCTCGTTTGGCAAATCAGGATGCGCGGCAAGCCGCTGTTCCAGCCGGACGACAAAATCTGGCTGCTGCAACTGCTGAGCGGAAACATTGACGCTGATCGATAGATCGATCCCCTGGCTGCTCCAGGCTTCCAGTTGCAACAAAGCCGTATCGAGCACCCAATCCCCTACCCGCAACCCCAGACTGTGATTTTCGATCATGGGCAGAAACCGCAGCGGTGGCAACAGGCCGAGTTCAGGATGTTGCCAACGAATCAGCGCCTCGACACCGAAGACCTTGCCTCGGCGCAAATCGACCTTCGGCTGGAAATACAACACAAACTCCTGCTGCTCCAGAGCCTGACGAATACGCTCCAACTGTTCATGGCGGCCGCGCTCGTTACGGTCGATTTCGGGATCGAACAGATGGTAGCGGTTCTTGCCCGCCACTTTAGCCTGATACATGGCCTGATCGGCCTGGCGCATCAATTGGTCGGGATCGATATCCTCTTGTTGAGGGTAGAAACTGATACCCGCGCTGGCTGAAACGCTCAGTTCAACGCCATTGATCAGTGTCGGTTCCGCCGTAGTGTCGATAAGGCGTTGAATCAACGGAATGCCTACATGGTTGTCAGTCAAATCCACCAGTACCGCCACGAACTCGTCGCCGCCCAATCGGGCAATGGTATCGCCCTCTCGCAGCGCATGTTTCATGCGTTGCGAAACTTGAACAAGCAATTGATCGCCCATATGATGCCCATAGCCATCGTTGACGGCCTTGAAACCGTCCAAATCGATGTAGGCCACGGCAATTTGCAGGTTGCGACGCTTGGCCTGCGCCATGGCGTGGTGCAGGCGGTCGGCCAGCAGGACACGGTTGGCCAGACCCGTCAGCGGGTCGTAATGGGCAATGAGCTCCAGTTGCTGCTGACTGGCCTTTTGCAGGGTAATGTCGGAAAACATCGCCACATAATGTTGCGTGCAACCTTTGGCGTCGCGTACGGCAATGATGGTCAACAGCTCTGCATACAACTCACCATTCTTGCGGCGGTTTTTTATCTCGCCAAACCAGTAACCTTCCTCCAGCAAGGCGGCCCACATAGCCTGATAAAACTCGCCCGACTCGAGACCGGACTGAAAGATTCTGGGGTTTTGCCCCAACACTTCGTCGCGGTTAAACCCGGTAATTTCGCTAAAAGCTCGGTTCACGTCGACGATCTCGGCATTCGGGGTGGTAATGAATATGCCTTCTCGGGCATGGCTGAATACACTCGCCGCCAGTTGCAGTTTTTCATCCGCACGCTTGCGTTCCGTGATATCGAGGACTATGCCCAACGCGCTGATGATCGAGCCTTTGTCGTCGCGGACAAATTCGGCTCGCTCCCGCACCCATCTCACCTGGTCGCCTACCAGAATCCGGTGTTCGATTTCATAAGCCTCGCCCGCCTCAGCCTTGTTCCAGGCATTCAGCACCCGGTCGCGATCACCCGGATGAATGAGTGAGGCAAATAAGTCCAGATCCACCGGTTGCCCCGCCTGAATGCCGAACATCCGGTAAGTTTCCGCCGACCATTCCAGTTCCTTGGTTTCCAGGTTAATCGTCCAACTGCCAACCTTGGCAACTCTTTGCGCAAACGCCAACTCGTCGCGCGAGCGTAGCAGTTCGGCTTCGGCGCGCTTGCGCTGCGTGATGTCGATCGATATGCCGCACAGTGCATAAATATGTCCTTGGTGATCGCGCAACGGCAATTTGGTGGTCTGAAAGATTGTCGTCTCGGCATTACCGCGAATCGTCAGCATCTGGTCGGACTGAATGGACTCACCGTGTTCCAGCACACAGCGTTCATTGTCCCGGATGAGTCCCGTTGAGGGGGCTTCGAAGAATTTTTCATCGCTGAAGCCAATGATCTCGTCGATGTCGGCTTGAAAAAGTTCTCTTGTAGCACGGTTGGCAAAAAGATAGCGCCCTTCGGCATCCTTGAGATAGATTAAACCATCGACATTATCCAGAATGGTGCGTAACCTTTCTTCGCTGGCCCTCAAAGTGGCTTCGGCCTGCTTGCGTTCGGTAATGTCTTGCCCGGCACTGAGGCAACAGGTGATCCGCCCGGTTTCATCAGCGACATAGGCATTGCGCCAAGAAATCATGCGCCGACTGCCATCGCGCAGCAGGATTTCATTGTCCATAAAATAGACCTTTTCCTTGCTTCCGGCCATGATCCGGATGAAAAGCGGATAAAACTCCCGCCCCCCTTCCGGCTGCGGCAAGCAGCGCGTAAACCAGGACTGCCCCAGTAATTCGGCTTCACTGTAACCCAGCAAATCACAAGCGTAACGGTTGATCATCATGATATGCCCATGAGCGTCCAGAGCCAGCATCATGCTTTGAATGCTATCCAGATAATACTGCGTCCGCTCTCGTTCCCTGCGTTGTTCCGCATTGGCTGCGGCCAATGAGCGATTGCGCCGCGCCACCAGCAACAGCAAGAAAAAGATGATGAGCAATGACGCCATTACAACCAGGATGAGAGCCTGGTATTGGCGCCAAATATCCCGCCAGCTGATTTCCTCCGCCTGATCGAAAGGCGGCAGGTGCAATTTGCGGCTGATGTTTTCCACCGGCAAATAATCAGCAGGCGGCGCAAATCCGCCAATGCCCGCGGCCCGCGCCACGGAATGATCTCCTTCCAACTGCAGCAGGGCGGCGGCGACCTTGCGGATATGCTGACTATCTACGTGGGGCATGGCGACAAAAGCCCATTCGGGATAAAGGCGCGTGGACGTCAGATAAGGAAAATCCGGAAAATGCAAAGGATTGATCACTCGCAATAACGCCGGGTCGAGCTTGCCTTCCGCCGTCAATTCCTCGATCAAGCCGGTGCGAACAAAACCGACGTCCACGCGTCCCGCCAGAATCTCCGCAACCACGTTGTCATGCGCGCCAACCTCTACCCACTGAGCAACCATGGGCAATTTGATACCATTTTCAAGTAGTTCAAAGGCCTGAGTCTGATAGCCACCGAGGAATTTAGTGCCGGGCGTGGCAATCTTTCGTCCCTTGAGATCGGCAAGCGTCTGGATCGAGGCATTGTCGCTTCGGGCAATAATCACCCCGCCCAAGCTGCTGGTGGGATGCCCGCTTTCTTGACTGATCAAGGTGGCTAATGCCCCGGTCAATCGGTTTTGCAGCCGCAGTAGTATGTAATGCCCAGGCGTGGTAAACAAAAAATCCAATTGTCCGTGAGCGATTTGCTCATCGATTTCATCCATGTCGAGCACCCGGAGCTCGATGCGCGTATCGTTTAGATGCTCGCTCAGATAGTCCGCCAGCGGCTGATAACGTTGTTGTAAAACGTCCTTGGGACGATAGGCAAACACACCCCATACCAAGGTATCGGTTGCCCATGCGGGTTGCTGGACAAAAAGGATCAGCAAAAATAACAAGCAATATTCAAGGAAGCCGCGCATCATGGGGTATGCGTTCCGATCATGCTGCATACAATGCTCACCGGTTTTGACCCGTTTAAAAAAGCAAGCTTGGTTAAAAAAAAGTGAAGATGAACCCTAGCATCGAACGGCGATTTTCTCTCTTACATCCACCATTATCCAGAAAGGCTGGATTGCCTCTTTATGGCCGGCATTTATTGGAAACATGTTTTTTGACGGTCTTTTTAACAAAAACTTAACCCCCAGACCCAAGCCAAAATTGAATCGGAATTTCAGGCCTATCAACATTCAAACCCGATAGGGGAGTACTACCGCTTTGGAAACGCAACGTTTTTCTGGTCTGTCAAAATTGAGGCCAGAGTTCGGGGATACCGCTTACCGGTTCAACCACTCCATGTAAAGCTGAACGCCTTCTTCGACAGTTTTGAATTGATGCTCGCAACCGGCGGCGCGCAGCTTGTCCAGATTGGCTTCGGTGAAGCTTTGATAGCAGCCTTTAAGGTGCTCGGGAAACGGAATGTATTGAATGTAGCCGCGCTGGTGATAGTGGATCACCGCATTGGCGACGTCGTTGAAAGTCTGACTACGGCCGGTGCCGCAATTGAAGATCCCCGACACTTGCGGGTTGTCCAGAAACCATAAATTGACATCGACCACGTCGCCGACGTAAACGAAATCTCGCCGCTGTTCGCCATGGGCGTAACCATCGCAGCCCTCGAACAACCTGAGTGCATCGGATTCCTTGATTTGATTGTTCAAATGGTAGGCGACGCTGGCCATGCTGCCCTTGTGGGCTTCGCGCGGTCCGTAGACATTGAAATAGCGTAAGCCGACCACTTGCGCAGTCAATTTGTCTTGCCTGCGCAGGTACTGGTCGAACTGGAATTTGGAATAACCGTAGACATTCAGCGGACCTTCGAACGCCAATTCTTCCTTGAAAGTCAGATCGGCGCCATAGACGGCGGCGCTGGACGCGTAAATGAACGGTATTTTGTGGCTTTGGCAAAAATGAAACAGCGTTTTGCTGTATTCATAATTGTTATCCATCATGTAACGGCCGTCCCACTCGGTCGTGGTCGAGCAAGCGCCCTGATGGAATATTGCTTCTATGTTTTCGGCTTGAAAGGCACCTTGCTGCAAACGTTGCAGAAAGGTGCTTCTGTCCATGTAATCCGCGATGCGGCAATCGACCAGATTCTTGAATTTGACCCCATTGGTCAAATGGTCGACCACCAAAATATCATCGTAACCGCGGGCATTCAGGCCCAGCACCAAGTTGCTGCCGATGAAGCCGGCACCGCCCGTTACGATGATCATGCGGGCTTACTCGGAAACGACTTTGATCGGCAAACTAACGACCACATCGCTGTGCAGATTGAAGGCGATGTCGTATTCGCCCACTTGACGAATCACGCCATGCGGCATGCGCACTTCGCTTTTTTCAACCTTGACACCGGCCGCGCTTACGGCTTCCGCGATAGTTTGAGTACCGACGGAACCGAACAAACGGCCTTCATCACCGGTTTTGTGCGCGATGACGATGTTTAGTTTGCTCAAGGCTTCGCCACGCGCGGTGGCGGCCGCTAATTTTTCTGCCGCTTGTTTTTCCAGCTCCGCCCGACGTTCTTCGAATTCCTTGACTTTGGCGGGGGTGGCCATAGCCGCCTTGCCTTGTGGAATCAAATAGTTTCTGCCGTAACCTGATTTAATGGTGACTTTGTCACCCAGATTACCCAGGTTCGCAACTTTTTCAAGAAGAATGACTTCCATCTTTACCTACCTCGTTAATCGACCTACCGTCGAATGATGGCTGCACTTATTCAGCCGTTTGATTTGAAATTTTTTTTCGTAAGTCCAGCCAGTTATCGGTCAAGCCGCACAAGGCGATGATCACCATGACATGCGGAATCACCACCAGGGTCAGGTACAGAAAGGGCACCATGAAACGGCTGCCTTTCATCACCGCGAAACAGGCATGCAGCACTGCGGTACCGATGAAGGTATACAGCACCAGCAACACCAGCAGCACGTTCCAACACACTTCCGCGAGTACGCCGCTGGCCAATGTCGCCACGGCGATGATCACGATAGTCGCCATCGCCAGTTTGGCATGGCTCTTCAAGGTCAGAAATTCGCTTCTGAATCCGCCCGGATTGTAAAGCGCCGCTTGCCACCATCTTGCCAGAAACAAGCCGAACAACAAGCTGTAGACGCTGCCGGCGGCGATCGCACCCGTCATGAAATGCGCGAAGACTTGCGCCGAATGGCGGACGTCCTCGGCGGGAACATCCGGCCGGGCCGCCAGCATGGGCTGCATCATCGTCGTCAGCACACCATCCCAAAGCTGGGCCGGTTGGGGCTGATACAGATAGAAACCCAGAACAGCCACCACACCCAGCAACACGGCGATTTCAATCGCCACGCCCAGATGACGCCCTTCGCGCAACACGATGGAAATCAGCCAGATCGGCATCCACAATACCAGACCGTACAGCAAGGCAAACTGATAACCGATCTTCAGGAAGACGCTCAATACCGCCGCCGCCAAGCAGGAGAACAGCAACACATACAAGCCTTCCTTCGCCCCTCGCCGCAATGTGACCAATGCAACCGAGGCCGAACTTACGATACTTGCCGGAGGGAACGCCAATGACAGCAATGCCAGGGCAGCCGCCACGGTCATGGCTTGCAATCTGCCCTTCATGATGTAGGCTGCCAGAAATTGCACGCCCGCTCTCCGGTTTAATCCAGCTTATTTATGCGCGTCGCAGAACGGCAGCAAAGCCAGGAAACGGGCTTGCTTGATTGCCGAGGTCAACTGTCTTTGATATTTCGCGCTGGTACCGGTAATACGGCTAGGAATGATCTTGCCGGTTTCGGTGATGTATTCGCTGAGCAAATCCAGATCTTTGTAATCGATTACGAGCGCGTCTTCACCGCTGAAGCGGCAGCCTTTTTTACGTCTAATGTTGTTACGTGCCATAGTAGTTCTCTTGATTCAATAACGTTTATTCGGAATCCGCTTCAGTTTCGGTTGCCGCTTCATCGGCAACTTCGACTTCTGTCTCTTCCTGCTCTTCTTCGACTTCTTCCTTCACTCGGCTGCCGGCTTTTTGCCCGTCGTTGCCGCTGGTCGCAATCTTCGAAGGTTCGGTAATCGCTTCTTTTTGCAGCAAGGTTTGGCTGCGCAGAATCGCATCGTTGAAGCGGAAGCCCGCTTCCAATTCTTCAAGAGTGGCTTGATCGCATTCGATATTCATCAGCACGTAATGCGCTTTGTGAATTTTTTTGATCGGGTATGCCAGATGTCTACGACCCCAGTCTTCCAGTCGGTGAATCTTGCCGGAAGCCTCTTCGATGGTAGATCTGTAACGTTCTATCATGGCAGGCACCTGAGCGCTTTGATCAGGATGTACCAAGAAGACGATTTCATAATGACGCATGATTTCTCCTTACGGTTTAAAAAGCCTCCCACTCGTTCGCGTGATGAGGCAAGGATTTGGAGTGGAATACCCCAAAAAGCCGGTCATTGTAAAACCCGGCAGACTTCTTGCAAAGTGATTTTTATCTTTTTTACCCGCTCACCGCCGCCATCTATCAAAATCACCAAGACTCAAGGCGATATACGCTCCATCAGGTAACACAAACAGTCCTGTCGAATGACGCGTTCGTTCAGCGTCAACATGGACGGCATGGTCGGCCGGGTGATTTGCAATTGCCCATCGCTCAATTGAAAAAACCGCTCGGTGACGGGATTGCCGTCATTATCCCTGGCGATCACCGGCATCAGATCGCCCTTGACTTCACCAAACGCCGTGCCGGCCTGAATTTCGGTGAAATTCATCCGTTCCATATCCTGATTCAGGCATAAATCGGCCTCGGCATCATTGAAAGCGAAACTGGCGCTGTCCGCCACGGTCACCTGCGCGACGGTGTGATAGATATCGACGTCATGCCTGGGGATAGGATGCGCCGGAAATTGCCGCAGATGCAGACAATCATCGATGAACTGGAACGCATGCTCGACACCGTGCGGCTGATCGGGGCGACCGCATTCCAGCGTCACGGCAGGACAGAATTCGGCAAAGGCACCCGATTGCACGCCCTTGGGATGCGTGAAATACACCAGCAAGCGCCCGAACAGCGCGCCAAGATGCAAAAAATCCTCATCCAATTTATTCAAACAGGCGTAATGCGGATTCAGACCGGTATTGTTATGCACGTCGATACTGGCAAACACGCCTCGCCGCCGCATGATTTCATATATCCGCCTCGCCCAAGCGGTCTCCGGCGAGTCCGGCAAAGCAGTACCCGGCCAAATGCGATTGAAATCCGGTTGCTGATCAAGTCGCCGCAAACTGACCCGCGCCGCCTGGGTATTGCCAAAAAACAACGTCATCCCCCGCGGCAATGTTTGTCCGTGATATTTCTGCAATAACCTTTGCACGGCCAGAAAACCCGTCGGCTCATTGCCGTGCAGTAGCACCGACACGAACAGACTATCGGCGCTTTTACCGGGCAAATGAAATAACGCAGGCCCCGGAATCAGCGTGTGCAAATCCTCGACCGCGATCTCCAGCAGCCCCGTGGGCAGATTATTGAATTCCTTGATCATGTTATGAATGAGAAGACAGCGAAGTCCTGTAAATTTAGCGATCCTAGAAAAAGAGTTTGGTCCACGAAAGACACAAAACCAGTCCTGAGTGCAGTCGAAGGGGTCACGAAAAGTTCAAACAGTGTTCACAATCAACAATGACACCCAACAGGTGAATGCATATAGTTGACAACTCATTGATCGATTTCGTGTATTTCGTGCTTTTCGTGGACTACCGATGCTTTTAGGGCGATGGGTGAATCAACCGTATCGACGATGATACGCGCATGCCCCGGCAAGTAGCAAAAACGTCACTCCTCATCGGACGGACGCCATTCCTGCTCCTCGGGCAAGAAACCGCCGGCCTGCATGGCCCATAAGCGGTGATAAAAACCTTTTTGCGCCAGCAAGGCTTCATGACTGCCGTCCTCGACGATACGCCCCTGATCGAACACCAGGATTCTGTCCAGATGCGCAATGGTCGACAAGCGGTGCGCAATTGCAATCACCGTTTTCCGCCCCATCACTCTATCGAGATTTTCCTGTATGGTTTTTTCGGTGACGGAATCCAGGCTGGAAGTCGCTTCATCCAGGATCAATATCGGTGCATCCTTCAGCATCACGCGAGCGATGGCAATACGCTGGCGTTGACCTCCCGACAACTTGACGCCGCGCTCGCCGACCAGCGAGTCATAGCCATCCGGCATCGCGTCGATGAAAGCGTCGGCATGCGCCAGTCGCGCGGCCTCACGAATCTGTTCGTCATTGGCCCAAGGGCGTCCATAAGCGATGTTCTCTTGCAAGCTGCGGTGAAACAGGCTGGGATCTTGCGGAATCAGACTGACTTGTTGATGCAGGGAATCCTGAGTCATCTGACAAACGTCCTGGCCATCAATCAGAATGCAACCGGATTGCGGCTCGAAATTGCGCAATATCAAGCTGACGAAAGTCGATTTGCCCGACCCCGAAAAACCGACCAAGCCCACGCGTTGACCAGGCTCGATGACCACGTTGAGGTTTTCGAACACCGGCCGCCCCGGTTCATAGGCAAAACAGACGTCGCGAAACTCGATACGCCCTTGCGTGACTTGCAAGGGTTTGGCATGGCTGACGTCCACGATTTCGTGCGGCTTGACGATGGTGTCGATGCCATTGGCGACATTGCCGACATATTCGAAAAACTCCAGAAAACGCCGCGTCAAGTTACGGGCATCGCCGATGATCAACAAGGCAAGACCGGTACTCATCGCAAAATCGCCGACGCCGATCTCAGCCTGCCGCCAAAGCATCAGCGCATAAGCGATGGTGCCAATTTTCAACAGTGCCGCCGCGGTAAACTGAAACCACCGCACCCGTTCCATATACCAGAAGGTACGCTGGCCTTCCCTCACCTCGGTTTCCAGAAAACCATCCAGATACTCCCGCTCATGCGCCAGGCGGGCGAATAATTTGGCATTCAACATATTGGTCACTGCATCGACGATCTTACCGTTGACCAAACTTCGGGTAGCCGCATAGTTTTGCGCATAAGGCTGACAACGTGTCGCCAGCCAATACGAAGTAGCAACGTATAAAAACACCCAACCGGCGACGAATCCACCCAAGCCGGTATGCACATTCAACAGCAGAATCACGGAAACCGTGAACGTCACGCTGATGGGCCAGAAATCGAACAATACCGACCAGGCCGTATGATTGACGCTTTGCGCGGTTTCGCTGATCCGGTGCGCCAGGCTGCCGGCGAAATGATTGGCGAAATAACGCGGTGCATGTTGCTGTAGATAGGCATACAGCAAACGACTGGTACGCTGCCGGATGCGCGGCCCAATGATGATCAGCACCGCGCCGCTCGAGCGGCTGAACAGAATCTCGGCTACATTGAGCCCGACCAGCAACAGCAGCGGCTGCTTGAACGCTTCCCAGGAAAATTCCGCGCCGACCTGACTGTAAACGTTATCCATCAGGGCCTTGATCGCATAAGGCACCAAAATGCCGCCCGCCGCCTGCCCGGTTTCCAGCAACAGCATCAAAAAGATCAGTCGCCGAAACCTTTTCAGGCAGTACAAAATGAAGCCAACCGTATCGGTCGGCAATGGCGGCGCCGTGTCGGCACGGCGAAAATGAGTCTGCTTGGATTTCGTTGCCATCTTTGTTTTTACACCAGCTCGGGCCGACTCCAGTCAACCACAGTTTTCAACACGACATATCACAGTTACCACTTATCCACATTTTCTGTGGACAACTCTGTCGATAAGCTGAGCATCTTATCTATTTTTTATTGATAATCAAGCGATTAAAGCAATGACAATGATTGTTCCAAACCTGCCGAACCAGGTCGATTCCCGTGCCAGAACCCTGAAATAAATTTACACCCAAGCGCTTTTAAAATACACATTTATCCCCACAATCTGTGGATAAGCCTGTAGAAAAACTGATAATCAGGTATTTAAATCCATTTAAAACAATAAGTTGAATTAATTTGGCTATTTTTTAATCAACCTGTAACACAGACACGAGCCAGCCACTGAGCAAGGCAGTTATCCAAAAGTGAAGCCGACATTTCCAGGTTTATCCCCAGCCGATGTGGATAAGTTTGTAGATAATTTGCGAAATCAATCGATTAAAGCAGTCGAATCAATAGTTTGAGTCGATTTGTCTATTTTTTGTTCAAGCGCTTTCTTTCGCGGGATTTCCATACCCGTCACGGTAGCTCGGAAACAAAAACCGATACCCTAGCGTGTGCAGGCGGTCATTGCGGCAGCGCTTGTTCTGATTGGCATCGACGGGTACTGACAAGGCGGTTGGACGTGGATAATCGTATTGCTCGGCGATCCAATTCATCACGTCCCACAGGGGCGCGGGATCATCGTCACTGGCTAGATAGCAAGGCTGCAACCGCTCGCCCGCCAATTGCTTTTCAATCAAAAACAGCAAAACCGCCACGCAATCATCCTGGTGAATGCGATTGGTATAACTGGGCGGTTGCCGCTGAATACTTTCGCCGCTCGCCACGCGCCGCAACAACCAATCGCGGCCCTGCCCATAGATTCCGGAAAATCGCACGACGCAATGCTTGGGATCGTCCTGCCATAAGCGCTGCTCGGCGGCCACCAGCGCTTGCGCGGTGGCTGTTTTGGGTTCAGTGGGACTTGTTTCATCGACCCATTCCCCACGAAATTGCCCATAGACACTGGTTGAAGACACCATGAACCAGCGAGGCGAACGACCGGCACTGGCGAAATGGGCCAGCACATTATTCAACCCTACCTGATAAAGCGCCTGGTATTCGTCGGCCTGACGACTGCCCGCCGAAACGATGAACAGCACCAGATCGAAGTCAGTCGCTAAACTAGACAGCGTGGCGGCTTGGCGAATATCGGCGGCGATCAGAGAAAATGGGGCAGGAGTCGATGGCGGCGCTCTTTTCAAGCCCGTGACACGATGGCCTTGTCGGTGTAACGCCAAGGCTACCCTGAACCCAATGTCGCCACAACCGATGACTAAAATATTGGCCATTGCCCATCCTGGCTTAGAGAAAACTACATGGACTGAATCACGGTGATCATGCTGGCTATGTAATCCATGATCTGATCGATGAAGTGATCGAACTGGTCGAGCGAATTCTTGACCATCATCAAAAAGGTGCTATGGCGAAAGTCTTCGTCCAGATAAAAACTCAAACCCTTATGAATGGTGTTGAGGCCCATGAACACCATGATGAGGGCGGCCGACTTGTACATGAAACCGCGCAATTTGGCGCTCATTTTGCCAAAGGCTACGCTGATGAACAGCATCATCGGCAAAGTGCCAACACCAAAGGCCAACATCAACGCCCCCCCCTCCAAAAGGCTGGTCGCGGTAGTGGCCTTGACCGCCATCGCAAAGGTCAGCGGGCACGGCATCAAGCCGTTCAAAAATCCGGCGATCATCGCGCCCAGCACCGGGCCTTTCTGGCTGGCGGTGGCATAGCCCTTGCGCAGGGTTTGCATCGGAATCAAGCGAATCGAGCCCTGCCAAGGTATCCAGCCCAAAATGCCCAAGGCCAGCACGATCACCACGCAACCGATCAGCATTTGCAAAATACTTTGCAACTTGCCGAATAGGCCGCTGGACACCAGCACCACGCCCAAGGAGGCCGCAAAGACACCGACCATGGTGTAAACGCTGATGCGACTGAATTGATAGGCAAAATACGGCAGGTAGCTTTTGTTTTTGCCGGCCTTCATGAAATAGCCGGACACCAGGGCCCCGCACATGCCCAAGCAATGGCCGCTGCCCAGGAAACCGGCCACCACGGCCAATGAGTAGTCAAAACCGGTCGCGCCCGCAATCTCCGCCATGCCGTGCATCGCGTGGTCCATGTGATTCATGCCATGATTCATCGCATGCGCGGAATGATCCATGCCCTCCATCGTATTTTCCATTTACTTGTTCAACCTCAATGAATTGACGATCACCGACACCGAACTCAACGCCATCGCCGCCGACGCGATCATGGGATTGAGTTTACCGAGCGCAGCGACCGGTATCGCGATGGTATTGTATCCAAAGGCCCAGAACAGGTTTTGTTTGATGACGCGTATCGTGAACGCACTGAGCTCTATGGTTTCGGTGACTTTGCCGATGTCGCCTTGCACCAGGGTCAAATCCGCCGATTCGATGGCGACATCGGTACCGCTACCGATGGCAAAACCGACATTCGCCGCCGCCAATGCCGGCGCGTCATTGATGCCGTCACCTATCATGCCAACCTGAAAACCCTCGCTTTGCAGCTGTTGAATGATCTGCAGTTTCTGATCCGGCTTGGCGTTGGCCACCACATCCGCGATGCCGACTTTGTCGGCGATGTAATACGCGGTTTTCTCGGTATCGCCGGTCACCATCAAGGTCTTGATGCCCAGCTCGTGCAACCTGGCAATCGCAGCCCCCGCTTCCAGGCGCGGGTTATCCGCAATCGCAAATATGGCTGCGGGCTCGCCATTGATAGCCATGTAAACCGGCGTCTTGCCTTGCCCGGCAAATTCATCGGCTTGCACGTCCAGCGGAGCAAAGTCGATATTCTGGCTGTCCAGCCAATCGCGATTGCCCAGCAATAACTTGTAGCCATTGATGTCTGCGCGAATGCCGCGCCCGGTTTCGCTGTAGAAATAGCTACATTCCTGCAACTCGATGGCCTGATCGCGAGCAAACTCGACGATGGCTTTGCCAAGAAAATGTTCGGAATTACGCTCGGCCGTCGCCGCCAACATCACCAGCGTGTGATTGTCCAGGCCGGACATGTTGAACACTTCGCTGACCTTGGGTTTGCCTTCCGTGATCGTACCGGTTTTATCGAACACGATGGCGTTGAGCTTGCTGGCGACTTCCAGACTTTCGCCGTTGCGAATATAAACCCCTTTCTTGGCCGCCTGCCCGGTGCCGACCATGATCGCCGCGGGTGTCGCCAAACCCAGTGCGCACGGGCAGGCAATCAACAGCACGGTTATCGCATTGCCGAAAGCGAAAGCAAACGGAGCCCCGGCCAACAACCAGCCGAACAAGGTTAAACTGGAAATTGCCATCACCGAGGGTACGAAGACGGCGGAAATTTTATCGACTTGTTTTTGTATCGGTAATTTGGCGGCCTGCGCCTGATCGACCATGTGCACGATGCCTGCCAGCACGGTATCCATGCCCACGGCAGTCGTTTCGATATGCAGCACGCCGTTTCCGTTGACACAACCGCCGATCACGGCATGCCCTACCGTCTTGACCACCGGCATGCTTTCTCCGGTGACCATGGCTTCGTCGACTGTGGACAAACCGAAGATGACCCGGCCATCGGTGGGGATGCGTTCGCCGGGACGCACCAACATCACGTCGCCGACCTGCACGTCATCCACATCGACCACGATTTCCTGGCCGTTTCTCAACAAGGTCGCGGTTTGCGGTTGCAAGTCCACCAACTTGCGGATGGCCTCGCCGGCCTTGCCTTTGGCGCGCTCTTCCAGGAAACGCCCCAGCAATACGAATGTGATGATGGCCGCGGCGGCTTCGAAATAAACGTGTCCGCGCCGGCGAAACAAGGCAGGCACGCTATAGCCATAAGCCGAGCCCACCCCCAAGGCGATCAGGGTATCCATGTTGGCCGCGCGCTGCTTGGCCAAACGGTAAGCCTTGGTAAAAAATTGGGCGCCGGTACCAAAAACGACTTGTGTCGTCAAGGCAAACTGCAGCCAGTGCGTCCAACGAGAGGTCGCCATCGACATCGCCACGCCTACCACGGGTATGGTCAAAAGCCCTGCCCATACAAATCGACGCCGGGCCGCGTCAATTCGAGTCTGCTCCTTTTCGATGAGCTTCTTTCTCTGCGCCAAGGTATCGACCATCAAGGCGCTGTAGCCGAGCTTTTCGATTTGGTGTACCACGTCGGCCTTGCTCAACTGCCCCTGCACATTGACGGTCTGGGTGGCGAAGTTGACGCTGGCGTTTTTGACGCGTTCATCGCGGTTCAACACCATTTCGATCAACAAGGCGCAGGACGCGCAACTCATGCCTTCCACAGCCAGGTCTATGTCCTGAACCGGCCCGTCGAATTGCTTTTTCTTGTCTTTTTTAACCGTAGGCTGCTTCTGGGCGATGTTACCCAACACCGCATCGAGCATGATCAACAGATTTTTTACCGGGAAGCGGCTGGAATCGAATTCGATGACGACCGAACCGATGTCGAACACCGATCTGACCGAAGCAATTTCCGGCCTTTTTTTCAGCAAAATTTCAAAAATGTACCCCCGCTCGGGATCGTTTTTTAACACTGGCGTAATGATGCGGATACGATTCTTCAGCTGATGCTGAATTTCGAAATGCTTGTATGTTTGACTCTCGGAATGCATGATTTCCTCTGAACTGTAACCAACCTGGCCAGCTAGGCTTTATAACTGGCCGGAAACGCTATTTGGGCCTGCGAGAACGGACCAACAGGAAAAACATATAAAACATTGCCAGCCATTCATAACGATAGGCAAGAGGTCTCACCAGCCATTGCTGGGTAATTCGAGTCCAGTGCACCTTGATCAGATAAAGCACCAAGATGTCATTCAAGAAATCGATCACGGCTTTCTCCGGATCTCGGAACAAGGCCTTTGGCCCTTTCGTGCCCATTTTGCCGAGGATTTTGGCGGCTTGCGCGGTTTCCTTGGCGGCCGTCATTTTTTCCCCAAACCAGCGCCCCACTCCGCTGTTTTGCAGCCTATGTTTCAAACCCAGTAACGGTTTTTTCGAGACATCGACTACGGCCTTAGGCGCAAACCACCCCTGTTGCTCCAGGGCAGCCAAAATCGAGTGCAATTGTTTGGCCAGATCGATGAAACCGCATTCATCTTCACGATAGCGAATCACCAGTTTCCTGGAACGCCTGAACAAACTGGCCGCGTGAACCCCTTTTATTGCCGCCACTTTGTCGGTAATCAGTTTGGCAACTTCGGCATGTGCCGCCCGTTGCGGTATTTGAAAACGCACATGGCCTTCGCTACGAAAGCGCACAACAAATTCTTTTTGGATAGCCATAATCAATACATCAAAAAACAAAACGGGCGAACCCGCCACGCAGGTACGCCCGTTTTTAAATTAAACTCAACCCGGCTCTATCAATGCATCACTCGGAGTGTTAGTTATTTCTCTTCTTTTGCTTCGGCGACAATATCTTCCAAATTTTCTTTTTGATGCAGAACAAAATCCTTGCCGGCCTCGATGGTTTTGCTGGCGCTGGCGATGATTTCCTTTCTGTATTTGTAAACAAAGAAACCGGCAACCATGCCCAGGCCGAAAACTAACAATGGATGTTTGGTGACCTTACTCATGAGCTTTTCCCCTGTGCTGACTGTTGCCGTTGCCAATGTTCCCGCCATGACTTGCTTGCCCATGGAGGTTTCTTTGGAATCGTGATTGTGTGCCATAAATTTCTCGATAGCGTTTAGTTTGATCAATTATTTTCCGCGTTTTCGGATTCGTCTGCTAGCACCTGGTCTTCATGTAACATTTGATAAATGCCCTTGCATCCTTCGCAGCAAAACTGTTTGTCGCCTTCGGTGGTTTTCAGATCAAAACCTTCTACTTCGACATCCAAACCACAAAGATCGCACTGCTTTTGTTTATCGCTCATTACCAATAGACCAAACTTTAAAAATTAACCCAACGCAAGACGTTAGACATTATAACTTTCTATCCGGGCAAAACAACAATCGACCTGACTAAATCAGGCAACACGGCAACCTACGGGGAGCTATAGCTGGCTCAACGCAATAATTTCTGTTGAATGGATTCTTCGGTGACTCGAACCGCCGCGGCGCGGCTGGAGGCTTTCATCAAAGCAATTCTCAAAGCCCCCGTCAAACTGGCGCTCAAACCCAAACGCATAGCCAGCGCGGGTACCAAGATCATCGAGGTCAATGCCAGCCCCGCGCCCAACATCAAGGCACCGGTATTGATTTGTTGTGCAGCTACTGCGTAATTAGACGCGACTAATTCCTGTGCCATGCTTTCAACCTCACAAAGAGAAAAATAAAAAACAACTCGAATGCAACAGCATGAACCGAGCCAAAACCTATCCCTCTGTTTTTATTGCCAAAACAAAAACCACGCCAGAAAAAAGGAAAAAATCCCAGTTATTTAACATAGAAATAATGCGTTATTTAACATAGTTTTTTTTGCTGCATGGCCATGCACAATCTAAATCAAAACTAAAAGAGCTTGATCCTGCGTCAGTTTTTTATGCCAACACCTTTGTGCAACAACCACAAACTGAATACACTCAAGAACACGATAAAACCAGCCGTCATTTCAAACGCCAGCATGATATCGACGTCGCTAACACCGATCAGACCAAAGCGGAAGGCATTGATCATGTAAAGAATTGGATTGCCTTGAGCAATGGCTTGCCAAACGGGCGGCAACATGGCCAGGGAATAAAACACCCCGCCCAAATAGCTCAACGGGGTCAACACGAAATTGGGAATGATCGAAATGTCGTCGAAACTGTCGGCAAATACCGCGTTGATGAAACCCGCCAACGCGAACAAGGTCGCCGTCAAGCCCAGCACTGCGACCGTGACACCCCAATGCATCACGCTGATAGGACTAAACAACATCGATATCGCCGCCACCACGCACCCGACCATGCCGCCGCGCGCGATCCCCCCGCAGACATAGCCGGTCAAGATCACCCAGTTGGGCACCGGCGCCACCAGCAATTCTTCGATATGATGCTGAAACTTGGTGGAATAAAACGACGACACCACGTTGGAATAAGAGTGACTGATCACCGACATCAGAATCACGCCCGGCACGATGTAATCCATATAACTGACGCCATGCACCGTGCCTATCCTGTCGCCGATCAGTTTGCCGAAAATCAGGAAATACAAGGCCGTGGTAATGGCGGGCGGCAACAGCGTTTGCGGCCAGATCCGGGTAAAGCGGCGAATTTCCTTGAACAGGATGGTAAAAAAGGCGACGGAATAATTCATTGCACCAAATCGATAAACAGTTGTTCGAGACGGTTGGATTTGTTTTTCAGGCTCAATACGTCGATACGTAAAGACGATAGTTCCTGAAACAGCCGATTGAGGCCGTAACTTTTCGGCACGGCCACATTCAACACATGGCCATCCACCAATTCGATGTCACAACCTTCGATGACTGGCGCGCTGTCCAATCGCTGAGCAATGTCGAACACGAAATGATCGGTGTGAATCCGGTTCAACAACGCGCTCATGCCCGATTTTTCCACGATTTCGCCATTGTTGATGATGGCAATGTTGCGGCACAGGCTTTCGGCCTCCTCCAGATAATGGGTGGTCAAAATGATGGTAGTACCCTCGCGGTTGACATCCTGCATCATTTGCCACATCGAGCGGCGGATTTCGATGTCCACGCCAGCCGTCGGCTCATCCAGAATCAATAAACGCGGTTTGTGCACCATCGCGCGCGCTATCATCAGGCGCCGCTTCATGCCGCCCGACAAACGCCGCGACACGCTATCGCGCTTGTCCCACAAATCCATTTGCCGCAGGCAATACTCGGCCTGCACTTGCGCCAGCTTACGTGGAATGCCGTAATAGCCTGCCTGATTCAGCACCACGTTTTTCACGGTTTCGAATTGATTGAAATTGACTTCCTGGGGCACCAGACCGATACAGCTCTTGGCCCGCCCGTTGTCTTTATCCAAATCATGACCAAAAATATTGACCACACCGCTGCTTTTGGTGACCAGGGAACTGATGATGCCTATCATGGTCGACTTACCGGCGCCATTGGGACCCAATAACGCAAAAAAGTCACCGCATTCGACCTCCAGATCCACACCTTTCAAGGCCTGGAAGCCGTTTTTATAGGTCTTTTTTAGATTCTGAATAGATAAAGCCTTCATGGGGTAGTTTATAATGCAGACCGACTGGAAACAGGCGCAAGGCCAACCGAAAGCGCTCAAAGCCGCGAATCTTAACAAAATTCCCCACCCTGCCGCTGCCTAAATCAGGAATATCACCGTGTCCAACCCAATACCCACCAATGTCGCCGCCGTTGACCTAGGCTCCAACAGCTTTCACATGATCATCTGCAGCCTGAAAGACGGCAAACTGCAAACCATAGACCGCCTGAAAGAAATGGTAAGACTGGCGGCAGGCCTGGATGAGAATAAATATCTGGATTCGGCCACGCAGGAAAAGGCGCTCGCCTGCCTGGAACGCTTCGGCCAACGCATCAGCAACTTTCCACCCAACAGCGTGCGCATCGTCGGCACCAACACCCTGCGCTTGGCCAAAAATGCTCACCAATTTATCGTCAAGGCGGAAAAAGCCCTGGGCCATCCGATCCATATCATTTCGGGCATAGAGGAAGCGCGGCTGATTTACCAAGGCGTCGCCCATAGCCTGTCCAGCAACGCCAACAATCGCTTCGTGATGGACATCGGCGGCAGCAGCACCGAGTACATCATCGGCAAACAGGATATTCCCCATACCAAGGAAAGCCTGAACATGGGCTGCGTCACCGTCAGCCAGTCTTTTTTCAGGAACGGCGCGCTGTCCAAAAAAGCCTTCAAAAAAGCGACATTATTCGCCGAGCACCATCTGGAACCGTTTCAAAGCACCTTCAACAGTCAACACTACGATGAAGCGATCGGCGCATCCGGCAGCTTGAAAGCCATCAGCAACGTACTGGAAACCTCCGGCTTCAGCAACAACGGCATCACGCTCGACGGCATGGAACAATTGGTCGCGCATTTACACACCCTGGACCATGTCGATCAAATCAGCTTTCCTGCATTAAGCATCGAAAGACGCCCGGTGTTCATCGGCGCCGTGGCGATAGTCTATGCCACCTTCAAGACCTTGAACATCCAGCAAATGACGGTATCCGACGGTGCTTTGCGCGAAGGTCTGGTATATGACCTGGTCGGCCGCATTTACAATCACGACACCCGTTCGCAAACCAGCCAAATCATCGCCGAGCGTTATCACACCGACAGACGCCATTCAAAACAACTCAAGGAAACCATGCGTTACATGGTGGCCCAGTTGGAACACCATCCCTGCTTTGCCGACAACTCCGCCAGCCTGCAATTTTTGGAATGGGCCGCGGATTTGCATGAAATCGGCTTCGAGATCGCGCATAGCCAATATCACAAACATAGCGCCTATATCATCGAAAACGGCGATCTGGCCGGCTTTTCCAAACAGGATCAATTGATACTATCCCGCCTGGTTCGTAGCCACCGCAAAAGATTCAAGGAATCCCGTTTCGAAGACCTGCCTCCGCCATGGAACAAACACACCACCATCATGAGCGTTATTTTCCGTTTGGCGACTCTGTTGCATCGCAATAGACAAGCCGTCCGCCCTGATTTTCGGATTGGCATTGACGGTAAGGATATAGAGCTGACCTTTCCAGAAGCCTGGCTGGAACAGGCTCCGCTGACGTGCGCCGATCTGAAACAGGAAGCCCAATATTTGAAAGAGGCCAGGTTCAATCTGTCTTTTTAACCATGCCTAGGCCCTTCACCCTTCCCAAGTTGGCCAGACGCCTGCTGTTCGCCGGTCTGACCTTCGTGCTGCTGTTCAATCTGCTGATGCTATTTGCGATTGACGACACCCCGTTGATGAAAATACATCAGGGTTTGAATCGCGAGGACATTCAACGCGCGAAACAGATTTTACATACCTCGCCCGAGGAGCGAGGTGGCGTCAAGACCGTTGTCCTGAACAGCAAAGACATCAACATCGCGATAAGTTATCTGCTCAATCACGTCGTGGAAAACACCGTACAAATAGACATCAGCCAGGACTTGATTACCGCACAAATCGCCGTATTCGTTCCCAAAACCATTTGGGGCCGCTACCTTGATTTTAGTTTCAAGCTCAAGCAAACCGACAACGGAATCAAGATCAAATCTTTCAAGATCGGTGAAATATCGATACCTGACTCGGCGGCAAATTATTTGATTCCGACCATCGTGGAATCGAGTCCACTGAAAAAATACTGGCAACTTGGTGAAAACTACATCAGGGACATCCGCTTCACCCAGGAAGGCCTGCAAGTCAGTTATTTGGGTTCCGCAATCGATGCCGCGAGACAACTGGCAATACAGAAACATCGCGAATATCCCAACCTGCATCTGTATCAGCAACAAATCAACGACATCGTCAGCCAGCACGATCCGGAATGGCGCCTCTCGTTGACGGAACTGTTGCAACCCCTGTTTTTATCGGCTTACCAACGCTCCAGCGAAGATACCGCAATCCAGGAAAACCGCGCAATAATCATTGCGGTAGGCAGCTACATCTATAAACAAGAACTGCGCCGCTTCTTACCGCTGGGCCTGGTCTACAGCAAGGAATATCAAGTATTTGCCTATAAACGCGTCGACATTCCACAGCATTTCATCGCTTCGGCACTCTTTGCGATGGTGGATGCCTCGCTGCTGGGTGAACAGTTGGGCGTGGACAAGGAATTGGGCGACGCGGAACAAGGCAGCGGCTTCAGCTTCATCGACCTGGCCGCCGACCGTGCCGGCACGCGCTTCGGCCAACTGGCCATCGCCTCGCCCAAACAAGCGCGGGAACTGCAACGCTTCATGTCGGAAGCCCAAGATTACACAATGATCATCCCGGATATCAAAGGCCTGCCCGAACAAATGGACGAGCCAACCTTCAAAACCCGTTTCGGCGACACCAGCAGCGAGTTGTATCGCAACATGATTGCGGAAATCGACGATCGTATAAACGCCTTGACCTTGTATCAAAAGCGCTAAGGCTGTTTTTTGCCCCTTAAGATTCCGTGAAAACATGCCTCCTTGACCTGAGGCCATCCTAAAAGTAAAAAACGCGGGCGCTATTCGGCAATAGCTAAAGCTATTGCACGCCTGCGTTGTGACTGGAGTAAAAAGCTTGGCTTCTTCCAAAAACGCAATTCCGAACCAGGAAAATCTTGCCTTATCCGTTGCGATAGCTGATGATCAACGGCTGGTTGATTCCTTCATCATTCATTAATCTCGAAACCAAGATTACTTATGAAACATTTACATTTATTGTTTGTCGCCCTGGTCATCACCAGCTTTTTATGGCGGGTTTATCTAGCCGAAAAGAACCCCGAGAAGTTGGCCGAAAAATGGCTGAAAATTCTACCGCATGGTCTGGCGGCAGGTTTGTTGCTGTCCGGCATCGGATTGGTATTCCAGGGTAATTGGGCGGACAACTACGGCTGGATAGTTGCCAAGGTGTTGTTGATGGTGGCTTTTATCGTGCTTGGAATTTTCACCATGAAAGAACAAGGCAGCCGGCGCAGGGCTTTTCTTGCCGGCGCGCTGCTCTGTTTTATTTACATCGTCAAAATTGCCGTCAGCAAACAGGTATTTTTTCTTTAACCTGACATCGTAAAGCTTGCCCGTCGCGCCTATATGAAAGCATTCATGTAGGCGCGACAGTCGCCACCTTTATCATCAGCAATTCCCTACTGATGTCGCCCACCCAAACGAGTTAAGCCGCACGGATTTCCATGTCTAAGTTCGATCAGATTCTGGAACGCTTCTTGAACACATAACCATTGGCCACATTGCCGCCACCGCCATCACACAGGCTTAACAATCCAAAGACGGGCCTGCAGAGCTTGCGCTATTTTTTAAAAATGGATGCCAAACTTGGGCTAAGTTTATCTCGCTGACCTGGAGTCACGTTATAGAGATTTGAAACTGAAGAAGCTACAGAGGCTTTTGGATTGCATCAAGTCCGTCACTGGTTCCGAGACTATGAAAAAATGACCCGAGAATGGGGCGACACTCGACGCTCTCTTGGAAGCCGACGATTGAAATGGCATGTGTCGTCGACGCTGGCTGGCAGGTTTGCTCATGAAAATACCTCAGATTGTCTGACAGCGATGAGAGAAAAACGCTGTTGAATTGAGGTTTTTAGCCTGATTTATAAAAAGTCTTTATAAATCCAAAAAATGGCGGAGAGAGAGGGATTCGAACCCTCGATGCGCTTTTGGCACATACTCCCTTAGCAGGGGAGCGCCTTCGGCCTCTCGGCCATCTCTCCTAAACTTTACGAACTTTTAAACTTCAGAGGACTTGGATTCGGATTGTTCTTTTTTAATCCGCTCGTAAATTTCCTCTCTATGCACAGAAACATCCTTCGGAGCATTAACGCCAATCCGAACCTGATTTCCTTTTACGCCGAGAACGGTGACAGTGACCTCATCACCAATCATCAAGGTCTCCCCCACTCTACGAGTCAGAATAAGCATATCATCTCCCTACATGTCCAATGCACTTTGTTTCTGAAACAAACTGAGCTGACAATTTTATAATCTTTTTGAAAAAAAGAAAAGTTTATTTGATCTTTCTTTGTCGGACTAAATGCGCTCCTAGTAGAATGAAGGCTGCATCAACAAAAAACGATACTTGCCATGCTGATTCAGTGGTACCCCGGCCATATGCACAAGGCCAGCAAAGAAATTAAACACGCCCTGCCCGAGATAGACCTCTTGATCGAAATACTCGACGCCCGCATCCCGTTTAGCAGTCAAAATCCGATGCTGGCCCAATTGCGCGGCGACAAACCCACGATTCGCGTATTGAGCAAAACCGATCTCGCCGATCCCGACCTCACGCTGAAATGGCAAACCCATCTGGAATTGGAGCAAGGCGTCAAAACGCTAGCCGTCACCACGCAGCAGCCTGACAAGATCAAACAGATCATCGACCTATGCGCCAAAATGTTGCCGGAAAAAACCGAAGCCAATAAGGTGATTCGCACGATGATCATGGGCATACCCAATGTCGGCAAATCCACCCTCATCAACGTTCTGGCCGGCCGCACCATTGCAAAAACCGGCAATGAACCGGCCGTTACCAAACAGCAGCAGCGCATCAACCTGCGCAATAACATCGTGCTATCCGACACGCCCGGCGTGTTGTGGCCGAATGTGGAGAACCGCCACAGCGGCTATCGGCTGGCGGTAACCGGCGCGATCAAGGACACGGCCTTTCAACACGACGACATCGCCCTGTTTGCGCTGGAATATCTGCTCAAGACCTACCCCAGCCTGCTGCAAGCACGTTACCGCCTGGAAACTTTGCCGGAAACCGCAATGGACGCCTTACAAAACATCGGCCGCCACCGCGGCTGCCTGAAAGCAGGCGGCTTGGTCGACGTGGACAAAGCCGCGAAATTGTTTTTGACCGAACTGCGTGCGGGCACACTAGGCCAAATCAGCCTGGAAACACCGGAAATGATCACCGCGGAAATGGTTGAATTGGAGGCCATCCGTGCTGAAAAGGCGGCCAAAAACGCCGCTCGAAAACAACGCTCAAGAAGCCAATAGCATGTTGTCCAATGCTTTCTTGGCGGCGGCCGCTTGTTCCGCTGGCACCGAGACCTGATTGACGACATGGCCCGCCACCAGATTCTCCAGCACCCAGCATAAATGCTGCGGGTCGGTGCGGAACATGGTTGAACACATGCTCAGGGTGGGCGCCATGAAATGCACGTGTTTGCCTTGAGCTTTGCATTCCTGCGCCAAGCGGTTGACCAGATTGAGTTCGGTGGCTACCAACCAGCGGGTATTGGGAGCTGCCTCGCGCACGATTTTCAGAATCATCTCGGTCGAACCGATGTAATCGGACTTTTGGCAAACTTCGAAACAAGCCTCAGGATGCGAAATGACGATGGTTTCCGGATATCTGGCCTTGAAGTCGTCGATCTGTTCCGGCTGAAATGCCTGATGTACCGAGCAATAGCCTTTCCATAAAATGATCTTAGCATTGCGAATTTGCTGCTCGCTCAAGCCCCCCATGGGCTTGTTGAAGTCCCAGGTCACCATCTGTTCCAGCGGGATGCCCATCCGGTAACCGGTGTTACGGCCCAGGTGCTGATCGGGGAAGAACAGCACTTTTTCGCGTTTGGCAAAGCTCCAGTTCAGGATTTTTTCCGCATTGGACGATGTGCAAACGATACCATCGTGCTGCCCGCAAAAAGCCTTCAAGTCTGCAGCCGAGTTGATGTAGGTCACCGGCGTTACCGTATTTTCCACATCGATTACTGTCGCCAGCTCATCCCAGCACTGCTGCACCTTGACTTTGTTGGCCATGTCAGCCATGGAGCACCCCGCCGCCATATCCGGCAAAATCGCGATCTGCTCGGGCCTGGACAAAATGTCGGCCACTTCGGCCATGAAATGCACGCCGCAAAACACGATGTATTCGGCTTCCGATTGCGCAGCTTCCCGCGACAGCTTCAGTGAATCGCCGAAAACATCGGCATGCTTGAACACTTCGTCGCGTTGATAATGGTGACCGAGCACAATGCAACGCTTGCCAAGCTTGGCTTTAGCTGCGGCAATACGCTCAGAGCACTCGGATTCGTCGAGCAGGGCGTAATCGTGAATGGGTAAGGCAGTGGTTGTCATAGTTTAATTACTCGAAAAGTAAATTAATTCAAATATTTGCGTAACGACATGATACGCAGACCCGGACTCGATGCCCGCTAACCCAAGCTAGCAGACAGAACATGACTGAAGCGCGGAACCAGCTCGGCGGCATTTATCCAGTCCACCAGACTCAAAGCCTTATACAACGGTGCCGCTGAAGGCGCCAATATCAGCAAACCCGCGACCAAACTCAGCAAGAGCACCGATCCCGAAACATTCTGGTAACCATACAATTTTAACGCCGTACCAAACGATTTTTTCATACGTCCATTGGCCAAATCCACGCTGAAGAGTTCGTCGAGGCACAAATGCACCACAAAGCCAAGCAACAGGAAAATACCACTCAACCAGGCATCCAGCCTGGAAGCTCCCAGCAAATAATGCCAGATACAGACTAGCGACAGGCTGAAAAATATCCCGGCCAACAGCGAATGAAACACCCCGCGATGAACCGTCATTTTTTGAAACAAGTACGCCAGCGGATAGCGTACAAAACCAGCAACCGCGAACACCGCCAATAGCAGTGATTTCTCGCTCAAGCTGTTTTCCAGGGCGTACCAAGCCAGACTACCGGCCCATATCGCCAACCCCATGAACAAATGCTTGAAAGGACGAGATTTGGCGGCGTCTATATCCGGCAGCATACCACCGACAACCCCCATCGAAACATACCAATGGCTCTGCGCCAACTCGATCAGACCTCCATTGACCGCTATCGCGACGGAGAAGGCGCTGACACCCAGCGCGGCACCGACATGGGTTTTAAAGTTTGCCATGATGTTCGTTCGAATGAGTGTGTATGGAAAAGGGACGGGAAACCGCATTCAATGCTCGACTCATCCAGCCAATTTGCCTTATTTATGCAGTTTATTGACCCGAGACTGTTAAGGATGGGGTCAAAAATAACCTCCCTGTTTATTCCCTCAACCCGACCCAGGAGGCAAGGGACCAAAATGCAGACGTTATTTTTATCAAACCCTTAAGCGCCCAGACTCCCGCGCAAATTGATCAATACAGGACACTGAACAATAAACTCATGACCTCCGGACCATTTTGGGCTTGAAAATATTGCAACACTATCGACGTAAATCGACCAACCATCTCTGCGTTCATGCCCAGTTTTTCAAACGAACCCGCCAAAAAAGCCAGTCTGTCCGAAACAGGTCCTTGTTGCCCCTGCAGGCTTTCGTGCGAGCTGAACCAGGAAACCGACGAGGCCGACGCCGGCACCTCGGAAAAGTATTGATCAATATTAGGCACGCTGTTACTCAAGCGCATGAAATCAATAGGGTCCATGCGTTGTTGCACCAGCGCGAGGATAGAACCAACACCACCTTTGGCCTGCCGCGAGTCGATACCTAACTGATTGACCAAGATATCGACCAACTCCGTTCCCGGTCCTGCGTCAGGACTGCCAACCGCGACTGGATTTCCGGCCTGCCGTGACAAAGGCTCCTGTGAATCATCCGCAAACATTTGCCCGGTCAATGGCTGTTCAGAAGCACATCCTGCAATCATTGACAGCAGCAAAACCGCCGAAACAGGGGCCAATCGGTTCATGCGAATTAAACTCCGAGATAAGTGAGCAACAAGACCAACGATCGAACAGCAAGCGGGCTTAACACTAGGGCGGCACATTTCCTCGCCTATAGCCTATTTGATATGTCTTCCAGATTGCCAAACCGGCGTTTCACCGAAAAACGGCAACAAAAAAGCCTAAACCGCTTCAGTTCGAAGCAAGCGCAAACCGACCGTGCAAGCACGTCTTGATGGGCTTACACGATTTTGCGCATAGCATCAATCCTGTTTTTCGTCCTTGCCCGCTGGTTTGCGCAAGCGAATGTTCAATTCCTTCAATTGCTCTTCGCTGACCGGTGCCGGGGCGTTGAACAATGGGCAAGCCGCGGTCTGGGTTTTCGGGAAGGCAATCACGTCGCGAATCGACGTCGCACCGGTCATCAACATCACCAGACGATCCAGACCGAAGGCAATACCGCCGTGCGGAGGCGCGCCGTATTTCAACGCATCCAACAGGAAGCCGAATTTCTCGCGCGCTTCTTCATGACCAATGCCCAGAATCGCAAACACGATTTGCTGCATTTCGGTGCGGTTGATCCGGATCGAACCGCCGCCGACTTCGGTGCCGTTCAACACCAGGTCGTAGGCGCGCGACAAGGCCTTGCCAGGATCGGCCTTGAGCTCTTCGACCGTGCATTTCGGCGCGGTAAAAGGGTGATGAATTGCCGTGTAGCGCTGGGCTTTGTCGTCCCAGGCGAACATCGGGAAATCGACGACCCACAACGGTTTCCAGGACCCGGTGATCAGGTTGCGATCGAGGCCCAGCTTGACCCGCAATGCGCCCATCGCTTCGTTGACGATACTGGCCTTGTCGGCGCCGAAGAAAATCAGGTCGCCGTTTTTGGCGTCGACTTTCTCCATGACCTTGGCCCAGACTTCGGCCGGGGCAAATTTGACGATGGGCGATTGCAGACCATCGACGCCGGCAGCCAGGTCGTTGACCTTGATGTAGGCCAAGCCCTTGGCGCCGTATATACCGACGAATTTGGTCAGTTCGTCGATCACGCTACGACTCAGTTCGCCGCCATCCGGCAATTTCATCGCCACCACGCGGCCGTGCGGATCGTTGGCGGGGCCGGAAAAGACCTTGAAATCGACTTCGCGCATCTCGTCGGCGATATCGACCAATTCCAGCGGAATCCGCAAGTCCGGGCGGTCGGAACCGTAACGACGCATGGCCTCTTCATAACTCATGACCGGGAATTTGTCGCCAAGATCGACATCGATGATGTCCTTGAACAGGCCGCGGATCATTTCTTCCATGATCGCCATGATTTCTTCCTCGTTCATGAACGAGGTTTCGATATCGAGCTGGGTAAATTCTGGCTGGCGATCGGCGCGCAAATCCTCGTCGCGGAAGCAACGCACGATTTGATAGTAACGCTCCATGCCGGCGACCATCAGCAATTGTTTGTAAAGTTGCGGCGACTGCGGCAAGGCGAAGAAGGCGTTCTGGTGGGTGCGGCTGGGCACGATATAGTCGCGCGCGCCTTCCGGGGTGGCTTTGGTCAAATACGGCGTTTCGATTTCGAAAAACTCCTTGGCGTCCAGATACTGGCGCAGATAGCGGGCCACGTCACGGCGCACCTTCATTTTTTCCAGCATCGCGGTGCGGCGCAAATCGATGTAGCGGAAACGCAAACGGGTTTCTTCGTTGACTTCGATGTCGCTTTCCAGCGGAAACGGCGGCGTCTCGGACTCATTCAGCACTTCGATGTGCTTGCCCAAGACTTCGATCTGACCGGTTGCCATATTGGGGTTATGCGTGCCTTCAGGACGGTCGCGGACGATGCCTTCGATGCGCAACACATATTCACTGCGCACGCTTTCGGCAATCGCGAAACTTTCCGCCGCGTCGGGGTCGAACACCACTTGCACCAAACCGGCGCGGTCGCGCAAGTCGATAAAGATCACGCCACCGTGGTCGCGGCGGCGGTGTACCCAGCCGCACAAGGCAACGGTTTGTCCTAGATGTTGGGTGTTCAATTCTCCACACTTGTGGCTACGCATAATGGTTCTCGGGTTGTTCAAAATAATAAAGATCAAAGGCGGAAGACGAAAGACGAAAGGCTGTTACGGAACTCGTTTTGCCTTTTCTCTTTTGCCTTTCGTCTGTTTAATTAATGACAGGCGCAACTACTGCCGCAACCGCCGCTGCTTGAAGTCGAGTTGCTAGAGCTAGAGCTAGAGCTAGAGCTAGAGCTATTGCTTTCGCCGGCAACGTTTTTCTTGTTGCCGCTCTTGAAATCGGTTTCGTACCAGCCGCCGCCTTTCAGACGGAATCCCGCGGCGGATATTTTTTTCTTCAATTCAGCTTCATTGCAAGCAGGACAGATCACCAAAGGCTCGGCACCAAGCTTTTGCAGTGCTTCGTGCTCATGACCGCAGGCATTGCATTTGTATTCGTAAATGGGCATAAGCTACTCCAAAAATAGGTAAAAACTGCTGAATAGGGTTGCTCGTTGAAATTTTCAAGAGCCTTGATGTTAAAATTGCCCTATTTTAATCGAAAACGGCGCAAAAATGGACATATCGACTGAGCAATTGACACTGGTTCAACCCGATGACTGGCATTTGCATGTCCGTACCGGTGCCATTTTGAACACCGTGATTGCGCATACGGCGCGCCAGTTTGCCCGCGCGATCATCATGCCGAATCTAAAACCGCCCGTGACCACGGTCCAGCAAGCACTCAGCTACCGCGAGGAAATACTAGCGGCGTTGCCGCATGGCTCAACCTTTCAACCTTTGATGACGCTTTATTTGACGGGCAACACCTCGGTCGATGACATCAAGCAAGTCGCCGATTCGGCGCACGTTTTTGCCTTCAAGCTTTATCCGGCCGGCGCCACCACAAATTCCGATGCCGGCGTAGCCAATATCGAATCCGCCTACCCTGTTTTTGCCGCGATGGAAGAACACGGCGTGCCTCTATTGGTGCATGGCGAAGTCACCAACAGCGAATACGATATTTTCGACCGGGAAAAAATCTTCATTGATACCCAACTCGCGCCTATCACACGACATTTCCCCCAATTGCGTATCGTGATGGAGCATCTAACCACCCAAGAAGCGGTGCAATTCGTGGAATCTGCCCCCCAAAATGTTGCTGCCACCCTCACGCCGCAACATTTGCTGTACAACCGCAACGCCATCCTGGCTGGCGGCATCCGCCCGCATTTTTATTGCCTGCCGATTCTGAAACGCGAGCATCACCGCCTAGCGTTGCTGAAAGCCGCCACCAGCGGTAATCCCAAATTCTTCCTAGGCACCGATAGCGCTCCGCATTTGACGACACTCAAGGAAAACGCCTGCGGCTGCGCCGGTTGCTATAGCGCCCATGCAGCCCTGGAACTTTATGCCGAAGCCTTCGAGCAGGCCGGCGCGCTGGACAAATTGGAAGGTTTTGCCAGTTTCTTTGGCGCGGATTTTTACGGCCTGCCGCGAAATACCGCTACCGTCACACTGCGAAAACAAACCTGGAGCGTCCCCCAGCAATACGGCACTGACGACACCCTAATCACGCCTTTGAAAGCCGGCGAACAAATGATCTGGCAGTTGGTTTGATTCTGTTAGAACTCCGGTTTATTTCAACCTCTCTACGCCATTTCAACCAGCGTTGTTTTTGCCTGCAGGCAAAAACAATTTGCCACCGTCGAGCATGAACCAGCCCAAAAACCTTATAATTCGCACCATTAAATCCTAAACCGCTGCCCGTTCTGAACAAACCCGATTAACCATCAAACCGATTTGATTTTGGCAGGATTTTTGCTTTTTAATTTAAATTAATTTGCCGTTCTCCCTCTTCTCAATGCCTATTTTTTGCAGAGCATCCATTTATCGCTGGGGCATTGTTCCGCTCTGGCTGCTGCTGACAACGACACTTTTTTTCCGCAATCCAATTCCCATCGATGAAACCCGTTACCTCAGCGTGGCATGGGAAATGTGGTTACGTGGCGATTTTTTGGTGCCTTACCTAAATGGACATACCTACAGTCACAAGCCGCCGCTGTTATTTTGGTTATTTCATCTCGGCTGGGCCTTGCTGGGTATCAACGAATGGTGGCCGCGCTTGGTCGGCCCGTTATGCGCGTTGACCAATCTTTTTTTGATTCGCCATTTGGCCGGCAAACTCTGGCCCGAGGACAAATTGATCGCGCTAAAAGCGCCGTGGGTGTTGATTGCCACCCTGCCGTGGACCTTGTTTGCGACCTCGACCATGTTCGATATGTTGCTTAGCGCTTGTGTGTTGCTGGGCATGACAGGCCTGCATGAGGCCGCGCACGGCTCAGCCAGTAAAGGCTGGGGCTACTTCACCCTGGCAATTGGCTTGGGACTGCTTGCCAAGGGCCCCGTAATATTTCTCCATTTACTCCCGACCAGCGCAGTCCCGTTCTTGTGGCGCAAGCGCGATAGCATCGACAAAAAAACCTGGTCCGGCTATCTATTGTTGACGATACTGACAGGCAGCGTGTTAGCGTTGATGTGGGCACTACCCGCCGCTTTTGCGGGAGGTAAAGAATACGCCGACGCCATCTTGTGGCATCAAACCGCCGACAGAACCATCAACACCAAGATTCACGCCCGTTCGTTCATCTGGTATCTGCCGTTCGTGCCGCTGATGGTGTTTCCATGGATAACCTGGCCCCGCCTCTGGCACAACATGCGCCTGGCCAGCATCCGCCAGGATCCAGGAATACGATTCTGCCTAACCTGGCTGTTGGCGACGCTGCTGATATTTTGCTGGCTACCCAGCAAACAGCTGCATTATCTGATTCCGATTTTACCCGCCTTTGCCCTGCTCGGCGCGCGCGTCTTATGTCATTTGGATGCGCAACGCAACTTATTTCCGGAACTAGTCCCGGCCCTGGCGATGGCAATGATCGGCCTTGTTTTGGTATCGCTTCCGCATATCCCTGGCCTATCGAACCTCCATTGGGTGCAATTGGTCGAGCCTTATTGGGGACTGAGCGTCATCGGGATTGCGCTATGCCTGACCGCCTGGGTGATGCATTATAGAAAACTCTCGGTTATCGCTCTTTCCACCGCGCTGGTTACTGCAATCATGATAGGCTTTTTTTTCTTCTTCCATTACACGGGCTTGCAATACAATCTGCGCCCAGCGTCTTTGATGTTGAAGGAGTTTGACGACCAACAGATACCCACGGCTTTTGTCGGAAACTATCAAGGACAATTCAATTTTCTTGGCCGCATGACACAACCATTACCCGTCATCAGCTCCGAACAAATCTCTAGCTGGGTGGAGCAGCATCCCAACGGTTATTTGGTTTCCATAGAAAAACACAAACCCGAAAACGCGGCTTACACCCAGCCTCACCGGGAACATTGGTTAATCTTCAGAACCGCCGCGCAAGCCATTGCCTCCATTCGCGCAACATCATCGCCTTAAACCTAAAAATGGCAGTAAGTCCACGAAATACACGAAAGAAATCATTGCGTTATGAATCTTATCGATTCACCGGTTCGGCGCTGCTCTTAGGTGTGATAACTGTTTGAAACTTTTCGTGATTTTCGTGTGTTTCGTGGACCAAATGACTTTTCTAGATTAAACAGTATCTCCCATTGCAGTTAAAATAACTTTCTTTAGGCTATTCCGAGTATCCAATTAAATTCAAACATGAAAATTTCGGTCGTAGTTCCGGTTCATAATGAAACCGACAATGTGAACGCTCTCATTGCAGAGATACACCTGGCACTCAACGCACAAGAAGCTTATGAAATGATTTTTGTCGATGACGGCAGTAAAGACGACACCCTGGCCAAATTGATACAGGCCATGCAAAACTATCCGCAATTGCGCGTACTGCAACATCAAAAAAGCTGCGGCCAAAGCCGCGCCATTCACAGTGGGGTAGCAGCCGCTCGATACGACTGGATCGCCACGCTAGACGGTGACGGTCAAAACGACCCTGCCGATATTCCGCGACTAATCACTGCTCTAGCGGAACATGATTCCGACAAACTCTGGATGCTCGCAGGATTCAGACATCAACGCAACGATACCGGTTGGCGGCGCTTTTCATCCAAATTCGCCAATGCCATTCGGCAAGCGATTCTGCACGACAACACGCCAGACACAGGCTGCGGCTTGAAACTGTTTCGCCGCGATAAATTCCTGGCCTTGCCTTATTTCGATCATATCCATCGCTTCATGCCGGCCATGATGCAAATGATCGGCGGCGAAGTCATCTCGGTGAAAGTCAATCATAGAGCCAGAAGCCATGGCCAATCCAAATACGGCACATTGGACAGATTGCTGGCGGGCATCGTGGATTTATTAGGCGCCATTTGGCTCAAGAAACGCCATAGCCTGGCAGTGGTCAGCGAGGTGCAGCATGGACAGTAATACCGCATGGCTCATCGTTGGCTTCGTCGGCCAAGCGCTTTTTTCCGCGCGTTTTTTGGTGCAATGGCTTGCCAGCGAGCGGCAAAAAAAGAGTGTGATACCGGTGATGTTCTGGTATTTCAGCATCCTGGGCGGTTCGACCTTACTGATTTACTCAATTCACAAAGAAGACCCCGTTTTTATCTTAGGCCAGGGAGCCGGCTTATTGATCTATGCTCGCAACCTTTATTTTGTGATAGCACATTCAAGAAAAAACGATTTGCTGGCGAAGCAGGATTAGAAAACAGACGGACTACGCGTTATTGCGATTTTGCGCCGAGATTCTTACACTAGCCAAATGAGGGCTTCTTTTCCAGCATGGAGATTCAAAATGCGCAAACCGTTGTTCATCCTTTTGGCGCTGCTATCGGCATCAGCCAATGCCGAAGTATTCAAATGCACCGAGAAATACGGCAAGACCATTTACCAAAAAACGCCCTGTAAAGGAAACGCAAAAGAACAACAGCTCGATATCAAATCCGATCCTGCCAAAGAAGCCGAGGCCAAGGCCAAACTGGAAGCCATACGCAGTGAATACGAGGCCAGAAAGGCCGCCAAAGTAGAAAATGAAAAGGCTTTAAGCACTCGGCGCAATGACGCTTTATCATTGGAAATCGCGCGACGTTCCGCCCTTGCGCAACAAGAGCAGGCGCAGGCCCAGCATAGACAAGCCGATGCATTGGAAAGGCAAAATCAAAATGACGTCAACGACTACTATCTTTGGCAAGCACCGGGGCCCGGCCATCGCCCGATTCCAGCGCCTGCGCCAGCACCTCAAGCGCCAGCCAACCAAGGCCCCGGAGCCAACCTGAACCCGCCACTGGCACCTAGACAGCCCATTCCACTGCCTCAGCGCTACTAGACTGAAACATCGAAAACCGCGAAATCATCCTGGCCGCTGCTGACAACGGCCAGGTCTTGCCGTTTTTTTGCCGTCGTCCTATCTCAAGCGCTTTAGCCAGCCATTTGCAGGCGCGCGGCCGCAATGGCTTTTCTGACCTGTTCGGGCGCGGTACCGCCAATATGATTGCGCAAGGCCACCGAGCCTTCCAATTTCAGAATCTCGAACACATCTTCGTTGATGGTGTTTGAGAAATTTTGCAACTCGACTAAAGTCAGTTCCGACAAATCTCGCCCGCTTTCCAAGCCCAGCCGCACGGCTTGGCCGACCACCTCATGCGCGTCGCGAAAAGCCATGCCCTTGCGCACCAGATAATCCGCCAGATCCGTCGCAGTGGCAAAGCCGCGTTTGGCGGAACGGTACATATTGTCACGCTTGGCCTTGACGTGCGGCATCATGTCGGCGAAGGCGCGCAGACAGTTGAGCAAGGTATCGACGGTATCGAACAAGGGCTCTTTGTCTTCCTGATTGTCTTTGTTGTAAGCCAAGGGCTGGCTCTTCATCAACATCAGCAACGAGATCAAATGTCCGGCGACACGACCAGATTTGCCGCGCACCAGCTCAGGCACATCCGGGTTTTTCTTTTGCGGCATGATCGAAGAACCCGTACAAAACGCGTCGGGAATATCGATGAAATCGAATTGCGCGCTGGCCCAAAGCACCAATTCCTCGGAAAAGCGCGACAAATGCATCATGATCAAACTACCAGCCGCGGCGAATTCGATGGCGAAATCACGATCGCTGACCGAATCCAGCGAATTGTTCGACGGGCGCGAAAAGCCCAAAAGCTCCGCCGTCATGAAACGGTCGATAGGATAACTGGTACCGGCCAAGGCCGCCGCGCCCAACGGCATCACGTTGATGCGTTTGATGCAATCCTGCAATCGATCCTTATCCCGGCTCAGCATTTCGAACCAGGCCATTAGATGATGGCCAAAAGTAACGGGCTGGGCGACTTGCAAATGCGTGAAGCCCGGCATGATGGTATCGGCCTCGCGCTCGGCCACATCCAATAACGCCGATTGCAAGCGCTCGAGTTGTAGCAGAATGTTGGCGACCTCATCACGCAGATACAAACGTATGTCTGTCGCGACCTGATCGTTACGGGAGCGTCCCGTGTGCAATTTCTTGCCCGCGATGCCAATCAAATCCGTCAGACGCGCCTCGATGTTCATATGCACATCTTCCTGCTTGATCGACCAGACGAATTCGCCTCGCTCGATCTCGCCCTCGATTTGCGCCAGCCCCCGCCGAATATCGGCCAATTCCTGCTCGGTCAGAATGCCGATTTTGCCCAGCATCGCCGCGTGCGCCAACGAACCTTGAATGTCTTGCAGCGCCATGCGCTGGTCAAACGTCACCGAGGCGGTAAATTCCTCGACAAACGCATCGGTGGCTTCGGCAAAACGGGCACTGGAAAGTTTTTCGGTATTAACGGTGGTCATGTCAAATCTAGGGATGGGAACGATAAAAGCAAATTATACCTTCGCTTGCCCTGTTTACACCGCTCATGCTGGATAATTGTGCCAGGTGGAGTTATCCAAGTGAATGTAGCACCTTACAGCCAGCCACGGCACTGGACTTTCAGCACTCAGCTGCATAACATGCAAGCCAGTTCATTCAGTCTTGCGACCTATATTCCGCCATCTCAACATTCACATGCTGCAACCCACCGCTTTCGTTCATTGGTTTAGAAACTCCTCACCTTACATCCACGCCCATCGCAATCGCACCTTTGTGATTTTTTTTAGCGGTACGGCAGTCACCGAACCGGATTTCGACAATTTGATCCATGATTTTGCCTTATTGCGAAGCCTGGGCGTCAGATTGGTCCTGGTACATGGCATCAGGCCACAAATCGATGAGCGCTTGTTGCAGCAAGGCGACACGCCGAAATTCCATCATCATTTACGCATTACCGATTCCACCACCTTGCAATACGTCAAACAAGCAGCAGGTCTGGTGCGCGTGGAAATCGAAGCCTTGTTGTCCATGGGCGTATCCGGTTCGCCGATGGCGGGGGCCAAGATCCGGGTGGCCTCGGGCAATTTCGTGACCGCGAAGCCCTTGGGTGTATTGGATGGCATCGATTATTGCTATACCGGCAAGGTAAGACGCATCGACGCCCAAGCCATACATCAGCAACTGGATCAACACAATGTGGTGTTGATTTCGCCGATCGGTTATTCGCCCAGCGGCGAGGTCTTCAATCTCTCCGCCGAAGAGGTCGCGACAGAAGTGGCCATCGCATTACAAGCCGAAAAACTGATTTTATTGACCGAGCAAGCCTGCCTGTCACCGACCGACAACATCGCCATCCAACAACTGACAACCGAACAAGCCAACGCACTATTGGCACAAACACCCGACATGCCGGACGCCGTCGTGCGCTCTTTACAGGCAGCGATTCAGAGCTGTCAACGCGGCGTTGGCCGCGCGCATTTGATCGACCGACATCTGGACGGCGCCTTGTTGCTGGAACTGTTCACCCGTGACGGCGTCGGCACCTTGATTAGCTCTACGGAGTTCGAGACTATCCGCCCCGCGACGCTGGACGATATCGGCGGTATCATGGAATTGATCAAACCTTTGGAACTTCAAGGGATACTGGTCAAGCGCTCACGGGAAAAGCTAGAAATGGAAATAAGCGATTACATCGTCATCGAGCGCGATGGGCTGATCATCGGCTGCACGGCGTTTCATGTGATGCAAGACAGACAACGGGCGGAAATCGCTTGTCTGGCCGTACACCCCGATTATCGTAAAGGCGCCCGCGGCAATCGCTTGCTGGAATATTTGCTTGACGAGGCCAGAAAACAGGCCATCAAGCGTTTGTTCGTCCGCTCGACGCAAACCGTGCACTGGTTTGTCGAACGCGGTTTTACCCCTTGTGAAATCGACGACTTACCGGAATCGATGAAAAGCACGTATAACTATCAGCGCAATTCAAAGGTATTGTTCAAAGACGTCAATTAATCGTAAGCCAATTCAAGAAAGCAAAATCATGTCCGTACTCAAAGTGCTGCAAATCACCGACCTGCATGTCAAACCGCATGTTGGCGACACCATGCTGGGCATAGTTACCGAGGACTATTTTCAACAAACGCTAAAAGTTGCGATTGAGCGGCATGGCCGTTTCGATTTGATATTGGTCACTGGCGATTTGGCGCAAGATCCCTGCCCCGAAAGCTACCAGCGCATTGGCCGGCACTTGATGCAATATGACACACCCTGCCTATGTTTACCGGGCAATCACGATGACTTCGACATGATGAAGCGCTATTTGAATGGCGGCTTGGTCAGCTGCCGCCAGCAATGGATCGCAAAGAATTGGCGGATCATCGCGTTGAACAGCCAAAAGCCAGGAAGTCCGCAAGGCGAATTGACAACCGAAGAATTAAGATTTTTAGAAGAAACACTGCGCAAGGAACCGAGCCGCCCGGCACTGATCGCGGTACACCATCACTGCATTCCCAGCGGCTCGCCGTGGCTGGATACGATGCAAATCCAGAACAGTGGCGAATTTCTGTCACTGGTAAAAACATTTCCTAACGTCAAGGCCGTGACATTTGGCCATGTACACCAGGAGCTTTCGGCTACGATGGATAAGATCGCCATATTTGCTACCCCGGCCAGCTGCTTCCAGTTCACCCCGCATTCAATGGAATTCAGTATCGACGATGCGCCGCCCGGCTATCGAATCTTCGACTTGTTTGCCGACGGTAGCCTGAAGTCCGAGTGCCACAGATTGCCGATCCGACTAGAACACTTAAACCGGCAAGCGCACGAATATTAACAGGCTTCGCGTCCGGCCAAATAGCTAGCCGCATCGACTTGACTGCCATCTGCTATCAGCAAGGAGCCCAACTCATCCATGGCTTTGCGATAGACCCGGCGTTTGAAATACACGACATCCTGCAGCGGATACCAATACTCCACCCATTTGTAACTATCGAACTCCTGCTTGTGGCCGCAATCGAAGCGCACCATGGATTCGTCACTCAGCAAACGCAACATGAACCAAATCTGTTTCTGCCCGATACAAAGCGGCAATGAATTTTTGCGTATGTAACGTTCCGGTAATTTATATCGCAGCCAATAGCGGGTACGACCCAAGATTTGCACGTCCTCCGCGCGCAGGCCTGTTTCTTCCCACAATTCCCGATACATCGCGGTTTCCGGGTCTTCATTGCCATCGATCCCGCCTTGTGGGAACTGCCATGAATTGGCGCCCTTGCGCTTGGCCCAGAACACACGACCCTCGTCATTGCAAAGGATAATGCCGACATTAGGCCGGTATCCTTTCGAGTCTATCATGTAAAAACCTGTATTATTTGCCGCCCGCAATATCGAGTGAATGTTAAAATCGTACTCGGGCAGACCATTAAAATGAATGGCACAATTGTTCCACAAATAAGCGGCGGACGCCACAGGCCGCTTGGTTTTATTTACTTTTGACAGGTTTACCGTGAGCTTAGCGATTTTCGACTTGGACAACACGCTGATCGCCGATGACAGCGATTTTTTATGGGGACAGTTTTTGGTAGACCACGGCATCGTCGACAAAGAGTATTACGAGGATGCCAATGCCAAATTTTATGAAGATTACAAACAGGGCAAACTGGATATCGTCGAGTTCCTGGACTTCTCGCTGGAACCCTTGGCCATGCACGATGCCACCCAATTGTATGCGTGGCGCGAGGAATTCATAGAAACCGTGATCAAGCCGATCACACTCGATGCCGCCCATGCATTGGTGGAAAAACACCGTGCTGCCGGCGACACGTTGTTAGTGGTCACCGCCACCAACCGTTTCGTAACGGAACCCATCGTCAAGCTTTACGGCATAGACAACTTGCTGGCAACGACGCCCGAATTCAAAAATGGCCAATACACCGGCAAATTCATCGGCACGCCCTGCTTTCAGGAAGGCAAGGTCACGCTTTTGAAAGATTGGCTGAACAGCAGCCATGAAACCCTGGAAGGCAGCTGTTTTTACAGCGACTCGCACAACGATCTGCCATTGCTGAGACTGGTCGACAAACCCGTCGCGGTCGACCCGGATGAAAAATTGTTGCAAGCCGCGCAAGAAGCCGGTTGGCCGATTATCAGCCTGAGGTAGGGTTTAGATTTAGGTACAAGGCAAAAGGGTCAAAATAGCAATACCCCCCTTTTTGCCTTTAGCCTTATCTAATATTGAATCGCTTCTATTTTTTCTGTATAAAGAAAACCTGTTTGTCGGCTTCCTTGAGAATCTTTAGCGGAATGTGTCCGGCCTGATCGACATAGACACCGAAATCAAGATGGGCGGCGGGATCGGTGGCTATCACCTTTACCACCCTGCCGCTATCGATTTCCATAATCGCCTTTTTCAGGCGCAACAACGGCAACGGACATTGCAAGCCACTCGCATCCACTTCCAAGTCAAACTCGATCATTACTTTGTTTTCTCAACTGAGTCATAAACACATTTATCATATCATCAACCCCAACCCGCGAAAATCGAGCAGAGATGGATTACTTCCCCCTTTTTCTAAAACTCAAAGATCAACCCTGCCTGGTCGTGGGCGCCGGTGAAATTGCCGCGCGTAAAATCGAATTGCTCAGCCGGGCCGGCGCGCGGATTACCGTGGTTGCGGAAGAAGTGCATGAGCACGTAGCCTCGATGCAGGCGGCATTAAATTTGGTCATCCGGCAAAAAAGCTTTGCCGCCGACGACTTGACCGGCATGCGCATAGCAGTATCCGCCACCAATCATAGAGCCAGTAACGAGGCGGTCGCCGCAGCTGCGAATCAACGCAATATTCCCGTCAACGTAGTCGATAACCCTGATCTCTGTAGTTTTATTTTCCCGGCCATCGTAGACCGTTCACCCCTGATTGCCGCCATCTCATCTGGCGGCTCATCACCGGTCCTGGCCAGGATTTTACGCGCCAAAATCGAGAGCACGATTCCAACCGCTTATGGCCGTCTGGCGCAGTTTGCCGAAGATTTCAGGTTATTGGTCAAACAAGAAATCAAGCAGCCATCACGACGCAGAATCTTTTGGGAAAACATGCTGCACGGCCGCGTCGCCGAATTGGTTTTCTCGGGCCGCATGCAGGAAGCCGAACAGGAATTGCGCACTCGCCTGGGCGAAATGGACACATCGGATAATCAAGGCGAGGTGTATTTGATCGGGGCGGGGCCAGGCGATCCGGACTTATTGACCTTTCGCGCATTGCGTCTGATGCAGCAGGCGGATGTCGTCGTCTACGACCGCTTGGTGTCGCCAGAAATCCTGGAAATGGCACGGCGCGACGCCGAAAAAATCTACGTCGGCAAACAACGCAGCAACCACAGCCTGCCGCAGGAATCGATCAACGAATTGCTGGCCAAGCTGGCTTTGGCCGGCAAACGCGTCGCGCGGCTCAAAGGCGGCGACCCGTTCATTTTCGGCCGCGGTGGCGAGGAAATCGAAACCTTGATGCAACAAGGCATACCTTTCCAAGTCGTCCCTGGCATCACCGCCGCCGCAGGTTGCGCCAGCTACGCCGGCATTCCACTGACGCACCGCGATCACGCCCAATCCTGCACCTTTGTCACAGGTCATCTGAAAGACGGCAGCATCAATCTGAATTGGAAACAATTGGCCGCCCCGAATCAAACCATCGTGATTTACATGGGCCTGGTCGGGCTACAAAACATTTGCCAGGCCCTGATTGAAAATGGCTGTCCGCCCGATCATCCAATAGCCCTCGTCCAGCAAGGCACCACGCCACAGCAACGAGTATTCACCGGCACCTTGCGCGACATGCCACAACGCGTGGAAAACGAAGATATCAAACCACCCACGCTGATCATCGTCGGCACCGTGGTTTCGTTGCATGAAAAGCTGAACTGGTTTCAAACCCAATCCCACAAGGATGAATAACTATTTTCAGCAAACGTTAAGTCTAACCTTGAACAATGAAACCGAAAGCCAGGAAATCGTCCTGTTTCAGACAAAATTGATTGAATTTTTCTGGAAAATTCCCTATGCTTTCTCAAATTTTCCCATTGGTCCGTGAGTTTCTTCGGTAATTCGCGATCCTTTTTTTAATCACAACGAGAGAACACAATAATGAAAAAATCATTTGGTTTATTAGTAGGCGCGGCTCTGATTGCAATCAGCGGTCAAGTAGCTGCTAACGAAGCGGAAGAAATCGGCGCGAAAATCTATGAACGCGCTTTCGGCCGTGGTTGCGGTGCTTGCCACGACATCGCTTCTAACCCACAACTGAAAGAACTGATCAAAGCCGGCAAACTGCCTAAAGATCAATTCGCCAAAGTCCTGAAAGAAGGCAAAAACGGTATGCCTAAAGCAACCGCCGCCATCATGGAAGTGGGTCCTGTCAAAAAAGCAGGCTACACCGAAGACCAAGCGATCGATGCAGTTTACGCTTACCTGAGCAAATAAGCTCAAGCCTATCAGGCCAACAAACAAGCCGCCCACGTTATGTGAGGCGGCTTTTTTATGTCTTCATTATTTTTATGACACCGTTTTTCAGAGCATTTTACCAATCCGCAATGAGCAGCAGTTATTGCTCGTTACGACTACGCGCCAGGTAAATCGTATGATTGTTCTGATGAGTCAAGCGATAGCGATTACGCAACCAGACACCAGCCACCGCCGCAATCATCAAGCCGCAGGAAATAAAGGTCAGATAAACCAAATCCTTCAAATCGGTCATTTCCTTGATCAACTGCTGATTGACCACCGCATCCGGCGCCTTGATCTGAGGGGCATGCGTATACGCGCTGAGCACCTTGACGTCGCTTTTCAAGTCTTGAATGGTATTCAACGAATCAGCCACGCTGCCGCGCTTGATATTTTCCTCCAATGAACGCAGCTTGCTTTCGATAGATCCACTCACCAGCCCGAATAACTGACTTTTCAGAGTATTGATCTCGGCCGAGATAGCAGGATTTTGTAGGGCATTGGATGCCATGGCAACTTGACTGGCTTGACTTCGCGGCCAATTAGTTTGACTGGGCATCAACACCAAGCCCATCGCAAGCACCGCAACCATCAATACAAACACCAAACCCAACAAAAAACGGTTGGCTTTGACCAAGGCATGATGTCTTTGGACGGCCTGAAGTAAAGCTAGTGCACGTGATTCGCTATTGGCATCATCCAGATTAATCTCAGGCATAGTGCTCATTATTGTTTTAGTGTGGCTAATCAGGAAGCTTTAGCCAAGAACAGGGCACAAACCCGGACTTGGCCGTATCAAGCCATTATACAAGCTTCACTAGAAATGTCCTGCTTTCTGCAACCAGGAAAAATTAACGGCCTTTTTTCGCAGCGATGCGCATGCGCAAAGCATTCAATTTGATAAAGCCTTCGGCGTCTTTCTGGTTATAGGCACCACCATCTTCCTCGAATGTCGCGATGTTTTCGTCGAACAGGCTGTTGTCCGACATCCGGCCGACCACGATCACATTGCCCTTGTACAACTTGACCCGAACCTTGCCGTTGACATTGGCTTGAGACGCATCGATCATGGTTTGCAACATCTTGCGCTCCGGACTCCACCAGTAGCCGTTATAGATCAACGACGCATAGCGCGGCATCAACTCGTCTTTCAGGTGCGCCACTTCGCGGTCCAAAGTCAAAGATTCGATCGCACGATGCGCTTTGAGCATCACGGTACCTGCCGGCGTTTCATAGCAGCCACGCGACTTCATGCCGACATAGCGATTTTCGACGATGTCCAAACGGCCGATGCCGTTGGCACCGGCGATTTTGTTCAGCTTTTCCATGACCTGATGCGGCGTATGCGGTTCGCCGTCGATCGCGACGATGTCGCCGTTTTGATAGGTCAACTCAACATAAGTCGCTTGATCCGGCGCATTTTCCGGCGACACGGTCCAGCGCCACATATCTTCTTCCGGCTCGTTCCAGGGATTTTCCAGAATACGGCCTTCGTAGGAAATATGCAGCGAATTCGCATCCATGGAATACGGCGAAGTCTTGCCCTTTTTCATCTCCACCGAAATACCGTGTTTCTCGGCGTAATCCAGCAGCTTTTGCCGCGAATTCAAATCCCATTCCCGCCACGGCGCGATAACATTGATGTCCGGGCGCAATGCATAGGCGCCCAGCTCGAAGCGCACCTGGTCGTTGCCTTTACCGGTCGCGCCATGGGAAATCGCATCGGCGCCGGTTTCATTGGCGATCTCGATCAACCGTTTCGCAATCAACGGGCGAGCGATAGATGTACCGAGCAGATATTCGCCTTCGTAAATGGTATTGGCGCGGAACATCGGGAAGATGAAATCTCGGGCGAATTCCTCGCGCAAATCGTCGATGTAAATTTCCTTGATCCCGGCGGCAGTGGCTTTTGCGCGCGCAGGCTCCAGTTCTTCGCCTTGCCCGATGTCGGCCGTAAATGTCACTACCTCGCATTGGTAGACATCCTGCAACCATTTCAGAATCACCGAGGTATCCAGACCGCCTGAATAGGCTAATACGACTTTTTTGACTTCGGACATAATGTGCTTCACACCTCAAATTGATGAATAAAAACCCAAGGATTATATCGAAAAACACCGCCAGTTTCCGCAAACCAGCGGCAACTTCGCTCATCGCCGCAAGGCTTGCGTCAGCATGTCCGCTGTTCGCCGCGTGGCGCCTTGATTGCGCAACACAAAAGCCTTGGCCTTGGCGGCCATTTTGTTTCTAAAATCCTCATCACCCCTTATCCGCAAGACAGCCTCGGCAAGCACCATCGGCTCGTCACATTGCAAAGCCCCTTGTTCGGCCAAGAGACGTTGCGCAATCTCCTTGAAATTGAACATCTCGGGGCCAAACAAAATCGGCACCCCGGCTAAGGCGGGCTCCAGCACATTGTGCCCTCCGACAGGCACCAGACTACCGCCCACAAAGGCCACATCGGCCGCCGCATAGAGCATTTTCAATTCGCCCATGCTATCGGCGATGTAAACATCGGTAACCTCGGAAACAGGCAGCGACTCACTGCGCATTACGGCATCAAGCCCCTGATCCGCGCATAATTGCTCTACCTGCCGGAACCGCTCCGGATGCCTTGGCGCAATCAGCAACAGCAACTCGGGAATACGCTGCTTTAACCGTTGATAAACCGGCAATAATAGCGACTCCTCGCCGTGATGGGTACTGGCCGCAATCCAGACAAAGCGGCCAGCGAAAAGCTGCCGTCGCATTGCCCGGCCAGCCGCAAGCAAGCTATCGTCTATCGCCAGATCGAACTTGAGGTTGCCCAGCACCGTTACCCGCTCAGGCATCGCGCCTATCTCGATGAATCGCCTCTTGTCTTCTTCGGTTTGCGTGGCGATTTGATCAACACACGCCAGGGCGGGCTTAATCAACCAGGAGATCTTTTGATAAGCAGGCGCAGAACGCGCCGACAAACGCGCATTGATCACAAACAGCGGAACTTCCTGCTCGGCGCACATCGCAAATAAATTGGGCCAGATTTCCTTTTCCATGAAGATAGCCATTTTGGGACGAAAATGCGCAAAAAAACGCACTAGAACCGCAGGCAAATCATAGGGCAGATACACATGTTCAACTCGATCCGCCAGAACCGCGCGTACTCTAGCCGAACCCGTGGGGGTCGTAGTCGTGACCAAAAAGCGTTGACCAGGATGCTCCGATTGCAGCAAACCGATCAACGAAAATGCGGCCTCGGCCTCTCCCACCGAAACGCAATGAAACCAAACCACATTCCTTACCGGCGTTGACGCATAAAACCCCAGACGCTCACGCCAGCGCCGGCGATAATCCACTGCCTTGACGCCTCGCCAATACAGCCGCAACAAAACAAAAGGCAAAGCACAGTAAAAAATTAACGTATAGATATGTCGCATGTTCTCGTAACTTAAGCCTGGGCCGACAGTACCTCAACGGCCATTTTGCGTGTAATCATGCCATATCACGCGACACAAATGGGACTGATTGCTTGAATTTTGCCGCCAAGTCGAATAGGGATAACGGTGGTTAGGGGGTATTGGTGACCCGACCGCAATGACGTTTGACCGCCTTAATACCGAAGAAATGTCATTACGAATAGTCTTTGAAAAAAGCAAAGATTGCTCAGGACTAACGGAGGGGGAATAAATCCGCGAACACTTGGCGCGGCCAAGCGATTCTCGCGTGCCAATTAAACGAGTAAATCAATAAAGAAGCCATCCGTGGCAGTCATCCTGACCTATCCTAAATTTCCCTGCACTGAAAAACTCAACGGATTTTCAGCGACTTTTAAAACATTTTATGCAGCAACGGCTGTTTTGCGACGACCGAAGCCGACCAGACCGGCGATCGCGCTACCGAATAACCAGACGGCCCCCGGAACCGGCACCGGCGCAGAGGTAATGCTTAACGCATATCCATCAACACCGGAATTCCAGCGCGAGAAACCAACCCCACCCAAGTAGATCGAATACACTTTGCCGGCTTCCGCCAAAAAGGTATATCCGTTTATTGAATCGACGTTATCGGAGTAACCGATATTGGTCAGACCGGTGGTGCCGAATGGATTGTCTTTAGTGAAAGGATTCGACGCATTATTCCAGGCGCCGTGATGGCTATAGTTGCCTGTGTTGGTGTCCATGCCTTCGAATACCGTGACGCCAAAGCGGCTAAATAAGCCATTCACCGTTGAAAGATTCAACGTGACGTTTTGGGTGACCAGAGATTTAATTAAACCTATATCCGTTTGATGCTTCCAGCCAGTTGGACCGGTCGTTGTTAGATTTCCATCCTTGTCCGTCCCATTATCATTCCACGCACCACCACCTGTATCGATTTCCGCGGCAAAACCATAATGTTCCAAGGCATTGGCTGAAGATACTTCCAGGCTATCTCCGGCGCCGTGAATGGTTGCCGCCCAGTTCAGATGAGAGCTTCCAGTGTAGCCAAAAGGCAGCGCACCACCTGAAGTACCCAACCAAGGCACCAGCGAACCTTTGTTACCTTGACTTTCAGGGCCTGTAGCGACGGCATCAGCGTCAGTACCATCGTAAACACGCGTCCAACCGTCGGTCTGAGTCGCAGCGACTGTCGTGAAAGTGTTGTACATCACATGCGCGGAAGCCGTTGAAGCACTTGCAGAAAGAACCGCGCCCGCAATTGCCAATGCCAATTTTGTTTTAGTCATAATTTTTCCTTTCCTAACTTTTGTTTAAACGTGCATCCCCAAGCAGGCGAACACACTCGCACCTCTCAACTCCGAGAGAGCAACCCGGCCATCTTGTTAGGCGCAAGATCCGTGGTTTTCCGAGCCCGCCTCACGACGGGGGTGGCAAAAACATAAAGCCCCAATATTTTTTGACACAGCCTTAAACTCGTCCCAATCAGGCCAGCACAAAAACGATGGGCACCTTTTATTCATTCTGATTACCAGCTCCCGACGATGTCCAGGCGTACAACGTTGTAATCCATGTCTGTCAGCTGCAATCATAATTTAGCAAAAGCGATGCCAATCATGAAAACCCTGGAATACCCCGCATCAGAATCATCGACCAAACGGGCTTTTTGGCAGAATTAGGTGATTCCACTCAGTTTATTGTGTGAAATCGCTCACTTTGTGACGAAGACCAGCGCCATCCACCCACATCCCACACAAACTGACAGCCAAACTTTCGGCGACACACATAATGCCTAACCTAAAGACAGTAATGTGTTACAATATAACATCCCAATCACTGTTTGCTTCACTTCCCATGAGAAGAGCTACCGTCTTTCTGCTATCACTTCATCCCGTCACCATCCTCGCCGATCAAGCTCTTGCGCCAGACCTGGAACTGGAATCGGTGATCGTTACGGCTCCTTTAGCAGTGAAACTCTCGGAAAGCGCCGCACCGGTAACGGTTTTGAGCGGCGACGAGTTGCGCATGAAAACCGGCCACAGCATCGGCGAGACACTTAAAAACGAACTGGGCATCAGCAGCCAGTCGTTCGGCCCCGGTGTCGGTACGCCGGTGATTCGTGGACAGGCCGGGCCTCGCGTACGGGTACTGAACAATGGCATCGGCGCCAACGACATGTCCGCGATCAGCCCGGACCATGCCACCAGCGTCGAGCCCCTATTGGCCGACCGTATCGAGGTGTTGCGCGGGCCGGCGACGCTATTGTACGGAAGCGGCGCCATCGGTGGCGTGGTGAATGTCATCGATAGCCGCATTCCAGGCCAGATGCCCGATAAAGCCTTGGGCGGCGCGTTGGAACAGCGTTTCGACTCCACCAGCGACGAAACCAGCACTGCGCTGAGAATCGACGGCGGCCAAGGCAACCTGGCCTACCACCTGGACGGTTTTTACCGCCATCGCGACAATCTGGATATCGGCGGCCGGGCGATCGATACCGCCAAAGTGGCCATTACCGATCCGTCGCTGGAAATCGTCGACAATCCCGAAGGTTATCTGGAGAACACCGGCGCCGAAGCCATCAGCGGCTCGGCCGGTTTATCCTGGATCGATGATTTCGGCTTTGCCGGCGCGTCCATCAACAACATCAACAACAACTACGGCATTGCCCCGGATGGTACCGGCGAAGAAATCGTGCAAATCGCCATGCGGCAGAATAAATACGATTTCAAGAGCGAACTGGATAACCCGTTTAAATTCGCCAAAGCCCTACGCACCCGGCTGGGCTATACCGATTACCAGCACACCGAAATCGCCAATGGCGAAATGGGCGCGCTGTTTACCAATAAAACCTACGAAGGCCGCATCGAGCTCGAACATCAAGACATCGGGCCGTTCCGTGGCGTGGTCGGCTTTCAGGCGCAATCCAGCGATTTTCAAGGCCTGCATTACCACACGCACCACCACGATGAGCATGAGGATGATCACGCGCACGAGGAAGAAGATCATGATGAACATGACGAGCACGATGGCGAACATGAAGGCCCATTGGTGGAAAACATCGTGCCGCGCTCGGACGTGCAGAGTTACGGCGTGTTTGCCGTGGAATCTTTTGACGCCGGCCCTGTGACCTACCAATTCGGCACCCGCGTCGAACAGACCGACATCCGCCCGGACGGCATGCAAAGCTTCAGCTATACGCCGGTTAGCGCCTCGGTGTCGGCCTTATGGAAACTCGACGGCAGCAACAGCTTGAATGTGGCCGTGACCCGCTCGTCGCGCGCGCCGCAGGTACAAGAGTTATTGTCCGACGGCTTTCACCACGCCACCCGCAGCTGGGAACGCGGCGACACCTCGTTAAAGGAAGAAACCTCTTACAACCTCGATTTGGGTTACCGCTTCAAAAGCGACTGGATGCGCGCGGAGCTGGACCTATTCCACAATTGGGCCAGCGACTATATCTACCAGCGCCGCACCGGCGAATTCCTCGATGAAGAAGGTCACAGCGAACACTGCGACGACAGTTACTGCGTGCCGGTGCTGCAAAGCAGCCAGGCCAACGCCATTTTCAAAGGCTACGAAGCCAAACTGATTTTCCCGGTCATGGAAAATCGCCACGGCCTGTTGGAATTAACGCTATTCAGCGACTACACAAGGGGCGAATTCAAGTCCGGCGGCGATGTGCCGCGCATGCCGCCGCTGCGTTACGGCCTGCAACTGGACTACACCAAAGAGCAATTATCCAGTTATTTGCGCTTTACCCGTGCCGACGACCAGACCTATGTTGGCGACTTCGAAACCTCGACGGCCGGCTATTTCCTGTTGAATGTCGGGGTCAATTATCAGCTCAAGGCTTATCAGGACGCCAAACTGATGGTGTTTGCCAAAGGCAACAACCTATTGGATCAAAACATCCGCAACGCGGTGTCTTATCAGCGCAACTTCGCGCCGGAAGCGGCCAGAGGCGCCGAGATCGGTTTTAGACTCAGCTATTAGGCGGCGTTATCTCAACCAGCCTTTACGCCTGAAATATAAATAGGGCAGCAAAATGGAAAACGCCATCAGGGACAAGGCAAACGGATAGCCCAGCATCCACTCCAGCTCCGGCATGTGTTGAAAATTCATGCCGTAGATGCTGGCGATCAAGGTGGGCGGCAACATCGCGACCGAGGCCACGGAAAAGATTTTGATGACTTTGTTTTGATTGATATTGATGAAGCCGACCGTGGCGTCCATCAAAAAATTGATCTTGTCGAACAAAAACGCGGTATGACTGTTCAACGACTCGATGTCGCGCAGGATTTGCTGCGCATCTTCCAGCTGGGTGGTGGAAAGCAATTTACGCCGTATCAAAAATGACACCGCGCGTTGAGTATCCAGCATATTACGGCGGATGCGACCATTGAGATCTTCTTCTTCGGCGATGTCTGCCAAAATCCGTTCGGCATCTTCGTCGCTGACATTTTGACTCAAAACCTTCTTGCTGACCGCCTCCAGCTCGGTATAAATATTTTCCAGGGCATCGGCCGAATATTCGGCTTCGGCGCCGTAAAGGTCCAGCAACACGTCCTTGGCGTCGGTGACGAAGCCCGGCTGACTGCGTGCCCGCAAGCGCTGCAACCGAAAGACCGGCAACTCCTCCCGGCGTACCGAAAATAAAATATCACCCCGTAGTATGAACGCGACCGGTACGCTGCGAGACTTGCCTTCCCTATCCAGCAAAAAATCGGAATGAATGTGGATTTCCCTTTGCTCGACGTAAAAACGGGCACTCGCCTCCAGATCCGTCAACTCTTCCGGATCGGGCAATTCCACGCCGTAATGCTGTCCAATCAGTACGCGCTGCGCCTTGGTAGGCGCCAGCAGATCGACCCAGATCGGATTGATCGCTTGCAAATCATGCCGGCAGGTAATGGCCACTTTGGCCAGTCGACCATCGACCAGCTCAAACGCGCACATCTGACCTAAACCGCAGTGAGGCTCCCGGTCGCCGACCAACTGTTCACGAAGCGTATCAGAAATTTCCCACAACACATCATCCTGACGCGTTTCTTCGACTTGCCCCCAAACCAGCACGGCGTCTTCCAAAACCAAGGTCGATAAAATTTGACCCACTTCGATAGGCGTCAAACGCGCGAGTAAAGCGTGCAATTCCGCCAGATGCTGTTTTTGCACCAACGCCGCGACCAACTTATTTCGCGGCTGCGCCTGATTTTGAACCATTTTTTCGACCAAGCGGTGCTTTTTCAACAAATCGTTGACGGTATGCAATGACAATCAAGACTCCAGAACAGGCGGTTTCAGTTACCAAGAATTTGCTCACGCATAACTTCGCACAATTCGGCTAGTGCCGAATCACACGCTGATTATCACTTTTGCTAAAGAGGACTGGAGGCGTTTTTCGATCCCCCCTATCCCCTTTTTCAAAGTGAAAAGCTATGTGTAGCGACTACCCAACATCATGATAACCGACTTTCTTCTGTTACCCGGCCTGCACGACGCAGGTAAACCCGGATCCGCCGACCACCAAGCGAGAACGAACCAAAGGCATCAGACTCGGCCGTAATTATCCTGATAACGTACGATATCGTCTTCGCCGAGATAACTGCCGGATTGCACCTCGACCATTTCCAACGGAATCACACCCGGATTTTCCAGGCTATGCATGGCACCGACCGGAATGTAGATCGACTCGTTTTCGGTGACCATGACCTCCTGACCGTCCTTGTGTACCCAGGCCGTACCCTTCACCACCACCCAGTGCTCCGCGCGATGATGGTGTTTTTGCAAGGACAGCTTGGCGCCGGGCTTGACCACGATGCGCTTGGTATGATGCCTGTCTCCGCTATCGACCAAATCGTAATGCCCCCATGGCCGATAAACTTTGCGATGCACTTGGGCTTCGTCGCGCTTCAATGCTTTCAATTGATCGACGACCAGCTTGACATCCTGAACCTTGTCCTTGGCCGCTACCATCACCGCATCATCGGTTTCCACGACCACCAAGTTCTCGACGCCGACGACGGCTACCAGTTTACTGCTGGAATGAATATAGGAATTGACCGTATCGATGGCCAATACATCGCCCTTGATGGCATTGCCGGCTTGATCTTTACCGGTGACATCCCACAAGGCCGACCACGAGCCGACGTCGTTCCAGCCAGCATTCATTGGTATCACGGCCGCCTTGTCGGTTTTTTCCATCACCGCGTAGTCGATGGAATCCGCAGGACAGCTGGAGAATATTGCCTTATCGAGGCGAGTGAAATCAAAATCGGTTTTTGCTGCCGCCAACGCTTGGCGGCAGGAAGCCAACATTTGTGGATTGAATTTTTCCAGTTCGCGCAAAAAACAACCCGCTTTAAAGGCAAACATCCCGCTGTTCCAGAAATAATCACCACTGTCGATATAGCGCTGAGCCGTTTCCACATCGGGTTTCTCGACGAAGGCCGCCACCTTGAAACCTTGGCCGATAGCACTATCGGCTGCCTTGATGTAGCCGTACCCTGTCTCCGGTGCCGTTGCGACGATGCCGAAGGTTACCAGCAAATCCTGTTGCGCCAACTCGGCGGCGTGTCTGATGGCCTCATGGAAAACCACCGTATCGGCGATGACATGGTCTGCTGGCAAAATCAACAGCACATCGTCTTCCGACGAAGCGCTCAAAGCCGCCATCGCCACGGCCGGCGCGGTATTTTTGCCGACGGGTTCCAGTATGATCGCCGACGGCCTGATGCCGATTTCCCGCAATTGCTCGGCCATCATGAACCGGTGGTCTTCGTTGCAAACGGCGATAGGCGGCTGCAAATCCGCCACACCGTTCAACCGCAACAATGTTTCCTGGATCATGGTCTTCCCCGAAACCAGCGGCAGGAATTGTTTGGGATATTGTCCACGGGACAGCGGCCACAACCGAGTACCGGAACCTCCAGAAAGTATGACGGGTATCATGATTAGGTTTTCCTTTTCTAATAAATTTGTTGGATAAAATATCGCCTCTTCAAGCTCACGAGAAGGCAAAGGGTAAGGCAGGCTTTACTTCGCTGCCATACTTGGCTTTGCTACTGGCTTGACATTGCGACCGAAATCAAACTGGATGCACATGACTGATGACATAGCGGAACTTGCCGGATCGTTCCTTAGCAATAACATCGCTGTATTCGATTTGAATATCGACATCGGCGCCTAAACGTTTCTTGAATTCACCGATAATTCTGCTTTCAGCCTCGGCCTCGCGATAGCCGCCGGCTCTTACCACTTGTACCACGGTTTTATCCAAACTGTGCTGAGTAATCTTGAAAGCATCGACGCCTTCCAGGTCGCGCAGCACGTAAATTAACGCCAAACCATGCAGCACGGTGCCGTCCCGGGCGACCACGAAATCGGTAGTCCGTCCCTGTATTTCTTCAAGTAAAGGCAAGCCGCGACCACAGCTACAGGTTTTGCCGGATAAAATCCCCATGTCGCCCGTACGATAGCGTATGAACGGGAAATCGCGAGTCGCCAGATGGGTGACGACGATTTCGCCCAACTCGCCAGCCGGCAAAACTCGACCTGCTGCATCGACGATTTCGACGATGATGTCTTCCGCGGTGATATGCATCCCACCCTGCGGGCATTGATGGGCGATGAAGCCGGCATCGCGGCCGCCGTAGCCGTTGGCGACCGGGCATGCGAACACGTTCTGGATTTTTTCCCGCTGATGCTCGTAGAGCCGTTCCGAAGTCACAAAGGCCACCTTGATGCCTAGATTGTTCAGCATGATGCCTTTTTTCTCGGCATGGCTGGCGATATGCGCCAGGGCAGACGGATAGCCGAACAGCATTTTCGGCCGGATTCTTTGAATATCGCGTATGAAACCATCGATTTTTTCCGGCGACATTTCGAAGGCCGGAATCAAGTGGGTGCGCAGCAATTTATCGCGCAGCAGCCGGATTTTATCCTGAGCGCCAAGCTCAATGGGCGAGCCCCAGATCACCGCCTCGGGATCACCGATATCGACGTTCCACCAGCGTGTCGCTCGCCATTTGGCGGCCACGTCGTGGCTGACCCGTTGCCGGCCAATATAAAAAATCAAAGGTTCGCCGCTGGAACCCCCGGTATTGAACCGAGCCAGCCCGACGGCATCATCGGCCTTCAAATCTTCGAGATGCGCTCTGATCTCGGCCTTGGACAATAACGGTACGGCGGACAATTGCTCCAGGTTCTCGACAGACGCGGGATCGAATCCGTTTTGCCCGAACAAGTTTCGATAATATGGCACATGGCCTTGTACATCGGTCAAGAACGCTTTCAGCTTATTCAGTTGCAATTGTCTGATTTGCTCGGGGCTCAACCACTGAGTCTGCTCCATCTCGCGACGAATCTTTACAGTGTTGTGCTGTTTCAGGGCCTCATGTAGCGGAAACAGAATGGCAGAGCAAAAAGACGTATAAAGGTTCATTGATTTACCAGCAAGTTGAATTCCGCCCGTAACTGAGAGATGCGTCTATCCCAGGCATTGTCGGAGGCATAGCGAATGATCGCTTGCCTGTCCCATGTACGACCCAAGGCATCACCGATAGCTGCAGCTAAGGCCGCGGAGTCCCCAAAAGGCACGATCGTGCCCAAACTGGAATCGGCTACCACCTCGCGATTACCGCCAACGTCAGTCGTCACGACCGGCAAGCCACAAGCCATCGCTTCCAAAAACACGTTGGCCCAGCCTTCGTTTGCGGTCGCCAGCACGAACACGTCGGCCGCGGATAATGGCACATATAGCTCAGTGCTTGGCATCGCCCCCAGAAAACGCACGCATTGCGTCAGCCCCAGCGCTTCGACTTGACGCTCCAGTTGCGCCCGGTTGTCACCCTCCGGACTGGCCCCGCCAACGATCAGATAAACCAATCTTGGATACTTTTCCAGTAATCCGGGCAGTATTTCAATTACACGATGAAACCCTTTTCTGTCCACCAGTCCACCGACCGAAATCAGCACCGGCACGTCTTCGGGCAGTCCCAATTGCTTGCGGGCCTTGGTTTTATCGATTGCCCGGAATTTTTCCCTATCAACGCCGTTGCCGATTACCTGGATTTTTTTAGATTGCGCGCCTAGAGCCACCACATGCCGTTTCAACGACTCGGAAACTGAAAATACTTTGGTTGCTCGCTGTAGTGCTTTCAATAAGCACTTCCGGCGTCCGGCTATTCTGGATAGCGGCACTTCGGTTCCCCGCAAAGTGATCGTCACCGGCACATCAAGCCAGCGTCCCAACCAGGTTGCAGCATAACCATCAGGATAGGCGAAATGCGCATCGATCAAATTGTAAGCCAATTCTTTTTTTAACTTGAGGAACAATGGCAGACAAGCAAGCGCCATCATGAAGCCATCCAGAGAACGAAACAAACCCGGTATCGCCAAAAAACGTGGAAAATACACGGAAATACCATTTTGCTCTTCATAGTGGCGAGGTTGCGGTCGGTAGCCTGGCTTAACCAAGCGAATCAAGCCTTGCAAGGGAAACCACGGCACCGGCGAAACCACTAACAATGGACAATGTTCCGCGACCCGACTCATGCGTTCGCGTATGAACACACCCGCATTCGGTCTGACCTGACTCGGATACAGAGAACAAAAAACCACGATTCTGGGCGTTTTTTCGCTCATCTTTTCGCTTGACTGGCGTACGCATAGACAGACTGGTAATTAGCCACACTGCGCTGCCAGTTGCGCTCATCCTCGACGTAACGCCTGCCGTTACGCAGCATCTCGTTCCAGCCGTGTTGATCCGCAAGCGCTTTTAGCACGGTTTGCGCCAAGGCATCAGGATCGCTCGCCTTAAATAGGTAACCGGTTTCCCCGTTTCTTATCAATTCCTGATGACCGCCGACATCGGAAGCCACCACAATCCGTCCCTGCGCCATGGCTTCCAGCGGTTTCAAAGGCGTCACCAGATCGGTCAGTCGCATCGACAAGCGCGGATAGACGAATATATCGACCAAGTTGTAATACCGCTGTACCTGATCGTGCGGAATGCGTCCCGTCAACAAAACAAAATCCTGCAAACCCAGCGCCTTGATCTTATGTTTTATTGCTTGCTGTTGCGGACCGCCGCCAACCAGCAATAAACGTACATTCGGCTGATTTCTGATGATTTCAGGCAAGGCATCGAGCAGCAACAACAGACCTTCGTAGGCGTAAAACGAGCCGATGAAACCCAACACGGTATTGTCAACCAGATTCAATTGTTGCAGCAACTCGGGATCGGCTTTTTCGCCGAATGTGAATTTATCGATATCGACCGCATTGGGAATCACGGTGATTTTGTCGGCCGCCACGCCTCGGCCAATGATGTCGTTACGCAAACCTTCGCAAATCGTGGTAACCGCATCGGCATGCTTGAAGATATGCGTTTCCAAGGCCTTGGTCACCCGATAACGCAAACTGCCTTCTTGAGTAGTGCCGTGATCGACCGCGGCATCCTCCCAAAACGCCCGGCATTCGTAGACCAATGGAATGCCATGTTTTTTAGACATTTGCAATGCAGCCAGACCATTCAGCGCGGGCGAATGCGCATGCAGAATGTCCGGCTGGATTTTAGGAATGATTTCATCGAGACGCTGGCGCAAGGTTTGCACGATGGCCCATTGATTCAAAACCGGCCATTTCGAGAACAGGCCTTCGGGATTCGGTGATCGATAAAAAGTCAGTCCATCGACAACTTCTTCCGCCGCCCGGCTTCCAACATGTTTGGCGGACGTGATATGAAAAGTCTCCCAACCTAACTGCCGCTGTTGCTCCAAAATGGCCCGGGTACGAAAGGTGTAACCACTATGCAGCGGTATCGAATGGTCGAGGATATGCAGGATTTTCATGGCAATATCATGATTTTGTTTTTATTAGCATCGCCGATCGCTGGAAAATTGGCAACAAGGTTTAAGGCTGTTTTGGCTCGGTCAATTTCATCCAGGCCTTACGGGAAAGATGGGGAATCAATAAATACCAGGGCATCCGCAACCAGTGCGAACGTGACTTTCAAAACCAACAACGACCGGATCACTTAATCTGAATGCTTCAACAGTACACCACTCTGACCAATGGACTCAGAACACCAGTGGCAACTGATAAATTCTTCATCAAACCAAACCGTGATATCACCTAGCTTCATCAATGCTCGGTCATATTCAGGCCAATTTAGTACTTCGTATTTCGCGTTTGCTGAGATAGGTAGGGCAATCCGAAGCTATTTGTTTGACCTTCATAGTCGCATTGTATTGGGTTAATCATAGACTTCAGTTTACGCTATCGCGATTTCATGCATCAACGTCAAAACATCCCTTGCACGCGGGTACAGACTAAGCCAAGCAAATCGAACAAAATTACTCAAGATTATTCCGCAAAAACGCTTCGAACATCAGCAACGACCAAATCGAAGCGCTGTAATCTCGCAATCCGGATTGATGCTGGCTAACCATGTGCCGCAGAAAATCCTCGTTGAACCAGCCTGTTTGCCGCAAGGTATCGCCCAGCAAAGCGTCTTGCACCCTCTGTTTTAACGGCCCGCGGAACCAACTGGCAAGCGGTACGGCAAAGCCCATCTTTGGCCTATACAGGATGTCGTTCGGCAAATAGCGTTCCAAGGATTTTTTGAATAAATATTTACCTTCGCGGCCATGCAATTTCAAGTCCGGCGGCAAGGTTGCCATCCATTCCACCAGTTTGTGATCCAGCAAAGGCACTCGCACTTCCAACGCGTGCGCCATGCTGGCTCTGTCGACTTTGGTCAAAATATCGCCGGCCAGATAGGTTTTCAAATCCAGATACTGCACCATGGCCAACGGGTGTTCGGGGGCGTGTTGACGGTAGCGGCGGAATACTTCAATGGCTTGATAGCCTTGTAATTGGCTTTTTAGCTGTTCGCTGAACAACTGAGCGCGCATTTCGTTGGACAGAACCGAAACGCTGTGGAAATACCCGGCCATGGAATCACGCCCGATCGATTCCAGCGTGGATTTGGCTCGCAACACTTTCGGCGCCCAATCCAGTTTGGGATAGATACGACCCAGCGTCGAAAACAGCGGCACCCGCAACGCATCCGGTAACAAAGCCCGCATGCGTTCTTCGTAGGTATGCCAACGATAACGCCGGTAACCGGCCAAGTTTTCATCACCGCCATCGCCGGACAACACCACGGTCACCTGTTTTTTCGCCAACTCACACACCCGATAGGTGGGCAAGGCCGAACTGTCGGCGTAGGGCTCGTCGTACAAACCGGACAATTGATCGATCAAACTGAAATCGTCGGGATCGACTTGTTCGACACGGTGCGCGGTGTGATAGCGCTCGGCCACCTGTGCGGCAAATTGCGATTCGTTGAATTTGGGGTCGCCAAAGGAAATCGAGCAGGTATTGACCGGATCGGCCGATATGCCCGCCATCATGGCCACGACCGCGCTGGAATCGACACCGCCGGACAAAAACGCTCCAAGCGGCACATCTGCCACCATACGGATTTTCACGGCTTCGCGCAGACGCTCTATCAGTTCCTCGCCAGCTTCGGCTACACTTCGGCTTTGCCCTACGTCGAATTTCACATCCCAATATTGCCGCGGTTGCCAATGTTGTTGTCCACGTCGGATGGTCAGACAATAGCCAGGCTCCAGCTTATAAACGCCCTGATAAATGGTTTTGGGATCGGGGATATAACCAAAGCCGAAGTAATCCTCGATCGCAGTCGGATCGATGGTTTTGGGTAGCAGCGGGTGCTGCTTCAATGACTTTAGCTCGGAGCCAAAAATGAAATGCCCATTCGGCAGCTGCGCATAAAACAGCGGTTTGACACCCAAGCGGTCGCGGGCCAGAAATAAGGTTTGCTGAGGTCTATCCCAAATCGCAAAGGCAAACATACCGCGCAGGCGCTCGACGCAAGCCTCGCCCCAGGCTTGCCAGGCATAAAGAATCACTTCGGTATCGCAATGGGTTTTAAAAACAAAGCCCAGCGCTTCCAGCTCCTGCCGCAGTGCCGGAAAATTGTAAACCTCACCGTTATACGTCAACACGACATTGCCATCCTGACTGTGCATCGGCTGCTGACCGCTGGACAAGTCGATGATGGACAAGCGACGATGACCAAAGCCCAAGCCCGGCTCGGTATGCAGGCCACCTTCATCGGGGCCGCGATGGAATTGCGATTCGTTCATTCGCGACAACAAATCGCGGTCTATCTCGCTGCTGCCATGAATATCAAAAATACCGACTATGCCGCACATGATTGTCCTATTGGGCTGGGTTATTGCCTATCGTAAATGTGTCGATAGCGTTCTACCATGCTATCGATGGAAAATTCTTCTCGGGCGCGGCGCAACGATGCCTCTGCTAACCGAGCACGTTTATCGTCATCGAGCAGCACATCCAGCATCGCTTCAGCCAGTTGCTGCGGATTTTCCTTATCCACCAAACAGCCATTCACACCCTCCTCGACCAATTCCGGATTGCCGCCGACACGGGTAGCGATAATCGGCAATCCCGTCGCCATCGCTTCCAGTATCGTGTTGGATATGCCTTCGGCCTTGGATGGCAAGACGAATACATCCAAACTACGCAAAATATCGGCAATATCGCTACGCTCGCCCGGCAACCAGGCCTGTGCCGATAAACCGCAATTTGCCAGCAAGACCAAGGCTTCTTCCCGCAAAGGACCATCGCCGATGATCAGCAAGCGCGCCCGCCCGGCAAACGATTGAGATTGATTGCAAGCCTGGATGAACGCCCTGACCAAAGTTAATTGATCCTTGACGCCGTGCATGCGCCCCACCGTGCCAATGACGACTTTATCGTCCAACGCCAACGGACAGCCCAGCGGTATGGGCCTTGTAGCCGCTCTGGGATAAAAGACTTGGGTGTCGACACCGTTACAAATTCGGGTAGCTTTCGCGGCGGGAATGCCAACCTTGTTCAGCAAGTACTCCTCGAGATGCCGAGACAGTGGAATGAAACGATGAATCAGCAGCCCCAACAGCCTCCGTAACCATTGATATTTGACATTGCTTCCGTCGGGGTCGAAGACATCCCAGCCGTGCTCGCCATGCACCCTATAGGGTACGCCAGCCAAAAACGCGCACACTTGATATTCGATCGCGGCAAGGTTGCGCGTGTGCACAACAGCAGGCCGCAATCGTTTGATCAGTTGATAGACGTTTAAAAAGCTCGCCCAATCCTGACCTGGTCGTTTGTGCATCTCGTAGACGTCAACATCCGGGCGCTGTATTCGGTTCTTAAAATCTGTACTATCGGTCAAGCAAATAATCGCATGCCGATACTTATCTGCCGGTAAGCGATTGATCAGATTGACCAAGCCGTTTTCCAGCCCGCCGATGCCAAGGCGATAAATGATGTGAACGATCAATGGCGGCTGCGACATGGATTATTGGCCTTCACCACTCAGTACGCGGCACAGTTGTTCACCATTATGCTGCCAACTGAACTCGGCTTGCACATAGCGGCGGTTAGCGATGATAGGCGGCATCGCTTGTTGCAAATACCGCAAGACTTGCTCGGCAAATTCATCAGGCGAATCTATGGCGGGCACCTGAATGGATGAATCAGCGCAGATGCCTTCCATAGCCGCCGAAGTGACTACCACAGGCCTGGCCATCGCCATGGCCTCCAACACTTTGTTCTGAATGCCTCTGGCAATACGCAACGGAGCCACGACTACATCCGCATGTGCGATATAGGCTCTCACGTCGTCAACTCGGCCGGTTACCACCACGGAGGCATCGGTTTCAGCCAGTTGCAGCACCTGTCTGGCGGGTTTGGAGCCCACGATATAAAAACGCACGGCTGGACATTGCGGCTTGATCGATGGGAATACCTGTTGCGCAAACCAGACCACGGCATCCACATTGGCCCAATAATCCATTGCTCCGGTAAAAACGATAGTTTTCAGGTCTTTCGAATAAGGCGAGTCGTAGGGCAATTCCGGATTGAAAAATTCGGTATCAACCCCGTTGTTTACAAATCCGACTTTATTGGCAACGCTGGGGGCCAATTGCTTGAACAAATGGGCTTCCTGCGCGGACACGAACAACGTCGCCTCGGCGCGTTGAGCGATGGCCGTTTCAAACTGCAGCAACTTTTGCGCTTCGCGCCGATACACCCAGCTCGCCGGCCAGGGTTTGCTTTGCGCATATTGCCGCCATTTGTCGGAATCCACATCGACGAAATCGGCCACCAGTCGCAAAGCCGGATGGTTCTGTAGATAGTGCGCCATTGGCGAGGAAAAAATCAGCGCGCTTTCGATTTTTCCCTCGGCAATCACGTTATCCACCCAACTTTGCATAGCCGTATTACGGTAGTAGGGCAAGCTGAGGGCTTCTCCGCTCAAGAATCCGGTCAAGCTCTTTATTTTGCCCAACTTCGGCTGTAGCTCGACGCAAAAACTCTGCTTGCAAAAGGGTTTCAAGGCATCGAGATATGGCCTGTCTTCGGGATCATCGATGAACGTCCCCAGATAAACTTCATATTTTTCCGCCAACGCTTTCAGAAAATGAAACGAACGTATCTTGTCGCCTTTATTCGGCGGATAGGGAATGCGGTGAACCAGATAGAGAATGGGTTTCATATAAGTTAACTCCCAACAAACATCCTGCTTTTGGGACCCAATATAATTTTAATTGCATATACGATACCCAAGCAAACTAACATCGTAATGAGTGTAGTTAGGAAATACCACTGGAAAGTACCTGACGGAAGGTACCCGAAAAACTTATGAGCCAGCATTTTTCCAGCCGTCAACACATATGAATGTATAAAAAATATACCAAAACTAGTATCAGCAACCAAATTTAGATAGTGATGCGTAGCCTTCTCTCCATAACGAACTAGAACACCCAAAACAAAAAAACAAAGAACGATCTTCTGCAGAAAATTAAAATACGTATAAGTAGTTTTTGCAAAAAAATACTCACACAACCAAAGTAAGATAACAAAAATAAAAACGATAATAATGACAAACCCTTTTGATAGCCAATCATTTAGGTACATTTTATATCGACTACAAAACATACCTAAAGAATAGACTGATAGAAAATGCACGAAACTTATTAATGGTTGCCCCCCCCCCCTGCCGACCAAACAAGAAACCAGAATCAAAATCGGCAATAAATAGTAAAAAACACTACTTTTGTCTGCCTGAATCAGCGCTGGAGACACCAAATAATAAATTGTTATTACTGGAATAAACCAAAAAGGTGCAAGATGCAAACCTGTAAGATAAAAATTCAACACTTGCAGCCACACAGGATCATCATAAAATCCTTGCCACACAGATTCACGCTTCAAAATCAATGTAAAAACAATAATCGCAGGAATAGAAATAAAAAAGTATGGTGTTATTACATTTCTAAATTTAGCAAACAAGTATTTTTTATATTGAAATCGTGACGACAGATGCTGAAACAAATAACCAGCAATGAACACAAATAAAATTGTCCCATTACTTATAGATATCCTTAGAATTCTTTCTAGGTTTTTGTTATTTTCCCATTGAAAAACATCTATACAGTGCATAGCTATTATAAAATATATCGCTATCGCCCTAAAAGTATGTATATAACCAAGAAACATTCGACAAAATAAAAATTCGAAAAAAACCTTCCTATCCTAGGTCTTTGGCTAGCCAGGGACCGACTAGTTGACTTAGTGGCAAGGGCAAACGCTTCCATGCGGCAATGAATAGCCGATATTTCGGGTTGAGTGGATTAATTTCCGGGATTTTTTGGGCACGCACTAAATCGACTTCGTAATATAGCGGCTCGGGTTCGAAGCCCCAATGTTTTTTGAAACGATAGGAACCCGTGTCCACTTTGCTGCGGCCAAAGTCAAACACACGACAGCCTTTATCCACCGCGCGGCGCATGACTTCCCAATACATAAAGTCGTTGCCTTTCAAATCACGCGCGAGTTCCGTGCCACCGCCGTAATAAGGTAATACTTCATCCTTGAAATAAAAACTCATCACGCTGGCAATCAGTTTACCTTCATGTTCGACGGTCAGAATCTCGCAATCTTTGCCAAATACTTGTTTCAGGATTTGAAAATAACGTTTTGGAAACACCGGGGTACCGAGATTTCTGACACTTTCCGAATAAGCTTGAAAAAAACGCTCGACCGATTCATCGATCACGCTGCTCAAACCGGCCTTGATACCCGCCCGCACCATGGCTCGCTGTTTGCGCGGAATCGCATTCATGTTTTTCTCGTGATCGGCGTCCAGTTGCTTTCTAAAGGTGACATAAAGTTCCTTATGCGGCCAGTCAGGATGCAGCTGGCGGCGATTGCGCATTTCCAGACAATCGACACCCAACTCCCTCGCCAATTTTTGCGCTTGGCTTTGCAAGTCCAAAAAAGCGTCGTCATTGCTGGCGACTATGCCGCCATAGACACAAAACGCATTCGAGATCAGTGTGTTGCCAAACAACATACTTTTGACATGCACCAGTGGCAAAATGCCGGTAATTTGGCCATCCTGCTCGGTGAAATAATAATAGGTCTTATGCGAGAACGCTTGGCGTAGCACCTCTTGCCAAGCGGATAAATGAAAAAAACTGGCTTCATCGGAAGCCATCACGTAGCTATCCCAACGCGGATAATCAAGCGGTTCGAGGAGTTTGATCATAATGCTGTTGTGACTGTCGACTGCTTGAGAAATACGTTCTGCATCGTGTCCCAGCGAAAATCCCTTAACAATTGGTTCAAGCGACTTTCCACCTTGCTCAAGTTCAAATAATGTCTGAAACGGGATTTTAACGGCAAGTTTTGCTGTCTGGGTTGATCGGGATCGATCTCCCAGGGATGAAAATAAAAAATACCCGGCTGTTTTTCCACCGAATTGATATAGCGATACGCCCATTTGGAAAATGGATAGGGATATAAACGGAAAAAACCGCCGCCACCACATGGAATATTTTTATCCAGAATTTTTAGCGTGGTTATGGGCACTTCGAGCAAAGTTTCGGTATTCTCTGGGTGAAAGGCAAAACGGGGCGCCGTTGGCATGCCATATAAATCATGTTTGACCGGATAAATGCTGGAACTGTAAAGGTAGCCCTCTTCCTCCAACACTTTTAACGCCCAAAGATTCCTGGCGCCAATCGAATAACTGGCCGCCCGATAGCCGATAACCGGTTGGCCGGCAATATCTTGCAAAATCTGTTTGGATTTTTTGATATCAGCGCGGAATTGATCAGGCGTTTGCTCCGTTACCCGAATGTGCTCATAGCCATGAGACGCCAATTCATGCCCCTCAGAGACGATGCGTGTTATCAAGCGAGGATAGCGCTCCGCAACCCAACCCAGGGTAAAGAAGGTAGCTCTGACGTCGTGCCAGCAATTCTCAATTTAAGCGGAGCAATATAATTTTTCTCAGCGAGGGATTGGAATGTCCAGGCCATCAAGCATAAATTCCATCAAATGTTGCCAGCTATCAAAACAGACATAACGGGTGATTGCCCTTAAATCGTTAAAAAACGTCTTCCGGCTGGACAGTTCTTCGCGCAGCAAGCAATAACATCGATCGAACCATTGCAGCAACGTATGAACCAGAAAAGCCAGTATGATCAAGCTGGCTAACAAGGCCGCGAGATGTTTTTTACCGTGCCCGAAGTTATGCGCGAAGTGATACCCTTTGGTTTTCAAGGTGTTGTTATTTTCGTTTTCGATCTTCCAGCGCGTACGACCGGTGCTGACGATATCGGCCACATTGTGCGCGCCTAATGCGTAATCCGTGGCGAACGCATTGCGGTAGACGAGATGACCTTGTTCATCGATGACCTCGATTTCGCACCAATTCACCAATAGGGCATCGTCGCTGTCGCGTAACGGCACTTGCTGAGCGATGCGGTAGCGTTCGGTCAATCGTTTCTTGCCTGTCCAGTGGCGTTTTTCTATCACTTCAACCTGCCCGAGCCGCTGAAAATCCTCGACCCACTCGTAGAGGGTTTTATGGGATTCCGGTTTGCAAACCAGGATGAAATGTCGGCCCTGTTGCTTAAGGTATTCGCAAAAAGGCTGTTTGCAATATAAATCGTCGGCTAAAAAAGTCACGTTTGCCGGCAGGTGGCTGCCTTCGCGCTCCAACCAGCGTCGCGCGGCCGCCAACTCATAATCCTGCTTATCGCTCCCGTCTTGCGGTGCGATAAATTCGGGGGCCAACGGAATGACATCCGCCTGATGTGGGGAAACGATTACCGGGGTAACCGCGCTGTGAGCATACTGAACAACTCCCGTCTTTAGCGTCTTCGTCGAGCAGCATTCGCAATGAATCTTCTGCGAACTAAAATACTCCACCCCATCCAAGGCTACCAGTACACTATCCTCCAGCACTTGGAATTCTTTGAGTTTGCCTTGCGCTTCCAATGCCTGCAGCACCCATCGGTACAGCGGCCATAGAGCGTCGGGCGACACGGCATCCAGCAGATTCCGAATCTGGTTGTCACTCGGAATCTGATAAACGCCAAATAGACTGTGGGCGTTATTTTGGCCGCGTTCTTTTTGCATTGTCCGCTGATGCTCCAGAAACGAGGGTGATTGCATGAAAAACACCGAAAACGCGCTAAGCGCCGCATCGGACATAGTGTATTTCTGGTAAACACCCGTCCCACTACGACCGTCGGGCAATGTTTCGAAGACTTGCCTGATTCGCTCGATCAAGCGGGCTTGCGTGAATTGTTCGTTTTCTTTAAAAGGGTGAGCCATCGTCCGTGAGCTGTTATGAAAAAATCAGCTCAGTTTACCAGCATCGGCTAAATTGAGAATTGCTGACGTCGTGCTGGGCAAATAAATCCAGGATACGATTCGTGTTATCCTCCACCCGATGAACCAAGCTATCCCATTCCGATTTTGCGATATGTCTTTCAAACGCCGAGACTTGAAAATAATCCTCGACATCGACCGTCATCGCATTCACGATCTTTTCAGCTGCCATCAGCTTTGATCCGTTTCAATATAACGGCGCACAATGGCCTCAACTATGCGTTTGGCAGCCTGGCCATCCCAATATTCTGGAATGCGCCCCGATTTACCCCCACTGACCAGGATGTCGTCGACGCATTGCATGATTTTGCGCGGGTCAGTCCCCACGATGGTATTGGTGCCTTCGGTGACGGTAATGGGACGTTCGGTATTCTCCCGTAAAGTCACGCATGGCACGCCAAGGGCCGTGGTTTCTTCTTGTAGTCCTCCGGAATCGGTCAAAACCAATTTCGCGCTTTGCATCAAACCCAGCATTTCCAGATAAGCCACTGGGGGCAACATGACCACGCTATCTTCCGGCAAATCTTTTAACAACCCTGCTTGATTAATTTTTTGCTGCGTTCTGGGATGAACCGGGAAAATCACCGGCAACTTGCGCGCAATATCGCCGATAACAGTGATTAAACGCTTTAGGGTGTCGGTATCATCTACATTTGATGGCCGGTGCAAGGTCAGCAAAGCATAGTCTTTTTCTTCTATCGCCTGAACACAGCCATATTTTTGCAAGGTAACCGAGAATGGAATCGCTTGTTCGCAATTGCTCAACAAGCTATCGATCATCACGTTACCGGTAAAACAGATGCGCTCGTCAGGTATGCCTTCTTTGTGCAAATTTCCCGCCGCCGCCCGCTCGGTGGTGAGAAGCAAGTCAGCAATTTGATCGGTCAAGATGCGATTGATTTCCTCCGGCATCCCGCGATCGTAACTTCGCAGCCCCGCTTCGACATGTATCAACGGAATGTGCTTTTTGACTGCCACCAAGCCACAGGCAATCGTCGAATTGACATCACCGACAACCAGCACCGCGAGCGGATTGACTTCATCCAGGACCGGCTCGAATTGCAGCATGATATTGGCCGTTTGCACGGCATGACTACCGGAACCCACGCCCAAATCCTTGTCCGGCTCAGGAATACCCAGTTGCTTGAAGAAGGTATCCTTCATGGCCTGATCGTAATGCTGTCCCGTATGCACCAGATAAGGCTTGATCAAATGCCTGAACAATTGCAACTGCCGCATGATGGGCGCCATCTTCATGAAATTAGGCCTTGCCCCAACGACACAGATCAAGGTTTTGGGCTGCTTGAGATCACTTCCCGACATCGTCATAGATTGAATCCATATCCAATTGAATTAAGATCGCTTTTCTGAGCAAGGCTTTTTCCTTGCAGGCATTATCGTGAAGTTGTATCACCTGATTTTCCAAACGAGCCAGCCTCTCTTCGATCGTCCCGGCTTCTGCGCTGGAGTAATTTACCGGCGTGAAGGCTTTATTGTCGGACGTGTCAACCGTTTCTAACAGCATTTCTTCCTTGACTTCTGAAACCACCTTTTCAACGGCATCACTGTCGAGTACGCTCAATTCCTCCAGATACCCGTACAACAATAATCGGTCGCACAAGGTATTGATTCTACGTGGTATACCGCCAGAAAATTCATGAATGTCGACAAATATACCGGCGTGAAACTCCGGAGCCCCCTTCCAGCCCGCTGTTTGCAGGCGAAATAAAATATATTCCCTGGTTTCTTCCAGATCTAGAGGCTCGAGATGATAAGTGGAAACTATACGTTGCTTAAGCTGCTCCATATCAGCCGCATAAATTGTACGCTTTAACTCCGGCTGTCCAATCAAAAACACTTGAAAGATCGGCACGCCATTAACGTCAAGATTCGTTAACATCCGCAGCTCTTCCAGCGATTGTTTGGGCAGGTTTTGCGCCTCATCGACGATTAACAACAAACGCCTTCCTTCTCTGGCTTTCTCGACGATAAACTTCTCAAAACTTGCCAATAAACTGGCCTTGTCATTATGTAGATACTGAAATCCGAATGTAGAAGCAATCAGGCGGAGGGTGTCTTCCGGACCAACTTGCGACGTCACCATTACACCGATTAAAAGCTTGTCTTTATTCAGATTTTTAATCAAGCTTTTAACCAACATGGTCTTGCCTGTACCAGGAGATCCTGTCACCAAGACAAATCCTTCGCCTTGAGTCAAACCGTATTGCATATAGGCCAAAGCTCTTCGATGAACCGAACTCTGAAAAAAGAAATCCGGGTCGCTGCTTAACTGAAACGGCTTTTGATTTAAGTTATAAAATCCGTCGTACATTAGTTGAATATGAGAAATTAAAATCGAACGGCAAAATTCGCGGTGGCACGGTTTTCTACGTAATCATTGGTAGACAAGTCCGACATTTGGTTGATATGTCGAAACTCCAGCCGAGTGTTCATCAGCAAAGGCCGCCCCAGGTTGATTGGGATCGCTTTGGAAAAACCTAAAGCTACATCATAGCGGTCATTACTCGACGCCTCATTATCGATAGTTTGCCAAGTAGGACGTAGGTAAAAATTAAGTCTCGGCGCCAGTCTCCAGTTCCAACTGCCGCTCGCTCCGTAAACATTGTCCTCTTGAGGATTTAATTCGTATGTCCGACGGGTATTATAAAAGGATAAATTATAAGAGCTTTTCCCGGTCTGATATCCAAATGTCAAACTTGCTTGCTTATTAACTATCACATCATCAACAAAATTAGGCAAGTTTGGATTTAAAAGCGGGCTAAGTGGTTGACCGGTTACGGGATCGATGTCCGTATCAATGACTGGGCCAGTTAAATCGAAAGCAGTCTGCTCTACTAAAACCTGCTGAACTGTCGTGGTATCTTGAGAATAATTAAAGCCAATAAATGCCTGCTGAGCTCGATACCTGATATTTGCATCCCAGGAATCACCTGTATTCAAGCCAACTTCCTTATTACGATAGGTTACATGCCCTATAAAATTAGGAGAAGGATTGAAGCGTACGGTTACGTGTCTATTATTTCCATAGCCAGCCTCGAGAGAATACCATCTATTTGGACTCCATTGCCCACCAAAGGTATAGAAAAAGCCATTATTAATGGAATCGTTTAACGTCTGATAATCGTTGTTTTCGTATCCGGCTTGCCCGAACACATTAAACTTTCTGTTTAAATAGTAACGCAAGTCACCTTGATACTGTTCGAATAAGACGTCATCCCCTGTTGCCCTGCTTTGCTCTTGAGAAGAGTAATTTAAGCTCCACCTCACTCTACCAAATTTCGTTCCACTCGTAAGTCTAGCTTGCTTTGAAAATGTGTCTGAATCTGAAATAAGACCAGAAGACGATACTGAGCCGCCTCCAAAACTAGCATTATCGAAAGAGGTATTTTGATAGCCAACCTTGACGAGACCTCGTGCATATTGCCCAAATTGAGGTGTCCAATAAGGTGAAATAGAAAAGTTTTTAGTTTCCGTTCTATCCCTACCCCCAGTTAAGTTATCCGTTGCAATAAATCCATTGCTAATATTTTGTTGACTAATTGAGCTACTAGTTTGCACAAAAAGCCTGTTTCGCACCGCCTGGTAAAGACCGTTCATCTGCAATTGATGATTTATATCAACAGCATCACTGCCACCTGCATTGTAAAGACCTTGCAAGCGATAATTAAGGTTAAAATTACTCCAAGGCGATGTTCCAAAAAGTGATACTCCTGGCGCTACTTCAGTTATAAAGCCGCTTCTTTTCGCCGTATCCGATAACTCGAGGTTATCAGTAAATACTTCACTCATTGACAGGCTAGGTCGCATTCTCCAATCAAAGGCAGCTGCTTTGTGCGAGAAAAACAGTCCATAAGATAATGTTAAAACACAAGAGTTAACGACAATCTTGTGCAATTTTCGCCCACTTTTACGAATGGCCATACTTACCATAACCATAGCCGTAGCCATATAGGTCAAGTTCTTTTTTGGTTTTATTCAATAAAGTCATCACCACATCGCAGTTAGCCAACTTTGCAACGGACTCATTAACCACATTTTGTGGCGTTTCTTCCGCCGCAATAACCAAAACCACTTGCCCAACCAATTCAGCCAAGATTTGAGCTTGGGTTGCAACCAGCAAAGGCGGTGAGTCGAAGATTACTACCCTATCCCTATAACGACGACTAACTTCATCGGCAAATAGATACATTCTTTGACTAGACAATAATTCAGTCGAATATTTGTGACGTTTTCCCGCCGGAATAACAGTCAAGTTCGCGAGGTCGGTTTTCAACAGAATATCAGAGAAACTGATGCTTTCGTTTTCTAAATACTCGATCAACCCTGGAGATTGCTTGATACCCAACTGCTTTGATATACTTGGCTTTTCGACATCCGCATCGATCAATAAAACCTTTTTATCCATTTCGTTGGCGATACTCAGAGCCAAGTTAATTGAAACAAAAGTCTTGCCTTCGCCAGGCAAACTACTACAAATTAAAATCAGGTTAGGACGAGATATTCCATTAACCTCGGAGCCTTGAATGTTATTTACGAGTGGACGTTTAATCACCCGAAACTCTTCCGCCAGTTGCGACTTGGTATCATTGTTATCGATAAAACCATCCGAGATTAGCTTGTTCCAGTTTATTAAAACCTTATTGTCATTTGATAATACCGGTTCCGCAACAAATTTGTCATTTTTTACTTCTTCATCTTGAACAACTGGTTTAGCTGCAGATTTCAGATCAACCACAGACTGACTCTTATCATCAGTCACACTTTGTTGATTAGCCTTTCTCAAAGCATTTTCAATTATGCTCATGTAAGATACCTAAATTATTTGAGCACTTCGAATAATATAATGCTGGTGTAACTAGCGATCATAATTATTATAGTTATTAACAACATCCAGTCGAAATCCTTGGCTTTTATAATACCTTGGCTAGTTAGAGACACGCTACCTAATGATGGCAGACCAGTAACCGCCCTAACCTGTCTTGTAGACATGAAAACTGGACGAATGAAATAAATCAGAAATGCTATGCCAAAACCAAACACAAGCCCGGCCACTAAAATCAACGAATAAAATAATGGTCTATTTGGAAATGATGGCTTTGAAGGCTTGGTAGGAGGGTCTGCAATTTTGAATTTAAGCCGAGAAGTTTGATCATCAACACTCTCCGTGATACGAGCCTGCTCTCTGCGCGCTAATAGCTCGGTATACTTTCCGCTAATGGTTTCATAATCTCTATTGAGATTTTTCATTTCAGTTTCCAGGGCGAGTTTGTCACTCAAACCATGCTCAATCTGCGCCATTCTCTCCTTGATCGAACCAATCAACGCTTGATTTGCCGCAATCTCTGCTTGAGCATTATCCAGCCCTGTCTTCAAAGCCTGCACATAAGGATTGGCTAATTTTCTAGGGCCTAAAGTATCTGTCTCAGTTTGTTCAGGCTGAGTATTTTTATTCTGCTCATTTTGCGCCTTTATCGATTCAATCAATTTATCAATAGCAATGACGTCAGGATGATGTTCCGTATATTTAATTAATAAATCATTTCTTTTATTCATCAATTGAGAAATTTGTGCATCTTCCTGCACAACATTATTTGTCACATCAGGCAACCCCCAATCCTCGTCCGAATCCTGTACGTCTTCAACCTGCTCGGCCAGAACGTTTTTCCTAGCTATCGCTTGCTCCAGATTGGTATTAGCCTGATTCAACTGTTCTTTTAATTGAGCCAACTGGTCAAATTGTCCTGAATCGGAAAGTAAATCCAGATTCGAGCGCTTAAAATCCTCTTTTGCTTTTTCAGCTTCTTGTAACCTTATTTCATATTCGCGAATTTGCTGCTCAATGAATTTCTGAGCATCAGTCGCATCAGCCAAGGCTTTACCTTGAGTTTGCTCAGAAAAGACTGTCAAAACGGCTTGAACCACACTTTTTGCGGTTTCCGGATCAGCCGCCGAATATCCAATATCAAAAATGTCCTTAGAACCGGCGCCAGAAATTTTTATTTCATTTTTTAACTTTTCGATCAGATCATCATCAATTACGTGCCCTGAATTAACGGGTTTTAGCCGGGACAATTCGACAACTTTCTCCAGATTCGGTCGGGTAAACATCAATTGATAAATAATTCTGATAAGCGCGGACACATCTGGCTCGATAACCATACCCCGCATTAACGGCCTAAGAATTGTTGACGAATCGATATGGACTTTGGCTTTGGATTCAAATTTATCCTGCATTACAAAAACGTAAGACCAACCACTAATACAAACCAGCAACGCTAAAAGCATTGCGATACGTTTATATTTAAGAGTTCCTTTGAGATAAAAATAAATTTCAGAAAGTTCTTGTTGCATATTTAGTGGAATAATTAAGTCAGAACCGACAACACTCTATTTAAAAGAAAGCATCTGGAATAATTAAAATATCCCCTGGCATCATCAGAACGTTTGCAGATAAATCCACATTATCGATTAAATCATCGATACGCACGCGATATGATTTCAAGTCCCCGTCCACTTCTCGAATGACACTAGCGCGATTGCCGTCGGCGAATTGATTTAACCCAATTTCGATAATTACATCCAACAATGTCATCCCTCTTTCATAAGGTATGGCTTTTCCCTGATAACGTCCTAATCCACCACCCATGCCGCCACCCATGCCGCCACCCATGCCGCCACCCATGCCGCCACCCATGCCGCCACCCATGCCGCCACCCATGCCGCCACCACTTCCACCACCAATTCGTCCTATTACTCGAATTTGCTGATCTCTGACCCCTTTGAAACCGGACACCATGACTACGACTTGAGGGCTTTTGACATAGACCGATAGTACCTTTTCGATATCTCTGGCCAACTCAAAAGGTGTTTTACCGCTCGCAAGCAACTCTTCTACAAGCGGAACCGTTATTTTTCCATCCGGACGAACAGGTGCGGAAGTGGATAACTCAGGATTTCCCCATACAAAGATGTTTACACTATCGCCGGGACCAATTTTATAAGTGTAATCAGATGCCTGGTACACGTCTTCCAATAACGGCTGTGAACAGCCTATGACCGCAAGAGACAACAAAATAGACAGCCCCAATCGACTCAATACGGCGTTAACCTTAGACCCCATCATACTTTCATGCACCTTGATCTACTTGTTCCAAAAGAATATAGTCTACCAAACCTATCGCTGCTCAAGCTCTTTAAGTAACCTCAAGACTTGATCTTTTCCGGAAAAATTGCGCTGCCCCTTCTCTGCCAGCGCCAGCGCCTGTTTCAGTTCAATGATAGCGGTCGCTTTGTTACCGTTATTCAAATGAGCAACGCCTAAATGATATCTAAGCTCCGGCATTTTTGGCTCCTTCAGGATCAAGGACTCCAAAATCGCCAAGCCTTCATCATTCTTTCCATTCTTTACCAGTCCCCAGGCATAAGTATCTTGAAAAAATACGTTCTCGACGTCTTTAAACTTCTCTGCCAACATTAAGCCTCTAGACACATCCTCCGTTTTTTCAGACTCAATCAGCAAAGCCGCAAGGTTGTTGACGGCCAGATTAACATCGGCATTCTTTTCGATAACGGCTTCGTAAAGCTTACGCGCCGCCGCTTTATCGCCCGTTTGCTCATAAAGCCCTGCCAATGCCAATGAAAGCTGGACATCATCTGGATTGGCTTGCAAGCCGCGGATATAAACATCTCTAGCAGCTTCTGGGGTTTTCTTGACAACAGCTTCAACCTTGGCCAAAGCCAGATACAAAGGCACCGACTTATCCGGTGATTGCTTGATTTGACTTTCCAACAAATTTTTGGCTTTTGCATAATCTTTGTTGGCCATATATAGATCGCCCAAAACCCCGACAACTTCGAGATTATCGGAATTTTTAGCGTGATGAGCCTCCAAAAAGCCTATCGCCTTATCTCGCTGTTTAAGCCCTTCAAACGAGCGAACCAGATTGACCATTGAGTTGAGATGATTCGGATAATCGGCAATTATTTTTTCATAAATAGATACTGCCTTATCATATTCACCCTTACCCTGTAGAATATTTGCCTGCAGATATAATGGAACCGCTTTATTCTTCGAAAACAATGCTATACGCTGTACAGTTTCTTGAGCATCCTCCCATTTTTTTTCCGCAATATCCAATTCGGCCTTATTGGTTAGCAATAAAGCTTGATTGGGCTTGGCTTTTAGAGCCTTATCCAAATACTGTCTCGCCATTTCTTTTTGATTGGCTCTTAAGTAACCATTATAAATTGGCAAAAAAGCCTGAAGATTTGCCGGATTTATTTCCAGAGATTGCTTGAAGTTCTTATCCGCTTGCTTTAAATCCTTCTTTAATGTGTAAGCCTGTCCCAATAGCATAAAAGCGTTATCAGAATCATTCTTTGTCCAGACAACTTTATTCAATAATTCAATCGCTTGATCTACTTCGTTTTTAATCAAAAACAAACGCGCTTTTAACAAGCTTGCATCAACAAAATCAGAATTAGCTTTTAAAATTTTTGCAATGGCTTCATCCGCCTTATCATATTCTTTATTATTGACCGCGACTTCAGCGAGTATGGTTTGAGCTGACAATCCAGTCTTGTTATCTTTTTCCGATTCCACCACTTGCTTTAGACCATTAGATGCCGCTTCAAGGTAACCATTCGCCAACATCCATTTAGACATTTCCAATTTACCCGCCGGGTTTTTATTGAAATTTGCCAGCAACGAATTGAATTCATCAACAACCCGATCTTTGCTTTTGGCATTTAAAAACTCCAGCAGCACAATGTTGGGTTCCAGTTTATCCGGGCGCTTCGCTACCATATCTCGCAGCAGTTCTTCCGCTTCCTTCAGTTTATCGCTCATGGAGTAGATTGAGGCCAAACTCAACTTGAAGTTATCTGAATCAGGATACAATTCGATTAATTTTTTATAATCCTCGGCAACGGCATCAATATTATTTTTCTTTGCATTTATTTTGATCTTGAAAAGCCTTAATGGCATGTTTTTTATGTCTTTTTCTAACGCAGCATCAACTGTTGCCAAAGCTTGGTCCAATTGATTATCCTGAAAAAGCAAGGCTGCTTTCAGTGATAATGCATCAACATTTCCTGAATTCCCTGCCAATACATCATCGATGATCTTAACTGCCTGATCCTTCTTTTCCTGCCGAACAAGCACGGAAGCTTTCAATAGCAGTGCTTCAACATTACTGGCGTTGACACCCAAAATAAAATCAGCCTGCTCCAGAGCTTTATCTAAATCCCCAAAAAGCAAATGTACCTTACCTAACTTCTGCCTTGCCTCCATATTATTAGAGTCACGCTCCAGGGTTTTAAGTAAATTCTCCCTCATCGACTTGAAGTTATTACTTTTTTCATCCAGCAAGGCCATGTAATAATAAGTATCCGCACGTTGATCACTACTTTGGCTGGAAGTTTTCAATTCAAGAATAGCTTTATCATATTCACCTTTTTCAAATAACTCCTTACCTTTTTGCAGATGACTTTCAGCAGTTTCTTCAGGGGAGTTGCAAGCCGTCAGAATCAACGCGCTCAATAGCAAATAGGGCAAACTCGATTTATTAGTTTTTTGATCAGCCAACATACTCACCTCATAAAATACTTCTCATTAATCCATACAAGCAATCATGCTCAAATCTTTTTAAAATACCTTTAAGAACTGTGCATCATTGCAACTTTAATCTACCATGGTACGCGGCGGTGTGTTAATCCCACAATACCGGGCGTAAAACAGTTATGCCGCTTTTCCCGCATAACGGACCCACAACTAACCGATTTTCTCTAAATTATTAATCTTAAACAAATGCACTACTCGAAAAATATGCTATTCAAAAGCCATAAAATATCACAAAATTTATCTCGTCGATAAATACTTTAAAACCAGTTAATTTACGGAATATTTGTTTTTAAACTTTCCTGAATCCATTGATATAAACAGGCCAAATCGCTATGCATATTATTCAAAGCGGACTGGCTAGTAATGAAATATGGCGCCCTTATGCCATGATAATCCATATCTTTCCCCACACGCTGGAAATCGATACCGGATCGATGCATCAAACGAGGCAAAAAGGGTTCCATCATCGCAAATACGTTGGTTCTACCATCCATCACGGTTAACGCTGTCGCTGCAAGAAAACAAGCTACCGCAATCAATGAAAAACTTCTTTGCTCTTGAGCATCAATAGTCAGCCCATTAATTTGACCAAACCTCGTCAAGGACTCCCCCGTACGACGACGGAACGCCCCATCCACAGCCAATCGCGAAATTTCGCAAACTGTATTGCGATCCAATTTTAGATTCTCGATATACCCCCAATCCAAACTGGTTCGACAATATTTCTCCAATGGCAACGGATCAACATCGCACTCACCTAATGCCGGAACCAATCGCACGCAACCGGCGGGCGTACCTGTGCTACGATGCACAATCAGACAATGCCTAGAAAACTGGTCATATTCGTCAATTTCTAATTGCTCGGGAAAGTGATCGGTGGGTTCGTATTTAAACTCTTCACAATACACCCTATATCTTATGCCGAATACCTGCCTTTTCTGGGCTTCCGATACCGCCAACTCCACGCGAAAATAACGTTCAAAGCTTTCCGTGAGAGAGAGATTAGGTTCGCTATTCATAATTAAAGTCGACCCCTAAAAAATGATATTAAGCAAGCAATCAAAGATATTTATCAATGTCATGCGCTTTGATGCCCCATGCCAAAAGTTTCTCGATTCTTTCGTTGGCTAACTCCAAGCGTAGCACCATAATTTGAAACAAGGCTTTTAAAAACAAATACCCTTGGACAGGATGATCATCCAAAAATACACTCAGCATATCGCTACGAATTTCTATGACATTCACATCAGTAAGCGCCACAACAGTGGCCGTCCTCCGATGATTGCCATACAAACAAATATCGCCGAATATAGCCCCTGCCTGCAAATCACAAAGCCCTGGAGTAATTCGGATATTCCCTTCGATTTCAGCTCCCCCCAAGATTCTTACTTGTCCTTCATCAAGAAAAAACAAAGTATTCCCGATAGTGTCCTTTTCAAGGATTTTTTCCCCCGCGCGAAAAAAACAACGCTTCCATGCAGAACCTTCGGAAAATTGTGGATTATTTATAATCTCGTACAGAATTTGTTTCATGCCTTCCTAAGTTGATTGCCAAGCCTATCCGTCACAATCGCGCCTGCCTTAACGCTATAATAAAGCCCTAAATACAAGGCATCTCCAGCATATCTTAAGCATGGACCATTTCATTTTTTTCAGTTATTCAGCCAGCGCACTTGCTTTCGGAGCTTTACTGTTATTTTCGTTTACCAGAACACAACGCAACATGTCATTCAGGATAGCCACGCTGCTATCCATAATTTGGAGCCTAAAAATCATACAAACGACCCTGGATGAACAATTTTTTCTGGCCGATACACTGGTTTATGAAACCTTACGCAATACATCCTGGATTTTATTCCTGGCGACTTTATTGTCAAAGCAACTTAGCGGCAATGCCTTCCAATATCTCAAGGACTGCCCACTCACACCAGCATTTGGCGGGCTTGTTCTTTTTGTAGTAAGTATAGAGACTTTTCCAGCCTTCTTGGATTGGATTCGTACCTGGACGCACATGGACCCACGCTTCTTTTCTCATGTGATCTTTGCAATCTCGGGACTCATTCTTATCGAACAACTATACCGTAATACCCCTCTCTCCGAACGTTGGAACATAAAATTTGCCTGCCTTGCCCTTAGCGCCATCTTTGCGATTGACTTCATGGTCTATAGTAAATCCTTACTTTACAAGCAATTAGATGTCTCTCTTTGGCAAACCCGCGGCCTTCTCAACGCCTTAACGGCGCCTTTACTAGGAATTGCCATCACCCGCATACCCCCCGTCGAGGCGAGTGACGCAAAGACAAAACATACAAGCCCGCGAAAAACAACTTTTTACACCACAATTCTACTCGGTTGCGGCATCTATCTGCTGCTGATGTCAGTTGCCGGCTATTATCTGAAACACACAGACGCAGTGTGGGGCGAAACCCTTCAAACCTTATTCATTTTCCTAGCCCTTCTGTTATTGGTGATCTCCTTTACCTCGGGAAAGATTAGGGCCTTGGCAAAAGTTTATTTTAGCAAGCACTTTTTCCACTACAGTTACGACTACCGTGAAGAATGGCTAAAAATCAGTAAGTCACTGGCAAAACTCGAGTCGCTGGAAGAGCTGAAAACTTTTATTATCACCACCCTTACCAACCTGGTAGAAAGCTGTGGCGGCGGGCTTTGGTTAAAAAATGATCAGGGCGAATTTGTGTTGGCAGCGACACAGAACTTTCGCATTCCATCGCAAGAACTTACGCATTTAAAAAATAATCGGCACCTGCCTGAATATTTAGCCAACAAGCAATGGGTGATCGATTTTTTTGAACTAGCCCACACCCCGGAGGTTTACGATGATATTGATTTGTCCCCATGGTGCTACGAGGACAGTCAGATATGGCTGATTATCCCCTTATTTCATCTCAACCACCTAGAAGCTTTTGTCGCTTTAACCCAACCCAGAGCCCCTCGCAAACTTAATTGGGAGGACCATGATCTTTTAAAAACGGTAGGGATGCAACTTGCCAATGCCATTGCTCTCAGCAAAGCCAGCGAAGCTTTGGCCAGCAATCGCCAGTTCGAGGCTTATCATAGGCTCTCGGCGTACCTCGTACATGATCTGAAAAACATTGCGGCTCAAATCTCATTGATTGTAAAAAATGCCGACAAGCATAAGCACAATCCTGAATTTTTCGATGACACCCTAGACACCTTGCATAATGTCGTGAACAAAATGCAGCGCATCGTCGATCAATTAAAACAAGGAAAACCGCCCACATCGCCCGCCACGCTGATTGATCTAGGTGAGTTTTTACGAAAAATTCAGAAACAACATATCGGCCACCCGGAAGTGCAATTGGCAATTGCGACCGAAGACTGCGCCATCAAGGCAGACTCGATAAAACTGGCCAGCATCATTAGCAACCTGATACAAAATGCCCAGGACGCCACCAAGCAAAAACCCGATGGCTGGGTTAAACTTTCCCTAAACATAGAAGGTGACTATGCTGCCCTCAAAATCATCGACAACGGTATCGGCATGGATGAAAAATTCATAGCCGAACGCTTATTCAAGCCCTTCGACACCACCAAAGGTAACGCAGGCATGGGCATAGGTGCCTATGAAGCCAGAGACTATATTCTAAAAAACCATGGACAACTCGATGTCGAGAGCCAACCCGGCAAAGGCACCACGATAACCTTACATCTACCACTGACGAAATCAGGCACAGAATGAGCCAATCCAATGTTCTGTTAATAGTTGAAGACGACCCCGGCTTACAAAAACAGTTAAAGTGGAGTCTGGACCAGTATGAAACGATCATCGCCAGCAATCGCGCGGAAGCAATTGCCGCATTAAGACGCTACACACCGGGCGTTGTAACGCTCGACCTCGGCCTGCCTCCTGACCCAACCAATGCCAGCGAGGGCATTGCCACCCTGAAAGAAATACTCGCTTTAGCCCCGCATACAAAAATCATCGTAGTCACGGGAAACGACGACCGAACCAATGCCATCGACGCCATCGCGCTTGGTGCCTACGATTTTTATCAAAAGCCGGTCGATCCGGATGTTCTCAACTTGATTATCGCGCGGGCATTCCATCTACAAACCCTGGAACGCGATTTCCGCAATCTGCAATGTCAGCAAAGCTCTTCAGCGGGCATCATCGCCACCAGTCCGCAGATGCAAAACGTGATGCGCATGGTCGATCGGATCGCGCCAACCCAAGCCACCGTGCTGCTGTCAGGCGACAGTGGAACCGGCAAGGAATTGCTCGCCAAGGCGATACATCAAAAAAGTCCGCGCGCCAAGCACCCCTTCGTTGCGGTCAATTGCGCGGCCATTCCAGAAACCTTATTGGAAAGCGAATTATTTGGTTATGAAAAAGGCGCTTTTACCGGCGCGGTAGCACAAACCAAAGGCAAAATAGAATATGCGGACGGCGGCACTTTTTTCCTCGATGAAATCGGCGACTTACCATTCTCACTACAAGCCAAACTGCTACGCTTCATCCAGGAGCGCGTCATCGAACGCTTAGGCGGGCGCAAGGAAATTCCGGTCGATGTGCGCATCATTTGCGCCACCCATCGCAACCTGCAGGAATTGATTGCGCAAAATGCATTCCGTGGCGATTTATTTTATCGCCTGAGCGAAATCACCATCGACATTCCCCCTTTACGAGAACGCGAGGGCGATATTTTGGTCATAGCAAACGCGTTGCTAAAGCGTTTCTGCAACGAACACAACTGCAAAGAAAAACGCTTGTCGCCAGAAGCCATACAGGCACTAGAAAACTACGCCTGGCCGGGCAACGTCAGGGAAATGGAAAACAAGCTCAAACGCGCCGTGATAATGTCCGACAAGCACCTGATAACTTTGCACGATTTGGAAATGGGCGAAATTCTGGATCATGCAATGCCGCTAAATTTAAAAACCGTTCGTGATGCCGCGGAATTGTCCGCCATAAAGCGCGCATTTCATTATAGCGACGGCAATATCTCGGAAACCGCCAAGCTGCTGGGAATAACGCGCCCAACCCTTTATAGCCTGTTGGAAAAACATGGCTTCCAGGACATGATTAGGCGCTATTCTGATCAAAGCTCTTGATTTCCCCATCCTTCCTCCAGAGAAACTTGGACGAGGGGGGATACGCTAAAGTTATATGTGACCCGCTTCTAAAAGCGTGCCGCGCAATTCGCTAGGTCTTTTGCCTAACGACTATTTTGCCTGGCTCTTGCGTGGGTACGGGATGAAAAGGCTTTGGATACCATGTCAGAATTTGTCTGACATAATTCTGCGTTTCTTGATAAGGGGGGATGCCATGATAGCGCTCAACGGCTCCTTCACCGGCATTATAAGCGGCCAAAACCAAATCCACCTTGCCCTCAAAATGCCTGAGCAGCCAGTGTAAATACGCGGTCCCTCCCTGGATATTCTGTATCGGATCCCAACTGTCTTTGACACCGAAGCGCGCTGCCGTTTCAGGAATGAGCTGCATCAAGCCTTGCGCATTCTTATTGGATAAGGCACTGGCATTGAATGCCGATTCGGCGCGAATCACCGCCATAACCAACTCTGGGTCTATGCCGTAATGGGGAGCGATTTGTTTGACCCAGCCTTCAACCACTTGTTTGTTCGGATTGGCGTCGGCAGCCAACTTCAACTCTGGCTCAGCGTCCGGTCGCTTGCATGCCTGATCATCAACCACAGAAACATCGACATAACGCACCAGCATTTTTTGAGCATGTTTATCGCCGGCCTCGGCCGCTTGCTTGAACCAATGCACAGCCAACGACAAGTCGCGTGGTTTACCTCGGCCATTAAAATACATGAATCCCATGTTGTAAGCCGATTCCGCATCCCCTTGCAAGGCAGCCTGACAATACAACTGAAAAGCTTGCTGAAAATCTTGCTTGACACCAGACCGGCCATGCTCATGGTTCATGGCAAGTTGCCTGAGCGCTTCGGGCGACTCGCCCTCAAGCGCCCAAGCGCCTTGGGTCAATCCATAGAGAAATAGCGTGATGACGCATTGCTTTTTAGGAAATTTCGGTATGTTAAGCATGCTCGTCTACCAAGAAAAATGATCTGGCCTCGACACACGTCATGGTCTCGGCTGACCCCTTACTTCTATAGAGACCGCCCTCGTAGATAAAGGGTATCTGGCGAAAGATCAATCTCGTCATTCCATGTCACGGTGCCATGTGCGGCATGTGCTTTCATAAATAGATTCTTTTCAGTGAGTGCAGAAAATGCCGGGTAGGAAAGGAAGGGCTTCATATCAAACCAACGACGCTCCCCATTTTCGAAAACGGCCTCCAGACAATAATCAGTTAGTGGTGTGACTTGTACCACATCAGGCGTCATATCCCACCCCTCAGCGCAAGGGATCGATTTTGAATGGTGTCTGACCATTCGATGCCAGATACCAATCGGCCATCAGATCATCCTGATGTAATTCTATCCATGCCTGAACCAGCTTCATTTGTCGCGCCGGCAGAACACCTTCGAGCACATCACCATTCGGAATGGCTATAGATGCCTTGAATTCATTGTATCGAACATGAATATGCGGCAAATGATGCTTCTCCGAATCAAAAACATACATTGATACGAGAATCCCATAAAACATGCTGATGGTAGGCATTGCGTTTCTCCACAAAAAACAGAAGCCGAGTATAGCAAACCGCCTGCAGCCGCAGTGACAGCAAAACCAGATTGTCGAGAATTTTTACACCAGAAAAAGTTGATCTCGCCTCGACACAACTCATGGCCTCGGCGCTCAGGATTCCGTCTGAAATAACTTTCGGATTTTACTCCCTCTTCCTTCGGGTTGGGGGGAGGGTAACCAAATTGGAAGTTATTTTGACCAATCCTTAGAGCATTTGAACCTGAAGGCGCAACGGACAAAATTACCCAAAAGGACAGGTGACCGTCAAAGTCTTGATTTTTCTAATCGCTCGCTCAAGCGTCAGAAAATTTTACACTTGCCTAACCGGCCTTCCTCGCCGGGCATATCCCACCTTAACCTGCAATGAACGCTCAATCGCCTCATGGAATCGCTGATTACCCAATGGCGTACCACTTTGGGTGCTGGCTCTTACCTCATTCACCACCGCATCATCTAGCGCGCCAGTGAAAAGCGATTGATACGCAACGCGCCGTTGTTCGTCAGACCTAGCCAACTGAGCATACAACCGATGTGGTTTGAGCAGTAGATTATCCTCCCCTAAAGCATTGCATCGATAACTGGACCATGGGTAGTCTTCGGGAGCGCTTACCATCCCCGCACGAACTGGATTTAACTCGATATAGCGGTAGCAACTTAGCAAATACGGCTCTTCGTCAATCAAAGAGGCTTTATAGCGCCCTTCCCAAAGCGTGCCGGTGCGTTGATACTTCTTATTGACATAAGAAACATAATGCCGACCGATATATTGAAACAAGCCACTGATACTATCCTGCTGACCGGGCGTCGCTAAAAGGTGCACATGATTGGTCATGATCACGTAGGCATGAATTTGACAAGCATATTTTTCGGCCGCCGCAGTCAGCCAAGTCAAATACATACGATAGTCTTCATCTTCAAAAAAGACAGGCTGCCGATTATTCCCACGTTGAATAGCGTGAACGGGCACGCCCGGCAGAAAAAAACGCGGTTTCCTGGGCATTAGACTTAGGTGTCAAGGCATTACGCGCAAAACGGCGACTACTAAACTGGCTACAGCCAGCAAAGTCCCAACCCCCCAACGCATGAGCAGCTTAATTTCACTATGAATAGCCATGATCTCGGAATGGACTTGCTCGAAACGTTTATCGACTTGTTCAAACCGCTTGTCGATTTGTTCGAAACGCCTTTCTACTTGCTCAAAGCGCTTGTCAATTTGTTCAAAACGCTTTTCGATTAATTCAAAGCGTTTATCGATCTGTTCAAAGCGCTTATCGATCTGTTCAAAGCGTTTGTCAACCTGCTCGAAACGCTTTTCCATCTGTTTGAAGCCTTCCAGCATCAACTCACGTTGATGTTTCAGTTCTTCCTCAACGCGAATCGTCCGCTCACGCAAGTCCAGTTCGTAACGAACATTTACATTCTGCGCAAGCAAACGCTCGGAAATATTCTCCCTAATCAAATTTTGGATTTGCTCGATATCTTCTTGGGCTAAAGCCATCCCTATACTCCAATGCTATACGATGACAACGCTTGCAGTATATCACAAAACGCCCCTTAAAAAGGACTCTGACCCCTTATTGCACAAGGTCACGCAAAATGGCTCCGCCCCTTTTATTTCAAATCAAATGAGCAATTTTCAACAGCACACCAATAATTAACGCGGTTTGCAAAAAGCCGGCGCCAATGATCCAGCGAGTCAAATCGGCTTTGCTTTCCGCAATCATCCGTTGCGTGTCAGCCCTTAACAACTCTATCTTATGGTCCAACTCGCGCATTTCATGCTTCAACGTTGCCTCTAATTCTTTTAAATCCCTCTTAGCCGCCACATCATCAAGATGATAATCGTGCCGCGCCTGTTCCAACGTATTACCCGTCGCCGTTTTCTGCAATTCTGTTAAAACGGCAGCCTGTTCTTCAGAAAACCCGACCGCCTTTAGTCGGTTGGCAAATTGCAGGGTATCAAAAGGAATTGCATTCATAACCGAATCTCAGAAACAATAAGCGACTTTCATTCTACTACAAGCGCCGCCTACTCAACATGCAGAGCCAACATCAGGCAAGCAACAAAAGCCCAAATGAGAAAATATTGTATTTCTGCATATAAACAATGACCTAGTATTGCAATCCACATGCAGAATTAGTGACGGCAAGACCAAATTGTCGAGAATTTCTACACCAAAAAGGACTCTGCCCCCTTTTTTCAAAAAACAGAAGCCAAGTATAGCTAACCACCTGCAGCCGCAGTGACGGCAAAACCAGATTGTCGAGAATTTCCACACCAAAAAGGACTCTGACCCCCTTTTTTGCTGACTGCAGATCGAAAAAACTGCCTCATACAATCCATCCCATTGAAATAAAGAGCAATTATTATTTATTGCTAATCTTTGAAATCTCAGTTTTAGGCCGAGATCATGAACTACCACGGGAAATCTGGGAGAGCCCTTTTTTACTCCCCTTTAGTTCCTAGCATTAAACTAAAGGGGGTTTTTACCCTTTTGAACTACGCCTCTATGTTTGCCCCACCTCTTCGACGCGAAACAGCTAAACCCAATAACCCAATTCCCAATAACGCGACTGAAGCCGGTTCAGGCACATTGTTGAAACGTAATGTCATATTAAGATTGCTGGTTCTGCAAGCGGCACCTTGGTCACAAGCTTTAGACTTTGTGCCTTCTGGAGCATAGAAATTACTTTGTCCAAACCTTGGAACCAGATTTGGATCGATATTGAAATCATCTCGCCATGCAAGTTTACCAATATTTGTTCCGGAACCAGCAGCAAAAAATGTCTGCCCAGTAGCGAATTGGAACATATTTTCAATTAGCCATTGCTGGTTAGCGTTGTAGGCTAAAGCATTGTACCAAGAGTAATCAACGACACCATTGAGAAGGATATTTCCAATAGAAGTACTCCCTCCGGTTAGGGTTAATTCAAGTAATTTGGTTCCATTTACACCTGCTCCTAAAGAGTTACTTGGATTAACAAGAACAAGCTCTAAAGTACCGCTTACAAAAGTGGGTAAGAAACCTTCATTAGCATTAAACAGGGTTCCCGTGGCAATATTATTCAAATCATAGTTCACGGTTCCTAAATACTGTGCAGTACCTGAAACTGAATAAACCGCATTTAAAGTCCAAGAATTACCAAAACCTTCAACATCGTTTATGACAGTACTTAAGGGATTCAAGGCTTGAACCAAAACTTGACCGGAGTCAGAAAAATTCGCTATATCACCTGGGTTCAAAAAACCATCGGCTAGTGAAGCGCCTGTGTAATTTGAAGTAGCATTAGGAAAAAGCCCCAAGTCAAAGAAAACATCTGTGACCGAATCTCCATCGAAATTCTGATCCACACCCGTGTTAATTTTTGCTGCCGCAGCCTGCGCGTTACCAATTGATAGCGCCGATAACGCCATGACCACTGCTAGTTTATTTGCGATTTTCATTAGATTTCTCCAAGTTAAGATAATGGACAACACGCCAAAAATAAAGCACATCATATGCCAATTATTCCAAGATATTGATTTATATAAAAATAAAACAAGAAACCCCAAAATACTCATTCCTTTTCCTCAAACCCGTAAAAAAAACTGACACTCTTTGTATCGAAGCCGCTTGCCGTCAATCCCAATCAACCATGGAACATGGGAAGCTCAAATTGCAATCTTGCAATGAATTTTGAATCTCCATACCGAATCAACATAGAATCCGACTTTCAGCAGCACTTACCTTATTCTTGCCCCCCCCCCAAATGCAAAAACTGCCTTTTCGCCATAAACAGTCCTAAACACTGAATGGGGTGCCTGTTTCCGCCGGGCCGCCAAGTTTTTATCATCTTATTGGTATAAGCATCGAATTGAAGCCCCCAAGGAGCGGCTAAAACCTTTCCTCTTTTTAGCAAAATCTTTAAAGCCTGTGTCGCCGCCACACCGGCACATAATTCGCAAGCCATCGGCGTGGAAGGGCCTTTGTGATTCAGCAAATCAACCGCGCCCTGATCGACCAAATAACCACGCTGCAGCATCGCCGGCGACAGGCCTAATAAAAAATGCAGAATTTTGTCGGTTTCCGATTTTCCCTGAAGCCTGAAGTATTCCTCAAATGTCATTTGGCCTGGCAAAAAATTCAACAATGCCGTGCCCATCCCCAATGGCGCCGCTGTAATCGCGGGTATTCCGTGCTCCGCGCAGTAAGCAAACACCCTTTCCCTCGCATCAAAGGCAAAAAAATCCAGCGCATCGACGTAAACATCAACCCCTGTAAAAAATTCTGACAGGTTGTCCATGGTCACGCCGTGTGGAAATTTGTTGATTTGCAGTTCCGGATTGATATCCAGCGCCATCTCGGCTAACACATCGGTTTTGGGTCGATCCAGATGAGACACAGTAGCCCCTGCCTGCCGGTTAAAATTGGGCAACTCAAACTTGTCGAAATCGGCGATATGGAAGGCACCGATACCAAGACGCGTCAACGTCAACAAGTGACTGCCCCCTACTCCACCAAGCCCTGCGATGGCAATTTTTTTTCTTCTTAATGTTTCCTGCTCTTGCTGGGTTACCCAACCAATGTTACGCGAAAAGGCTTGTTGATAATCAAAGACGGTCATTGTGTCACTCCTCTTGGTTTGCTCGTCGGTTTGTACTGTGTTGTTTGCTATACTGTCAATGGTATTTCACGGGAAATTTCAATGAGTGTCGCCTTACGTCTTTATGAACAACTCACCGAAGCCGGCGAGGATAAAACCCGTGCCAAGGTGATCGCTGATGCCTTTGAGCAACTGGAAGAGCGTTATCCACATTTGAAGGAAGTGGCCACGCAAGGCCATATGCGTGAAAGCGAATTGCGATTGCTCAAGGAAATCCGGGAAGTCGAGGGAAAGCTACAAAAGGAAATTGAAAATGTCAGACTGGAAATCAGGCACGTCGAAGGAAGACTACAAAAGGAAATTGAAAATATCAGACTGGAAATCAGGCACGTCGAAGGAAAACTACAAAAGGAAATTGAAAATGTCAGACTGGAAATCAGGGAGACAGAGAGCCGCTTACAGCATGAAATCGGCCAAGTACGTCTGGAAGTCAAAGCAGTTGAAATCAAGCTTGCTGAAACCAAGGCAGAACTGGTGCGCTGGGTAGTTGCAGTCGGCTTACTGCAAACCACTTTGATCATTGGCGTACTACTTAAAATCGCTCATCTTATCTGAAACTGGTTATTTGGCTTCCTTATGAACACCGTCGTCATCCCGGTCGCGATTCGCATGCTGTCGCACAACCTGCTGCGCTTCGTAATGACGATCGTGGGAATAGCCATCGCCTTTTTCCTGGCCGCAGCCCAAATTGGTCTATTGGTAGGCTGGATCAACACCAATAGCGCAATCATCAGACACGCCGGCGTCGATATCTGGGTGATGGCAGAGCAAACCCGCGCCTTCGACTATGGTACCGCCATTCCTCGCCATCGGGTACAGCAAGTCAGCAGCATACCGGGTGTTGCTTGGGCAGAAGGGATGTTGATGGGATGGGCTACGTGGCAACATCCTGATGGCAAAAGAATTAATGTCGAAATTGTTGGTTTGGATACTAGACACGCCGGCGGCCCCTGGAAAATGTTGGCCGGCGATATAGAAAATATTGAACAGCCCGAGACAGTTATTATCGACGAACTTTCCTATGATGTCTTGGGCTTACGCAACCTTGGCGACGAGGCAGAGATAGAAGGTAATCGGGTCATTTTAGGCGGCATCTCCAGCGAAGTCAGGACATTTACCGCCGCCCCTTTTGTTTTTACCTCAATCGAAAATGCCTTACGCTATTCGCCCTATTATAAAGATGAAGAAATTTCCTATGTTTTAGCCAAAATAGAACCAGGGGCCAGCCTCACGGAGGTTCGCGACCGCATCGCCAGTGAAGTATCCAATGTCGAAGTACTTACCACATCGGAATTTGCCGAACGCTCGGTCAAATACTGGATGCTGGAAACCGGCGTTGGTATCACGGTGATCATTACCGCCATATTAGGCTTGCTGGTTGGCGTAGTCATCATGAGTCAAACCTTGTTTGCAATTACCCAAGATCATATCGGTAATTATGCCACGTTGCTGGCTTTGGGCTTTCATCAAAAAACCTTGAGGCAAATTGTACTGAGTCAAAGCTTGAGTTTGGGTGGCCTTGGAATTCTGTTTGGTACTGTGCTGTTTATCCTTGCCAGCAATGCCTCCGCTCGTAGTCCGATACCGCTGGAAACGACCCCACTAGTGTCGGCCGGACTTATTGCTTTTTCCTTGCTCTGCTGCCTCGGCGCTTCCTGGTTTTCGATCCGGGCCATTTTCAAACTCGACCCTGTCTCGGTATTCCACGGATGAATAGCATCATGACTTGCCAGGGAATTTGTAAGAGCTACGGCTCCGGCGAGATGACCGAGCTGGTGCTCAAGCGTGTCGATTTGGAGTTTTTTCAAGGCCAGGCCTCGGTTTTGATCGGCCCATCCGGTTCCGGAAAAACCACTTTGCTATCGATTCTCGGCTGTCTGCTCGCCCCTAGCGAAGGCCAACTTCTCATCGACAATCAGCCTGTAAATTTTTCTGACAAAAGCAGTTTGACCGAAGTTAGACGGCAAAAGCTGGGGTTCATCTTTCAACACGCCCAACTGTTGCCGTTTTTGACCATTGAAGACAATCTAGCCATCATCGGCCGCAATGCCGGCATGACTGATGACGATATCCAACAGCGACTGGATAATTTATTGGCACGTCTTGAATTAAAAGCCATGCGCTATAAATTCCCAGCACAGCTCAGCGGCGGCCAGCGCCAGAGGGTTGCGATTGCGCGCGCTTTACTGCATCGCCCTTCTATCGTATTGGCGGACGAACCCACGGCGGCGCTGGATTGGCATACCGGCAAGACCGTCGTGGAACTGTTGCTGGAACAAGCCCGTCTGGAACAAGCCGTGCTGGTGGTCGTGACGCACGACACGCGCATGTTGCCCTTGTTTGACCGTATCCTATCGATTGCCGACGGTATCTTGACCGAACAACAGCAAACCGCCGCCGTCGATAATATTTTCTATACTCAACCGTAAATCAGTACTCTAGGCGGAACATTCGTATGCGACAACTTGCTTACCTATTCTTGTTCGCTCAAGCGCTTATCGCGCTGTCGGCTCACGCGGAACAACGCTGGATTCAAGGCATAGGTTACGTGGAACCCACCAGCGAAGTGCTTAGATTGGCCTTCAAGCATCCCGGCATTCTCGGAGAATACAAGGCAGAAATCGGTCAGTCTGTCAAAGCGGGCGACACGCTGGCGATTCAGCAAAATCGCGAAGAACAGACGGCGGTGACGGTTGCGGAAAGTCGCTTGCAGGCAGCCAAGGCTGACCTGGAAAAGGTCTTGGCTGGCGTCAATCCCTATGAAATCGAGGCCAAAAAAAATGCCCAACAAGTCAGTGTGCTGGATGCAGAATATGCGCGGCGCAAACTGGACCGCATCGAACACTTACGCAGCAACAAATTTGCATCGGAAGATGAACGGGACCTAGCCGAAACCAGCGCAAAACTGAAACAAGCCGACAGTCGGCGTTTGGCCGCGGAAACCCGTTATCTGACGCATTTCGTGCGAGAGGTCGACAAACAAGTCGCGACGTCTCAAGTCGCGGTAGCCGAAGCACAATTACAAGCCGCCAAACAACGCCTGGCGGAAACCTATTTGATAGCCCCAATCAACGGCACCGTTTTGGAAAAAATACTGCGCATCGGAGAATCGACCGTTTCGGCGGGTAGCCCGGAACCGGCACTGTTGCTTGGCGACATGACAAAACTGCGGGTGCGCGCCGAAATCGACGAAAACTACGCGCTGTCGTTACGCGAGGGACAGCAAGCCATTATTTTTGGCCGGGGTCTGGGCGAAAAAGAAATACCGGCACATGTCGCCTTGGTGAAAAAGATCATGGGTAAAAAAACCGTTTTCGCCAAGACTGCTACCGAGCGCAAGGATATCGATGTGATTCAGGCCTTTATCGAGCCCAATGCGGACATGCAAGTGCCAGTCGGGCTGGAAGTCAATGTCAAAATTGCGATCAACTGATTACCTTGCTCCCCGCCCCCACAGTACCACTTCCACGGTACTCAACATGATCGTCAAATCCAGAAACAGGCTATAGTTTTTGACGTAATACAAATCGTACTGCAGCTTTTGCCAGGTATCATGCTCACTGGCGCCATAGGGATAGCATAGCTGCGCCCAACCGGTAATGCCTGGCTTGACCCGATGCCGTTCCTTGTAATAGGGAATGGTTTTGACAAAACCCTCGACAAACTCGGGACGCTCGGGACGCGGGCCCACGAAACTCATCTCGCCTTTGAATACGTTGAACAGCTGCGGCAGTTCGTCGATACGAAATTTGCGTATCACCTTGCCCACTTTCGTCACCCTGTCGTCGGTTGCGCTGGCAAATTGGGCGCCATTCCTTTCCGCATCCAGCCGCATGCTGCGAAACTTGATCACCTTAAACGGCTTATTGCGATAACCGACCCGCGTTTGCCGGTATAACACCGGCGCCCCGAAGCCACTTTCCAGATAAATCGCCAGCGCGGTCAACAGCATCAACCACCAACTGACGCTCAACAAAAACACGCTGGCCACCACGTCAAAGCTGCGTTTGACGATAGGCCGCAGACCGTCGTTGACAAAGCCATCGGAAAACACCAACCAGCTCGGACTCAAGGTTTCCAAATAAACCAGCCGTTGCTCTCTTTCATAAAAGGTTTGTAAATCCATCACGGGGATGCCGGACATCTTGATATCCAGCAACTCGTCTACCGGCAGCTTTTTTCGCCTGTCATCGACCGCAATCACGACTTCATCGACGTTTTCTCGTGCCACGACGTCCGCCAGGGTCAAATTTTCATCCACCAAGATGACATTGGCCGCGTACACGGGCTCATCTTCCATCGCAACATAACCGACGATATCGAAACCTCGATAGACATAGGTCGAATTGACCACATCCAGCGCGCTGGCACGTTGACCACAGCCTATCACCAGAACCCGTCGTTTGAGTTTCTCCAGATTGACAAAGCGATAAAACAAATACCGAGTCAACAACATGCCGACAAACGAAAACGCCAAGGCCGAAATCAAGACACTCCGGGCCAGCATCAGATCCGGGATAATGTAATAAATAAATACCAAGGTAAAAATCGCCACGGCAAAGCTGTAGTTGATTCTTTCCAACAGGTTGTATTCTTCCTTATCCAGGGTTTTACGATATAAGCCCAGGAACGAACAACAAAGGGTAAATACAGCGGAAAACACCAACGAAGACATGATCATGTCTCCACGTGAATACCAGGACGACGTGTACAAAAACCTGACAGCCGCTCCCCAGTGCATGGCCAGATAAAACACCAGCCATTCCACCAGCATCAACCCCAAATAGGCAGTCGAGATATAGTGTCGAAAAATTCTAATCATAGGAACTCGTATGCGTTTTGAAGAAGGGCTTATCAATTGCCTTTTTGTGCCAGCAGCCTTTGGATATGCTCGGCGGGAATGGCATATGAAATACCGCTGGGATGGCTGATCGCGTTTTCTTTACTGCCCTGTACAAAGACTTTATTGATGATGCCCATGACCTTGCCCGTGTCTATGTCGTACAAGGGGCTGCCGCTATTGCCCGGATATGCGGTTGCGTCCAGTTGAAACACGTCATAGGGTGCTTCCAGTTTTTTCCGCATCTGCACATTCAGTTGCCGGCTGACAATGACCGGAATTGCATTCGGCGAAATAGCGGAAATAATGCTGCGGTGCGTAACCGGGTATAAACCCAACACCATTCCGATCGGATAGCCGGTGAAAGCATATAACTCCCCTTCCCTGACCCGCGAGGAATCACCCAGCTCAAGCACGGGCAACTTGCCTTCCGCCAAGCGGAGCAAAGCCAGATCGTGTTCTTCATCGGTGGCGACCAGCTCCGCTATCTGCATCTGCTCTTGCTGATTCTGGCGAAAAAACACCGCAAACCGCTCAAGGTGGGCCACATCCAACTCCTTGCCAACGACATGCGCGTTGGTGATAACCTGACGCCCATCCGCCACGGCAAAACCGGTTCCCAGAAATACAGCACGCGGATTACGCGTGGGCATGAAAGTACCTACCGCAACCACGCTGGATTTGATCCGGGGCAAAATATCGGGCAAATTGGCTTCTTCTGGTCGCCCCCATGCATTGCTGATCAACAACATGCAGAGCAAAAAACATCCGGGTAAAAGCCTAATCATCGCGTCTGTCTCCTGTTGGCATTTGGTGATTATCTGGTCGGGCTGGATATTTGGGCTACGATCAAAAACCTATAGCCTGGCACCCCAATCAACAAAATCATAGTTCAATCCTTAATATCCGCCGAAATATCACCCCTGCTCCGCGAGGGAACCTGCTCAGGGACCGCTCTAGCGTCCCGAACCGCAGAGCGGTTCAGGCTGCATTCCCACGCGGAGCAGGGGAACGATGCGCCTGGAGTGCGGGAAATTATTTTCAACCAAACATTCATCACGGCTAGGCAATCACCCTGGCAAATGAAAGTTTTCTGTGGGAGCGCAATCGCTTTAAGGGCGTCCAGAGGCAATTACCCCAAACTGATCGACGAAATCCCCACCGCCTCGCGCAATTGTTGAATAAAGGGCCGGCTAATGTCTCTCGCCTTTTCAGCCCCCTCCTGCAATTGCTGCTCGATATGCTCGGGCGCTTCCAACAGCGCCTCATAGCGTTCACGCGCCGGGGCGATTTCGTCGTTGATTTTCTCGAACAACACCTGTTTCATCTCGCCCCAGCCTATGCCTTCGGCATAACGCTTGCGGATCGCTTCGACTTCATGCGTATTGGCAAAGGCCTGATAAATACCAAATAGCGTACAACCTTCCGGATCTTTGGGCTCCCCCGGTTCCAGCGAATTGGTTTTGATTTTATTGATCAGTTTGCGCAGTTTCTTTTCCGGCTCGAACAACGGAATGGTGTTGTTGTAGCTTTTACTCATCTTGCGGCCGTCCAGGCCCAATAGTGTCGCCGCATTGTCATCCAGCACCGCTTCCGGCAACACGAAATGTTCGCCATAAATATGATTGAAGCGGCTGGCAATATCCCGGGCCATTTCGATATGCTGAATCTGATCCTTACCGACCGGCACCTTGTTCGCGTTGAACATCAAAATGTCGGCCGCCATCAGGATAGGATAACTGAACAAGCCCATCGTGATGCCCTTGTCGGGATCGTTGCCTTCCACTTCTTCGTTTTCGGCCACGGCCGCCTTATAGGCGTGCGCCCGGTTCATCAAGCCCTTGGCCGTCACGCAAGTCAGCATCCAGGTCAGTTCCAAAATTTCCGGCACATCGGATTGGCGGTAAAACACCGCATTCGAAGTATCCAGGCCCAACGCCAGCCAGGTGGCGGCGATTTCCAGACTGGATTGCTTGACGCGGGCCGGTTCGTTACATTTGATCAAGGCGTGATAATCGGCCAGGAAATAAAACGGCCTGACCTGCTCATCCTTACTGGCCTTGATCGCCGGACGGATGGCGCCGGCGTAATTTCCCAAATGCGGCGTACCCGTCGTGGTAATACCGGTCAGAACGATGGACTTGCTCATGCTGCTACCTGTGCACCCTTACTATAAAGATTGAAAAGCTAACGATTCTACACAAATCGTCGGCGATAGTCTCAGCCATTGGAATCACCAGGCTGCCGGCAAACCGCTTAATGGAACATGATCTTGCCTGGAATCGACCAACAAACAGAGACTTTTTATAGTACACTTCGCAACGACTGATTTTTCGCCCCATAACCCGGTTTTATGTCGGAGGAACTTGATGCTGACTCATGATGAAAGGCGCGATTACATCCGTATGGATGTTGACTGTGATCTCACTTACAAATTGGCCGATTCTCCCACTGTCAAAACTGGCCGCTGCACTACCTTGAGTGGCGCCGGCGTATCCTTTATTGCCGACCAGGCCTATGCCCCCGGTTTGGCGATGGAAATTAGCATTACCCCCAAAAACAACATTACACCGCCGATGACGGCCTATATCGAAGTGGTGCGCAGCACAAAACACGACGACAACCACTACGAAATTGCCGCCGCGATCAAAAGCATCAAGGCCACCTAAATCCCCTCAGTTATCACAGGGATGCGCTAATCCATGTACATCATCACCAAAGAAGTTTATTTTTGCTACGGCCACCGCCTGATGAATCATCCGGGCAAGTGCCGCAACCTGCATGGACACAGCGTCAAAGCCAGCATTGCCATCAAGAGCGACGAACTCAATCAGCAGGGCATGGTCTGCGACTTCGCCGATGTGCGCGACGCGGTCGAATCCTTCGTGGATCAACATCTGGATCATAACTTCCTGCTGCATAAGGACGACCCGATTATTCCGGCCTTGCTTGCCAACAACGAACGCTTCCTGGCCATCGACGAACATCCGACCGCCGAAGTCTTGAGCAAAATGATTTACCAACATTTGAAACGCGAAGGCCTGAATGTAGACCAAGTGGTGTTATGGGAAACCGCCAGCGCCTACGCCTGCTACCGGGAAGATTGAGATGAGCCAGCTCAGACCGGTCAACACTTCGTTATGCCTGGAAAAAATCTGTGAATCCAATTATCAGAAGCTGTTCAGACTGATACCGAATTTACGTTCGCTGGGAAAAACCGCGATCGGCCAAACTCAAAATCGTCCATCCTTGCATTTGGACATATTGGAACGCAATCCCTATACCCTGACGATAGAACTCAGCCACTGTTTCGAGCAACCCTTATCCAGATTATTGGCACCGGCCGTCAAAATTCGCGTTTATCTGGATGCGCAGCTAGCGGAAGTGATACGCGACCACGATCGCCCTGCGGTGGACCGGGTTTATCAAAATCTAGGCAAGGCGCTGGAAATTCAGGAATACAAATGGCGATTGAATTATTTTTTGCAAAAATGGCTGGATCACTGCCTGAAAACTGAATATTGCTTTTCGAATACCGCCGACTGCCTTATTTGAGTCGATGCTGCAATGCGGCTCTGACGCAGCGCAATATCCCATAACTATAAGCCCCGCCCAATTGTTCGTACACGGGCTTCAGGGCATTGCGCCGCTCATCGGGCAGCGCCAACAGCACCGCCTCGATGCCGGCGATTTCCTCCGGCGAGAGTTCCAACACCTCGTCGAAACGAACCGCGCCCACTTCCAGGGCTTTGGCCAAATGATTGTAAACCGTATCGTCTTTCAACCCGCGCTGCCGCGCCACCTGTTCGATACTGTAGCCCAGCCGGAATAAATCCAGCGTTTCGCTGACAGTATCGGTTGAATTAGCCTCATCATCAAATTCCGCCAGCACCTCCAAAAACGCATCACCGTACAGTGCCAGCTTACGCTCGCCGACGCCGGAAATAAGCGCCAATTGTCGATGCGTGCGTGGCCGATTTTCCACCATCGCCATCAGAGTGGCATCGTGAAAAATCACATAAGGCGGCACATCCTGTTCCTCGGCCAACTGCTTGCGTTTGGCGCGCAACGCGTTCCACAGGGCATTATCGGCACCGTGCTCAGGCTGGCGCTTTTCGTATCCCTTCGTCTTGCTTTTGGTCGTCTGTGTATCCTTGCGCAACATCAAGGTTTGTTCGCCGCGCAACACAGAACGACAGGCCTCCGTCAACTTCAGGCTGCCATGGCTCTCGAAGTCGACTTCCACCAAAGCGCGCGCAACCAGTTGCCGGAATACCGAGCGCCATTGCTTTTCATCCAGGGCTTTGCCTATGCCGAAGGTCGATTGCTTGTCGTGGCCAAACTGCCTGATGCGTTCGTCGCTTTTACCCAGCAACACGTCGATCAGATAATTCACGCCAAAACGTTGGCCGGTACGATAAATACACGACAAAGCCTGTTGCGCGGGCACGGTGCCATCCCAGGTCGCCACGGGTTCCAGACAGGTATCGCAATTGCCGCAACCTTGCGGCAAATGATCGGCCGCTTTCGGCGTCCTGCCTATCGCGGCACTCGTACCTCCTTGTACATCGCCAAAATAAGCCAGCAAGGCTTGACGCCGGCAGGAAACCGTCTCGCACAAGGCCAGCATCGCTTCCAACTTGTGATATTCGACGCGCTTATGTGTTTCGTCGGCAGTGGAGGACGCCAGCATTTGCCGAAGAGTCAATACGTCCTGCAAGCCGTAAGCCATCCAGGCATTGGCCGGCAAACCGTCGCGCCCTGCCCTCCCGGTTTCCTGATAATAGGCTTCGATGCTTTTCGGCAAATCCAGGTGCCCGACAAAGCGCACATTAGGCTTGTCTATGCCCATGCCGAAAGCAATGGTGGCGACGATGATCAAACCGTCTTCGATCAAGAACCGATGCTGATGCTTCTGCCGCTGTTCGTTGCTCATGCCGGCATGGTAAGGCAAGGCGCGCAAGCCTTTTTGATTCAGCCACTCGGCCGTTTCCTCGACTTTTTTGCGTGACAGGCAATAGATGATGCCGGTATCGCCCGGATGTTCGGTTTGAATGAAGCGCAGTAATTGCTGCCGGGCATTGTCTTTTTGCACGATGCGGTAGCGGATATTGGGCCGATCGAAACCGCTGACGAATACCTGTGCATTCTCCAGCGCCAGTCGGGTGATGATTTCCTGCCGGGTGCGCTCGTCGGCGGTGGCCGTCAGAGCGATGCGCGGCACCGTTGGAAACTGCTCATGCAACACCGACAACAGCAAGTAATCGGCGCGAAAATCGTGCCCCCATTGCGACACGCAATGCGCTTCGTCGATCGCGAACAAGGCGATCTTGCAGCGGGCAAAAAGGGCCTGGGTACGGCCGTTGCTCAATCGCTCCGGTGCGATGTACAACAAGTCCAGATCGCCATCCAATAACGCTTGCTCGGTTTGCCTAACCTGTTCCAGCGACAACGTCGAGTTTAGATAGGCTGCCTTGACGCCCACTTGATGCAAGGCGCTAACTTGATCCTGCATCAACGCGATCAATGGCGAAATCACGATGCCAACGCCGTCCCTGACCAGCGCCGGAATTTGATAGCACAAGGATTTGCCGCCGCCGGTCGGCATCAGTACCAGCACATCGTCGCCGGTTATCAGGCACTGAATGATGGCTTGCTGCTGGCCACGAAAACTGTCGTAACCAAACACCGTGCGCAACACCTGCAACGCACAGGGACGTGCTAGTGTCACGGGAGCCAGGGCGCCTGGAGTGACCAGCGCGGCATCGTCTTCGCTATTGAGTGGATATTGTTTCTGCAAAGCTGTAGGACCCTTTATAATGCGGCGATTATATCAGCACTGGTATGCCGCTCTTCTCATTCATGAACATTCAAAACATCGCCTTACCCAAACGCCTGCGTTATCTGCTCGACAACAATCTGCACCACCTGCTGCAGCTGGGCTTAAAAGGCATAGAAAAAGAAAGCTTGCGTATCGACCGCCGCGGCGCCATTGCGCAAACCCCGCACCCCAAAGCCTTGGGTTCGGCGCTGACGCATCCTTACATCACGACCGATTACTCTGAAGCGCTGCTGGAATTCATCACGCCGCCGTTTGCCGACGTCAAGCAAACCTTGAGCTACATGCATCAGATTCACCAGTTCGTCTATCCTGAATTGGGCGAGGAAATGCTGCTGGCCACCAGCATGCCCTGCGGCATCGACGGCGATTTGAGCGTGCCGATCGCGCAATACGGCAGTTCCAACGTCGGCAAAATGAAGCACATTTACCGCAAGGGCCTGTGGCATCGTTACGGCCGCACGATGCAAGCCATCGCCGGCATCCATTTCAATTACTCGGTGCCGCAATCCCTGTGGCCCACGCTACACCGCCAGGTAGGAAATCCGGGTTCGCTGCAAAGCTTCATCGCCGACGGTTATTTTGGTCTGATCCGCAACTTTCAGCGCCAGGGCTGGCTGATGCTGTATTTGTTCGGCGCGTCGCCGGCGATTTGTAAAAGTTTCTTCAAAAGCCGCCCGCACCTGATGGCCGAATTCGAGGAATTCGATCCGCACACGCTTTATCACCCCTACGCCACCTCGCTGAGGATGAGTGACATCGGCTACAAAAGCAAAAACCAGGCGGGATTGAAGATAGATTACAACTCACTGGACGGCTATGTCGAAAGCCTCAGCGCCGCGATCAACACGCCGTACCCCGATTACGAAAAGATCGGCGTCAAACTCAACGGCGAATATCAGCAATTGAATGCCAACCTGCTGCAAATCGAAAACGAGTTTTACAGCACCATGCGCCCCAAGCAAATCGCCGAATCCGGCGAAAAACCCACGCTGGCCTTGAAGCGCCGCGGCGTCTTGTATGTGGAAATGCGCTCGCTGGATTTGAATCTATTCAATCCCATCGGCATCGAAGAAAGTACCGCGCGCTTCATCGAAGCCTTTTTGCTGAGTTGTTTATTGCATGACAGTCCACCACAAGCCATGGAAGAATTCCAGATCAACAACAGCAATCAGCTGCTGGTTGCCAACCAGGGCCGCAAACCGGGCTTGCAATTGAACAAAAACGGCCAAACCATCGATCTGAAAACCTGGGCGCATGAAATCCTGGATGCGATGCAACCGATTTGCGCGTTGCTGGACCAGGGCAGCCTGGACAAGCCCTATCAATTGGCTTTACAACAACAACAAGCCAAGGTGGACAACCCAGCCTTGACGCCGTCGGCGCATATCCTGGCCTGCATGAGCCAAAACAGCCAGGAATTCGGCTGTTTTGCCAGCAATACTTCGGCCTTGCACAAACATTATTTTTTGGCGCAACCACTCGACTCACAGGTTCAACAACAGTTTATCGACATGGCTGCTGCGTCCCGGCAAAAACAGGCCGATATCGAGGCTGCCGACACATTGTCCTTCGACGATTTTCTGACTCGTTATTTTTCGCAATCATGACCACATTCGATCTCGACAACGCCCAAACCGAACTCCAGGGTAAAAACCCGCGCGCCATCTTGAAAGCCGCGTTAGCCAGTTTCGACAACATCGCCATCTCGTTTAGCGGTGCCGAAGACGTAGTATTGATCGACATGGCGCTGCAAATCCGCCAGGACATTCAAGTGTTTTCGCTGGATACCGGGCGCCTGCATCCGGAAACCTATCGCTTCATCGATCAGGTCCGCAAACATTATCAAATCGATATCGATGTGTTGAGTCCGAATCACGAACAACTGGAAGCCTTCGTCAAACAAAAAGGCTTGTTCAGTTTTTATGACGACGGCCATCAGGAATGCTGCGCGATTCGCAAGGTCGAGCCTTTGCGTCGCAAGCTGAATACTCTGGATGCCTGGATCACCGGCCAACGCAAGGACCAGAGCCTGGATACCCGCGGCAACATACCCGAAGTGCAAATGGACACCGTCTTTTCCTCACCCGGCAAAGCATTGATCAAATTCAACCCCTTGTTGAACTGGAGCTCGGCGCAGGTTTGGGATTACATCGAAGCCTATCAGGTGCCGTTCAACGATCTGCATAAACACGGCTATATCAGCATAGGCTGCGAGCCATGCACCCGGCCGGTACTGCCGAATCAGCACGAGCGCACCGGCCGCTGGTGGTGGGAGGATGCCGCGAAGAAAGAATGCGGCTTGCACGTGGGTCACGCGAAACCGTAATTCACAAGCTCCGCTCAGGACAAAGACAAGCCGGTTCCAGGCTTGTCCATCCTGCCTACATCACCCAAAAGGAACTCAAATACATCACGCCCATCGCGGTGGAAAGCACTTTGACTTTATTGGCCAGGGTCAACGAAAGCCAATAAGCCTCCAGTTCGGTTTTTCTGCGCAGCCAGGATTGATGCATGAATTGTAAAAAGCGCTTGTAAAGACGCGGCAACACCCGCCACAACGCATACAGCGCCAAACTGGCGATCAGCAACAAAATGTAAAACGTGACGATTTGGCTACCATGGCGGGAGGTATGGAACAGGTGCTCCACAGTATGCTCTATACCCAGTTCAAACCACTCATAGCCCCAATGCAGCAGTTCAAAAAAGAAATGCAGCACATTCAAGAAAATATCGATCGTCGTGTCATACAGGACTATGGAGAGCACAACAAATGAAACGATGATCAAATCGAGATACTGTTTAATCATGGCAACTCCTGCAGGCTTGAATTTCGAGTCATGAATACGGCAAATGTCGCAGGCCAAAGCATGACATCGACACCCGCAAAAAACCGCTTCACGCTGAGCGAAGTGGCGAGCAAATGCCCGCCACCCTCAAAAATCCGCCAAGCAACGGCCCTTGGGAGTGTGAAAGATGACTCGGCGGATTGGAGACCATTGTAGCCATATATCGATTCGATACAAATTGATTTTTTAGATTGATCTCTTCGAAAAAATCAATAGCTGTATCTATTACAAGCCTATGCCTGACGCAGCTAGTCGGCACTTTTGCCATCTCGTCCCAGTTCACAGTTTGCCTAGTTGCAAGATCCTCATGCTAAATTAGAGATTCATTATGCATTTTAATCATGAGCCGTTTACCCTACAATGCATGGCAAAATTCCAAGCCTCTAAAGACGCCGGCATTTATTGCACTGCGTTCAAGCATTTCTGAGACTTTGAGCTCTAATAGCATTCGGACTTAATAAAGGAAATTGACTATGTCAGGTTATGTTGATGAAGTGGTGATTCCGTACGACCGCGACCTGGGACCCGTGCTGTTCGAGCATTACGGTGCCGACACCGCTCGACGCGTCGCCGAACAGACACCCCTTGACGTGCTGGAAATCGCCGCCGGCACCGGTATCGTCACGCGCCACTTACGCAACTTGTTGACGAAAGACGCACGCCTGACCGCCATCGACATCAGCGATTCGATGCTGGACGTGGCTCGAAAAAAGTTTCGCCCCGATGAACGAATCACCTTCCAAAACGCCGATGCCACCGCCTTGCCGTTTGCTAACGAAGCGTTCGATGCCGTGGTCTGCCAATTCGGCATCATGTTTTTCGACCGGGATAAAGGCTTTCGCGAGGTGTACCGGACACTGAAATCTGGCGGCCGTTATCTGTTCCGCGTCTGGGACTCGGAACGCTACAACCCGTTTGCTAGCTTGAGCTTCGAAGTGCTGAAGCAATACTTTCCGTCCGACCCTCCTCAGTTTTTATTCGACCCCGTGTCCTGCCACCAGATTGATCCGCTCAAGGAGCAATTGATTCAGATCGGCTTCGATCCCATCGTCATTTCCGTGCAGCGCCACGTCTACGACATTCTCGACATCACGGCATTTGCGCGCGCCTTGGTCTACACGCCGGTGATCTTCGAAATCAGGGACCGGGGTGGCGTCGATCCCGAGGACATCGTCAAAGAACTGGCCGACGCCTTCAAACAAGCGTTCGGTGCCAGTCCGATGCGTTATCCGATGCAGGCCATTCTGTTCGAAACCGAAAAGCCCAAGGCCTAAACTTGCGGTATCTAAGATCCACCCAAAACCAGCGTGTGAACGATATGAAAATTAAACGCCTTCTCCCCAATCTGTGTTTGGCAGGAATGACACTCCTGTTGGCGCAGTCCCCGTCCTATGCAATGCCCGGCATGGACATGCCGGCCGGCGCGGATGCCAAAGCGCCGTCCTTGGCCAAAAGCATGGGCGCGCCGATCAACTCGCCGGCTTCCGAATTCGAACTGACCTATAGCGCCGACGGCAAGACGGTCCTGTTCGTTTCGACTCGACCCGGTGTCATTGAGTCAAAAGGAAATCCCTACAGCTTCGACATCTGGATGGCCCACAACGTCAACGGCGCTTGGCAAACACCGATCCATCTGGGGCCGGGCATCGATCCCAAGGTAGGTCCGAATATCAACACCGAGGCCTGGGAACTGGAGCCCAGCCTGTCGGACGACGGCAACTCGATTTATTTCACCCGCTACCAACCCGGCAATCTATCGACCGGTGACTTGTACGTGGCGCAGAAAATCGATGGCGTCTGGCAAGAAGCCAAGAGTTGGAACGACGTGCCCGAATTGCCACACCTCAACACGCCGACCGGCGAGGAACATTGCCCCATCATTGTCTCGGATAACTTGATTTACTTCAGTTACCAGCAACCGGGCGTGACTCAGGACAGCGACATCTGGAAAGTCGAAAAGAAAAACGGCACTTGGCAAAAACCGCAAAGCCTGGGTTCGCGCATCAACTCACCGTACCGGGACCATTTGCACTGGACCGGTTTGTCAAAGGATGGTAAAAGCCTGATCATCACCAGCATGCGCCCCGACATGGGCTCGCGCGGCGGCCACGACGAATGGATTTCTTACCAGAACGCCCAAGGCGAATGGCAAGAGCCCTTGAACCTCGGCGACGCCATCAACACGGCCGGCGAAGACATGTGCTGGGCCTTTACGCCGGATGGCAAGAAATTCTTTGGTGGCTGGGGCCCGCAAGGTTCTTACGACATGGATGTGCTATGGGTCAACAAAGACGACGTACCTTTACTGAAAAACTTCGATCCGATCGGTCCTCCGCCGAATCTGATGGCGAAAAACAAGACCAAAATCAACGGCAAATAGCCATACCATTCAGCGGACATGCCGCAAGCGGTTTCGACTGAGAGACGCTTCGGTTGCGAGTCCGGGCGATGCCATACTGAGAACCCGGACTCGCTATCATTTAATAGCGCATCAATACCCATTTGACAAATTCGCAAAATCCGCCTAAAAAGGAAAGCATGATTTCGATTCGAAATCATTATTCCATTCAACTTAGGGGAGATGAGATCATGAAAAAAAGTATTTCACTCGGTATGGCTGGCTTATTATTTACGACTTCTCTGACTAGCCTTGCCGCGGAAAACGGCAAGGGCGTGCCTTATCCAGAAGGCTACCGCAACTGGCTACACGTCAAAAGCATGTTGATACAACCAGGCCATGCCCTGGAAAATCCGTTTCAAGGCCTGCATCATGTCTATGCCAATAAACAAGCCGAAAAAGGCCTGAAGGAAGGCAAATATGCCGATGGCTCCGTGCTGGTTTTCGATCTGCTGCAATATCAGGAACAGGACAAAACCATTCAAGAAGGCGAGCGTAAATTGGTGGGGGTGATGGTCAAGGACGCCAAAAAATACGCCGCCACGGGAGGCTGGGGCTTTGAAGGCTTTGCCGGCAACAGCAAAACGGAGCGCTTGACCAATGACGGCGGCAAATCGTGTTTCGGCTGCCATGAGCCACAAAAAGACAGCGATTACGTCTATTCCAAATATCGTCCATGATTTGCGACTTGGATGGAGCGGTCACTGCGATCACTCCATCCGCCACTGCCAATTTTTTCCGGCAAGGTTTTTAGTCCCGCACGGAAGTTTTTGCCTCAAAAGACAAGTTGCCATGCTGACCATGCCGGATGGCCGTCAGCAAGGCTTCTCGCCGCGCACCAAGCTGCTGAAAACCATGGCTTAGCGCCTGGATTTGCTGCTGCAATGTTTCTTCATCACCCGCGATCGCGGTCAATGTCTCGGCGGTCGATTCCAGCAATAAGTCGCTCTGCCCTTGATAACAGCGCTTGAAACGTTTTTCAAAGGTCTGGCTCAAGGCATCCAGCAAGCTTTGAAAGTCCTCCTCGCTAAAATCATCTTGCAAAATGCCATCCAATACTTCCTGGCGCGCATCGAAAACATCGGCCTGAAACATTTGCCGGTAAGCCTTGCGTAGCTGATAAACCATATCCTGCATCCGTGCTCGATCCCCCTGGCATTGAGCCACCATGCGCGCGGCCATACTGTCAAGACTGTACATCGGCTGCCGATGCTTGGTCATGTACAACGCCTCTAGCGTTCCAGTGAGCTCTAATAACCGCGGCTCGGCATAATTTTCCGCTTCCAACCAACGAAACAACAATGGCTTGAATGCTTGCGGGAAGTGGCCAAACTGTTTGACGAAGGCCTCAAAAAAATCGGCGATAAAGGTTTCCAAGTCAGAGGCATCGGTGGATGGTGTCATCGCGGACAGCAATTGACTCGCCAAATCCGTCAAGGCCTGTCCTGACAAAGTTTCAGGTAACGCTTGGCCCGCCTCAGTTTCAGCGGAAATAACAACTTCATGATTGGCTGACGGCAATTCGGTTTCGGGCAAATCGGACAACAGGGTTTTCCAATAGTCGGCCAGCCCGGTTTCGCTGCTTTCGGCGCCGATATGCTTCAACACATTGTCCGCCAGCGCCAGCAGACAGCGTGCCGCTGGTGAATTGCTTGATAATTCAACCAAAGGCGTTTGCTGTACCACCGATCTTGGCAAAAGTTCATCGCGCGCGACGAATCCGCCATATTCGACTTTCAATTCCAGATATTTTTCTACAGCAGTGGCAAAACGTCGGTAGGTTTCGCTAGCCTGCGGATAATCAACCGCCATATTCACGATCACGCGCAAGCGGCCACCATAGCCACGGCCATTCAGCAGCTTCAACAAGGAAAACGCGTCGGTCAGCGATGTCGGCTCGGGCGTGATCAGCAAAAAGGTGTACGGCGCCGATTCGATGAATTGCAACACATTATCGGCCACCCCGGCGGCGGTATCGATCAAAAAATAATCGTATTCGGCTTCCAGTTCGGTCAAGGCCGCGCACAGGCGTTTGACCCTAGCAGCATCCAGATTGGCCAACTCCGCCACGCCGGACGCACCCGGCACCACCCCTACGCCTTGCCGGGTTTTGATGACGATGTCTTTAATGGCCTTTTGGCCTTTCAACACGTGTTCCAGAGTAAACTCAGGCCGCAATCCCAGCAAAATATTGATGTTTGCCAAGCCGGTATCGGCATCGAAAATACAAACTCTCGCGCCATTTTGCGCCAACGCCGTGGCCACATTGGTGGCAACGCAAGTCTTGCCTACTCCCCCCTTGCCGCTGGTAAACACCATGACATGGGGTCGGCGATGATTTGCGGACGGGAAAAATGGTTCGGCAAAATTCATATTTTCCATGGTTTTTTCGATCATTCCTTCAGATAGTCAGGCTAAGGCCGACTGCAAAAAACTTGACATATCATCATTATCGACCTTGGCATAAATCTCATGCACCGGCAAAAACAAATCCAGCGCCGCCAGATAGACCTGATCACCCAGATAATAATGCTCCGGCTGCCAGTGGTTACTACGCCGGCAGACTTCGACATCGACGAAATCCTGTTCGATCAGCACATAATCTTGTAGGCTCGGCAGACTTTGATAGGCCAACCGTTTCAAGGTTTGATCGAGCTTGCGTGTGGTTTTCGACAAGACTTCGAAGACGATCAGCGGCGTTTCGGTAAAGTGCTGATCGCCCTTTTTCCGCTCGCAGTCGACGATGAGGTCTGGATAGAAAAAGTTATTCTGCGCCTTGACCTTGATATCGGAGGTAAATACTTCGCAAGGCATGTTGACTAATTGTGCCCGTAAGCCGGCATACAGGTTACCGATGATCCGGTTATGATTGATACTGGTGACCGTCATCGCATAGACTTCGCCATCGATATACTCGTGCTTGATGTCACTGACCAATTCCCCGGCCAGATAGTCTTCCGGGCTGATCCCGTTTTGTTTGAGCTGCTGTAAAGCCATCGCCGCCTCCTCGCCGCATGTTGTAAGCACTCGGGTATAATGCCCTACCCTATTTATCTTGACCCGTCATGAAATCACCGCGTCTTGCCTGGGCCATCACCGGCTCGGGGCATTATATCGAAGAATGTCTGGCATTCATGCTGACCCTGGACAACGTCGATCTATATTTAAGCCAAGCCGGCGAGGAAGTGCTCAAAATGTACGGCATCCACATCAACGACCTCAAGGACCGCTTGCCGATCTACCGCGACAAGGCCGCCTCGGCGCCACCTGTCGGTTTGTTTTACAAGGGCTATTACCACACCTTCGTGATGGCGCCGACCACATCCAACACCATTGCCAAATGCGTGCTCGGCATCGCCGATTCCCTGGTCACCAACCTGTATTCGCAGGCCGGCAAATGCCGGGTACCCAGCATCGTGTATCCATGCGACATCGCGCCGGAAATGGAAACCACCGCGCCCGGCAATAAAAAAGTCATGGTCTACCCGCGCCCTATCGACTTGGAAGCCACCGCCAAAATCAAGACTTTTCCATTCACCGAAGTCGTTGAAAGCGTAGCCGAATTGAAAACTTCGGTATTACACCGCCTGGCAGCGCTGTCATGAACGCGGAACCCGAACGCATCCTGTTCTTGACCGGCAAGCTGGCCGAAAAACAACTGCGACAGATCCTGGCGGCGATGGAGCCGGATTTTTATTACAAGGTCAAGGAAATGGGGGTCAAGGTCGCAGCCCTGATGACCACCGACATGATAGGCCGCCGCCTGAAGGATACCGAAGGCGCCAGCCGCATCGTCATCCCGGGCCGCTGCCGCGGTGACATCGAGGCCCTTTCTCAACAGTTAGGCGTACCGGTCGAACGCGGGCCGGAAGAAGTCAAAGACTTGCCTTTGTATTTCGGCAAGGGCGCGCATCATTACGACCTCAGCCAATACCAAACCAAGATCTTCGCCGAAATCGTCGATGCCCCCAACATTGGCGTCGACGAGGTGATAAAGCGCGCCTATTACTATAAAGCCAACGGCGCCGACGTCATCGACATCGGCTGCCTGCCCGGCACGCCATTCCCCCATCTGGCCGACTGTATCCGTACCCTGAAACAGGAAGGCTTCACGGTCAGCATCGACTCGCTGGAAGATGAAGACTTGATCGCGGGCGGCAAGGCCGGGGCCGACTACATGCTGAGCCTGACCGAGAAAAGCCTGTGGATCGCCGACGAAGTGGCGACCACGCCGATTCTGATTCCGCAAGCCCACGGCGATTTGAGCACCTTGGACAAAGCGATTGAAACCTTGCAGCGCAAGAGCCGGGCCTTCATCGTCGATCCGATTCTGGACCCGATACATTTCGGCTTTACCGAGTCCATCGTGCGCAATTTTGAGTTTCGCCAGCGTTACCCCGACATCGAAATGATGATGGGTGTCGGCAATCTGACCGAACTGACCCACGCCGACACCAGCGGCATGAATGCCTTGCTGCTGGGTATTTGCTCGGAATTGAACATCAACCATATCCTGGCCACCGAAGTCAGCAAGCATGCCTGCCGCGCGATCAGGGAAGCCGACTGTGCCCGCCGCATCATGTTTGCCGCCAAGCAAAGCAACAGTCTGCCCAAGCACATATCGGCGGATTTATTGACCGTGCACGACACCGCCCCGTTTCCGTACCGGCTCGACGAAATCCAGGCCATTGCCGCCGAGATCAAGGACCCCAGCTACCGCATCCAGGTCAGCAGCGAGGGCTTGCATGTGTTCAACCGCGAGGGTTTTCATAGTGCGCAAGACCCGTTCGACTTGTATCCGAAACTGGGCGTCGAAACCGACGGCGGCCATGCCTTTTATCTGGGCGTGGAACTGGCGCGGGCGCAGATCGCCTGGCAGTTGGGCAAACGCTTCACCCAGGATCAGCAACTGAATTGGGGCTGCGCCGCGCAAGGCATGGAAACCGAAGCGGACCTGCATACCTTCAAACCGGCCGGCAGCACACTTAAAAAACACCACGATCCCGAATAACCCCAAAAAACCACAGACCACGAAAAGCGTTATGAAGCTTATCGATTCACCTGTTCGGTGCTGCTGTTTGAAATGATAACTGTTTGAAACTTTTCGTGATCCCTTCGCCCCTGCTCAGGACGGGTTTTGTGTATTTCGTGGACCCAATGATTTTTCTAGGATAAATGCCTGCTTTGGACTGATCGATAGCTTACGGCTTCCTCCCAAAGCCAGGCATGAACCCTACCGATGATGTCATCGGTGGACAACTCAAACGATTTCCTCCTCCTGTCGCAACAAAGCTTTGCCATTGGCGTCGGACGACAAACCGCGCCGCTATCGACTCACCCCAAAAGCTTGAACCTTGGTAAAAGTCGATTGTATTAAGCCAGCGTTTGCAATGACTCATGGCTAGCGCCACCAAATGTTTCACAAATACTTCAAATGAAACACAATCGTTTCAACACTTCAGCCTGAAACAACCGAGAAACAAACACTTGAAAAAGAAGCAGCAAAATCAATACATAAGCGCGTGGCAAGGCCCCAAAAAACTGGCACGGGAATTGATATAAGAACATCAAACTTTTCTAATTTTGGTTAAAACCAGGAGCCTAGTCATGATTTTCAAGCAACTTTTCGAAACCGAAACATCGACCTATAGCTATTTGCTGGGCTGTGAACGCACTCAACGCGCGATTTTAATCGATCCGGTCGCCTCGGAACTGGATGACTATATCGATCTGTTGAATAGCCTGAATCTCAAATTGATTTATACCCTGGAAACGCACGTTCATGCGGACCACATCACCGGCTCCGGACTGCTACGGCAAAAGCTTGGCAGCAAAAGCGTCGTGCATCGAGATGCCGGCGCCATGTGCGCGGACCTCCTGGTCACCGATGGCGTACCACTGCAAGTCGGCGACCTAGAATTAGAAGTCCGGCATACGCCCGGCCACACCAATGGCTGCGTCAGCTATGTGATGGCCGACCGGGTCTTCACCGGTGATGCACTATTGATCGGCGGCAGCGGCCGTACCGATTTTCAACAAGGCGACGCTGGCCAACTTTACGACAGCATCACCGGCAAGCTGTTCACATTGCCACCCGACACCCTGGTTTATCCTGGACACGATTACAACGGCAACACCGTTTCCACGATCAAACAAGAGATGGCCAAAAACACGCGCTTGGGCGGCGGAAAATCACGCGAGGAATTCATCGCCATCCTGCAAGATTTGAAACTGGCTTATCCCAAGTTCATCGATAAGGCCTTACCGGCCAATCAATCCTGCGGCTTGATCGCACAGGGTTAAGGATGCCGTCATGCTGCTCACGCTAGGCTTATCGATGATCATTGGCTTGTTGTTGGGCTTGCTGGGTGGTGGCGGCTCGATTTTGACCGTGCCGATGTTGGTGTATCTGCTGCACGTAGATCCCAAAACCGCGATTACTACGTCTTTTGTCGTGGTCGGTGTTTCCAGCCTGCTGGCTTTGATTCCGCACGCCAGACGCCATTCAGTATGCTGGAAGAGCGGGGTATTTTTCGGCTTGTCCGGCATGATGGGCGCCTTTGCCGGCGGCCGTTTGGCTGTTCATTTCACCTCCGACTTGCTGATGACGCTATTTGCCCTGATCAGCTTATCGACCGGCCTATTGATGCTGCGCGGCGGAAAATCATCGACCGATGCAAGCCCTACCGGCATCCCGCGCAGGGTTTGCCCTTTGCGGGTGCCTTATTTACGCGTACTGTTCGACGGCTTCTTCGTCGGTGGCTTGACCGGCATGGTCGGCGTAGGCGGCGGCTTTTTGATCGTGCCGGCCTTGACCTTGCTGGTGGGGTTACCGATGCAGGGCGCGATCGGCACTTCGTTGCTGATCATAGTGATGAATGCGCTGGCGGGTCTCGGTGGCTATAGCCAACATGCGACGCTGGATCTACCGTTGACGGCCTTGGTCACCACCGGCGCCCTCATTGGTAGCGGCATGGGTGCCCTCTTGTCTGGCTATATCAAGCCCAACTGGCTGAGGCGTGGGTTTGGCCTGATGGTGGCGGCCGTTGGCTTTTATGTACTGTCGCAGGCTTTTACCGCCCAATTGTTGCTCGATGCGGAAGCATGGTTTGACCGGGCGCATAGCGAAATCTGGGCTACACTGGTTTTGTTGACCGTATTGATATTGTTGCGCATCGGCAGTTGGATACACAAAGCCGATGCGGTGGTTTTGAAGCCGCAAAGCGGCTCGAACGGACACTGAATCATGCACCCTCGTCAATTTGGAGCTTGGCATACCCATACCAAGCTATGGGCGGATGACTTCGGCAACCTGCTGATCGAGGCTTTCATTATCTGGCCTTGTTCGTGATTGGCGCCAGCATCGTCTGGTCAGCGGTATTCGCCTATAGTCGGCATGATGTCGCAAGGCCACGCCACGATAGGCGATATTCCATTGCTGTTCATTTATCAGGAACTCGGCGCGATGGTCGGGATTTATTTCAAGACCAACGTAATGCCGGTGCGCTGCCTGATTTATGTCGCCATTACCGCGCTGGCGCGTTTGGTGATTGCTGATGTGCAAGCGCATCACCAAGCGGGCATCAGCATGTTATGGGTGTCGGCGGCAATTTTATTGCTGGCCATTTCCACCCGGGTTATCCTGAAGCCACCATCGGACAACGGTTGAACTCGAGATAGGGATATGGCAGAGACTAATTATTATTAAAAACAAGAACCTATAAGGTCGAGGAGACGTCATGACGCATACCATCAACCCATCCCGCCGCCGTTTTTTCGCGCAAACCGGTTTCGGATTATTCGCCTACGCAGGCATGCCGGGCTGGCTACGGGCCATGGAAGGCATGGGCGAAATGCCAAAAATGCCGCCCAAGAAAGCCTCACCCAATTTTCATCCCGATGTAGAAATCGATCTGTTCTGCAAGCCCGCGGAGGTCTCGATTCTGTCCGGACAACCAACCCGGGTGCAGCAATATTTCGCCAAGCTGATCAAGGGCCCCGCCAGCACGCTGACAGAGATACCGGGCTCTTATCTTGGCCCCATCATGCGTTTTGAAAAAGGCCAAAAAATTCGCATCAACTTGCACAACCAGCTCGACGAACCCACGATCACGCATTGGCACGGGCTGCACGTGCCTGCCGACGTCGACGGACATCCGCTTTATTCGATCGACAAGGGCGAAACCTTCGTCTATGAGTTCGAGATGCTGAATCGTGCCAGTATGAACATCTATCATCCGCATCCGCACAACATCACCGCCAAACAGGTCTATCACGGTCTGGCCGGCGCCATCCTGGTCAACGACCCCGAAGAGCGCAAGCTGGAATTGCCAAACGGCGAATACGAAGTGCCTATCGTGATTCAGGATCGCTTGTTCGACGGCAACAACCAGTTGCTTTACGCACGGCACATGCACGACCGCATGATGGGCTTTTACGGCGACCGCATCTTGGTCAACGGCCGCCCTGATTTTCAGCTGGACGTGGCCAGCCGGGCTTATCGTTTTCGGGTATTGAACGGCTCGACGGCGCGCATCTACAAACTGGCCTGGGACGACAAATCACCTATCACCGTGATCGGCACCGACGGCGGCCTGCTCGAAACGCCCGTCAACAAACCTTATGTGATGCTGGCGCCCGGCGAGCGCCTGGACATCTGGGCTGATTTCAGCGGGCGCAAGGTGGGTTCGCAATTGGTCATGCGCAGCAGGCCATTTTCCGGTGTGCTGCCGATGATGGCGGAGCGCATGATGACGGGCAGGCACGGCGGCGATGATCAACAGCATGGCGGTGGCGGTCATCGCATGGGCATGGGTGGCATGCATGGCAGCAAGTTGCCGGTCGGCAGCGATTACCCGATTTTCACCGTCAAAGTGACCCGTCAAGTCAGCGATAGCCCAAGCCTGCCCAACCAATTATCCACAATTAAGCATTACACGCTGGCCGATACCGCCAACCCGAACAAACCGGTACCCATCGGCATTTCCGAAGGGCCGATGCGCATGGTGCTGAATGGCCGGCCTTATGCGTATAACGACATCCTGCCCAACGAACGCATTCCCGTTAATACCGTGCAATTGATGGAGATTTTCCATGCTCATGGTGGCAGCGGTGGTCATGGCAGCGAAAAAAAACATGAGAGCGAAAACAGCAAACCACAAAGCCAGGACAACATGCGACATGGCGGCATGCGCCGCGGCATGAATCATGATGGTGGTAATCGCGCCGAAGCGTCCGAACACAAAATGGGTGGCATGGGCATGATGGGCGGAATGAACCATGGCGAGGGTGGCGGTCATCGCATGGGCATGATGGGAGGCATGAATCATGGTGATGGCGAAGGCGGACACAAAATGGGCGGCATGATGGGCGGAGACATGGGCATGATGATGTCAATGGCTCACCCGATTCACATGCACGGCCAATACTTCCAAATCCTCAGCCGCAGCATCAGCAATGATGAAAGTGCCGATTATGCGACCGTCAAGGAGGGTTTCATCGAAGGCGGCTGGAAGGATACCGTGTTGGTGATGCCGGGCGAACGTGTTCGCTTGATCAAACCGTTCGAGGATTTCAAAGGCTTGTTCATGTATCACTGCCACAACCTGGAACACGAGGACATGGGCATGATGCGGGATTTCCTGGTCGAGTGATCCGTGCGCTGGCGTTTGTTCATGACATTCGATAAACCTTATTCCCGAGGAGGCCGTCATGACGGACGCCAGCCCTGGACTATTTCCGGCGTATTGCCGACCCACCTGAGCGTCTCCAGCCTCAGTAGCAATCAACTCTGGTTCAGTATCGCCGGCTTTGCCCTGTTCTATACCGTGCTATTGCTCATCGAGCTCTATCTGATGCCGAAATACGTCAAACTGGGCCCCAGAAGCTTGCATACCGGACGCTATTTTTTCGAACAACAACCCGCTGCCGCACATTGATCAACCGGAGAGTCAACCTTGAAATTTATGCCTAAAACCGCATGGGCCTTGCTGTTGTCGGCGACAACCGTTTCGGCGCATGCCCAGGTGCCGGCCAACCCGCAACGCCTGGATGAAGTTGCCGAACGCGGCAAACATGTGATGCCATTTCATCTGGAAAAGACCCGGCATGTATTCAACAAAACCGAACGAGGTGGCTTGCAGCAAGTCATCGCCAAGGACGCTAGCGATGGCGAGCAAATCCACTTGATCCGCCAGCATTTGTCGCAAATCAGCGAACGTTTCAAAAAGGGCGATTTTTCCCGGCAACGGCAGATTCACGGCGACGACATGCCGGGCTTGGCCGAGTTGAGCAGCCATCATCAACAGGTGACATTCGACTACCGCGAGCTGCCGAACGGCGCCGAAATCGAATATTCGACGAACGATGCCACGCTAGTCAATGCCATCCACCGTTATTTCGATGCCCAGCTCAGCGATCACGCGCGGCACGCGGTCGGTGGACATGGCACGCATCATCAGCATCAGCAATGAACCTAAAAAATCAGTTGGCGAGTGTTGTAGGCCGTTCGTACTGAGCAAAGTCCAAGTAGGGCTGGCTAGCAACACTCTCACCCGCTGGATGCTTGACCAGGCTCATCCCGACCGAGTCGTTTTTTTTCGTTGGCTTCCGCCCAATCCAATCTACTTTTGTGGAGTTCAACCAGTTCGATTATGAAACCATACGCCTGATCTGGTGGCTGTTCATCGGCATCGTCGCCTTCGCCTTGATCGAGGGCTTTGATTTTGGCGTATGTACCTTGTTGCCGTTTGTCGGCAGGACCGACGTCGAGCGCCGCGTCATCATCAATACCGTTGGCGCTACCTGGGAAGGCAATCAGGTCTGGCTGATACTGCTGGGCGGAGCGATTTTCGCGATCTGGCCGGCCGTCTATGCGACCTTGTTTTCCGGCTTGTACGCGGCGATGTTGCTGGTGCTGTTTGCGTTGTTCTTCCGACCGGCTGGCTTTGATTATCGCAGCAAGCTCGAAAATCCATCCTGGCGCAACGGCTGGGACTGGGCGTTGTTTCCTGGGCGGTACCTTGCCTCCGGTATTATTCGGCGTGCTGCAATGTTGACCGTGGGCTTTGCCGCCTCTTTCGGCATCATCAACGCGATGTGGCCGGAGCCGGTCTGCGACATCGACACCCATGGCATCGATCAGTCCTGCGATAGCTTGCGAAAAAACGACTACTGAACGAGTCTTTTCCGCATAAGAATCGTAAAGCACACGCAAGGCGCCCAAACCCTGCCCGGCTGGGAATGATGCGTGGGCTTCGCGATCGAACCGATGCATTCAAGGCGAGATTTTCCTGGCCATAAACTCATCAAAAGCTTCCGCCGTCAACGGCCGCGCAAACAAATAACCTTGGCCGTAATCGCAGCCTGCTTGCTTCAACAAATCGCATTGCTGTCGGGTTTCCACGCCTTCGGCGATGACTTTCATCCCCAGCCGGTGCGCCATCGTGATGATGGCTTCGCATAGCACCCGATCACTGGAATCTTCCGACAGATTGCGTACGAAGGATTGATCGATTTTCAAATAATCGATGTCGAATTTCTTCAAATAGGATAACGAAGAATAACCTGTGCCGAAGTCGTCTATTGCGACCTGAATGCCGGCATCCCGCAAATGCAGCAATTGCCCGGATACCGTGGCGTTCGCATCCAGCAACAAACCTTCGGTGATTTCGACGACGATACTGTGACCTGCCAGGCCCATTTGTTGCAAACTTGCCGACCAGTCTCCGGCAACGGCATGGTAGAACTGCACCGGCGACTTATTGATGCTGACTTGAAAATCTTTACCATGCGCCGCTTGCCAAATTGCCACTTGCTGGATGGCCTGCTGGAAAATCCAGTTCCCGACCTCTATGATCAGCTGGGTTTCTTCCGCCAGCGGAATGAAGTCGGCCGGGCTGATCATGCCCTTGTCTGGATGTTGCCAACGAATCAGGGCCTCGGCTTTATGTACTTTGCCGGTTTCCAGCTCAACGATGGGTTGGTACAGCAGAAAAAACTGCTGCTTCATCACGGCCAAACGCAAATCGGCAATGATTTGAGACCTTTTTTCCGCCGCGACTTGCATGGCCGGCGTGAAATAACGCCAGCGGCTTCTGCCTTCGCTTTTAGCCACATACATGGCTTGATCGGCGCATTTCAACAAGGCATCGACCTCGACCGCATCGTCTGGAAACAACGCGATACCGATACTGGCGGAGACATAAGTCTGTTTGCCATCGAGGTCGAACGGATCGGCCAGTTTCTGCAATATCCGCGCGGCAATATGCTCGACCGCCTCGACATCCGTCACTTCATTCAAAATGACAGTAAATTCATCGCCGCCCAAGCGCGCCAGTAGATCGGTATCCAGCACGCCGGCGGCAAGTCTTTCCGCCGAGGCTTTCAGCAAGGCATCGCCGCGGCTGTGTCCCACGGAATCGTTGACCTCCTTGAAACGGTCGATGTCGATAAACAGCAGCGCCAGCTTCTGCTTGGTACGCGCGGCTTTTTTGATGTCCTGCTGCAATCGGTCGTAAAAACGGCTACGGTTGGGCAAGCCCGTCAACAGATCAAAATTGGCTTGTCGCCAAATGGTTTCCGCCGCCTGTTTCTTTTCGGTGATATCGGAAAACACCCCCAGGTAGTACATCACGTTCTTTTGCGCATCCAAGATCGCCGTAATGCTGAGCCACTGCGGATAGAACCTGCCGGCTTTGGTCCTGTTCCAGATTTCACCCTGCCAGTGTCCGGTGGCATTGATGCTGCCCCACATCTGCCGGTAAAAATCCTGGCCATGCCGGCCGGAGGACAATATCCGCGGATTTTCCCCCAAGACATCGTCTTGTGCGTAGCCGGTAATGCGCGTAAAGGCCCGATTCACCGACACAAAGCCATTATCGCTATCGGTGATCATGATGCCTTCCGTACTTTGCTCAATCACTTGGCTGGACAAATACAGCTGTTGATTGATCTTGCGTTGTTCCAGCACGATACCCACGATGAATGAGCCGATTTCCAATAATTTGGTTTGAAAAGGGCCCGGCATCCGGTGCTCGAAGCTAGACAACGCAAACGAGCCGATCACGCGCCCGCCGCGACCGCGTATCGGCATCGACCAGCAGGCGCAAATATTGAAATTGACCGCCAGATGACGAATGTCATGCCAACGGGGATCGGTCAGCGTATTTTCGACGTAGACGGGTTCTTGCCGATAAATGGCATTGCCACATGATCCGGCACAGGGACCGGGCCGCAAACCATTGAGCTGGGCAACGCCTTCCTTGGGTATGCTGGGGGCGACGAAAACATTCAATTGCTGTTCGCTGGCATCCAGCAACATGACGGAGGCTACCGAATTGGGCACCAACTGCTCTTCCAGTAGACACAGTTTTTCGCAAATCTTTACGCAATCATGTCCCAGGGCCACCAGCTTCAAGACCTGTTGTTGAAACTGCAAAACTTTGGCTTGCTCCTGCTTGCTCAGCTCAATGTATGCGCCGGCTTCATCGTGAGAGGCATAGACTAAATCAAGGGCCATTGACTGATTTTCCAAGAGTTAACACTCGCTTATCCACGCCAACAACGCAGCGTTGTCAGAAAAATTGATTAAGCCGCCATTCTAACCACTGCTCGCGTTTATGCCAGATATTCCGCCAGCATCAGCAGAAATAAGCCGATCACGCCATACAGGGCAAACCTGCCAGACCACGACACCGGCTTCGACTCTTTGCTTTCATAGGCAAGCACCAAGGCCGTCAGATTGTCCTGATGGGGCTGTTGCTTGGCCAATACCACATCGCATAAAGCCTGTGCCGCTGCCATCGGTGTTTGGTTTAAACAGGCCATCATCTCGTCATCGGATAACTCGGCATAAATACCATCGGTGCACATCAAGATGACATCACCGTCCTGCAAGGGCAGAGGTTGACGATTTCGATCCCTGGCCGGCAAGGGATTCAAACCCAAAAAAGCTTCCAGGGCTTGGCGTTCCGGATGCGTGTCGGCCTCTTGTTGACTGATGATGCCTTCGTTGGCCAGGGTTTGTAATTGCCGGGCAAAATTATGGCCGGCATTGAGTTGGCCGATCCGCCCATCGCGGCATAAATATAAATGACTGTCCCCTACCGAGCGCCAATATAACTGGCCTTGATAAATAACCGCGGCCAGCAAGGTCGAGCCCATTCGCTCCGGACATCCCAAGTAAAATCCGGCATCGCAAACCGCATGATTAGCATGATCCAGGGCTTCGTCCAAAGCCGAGTCTACCGATTGTTGCTCGAATTTGCTCCGATAATCGGCCACAAAGCGACTGACGGCGGTATCGGCGGCTTCCGCGCCGTGCGCCAACCCGCCGACACCATCGGCCACCACGGCCAGATAACCACCATGTTCAATAAACTCGGCATCGTCAAAATCGGATAAGGCAAAGGCGTCCTGCTGTTGTTGGCGCCGGCCGATATGGCTGGCGTTGCCCGGCGAAACCTTCATCAAGAATCCGCGAATTCGATACGCAATTCTGTGCGCCCCAGCAACAACAGGTCGCCGTTTCGCAGCGGATAATCATTGTGAATCGGCACGCCATTGACCAGAGTGCCGTTGGTGGAATTCAGGTCGCGAATGATCAGTTTGCTGGCAGTGCGTAACAATAAGGCATGGTGGCCGGATATTTCCACATCGTCTTCCAGCGTCAGCTCGCAATCGCCGGCTCGACCCAACAACGCGCGCTCTTTTATGTCGAGCTGATGGCTCTTGCCTTTGTGTAAACCGGCTACCGTCGTTAGCCGTACGGTCAGTCGATTTTCGCTTTTTGGGGATTGCGCCGAGGACTTTTTCGACTCTGGCAACGGCTGCGGTGCATCCGCCGGTGGGCGCACCAAGCGTTGCCGATAAAGCCAAATCAAGGCGGCGAAAAACAGCAACAACCCGCCGGCAAAAACCAAGATCGCCTGGCCTTGATTGCCGACCATCTTCTCAGGAAACAAAGCCTTGTCTGGCGCGGCTTTTGGCAATAAGCGCAGCTCCAGGCCGTCATTCAGCGTGCTGCGCCCATCGCTCCAGGTCACGTTGATAGGCTGTAACTGCCCGTTGGCTTCACACGCCGCACAAGCTACTCCAATCCGATAAGCCTGGATGATACGTTGCTGCTGCAGTCGATACGCGTCATCCAGACTGGCCGCATTGGCCTGCACGAAATAGCCACCGGATTGGCGCGACAGCAGGCCGAGCACTTTCAAGCCTTCTCGTTTGCGCTCGTTGACCGGATCCGAGGCGAAACCAATGCTGTAGATCGGCACGCGGTATTCACGGCTCTGTCTGAAAACATCCTCCACCGACATTCCGGCCGTGCTGTCGTCGATGCCGTCGCTCAGCATGACGATGGCGCGCCTGTCAGGCAGCCCTTCATCCTGCCGACGCCCCAGATTGATGGCTGCAGACAGCCCCCGATACAAGCTGGTTTCCATGTCGGTAGGCGCCAGCGCCTCGACTGCTGCGTTCAATCGGTCATGGTCGGCGGTAAAGTCCACTGGTTGCTTGACCTCGCCGCCAAAAGTCATCAGCGCGGCGCGGTCATCATCACTCATGCCATCCACCCACTGATGCAATGCGCGTTGAATTTGAGCAAACTGGCGGGGATTGAGAGACTTGGAAATATCCACCAAAAAAATATAGGCCACGCCCTGGCCGGTTTGGCGAAAATGATCGATGCGCGTCACGGTGGCTGGACGTTCGCCGACACTGACACTGATCTGTCCGGCTTCACTAGGCGTATCGTTGGGTAAATGAGCCCAAATCGTTAGGTTGGGCAAATCGGCCCGCGCTTGAATCACTCGCAGTTCGGCAGCCTCTTGTCCTTGGGCCAAACCGGAAAGCAGTCCGCATAACAGCAAACACAGAAGACGCATGGTTACTCTCCTTGATTTTCCCAATTGAATTGCTCGCCGCATAAGGGCACGAAAAGCAAATGAGTCTGCCCCAGTTCGATGCGGTCATAGGCTAGCAAGGGCATGGGCACGTCGACTTCCTCGCCATTCAGATAGGTCATGCCGCGGCCATCACCAGGGGCTATCCTAAAACTGGCTTTACGCGGATTGAAACTGATATAAGCATGATTCTCGCGTGAAATAGCCTCGTCGCCGTTGATGCAAATCGCCATGTCGGCGCCACGACCGATACCATTGCGTTCGCTGCGAATACGATAATCGCGCCCTTTTTCGGGACCTTCGATGCAAACTAGCCAGCCAACGACGGGATCGATGCCAATTTTCTTGCGCACCATTGCCACGGTGACGCCGATATCGGCCACTCCCGCCTGCCCACGCACTTGCGTGACCATTGCATCCACTGGCGCCGCCTGCATTTGCGCATCGCTATTGCCGGCATCCAAACCGGGCACACCACAAGAAGGACAGCGACTATGCTGTTGGGAGTCATAATAATGGCCGCGTTCACAGCGTATCAGTTTCATGGCGAGTATCCTTAATGAAGTTAACGGGCAAATGTTACTCGGTATCGGGCCAAAATTTAGCGAAGATCCTTGCAATCCATCGTAGCCCCCCATTCCGCGCACAGGCTGCGCAAATGCTCGCTATAGCTTGGTTCTTGTTGCCTGGATTGTTGCTCTACCGGTTGAGACTCCCTGCGCGCGCTTTCTTCGAACCGCTTCAGGGCCTCGATCTGTCGTTGTTTCAATTCTTCCGCCGCCCGCCGCTCTTGCTCCCTGGCTCGCAACATAGTCTCCTCGTGGTATGGCTGGCCGGAAAAATCTCGCCGAACAGCGAGTCCGCTCGTATCATCCGGCATCGCTACGGGGGCAATGTCAAAGCGCGCCTGTCGAGCCGGCAACAGCCAGAACAGTAACAACAGCAATAATAAGATAACCATCAATCGTCCAGGCCAACCCTGAAATACGGCCAGTCTTTCCACGACGGCACGCACAGACAATCCTGCCACGGCATCCGGCGGGGCAAGCTCCGCGGTTGCCGAGCCTGACGCTGTGCTGAGAAACTGGTTTTGTAACGAGGCCATGGTTTGCGGCCGCTGCGCGGCATCGATCGCCAACGCACCCAGCAAAACCTGTTCCGCCCGCACCGGAATCAACGCGCCATGAGCCGTCGGCGGCCTCAGTGAATCATGACTCAACCTGTCCTGCGTATCCGGCGGTACTTGCCCCGTAAGGCAAAAATACATGCTGGCGGCAACGCCATAGACGTCGCTCCAGGGTCCTTGCCCGTCAAGATCTTGGTATTGCTCGGCCGGCGCAAACCCCGGCTTGACCAAAATCGTCGAAGACGCCGGTTTTAAAGGGCCGCCTGGCCGGCTCAACTGAGCCGCGCCGAAATCCAGCAGTTGTATCCGCCCATCACCGCATAAATAAATATTATCCGGCGCAATATCGCGGTGCAGCAGTCCTGCGCCATGCACGGCCCGTAACGCATCCATCACGTGCATGAATATCTCCAGGGTTTGGCACCAGTTCTGGCAACCCCGCCGCTGTATGTAACTTTTCAGCGTTTCGCCCTGTACATATTCCATGACCATGTAGCCGGTGCCATTGGCGGGAAAAAAAGACAGTACGGAGACAATACCGGGGTGCTGGCGAAATTTGGCCAGCGTGCGGGCCTCATCCAGGAATTGATTGAGTCCGGCGTGAAAATGGCTTTGCGCCTGGGGAGAAATTGGCAATACCTGCGTGGAACCTGGCGCGCGCATGGCAAACTCGCGCGGCAAGTATTCCTTGATGGCGACCTTGATTGCCAAATGGGCATCCCATCCCAAATAGGTGATGCCAAATCCGCCGTATCCCAATACTCGAGCCACGCTATATGGCGACTTAATCACGGTTCCGGGCGAGAGATGCAGCGTATGGGCCGTCTGCTCACCTTTACGCCAGCCGCAATGCGGACAAATCGCGAGACCTGCAGCGGTTTGTAAACAAGCGGGGCAAAGCGAGGCGGACATGTAAACCGAGAATTCGGTGAGCGGCTACAAGCAGGGTAAAAAGCCGAGCCGATCCAAACAGGCAATGCTCATGGATAGGGATCGGTGGTAAGACTATCGGCCATTTCGGTAATGGTGTTGATTTCATCTTGCAGTGTATCCAGAATTTCAAAACCCGTGGTTGGCTGCAATTCCAGCATGGCCCAGATATCGTCGGAACAGGTCTGATTGGCGGCATCGCCAATGCCGATTTGTCCCAGCAAATAATCGTTGATATAAGTCAACAGATTCAATACGTCATGGTCTCCGCGATAAAACGGATTATGGTGATGGTAGACGATATCGGTAATCACCTGAGGCATGGACCAGGCACTCATCAACCAAGCGCCCAATTGAGCATGATTGACGCCAAACACAAAGGTTTCCAGGTTATAAATGGATAGAGTCGGATTGACGTGGATCAGCTGATTTAAACGCTTAAACTCTGGGGCGAATTGATGACCGAATAACGGAAAGCCTATATTGTGCAACAAGGCCGCCAACAAAATTTCCTCGGACTTCAATCCCGTCCCGACTGAAGTCCTTGCCGCCAATGCCGGCATCAACCGGGTACTGGCCAAGGCGTGAATCCAGAACATGCGCGTACCTATCACGCCTTCCCTGGGCGCCCTTAACGGCGCCATCACCGCTAGGCCCAAGGCCAGATCGAGGACAAAATTAAACCCCAACACCCGCACGATGGCATTACGCACCGTGGTTATTTTTCCGCGATAACCGTAGAGCGCGGAACTGGCCCAACGAATGACTTGCGCGGTCAGAATAGGGTCAAGCTCAATAATGTCGACCAAGTGATCAACATCGGCACTGGGATCGGCAATGAGTTCTATGATACGCGCGGCTGTACCCGGAAAGGGAGGGAGCGCCTGAATTTTCGCGATCGTTTCGCGCATGTCGTACGGCGGGGTAAAACCGTCTTGCGAATCGATCGCGTCCAGCGTCCAGAGTTCGAGCGTAGACTGCATGTGCTTGCCTAGTTTAAATTGAGCCTGTTTAATTTTCGATAAAGCGTTCTTTCACTGATATTCATTTCCGCCGCGATCAACTTGCGGTTGCCTTGATATTTTTTAATCAAGCTGGCTATGAAGTTGGCCTCATACTGCTCCAATGCGGACAATGCCGGTGCCGTTTGCTCGGGCGCAATCACCTCGGTTTCGCCATTGGTTATGGGTTGCACCGATTCATTAAAACAACGCATGAAATGAATATCCTCTTCTTGAATCGTGTCGCCAGCGCAAACGCTGCCGGCCAGTTGCAGGCAATTTCTCAGTTCGCGGACATTGCCTGGCCATGCGTGCTGCATCAGCTTGATCAACCCCGCGCGACTGATCGCCAAAGGTTTACCCCGCATCAAGCTCAATTGTTGCAAAAAGTGATCCACCAACAACGGAATATCCTGCTTGCGCTCGCGCAACGGCGGCATATGAATCGGAAACACCGACAAGCGATAAAACAGGTCTTCCCGAAACCGGCCTTGCCTTACCATCTCCGCCAAATTCCGGTGCGTGGCACACACAATCCTGACCGATGCTTTCAGTGTTGCCGTGCCACCCACTCGCCTGAATTGCCCGCTTTCAATCGCGCGCAGTAACTTCGCCTGCTGCGAGAAAGGCAATTCACCGATTTCGTCCAGAAACAGGGTACCGTTATCCGCCAATTCAAACAGGCCCTTTTTATTATTAGAGGCGCCGGTAAACGCGCCTTTTTCATGCCCAAACAATTCGCTTTCAAACAAATCCTCGCCAAACACCGTGCAATCGGCAATCACAAACTCGCCGCGCGCCTGCATCGAATGTCGATGGACAAACTCGGCAGCAAGTTCTTTGCCAGTTCCCGTTTCACCCAACAACAATACCGGCACCAAGGTCATCGTGGTTTGCTGCAATTGCGCCTTTAAACGCAGGAAAGGTTCGCTTTTACCGATCATGCCGGTTTGATGCACTTCGTCCGCGGACTTGTGCAGCAGATTTTGCGACTCGCCTAAATATAGCCGCCCATCGGCGTCCAGCAAGGGATAACCATGCACATTCAACAATTTTTTGGACTCTTTTCCGTCATCCGCGCTAAAAATGCCGGCATAAGGCTCCAATGTTTGAAACAAATGCTGGTGCCGGCATACCCCCGTTTGCTTGCAACAGGGCTGACCGATTTGATGTTCCCGTGGAATTCCGAATGCCGCTTCCCAGGCACGATTGACCGCTATAACACGTAGATCGGCGCCAATCACCACGAAAGGTTGTTCGTGAGTTTCTAGCAACGATTCCAGCCTAAAAACACTTTGCGCCATAAATCTCGTCAAATATTCGAATTGCGGAAGCCTATCTTGACATCCCAAGCGACTTTCCGCCAGCCGTGACAGTTTTTTCTGACAATTTTGACAGGTATTTATCCGGCGTTTCAATGCCAAAACGCTGGATTTGGAAATAAACCCTAAGACTGCCCATCTGATTCATCGCTGATGGATTTTGCCCATCAAAGCCGCCGTAAAACCCGCATCGGGGATAACCTGACGACTTGCCTCACCCCCCAATACCCGGCCAACCCCACGGAAAAGGCGCCGATGACGGGTAACAGCGCCCATATCAGCAATGAAGGCTCAAAGGCTATATGCATCACCCACTTGTACAATACATATAAAATCGTCTGCGCCAGCACAGCCGCCAGAATCCCCGATATGGCCCCCAAAATGCCAAACTCGATTAAATGAATTTTTCTGAGCCAGGCTCTTTTGGCGCCCAAGGTACGCATCACGGCGCCTTCATGAATCCGGCCATCCAGCGTTGCATGGACGGCGGCAAACAACACCAAGAATCCCGCCAGCAAGGCCAAATACAACACGATATTGATCGCCTGGGTCAACTGCGAGAGTATGAGCTTGAACTGTTTCAGGATTTGGTCAACCTCCAGCACGGTCACGGCCGGATAGGTTTTGACCAGTTGATTCAGCAGATTTTTTTGCCCGTCGGGCAAATAAAAACTGGTCAGATAGGTCGCCGGAAAACCGTCCAGCGTGCCGGGCGAGAAAATCATGTAAAAATTGGGCTTCATGGTATCCCATTGCAGACTGCGAATATTGGCGACTTTCGCGCTGACCTGGGCACTGCCTATCGTAAACAACAATCGGTCGCCGACCGCTATTTTCAGATTCTCCGCCAATTTCTGTTCCACCGACACCCAGCCGGCTTGTTTACTCGGCCAGCCCTCGCCCGCGGTAATCGCATTGTCTTCCGGCAACATCTCCGTCCAGGTCAGACTCAAATCACGCTGAGTCGCCGCCTCGCCGCGACTTTCCTTGCTGACTCTGACCTGCACGGCTTCGTCGTTGATCGCCACCAGCCTACCCCTGACGATGGGATAAAACCGGCTACTGAGGATACCCGCTTGCTGCAAATCCCGCTCGAAGGCCGCCAACTGCTCGGGAATGATGTTCAAGGCAAAATGATTGGGCGCCTGCTCGGGCAATTGTCGCCGCCATTGCTCGATCAAATCGCTACGCACGCTAAAACTCAGGCTCATCGCCGCCAGCGTGATACTGAACGCCAGGATTTGGCCAATACTGGCACCACGGTTACGCAAAATACCTTGCATCCCTAACCGCCAGCCCACACTCAAACGCGGCAACCATCCCCTCAGCCAGCGCAGCAATCCCATGATCAGCAGCGTCAACACCAGCAATGTCAGCATTCCCGAGCCAAGCACACTGGCGGTCATCGGCCAATCGTTGCTATAACGCCCAATCAATAGTGTCATCAGCAACATCGCCAAGCCATAAATCAGCCAAGCCTTTGTCGGCAAAGGCTCCAGCTCCCGCCGCAACACCCGCAACGCGGGCACCCGGTGCAAACGCAATAATGGTGGCAGCGCAAAGCCGAGCAGTATCGCCATCCCGGTGATGAAGCCGAAGCAAACCGCCAGCCAGCCCGGATTGGCCAGTTGCGTCGGCAGCAAGGATTGCAGCAAATAAAACAGCCCCAACTGTCCCAGCCAGCCCAGCAAACAGCCCGCCGCGCTGGCAAGCAATCCCAACAGCAAAAACTGATAGACATAGAGCCGGACGATTTCTGCTTGCCGGCAGCCCAGGCAGCGCAACAGCGCCGCGGCATTGAAATGGCGTTCGGTATAGCGTCCGGCCGCCATCGCGATGGCCACGCCGGCAATCAAAACCACCACGATGCTGGACAAGCCCAAATAACGCTCGGCCCGCTTCAACGCGGAACCCAATTCCGGCCGATCATCATGCACATCCATGAGTCGCTGCGACGGATTGAGCTGCGGTTTCAGCCACTGCTTGAACGCGGCCAATTGCTGTTCAGCCCCGGTGAACTGATAAAAATACTGCACACGGCTACCCGGCTGCACCACGCCGGTCGCCAGCAAATCGGCCTGACTGATCATCACGCGCGGCGAAAAACTATAAAAATCGCCACGCTTATCCGGCTCATAGCTCAATACTTTCTTAAGCCGCAAGGGCTTTTCACCCACCGTAACGCTATCACCCAGCTTCAGATGCAAGGCCGACAACACCCGGTTTTCCACCCAAGCCTCGCCTGGCGGCGGCCCCTGCTGCTGGATGGCCTCATCGGCCGCATCGCCTTCCAAGGTTTTCAAAAAACCGCGTAGCGGATACGCGGCGCTGACGGCTTTGATCGAGGCCAACAGCATCTGTTCGTTTTCCAGCAAAACACTGCCGAATTCCGTGGTTCGCGACGTGACCAAAGCCAACGCGGCCGCCTGTTCCAGCCAATTCGGTTCGATCGGCGCCGGACTCGATACCACCAAATCGCCAGCCAGAAACTCGGCGGCCTGCAGTGTCAATGTGCGTTGCAATCGATCGGCGAACAGCGAAATCGTGGTTGAGCTGGCCACCGCAATGACCAATGCCAGCACCAGCAAGGTCAATTCACCTGAGCGGCCATCCCGTTTCAATAACTTGAGCGCCAACTTGAAACGTTTCATGCCATGCTCCCGGCTTCGAGCCTGATCATGCGGCCGCAACGCGTGGCCAATGAAGCATCGTGGGTAACCAATACCAGCGTGGTATGTTTTTCCTGGTTCAGCTCAAACAACAGATCGATGATATGGGCTCCGGTTTTGCTGTCCAGATTACCGGTCGGCTCGTCGGCGAATAAAATCGACGGCTGCGTGACGAAAGCTCGCGCCAAGGCCACCCGTTGCTGCTCCCCGCCCGACAACTGTTTAGGCGTATGTCCCAAACGCTGCGCCAAGCCGACCCGCTGCAACAACGCACGCGCGGCATTCTCCGCGTTGTCATCGCCGCTCAATTCGAGCGGCAACATCACATTTTCCAGCGCGGTCAAACCAGGCAACAACTGAAACGACTGAAACACAAAACCGATCAATTCGTTGCGTAACACGGCCCGTCCATCTTCGTCCATGCGCGTGATATCTCGGCCATCGATGCTGACAGAACCGCTGCTGGGCGTATCCAATCCCGCCAACAAACTCAGTAACGTGGTCTTGCCGGAACCGGATTCGCCCACGATGGCAATGCTCTCGCCCCGCTCGATGCGAAGGTCAACGGATGACAAGATTTGCAAAGCGCCTTCCGAAGTGGGTACCGATTTACCCAAGTTTTGTGTCACGATAATAGACCTGTTGGTTTTTTCAGTCTGAGTTTGCATGATGTATAGCCTTGTCCTTGCCGTTGTTCTGAGTTTGACGCCCTTGGCCGCTGTGGCCAAAGCGATAGTCGTGTTGGGAGATAGCATCAGCGCCGGATACGGCATCGATGTCAACGCGGGTTGGGTTAATTTGTTGCGGGAAAAGTTCAAGCAACAACACCTGGACTATGTTATCAGCAATGAAAGCATCAGCGGGGATACCTCGGCCGGTGGCCTGGCGCGCATCGATCAAGTGCTGGCCAAACACAAGCCCGACATCGTATTGCTGGAGCTGGGCGGCAACGACGGTTTGCGCGGCCTTTCGCCGCAGGAAATGAAAAGCAATCTGAGCGAAATGGTGCGCCGCAGTCGACAAGCGGGAGCGAAAGTGTTGTTGCTGGGCATGAAAATTCCGCCGAATTACGGCAGGCGCTACATCGATATGTTCTACAACATTTATCCGCAAGTATCCGCCGAGCTGAAAGTGCCGCTGGTACCCTTCATTTTGGAGGAGGTGGCCTTGAAGCCGGAACTGATGCAGGCCGACGGCCTGCATCCCAATGCGCTAGGGCAACCCTTGATCATGGAGAAGGTCTGGCCCCATTTGCAACCGCTGTTGAAATAATAATCCGCCTCATTTCGCACGGTGATTCGCAAAGCGCCGCACGCTCGAAGCGTGGCAGCCGAATAAATCGCACCCGCATTGGTTTGCCCCCTGTTTAATCCTAAAAGCATCAGTAGTCCACGAAAAGCACGAAAGACACGAAATAAAACAGTTGGTTATGTCACGTGATTTGGTTACTCACAAGATATCGGCTTTTTTGAGCAATAACTTTTTGAAACTGTTCGTGATTTTCGTGTGTTTCGTGGACCCAATGATTTTTATAGGTTAATCGAGGCTGCTGCCAGAGTTGTCAGCCCTCAACAAAATTGTCATGAGTGTCATGTTGAAATGACAAATTACTGCAAAAGTTCATTCATTTTTTTCCACTACCGCCTCCCAAACACTTTCTTGTTCATGTAGAGCCACCGCCCTTTTGAAGAAGACCGCCGAAAAATCAAGTTTTCCACCCAAAAAATATTTAGCTTTCAATTCATGAAGTTACAACGCACACTCATTGCTCTTGAGTCAGGGTTCAGCGCAAAAAGCCAAACCTTTTTCATTCCAACCGCAATCATGGAACTACAATCGCTTCAGTCATTATTTAAATGGCATCTATTTTGCTTAATTACGACGAAAAATAACGACAGCAGAGGAAAGTAATGACGACCACTAATCACGCCAAATTAACCAGCTTAGGTCTTGCCACCATGCTGTTCGCGGTTTTGTCTGGCACGGCCGAGGCCGCCAAACCTGACAAACCATCAAACGCAACCTATACAAACTGTAGCGGAGTGATTTCTGGTCTTATTTCAGGCGCGACAGACTGCGAGATTAGCGATCAAACTCAAGATTTTCTGAAACAGGATCCCATGACGGTCAATTTATCAGGTGGCTTTTTCGATACCAGCGACTGGCTGTTCGGCGGCAAGATAGGCAACACGGACGGCTATGAAGGAACCTCGGAAGGAAAGTCCGGGACTTACGATTTCAGTTTGCTGTTCAACAATACCAATTGGGACAATGTCATGCTGATTTTCAAGGGTGGCAACGATACTTCCCTGGTTGGTTATTTGCTGGGCTCTGGTGTCACGTCTGGAACATGGGCATCACCATTCAGAGCCCCTGACTTTTCTGTTGGCAAGAAAATAAAGGATGTATCGCATATCAGCGTTTACTACACCGAAGGCCGTACCAAGGACAATGGTTCAATTCCTCCTGCCGGAATAACCGTACCCGAACCCGGCGAACTAGCCTTGCTTGCCATCGGCTTTTTCGGTGCCGCATCGATGATGAGAATCAAAAGACTCAAAGCCTTGCGAACCCCCAAGTCGGCTTAGGAATGTGTGAGAAATAAGTTCGGCAATGGCAGGTGCGAATTCATTCGCACTATGCTGATAAATCCGCACCCACACCGAATACTTGCATGGATTATTTTATGCTCATTCACTAGGATCGTTGCAAACGCCGTCGTCTCTCTGCCGGCGTTTGTTCAAGGCTCATCCAATCCGTTCGGAGTGACGCCAAAGGCTTTGAGCACCCCGTTTCAGGCCTTAACCACAATCACCGAAATATTGTCCCGCCCGCCCCGATTTTCCGCTTCATGCACCAGGCGCTCGGCGATTTCCGCCACCGAGCCATCCGAGCACAAACCGGCAATGTCATCATGAGCCAATTCCTTGTCTATGCCGTCGCTGCACAGCAAGAACAAATCACCGGCCTCAATCTCGCCCTGGCCAAAATCCAGCTGCAATTGCGCATCGGCGCCGACGGCGCGGGTAATGATATTGCCGCGACCTTGTTCCACGCTGCCATCCACCGGAGCGCTTCCCTGACTGATGGACTCGTTGTACAAGGAATGATCCAGCGTCAATTGCTCCAACGCTCCCCGGCGATAACGATACAAGCGACTATCGCCGGCCCATAGATAACGAAATTGCCGCTCATGAATCATTAACACCACGATCGTACTGCCGATGATGTGGCCATAGCCGCGCCGACTGGCCATTTGCAGCAACTGCCGATTGACGTTATGCAGCGCGGATGCCACTTGCTCGCTGAAGTGCTCCAAATCATCGATCGCCGGGATGTCGGTTAGCGCATCGACCAAGGCCTGACTGGCGACATCTCCGGCGCTATGTCCACCCATGCCGTCGGCGACCGCCCACAAGCCTGCCTCGTTGCGCAGCAAAATCGCGTCTTCGTTTAGCCTGCGCCTCAAGCCGACGACAGTGATACCGTAACTTTGCCAGGAAAATTCGTCACCGCCCTCCCGCGAAAGCGGAGTATCGGCCTGCGCTGTCAGGTTTGGTTCTTGATCCGGTAGCGGCGGTGGTTGCTGCATAACCGCGGAATCGGCCCTCTCGGCTTGAATAGCAGCATAACCCGGCACCACGCATCGACGCGACAATTGCCAGCCATGCCGTGGCCAGTCGCCCTTCAAAAAACCGACATAGGCATCGACCGGCGGCAGTCCCTCGCATACCAACAGCGATGCCTCGACACCTTCATTGGCCGACGAACGCCAGTAACTGCAACGCGCCAGGAAACGTTCCTTCAACTGCTCGCCCAATTGCACGAAGGCTTGCGGGGTATCTTGTGGACTGACCAATTGAAATTGAAAGGCCAGTCGCGCCGAACCGGATGCAAAAGCCACCTCTTCACCACGATAAGCGGCAGGCAAAAACCGGCTCAAGTCCAGATTTTGCAACCCCTCATCGAAACGCTGCAAATCAAAGTCGTAATCCAGCGACGAAAACGCCAGTTCGGACAGGGCGTCAAACCAGCCGCAGGCGGGATCGAACAACTGATTCAAGCGTGCTGCCTCGACCTTGGCCGCCAAGGTCAACGGAAAATAGCGGCCAACGCGATCGACGCTCGGCATCATCACGCCGGCCCAAGCCTCGCCGCCGCACAACCCCGGCGTCAAGCCAAACTGCCAAATCGGACTGACCAAGAACGTATCCAGCCAGCTTTGGCCCAATTGTTCGCGACTGGCGGCGATGCAACCTTGCAGCCACTGGTCCCAAGGTTCAATGAACTGCCTGGGCAAGCGCCTGGATAAAAAATCACCGTGACTGGGCAACTTGCCATAAAAACCGACCATGGAATCCGCCCTGCTCACAGCGCGTCCGGGCAACGGAAACTTTGCAGTTCCAGCAGATTAAAGGGATTGTTGACGCTGGCCGCCCGCAACTCATAACTGGCGCTGAAGCCTTGTAACTGAAAAGTCAGCGTGAATTTTTCCGGCGCGCTGCCGGGTATGATGGTGGCTTCGTCCAGCAGCCTGAAAAACGCCCAGGTGCCTTCCTTGCCGCGGCTGACTTGCCGGCCATCCAGGGTCTCGAAAACGATGCGCACGCCTTGGCTGGGATTGGGCCCGGGCCATTTCATACTGACGGCTTGTTCCGGCCCATGCCGGTAAACGGCCTCCTGGCCTTCGACCTGCAAGCGAAACGTGCCGACGGTGTTATCCAGCAATTGCGGCTTCAACTCGAATTGCACCTGCGGGATATTGCCCACGGCGAAAAAGGCATCGCGAATCCTGGCCGCCGTCTGAAATTGCCGAATCGAGGCTTGCGACAGGCCCAGCGGCTTTTCCGAAGCCATTTCCGTCCATACGGGCTTGCTGGTATCGACGAAGGGTTTCAAATTGGCTTGAAAAAACTGATCCATCACACCCGCCGGCGCGAACAGTTTGGCAAAGTCCGCCAGCAACACGTCTTGCGCCGAGCTTTTGCTAAACGGATAGCGTCCGCCCAACGCCGCCTTGCAAGGCGAGGCCACGCCGGTTTTGACCATGTCGCTCAATTGCCCCTTCGCGGCGGAAGACAGCTTTTGCCCGCCGCTGCTGACGACGATTTGAAACCAGCTCTTCAAAGGCTCGGGCAGGCGGGCAAACTCCATCTGCGCCTGTTTCAACACATCCATGCCGGCGCCACTGAAAACATTGGCCTGGTTTTGCAAGGCCTGTCCGCCAGTGTTGGCGACGCTCAATTGCAAGAAATAATCCCGCAGACTTTTTAATTGCTGCAACACGGGTTCCAATGCACTGGGTTTGTCGGGGCCGCCAGCGACTAGATTGCGCAAGGCTTCAAACCGATTTTCCACCGCCAACACCGGATCAGGCTCACCGCCAAGACCTGCAGCTTCCTTGGCCATCTCCAACAACTGCCCGCCTTTGTCACCAGCGGCTTCCACCGCTTTGCCGGCCGCCTGGGACAACGCGTCACTGACTCGTTGGTTCAAGCGGGTCAATGCGGTATTGTCATCGATGGTTACCAGCAAGGCATGCAAGGGCCCGTCCGGGCGCGACAATATATCCAGAATCTGCGTGGTCTGATTGGTCGATAAGGCCGATTGCAATTTGATTTTAGCCAGTAAATCCGTCCAGGCCGCCTGGTATTCGTTCAAATACAGTTTTTTCAGTTCACGATGAAGCTGCTCGATTTGCAGGGTTTCCAGCTTGGCCTGACTACCCAAGACCCAGTTCTGCTCGACCGCGTCTTTGACAAAATCACGGCTTTTCTTCAAGAACAGCTCGGTATAACCATAGGCCGTGAACAGTCCTGGAATGGTATAGCTTAAAACATCCTTGCCGTCGGACATTACAAACACTCGGCCGGCATCCGGCCCCAAGGCCTTACTCAGGCGTAAATCATGGCTTTGATCCAGCAAGGCTTCGGTTTTGAAGCGGGAATAAATTTGCCCAATCAACGGCACTTGCATCAATTTACTGCGCACTGCGGCGACAAAATTGTCATCGACTTGAACCGGCTGCAACTGCATATCCAATAGGTGGTTCAAATGCGTGACCAGTTGCCCCAAGGCCTGCGGATCGGTCGCGTATTGCCTGTCCCAATCGGCGCGTATCCAGGCTACGGCCATGGATCGATCCATTTTATCGGTCTGATTGAACATCAAATACACTTTCAGCAATTGATACAGTACCTCCTGCTTGTTGCCTTCCTGCCCCTGCATGCGCTCCTTCAGGCGCGTCAGGACTGCCGGCAGAAAATAGTCGCGGAGCAGCTGTTCATAGCTATGATTGGCGGCAGCTTGAATTTTGTCGCCTTGTGACAACCCCCAACCGGACAGAAAACCGCTGTCTTGATAAATATCGCGAATCGCCAAAAGGCTATTCAAGCGCGGCAGCAAGGCATTGAAATTGCCTTGTGTATCGTTGCCGCTGATTTTGATCGCATGATATTGCGCGATCTGTTCCTGGACTTTATCCAAGGCGGTCTGGTTTTTGAAATAACTGACGGTCCACAGCCCCATCATCAGCACGAAAAACAAGCCAGCGCCGACATAAGCCGCCAGTTGCAACAAGCGGGTGCGTTTGGCCAATACCGGGTCCTGCCCGGCTAGTTCGGCTTCCGGAAACAAGACGTCCTTCAGCAGACGGGTCAGGAAAAAGCTCTTGCCCTGACCGCTATACATCGGCACGGTTTGCCTGTCCAGATGAAAGGCTCCCGCCAGAATGCCCAACACCCGATCGATGGGCGTGCCTTCCTGCGTGCCGCTGGTAAAGTAAATTCCCCGCAACAACACCGGCTCTTCATAACGGTTAGGCATAAAAGTGGCCTGCAAGAAATCCATCATTGCCGGTTTCAACAAGGCTATTTGCTGCGGGAAGTCCACAATCGCCGCGCGGCGTTGAATATCGCGCTCGTCCTGGATACGTTTCAAGGTTCGCACTTGCAAACGTTGCAATAACTCGGAAAAACCACTCGCAAACTGCGCCAATACATCGTGATCGCCCTGCAAGGTGGTGGCGGAAAAAGTTTCCCCCCAGACCTGCGCCCGCTGCTCCGGCGCCAGATCGGCAAAGAAATCGCTAAAGCCGGCGACCAGATCGGTTTTGGTAAACAGTTGATAAACTGGCAAGCGCACGCCCAATTGTTGATACAACTCCATAATGCGGGTACGCACCGCCTTGGCGTGCTCAGCCCGCTCCCGTTCGGACTGTTGCAATAAGTCGGACACGCTGGTGGCGATGATAACGCCGTTCAAAGGCCTTAAAGGCCGGTGCTTTTTGATCAGGTTCAAAAATCCGGCCCAACCGGCCGCATCGACCGCCTGATGACTCTCTTGCGTCGTGTAGCGGCCGGCGGTATCCAAAAACACCGCATCATCGGCAAACCACCAATCACAATTACGCGTCCCGCTGACGCCTTTGATGGCATGCTTGCCCAACTTTTCCGCCAAGGGAAAATGCAAGCCGGAATTGACCAGAGCCGTGGTTTTGCCAGACCCCGGCGCACCGATGATCACGTACCAGGGCAATTGATAAATAAACTGTCCGCCTTTTTTGGCTTCCGCCCGCGATTGCTTGAGTAGCGTCAATGCTTCTTCAAAGCCCTTGCGCAGCATATCCACTTCATCGGCCGAGGCCAGCGCGACCTGATCGACATCCGAGGCCACCAATTGCTGCACCAGTTGCTTTTCGGTGCTGCTGGCGCGAATTTGCATCAGCAAGCGATAAATCACCCACACCACAAACAAACCCGCGATTAGCAAAATCCTGGGCAACTCCGCTTCCAAGGGTACATGCCCAGCAATCGCAATCAGAGGCCCTGCTAGCCAAATTAGAATGCTGAAAGCCAGCAAGCCTAGAAACTGGATGACCCAGATATTGGTAAAAAATGCTTTGAGCTTACCCATTTACGCTCTCACTGAATCAGTAAATCGACACGACGATTGATCGCCCGATGTTCTGCGGTATCGTTCGCCACCAGCGGTTCGCTGTCGGCGCGCCCTTCGAAACGGATTTTGCCGTTCAACGCCGGCGCAGACTTGAGCAGATCGTCGCTGACCGATTTGGCCCGCGCGGTGGACAAATGCCAGTTGGAAGGAAAACGCGCGGAACGAATCGGTACATTGTCGGAATGGCCCGTGACCAGTAAGTTGTCGTTGCCAGCCACCAGTTCATCGGCGATTTTCTTCAACATCGGATCGAATTCCGCTTTCAGCTGATCGCTGCCGGATGCAAAGGAATTGCGCACGCGCAGCAAGCGGTCATCGACCACTTCGACCATGTTGGCGGCAATCTCCGTGGCCAGGATTTGCTTGAATCGTTCGCGCCTGCCCGGTACCGGCGGTTTGACGACCGGCATGGCCTGCGCGATGTCGATCGGCTGTTTACCCAGCGCGAACACATCCGAAAACAATTGGTCGGAACGCGCATTCAAGGCCACGACAAATCCGATATAGGCCAAGATCAAGGCGACGCCTAACACGGCGCCCACCACCCACAGCGGCACATAACGCACCAGGGCGTTACGCACATCGCGCAAGCCCTGCCAGCGTGGCGACAACTCGCGTTCGTAATCGCCCTTGACCCGTTGTATCAGCTGATACAACTCCAGCCGGTATTTTTCCAGCTCGTTCAAGCCATTGGTCAGAATGCGGAACTTGCCTTGAAAACCCAGGCTCAAGAACAGGTAGGCCAATTCGATCAGAGGCAGGTTTTGCGCGGGTTGTTTGACCAGCATACCGACGATGTCGAAAAATTTCTCGCCGCCCCAGGCTTCCTTATGAAACGAAATCAGCAGGCTTTGATGCCCCCAATCGCTTTGCGCGCCCCAAGGCGTGTTCAGTATGGTTTCATCCAGGAAGCTGCAAAGGGCATAGCTCGCCATCCTCGTCACATCGGCTCCCAGCCCGGCCTGCAGCAGCCGATTTTCGAAGCCGCTGACTTCGGCGGACAAGCGCTGGCGTAATTCGGCGATCGCAGGATAAACCGCGGTTTGCCGCAAGCGACTGGCCAGCGAAATCATCGATGCCGCCGCCGATACCATGACGTTTTCCTGAAACTCGCCAGTGATCAATGTTGCCGTCGGCGGGGGGCTTAAACTTGGGGCCGATGAAGGTGGGGGGCTGTAGGCTGGGGCTTGAGGGCTCGGTGGCGAAGCCGCCCGCCGACCGCCCGGCATCGGCCGGATCACGGTTCTGTCACTATCTTCGAAGGAGCCGAAAGGATCGTTTTGATTCATGGCATTCAACCTTTTCTAATCGCCCAAAACTCGAGTTCCAGTTCCGGAAAACTGCCGCCGATATGAATCGCGAAACCGCCGGACACCGCCATCTTGCTCCACAACTCGCTTTGCTTGTTCAATTCAAAATACGAATAGCCGGCATGGTAAGGAATTTGCCGCGGCGCCACCGGCAGAGCCTGAATATTGATGCCAGGCAAGGCCGATCTGACCAGTTGCTGAATGTCTTCGACCGGGCCGATTTTGACTTGCGGCGGAAAATGGGAGCGAATCAGCTCGGAAGACACTTGGGCCTTGGCCGCCAGCACGAAAATCGCGCCCTCCAGCAAATTCAGTTCCGGCCGTTTCGCGACATACACGCCCGGCTTGACTTCCGCCAGCGGCAATTGCACCGCGTTTTGCTCCAGCACCATGCTCAACAAGCCGCGCAACTCGTCGATCAGCGGCATGAAGCTGGCCTTGAGGTCGTCGTGCCGGTAATCCGGAAAAGCGAGGGGGCGCTTGCCGGGGCGATAAAACGTCGACAATTCGCCGGCGATTTGCAGGCACCATTGAAAAAGCTCTTCCGGATGCAGCGTGGCGGCATGGGCCAAATGTGCCAGCAAGGGTTGATAACGGTTGATCATCTGCAACAACATGAAATCAGCGATCTCCGCGACCCCACTCCCCTGGCCGCTACCCGCGACCCGCGCGGCCAAGGCCTCGCCGCGGGTATGGAACAAGCCCTGCAATTCACGGACGAAACCGCCGAGAATACCGGCACTGGCGCAATGCACGGCCGGCGGAATGTAGTTTTCGTCCAGAATCACGCTTTTGTCGGCACGCATTTCAATGATGCGGGCCACGCCAAGACAGACGTAACCCGAGCGCTCCTGGCTATCGCACATCAAACGAGGTTTCAACGCGCCGATTTGCACATCGTAGCGACCATCGGCACCGCTGTTGTTATCGCGCACTTGCCGCTCGCTAAGTCTATAGCGCGCCATGTTGTCCGGGTAAGACTCGCTATCGACCTCATTGGCGTCGGAACGCCGAAGCGGTAACGCCAGATAAACCACGCTGGCTTTTTCGTTCTCCGGCACTTCCAGCGGTAACGGCAAATCGTCGTCTTGCGGCAAATCGAACGGCGTGCCGTCCGGAAACACCCCGCTGCATTCAGTCAAACCCAGCTTGCCGATGGCCAGACAGGTTTGATCGAGTTTCAAACGAGAAAAGCCCCAGGCGTAAGCCCTGACGCCTTGCGACAAACCGCGCAACAGATTTTCAAAGTAGCGATCATGTTGCTGAAAATGTTGAGGGCGAAGAAACATGCCCTCCGACCAGACGACTCGATTATTTTCTGACATAGGTTGTGGTTCTAGGCTGTAAAGCAGCGACGCTTAGGGTTTGTGGACTGACCGGCTCAGCAGCAGCATTTGTTTTTCATAGGCATCGGCAAAGGCCTCGCCGAAAAACTCCTCCTGCGCCACGGCTTTCAACTGAGGATATTTTTCGACGTAATAGTCCCAGCATTTGGCTTTTTTCTGGAACAGCACGCCTTCACCATGCGTCTTTTCGATCAATTGCGGATCGAAGCTGCGCAGCACGTCGGCCAAAGCCGCCTGTATACCGGCCGTCATCGCGATCTGATGATTCATGATGTCGCTAAAACCTTCTTTGACGGCCTGCTTCGGCGGCAGAAATCCCGGATTGGTCGGCGACAGAATCAGTTTCATCGCATCGTCGACATTGGGCGTGAATTTTAGGGGATTGTTGTCGACCGAACGCATCGTGGTGACGGAAACGCGAAACTGGCTTTTCAACTCGGCGCGCGCGCGCAACACCTGCATCAGGCCATCAACCATGCCGCGCAGCAACTCGCCGGAAGTTCTCATCAGCGCGGGCCACTGTTCGGGAGCAACCAAACCGGGATCGTTGATGCCGGCACCGGCCAAAAATTCGCGCAACAAGCGGTCGTCGCCCGGCGGGGTAGCCGTATGCGCCGGCATCGGTTTCGTCGAATGGCCTTCGGCAACCGGCGCCTGAACAGCCGGCGTATCAATCGCTTGCCTGGGCTGCGGTTGCGCATCCAGTGGCTCCAGTGGCTGGATTTGGTCGGTGGCCCGGACTTGCTCGACCGGCTCGGCAAAGATCGGTTGTTCCGGCTGTTCCCGAGAAACGGCGGGCTCAGGCATCGCAAATGGATCGAAAGCGGCATGATCGCCGGCAGGCCGCTCCGGTAAATTTTCGGCCGGTTCGGAAAAGGCAAACGCGGGTTCGGTCTCCGCCGGTGGCGGCGGGCTTTGAACCGGCTCGGCTTCCTCGGCAAAAAAGTCATCCGGCAGCGACGGCAGTTCCGGCGGCTGCGGTTTTGCCGCCGGCGCGCCACCGCCCATGCCGGGCAATTCTTCTAATTTGGAAAGCAAATCGCCAAAATCCAAATCATCGATGGGTGCCGCCGACGGCGCGGCAACAACCTCGGGTGGAATGAAACTTTCATGCACCGGCGCGGATTCCGGCTGCTCGATGAAGCTGGAGAAGAAATCCGCCGTCGGCTCGCTCGGTTTCGGTTGCGCGAACGGCTCCTGCAAAATTTGGCTATCGGCCATGTCCAACTGTCGCACCGGTACCTCAATGCCGGTAAAAGTCGACTCGGGCACGGCATCGGTTATAGAAACGCTTAATTCATATTCGCCTATCCGCAATCTCTGGCCATCGCGCAACGGTGACCGCGCCTGCTGCAGCGGAGTATCGCCATCATCGAGATAGGTGCCGCCGGTGCTGCTGTCTTGAATGAAGTATTGCCCGCCTTCGAAAACGATGGTGGCATGCAGCCTGGAAATGAATTTTTCCGGGTCGGGTAATACCAAATGATTGTTGGGCGCGCGCCCTATGGTACCGTCATGGGTGTCGAATTGAGCGCTGATTTCCTGACCGGGCGGCAATCCTTTGTAGCGGGTGGTTCTGAGTATCAATGCCATGGCTTATATCTGTCCTGTCGATCGCATCGTACTCGGATTAGGCTTCGGGAACGAAAATGAACGGGCTGCCTTCGTGTCCGGCATGCTGCAACGGAGCATATTGCGGATTCTGTTCGAAACCCGCTCTGGACGCCGAGGCTTTGACCTGCCGGGCCACGTCACGAAAAATATCATAATCCTCGATGATGCGTTTATTGCCGCGCAAGACCTTCAAAAAGGCATTGGCGAATACCGAATGCGCACCGCCGCCGGTATCCATGACCGGTTTGACGCCGCCCGAGGTCAATACGGTGCGCGCCTTGCGGCTATTCATCGCTTTGAGCCAGCGTTCCCGCTTGGCGGCATCCATGCCTTCCGGCAACTTCGCCACCGCAGAGCCTGTCAACGCGCCGGAATAGCAGGAATCGGCCACCACCATCACATGCCTGGCCTGCATGATGCTGAGGTATTCGGTGATGCTTTGACTGGAAATCCAGTTGGCCGAGTTACCGGCCTCGGCATCCACCGGCAGCCAGTAAGCGCTCTGCGATTTCGCATCGATCTCGCCATGACCGGCATAGTAAATCAGCAAATTATCCTTGTCGGTCAATTTCTGGTTCAGTTCGTTCAGGGCCGACATGATGGCATGCCGGTTGGCATTCAATAGTAATTTGGTCTTGAAGCCGTAACGCTCGCGCAACAAGACCTCAAGGCTCTTGGCATCGGTAGTCGGTGTCTGCAGATCGGGATAGCTGGCATAATCGTTGTTACCGATGATCAACGCGTAAAAATTGCCAAACTGGATGTCTCCCGCGCGCTGCACATCGCCGGTTGTGGTGCCGGCAAAACTGGGTTGTTCGGCGGATTCGGCGGCAAACAAACGCACGCTCAAATCGCTGCTGTGATTTTTCTTGTCGGTCGCCACAATGCGTATCAAGGTTTCCTTATCCTGCAGTCTCACGTCGGTCTGAAAACGGCCTTCGCTATCGACTTCGAGCGGTTTGTCGTTCAACAAAACCTTATTCAGACCGGCTTTGGTATCGACACGTCCGACCAAGCGCTTGCTGGCTTCGCCGAGTGTGAACTGGATGCTGGGAATACCACGGGTCACCGTGACGGCGGGCTCCAGCAATTCGATAGCCGGTCCATTGCCCATCGCCAATTGCGTTGGGGCTTGTTGCTCCAACTTTTCCTTCAGGCTGGCAATCTCGCGCGCCTGCTGCTGTAACGCCGATTTGCGCGCGTCGATTTGGGTCCGATCGATTTTTTTGTCGGCAGTCAACCAAGTCGTGAGCTCGGCCGATTGAGCTTGATAGGCTTCGATTTTCTCATTCAGGCGGTTTTCCAGGTCGTTTTTCGCGCCCTCGGCCACCGAAACGGGCGTTTTTTCCTTACGAGCCGTTTCCAGTTCACGCGCCATGCGTTTGCGCTCCGCACTCAGAGTCTGGGTCAAGCTTCCCAATTTTGCCTGTTGCGATTTCAGCCGTTCCTCCTTTTCCCGCAACTGTTGCTCCAGAGCTCGTATTTCACTGGAATCCGCGGGGGCTTCGGATTTTTGCTGCTGCAACGTGGTCCGTAGCGCTTCCAATTCGTCCTGCGCCTTCCTCAAACTTTCCTGCTGCTCCAAAGCCTGTTCACGAGTATTTTTCAACTGCTCACGCAACTGTTCGGCTTCCCGTCTGGATTCCGCCACTTCCTGTCGTAGCGCGGCAAGCTCGCTTTCCACCTGGCCACTTGTGGCTTGCACCGGTTGTACGGTTTGAGTCTCGACCGCCGGCGTAAATTGCAAACCGGCCTCATCCAGCCCCGCCGACTTCCGATACCAGCGCATCGCGGTTTCCTTGTTTTCCGGCACGCCCAAACCCTTTTCGTACAAATGCCCCAAATTCAATTGCGCTTGGAAATTACCCTGGTTGGCGGCCTTTTCATACCATTGGGCCGCGGCCTGATAATCAGCCTGGGCGCCCAGGCCCTTTTCAAAAATCTCACCCACATAAAGCTGGGCGCTGGCATCGCCCTCCTGCGCCTTGGGCAACCAGATTTTCAATGCACTGGCGTAATTAGCCCTGTCGTAAGCAACGTACTCTCCCCCCCTTACCTCGCAATCGGCCGCGGTAGTGCGCACCGGCCGGCGCTGACTCAGATAGGTCATCTGCGAGCCCAATTTACGTACCTGTCCCGGTAGCAGGCAATCGACCACGAACAATTTATTGGTGTCCTGAATCGCAAATCCCTCGGTAGCCTTGGCGATTTCTTCCTTGCTCGCCTCATGGGCGCAAGATGCCAATAAAATCGTCGAAATGGCGAGTACCAATTTCCGCGTGTTAAAAAGTTTCACAGGCATAGGGCCGCCTTGTCGTTGTGTTAATGACTCGAGCGAAAATAGCAGAAAACCGCGATAGCGACAAATAGCCTTCTTGACTCCCAGCAATTCTCAATTTAGCCGATGCTGGTAAACTGAGCTGATTTTTTCATAACAGCTCACGGACGATGGCTCACCCTTTTAAAGAAAACGAACAATTCACGCAAGCCCGCTTGATCGAGCGAATCAGGCAAGTCTTCGAAACATTGCCCGACGGTCGTAGTGGGACGGGTGTTTACCAGAAATACACTATGTCCGATGCGGCGCTTAGCGCGTTTTCGGTGTTTTTCATGCAATCACCCTCGTTTCTGGAGCATCAGCGGACAATGCAAAAAGAACGCGGCCAAAATAACGCCCACAGTCTATTTGGCGTTTATCAGATTCCGAGTGACAACCAGATTCGGAATCTGCTGGATGCCGTGTCGCCCGACGCTCTATGGCCGCTGTACCGATGGGTGCTGCAGGCATTGGAAGCGCAAGGCAAACTCAAAGAATTCCAAGTGCTGGAGGATAGTGTACTGGTAGCCTTGGATGGGGTGGAGTATTTTAGTTCGCAGAAGATTCATTGCGAATGCTGCTCGACGAAGACGCTAAAGACGGGAGTTGTTCAGTATGCTCACAGCGCGGTTACCCCGGTAATCGTTTCCCCACATCAGGCGGATGTCATTCCGTTGGCCCCCGAATTTATCGCACCGCAAGACGGGAGCGATAAGCAGGATTATGAGTTGGCGGCCGCGCGACGCTGGTTGGAGCGCGAAGGCAGCCACCTGCCGGCAAACGTGACTTTTTTAGCCGACGATTTATATTGCAAACAGCCTTTTTGCGAATACCTTAAGCAACAGGGCCGACATTTCATCCTGGTTTGCAAACCGGAATCCCATAAAACCCTCTACGAGTGGGTCGAGGATTTTCAGCGGCTCGGGCAGGTTGAAGTGATAGAAAAACGCCACTGGACAGGCAAGAAACGATTGACCGAACGCTACCGCATCGCTCAGCAAGTGCCGTTACGCGACAGCGACGATGCCCTATTGGTGAATTGGTGCGAAATCGAGGTCATCGATGAACAAGGTCATCTCGTCTACCGCAATGCGTTCGCCACGGATTACGCATTAGGCGCGCACAATGTGGCCGATATCGTCAGCACCGGTCGTACGCGCTGGAAGATCGAAAACGAAAATAACAACACCTTGAAAACCAAAGGGTATCACTTCGCGCATAACTTCGGGCACGGTAAAAAACATCTCGCGGCCTTGTTAGCCAGCTTGATCATACTGGCTTTTCTGGTTCATACGTTGCTGCAATGGTTCGATCGATGTTATTGCTTGCTGCGCGAAGAACTGTCCAGCCGGAAGACGTTTTTTAACGATTTAAGGGCAATCACCCGTTATGTCTGTTTTGATAGCTGGCAACATTTGATGGAATTTATGCTTGATGGCCTGGACATTCCAATCCCTCGCTGAGAAAAATTATATTGCTCCGCTTAAATTGAGAATTGCTGCTTGACTCCAACCCTTCCCAATTTAACGAAAAAGGGCATTGGGTAGCGATTTTCGGAGATGTCGGCAGCAGGGAGGGATTTACGGCAGGCATCGAAAAACGCTCCCCTGCCCCCAAAAAGCAGTAAAAATAAACAACCGAGGACTGCTGTCCCGACTCGTCCGCCACCGGCCGGCCGATGAAAACCTTCAAGGTTCCTGCGGCGCACTTGCCGCTGGCTGGATCGCTTCCACCGTCAATTGGTTGTCTATCAGTTTTACCCGGTAATCTTGCGTTTGATGCGGCTGGACCTCGGCAATGGCTCGCCATCGCGCGCTATCCAATTGTCTGAACGCCGCGAAAAAACCGACAGAGGCGACATCGTCATCGGGTTTAATTGTCAGTTTTTTCGTCTCGCCGGGCTTTAGTAACAAATTTTGCTTGCGCGCCAGATCGGCGCTCAAGGTAGCCTGTTCGTTATCGTACAGCGCAAAAAAATCGGCGGCGCTGAAATTGCTCTGCTCGCGCAATTCATAAACTCTCAGCATCACTGGAGCGCCATTGCCGTTGCTGTCTGCATTCAAATTGGCGGAAGCTTCGATTTGCAAATTGACGAGGGTTGGCGGCGGCGGTGGCGGTAGTTCGGGATCGCTGGCGCAGCCCACGACCAGCACATTGAGCATTGTGTATATGCAAAAGCGCTTCATTAGGGTAAACCTCCGTGGAAATTATCACTGGGATTAAGGATAGCCTGTTTTCGGCATAGGCTGGCGATTAACAACAGCCGTTCAGCATAAGCCATGCCAGCTAGCGTAGACCGACGTCCATTGCAAGTTTCGGCTAAAATCCTCCCTTCCTTCTATGGCCGATGTCTCCATGAACTCACTAGACACAGCATTAACCGCTTTCCAGCAGTCACAAATCCGGTTTGACGAATTGTTGCAAGTCGTCAGGGAAACAGCACGCCAAGGCGGGCCTGAACTGATCGCAGCCAGGCAGAGGCTGGAAGCCGAATTTCGATCCGGAAAACTTCCGCCGCAAATCCACGCCGCACTTGTCGCCGAACTGGACGATAAAACCCATGTCACCCATGCGCCGGAAGATTCGACGATCAAGGCAAGCCCCGTCCCGATAGACGACGCCACCCGGATTCAAGCCGCCACGAAAACCGGGTCCCTCAACAAGACAGGCATGGATACCGAATCGCTGCTTAGAGGCTTACAGGAACAACAAGCGCATAAAGAGCTCAGCGTAGGCAGCACCCTGAAAAACCGCTTCGTGTTGCAACAGTTATTGGGTGTCGGCGGCATGGGCATGGTGTTCAAGGCCACCGACTTGCGCAAAATCGAAGCCGCCGATAAAGACCCCTACGTGGCCTTGAAAGTACTGAATCAGGATTTTCAGGCCAATCCGATGGCACTGGTGTCGCTGCAACGAGAAACCAAGCGGGCGCAGACCCTGGCGCATCCCAACATCATCAAGGTCTACGACTTCGATCGCGACGGCGGCCACGTATTCATGTCGATGGAATATCTGATCGGCCACCCACTCAGCCATCTGATCAAGGAACACTCCGCGGGCTTGCCATTCAAACAGGCCTGGCCGTTGATTCGGGCGATGGCCGACGCGCTGCACCACGCCCATAAGAAAAACATCGTGCATTCCGATTTCAAACCCGGCAACGTGTTCATCGACGAAAACGGCGAAGTGCGCGTGCTGGACTTTGGCATTGCCTGCGCGATCAAACAGGGCGACAAGGATCATCAAGACGCCACGGTATTCAATGCTCGCGCCCTTGGTGCGTTCACGCCGGCCTACGCCAGCCTGGAACAACTGCAAAACAGCGATCCCGACCCGCGCGACGACATTTACGCGCTGGCCTGCGTCAGTTATGAACTATTGAGCGGCAAACACCCATTCGGCCGCTTGTCGGCGGACAAAGCCCAAGAAGTCAATCTGCAAGCCAAACCCATCCCTCAATTATCGCGCAGGCAAATGAAAGGGCTGCAAAAGGCCTTGGCTTTTCAACAAGCACAGCGCACCGCGACGATAGATGAATTCATCAATGCGCTGGGCCCGCGCTCGACAGTGTTTTATGGCTTGTGGGGTAGCGGTATCGTCGCGGTGACGCTGTTTGCCATCAACATCTATTTGAGCATGATTGCACCGCCTACTGTCGTCGAAGCCCCCAAGGTCGCGGTACAAATAGCACCGGAGCAGCAACAAAAAATCAATGATCTTCTGGAATTGGCCAGCATTCATGCCGATGTCGGTTATTTAACCGCGCCCACCGGCAGCAATGCGTTGTGGGCCTACCGGGAAATTCTGAAAATCGACCCCTACAATCAGCCGGCAACCAGCGGCATTCTGAAAATTGCCGACATGTTGGAGCAACAGGCCTGGGAGGCCTATGAAAAAAGCGACCGCTCCACGGCCCTAAAAAAAGTCCAAGAAGGTTTGGAAGCCAATCCTTCACACAAGGGCTTGCTGAGTTTGCGGGAAAAACTCCGCGCGAGCCAATAAGCGCTCTCGCTGCCACGCCAAACTTGAACTATAATGTTTCAGAAAAATTCTTGGGAGAATCAGATGTTTAAGTCAACAAGCCATAGCAGTGCCCGCAATCCTTATCACCACTTCGAGTCAAAATCCCGACTCATTCAACTCGCCCTGGGTTTGACCACGATGGTGGTTGCCGGCGAAGCCGCTGCCAGTTGCAACGCCAATCAACTGGCAGCCAGCAGCGCGCTATCCAGTTACTTATCAAACTTGAATGGCGGCGGCAGCGAAGTACCCATCGATTATCAGATCCCGACAAACTTTGAAATCACCGAAACACCCACTACCCACTACGAATACTCCAGTTCCTCCTACGATACACCTTGTGATGCCAATACCGTTAGCATTACGCCGGACCAAATCTTCGCAATGGGTTCGTTGGCCACACGCGTCAATGGCGGTAAAATCACACAACCTTCGGACTATTTTGGTTTAAGACAACAGGGCCGCCGTGGGGGCGGTGCCGGCGACATCGATTTTCCGCCGTTGAATTTTTGGAGCAAAATCGACAGCGATTTCGGCTCGCGCGATACCACTTTCAGCCAACCCGGCTTTGAGTTCGATAATCACAACTTCGTTTTTGGCGCCGATTACCGGATTTTCGATAACTGGGTAGCCGGCGGATCTTTTGCCTATCGCCACAACACCGCCGATTTCGACGGCGGCCGCGGCGAAACCGTCAATGACACGTACACCGGTACGATTTATACCGCTTATCACATCACCGACGCGGCTCATGTCGAAGCCACGGCCTCTTATGGCGGCTTTGCCTACGATACCCGCCGCAACATTACCTATAACGGTGAATCTTCCGTGGCCAAGGCTTCGCCAGAAGGCGGCCAGTACGCCTTCAGCTGGGGCGGCGGCTATGACTTCAACATCGATGCCTGGACCATTGCCCCTTATGCGAGAGGCGAATACATGAATCTGGACATCGACAGTTACAGCGAGTCAGGTAGTCCTTACGCGGTGAGATTCGGCAAGCAGAACATCGAGTCGCTGACCTCGACCGTCGGCATTCAAACCGCTTACGCCTTCAGTTTTCCTTGGGGAGTTTTGATTCCGCAATTGCGTGGCGAATGGCATCATCAATTCATGGATGGCGGACGCCAAATCGAAACCGGTTTTGTCAACGATCCCAGCGGCCAAAGCTTCATCATGACCAGCGACGGGCCCAGCCGCGACTACTATACCTTCGGCGCGGAAGTATCCAGCGTCTTTGCCGGTGGTATTTCGGCATTTTTGGCCTACGAAACTTTACAGAGTTACACCAGCATCAACAGCAACAAATTGATGCTAGGCGCCAGACTCGAGTTTTAATCCTATCCGCGATGCCGTTAGCGACGCAAATCGCTAACGGCACCGCATGACTCATGGGGTTTCGCTCAAGCGAATACCCTTTTCTTCGATGACGATCTTCCGCTGTTTATAAAGCCCGCCAATCGCCTGTTTGAAAACCTTTTTGCTGACGCCGAAGGTGTCATAAATCATCTCGGGCGGACTCTTATCGGTCAGCGCGATATGGCCGCCATGTTTTGCCAGCACAGCCAAAATCTTGGCCGAGGTCGCATCGACTTTTTCGCCGTATTTTTCCTGACCCAGAATCAAGTCCAGCCTATGATCAGGGCGGACTTTCTTGATATGGCCAGTCAGTTGCTGGCCGCGTTTCAAAGGCTGGAATACCTCGTTTTTGTACAAGACGCCCCAGTATTTATGATCGACCACGGCCTTGAAACCCAACTCGGTGAAGTCGGCAATGATCAATTCCACCGCCTGCCCCTCCTTATAATAAAAAGCCTCATCCTGAATGAAATCGTCCAACAGCATGGACGCGGCGATGCGATTGTTTTCATCCAGAAACAAACGCACTAGACAAGAGCGCCCCTCCACCAGCTTGCCTTTTTGTTCGCTGAACGGCAACAACAAATCCTTCGGCAAGCCCCAATCCAGAAACGCGCCAGCGTGGCTCAGCGACACCACCTTCAGCCAGGCCACTTCATCGACCTGGGCCTTGGGTTTTTGCGTGGTGGCTACGGTTTGGTTTTTGCCGTCGATATAAACGAAAACTTCGACGTTATCGCCGATTTGACGCGCGGCGTTCGCAACATCCACCAATACCAGTTCGCCGAGTTCACCACCATCCAGATAACACTGATTGTCGAGCTTTTTGGCAATGGTCAGCCTATTGATTTTGCCGATTTCTATCATGATGTTTCCGTTGTCGTTGTTATCAGGCCACCCCGTCGGGCCAGGTTATAACCCATCTTACAAAACCTCCGCCAGATTACCCTTGTCTTCCAGCCAGCTCTTGCGATCGGAGGAGCGTTTTTTCGCCAACAATAAATCCATGCGTTCGAAGGTTTCGTCGTTTTCGGCGATGGTCAGTTGTACCAGCCGGCGAGTATCCGGGTTCATCGTGGTTTCCCGCAGTTGCGACGGATTCATCTCACCCAAACCTTTAAATCGCTGGATATTGACCTTACCGGTGAGTTTTTCGGCTTCGATGCGCGCCAGCACGCCCAGGCGCTCCGATTCGTCCAGGGCATAAAACACCTTCTTGCCGACATCGATACGATATAAGGGCGGCATTGCCACGAACACATGGCCAGCCTTGACCAAGGCTTTGAAATGACGGAAAAACAAGGCACAAATCAGCGTGGCAATATGGTTACCATCGGAATCGGCGTCGGCCAGAATGCAGATTTTACCGTAACGCAGATTTTGCAAGTCATCGCTGTCCGGCTCTATGCCCAAGGCCACTGCGATGTCATGCACTTCTTGCGACGCCATCACTTCGTTGGAATCGACTTCCCAGGTGTTCAAAATCTTGCCCCTAAGCGGCATGATGGCCTGATATTCGCGGTCGCGCGCCTGCTTGGCCGAGCCACCGGCCGAATCGCCCTCCACCAGGAACAGCTCGGTACGGCTGATGTCTTGCGCCGAGCAATCCGCCAGTTTGCCGGGCAAGGCGGGACCGGCGGTGATTTTTTTGCGCACGATTTTCTTGGCTGATTTCAGGCGTTTCTGCGCGCTGGCCAGGATGATTTCGGCGATTTTCTCACCTTCCTGCGGGTGCTGATTCAGCCACAAGCTGAAGGTATCCTTGGCGACGCCGGAGACGAAGGTCACGCATTCGCGCGAACTCAAGCGTTCCTTGGTTTGCCCGGAGAATTGCGGATCTTCCAGCTTCACCGACAACACGAAATGGCAGTTTTCCCAAACGTCTTCCGGCGCAATCTTGACGCCGCGTGGCAGCAGATTGCGAAAATCGCAGAACTCCCTGATCGCCTCGGTCAAACCGGCGCGCAAGCCATTGACGTGCGTGCCACCCTGGGCGGTGGGCACCAGATTGACATAACTCTCCGCGACCGCTTCAGGCAAGCTATCGGTCGTCCAGACGATGCCCCATTCCACTGCCTCGTTGCTGGCCACCATGTTGGCCATGAACGGCGGCTGCGGGAAAATCTCGGCGTCGCCGACGCGATCCAGCAAATATTCCTGTAAACCGTTCTGGTAACACCATTCGAATTTTTCATCGGACAGTTCGGAAACCAACACGATTGTCAGGCCAGGACACAATACCGCCTTGGCCCGCAATACATGCTTCAGCTTGCTGACGGACACTCGATTGGAATCGAAATATTTACCGTCCGGCCAAAAATGTACGCTGGTGCCGGTGTTGTTTTTGCCGACCGTGCCGGTTTGTTGCAAGTCGCCGACTTTGTCACCACCGGCGAATTCCATTTGATAAACCCCGCCGCCGCGCTTGATCTCGACCAACAATTTCTCAGATAAGGCGTTGACTACCGACACGCCGACGCCGTGCAAGCCACCGGAAAACTGATAATTCTTGTTGGAAAACTTGCCGCCGGCGTGCAGCTGGGTCAGGATCACCTCGACACCGGGAATGCCTTGTTCGGGATGGATATCCACAGGCATCCCGCGACCGTCGTCGACGACCTTGATCGAACCGTCCTTGAATAAGGTAACTTCTATGCTTTTGGCGTAGCCGGCCAAAGCCTCGTCCACACTGTTGTCCACCACTTCTTGAACCAAATGATTCGGCCGTGTCGTGTCGGTGTACATGCCCGGACGTTTGCGCACCGGGTCCAATCCGCTCAGCACCTCGATCGCGGCGGCGTTATATTCGTTACTCATTGTTAGTCATCGTTTGCGTTAAATTCATACTATAATGCTCGGTCATTTTGAGCACTGCTAGTTACATTATATGTCGAGAAGAAAAAGCGCATCCCAATTTGAGGAGGCGATGGAAGAACTAGAGAAATTGGTCGAACAAATGGAGCGTGGCGATATTTCCCTGGAGGAATCCTTAAAATCCTTCGAACGCGGCATCAAACTGACCCGGACTTGCCAGCAAGCGTTGCAGGAAGCCGAACAGAAAGTGCAGATCCTATTAGAAAAAAACGGCCAACAAACCCTGGAGCCATTTAACGATGAGTAAATTGAAAGCCTACCTAACCGTCTGCCAAGAACGCGTCGAGCGCGCGCTGGACGCCCGTCTGCCTGCCGAAAACATTCTGCCACAAACCTTGCATCAGGCCATGCGTTATTCCGTATTGAACGGCGGCAAACGCACCCGCCCTTTATTAACTTATGCAACCGGCCAGGCTTTGGGCTTGAGTGAAGATCTGCTCGATGCGCCGGCTTGCGCGGTAGAATTCATCCATGTGTATTCGCTGATTCACGACGATCTGCCAGCCATGGACAACGATGATCTGCGCCGCGGCAAACCGACCTGTCACAAGGCTTATGACGAGGCCACCGCCATTTTGGCCGGTGACGCGCTGCAGGCGCTGGCGTTTGAAATTCTGGCCAACGACCCCGGCATCACCGTCGATGCCACGGCTCGCCTGAAGATGATCACGGCATTGACCCGCGCCAGCGGCTCTCAAGGCATGGTGGGCGGTCAAGCCATCGATCTCGGCTCCGTCGGCCGCAAATTGACGCTGCCGGAACTCGAAAACATGCATATCCACAAGACCGGCGCCCTGATCCGCGCCAGCGTCAATCTGGCGGCATTATCCAAACCCGATCTGGATCCTTGCGTCGCCAAGAAACTAGATCACTATGCCAAATGCATAGGCTTGTCGTTCCAGGTCAAAGACGACATTCTCGACATCGAAGCCGACACCGCGACACTCGGCAAGACTCAGGGCAAGGACATCGATAACGACAAACCGACCTACCCTGCGCTATTGGGCATGGCTGGCGCCAAACAAAAAGCCCAGGAATTGCACGAACAAGCGGTCGAAAGCTTAACGGGATTTGGCAGCGAAGCCGACCTGCTGCGCGAACTATCGCTTTACATCATCGAGCGCACGCACTGATCCAATTGCACTACCACCGCACGGTGATTTCAAGGAATAAATAACGACATGGCTCTTTCCAAAGACTTCCCTCTACTCAATTCCATCCACAGCCCGGCGGACATACGCGCACTGTCCAAGGACCAGCTCCAGCAACTGGCTGACGAGGTGCGCGGCTATCTGACCCACACGGTCAGCATTTCCGGCGGCCATTTTGCCGCCGGTCTCGGCACCGTGGAACTGACCGTGGCCTTGCATTATGTGTTCAATACCCCCGTCGATCAGTTGGTCTGGGACGTGGGCCATCAGGCCTATCCGCACAAGATTCTGACCGGTCGCAAGGAGCGCATGCCGACCATTCGCACCCTGGGCGGGGTGTCGGCCTTTCCGGCGCGGGACGAGAGCGAATACGATGCCTTCGGCGTCGGCCATTCCAGCACCTCGATCAGCGCGGCACTGGGCATGGCGATCGCCTCGCAGCTGCGCGGCGAGGACAAGAAGATGGTGGCCATCATCGGCGACGGTTCCATCACCGGCGGCATGGCTTATGAGGCGATGAATCATGCCGGCGATGTGAATGCCAACCTGCTGGTGATCTTGAACGACAACGATATGTCGATCTCGCCGCCGGTCGGGGCGATGAACAATTATCTGACCAAGGTGTTGTCGAGCAAGTTTTATTCGTCGGTGCGGGAAGAGAGCAAGAAGGCCCTGGCCAAGATGCCTTCGGTGTGGGAACTGGCGCGCAAGACCGAGGAACACGTGAAGGGCATGATCGTGCCCGGTACCTTGTTCGAGGAATTGGGTTTCAATTATTTCGGCCCGATCGACGGCCACGATGTCGAGATGCTGGTGTCGACCCTGGAAAATCTGAAGGATTTGACCGGGCCGGTATTCCTGCATGTGGTGACCAAGAAAGGCAAAGGCTATGCGCCGGCCGAGAAAGACCCGCTGGCCTACCATGGCGTACCGGCCTTCGATCCGACCAAGGATTATCTGCCCAAGGCGGCGCCGTCGCCGCATCCGACCTACACCGAAGTATTCGGCCGCTGGCTGTGCGACATGGCGGCACAAGACGAACGCTTGCTGGGCATCACGCCGGCCATGCGCGAAGGCTCGGGTCTGGTGGAATTCTCACAAAAGTTTCCGAAACGCTATTTCGACGTCGCGATTGCCGAACAGCATGCGGTGACCTTGGCCGCCGGCCAAGCCTGTCAGGGCGCCAAACCGGTGGTGGCGATTTATTCCACCTTCCTGCAACGCGGTTACGATCAATTGATCCACGACGTGGCCTTGCAGAACCTGGACGTACTGTTTGCACTGGACCGGGCCGGTCTGGTCGGCCCGGACGGCCCGACCCATGCCGGCGCCTTCGATTTCAGCTATCTGCGCTGCATTCCGAACATGCTGATCATGGCGCCGGCCGACGAGAACGAATGCCGGCAGATGTTGACCACGGGTTTTCAGCACCCTGGCCCCGCCTCGGTGCGCTATCCGCGCGGCAAGGGGCCTGGTGCCGCCATCGATCCAGGGTTGACCGCGTTGGAGATCGGCAAGGCCGAGATTCGCCATCACGGCAGCCGGATCGCGATTCTGGCCTGGGGCAGCATGGTCACGCCTGCCGTCGAAGCCGGCAAGCAGCTGGGCGCGACGGTGGTGAACATGCGTTTCGTCAAGCCGTTCGATGAAGCCTTGGTGCTGGAATTGGCCAGGACGCACGATGTGTTCGTCACCGTCGAGGAAAACGTCATCGCCGGCGGCGCTGGCAGTGCGATCAACACCTTCCTGCAGGCGCAGAAGGTGCTGATGCCGGTCTGCAACATCGGCCTGCCCGACCGCTTCGTCGAGCAAGGTAGCCGCGAGGAATTGCTCAGCCTGGTCGGCCTCAACAGCAAGGGCATCTTCGCCACCATCGAACAGTTTTGCGCTTGAAAACAGGAACGACAATGGAAAGATTGAAAAGCAAGATTCGCGACATCCCCGATTTTCCAAAACCAGGGATCATCTTCAAGGACATTACCCCATTGGTCAAAGACCCTGCCGCCTTGAGGCTAACAGTGCATCAATTGCTGCACCCGTTTCTGGGGCGCGACATCACCGCCGTCGCCGGCATGGAAGCGCGCGGTTTCATCTTCGGTTCGCTGGTGGCATGGGAACTCGGCATTCCGTTCGTTCCGCTCAGAAAGCCCGGCAAGCTTCCGTACGACGTCCAAAGCGTATCCTACGATCTGGAATACGGTTCGGCGGAATTGCAGGTGCATATCGATGCCTTCGACGAAAACGACAAGGTTTTGTTGATCGATGATTTGTTGGCGACCGGCGGCACCGCGAAAGCCAGTTGTGACTTGATAGAGAAATTGGGCGCCAGCGTCGTCGCTTGCGCTTTTGTCGTGGAACTGGATTTTTTACAAGGACGGGAAAAATTGCAGGATTACGAAGTCCATTCCTTGCTGCATTATTGATCAAGCAATAAAAACGCCGCATCTCTGCGGCTTTTTTGTCAGGCTAGCGTCTTTTCAAACGGCTTTTTTTTTTGCTGATGTCGTCCATCTTCACCGACACCTCTGCAAACTCCCGCTCGACCCCATCGAAGGATTTGGACATACTGTCGAATGCCTGAACCGTATCATCGCCCGCCGTCGTATCAATTGCGTCCCTGGGCGCCTTGGCTTCAGGCTCTAGTGCCTTGCGAGCGGCGGCACCGCCCTCCTTGGATTTGGCATCTGAAATTTCGCCGACATCCACATCGCCCTCAAGCTCAAGATCAAGTTCAAGGTCGTTAGCATCGGCCTTGCCGTCATTGACCAGATTCTGGCGATATTGTAAAAACGACTCACGCATGAAGACATAAGGATCCAGGGCCGCCTCATTAATGAAATTCAAAGCGCCTTCGGCATTGGCACGGTCGCTAATTCCTTCCACGATCCCGGTTCCTACCACATAGGTTCCTGGATTCGCGGCTTTGTCAACGACAACGGCCGCGCCATCCCTCAGCGTAGTCGGCCCCATGATGGGTAGTACCAAATACGGCCCCTGATCCACACCCCAAACCGCCAGTGTTTGGCCAAAATCTTCTTCGTTATACGCCAAGCCAAATTCGCTCGCCACATCGAACAACCCCAACAGGCCAATGGTCGAGTTGGCCAGAAAGCGCCCCGTATCGGAGGCGCTTTGTTCGAATTTACCTTGCAACACATCGTTCAGAACGACATTGATACCTTTCAGATTTCTGAAAAAATTGGTAACCCCGGTTTGCATGAAGTTCGGAGTAATAAACTTATAACCATCGGCGACAGGCTTCAGCAAATATTTATCCAGCCCCATGTTGAAACCATAAATGGACCGGTTCAAATTCTCATAAGGGTCCACGGGAGACGGCCGCGCCGCCGCCAGAGAAGCACCGCCAATCGCAGGTTCGGTGCTAGCACACCCCGTTACAGATAGCGCACCGGACATTAACAGCGCCCAAAAAAGAGATGTTTGGCTCTTGCCATGTAGAATGGGGGTATGCATTGCTTACAATTCCTGACAGACTTATTGTTTAGCGTAACTTTCAATTTTCTCGTTGATTTTGGCGATCAGCGCATCAAATCCCTCTCGGTTCAAAACACTGGTGTAATCCGAACGTTTCAACGCCAAATCACTGACACCATCCGCTATTATATTGATAATCTGCCAACCTTCGTCTTTTTTCTTCATCATATAGTCGAATTTGACGTCCTTTTCTCCGGGAATTTTCAAATTGGTGTGTATGACGACGCCACCACGACCGGTTTCTTCTTCGGACACGAAGCTGAAAGACTCCCCGGAAAAATCCTTGAAATTGTGCGCATAAGCCGAAACGCTGAGCTGACTAAACACGGACTCCAGTTTAGCCTGCTGCTCGGGGGTAAGCTCTTCCCACTGCTTGCCAACCACGATACGGGCAATTTTGGGCAGGTCATGGCTTTTTTTCACCGCCGCGTCCAGCTTGTCATATCTCCCTTGAAAACCGAGTTCCTTGCCCTGCTTCATGACCTCGATCAATCTGTCCTGGAACTCTTCCACCACTTGTCTAGCCGTCACCTCTTCCGCCAGAGACACCGGCGACAAACAGACCAGCAGCAAAATGCTCAAGCCTAAATAAATTTTTCTTAACATAGTCATCACCAAAAATTCTCGTAAAGTTCAAAGGCAGCCCGTTTCGAACACTCAAGACTCGACCTTGACCGGAATATCGGAAATCGAAGTTTTCCCACCCGCAACGTATTCGGGATTTTTCTCGGTCACCATGGCTCCGGAAGTTTTCGGGCCACGGATACTTGCCCACAAGGCTTTCAACGGATTTGCCAGCGTGTCTTCCACGGCGGTTGCCTCATAGCCACAATGCGCCATGCAATTTGCGCATTTCGGATTCTTGACTGTGCCGTATTTATCCCAAGGCGTGGTATCGATCAATTCCTGGAAGGAACTGGCGTTACCTTCGTCCGCCAGCAAATAACAAGGTTTTTGCCAACCGAACACATTGCGGGTCGGGTTACCCCATGGCGTGCAGTTGTAGTTTTGGTTACCGGCCAGAAAATCCAGATATAACGAAGAGTGGTTCAGCTTCCACTTGCGCTTTTTCTCTTTGCCGATTTTGAAAATACCGCGGAATAGATTCTTGACATCGACGCCTTTGATGAATACATCCTGTCTTGGCGCACGCTCGTAGCTGAATCCAGGGGCGATAGTCACGCCTTCCACACCCAACTCAGTGACATAATCCAGGAATTCAGCCACCTCATCCGGAGTTTCACCCTGAAACAAGGTGCAGTTGACGGTCACGCGAAAGCCTTTACTCAAAGCCAATTTGATCGCTTCGACGGCAATATCGAACACGCCTTCCTGACAAACGGAAGCGTCATGACGATCCTTCAAACCATCCAGATGAACGGAGAAGGTCAGATACGGCGACGGTTTGTAATCGTTGATGCGTTTTCGCAACAACAGCGCATTGGTGCACAAATAAACGAACTTCTTCCGCGCAATAATGCCTTCGACGATTTGCGGCATTTCCTTATGGATCAGAGGCTCGCCGCCCGGAATGGACACCATCGGCGCGCCGCATTCGTCTACCGCGTCCAAGCATTCCTGGACCGATAAGCGTTTATCGAGGATGTCATCCGGATAATCGATCTTGCCACAACCGGCGCATGCCAGATTACATCTGAACAAGGGCTCCAGCATCAAAACCAAAGGATACTTTTTCGCACCCTTCAGCTTTTGCTTGATCAAATAACTACCTACAGCCAACTGCTGACGCAAAGGAACACTCACGGCACATTCTCCAAAACTAAAAACAACCGGCGAACATCGCTGTTACGAAAAAACAACAATCGATACATCACCACAAAATCCGATACTCGAGCACGCACAACATAGCGAAAAACGTAACTTCGGACAAAAGCACGACCCGATTGTTGCTAGAATACTACTTTTTTTGGGTCTTCTCCAGCACAAATCATAAAACGCAACATTTCCCGACGAAAAACATCTGCCGCATCACCCCCTTCCGCCTGAATAAAGACACAGGACAAGTCCGCGTCGAACATTTAAAATTACCTTAATAAACAACAAGAATTTAAGTATTCTAAAAGTAGAACCGAGATAGACCCACATTGACGAAACCAAAACCCACAATTCATTTGCAGTAAAACAACACCACTTTGCAAAAACCCAACAAACAGTCTATCATTGCTTCAACTACTTAAGTTGGCTATCGAAAGCTCATGAACGGACCTCAACCACTCATTACCAACCCGCAATTGCTTTCGCAATTATCAGACGCGGAACTACAGGCAGTTTTACTCGAAGGAGTCTCACGGACTTTTGCGCTCACCATTCCCCAGCTGCCGGAGAATCTGTACCCTGCCGTTGCCAACGCCTATTTGTTGTGCCGTATCGTCGACACGATCGAAGACGAAATCTCGCTGAACGCGGAACAAAAAAAACGTTTTTGCAGCGAATTCATCCAAATCGTCAAAACAGGCGAAGGTGCTCAAGCTTTTGCCGATGAACTCGCGCCTTTACTTTCGACACAAACCATTCCCGCCGAACACAGCCTGATTCATTTGATCCCTAGGGTCATTGCGATCACGCACAGCCTGGATCGGGCGCAAATTGAAGCCTTGGCTTGTTGCGTGGAAACGATGGCGAACGGCATGCCGGTCTATCAAGCCCTGGACCTGCGGGCCGGCCTGAAAACCATGAAAGACATGGATGATTACTGTTATTACGTAGCCGGCTGCGTCGGAGAAATGCTGGCCAAGCTGTTTTGTCACTACTCGCCGCAAATCGACGCGCATCGCGACGAATTACTGAAACTTTCCGTATCATTCGGCCAAGGCTTGCAAATGACCAACATTCTGAAAGACATCTGGGATGATGCTCAGCGTGGCGTGTGCTGGCTGCCGCAAGACATTTTCACCGAAACCGGCTTCAACCTGGCGGACTTGACGCCAACCACCAACGACGAACGCTTTCGCAAAGGACTGGAGCACCTGATCAGCATCGCGCACGGTCATTTGCAGAACGCCTTGACCTATACCCAATTACTGCCTCGCCACGAAACGGGCATTCGCAACTTCTGCCTGTGGGCGCTGGGCATGGCGGTGTTGACACTGAAAAAGATCAAGCAAAACCTGAGCTTCAACGAATCCAGCCAGGTCAAGATCAGCCGGAATAGCGTCAAGGCCACGATTTTGGCCTGCAAGCTCAGCGCGCGCAGCAACCTGTTACTTTCATTACTTTTCAATCTGACCAGCCAGGGACTAAAGACACCTGGTTGGCAGTACTTACCCGAATCGCACACTGGACAATAAGGAATCATCATGTTTACAGAATCCCCTATCGAAACCAGCAGCCCCGACATGTCAAACAACGTCTCGTCCAACCGGCCAGCGCTCGGCGTATTGCAAGGCGCCATCGAGCGCGCGCAGAGTTCCTTGCTAGGCCTGCAGAATCCCGCCGGTTACTGGGTGTTCGAATTGGAAGCCGATTGCACCATTCCAGCCGAATACATCATGATGATGCATTACCTGGACGACATCGACGAAGAATTGCAACGCAAAATCGCAATCTACTTAAGAAGTCGCAAAAACCCGGATGGCAGCTACCCTTTGTTTACCGGCGGGCCCGGCGACATCAGTTGCAGCGTTAAAGTCTATTACGCATTGAAAATGGCCGGCGACTCGATTCATGCCCCCCATATGAAACAGCTGCGCGAGTGGATTCTGGCGCAAGGCGGCGCCGCGCGTGCCAACGTGTTCACTCGAATCGCGCTGGCGATGTTCGAACAATTGCCATGGCGAGGCGTACCGTACATTCCGGTGGAAATCATGCTGTTTCCATCCTGGTTCCCCTTCCATCTGGATAAGGTTTCCTATTGGTCGCGAACCGTCATGGTACCGTTGTTCATTTTGTGCACGCTGAAAGCCAAAGCCAAAAACCCGCACAACATCGACATCCTGGAATTGTTTGTCGTGCATCCGGACGAGGAAAAACACTACTTTCCGGAACGAACCTTTTTGAACAAGTGCTTCCTGGTACTGGACAAGCTCGGCCGGGTTACCGAACCCTTCATTCCCAAAAGCATGCGCCAGCGCGCCATCGACAAAGCCTTGGCCTGGTTCACGGAGCGTCTGAACGGCGAAGACGGTTTGGGCGCGATTTTTCCAGCCATGGTGAACGCTTACGAAGCCCTGCTGCTACTGGGCTTTCCAAAAGACCATCCCAACGTCGTCATCGCCCGGCAGGCGCTGGAGAAATTGCTGGTCATCAATGACAACGACGCCTACTGCCAGCCCTGCCTGTCGCCTGTTTGGGATACCGGCTTGGCCAGCCTGGCATTGCTGGAAGCCGACAAACAAGGCAATGCCAATAGCTTGGGCAAAGCCTATGATTGGTTGAAAAGCGTGCAGTTATCCGACGAACCCGGCGACTGGCGCGTCAGCAAGCCGGATCTGGCCGGCGGCGGCTGGGCGTTTCAATTTGCCAATCCCCATTACCCTGACGTCGACGACACTGCGGTGATTGCGTTTTCGATGGCGGAATCCAGCCAAAGCGGCCTGGACGAATCGATTCACCGCGCCACCCGCTGGATCGTCGGCATGCAGTCGCAAAACGGCGGCTATGGCGCTTTCGACGTCGACAACACTTATTACTACCTAAACGAAATTCCATTTGCCGATCATGGCGCCCTGCTCGACCCGCCCACCGTGGACGTCAGCGCCCGTTGCGCAATGTTGATGGCACGAGTCGCGAAGGATCATCCTGAGTACTTGCCCGCACTGGAACGCACCATAGACTACATCCGTAGCGAACAGGAAGCGGATGGCTCGTGGTTCGGCCGTTGGGGCACCAATTACATCTATGGTACCTGGTCGGTCCTGCTGGCCCTGGAGCAAACCCATCTACCCAAAACAGACCCGATGTACACCAAGGCGGCCGCCTGGTTGAAAAGTGTGCAGCGCGAGGACGGCGGCTGGGGCGAAGACAACCTGAGCTACCATGACGACCAGCAATATCGCGGCCGTTATCATTTCAGCACGGCCTTCCAGACAGCGTGGGCCGTATTGGGCTTGATCGCCGCCGGCGAAGTGCATAGTCCGGAAGTCAGCGCGGGCATCGATTACCTGTTGCGCACCCAGCAAGCCAATGGCCTGTGGAATGACCCTTGCTTTACCGCACCGGGCTTTCCACGCGTGTTTTATCTGAAGTATCACGGCTACGACAAATTCTTCCCGTTGTGGGCGCTGGCCAGATACCGTAACGAATTGGCGAAACAGTGAGCGATAACCTTAACGCTACCTTCAACAATGCCGACGCCATCGTCGGCATTGTCGTTGCGCTACCGGAAGAGCTAAGCACACTGACATCCAGCAAACTCCGGCAAGGCGAATGCCGCCGGTTTGGAAACAACTGGATTGCCTATGGCGGAGCCGGGCCGATCAATGCCGCCAAGGCTGCCCGCACTCTGCTAGAAAAGGGCGCGCAGCGCTTGATGAGCTGGGGTTGCGCGGCGGGACTGTCCGGCCAGTTAAAACCGGGCGATCTGCTGATACCAACCCGGATCATTGCTGCAGACCGCAATTACGCCGCCGACGGCAACTGGACGGCTGATACGATTCAGAGTTTGTCACCCATTTTGCCCGTGCACGAAGGCCACTTGTTCACCAGTGGCACCTTGATCAGCGACAGCCGTGAAAAACAACGCATCCACCAACAAAGCCAGGCAATGGCATTGGACATGGAAAGTACTGCAATCGCCGAAGTCGCATCCCAGGCCTTGTTACCGTTTTTGGCCATCCGCGTTATCGCCGATCCGGTCGAGATGAATTTGCCGCAAGCAGTTCAGCATGCCTTGAACGCCGATGGTCGAGCGGAACTGCCCAAGCTATTGCGCTATTTATTGCTCCATCCCGCGGAAATTTCTGGCTTGATCCGCCTTGGCCTGCATTTCCATGCTGCCCGGAAAACCTTGAAACTTGTCGCCCGGCAACTTTCGCTGCCGGAACCCCATAAAAACCAATAGCGAATTGAGCCGCTATGAAAAATCGCTCATTTTCAATCTCATTCATTACTGCCCGGTATTGACCGAGACAGTACGCATTCAAGAGGTATTACATGTCTTTTAGCATTGCCGAACTCTTTGCTCAGCACTTCGAAGAAAAATTCGACCTGCACGAGCATTATCTGAACAATCAAATGGTTCGCGTGCTGCGCACCATCGGCTACGACCGCAACTACAAAAAAGCCATCGGCCAATATCTGTATGACGAAGACGGTAATGAATACCTCGATCTATTGAGCGGTTTTGGTGTATTCGCGATCGGCCGCAATCATCCGACCGTCATCAGCGCGCTGCAAGAAACCCTGACCCTGGAACTGCCGAATCTGGTGCAGATGGACGTTTCCTTGCTCAGCGGCTTGCTGGCAAAAGAAATTCTGGCCACCTGCCCGGACAATCTGGAAAAAATGTTTTTCTGCAACTCCGGCACCGAAGCGGTGGAAGCGGCGATCAAATTTGCCCGCTATACCACCAAGCGTCCACGCATCGTTTACTGCGAGCATGCTTATCACGGCTTGACGATGGGCGCCTTGTCGCTGAATGGCGAAGAAATTTTCCGCGAAGGCTTCGGCCCATTGTTGCCACAATGCGGCGCGGTCCCCTTCAATGATCTGGGCGCGCTGGAAAAAGCCCTCAGCAACAAGGACGTCGCCGCCTTCATCGTCGAACCGATTCAAGGCAAAGGCGTCAACGTGCCTGACGACAACTACCTGCCAGAAGTCGAACGCTTGTGCAAAAAATACGGCACCTTGTTCGTTGCCGATGAAATTCAAACCGGCATAGGTCGCACCGGCAAGTTCTGGGCGATCGAGCACTGGGGCGTCAAACCCGACATGATCTTGATGGCCAAAGCGCTGTCCGGCGGTTTCGTGCCAGTCGGCGGCGTGGCGATGACGACCAAGATCATGGATACCGTCTTCAACCGCATGGATCGCGCAGTCGTTCACGGTTCGACCTTCTCGAAAAACAATATGGCCATGGCGGCGGGCTTGGCCAGTCTGCATGTGATTCACGAGGAAAAACTGGTCGAGAACAGCGCCAAGGTCGGTGAAGACATCATCGCCAGCATCAACGCGATGAGCAGCAAATACGAATTCCTGAAAGAAGCCAGAGGCAAGGGTTCGATGATCGCGATCGAATTCCACACCCCGAAGAGCTTGGGGCTTAAAGCCGCCTGGGCCATGCTGGAAGCCGCCAACAAAGGCCTCTTCTGCCAAATGATCACGATCCCACTGTTCAAGGAACATCGGGTACTTAGCCAGGTAGCCGGCCATGGCATGAACGTCGTCAAATTGTTGCCGCCGCTGAATCTGACGCAAAAAGACCGCGACTGGATCGTCGACGCGATGGAAACCACCATCGCCGACACCCACAACGTCACGGGCTCGATCTGGACACTGGGTAAAAACCTGGCCAGCCACGCCTTGAAAAGCAAAAAGTGAGAATCGTAATGCGCGTATTGAAACCCCTATTTCTGGCATTGACGTTAGTCATCAGCAACCTGGCTTTCGGCCATGCCGTGGTAACCCATAACTCGTTGAAACTGAAACCGGTACCGGTCAACCAGGCCAGCCAGGTCGAGTTGTCGTTCAACTCCAAGGTCGAACTGGACTTGTCGGAAGTGTTTCTGGTCAGCGCCGGCGACGTGATGACACCGATCAAAGCCATTCCCGGCGAAAAGCCTGGCCAGGTTTTACTGGAATTGCCCTCGTTGATTCCGGGCGAATATGCAATCAAATTGAAAATCTTCGCCGCGGACGGTCACTTGAGCGAAGACCTGCTGCGTTTTTTTGTCAAAGAAGCTAAATAAACTGTATGGAAGGCATAGCCAATTATCTTGACTCGCTGATCGGCGGCGTCGATCTGACGTTTTACTCCATCACCATTGGCGGCCTGATGTGGGGCCTGTTCGTACTGCGTCCCTGGGATGAAAACGCCAATTACAACAACGCCCTGCTGGAAAAAACCATCGGCCTGATTTATTTCGGCAGCAAAGCCTTGGTGATCACCCAGCTATCCAAAATCGGCCTGAAAATCTGGTTGATGGCGGTCACCCTGGGTAAATCGCCCTTTCCGGCATTTTTCCAGACCGTGCAGTTTCAAGCCGGATTGGCGCGCGCCGCCTTCGCGTTTGGTTTATTCCTGTTCATCAAGCACAGCCTTTACAACAACACACGCTCCAAGCAACATTGGCTGACGGCGATCGCCATCATCGCCCCGCTGGTCATGGCGGCTGCCTGGTTGGTACACGGCGCCAGCCGCCTGGAAGACCGCGGCTTATTGATGACGCTGACCGTCAGCCACCAGCTCGCCGCCGCAACCTGGGTAGGCGGCATCTTTCAGATCCTTGCGATCTGGCGCCTGAAAAAGCGCAACGCCATCAGTGTCGAGCTATGGCCTTTGTTGCTGAAACGCTTCTCCATCGTCGGTATCTGGGCGGTTGTCGGCCTGCTGATCACCGGCACGCCGCTGGCCTGGTATTACATCCGCACCTTCCAGGGCTTCATCGGCGCCGGTTACGGCAATCTACTGATGGTAAAGATCATGATGATGGGCTTGGCGCTCGGCTTTGCCTGGATGAATCGCCAAGCGGTCGAAGACTATTTCAGCAGCCGCAGCCTTTACGTATTGACCACACGCGTACCCTATTACATCGAAGCCGAAACCCTGATCCTGCTGACGATTCTGTTCACCGCCGCCAGCCTGGCTTCGCAGCCGCCTTCCGTCGATATTCCGCATCTGACCGCAACCTGGGAAGAAGTGTTGAACATGTTCCATCCGCGCATCCCGCGCTGGGAATCGCCAACTCATGAAGCGCTGATTGCAGGCGAAGCGGGCCGGGTCGCGATCGTCGGTCAAGTCCCTTCCGAAGCCGCCACGGCCTGGTCGGATTATAACCATAACATTTCCGGCATTTTCCTGACCGTGATGAGCTTCTTCGCGATGCTGTCCTACCGGGATCGCTTTCATCACTGGGCGCGCTACTGGCCAGTGGGTTTCATGGGGCTGGGCGTATTTTTGTTCTTCCGCAGCGACGCGGAAAGCTGGCCGCTGGGCCCTATCGGCTTCTGGGACAGCACCTTCAACAATGGTGAGATCCTGCAGCACCGTATCGCCACACTGCTGGTATTCGTACTCGGCTGGTTTGAAACCCGTGCGCGCGTCAAGGATGATCCCGGCATCTTGCCCTTCTTCTTTCCGTTACTGGCGGCCTTCGGCGGCATGATGTTGCTGGCACACTCCCATGTCGGCTTCGAAGCCAAAACCGCGTTCTTGATCCAGGTCGGCCATACTTTGATGGGCGTATTCTCGCTGATCCTGGCCTGCGGTCGCTGGCTGGAACTCAAGCTCGATTCTCCCGGCAAAAATATTGCCGGTTTTATTTCAGTGTTCGCCTTGTTTCAAATCGGCGTCATCCTGATGTTCTACCGTGAACCCTTGTACTGATTATGAAACTGACCACCGACTATCCCTTGCTTAAAAACATCCACACGCCGGCGGACATACGCGCACTGTCCAAGGACCAGCTCCAGCAACTGGCTGACGAGGTGCGCGGCTATCTGACCCACACGGTCAGCATTTCCGGCGGCCATTTTGCGGCCGGCCTCGGCACCGTGGAACTGACCGTGGCCTTGCATTATGTGTTCAATACCCCCGTCGATCAGTTGGTCTGGGACGTGGGCCATCAGGCCTATCCGCACAAGATTCTGACCGGGCGCAAGGAACGCATGCCAACCATTCGCACCCTGGGCGGGGTGTCTGCGTTTCCGGCGCGGGAGGAAAGCGAGTATGACGCGTTCGGCGTCGGCCATTCCAGCACCTCGATCAGCGCGGCCTTGGGCATGGCCATCGCCTCGCAGCTGCGAGGCGAAGACAAGAAGATGGTAGCCATCATCGGCGACGGTTCCATCACCGGCGGCATGGCCTATGAGGCGATGAATCATGCCGGCGATGTGAATGCCAACCTGCTGGTGATCTTGAACGACAACGATATGTCGATCTCGCCGCCAGTCGGGGCGATGAACAATTATCTGACCAAGGTGTTGTCGAGCAAGTTTTATTCGTCGGTGCGGGAAGAAAGCAAGAAAGCCCTGGCCAAGATGCCTTCGGTGTGGGAACTGGCGCGCAAGACCGAGGAACACGTGAAGGGCATGATCGTGCCCGGTACCTTGTTCGAGGAATTGGGTTTCAATTATTTCGGCCCGATCGACGGCCACGATGTCGAGATGCTGGTGTCGACCCTGGAAAATCTGAAGGATTTGACCGGGCCGGTATTCCTGCATGTGGTGACCAAGAAAGGCAAAGGCTATGCGCCGGCCGAGAAAGACCCGCTGGCCTACCATGGCGTACCGGCCTTCGATCCGACCAAGGATTATCTGCCCAAGGCGGCGCCGTCGCCGCATCCGACCTACACCGAAGTATTCGGCCGCTGGCTGTGCGACATGGCGGCACAAGACGAACGCTTGCTGGGCATCACGCCGGCCATGCGCGAAGGCTCGGGTCTGGTGGAATTCTCACAAAAGTTTCCGAAACGCTATTTCGACGTCGCGATTGCCGAACAGCATGCGGTGACCTTGGCCGCCGGCCAAGCCTGTCAGGGCGCCAAACCGGTGGTGGCGATTTATTCCACCTTCCTGCAACGCGGTTACGATCAATTGATCCACGACGTGGCCTTGCAGAACCTGGACGTACTGTTTGCACTGGACCGGGCCGGTCTGGTCGGCCCGGACGGCCCGACCCATGCCGGCGCCTTCGATTTCAGCTATCTGCGCTGCATTCCGAACATGCTGATCATGGCGCCGGCCGACGAGAACGAATGCCGGCAGATGTTGACCACGGGTTTTCAGCACCCTGGCCCCGCCTCGGTGCGCTATCCGCGCGGCAAGGGGCCTGGTGCCGCCATCGATCCAGGGTTGACCGCGTTGGAGATCGGCAAGGCAGAGATTCGCCATCACGGCAGCCGGATCGCGATTCTGGCCTGGGGCAGCATGGTCACGCCTGCCGTCGAAGCCGGCAAGCAGCTGGGCGCGACGGTGGTGAACATGCGTTTCGTCAAGCCGTTCGATGAAGCCTTGGTGCTGGAATTGGCCAGGACGCACGATGTGTTCGTCACCGTCGAGGAAAACGTCATCGCCGGCGGCGCCGGCAGTGCGATCAACACCTTCCTGCAGGCGCAGAAGGTGCTGATGCCGGTCTGCAACATCGGCCTGCCCGACCGCTTCGTCGAGCAAGGTAGCCGCGAGGAATTGCTCAGCTTGGTCGGACTCGACAGCAAGGGCATCCTCGCCACCATCGAACAGTTTTGTGCTTAAACTTGCCGATGCTGGAAATCATTCAACTTCCAGTCCTGAACGACAATTACATTTACCTGCTGCACGATGCCGATAGCGGGGAAACGGCGGCGGTCGACCCGGCCGTCGCCGAACCTGTGCGGGAGGTGTTGCAGTCCAAAGGGTGGCGTTTGAACTACATTTTCAATACGCATCACCACGGCGATCATGTCGGCGGCAATCTGCAACTGAAACAACAGACAGGATGCAAGGTCGTCGGCGCCAACAGCGATAAAGCCAGGATCTCTGGTCTGGACATCGGCGTTGAAGACGGCGATGAAATCCGCCTTGGCTCGCATGTCTTCAAGGTCATGGCCACGCCGGGCCATACTCTCGGTCATATCGTTTTTTATGGCGCAGACAGCCAGACGCTGTTTTGCGGCGACACCTTGTTTTCGTTGGGCTGCGGTCGTTTGTTCGAGGGTAGTGCCGAGCAGATGTGGCAATCACTGCAAAGACTGAAAGCACTTCCGGAATCCACTCGGATTTATTGCGCGCACGAATACACGCAAGCCAACGGTCGTTTTGCGCTAAGTGTGGAAGCCGACAATCCGGCCTTGCAACAACGGCTAGCGGAAGTTGCCGAACTCAGGCGTCAAAACCAGTCTACCCTGCCCTCGACCCTGGCACAGGAACTGGCGACCAATCCCTTTCTACGCGAGCACTCCACCAGCATTCGTCAAGCCGTCAACGGCGAAAACGATAGTCCTGCGGAAATATTCGCCAAAGTGCGGCGCCTGAAGGATCAGTTTTAGTCAATCTCAGTTCGGGATTAAAGAATCCCTATTACAGCGGTTTAAGACAGTATCAGGCAGCTCTGGAAGAGTACGCGGCATGGATGCCGGGCCCAAGCCTACAGGACGTATTCACGGCGTCTTCTGGAAGAGATGCCTGACACTGGCTAGTTTATTAACCCGAACTCAGGTTAATCCGTTCTCTCAGCGTTTAAATGCCTTGATGATGACGAATTTGGCATTGCCGGCGACGGTTTCCCAGTTGCCGAACAGCTTTTTTAGACTCAAGTGATAATTCAAATGCCGGTTGCCGATGATGCGCAATTCTCCGCCTTTGCGTAACACTTGATGGGCTTGCTGAAACATCTGCCACGCGATATGGTCCCCGATGGCATATTGCTGATGAAACGGCGGGTTACAAACGATGCAATCGGCACTGTCAGGCTCAAAACCGCTCAAACAGTCGGCGACGTTGAATTCTGCTTTATGCTGGCCGGCAAAGGCTGCCTCGAAATTTTCTCGCGCCGATGCGACCGCCATGAACGACTCATCGACGAAACGGATATTGGCGTCGGGAAACTGCTTGGCCAGCATCAAGCCAACCACGCCGTTGCCGCAGCCCAGATCGATGAAATCCCGATAACGGCTGTCTTGCGGCAAATGCTGCAACAAAAACCGGGTACCAATGTCCAGGCTGTCACGGGAAAACACATTGGCGTGATTGCAGATTTGCCAATCGCTGTTTTCCAGCTGATAACGCACCGGATACGGATTAGGCGGCAACACCCAATTTTGCTCCAGTTGAGCGAATATCAAACGAGCCTTTTTGATGGCCTGCGACGGCCGGGTCGGGCCGATCAAGCGTTCGAGTGTTTTCCAGACCGTTGCCGGTAAATTCTTGACCATGCCGGCGGCAATAATATTGGCATCAGGCTTTAGCAAAGGCCGTAGGGTATGCAGTTGATACTCCAGTAAAGCCAAGGTCTTGGGCACCTTGACCAACAAATAATCGATGCCGGCTTCAGGCAAGCTCAGGCTATCCAATAACCCTACGCGATTCGGCTCCAGCCTGTTCGCCCGCATATTGGCCAGCGTCGCTTGTTGGGATAAAAAAGAGTCCGATTGCGCGACGGGACGATAAGCATGGAGCGCCACGGCAAGCGCGCCAAAGCTATCGTTCAATATCACAATGCTGGCATCGTGTGCTGGTGTATCTTCATGGGCCAGATAATGCAGCAAATATTCGTCGGCCGCATCCCAGGCTTGCAATGACTCATGTTTTCGCTCGGGTAAGCGCTTGAGCCGAAAACGACCTTGTGGAACTTCAAAAATACCTTGCATGGGCGATTCGAGTGGAAAAACCTTTGTAAACACTGGATGGGACGAAATCAGAAGCTCAAGCGACAATTTGCCACGCGGCGAAATGCCACATTTGCAGAGGAGTCCGCTTGCTATAGACTCTAGTCAACTCTTGTATGCAGAGTTACTTCCCTCTCGTGGCGGCCGGGTTGCGTTTTTAACCTGGCCGTTTTTTTGCCTGCATAACCGCCATCAATCATTTATCGCAAACAAGCGGTAAAAATTGTTGCGGGACAATGTTGCGATTTCTTCGACGCTGCTATCACGCAATTCGGCGATATGCTCGGCAACATGGCGCACATAGGTCGGGTAATTGGGTTTACCGCGATGCGGCGACGGCGCCAGATAAGGCGAATCGGTTTCGATCAAAAAGCGATCGGCCGGCACCCGTCGCGCCACGTCCTTGATCGCTTGCGCATTTTTGAAGGTCACGATGCCGGAAAAAGAAATATAAAATCCAAGTTCCAGCGCTTTTTCGGCATAGGCCCAATCCTCGGTAAAGCAATGAATGATCCCGCCTACCTGTTCCGCGCCCTGTGCGCGCAGTACATCCAGCGAATCGTGCCCGGCTTCGCGAGTATGAATGATCAATGGCTTTTTTAGAGATTTGGCCACTTCGATGTGATTGATGAAACGGCGATGCTGCCAATCCAAATCACCTTTGCCATGAAAATAATCCAGCCCGGTTTCGCCGATCGCGATCACTTTGTCATCATTAGCCAGGTGCATCAGCTCGTCTATGGTGGGTTCGCGACCTTCGGTGACATTCGGATGCACGCCCACCGACAAGGAAATATCCGGGTAGGGTTCCACCAAAGCCCGCATTTCAGGGTATGACTCCAAGTCAATGGCGATACAGAGCATGTGGCGAATCTGCTGATTTCTGGCATCTTCGACGAAGGCATTGAAGTCGTTGGCGTAGGGGCTTAGATCGATACGATCCAAATGGCAATGGGAATCTATGAACATCGGAAATACAAGTTTGTAGACGAACGGACGCAGACGCCCGCGATGGCATTACATGGTGTGAGTCGAGCGATCCGATTCCAAAGCACCGGCCAGATAGGTTTCGATTTTATTCCGCGCCATGCCACCATCCTGGTCGCTGAACTGGACGCAGATGCCCGGCGCCCGGTAACCTTCGGCGCCAATCGGCGTTTTCCAGATGATTTTGCCGGCAATAGGCAAGCGTTCGGTTTCTTCCATCAAATTCAACAACATGAATACTTCCTCGCCCATCTGGTATTCGCGTTTGGTAGGAATGAACAAGCCTCCATTTTTAATGAACGGCATGTAGGCAGCATAAAGCGCGTTTTTGTCTTTGATCGATAAGGACAAGATACCTTGCCTGGGTGCTGTTTCTGCCATGCTGTTATCGAGTATTCAGTTGCGACCAGTTGATTAAAAGCTGTTCGAGCATCAGTTGCTTATTGATTGGCGTGTTTAACAGGGAATGAGCCTTTAGTATGTCATCATGGAATCGATAAAGGCCTTTCAATTCTAGCTTTTCAGCCAAGGCTTGCAAGGATTTTTTCATGTCCGGATTATGCAGCTGCGCCACCTCTGCCCGGTGCGCGGCTTTAATGATATCCACCACCCAATTCAGCATCCAGCGCAGGAGTGTGGCCAAATCGAGGTTCTCGGCTTTTTGCCACTGTTCGGCCAACTGGACCAGGTTTGCCTTGCCGTCGGCAATTTGCAGCCAGCTTTCGAAATACGCCTGCCTTACCGCATGCAAATTCCGGTCGGCAAAATCCTTCGCCACCAATGGCGCACCCTGAGCAAGGTTCAATACCAGATCAATATCCCCGATGACGCCTTCCTTTTGTAACCACTGCTTGGCAATCGCCCTATCTGGCGGCCGACAATGAATGGTCTGACAGCGACTGCGAATCGTGGCGGGTAGTCTGGATGGTTTATCTGTCAGCAATATCAAGCAGGTGCGCTCCGTAGGTTCTTCCAGACACTTCAAGAACGCATTTGCCGACGCGGTGTTCAATTGATCGGCTGGAGCAATGATCACGACCCGAAACGTTTCATATTGCGGTTTCAGAGCCAGTGTAACGATGAGCTGCCTGATCTTGTCGATGCCGATAGCCTTGCCGGGTTCGTCGGGCTCCACCTGCACAAAATCGGTATGGGTCTTGCCCGCTAATAGCTTGCAGCTTTGACATTGGCCGCAAGCAGAATGATCCGCCAACGGCGCATGGCACATCAGACGCTGCGCAAAAACTTCAGCCAAATGCCGTTTACCCAGGCCGTTGGCCCCTGTAATCAGCAAAGCCTGCGGGATACGCTGTTGCTGAACATAATCTAGCAAATGCTGCCATAGCGCTTGCTGCCAGGGATAAATGGCTGCGTCAGTAACCATCTGCACACAGGGCATCGATAGCCTGCTTAATCCGCAATTGCACTTCCGACAAAGGCAAACTGGCATCGATGATACGGTAGCGTTCGGGCATTTGCTGCGCACGCTGTAGAAAGGCTTGCCGCACCCGCTCGAAGAAATGGTATTGCTCACTTTCGAAACGATCGAGGTCGCCACGATGTTTGGCTCTGCGCATGCCTATTTCTATCGGCGTGTCCAGCAACAGCGTCAAATCCGGCTGCAAATCCCCCTGTACCGTCTGTTCCAACCAGCCGATAGCATGCATATCCATGCCGCGCCCGCCGCCTTGGTAAGCGAAGGTTGAGTCGGTAAACCTGTCGCACAACACCCATTGACCTCGTTGCAGAGCCGGCAAGATCACGTGCCGGATATGCTGGGAACGCGCCGCAAACATCAATAACAACTCGGCTTCCGGCGTAAGGCATTCTGCGTGTTTTTCTAGCAAAAGCCGACGGATTTTCTCGGCCAGCTCGGTACCGCCAGGCTCGCGGGTGACGACGACGTCAATCTGACGTTCCTGTAATAGCGTCTGGAGATAGCGTAAATTCGTGGATTTACCGCTACCCTCGCCACCTTCCAGCGTAATGAATCGACCAACCCTCATCGTTGATAAAGCGCGACGTATTTTTCATGCGTACTGTAGTCCGCTGAAAACGCATGACGCCCGTTGCCTCGCGCCACAAAAAACAACTCATTGCCGTCGGCGGGATGCAAGGCGGCATGGATGGCGGCCTTGCCCGGCATCGCGATCGGGGTCGGCGGCAAACCCTTGTTGACGTAGGTATTGTAAGGCGTGGGTTCGCGCAAATCGCGACGACGAATATCACCGCGATAGTCATCCCCCATGCCGTAGATGACGGTTGGGTCGGTTTGCAGCAACATGTCCATTTTCAGTCTGCGACTGAAAACGCCAGCGATTTTTTTCCGCTCTTCCGCCGCAGCGGTTTCTTTTTCGATGATGGATGCCAGGATCAAGGCATCATATGGATTTTCCAGCGGAATGTCCTTGTCGCGTTTTTGCCATTCCTCCGCCAGCAGGTTTTGCATTTTCTCGTGGGCCCGTTTCAATAGCTCGACATCGGTGCTGTTTTTTTCGAAATAATAGGTATCCGGAAAAAACTGCCCTTCCGGATGCAATTCGTCGGAACCGATTTTTTGCATTACGCCGGCCAGTTCCTCGTCTTCCAGAGTATGCTGCAAATTGGGATTATTCTCGATGGCTTGAAATATTTGTTTGAAGCTCCAGCCTTCCACAAAGGTGATCGCATATTGACGGGTTTTGCCTTGCTTCAACACCTCCAGGATATCCGCGGCGGTAGCGCCTTTTGTCAACACATACTCACCCACTTTCAACATCCTGTCCAGATGCGTACGGTAAGCATGAAATTTGAACCAAAGCGTATTGATCGCAATGTTTTGTGCGCGTAATTGCCTTATGACGCTATCCAGCGTATCGCCTTTTTTGATTTCCAGGGTGGTGGAACTCTGCACCACCGGTTTTTTTTGCAAGATATGATGATGCATCCCCCCCCAGATTAACAACAGGCCCAACACCATCAGGGAAGTAAATGCGACTATACTTCTGATCATAATTTCGTATCCGCTTCTCGTGCCTGCGCATACCCTTGCTGGATAGTGCGGGTTATCCTGCCCACGCCAAAGCACTGTCGATCGATTCGTCTTATCGGCCACACGCCTATCACCGAATTGGTGACAAAAACTTCGTCGGCCGCTAACACGCTTTGCTTATCAAATTGTTGCTCACATACAACAATATTGTTGCACAAAGCGAAGTCTATCACAATTTCTCGCACAATCCCCGTGATGCCGCAATTAACCAGCAACGGTGTATGCAAAACTCCGTTTTTAACGAAGAATAAATTGCTCATCGTGCCTTCGACGACATGCTCATCGTAGTCGAGCATCAAGCCTTCTTGAACGTCATCGCTGCGCCATTCCGCCCTGGCCAGAACCTGCTCCAAGCGATTCAGATGCTTGATGCCGGCAAGTACAGGATTGATAGCCAAACGTTGCTCGCAAAAGCGCGCCACGATACCGTCACGTTGGAAGCAATCAGGATATTGGGGAAAGGGATGCAAGCCCAGCAAACGAGTCGGCACTATACTGTCCGGCTGCCGATAACCTCGCCCGCCGGAACCTCGAGTGACGATGATCTTCAGCACCGCTCGCTCGACGCCAACACAAAGCTGCGCCGCCTCATCCTCGAGCAATGTCAGTTCTGGCAAAGGAATCAGCAGCCTCTCGCAGCCTTTTTGCAGCCGCTTGAGATGTCGCGGCAAAAATAGCGGTTTACTCTGGAACACTTCGATGGTTTCGAACAAACCATCGCCGTATTGGAAGCCTCTATCAGAGACATCGACACAGTGTCTGCGTTCGCCATTCAGTAAGAACATCGGCAGACACTGTTTGAAAAAGGGATTTATTCGTAACGCTTGAACACCAAGGTACCGTTGGTCCCGCCAAATCCAAAGGAATTGGACATCGCCACATTGATTTTCATCTCCCGCGCGATGTTGGGTACGTAATCCAGATCGCATTCCGGATCTTGGTTTTCCAGATTGATCGTCGGCGGAGCGATTTGGTTTTGTATGGCCAAGGCCGTCAGCACGGCTTCGATACCCCCTGCCGCGCCCAGCAAGTGACCTATCATCGACTTGGTCGAACTGACCGCCACTTTATAGGCGTGATCGCCCAACGCGGCTTTCATCGCATGGGTTTCGCCAATATCGCCGGCTGGTGTCGAGGTACCATGCGCATTGATGTAATCGACCGCGCTGGCGTCCAACTTGGCATCTCGCAAGGCATTGCGCATACAACGCGCCGCGCCCTCGCCGCCTACAGAGGGCGAGGTGATGTGATAAGCATCGCCACTCATGCCATAGCCGACCAATTCCGCATAGATTTTGGCGCCACGCGCCTTGGCATGCTCCAACTCCTCCAGCACCACCACGCCCGCACCATCGCTCAGCACGAAGCCGTCGCGATCTCTATCCCACGGGCGGCTAGCGCGTTGCGGATCGTCGTTACGACGTGACAAAGCCTTAGCCGACGCAAAACCGCCCATGGCCGTCGGCGAAGTCGTGCAGCGCTCGGCACCACCGGCGATCATCACATCGGCATCGCCGTATTTGATCAATCTTGCGGCATCACCGATATTGTGGGTACCGGTCGAGCACGCCGTAACAATCGCGAAATTCGGCCCTTTCAAACCGTATTTGATCGAAAGGTTGCCGGAAATCATGTTGATGATATTGCCGGGCACGAAAAACGGTGAAATCTTGCGCGGGCCACCCGCCACATAAGTGGCATAGCATTCTTCGATACCCGTGATGCCGCCAATACCGGCACCGACCGCCACACCGATGCGTTCGGCGTTTGCTTCGGTCACTTCGATACCGGAGTCTTCGAAAGCCTGACAACCCGCCGCGATACCGTAATGCACGAAACCATCCATGCGCTTGGCATCTTTCTCGGGGATATAATCCCCTATGTTCAAATTCTTGATCACACCGCCAAAGGTGGTTGCGAAACTAGATATATCAAACGACTCTATGGGGCCTATGCCGCTTCTACCGTTGATAATCCCATCCCAGGTATCGGCAACATTATTCGCTAAAGGCGTAACAGCGCCTAAGCCAGTTATAACAACTCGACGTGTGCTCACAGTAAACTACCGTTCAATAGAAGACAAACAGCGGGGAAAAGAGAAAGGGTTAGCGGGCATGCCGCCCACCAACCCCTGAAACAGCTTATTGCAGGTTGGCGTTGATATAATCGATAGCCAATTGGACGGTGGTGATTTTTTCAGCTTCTTCGTCTGGAATTTCGCACTCGAATTCTTCTTCCAGAGCCATGACGAGTTCAACTGTGTCTAAAGAATCCGCACCAAGATCATCAACAAAAGACGCATCATTTGCGATTTCTTCCTTTACGCCTAATTGCTCCGCGACAATCTTTTTTACTCGTTCTTCGATATTACTCATATATTTTTCCTCGAACAATGCGAACACCTCATACGAAGCATTCACCTTATCTTTAGTGTTGTATTGTTAATTTGAAATCTCGTCACCGGCTAGGCCTAACGATTTGCAGGATTATACTTGATGTTCCAAAAAATTCACAACATTAGCCCGCACAAACGCAACAAGCTGATTGTTAATGCATTTTTGAACTCAGATTCTTGACGATTTCTTCGAGCGGCACCAAATTCAGCTTGATGCGGAACAAGATGGCCCGATTCGCCAACAATCCGTAACACTCATAAGTCCGCAACATGATATTGCTGTGATGCAGCGTATTGTCCTTCGACTCCGGCAATTGCCTCACCAGAATGTGCAATTTATCGTTGTTTTTAACCTGGGCCAGACATTCCCTGTCCACGGAAATGTCATGCGAAGTGTAGACCATCGGGTTGCGCTTGAAATCGTGATTTTCCAACTGCGCCTTTTCCAGCAATGCCCCGGACGTCAAACTGCAGGGAAAAATTTCCGGATAGCGCGCCACATGGGCCAATTCGTCAAAATAATCCGATTGCTCGGCCAAGGAACCCGATAAAAAGTTTTTCGCATTGCCATTGGTCATCCATTTGCGTTTCAAAAAAAACTCGGTGCCGGGCACCATGGATTTATCGGGAAGCCCATTGAGATCCGGCAGAGCGCTCAAATCGGTCTCCGCTAAAAATAAAGGCGCTTTGGTTTCTTTTTTATAGCCCAAAAGAATGGTTTTTCCGCGTGACTTCATCGTAATGCGATTGGTCAGCGTCAATTCGGGAATCGTGGCAATCAAGGTTTTTTTGATATCCAGCACCAACTCCTGCCGTGGCCGCAAGGCGTTGACGAAAGTAATCTGATAGTTACTGAAACGCAGCTGATTTTCGGCGATGATCTTATCTTCGTGCTGAGCCTCTCGATAAAGCCTTATCTGATGCTCGATCAGCGTATTCATCTGAAACCCCAGGACTATCGGTCCCTTGAACGGGTTATGGGTAACCTGCAACCATTTATGCTTGTCGTGAAACAAATTGAAGTCGTCCGAGGCGGCGCGGGCCACCTCGATATGTATTTGTTCGAAAATGAACGGCGAGTCTTTGGTCATAAAATGCTTATTGATCGATTTCTACTGTTTTAGCCATATCCCGATTGATCAGGAAGTAGACGAGGGGAATCACCACCAGCGAGAACAGGGTGGAGGCGATGATGCCGAAGATGAAGCTCCAGGCCAGGCCGGAGAAGATTGGGTCGAGCACGATCATCACCGAGCCCAGCACCGCGGAGGCGGCGGTCAGGAAGATCGGATTCAGGCGGGTGGCACCGGCCTCGATGATGGCGTCGATCAGGCAGATGGCCGGGTTGCCGCGGTAGATGCTCTCGATGAAGTCGATCAGGATGATGGAGTTGCGCACCACGATGCCGGCCAGCGCGATCATGCCGATCATCGCCGTTGCGGTGAAATAGATGGGGTCGGCATAGGCGCCGACGTCCTCGGCAAACAGGTTGATGAACCAGAAGCCGGGCATGATGCCGATCACGGTCAACGGGATCGCGATCATCATGATCAAGGGCACGCCCAGGGAGCCGGTCTGCCCAACCAGCAGGATGTAGATCATCACCATCGCCGCGGCGAAGGCCAGGCCCAAATCCCGGAACACGTCGACGGTGATCTTCCATTCGCCCTCGCCGGCCATTTCGGCGTGGTAGCCGGGCGGCAGCGGTTTTTCGTCCAGCTTGTCGCCCAAGTCCCACACCGCTTCCACCGGGCTGCGCCCCGCCATCTCGGCTAGCACGTAGGCGACCCGCTGCAGGTTCTTGTGGTAGATGCTCTGGTCGCCGGTCTGGTGTTCGAAATAACCGAGCTCGCCCAGATGGACCATGTCGCCGCGGGCGGACTTGACCGTCAAGGCCAGCAAATCGGCTTCCGACGAGCGGGCGGCGCGCGGCAGTTGCAGTTGTATTCGCAGCGGCTGGCGCTCGCTTTCGACGTGCAGGGTGCCGGCCAGCCCGCCTTCGACCGCCAGTTTCAGGCTGTGGGCCACTTGCTGGTTGCTGATGCCGAGCAAGGCGGCCTTGTCCTGATCGAGACGGAAATGCAGTTTGGCTTGCGGCGCTTCGACGTAGTCGTCGACGTCGACCACGCCTTCGCTGTGTTCCAGGTCGGCGCGCACGCGGTTAGACACCTGGAGGATGTCGGCGTAGCGGGCTTCCGGTGGGCCGTAGATTTCCGCGACCACGCTGGACAGCACCGGCGGCCCCGGCGGCATTTCCACGATCTTGATGTTGGCACCGTAGCGGCGTTCGATTTTGTCGATCTCGGGCCGCATCCTCAAGGCAATCGCATGCGATTGTTGTTCGCGCCGGGTTTTGTCGACCAGGACGATGCGCACATCGCCGACATAGGCGCCCTGCCGTAGGTAGTAATGCCGCACCATGCCGTTGAAATCCATCGGCGAGGCCAGGCCGACATAGGTCTGGTAGTGGCTGACTTCGTTGACGCTGGCCAGGTAGCGGCCGAGGGCGGCCGCGACTTCGTCGGTCGCCTCCAGCGAAGACCCGCGCGGCATGTCGATCACCAGTTGCAGTTCGTTTTTGTTGTCGAACGGCAAAAGTTTCAGCGGCACCACCCGGGTCACTGCCATCAGCGCGGACAGGACGAAGGCGATGAATACCGCCAGCAAAAACCACAGGGCGCGGGGCTTGCTGTGGAGTAGCGGCGCCATGATGGCTTGATAGGTCTTGAAACCGCGGGTTTGTTTCAGGTCGAATTCGGGGCCGTGCTGCTTGCCGTAGTCGCCTTTCAGCAGGCGGTAACTGGCCCACGGCGTGACGCTGAAGGCGATGATCAGCGACATCAGCATCGCGATCGGTACGTTGAAGGCCATCGGCGCCATGTAGGGGCCCATCATGCCGGTGATGAAGAACATCGGCACGAAGGACATGATCACGGCAAAGGTCGCCAGTATCGTCGGCGGCCGAATTTCGTCGACCGCGGTCAGCAGGGCCTGCAGCGGCGGTTCCTTGCGCAGCTTGTAATGGCGATGGATGTTTTCGACGTCGACGATGGGGTCGTCCACCAGCAAGCCCAGCGACAGGATCAGCGCGAACAGGGTCACGCGGTTGATGGTGTAGCCGAAGATCAAGTCCAGCAGCAAGGTCACCGCGAAGGTCATCGGCACCGCCAGGGAGACGATCAGCGATTCCTTGAAGCCCAGGGACAAGGCCAGCAGCACGATGATGGTGGCGATGGCGATGCCCAGGTGCATGACCAGTTCGTTGACTTTGTGGTCGGCGGTTTCGCCGTAGTCGCGCGCCACCGTGACCAGGACGTCGTCGGGAATCAGCGTGCCGTGCAGTTGTGCGGTCAGCGCCAGGACCTGCTCGGCGACGCCGACCGCATTGCTGCCGCGGCGCTTGGCGATGGCGAGGGTGGCGGTTTGCCGCTCTTCGCCCATTTCCGGCCAGGGGCCGGCGGCCTGGCCGACGGTTTTCATGTGCGCGACGCCGGGACCGAAGCCGATGCGGGTGTAGTACGGGGTATCGCGCGGGCCGTCTTGAATCTCGGCCACGTCGCGCAGATAGAGCAAGCGGCCGTCGACGTTTTTCACTACCGTGGCGCCGACTTGGTCGAGGGTTTGATAGTGCGGGCCGGCTTCCAGCAGGATTTCCTGGTTTTGCTGGTTCAGCGCGCCGGCGGACAGTTTGAGGTTGCTTTGCGCCAGGGCTTGCCGAATGTCCAGCAGACTGAGTTGGGCCGCCTGGAGCTTGGCCGGTTGCGGATAGACCGAAATCTGCCGCGGTGCGGCGCCGATGACCCAGCTCTTGCCGACGTCGTCGATCGCGCGCAGGCGTTCGATCAGTTCTTCGGCGATGCGGCGCAACGCCAGGTTGTCTTCGCAGGCCTTAGGCAGCGACAGATTCAGCAGCAAGATCGGCACATCGTCGATTTCCACCGGTTTGACCACCCAGTCGGTGACGCCGGGCGGAATGATGTCCAGATTGGCGTCCAGTTTGTCGCGGGTCTTGATCAGGCTGTCTTCGATGCTCTGCCCCACTTCGTAGCGCACGGTGACCAGGGCCTGGCCGGGGCTGGAGACGGAATAGACGTATTCGACGCCCTGGATCTGTTTCAGTAGCACTTCCAGCGGGGTGGCAACGCGTTTTTCGACTTCTTCGGCGCTGGCGCCGGGGTATTGCACGAACACGTCCATCACCGGCACGATGATTTGCGGGTCTTCCTCGCGCGGGGTCAAGATCAGGGCGGCAGCGCCGGCCAACAGCGAGATCAGCAGGAACAACAGCGAGAGGTGCGAGGTGGTGAACAGTCTGACGATGGCGACCGTCAGGCTGTCTTTTGTGTTTGCGGCCTTCTGCGTCATAACGCCAATCCGCCGTCAGCCAGAAGGGTTTCGCCGTCGCGCAGGCCGGACAGGACTTCGATTTGATCGCCGTAGCGCTTGCCGGTGCGGATGTGACGGGTATGCAGGCGGCCGTCTTCGACCACTTTGACGGCTTGCAGCTGGCCGTATTGCAGGACCGCGCCGAGCGGTATCAACAAGGCCTGGCGCTCGGCCTGGCAGCTCAGTTCCAGCCAGCCGAACTGTCCATGCCGCACGCCGGCGGCCGCGGGCAAGCTGAGTTTGAGCAGGCGGGTATGGGTGTGCGGGTCAATGTCCGGGGCGATTTCGTCGACTTGCGCGCTGAGCGTTGGCGCCAGGGCGTCCAGGCGTACCGTGGCCGTCATGCCCCGGCTGACCGAGGCCGCGCACTGGCTGGCAATCGCCGCTTCGAAGCGCAGCGCTTGCGCTTGGTACAGGGTGACGACGGTTTCGCTGGGCATGGCCATGTCGCCGGGTTCTTTCAAGCGCTCGCTGATCACGCCGTCGAACGGCGCCCGCAGGCTATTGTCCCCCAGCAGGACCTGGGCCTGGCGGGCCGCGCCGGCGGCTTGGCCGACCAGGGCGCGCGCGGCCTTGGCCTGGGCAAGGGCGGCGTCGTAGTCTTGTTGCGTGGCGGCTTGTTTGTCATACAAAGCGGCCGCGCGCTTTTCGTCGGCCGTGGCTTGCGCGGCCCGCGCCTGGGCGGCCGCCAACGCGGCTGTCGCGGCCTCATGCGCCGCGCGTAACTCGCGGTCGTCGAGCCGGGCCAGCACGTCGCCCTGCTTGACGCTGTCGCCGGGCCGCACGTTGACTTCGAGGACGCGCGCGCTCAGTTTCGGCGAGAGGTTCGCCACGGTCCGCGAGCGCACGCGGCCTTGCCAGGCGAGGGTATTGACGGCCGCCTGGGCGCCGACTTTAAAGGTTTTGGCGCCGGCGGGCAGGGTTTGGCCCGGCCCCGGGCTGACACCGGGCTCGACCTTGTCCGGTCCGCCCAAAATGCCCAGGGCATACAAGATCACCAGCATCAAGCCGCCGATGGCGGCGGCGGGCAGCAACCAGCGCGGCTGGCGGGAAGCGTTGTGTTCCGACATGTGAGGTATCCTATGTGCTCAGTTCCAAAAACCGGTGGCCAGTTTCAAGGCCGCGTCGGCACGCAAGGCGTCGTAACGGGCGGCGATGTCGCGGGTCCGGGCCTTGTCGCGCGCGACTTCGGCTTCGATATAACGGGTTACGGTGACGACGCCGGCGTTGCGCTGTTCGTTGACCAGGCGCAGGGCTTCTTCGGCGGCCCGCACCGCGACCGCGGTCACCCGTTCGCGGCTCAGGGCTTCCAGTAATTTCAGGTGCGCGGTCTTGACCTGGTTTTCCACCTGCAGCCGCATTTGCCGGGCGGCTTCGCGGGCGGCGGTCACGGCGTGCTCGGCGTGCTTGATCTTTTCCTGGGTGGCGAAGCCGGAAAACACGTCGACTTCGAGCGTCACGCCGGCGGTGACGTTGTCGCGGCGGGTGCTGTAGGCCAGGTCCTGGCTGTCGGAGCCGTAGCTGACGAAGGCGTCGGCGCGCGGTAAATGCCCGGCTTCGGCCATGTCGAGCTGTTTCTCGGCGATGGCGACCCGCTTTTGGGCGGCCTGCAAGCCGGGATGCTGACGCAGGGCCTGGTCCAGCAAGACCTCGAACCCGGCCGGCGTTTCAGGCAGGTTTTGCTCGAGCGGGGTCGCCAAGGCAAAATCCTGTGCCGCCGGCAAGCCCATCAGGGTTTTCAGCATGGCCTTGGCCATATCGATCGCATGGGTCGCCTGGATTTCCGCGTCCTGGGCTTCGGCCAATTGCACTTCCAGCGACAACACATCGGATTTCAACAGCGTGCCGGCCTCGAAACGGGTGCGGCTTTGCCCCAGCTGGGCCTGCACGGCTTCGATCGAGCGCTGGCTCACGGCGTGCGCGTCTTGCGCAGCCCAATAGCCGTAGTAGGTCGCGGTGACGTTGTCGATCAGCTGATGCCGGGTGGCGGTTTTTTCCAGCTCGGCGGTCTCTATCCCCCACTCCGCCGCCTGCTTGCGGTAATAGTCCTGACCACCGCGAAACAAGGCATAACTGGCGCTCACTTCCGGCCGGTAGTTGTCGACCCCGCCCGGATGGTTGAAATAACCGTCCCCCTTGGCAAAATCCAGCCGCCGCTGGGCGATGATCATCGCGAAGGCTTGCGAGGGATTGTCGCTGTGCAGATACGACAGGCTCGCCTTGATTTGCGGATAAAACGCCGCCAACGCCTCGCCCAATTGCGCATCCGCCTGCTCGATCCTCGCCTGCAATACCCCCAGCTCCGGATTGTTCTCCAGCGCATAATCGAGGGTTTGTTGCAATGTAAAAGTACGAGCCTCGACATCCGCCTGTGCCACTCGATAACCGAAAAACAGCAACACGATGACAAGCATGTGTATCAAAAATAACCGCATAAGCGCACCCAAACACCTCGCACGTAAGAATTTTCTAATATATTAGTTTAACCCAACCCTGCCGGCAATTTCCTGCCTATAGGGCAACTGTAGCCTGTAATTCATAAAAGCGTTAATCAAAAAACTGCAAAATGAATGCTTGAAATGTTTGATCAGCATGGTAACTTTAGCGCTCTTAGCACAATCACTACCATAATAAGAACTACCGAGAGGACATATCGCATGAGCATTGATGACAACACCAACGAATCAGAAAACTTGACTCCAGCGGAGGAAACCAGCCAACCCGCGATCGAAACACCAGTCGCTGCCGGCAACATGATTTCCAAGCTGCTTGAATTGAAGGAGTCCAATCCAAAGGTATTTTTCGGCGGCATTGGCGGGGTTGCTCTGCTATTGGTGGTCCTGATGATGAGCGGCGGATCCGATAATAAACTGCCAGTTCATCAAACCAAACCTATGGTGGTTGGACAGAGTTATGTCCTAAAAAGCCCTAACACTTACGACCCTAACGCTACCATCCGTTTGGTAGCGGTACCTGGCTCCATGGCTGCCTATGACGATTCGGAAGAAAACGATCGTGAAGGCGCATGCAAGCACATGCCGCAAGGAACTACCGTCAAGCTGGCTCAGTCCATGAACGACAGCACAGATAAGAATCTGGTATGGGCGGAAGTGGAAATCACTGCTGCAGGCGAATGCCAAGGCAAGAAAGCCTGGACTTCGGCCATCAATTTACAATAAAAATTTGCAAAACTGTTGACACGTAATTTTTATTGCTTATAATGCACGTATCGAAAGCAAAGCGGGAATAGCTCAGTTGGTAGAGCACAACCTTGCCAAGGTTGGGGTCGCGAGTTCGAGTCTCGTTTCCCGCTCCAAATTTTAAAAGCCGCGACTACGCGGCTTTTTTATTTAAGACAAAGGCTGCGTAGCAAAGTGGTTATGCAGCGGCCTGCAAAGCCGTATACACCGGTTCGATTCCGGTCGCAGCCTCCATATAATCAAGCGCGCAAAACGCATGCGTAAAGCGGGAATAGCTCAGTTGGTAGAGCACAACCTTGCCAAGGTTGGGGTCGCGAGTTCGAGTCTCGTTTCCCGCTCCAAATCATTCCAATCAAGCCCTTACGACTTGATAACCCGCCAGGGCTAAAACAGATTATCCCCAAAAATCGCACCGTAGACACCAATAGAGCATCGCACCCCCCGTGTTGACTGCCGCTTTGCGGCTCAGGAAATAACGATATTGCGGCGCGACAATCCGAACGGGCACCGCTTCGTTACCAGCGCGCCGCCAATTTCAGGCGAAACCGCCAACTCCGTAACCTGCCACGCCAATACCGGCCCATAATCAGGCGGAATCGCCAACAATTGCCCACCCACTTCGAGTTCGAACTCGCACAATTCCAAACCCAACGCAATGCCGCGTCCGACTGCCTTGACAAAGGCTTCTTTTTTGGTCCACAACCGATAGAAACATTGCAATTTTTGATCTTGCGGTAATTGGCGCCAGCCGGTCAGTTCATTGGCCGAAAAGCAGCGTTCGGCCAGACTATCCAAACTCGGACGCATCTTGATGGTTTCGACATCGATTCCGATGTCGGCAAAATTGGCCACCGCAATCATCAGGACGTCGGCTGAATGAGAAAGATTGAAATGCAAAGAGCCGCACAGCAAGCTGGGTTTGCCGTATTCGTTGACTTCAAACCGCAAACTTTCCGGCGCAACATCAAGGTAGCCCGCCAAGGTCTGCCGCAACATCCCACGCACGGCGATATAACGATCACGCATCTGCGGCAACTTGAACGTTTGCGCCCTTTCCCGCTCGTCCTGCCCCAAAAACCCAAACAGGCTCCGTATTTGCTCAGCCGCCAATGTCAACCGACCTTCCCAAACATCGACAAATTGCGATACCAACACCGCTTCCTGCTGCCGTATTTCCACTTCTAATCCCCTGCAAAACCTAGGTAAAACGCTTGTTTTTCTTGACGAAAGCCGCTAAAGACAGTAGTTTACTCTCCCTTTTTTGTATAAAGCATTTTCAGGTTTGATTAGCATTTTGAGGACATAAAATTGGAACTCAGCGGCGGACAAATTGTTGTCCAGTGTCTTAAAGACGAAGGTGTCGAATATATCTTTGGCTATCCAGGTGGCTCGGTTTTGCACATCTATGATGCCATTTTTCATCAAGACGACGTAAAACATATTTTGGTGCGGCACGAACAAGGCGCCACGCATTCGGCCGATGCCTACGCGCGCGCCACCGGCAAACCCGGCGTAGTGCTGGTGACTTCGGGCCCCGGCGCCACCAACGCCGTGACTGGCATCGCCACGGCCTATATGGATTCGATTCCGATGGTGGTCATTTCCGGACAGGTGCCCTCGCCTGTCATCGGCAGCGACGCCTTTCAAGAGGTCGATACCGTCGGCATTACCCGCCCTTGCGTCAAACATAACTTCCTGGTCAAGGATGTCAATGACATCGCCGAGACCATGAAAAAGGCTTTTTATCTGGCCACCACCGGCAGACCCGGTCCTGTCCTGGTCGACATCCCCAAGGACATTACCGACCCGAACATCAAGGTACCCTACAAGTACCCGAAAAAAGTCAGCATGCGCTCTTACAACCCGGTCGTGGTCGGCCACAAGGGCCAGATCAAGCGCGCCGTCGAGGTATTGTTGTCGGCGCAACGGCCTATCATTTATTCCGGCGGCGGCGTGATCCTGGGCGAAGGGCACAAGGAATTGACCGAACTGACCCAAATGCTGGGCTACCCCATCACCAACACGTTGATGGGCCTGGGCGCTTACCCTGCCACTGACAAACAGTTTTTGGGCATGCTGGGCATGCACGGCACCTACGAAGCCAACATGGCGATGCATGAAAGCGACGTGATCCTAGCCGTAGGCGCACGCTTCGACGACCGCGTCACCGGCAAGCTGGCCGAATTTTGTCCTTATGCCAAGATCATTCATATCGATGTCGACCCCTCATCGATTTCCAAAACCGTGCGCGTCGACATTCCCATCGTCGGTGAAGTGAAGCCCGTGTTGCAGCAGATGATGGAACTGATCAAGGAAAGCAAAATCAAGCCATCCAAACCAGCACTGGAAGCCTGGTGGCAATTGATTCAAAGCTGGCGCGATGTCAACTGCCTGGATTACGATCGCAACAGTTCGTTCATCAAACCGCAGTTCGTCATCGAGCAGCTGTACGAAGTAACCAAGGGCGATGCCTACATCACATCCGATGTCGGCCAGCATCAGATGTACGCGGCCCAGTATTACAAGTTTGACAAACCGCGCCGTTGGATCAATTCCGGTGGCCTCGGCACGATGGGCTTTGGCTTGCCTGCCGCGATCGGCGTAAAGCTGGCCTTCCCGGATGCCGATGTCGCCTGCGTAACGGGAGAGGCCAGTATCCAGATGTGCATACAGGAGCTGTCGACGGCGCTGCAATACCACACGCCGGTCAAGATCATCAATCTGAACAACCGTTACATGGGCATGGTGAGGCAATGGCAGGAGTTTTCCTACCAGAGCCGTTACTCGCAATCCTACATGGACACCATCCCGGAATTCGTCAAGCTGGCGGAAGCTTATGGCCACGTTGGCATAAGGATCGAAAAACCGGCCGACGTACGCGATGCGCTAAAAGAGGCCTTCGCGATGAAAGACAGAACGGTATTTTTGGATTTCATCACCGACCGTACCGAAAACGTGTATCCGATGATCGAGGCCGGCAAGGCTCATCATGACATGAAGCTGCGGGTCGCTCCAGGCACTCCGCTGAACAGGGAGTTATCATAAATGAGACATATCATCTCGATCCTGATTGAAAACGAAGCCGGCGCCTTGTCGCGAGTATCTGGCCTGTTCTCGGCGCGCGGCTACAATATCGAATCATTGACCGTGGCGCCGACCGAAGATGGCAGTCTATCCCGCATGACGTTGGTCACCCGCGGCAACGATGAAGTGATAGAACAAATCACCAAGCAACTGAATAAGCTGATCGATGTGGTCAAATTGATCGATCTGGCCGAAGCCCCGCATATCGAGCGCGAGCTGATGCTGGTCAAGATCAAAACCACTCCGGAAACGCGGGAAGAGGCCAAACGCATGGCCGATATCTTCCGCGGCAAAATCATAGACGTGACCACGACCAGTTATGTCGTCGAAATGACCGGCGAATCCAGTAAACTGGATGCCTTCGTTCATGGCCTGGACCCCGATTGCATCATCGAAGTGGTGCGCTCCGGCCCGACCGGCATTTCCCGAGGCGAAAAAGGCTTACATCTTTAATTAACACCATCATAACAAGAGAAAATCTATGCAAGTTTATTACGACAAAGACGCCGACCTGTCGGTCATCAGAGGCAAAAAAGTAGCCATCATCGGTTACGGTTCACAAGGCCATGCCCACGCCAACAACCTGAAAGATTCAGGCGTTGACGTCGTCGTCGGCCTGCGCGCCAATTCCGCGTCTGTCGCCAAAGCGCAAAACAGCGGCCTGACCGTCAAGGAAGTACCGGAAGCCGTCGCCGGCGCCGACGTAGTGATGATCCTGACTCCGGACGAGTTCCAATCCAAACTGTACAAGGAAGAAATCGAACCCAACATCAAGCAAGGCGCCGCGTTGGCCTTCGCCCACGGTTTCTCGATTCTGTACAACCAAGTCGTGCCACGTGCCGATCTGGACGTGATCATGATCGCGCCTAAAGCGCCGGGTCACACCGTGCGCTCCGAATTCGTCAAAGGCGGCGGCATTCCTGACTTGATTGCGATTCACCAGGACGCTTCAGGCCAAGCCAAAGCCATCTGCTTGTCTTATGCTTCCGCGATCGGCGGCGGCCGTTCCGGCATCATCGAAACCACCTTCCGCGACGAAACCGAAACCGACTTGTTCGGCGAGCAAGCGGTATTGTGCGGCGGCGCGGTGGAACTGGTCAAAGCCGGTTTCGAAACCCTGACCGAAGCGGGTTATCCGCCTGAAATGGCCTATTTCGAGTGCCTGCACGAACTGAAACTGATCGTGGACCTGATGTACGAAGGCGGCATTGCCAACATGAACTACTCGATCTCCAACAACGCGGAATACGGCGAATACGTCACCGGCCCGCGCGTGATCAACGAAGAAAGCCGCTGGGCGATGAAACAAGCCCTGGAAGACATTCAACAAGGCAAATACGCCAAGCAGTTCATCCTGGAAGGCCAAACCGGCTATCCGGAAATGACAGCCAGACGCCGCCTGAACGCCGAACATCCGATCGAAGTGGTCGGCGCCAAATTGCGCGGCATGATGCCATGGATCAAGGCCAACCAAATCGTCGATAAAAGCAAAAACTAAGCGACCGTTAACCAGTAAAAAGCCCATCCCAGGATGGGCTTTTTTTTGCGTGCCAACCATAGATTCCGAATCTGCAATTTTTGCGAACAATCCTTGCCACAAGCGGCTGAACTGGCCAACACTTCTTGGCAGCCTGATAACTGAGACAAAAAGGAATTGGCATAGACTTTTCGCGCATAAAATTTCGGCAGTGGTGAATTTTGCCCCGCAGAGTTTTAAAATACCGCTCCCAGCACATTAAACCTAACGGCAGCAAGTCCACGAAAATCACGAAATACACGAAATAAATCATTGCGTTATGAAGCTTATCGATTCACCTGTTAGGTGCTGCTCTTGGGCGTGATAACTGTTTGAAAATTTTCGTGATTTTTCTGTGTTTCGTGGACCAAATGATTTTTCAAGGTTAAACGGCATCAATGGCTTACCCCGAGCGCCGTTTCTGTGACTTTTTGAATGGCAGACAAGTAGCTGTTTGTCCTTGAATTGTCATCTAAACAGGATAGCGAGCCGCTAGTGCTCCATGTACAATGCCACTGAATTCCCCACTTCAACTCAGTACTATGATAGAAAATCAATTGCCCAAGCGCCATCGTGGTATCTATTTGTTACCTAACCTGTTCACTACCGGCGCCATGTTTGCCGGCTTTTACGCCATTACCTCGGCCATTAACGGACGTTTCGAAACCGCCGCCATCGCCATGTTCGTCGCGATGGTACTCGATGGCCTGGATGGTCGTGTCGCCCGTTTGACCAACACCCAAAGCGAATTCGGCGTGCAGTACGACAGCCTGTCCGACATGGTGTCCTTTGGCGCAGCGCCAGCGATTGTCATGTACCTGTGGACACTGTCCAGCATGGGCCAAGTCGGCTTGTTCGCCGCGTTCGTACACATGGCCGGCGGCGCCTTGCGCCTGGCGCGATTCAACACTCAAGTCGAGGTAGCCGACAAACGTTATTTTCAAGGCTTGCCCAGCCCTGCCGCCGCCGCCATTTTGGCCGGCGGATTATGGTTTTGCGTGGAAAACGGCTACGACGTGGAAAACTTCAAATATCTGGTGTTGATAACGACGATAGCCACCGGTTTGCTGATGGTCAGCAATTTTCGCTATTCCAGCTTCAAAGAAATTGATTTCAAAAATCGGGTACCATTCATCGTCACCATTTTGGCAATGCTGGTGATCAGCTTCGTGATGGCGCAACCACAGCGCATGCTGTTCCTGCTCTCAGTCGGTTACGCAATCTCCGGCCCTATCGTAACGCTGGTGATGCGTAAAAAACGCCTGCAGAGTCGAAAATCATGAGCGATCGCCATGCATGACGGCAAACGGCTGCTTCATGCACTCGACAGTCTGTGGACCAAGTACCAAAAGCGCCTGACAGACTGTCACCATCGGCCCACCGAGGAGGCCGTGCATAAGCTCCGCATAAGCACACGGCGCCTCCTCGCTCTAATCGAATTACTCAAAACCCTCTCTCCGCACCCTTCCTTACAAAAACTACGCAAGAATCTCAAAACTCAGCTCGACGCCTTCGACGAGTTGCGCGACACGCAGGTGATGCTGCTAGAAATCACCGCCAAACAAGACAGCCTCCCTGATCTTCTGCCTTTTTTCCGGCAATTACAGCTGAACGAACAATGGCTGCTGGCGCAAACACCGGCAAGATTACAAGCCATCGACCAGCCCAAAATACACGCGCGTTTTAAAAAATCGCATGCCCATCTATCGCAAACGCTTGGCAAAGCCCATCTAAAACCGCGCATCTTGACCGTCATTGACGAAACTTATCAAGCTGCCATGGCGCGTTATCAAGCCATTGATGTGGCTCAGCCCGACACGATCCATCGCTTACGCATCGCCGTGAAAAAACTGCGCTATATGCTGGAAGCCGGTCAAGCCCTGTTGCCGCCGCTGCCGGAAGATCATATCGAACAATTGCATGCTTATCTGACCCGCATGGGCGAGTTCCAGGACTCCAGCGTATTGCTGCTCAACCTGAAGGCTTTTTTTGGCGAGCAAGTGCCATCGTCAATCCAAAGCTATTATCAGCATCGGCATGGCACTATACTCAGTACTTTTATATCCAAGCGGGAACACATCAAACTATTTTGGAGACCGAGTTCCAAACAGGCTTTTCCCTGGGAATCATGCCCTCCCTAGCAAAACAACTCCCTTGGAAGAACTGAATAGCGTATATCTTTACTTTCACTGCTCATAGAGGAGCAAGCCTAATGAAAAAAATACTAGTGCTGGTGCTATTTGCCGTCGCCTTGTTTTTTCCACTCTCGAATTTATTGGGCCTTCAGGGCAAAAATGAACCGATTACCGTGGGGGCTGGCCATTCCGAAAACTTTGCCAAGGCTTCTGCAATCATGCAGGACAAATGCGTGGACTGCCATGCGCCCGGCATGCTGCGGAAACCGTTCTACGCCGATTTCCCGGTTGCCAAGCAATTGATGGAAAAAGACATCGCCCAAGCCAGCCAGCGCATGGTTCTGACCAGAAAACTGTTCAGCGGCGAGGACGCCTTTAGCCCGGTAATGCTGGCCAGACTGGAGCATGTCGTATTAAACGACAGCATGCCGCCGGCACTGTATCTGACGATGCATTGGACCGATCATTTGAGCGCCGGTGAAAAACAAACCCTGCAAGCCTGGATAGCCGAAGAACGCGCCAAATTGCCCTGGAGCCAGGATGCTGCCCCAGAATTCAAGGGCGAGCCGGTACACCCCTTGCCGCTGACGCTCAATCTCGATGCCGAAAAAGTCGCCTTGGGCAAACAGTTGTTCCACGACCGCAGACTGTCCGGCGACGACACCATCAACTGCGCCTCCTGCCATGATCTGACACGCGGCGGCACCGATCAAGCCAAGGTATCCACCGGCATCCGTGGCCAGCAAGGCCCCATCAATTCACCGACCGTCTACGACGCGATGTACAACATCGCCCAATTCTGGGACGGCCGCGCCAAGGATTTGCAGGAACAAGCCGCCGGGCCTGTCGCCAACCCGCTGGAAATGGGCGCGCAATGGGACGAAGTCGTGGAAAAACTCAACCAAGTGCCGGAATACCAGATGGCTTTCGCCAGACTGTATCCCGGACAAGGCCTGAGCAAAGCCAGCGTGACGGATGCGATCGCGGTATTCGAACAATCGCTGGTCACGGCCAACTCCCGCTTCGATCAATATCTGCGCGGCAATACGGCCATTTTGAGTGACGACGAGAAACAAGGTTACGCCTTGTTCAAAATCCACTGCGCCTCCTGCCATTCCGGTCCAGCCCTGGGCGGGCTGTCCTTCGAAAAAATGGGCGTCAAACACGACTATTTCAAGCAGCGCGGCGGCGAGTTGACGGATGCCGACAACGGCCGTTTCAATGTGACGAAAGACGAAAAAGACCGCCATGTCTTCAAGGTGCCGGTGTTGCGCAATATCGAGATGACGTTCCCGTATTTTCACGATGGCTCCACCCACAATCTGGCCAAAGCAGTCGAAATCATGGGCAAAGATCAAGTCGACAGGGAATTCACACATGACGAAACAGCCAAATTGGTGGCGTTTTTATTAACCCTGAACGGCGAATATAAAGGTAAGCCGGTCTCGCATTTGACCGCCGAAGACCTGAAATGAACAGACCTTTCGTGCGGCAATTTCAACCTTGACAGGAGAAGACCATGAGAAGAATCTATTTTTTAGTACCCAATCTGGAAACCACGCATAAAGTCGTCGATGAACTACGCGCGGAAGGCATAGAGGATAGACATATCCATGTACTGGCAACGCGTGACACGCCACTGAGCGACATGCCGGAGGCCTCGGTATTCGAAAAAACCGATTTCCTTCCGGCCATGGAGCGCGGCGCCGCGCTGGGTGCCACGACCGGGCTGCTGGCTGGCCTGGTCGGTTTGCGCTTCGCCGGATTTGCGATAGCCGGCGGGCCGGTGCTGGGCATTTTGGCCTTTGGCGCCACCATCGGCACCATCATGAGCGGCCTGGCCGGCCTTCAGGTCGGTAATTCCAGAGTCAGGGATTATGCCGAGGCGATCGAGAACGGAGCGGTATTGGTGTTGGTGGATATAGCCAAAGAACGCATAGATGCCATCAATCAAGCCATCGGCAAACACCATCCGACCGCGGAATTCGAAGGCATAGAGCCCCTGCTGCCGCCTGCCATATAAATACCCCATCTGCTTTAGATGGAGACACGGTAACCAGCAACTCCAGCCTGGGTTTGCTTTTTTGATTTAACAGCCATATTGCGTTTTAACCAGCATTCAACGTCGAATACCTAATCAGGAGGCAACATGAAAATTCATAACAAAGCCGTCGATGTTTCATCTATCGCACTTGGCTTGATACTGGCGTTTTTGTCCGTGCAAAGTGTCGCCGAAGAGAAAGTGGACATCGGCAAAAGAGAATACGATGGAGCTTGCGCCGTCTGCCACGGCATCAGCGGCAAGGGTGACGATGGTCCTTTGAAAGCCATGCTGGTAAAACCCGTGCCGAATCTGACGGTATTGGCCCAAAATAACAAGGGCGTGTTCCCTTTCGACAAAGTCTATCAAATCATAGACGGCCGCGAGGAGGTCAAATCGCATGGGCCTCGCGACATGCCGGTATGGGGCAACGCGTTCAACAACCAAACCTCATTGTATTTCGACAATTATCCACAACAAGATAGCGAATCAGCCGCTCGCAGCCGGATTCTGGCGCTGGTGGAATATTTATATCGCTTGCAACAATGATCTCGCCAGATCACTGACAAAGCTCATACTAACCGTAACGCTCATGAAAGCTCGACATCAGCCGGGCAAATGAAAGTTTTCTGTAGGAGCGACACCCTCGTCACGACGAAGGCGTCGCTCAATGACTTTCAGAGTAACGCTCATGAAGGCTGTGCATCGCCCCGGCAAATGAAAATAGTCTTCAGGGTAAGGTTGCTTGCCGGACAGGCCGCCGTGAATACATCCATGTAGGCTCGACGGCGGCATCCTTGCCGCCGACGCCTGTCCAACAAGCAACCGCACCCTCACATTTTGCTACTTTCAGAGTAATCCAGCCAGGATTCCCATCCCAATATGGTTTTTTCCCACTTACTCAGACCGTTGCCTGCCACAAATTGTAAAAACCGGCCAGCAGAAACAACGCTCCGATGCCACGGCTAAGCTTGTTCGCATCGACAGGCGCGTATTTTTCAATGATCACCAGCAGGGTGACCAATAGCATGCCCAACACATTCATCACGCCCACCGCGAACATGATCAACATTTGAGCCCAGCAACACCCAAGGCAAGACCAGCCGTGTCGGAAACCGATTTGTACCGCTCCGCGCATGCCTGGCCGCCAGTGGCTCAAAAGGTAACCGATGGGGGTTCGACAATGATGCAGACAGGCATTCTTGTAAACGGTGAACTGATATAGCCCGGCCAGAAAAAATATGACTGTCGCCAAGAGAGGTTGGTGGTTGTCCATCATCGGCGACAGCCAGGCCCAGGTGTGAAACAGCCATTGCAAAACAGTGGCGCCCAGGCTGAACAAGATCCAGACCGCCAAATAGCCGGCAATGAAACCAAAGGTTTTCAGCTCGGAGCTGCCAGGGTCGCGTTGGCAATAGCGCGCAAAAATGTTTAGCATCGGCAGAGCCGTTGGCAACATCATGGCCGCCATCATCACCGCCCACATGCCAAACACCCAGGCAAAATCAAGCAAGCGCCAAGCAATCGAGCCCGCCGGCGCCATCCACATCTCCGTCATCGGCAGATGGCGCATTTGCCAGGCCTGAATCATTAAAAAACCCCAGGCGCCAGCCAGCAGTGCAGCAATTACCACACCTATTTTCGCCGACATCAGGCTCAGGGTTGGTAGACAAAAGGCGAATGAAAGCCGTTTCGCTCGGAGAATTCCCAGTCCTGACCATGATCGCGGTAACGGTATAAAGACGACTTGGCTACTGTGGCCGCATGACTGGGCACCACGCAGAGCGGCGGTGTACCGATCGATGACTCGCCGCCCGTAATGCCTTGAATGCTCTTGATCTCGGCTTCGGCAATCTCGGGAATCGACAAACTGCGATGGTCACCTTGTTCGTGGTAGTCGATTTTCACTTTCCGTATGCCCCAAACATTGCTGACCAAGCCCAGCAACACACTGGGATGGCCGCCAACCTGACCCGTGAAGATTTGCGTCAGCGCTGCGGTTTGCCGGTCGTCGGCACGTTCATCCAGATACAAGGCCGCGCTCCAGCCGCCCTTGATCATGTTATCCGGGGCATGGCAGGCCAGGGCTACGTTCAAGCCATCCAGGCCTTGTTCGCCCAGATGCCCTTGCTCGATATGCCAGGCTACCAGCAATTTGCATTCACCTTCGCTAGGTGGCTGCAGCCAGATGCACGGGCAAGCCACTTCGCAATTACAGGTTTCGAAATAGCGGCCTTGCAGCCGCCAGGCGGGATGTTGAGTCGTCATCAGAAAGGCTCCTTGAATGGCCGCAAATCGATTTCATGGGTCCAGGCACTGGGATGCTGGCAATGTAACTGCCAATAGGTTTCCGCGATCGCCTCCGGCCGCATCAATCCATCCAGGCCTTTGCCGGCCACGAACTGCGGGAATTGGCTGCGCGCGCGGTCACCGTCGATCACGCCATCTATGATCGCATGCACCACATGAATGCCTTGCGGGCTGAATTCGCGGGCCATGCCTTGCGCCAACGCCCTGACCGCGGCTTTGGCGGCGGCAAAAGCGGTAAACGGTGGCCTGGCGCGCAACGATGCAGTGGCGCCGGTAAAAATCAGCGTGCCGCGTCCTTGCGGCAACATGTGTTTCACGGCTTCACGGCCGAACAAAAAAGCACCGAGACTGTTCTGCCGCCACAAGCCGGCAAACATGTCCACATCGGTATCCAATAACGGCGCTGACTGGTTACTATCTACGTTATAAGCGGCGATTTCCAGCGTCCCGCCAACCAAGACCGCCTCATCCAGCAAGCGTTGGACATCGCCCTCGACGGTGGCGTCTGCAACCAGCGGGGTCGCCACGCCGCCGTTGGCGAAAATGGCATTGGCGACCTGCTGCAACTTTTCCGGACTACGCCCAGCGATGACGACATGGAGACCTTCCGCCGCAAAACGCCTCGCCAATGCCGCGCCCAGTCCCTGTTGCGGACCGACGCCCAGTACCAGGGCAGCGCCTGCGGCAGTCATGCTCCTACCCGTCCGAATACCAGCGTGAAATTATTGGCCGGCATATCGATGATCTCCTTCAGTTCCATGCCGTGATTGGCCGCAGCCTTTTTCAAATCGGCGACGTCTTTCAAGCCCCACTCCGGTACTTCGTAGGACGACAAGGTGTCATGGAACGCCTGATTCGATTCGGTGGTAAAACGCCCTTCGACCTTGAACGGACCGTAAATCAGCAAAACACCGTCGTCGCTCAATAAATGGGAAGCACATTCCATCATACCGTCGGCAATCGAAATCGGCGCGACCTGAAAAATGTTGATGCAGAAAATCGCATCGAAGCTGTTTTTATCCCCCGGATTGAACCAGGTATTCGGGTCGGTTAAATCCAAGTGAGCTGGATCGGCGATATTATCGTTGCCATGATCCATCTTCAGCTGTTTGATATTGTCGAACACTTCCTGATCCTTGTCGGTCGGATGAAAATGCAGGTGTTCGAAATGCGGGGCGAAATAGTTGATATGCATACCGCTACCGCTGGCCATTTCCAGCACGCGGCCCGGATCTTTGGGCAGTTTTTCCTTCAATACGCCCAGAATCGGCTCCCGGTTGCGGTTACCGGCCCAAGCCACGTATTCGCTGAGTGGATGTGGATTCAAAGGCGGCCTGTCATTGCTCATGGTGTTTTCCTCGAAAGATGTGTTGTCGTTATAAGTCTCGCCGGCTGTTGCCGGCAAAGTTTGAAAACCGCGCCACACGGCTTCCGCAAATCTACCGCAATCCTTGGGCCAATATCAAAAAACAAGAATCACATTCTTGATCAAAGACTTAGAAACATGCACTTGGCCTAACAAGGAAATGATGCTTCAATGAGTGAAATAAAATTTCACTCATTGAAGCATCATGGACAACCAAGATTTTTCGCAAATTTCGCCGGTCTTTTTTCTGCAAACCTTCATTTTGGAGCTCATGCATGCCTGCGAACAGGAAGGCGGCGACTATTGCGAATCACTAATCGAACGCATTGCTAAAAGCGCCGGGCTTTATTTCGAGCAAACCTATCGCGACGAATTCCGCCGCGACGGCGAGTTGAACAGGGTAGATTACATCGATCTGATTCTGGCGCTGAAAAACCACATCGGCGGCAATTTCTCGCTGACATCGGTGGAGAGCGATACGATCAGCGTGGTCAATAGCCGCTGCCCGTTCGGAGACGGTGTGACCAATTTCCCGGAACTGTGCCGGATGACCTCCAGCGTCTTCGGCGGCATCGCCGCGCGCAATTTTGGCTATGCCAAGGTGGAAATCCGCAAGAGCATCGCCAAGCAAGAGGGCGGCTGTGAAGTCTGCATTCACACCAACCCCACCGGCACGGCCGATAAACCCGGCCTGGAATACTGGCGCGAACAACGTCCGCAAGACAAGCAGGAAATGGCCGAACTGCATTCTCGCATCGAAGAGCGCATGCGCAACGTCTGGTGGAACAAACCCAGACAGCATGCCGCCAAGCCGGCGCCAGCCATCGTTGCCAAATCGCCCGCCATGCAAAAAGTGTTGCAGCAAATCGAAGTCGTGGCTCCGACCAAGGCCACCGTGCTGATCAACGGGGAAACCGGCGTCGGCAAGGAACTGATCGCCCGCGCGCTGCATGCGATGAGCGACCGCGGTCATAAACCCTTCGTCGCGATCAACTGCGGCGCAATACCGGAAAGTCTGATCGAAAGCGCACTGTTCGGCCATGAAAAAGGCGCGTTCACCGGCGCCATAGAAGTTCATCAAGGCTTCTTCGAGCGCGCCGAAGGCGGCACCTTGTTTCTGGATGAAGTCGATAGCCTGTCGGCGGCCGCGCAAACCCGCTTGCTCAGGGTGTTGCAGGAAGGTGAGATGGAACGCGTCGGCGGCAAACACACATTGAGCGTCGACGTCCGCATCGTCTCGGCCAGCAACCGGATATTGGAACATCATGCCGAGCAAGGTTCGTTCCGACAGGATTTGTTTTACCGCCTGAACGTGGTTCGGCTATGGATTCCGCCGCTGGCACAGCGCCCGGAAGATTTGCCGCATCTGGTGCAACTGATCCTGAAGCGCCTGAACGAGAAATACGGCAAACTGGTTCAATCGGTCAGCCGTGAGGTGATGGGACAAATCCGCGCTTATTCTTGGCCTGGCAATGTACGGGAACTGGAAAACACGCTGGAACGCAGTGTGCTGTTTTGTAAAGGTGGTGAATTGGCGCAATTGGAATTGGACAATCAGGCAATACCAGCACCCGTGCCGACCGGCGACTGGCATGCACACAAACAGCGAGTCCTCGACGAAGCGGAGCAGCAATATCTGAAAAAAGCCCTACAATGCCATCGCGGCGACGTCAGACAAGTCGCCGCCGATATGAGCCTGACCACGCGCGCAGTCTATGGAAAATTGAAAAAACACGGCATCAGCGCCAATCAATTCAAATGAGGCCGCAGCGCAACAGAACTAAGCACCGCCAGAACTCAGCAAAGTACTCTGCAAGATGATTCAGCCCCGACTCAGCCCTGGGCTCGAGTTATTTTTTCGCGGCAGCCATTTCAAAAATAATGATTTCAGCTTCCCCGCGGCCAATATTCTCCACCGTCATTTCCTTGCCCGTTTCCCAGAATACATCGCCCGGAACATAGGTATGGCTTTGGCCGTCATCCTCGACCTTGAGCTTTCCTTTCAGCACGTAACGCGGCCCTGGCCCTTCGTGAGTATGCAGTGGGGTTTTAAAGCCCTTGGGGAAACGAACCCGGATGACGCGGGCGTCAATGTCATTCGACTCCAGAGCTACCCGTTTATTCAATAACGATTCGCGTGAAAATTTCGCCGCGGATTCTTCGGCATGCGCAGACTGAATGCTTAATGCCAAGGCCGAGCAGGCTAACGCTAGCCCAAGCGCACGGAATGGTGATGTCATGTTTGTTCCCCCTGGAGTGTGTCGAATAGGCCAATCTTATAGCACGCGCTTTGCGACAATCGCAATAACTGCTCGATCAAGCCTACGCCAAGGCGGCATTGTGTTCTACGAGATATAAAAATCTGACCAAGGTTTTGCGCTCGGCATGACCCTTGAACCAGCCGTTTTCAGCCATGCGGGCCTCACACAAAAAGGCATTGCCTTCGGCGGCGAAGTCGGCCTGGAATTTCCGGGAATATTCGTAGTTTTTGATCCAGTGATTGCGAATGTTGGGCGTGAAGTCGTGTTGGGTGTAAGCAAAGCCCGATGATGATGGCTTCCGATGCGGGAACCGCGATCAACCGGATGTCCGGAGGTTCGTCGCCGACGTCGTGAACCTTGGCAAAACCCAAGTAGACGCTGGCATGGTGCGTCCCGCTGACGAACGGCGTTCGTCCGGAAATGCGATAGCCGCCTTCGACTGGAATCGCTAGGCGCGGCGGGTTGAAGGCGCCGACCGGAATGGCATCGGCATGAAAAATCTCGGCCGCGGCTTTATCACCAAACCAAGGCGCGAACAGATCGTGCGCGACGGCGATTTGCAAGTTCCAGCCGGCCGCGCTGTCGATGCGGGAGACGGCTTCGATAACGCGCAAGCCGGAGACCGGGTCCCGTTCGAAGCCGCCCAAGGCCTTAGGCCGCCACAAGCGATAAAGGCCGGCATCCTTAAACGCCTTGGCCACGGGGACAGAGAGCTTACGCTCTTGCTCTGCCTCGGCGGCATATTGACGCAAGATGGGTTCGATTTCTCGAACCGCTTGCAAAAGAGCATCGGTTTGGGACATGGCTATCTCGTTGTGTTGCATCAACGTGCGAACACAAGGCCGCACTGGGCTGGATTACATTTCCATTGAAAAATTATGCAAATTAAGCAGGCGGCAACCCAAGCAAGCACACCACCTATGCGCAATGTTGGATTACGCTGAAAGTCATGATGGGCGCTTGAAAAAGCTAAAGCTTTTTCCCTCCCGCCCCAGGGGGGTGCGATTGCTTTAGCTATCGCACAGGTTACAACTCTTCCCAGCTTGTTCGGGATGACTCGGTCACAGATTGATTAAAGCTGCGACTGCAGATAGTTTTGCAGGCCGATGCGCTCGATCACCCCCAGTTGCTGCTCCAGCCAATGAGCGTGGTCGTGTTCGGTGTCTTCCAGCATCACCTGGAGGATTTCGCGGGTTTGGTAATCCTGTACCGACTCACAAAACGCCATCACGTTTCGCAAATCCTGCACCACTTTTAATTCCAGGGACAGATCGTTTTTCAGCATTTCCTCGACCGTGTGACCGACATTCAGCGGCTCGCGTTTGCTCAAGTCCGGCGTGCCTTCCAGAAACAGGATGCGCTTGATCAAGGCATCGGCGTGGTTGGTTTCGTCCTGCACTTCGTGGGCGATGCGCTCGTAAAGCTTGCCGAAGCCCCAGTTTTCATACATCCGGGAATGAATGAAATACTGGTCGATGGCGGTCAATTCGCCGGCCAAAAGTTCGTTTAAATGCGCAATGACTTGCTCGTTGCCTTTCATGATTACTCTCCCGCAGTGCCGGTGGCGTCAATGTTTACCGGGCTCCAGTTTAACACCGCGCCGCTCGTAGGTCACATAGGCTTGCATCGCGATCATCTTGGGATCGTCTGCCGCCAGCGGCGTGCCTTCCAGCGGATTGCGCAGGCACCAGTTGATCATCTCCCACAAAGGGATCACCTTGCCGATCTGCTTCTGGAATTTGGGATAGGTTTCCGGATGGGTATTAGCGGCGTTGGGGTGGCACTGGGCGCAGGCGACGCCGTTGCTGCCCAGCGTTGGACTGGTCCACAGTTCCCTGCCCTGCTTGACGACGTCCATGAACTGCTGTTGCCAGCGCTGTTCATCCTCAGGGGTGAATTCGTCGGCGCTGGATACAAGCGGCAGCGCGCCCAGCGCCAGCGTCAACATGATAGTTTTCAATGAAGTCATGACCTTGCTCCTGTCGCGGTTAGTAATGGCGTTGCGGGTTGATGCGGGCTTTTTCGTCCTGATATGCCTGATCCCGCGGCTGTTTTTTCACTGTGTCGAAACGCACCGTTCGATCGCTATTGTTGTATAGCGTGAAATTCACATCGACGTTGCCATTGGCGACATTGATGAATTGCCAGCCGGTGGCGTCGCGCTCGAAGAACGGATCGGCACGATTCATCGGTACCGTCAGTTTCGGCAGGTATTGCTCGGCCTGGGCATAGCTTTGCGGATAAGGCCACGGCCAGGCGGTCGCCATCACCGAGTTGAAGCTGATGTTGCCGATCTGGTTGTATTGAATCTGATGCACGTGACCGTAGATCACCGAAACCTTTTTGAAAGGCTTCAGCAAGGCTTGAATCTGCTCGGCGTCCTCGGTCCAGAAATTCCAGCCCTTGTAGATTTTTTGCAGCGGCGAATGCGAGAACACTACGATTGGCGTGGTCTTGGCGACCTTGGCCAGGTCTTCCTTCAGCCATTTGCGCTGCTCGTCGCCGACCATGAACGGCGAACCATTGGGATTGTCCAGGCCGGCCATTTCCAGCATGCGTTGCTCCGCAGTCGGCCAGCGCTTGTGCGTCCAGTCGTCGTAAGTGCGGATGCTGTTCAACACTACGAAATGCACGCCCTTGTGCTCGAAACTGTAGTACTGCGGTCCGAACAATTTTTCCCAATAGGCGCCCAAATCCAGATAATAATCGTGTTCGCCCATCACGTATTTGACCGGATGTTTCAGGGCGGACATGATCTCGGCGCCGTGATCGAGTTCTTCCTTGCTGCCGAGTTGGGCCAGGTCGCCGCCGAACATCACGAAATCGGGCTTAGGCGTCAGCAGATTGGCCTCGGCCACCGCGCGCCTCAAGCCCATGTCCCAGTTTCTGACGAAGCGGTTGCCTTTGATGTGCTGTATATGCGCGTCGGAGATATAGGCAAAGGTGAAATTCTGGCTGGATTCGGCAAAGGCCAGTTCGACCAGACTGATAGGCAAGGTGCTGCCCAAGGCCAGCAACCCACCGGTTTTCAGGAAATTTCGGCGGCTTTGATCGATGTTACTCATGGCTGCCTCCTTTGGCGGCGGGCTTGGGTTTGGCATATTGTTCACTGGTGAGAGCTTCCATGAAAGCCACTAAATCGTCGATTTGCGCATCGCTCAAATTCAACGGCCGGATGCCGCCGCTGAGGAAATCGTTGACTATGGCGTCGGCCGGTGTAACACCGCCGTTGTTGTAGTGAACCACCACCTCTTTTAAAGTCTTCAGACTGCCGTCGTGCATGTACGGCGCGGTCAACGCAATATTACGCAACGTCGGCGTTTTGAACGCACCGAGATCATTAAACGCATCGGTCACCGCGAAGCGGCCCAATTCGGAGGATTTCTTGTCGGTCAGCACCATTTTATCGACATCGCCGCCCTTGTTTTTGGCTTCCAGAAACGCCTGCGCCAGCCTCGGCACATCGTCCTGTACCGCGTTGATGCCAATGCCGATGTTGTGAAAACGGCTGTCGCTGAACAAGGCATGATCTTGTTCTATGGTATGGCAGGATACGCAGCGGCCCTGCTCCAGAAACACTTGCAAGCCGCGTTGCTGCTGTTCGTTCAACGCCGATTTATCGCCGCCGAAATAGAAACGGTCGAAGGCCGAATTCCCGGCGATGAGGCTGCGTTCGAAACTGGCGATGGCTTTGCTGACGTGTTCCATCGTCAGCTTGTCTCCGCCGACATTGAAAACGCCCTTGAACGCTGCATGATAATCCGGATCGGTTCGCACGATTTGCAGAATCGGCTCGTGGTTAGCCAAACCCGCTTCGACTGGATTGACGAACGGGCCTTTGGATTGGGCTTCCAGATCCGGTTCGCGGCCGTCCCAGAATTGCGATTTGTAAAACGCCGCGTTGATTACTGTCGGCGCATTGCGGGTGCCGGTCAGACCATGATGGCCGACCGAAACCGGCAGATTGTCGGTAAATGCTTTGTTTCCGTCGTGGCAGTTGGCGCAACTGACAGTGCCATCAATAGAAAAGCGTTTATCGTGAAACAGCTTTTCGCCGAGGGCGATTTTGGCGGGCGTTTGCGGATTGTCGGCCGGAATCGGTAACGGCGGTAAACCGAGCAGCGGATTGACCTGAGCCGATGCCGTAGGCTGCCGGCTATCGACCGCCTGCCCCCAAGCCGTGGTACTGAAGACGGTTATCACTAACAACAATAGACGGCGCATGACGGCCTCCTTTGTGCGATTGACGGTGATCGATGACGCTAATCTCAGGCAAGCTTAGGCCTGCTTGCTCGGAATGTAAACCCCAAACAACACGGATAAAAATCAAGTAGAGCTAATATTTTTGCTTGACATGTTTTTGAGAATCATTATCATTTGTATCCGATAGTTTCTCTCGTACTATCCCCGGCGCACCTGGTCATCCTCATAAGCAACAACAGCGTGCGCCGTTTTTTTTATTTTTTGACTCACAAGCCCAGAGGTTTTTATGCATTCAACCGAAGCCAACCTCGCTACCCAACAGGACATTACCCAATTGCATGCCGCTACTTGCCTGCTGATGACGCGCTTCATCAACGGCCATCATTGCCCCAAGCTGGCCCATGTCATCGTGCATCAGCTGCAACGCCTGCTGACGCATCCCGCGCTGGAGCATGTGCCCGCCAGCCAGGAGATGTACCGGCAACTGCTGGAACATTGGCAAAGCGTTGCCATGGCCTTGCTGGAACATAAGAAAAACCAGTCAACCCCATCTGTTTACCATTGATTGATACCGTGACCGATCTCAATCCAAAAGTCACGCCGCGGACGCCGCCGCCAAGCGAAACCGGCACGAGTCGGCGCCGCTTCGACAGTAGGCAATTGTTCCTGTCGCAAAACGAAATCATCATCGACCATCAGGGGGAAGAATACCGCTTGCGCATCACCAGCAACGGCAAACTGATTCTGACCAAATAATCCGATTTAATCGCCCAGCCAGCCAAGCCGCTTCCAGCCGCTAGCCAGCCAAGCGTAAAGTAAAACCTACTGAGCGTGAGGCTGCATGATCGTCACAACCTGTTTCCTGCAATATGTCGCCGTGGCGAACAAACCGCCGCGCCAACCGGGCGACACGCCTACCTATCCGACATCGCGCCCGCAAAATTCCTCTACGTGGCCGGCCGTCCTGATCGCCGCGAGCCTACATCTAGCCTGGCTAGCCATGCCCGGCGACGACACTAACAAAGAAGCCATCATGCCGCCCAAGCCCATCATGGTCAACTGGATAGACGCGCCGATTGCCAAAACCTTGGCAGCGCCTGCGCCTAAAGCCGAACCAAAACCGGAAACCACACTGGAAAAGCCCAAACCCAAGCCGCGCCCCAAAACCGTCAAACCGCAACCCGTGGTTGCAACGCAGCGGCAAACGGCTGCGGAAATGAGTGTGCCGATTGATGAGCCGGTCATCCAAAAAGAAACCAGCCCAGCCCCGACGCCCACTCTACCGGCGCCCGCCGTCAGCAGCGCCAGCCCCACGAATAGCCCAGCCGAAAGCGAGCAAAGGCCAACGAGTCTTCCTAGTCTAAACGCCGATTACCTGAACAATCCGCCACCGTCCTATCCGCCGCAATCGCGCGAACTCGGCGAACAAGGCAAGGTATTGCTGCGGGTACTGGTCAACGCCCATGGCGACGTCGAACAAGTGAATCTGCGCAAAAGCAGCGGCTATCAGCGCCTGGACCAAGCCGCGCAAGACTCTGTCAAGCAGTGGCGCTTCGTGCCCGCCAAACGCGGCGATCAAGCGGTGACCGCTTGGGTCGTCGTCCCGATTTCATTCAGCCTGGAAGGATAAATCCATGTCATTCAATCAAAACCTCAGTCATTTTCTGGCGCAAAGCGACGGCGTCGGACTAGCCTTATTTTTCCTGCTGCTGACGATGTCGGTCGCCAGTTGGTATTTCATCGTCGTCAAGGCCTGGCAAGGCTGGCAAGCGCGCAGCCGCAGCCGCCTGTTTTTGAGCCTGTTCTGGAATGCCGAATCGCTGGACGACGTGGCCAAGACCTTGCAGCAACACCGCGACGAGGAGCCCTTTTCGCATCTGACCTATCACGCCATCAACGCCAGCCGCCACCATGCGCTGCATGGCGTCAAGCGCCTGCAGGAAGCCGGTTCCGCCAGCGAATTTCTGACCCGGGCCATCCGCCGCGTCATCGACGAAGAAACCGCCAAACTGGAATGGGGCCTGACCGCGCTGGCATCGATCGCCAGCACCGCGCCTTTCGTCGGCCTGTTCGGCACGGTTTGGGGCGTCTACCACGCCTTGCTCGGCATCGGCCAAAACGGCCAGGGGTCGCTGGAGCAAATCGCGGGGCCGGTCGGCGAAGCCCTGATCATGACCGGCTTGGGGCTGGCGGTGGCGATTCCGGCCGTGCTGGCCTACAACGACTGCGTGCGTTCCAACCGGGTGCTGCTCTCGCAACTCGATGCCTTCGCCCACGACCTGTTCGCGTTCTTGACCACGGGTTCCGCGATCAACGCCCAGATCAACAGCATCGTCCATTCGGACAAACTGGCCATGTCGGCCGCAGGAGGTGAGTGATGGCGTTCGGCGGCTTCGATCACAACAAAGCAGGCGGCCATACCGTGGCCGAAATCAACATGATCCCGCTGATCGACGTGATGCTGGTGCTGCTGGTGATTTTCATGATCACGGCGCCGATGATGACGCACGCGGTCAAGATCGACTTGCCCAAGGCCAGCAGCCAGGCCCAACAGCCGACGCCCATGGAGCCGGTCAATCTGAGCATAGACGGCGACGGCCAGTTGTTCTGGAACCGGGAAGCGCTCGACCGCGCCGCCTTGCAACAGCGCCTGCAAGAACTGGGACAGCACACCGACGATCCGGAAGTGCACATTCGCGCCGACCGCAACGTGGCTTACCACTTCATCGCCGAAACCCTGGCCGATGCCGCCAAGGCCGGCGTCAGCCGCATCGGTTTCGTGTCGGAACCCGACAGCAAAACCCAGCCTTAAATTAACCCAGCCACCCAGCGGACACCGTCAGGCAGCCATTGACACATCAAGAGAAAAAACGGAAATACTCATGTCAAACACGACTTCCTCTCGAAAACGCAAATGGCAATTCGGCGTACTACTGCCTTTGGGCGCTGCGTTGAGCGGCGCGGTATTCGCCGAAACCACGGCCGAAACGCTTAACGAAAACGAGGACATGATCCTCGAAGACGTCAAGGTCAAAGCCGCCCGCGAACAACAAGCCAATCGATTCAAGGCCAAAACCTCGACCATCGGCAGCAAGATAGAACAAGACCTACGCGACATTCCACAATCGGTCAGCGTGGTTAAAAAGGAATTGATCGAATCGCAAAACGCCTTCAATCTGAGCGACGCCTTGCGCAACGTCAGCGGCTTGACCATCGCCGCCGGCGAAGGCGGCCGTACCGGCGACTCCATCACCTTGCGCGGCTTTGCGGCCAATTCCGACCAATACGTGGACGGCGTCAAGGACAACGGCCAATACAATCGCGACACCTTCTTCATCGAAAAGGCCGAAGTGTTGAAAGGCGCGTCGTCGATTCTGTTTGGCCGCGGCGCCACCGGCGGCGTGATCAATCAAGTCGCCAAGAAGCCGACCGGCCATACCGGCGTCAAGGGCAGCTTCACCTACGGCAATTACGATTTCAAACGCACGACGATAGACGCCGAAACCAGCTATCAAGACCTTGCGGCGCGACTCAACGTGATGTACCAGGACGCCGATTCATTCCGCGATTACAACTACAGCAACCGTTGGGGCATCGCGCCGTCCTTCTCCTTCAAGCTGACGCCGGACACCGATTTGACGCTGAACCTGTTGCATCAACAGGAAGAAGGCGTATTCGATTACGGCGTGCCGATGTGGCAAGGCCGGCCCGCCGACGTGCCGATCAACGCCTTCTACGGTTTCACCGACAACCGGATGATGGACACGGACGTCAACGTCGCCACGGTGGCATTGACGCACCGCTTTTCCAACGAGTTTTCGCTGAAAAATACCGTGCGTTATGGCGATTACGAGCGTAAATATCTGACGCACTTGTTCTCGGGCAATGCCGCCTATACCGGCAGAAACGCCGGCACGATAGGCCGCTCGCAAGCCTTGCGCTTCAATACCCAGGAAAACGTCTACAACCAGACCGATTTCGTATTCAAGCATCCGCTGTTCGGCTTCAACAACACCCTGATGTTCGGCAGCGAATTCGGCTGGGAAGACTATACCTATCGAAGCAAGGACTCGACCGGCGTACCCCGCGTTTCGATTTTCAACCCGGTCATCACTGGCAGCGTCGGCGCCGGTCTGGCCGATGACTTCAGTGGCAAGCTGGCAACCGATAGGCTGACTTATGCTCAAACCTATGCCGGCTATGTCATGGACCAGTTCGAAATCAACGAGCACTGGAAATTGCTGGGCGGTACCCGCTATGACGTATTCGAGGCGCAGCAGGAAGACTTATTGGGCAGCAATAGCTTCGACAGCAGCGTCGATCAATGGAGCCCGCGCGGCGGCCTGATGTGGCAACCGACCAAAGAGCAATCCTATTATTTCAGCTACGGCAAATCCTTCAATCCGTCGGCGGAAAGCCTGAGCTTGTCGGCCAATAACGCCGACCTACCGCCCGAGCAAAACAACAATTACGAAATCGGCGGCAAATGGGATTTGTTCGACGGCAGACTGGCCGCCACCGCCGCGCTGTTCAGACTGGAAAAGACCAACGCCCGCACCACCTCGGCGATAGACACGAATTTGCTGGAGCTGAGCGGCGAGCAGCGCACCGATGGCTTCGAGTTTGGCCTGGCCGGCGAAATCCTGCCGAAGTGGGATGTCTCGCTGACCTATGCCTACATGGACGCCGAAGTGGTCAAATCCAACAATAGCGCGGTCGGCTCGGTCAGCGGTTTGCGCAAATCGTTCGAAGGCATGAGGGCGGTCAATGTACCTGAACACAGCGGCGTGGCCTGGACTACCTATCGCCTGACAGACAATTGGGAGATCGGCGGCGGGGTTTATTACGCCTCCTCTCGCTATGCGGACAGCGTCAACGAAGCTGTTTTGCCGGGTTACGCCCGACTGGACGGGATGCTGGCCTACCACCAGAAGCATTTCGACGTACAACTCAACATGTTCAATCTGACCGACAAGGTCTACTACGAATCGGGACGAACCAATTCGGCGCTGCCTGGGGTACCGTTGTCGGGACAGCTGACCGTAAGTTTCAAATATTGATGGACGGCAACGCTGCCAGGGAAGGTGCAATTGAGCCTGGAAAAATCGACAGTGCATCGCCTCCTACAAAAATCGCCGGATGATTACATTGATTCTTAATTTTTTTGATTGCCATCTTATGAATAGCATTCCATCAGCCTTGACTCCGCCAGCCAACCGCCCGCCGAAAAAAACGCATGGTGGCTATTTGTTCCTGCCCAGAAACCTGTCGCGCGGCGCGTTTCTGAAATGGCTGCGCCGCACCCATGCCTGGTTTGGCTTGTGGGGCGCGGCGCTGGGCTTGTTGTTCGGTTTTACCGGCATTTTGTTGAATCACCGCGACGTCATGAAAATCCCCATCGGCCGCATGCAGCAGCAGGAAATCCAGCTAGCGCTGGCCGAGCCGCGCCCCGCCGATCCCAAGGCCTTAGCCGCCTGGCTCGGGCAAACCCTGAACGTCGACATGGCCCATGCCAAAGCCCGGCGCGAGCCCGGCAAAACCCTGGTCTGGAACAACCAGGAAATACAACAACCCGCGCTGTGGCAAATCAATCTGCGCAGCCCCAATAAAATGCTGCAGGCCGAATACTGGGAGGGCAACGCCTTCGTCAGCGTCAAGCAAGGCGAGGCCAATCTATTGCAAACCCTGAACAATCTGCACAAAGGCGCCGGCATGGGCGTGGGCTGGGTGTTATTGGTCGATACCCTGGCCGGCGCGTTGATCCTGTTGAGCCTGACCGGCACCTTGCTGTGGACGCGGTTGCACGGCCCCCGCCTGGCCGCGGCCAGCTTGGGTTTGGGTTCGTTGAGCACGGCGGCTTATCTGGCGCTGGCCGCGATGGGAGGCTAAACCATGTTGATCGAAATCCCCGAAGTGTTATCCGCCGCAGAACTAGAGCAAGTGCAATCTTTATTGAAAGATGCATCCTGGACCGACGGCCGCATCACCGCCGGTACCCAGTCGGCTCAAGTCAAAAACAATTGGCAATTGCCGGAACAATGCCCAGAGAGCCATGCGGCCCGTGAAATCTTGCTGAATGCCTTGAACCGCAACGCTTTGTTCCTGTCGGCGACGCTGCCCAAACGCATATTTCCGCCGCTGTTCAACCGCTACGAAGGCGAGCACAACACCTTCGGCAACCACATCGACAACGCAATCCGGCATTGCAGCGTAAGCGGCCAACGCGTGCGCACGGATTTGTCGGCGACGATTTTTCTGGCCGATCCGGACAGCTACGACGGCGGCGAACTGGTCATCGAGGACACTTACGGCCAGCACGCGGTCAAATTGAATGCCGGCGACATGGTGCTGTATCCGGGTTCCAGCCTGCACCGGGTCGAACCCGTGATCCGCGGCGCCCGGGTCGCGTCGTTTTTCTGGCTGGAAAGCATGGTGCGGGAAACCGAACGCCGCCGCTTGTTGTTTGAAATGGACATGGCGATTCTGCAGCTACGCCAAACACAAGGCGATACGCAGCCGGCCGTCCAATTGACCGGCTGTTATCACAATCTGCTCAGGATGTGGGCGGATGTGAGTTGAGTCAACCTAGAAAAATCATTGGGTCCACGAAATACACGAAAATCACGAAAAGTTTCAAACCGTTATCCCATCCAAGAACGGCGCCGAACAAGTGAATCGATAATCGATAAACTTCATGACGCAATGGTTTCTTTCATGTGTTTCGTGTATTTCGTGATTTTCGTGGACTTACCGCCGTTTTTAGACTCAATCGTCGAGTGCGAAAGTGAGGACTTTTTTGATCGGCATATAACAAAAACCGCTATCGGCGCAGCCCTGGTAGGTCACTTCCAGGGCCAGACTGTCCGGTTTCTGCTGCGAATGACGTAGCGGGAGTGTCAGCTCCAATCTTTCCCGGTAGATTTCCACGGCGCCCAAGACCTCGTCTTGCTTGATTTGGCCGGCGGGAAACCCGACTTGCTCGATATCTACCCCCGGTGTTCGGGTAACGAATTTGAATTTTTGCTTATATAGGTAATAGCCGTCGGCGATGTGCCAAGACAGCGACACGGTTTTGGCATCCCGCAGCTCGGCGGCCAATTGAAAAGCCTCGTCGGCCGGCAGAGGTTCGTCGGAGCCTAGCGCAAAAGCCAGGGAACAAAAACCAATACAACCGAGCAGGATCAATAGCAGTAATTTACGCATGGGCGAGATTTGAAATTAAAAGGAATTTGAAATCCACCGGTTTGCGAACAGCACCCGCAAACCGGCTTTTCAAAGCCGCGAAGATCAAAAATCCGGTGCTTCGCGGTAGGTCCATTGGATCGCCAGGTTGGCGAAGAAGCCATCGCCCGGTTGGACTTGAGTCAAATTAAACCGGTTGTTCGGCCCATAATTGATAGTCCGGGAATTCAAATCTTCATAGATTGGCAAGCCGACCGATCCACGCAGCTTGAAGTTACCACCAAAGGCATTCAGGAAACGGTAATCGCTGACGAAGGCCAGATTGGTGACGACACCACCGCTATTGCCGATCGCATAGCCCCTGTCTTGGTTTTTCTGCGTGTAACTGGCATCCAGTTCGATGCCGACCATCAAGTCATAATTGGGGGTGTAATGAAAAGCCAATCCACCTGTGGTGACGTCGCCATATTTGAACTCATCGTCGTTTTCCGGATTGACTTGGTGCAGCGCGGAGGCATGCAGCCAGAAGTCTTTCCATCGCTGCGAGTACAGCAAGCCGCCGGTAAAGGTCGCCACTTCCTTGCCCATTTGCAAAGCCGGCCCCATCCTCACCAAATCCCTGCCAACAATTGCATTGAATTCACGAGTAGCATCAAAGTCGCCGGTCGGCAACGTGGTGCCCAGCAGCAAGCTGGCGAACTGGTCATAGCGCGTGCTATGCCAAAAGTTATAACGACCTTCCAAGGCAATATCGCCTATGCCGCTTTCGTCGGCGATGGTTTCACCAAAAGACTGCCGGGCCGTCGGCGCCGATTGAGTTAGGGTGCTAGTCCTTTTTTCAAACATTGGAATGTTCATGAATAGCGCCAAATCGTCGGTCGGCGAATAGTTGAACGTAATCGCCTGTTGGTGCATTTGTACTTCATTCGGTGCCTGCCGTTGTCCACGATTGGCTTGAATGAATTCGCTAGGATCAATGCCATTGGAACCGTTCTTGACATTATTTTTCTCGGTGTATCCATACACCATGCCCACACTGAAGTTCCCCGCGCCCGGCGTTACCGCGGTGCGAATCCTGAAGGGCGCGGTGGTGCCGACCGGCGAGGAGTCCTGAAAGGCGACACCAAACTCCATGATCTCGCCGCCTTCCTTGGCCTGGAACGCTTCGGCATCCGCACGGTTGGCGAAGGCGATGTAGTTCGGCAGCATGTCGGGAATTACCTTACTGCCGACCACATAGGTCGCCGTTTCGGCATCGACCAATTCGCCGGAAACCCAGTCGGTGACCTTCGCCGATTTCAATTCGGATATGCCGCCGGCATCATCGACTTCCCTGAGCAAACACGCCACGCCGCAGGTGTATTCCTTGTCGTCGTTCTTGTAGGTAATCACACCGGCCGTCTTGATGTACTGGTCTATCCACATGCCGCAGACACGGCAACTCGGGCGCTCCTGTTTTTCGTGATCGTGCGGCGTCACTACCACCGGTGTCATCTGCGCGTCATGAGCCAGCACCCACGCGGGCAGCAGCAGTAACTGGCAAAGCAACACAAACCATAACGTTCGCGTTTTCATAGCATCCTCCTTAATTTAGGACCGTTGTAAAAAGTTTTTCAAATTCGTCCAGCCCGGCTTCACCGGTGATTTTTCCCCGCAATATGCCCTCCCGGTCGATCACGAAACTGGTCGGCATGCCGATCACGCCAAACCGCCTCGCCACCAAACCGCGTTCGTCGTTCAGCATCGGATAAGTCAATTGTTCGAAGCGCTTCCAGCGTTCGTCCTTGCCGTCGTACTGGCCGACATCGATAGCCACCGGCACGAAACCTTTATCCTTGTATTTTTGATACAACGCTTCCAAGGCCGGCAACATCTCCTTGTTGCAATAGACGCAGTCCAGAGACCAGAAGCGAACCAGCAATACCTTGCCCTTCAAGTCCTGCGGCAAGTTCACGGTCTTGCCGTGAAAATCCGGCAAACTGACGACCGGCGCCGGGTCGTCGATTTGCAAACCACCGCGCCGGGTGCAACCCACCGCGAGTATCAGCATCAAGCAGAGCGCCAGCCATCGCCAGCCTGAGTTTTTCATCATCCTCGTCTATCCAGGGATTCGATGATGGCCGGCGTCACGTCCTGATACCGGATGATGGAGTTGCCCTTGTGGTCTTCCAGAAATTCCTGCGCCGCTTCCTGATCCTTGAATGGCAGCAATTCGTGGCCCATGGGCCCCAACACGTCGGAACCGATCACGTAATAGGCGGATTTTGCGTCGATCAATTCCACTTCGTAATAATCGGTCACCAGAATTTCCGTCATCATGTCGGCGGTCTTGCCGGGCGTATATTTGGCCGTGTCGAAGACGTGCTTGAACATGTCCTTGGCGCCGTCGTAAAAATAAGCACTACCATCCTTGAAGTAGATCTGCGCCACCCATTTAGGGTATTTGTAAACGAACATGCCGCAGACCGGGCAGCGGTCCTGCTTGGTGATTTCGATCTGCTGATCCGCCCGACTATTGCTGACGCCCAGCAAAAAACATAACAGCAAAAGCCATGCGCCAAAATGCGGCAAACGGTAATGCTTTTTCATAATTCCCCCCTCAAATTCAATAAACGACTTCGTAACTGATCACCAGGCTGGAGCTCAGAATTTCATAGCTGACAAAGGCCATGAACAGCATAAACAACACCACGGAAGTCAGCGCCAGCTTGCCGATGAAATCCTCCAGCACGGCGCTCAGGCTGGCAATGCCGCGAAACGGCAGCAACAAACCGCTACCCATGCCGGTGACCACGGCGCCGAACAACAGCACGTAGAGCAAATAGCCGATATAGTGGTAATCCGGCATGATGATGCAGAATGGGCAATGGTGGGTCGGCAGTTCGTAGATGTACAAGGAAATGGCCGAAACGATGGCCGCCAGCGAAACCAGAAACATCGCAAAACTCAAGACCGCATACAGAGAGCCGCCGATGCGTTTGAGATAAAACAACAAACCGCTCAGCAACGTAACGAACATGCCGCCGTAAAAAATCCACAGCATCTGCTTGGCCGGCAACGCGGCAATCTCGGAACCCAGGCCAGTGGCCTTTTCACTACTGAACAGGCTACCGCAGCAGGACGTGATCACGTCGGCCCGCATGCCCAGAAAATAAGCGCTCTCTAAAATCGTTTCGATGACGATGAACGGCGTGATGATCAACAACAGCAGATATTTTTTCTTGATCAACGGATAGTCGTAGCCCTGGTTGTCGGCGTGGTTCAGCACCAGCCAGAGGCCGGCCAAAATGAAATTCAAGATTTTCAATTCCAGCGTCGGATAGCCAAAGCCATTGATATTCAAGGTGCCTGCCGCGCACATGGCGCCGACGAACAACGGGCTCAGCGCATCGGCGGTGAAGATGTACAAAAACAGCGACAACAACTGCAAGCCAAACACGAAACTCAGCACCGTCGAAATCAGATAGGTCTTGCGCTCCAAAATCAGCTGCAATTCGTCGCCGCTTTCGATGTTCCAATGTTTCAGGATTTGCGCGCCGTAATAGGCCGCGTACAGCAACATGCCGCTGGCGATATACGCGGCCAACAGGTTGGCGATGACGGTCGGATTCAGGATCACGAGGGATTCGCCTCGAGTTTACCGTCGCGTAGATTGACGACGTCATCGACGATCTTGGAATCGTAGACCAAGGGGTCATGACTGGTAATGATGACGGTCTTGCCCTGCGCCTTGAACTGATCGACGATTTCCATGAAGCGGTAGGACAGTTTGGTGTCCAGATGCGCGGTCGGCTCGTCGGCGATGATGATCTGCGGATCGTTGATCAACGCGCGCACGATAGCCACTCGCTGTGCTTCGCCGCCGGACAGCCATTCCACTTTCGAAGCCGCCTTATTGCCTAGATTCAGTTTATCCAATCCATTCAAGGCCCTGACCTTCAATTCGGCACGTCTTTCGCCCAGCGGATAGGCCGGCAGCATCACGTTTTCCAGCACCGAAATGCCTTTGATCAGATTGGGTTGCTGAAAAATAAAGCCAAAAGTCTTGCGGCGGATGTCGGTCAAGAAGCGCTCCGGCAGGCTGGTGATTTCCCTGTCGTGCAATTTCACCCGCCCCGCGGAGGGCCGGCTCATGCAGCCGACGATGCTGAGCAAGGTAGTTTTGCCGGAGCCGCTGGGGCCTTTTAAAACGGTGACCTTGTTTTCGGCGATGCGCAAATCCACACCGTTGATAGCCGAAAATTCGCTGGGGCTGCCGGCGTTGAACACTTTTCTGACATTGAGCAGTTCGATCATCTTATTCTCCGGTATGGCGCATCGCGCTGTCGGGATCTATGGTCGCGGCCCGCCAGGTCGGCACGATGGTCGCCACGGTATAGGGCACCACGGTCAGGAAAAACAAGGTCGTCAGTTGCTCTGCGTTGACGAACGGCGTCAGCGCGAAGTTGGGATACAAAGCCGACCAGCCTTTCAGGGCCGGCTCGAACACCGCGGACCCGGTGAAAAACACATGGATGTAAGCCAGAATCACGCCGCTGAAATAGGCAGTCAGCGATACCACGGTCCCTTCCCAGAACTTCATCTGAATCACGTCGGAGGTTTCCCAGCCCACGGCCTTCAGAATGCCGATTTCGCGCCGTTCGCCGGCGCTCAGGCCCGAAGCCTTGTCCCAGGCAAAAATCACGAAGGCCAGTACCGCCGCCGAAAACACCACGATCATCATGCCGCCACGCCAGTTGAAGATGGAATCGTAGGTTCTGAGTATTTCGTCGCGGATGATAGGGCGCGAGTCATGCAACTTTTTCTTGATCTTGCTGGCCACCGTGCTGATCTCGCTGGGGTTTTTCACGCTGACGACGACATCGGTGACTAATTGCTTGTCGATGCCGAACAGCTTGCGGTAGTCCTCGTCGTTCAGCAGCATCAAATCGGACGAGACCAATTCAGATTCCGCCGACAAGGTGCCGACCACTTTCAAATTCATGATCTCGCCGTCGGCGGCCATGAACGGCATGTAATCACCGACCCCGATCTCGCGCATCCTGGCGACGCCGTTGCCGATCACGATAGTGCCAGCTTCCGGCGCCGCGCCGTCGTATTCGTACATGGGTTTGTTGACGTCGGCGGCATGCGGATCGTTGGGATCGATCACCACCGTCGTGCGGGCATCGGATGGGCTGTTGGCAATCTGCCGTGACGGCACCATGACCGTGTAGTTGGCCTGCACCAGACTGTCGTAGTAATAACCCCACAGTCTGGGCTCGACGTCGGCGACCCCGCGTATGCCCTTAATGTCGTCGATGTAGGCAACCGGAAACAAGTCATGCCGGCCGGCGACGATTTTTTGCACGACGATCTCCGGCGAACCCTGCAGAATCAGCCTGGCCTCTTTCTTGATCGAATAAGTAAAGAACATCGTCGAGGCCAGAATGAACACGATCAGCGTGTACAAGGCCAGCAAGCCGATGTTCTTGACCTTGCGCCTAAGCAGCGACGAGATCGTGAAATCGATGATGTAACGTTGTTTTTCTATCCAGCTGTTCATGGCGCCTCGTTTGGCAGGTTGGGCTGGGTGAAAGACCCGGATGGAAAATGCTCCAGCGACAAGGGATGATCCTGAAAAGCCGTATTCAAATCGGCTTGCGACAAATGCCGGGTGTAGCGAGCCTCGGTAAACAAACAAAGATCGGTCAACCGCAGATTTTTGACCAAGGCCGCCTTTTGCGCGAGCGAGGACTGCTGGGCGTTTTCGCTGGATGCTGCATGTAGCAGCAACAAACTCAACACAATTGCTTCGGCCGTGATGCCGAAAAAAAACCATGAGGACTGTCTCATGCTCCCCCTAAAAAAATAACGCTCGTCCATGAGCTCGTCAGATGGTGGCCAGCAAACCTCAGGATTCCGCCCAAAATAAATTCCTGAATTAATGAAGGCTGTCTGGACGATTTTAATCGCCCTGGGCGAATGAATTCGCCCCTACCATCGAAAACACGGAACTTATTTGTCACCGAATCCTTAGCGTTATGTTTCAGCTTGTTTTTGCATACGCATCAATTATTGGCGGGAAAATAAAGTTGCGCAAGCTCACACTTTTTAACAGTCAATCAAAAAAAGCGATACAAAAACCAAGGCTCGCTTATAAGCAAACTGGCTGCCAGAAAAAAATTTTCTTGTGTTTTCAACTAACTTTTGAGGTGCGCCGCCTAGGCGCATTTTTGAACTATGTCATTTATCGATTTATTTTGCGGCAAATGACACAGTTAACCAGTAAGACCCAACCCCAAAGCACCCTAATTTAGCCGTTAGCCTCAAGTTCCCAATCGGCGAAAATAACTAACAATCAGTCGCCATTGTTCCTGGAATCGACGAATCAGACGCTGCTGCTCGCTTTCCTGGCCTGGCGCGACCGCTGGTTCGGACGCATCGGCTTGTTTGACCGGTTGTGGCTCATCGACGACGATGAAGGTACCTGGAATCATGCCCATCCAGCAGCTCCACGGAATCACGCCTGCTTCGTTAGGCGTGAATTCGACGATCTGCACGCCCGGTTTGAACTCGACCTTCAGGTCGTAGCTGGGCACGACGATAGCCTTGTTGCATTCATTGATTTCCTTGGCGTCGATCACCCATTTCACCGGTATGCCTTTGCGCAAGGTGAATTTATTCGGCTTGAAACCGGTTTTGACGACATCCATGTGTATGGTTTGCTCGGTATCGCAAGACGGCGATTCGGCGGCGGTTGGCGACAGATACTGCGATGCCCTGGCCACCAGCGTATTGAAATCCACGCCGGTACCCGTCACAGCCAAGCCGCGATTCATCATGATCACGCCCAAGGCCATCACGATCACGCCGGAGGCTTTTAGCAATTTCGGCGTAAGATTGCTGGACAACAGACTGGTCAAGAAGCCAAAGCCCAGCAATAGCGGCAAGGTACCGATGCCGAAAAAGAACAGGATAGCCGCGCCTTGCGACCAACTGCCGGTCCCGGCCGCCATCACGTACATGGCCTGCAGCGGGCCGCAGATGATCATCAAGCCATTCAGCAAACCGATCATGAACGGATTGCTCTGCTTGCGGTATTCCTTGCCGACGAAGCGCATCACGAAGGCCGGCGTCTTGAACTGAAAATGATTCAAGGCCGGAAACACTTCCAGCATATGCAAACCAAACAGGATCAAAAACAAGCCCGCCGCCATGCCCACCGCGCCCTGGGTGTAAGGCGTGAACGCAACGATGGCGCCAAAAGCCCCGAACAAGGCACCTATCGTGGTATAGGAAATGGTCTTGCCCAGACCGTACAAAAAGTGAGTGATGTAAGATTTATGCCCGGCCTTGGCTTCCTTGGTGGCGTAACCCAAAATCAGAGGCCCGCACATGCCGACGCAATGAAAACTGGTCAAAAAACCGATCAGTATCAACAGGCCGAAATTGACGTCCTTGGTCATTTCCGGCATGTCGGCATGGTCCATGAACCAACTGTCCAGCCACAGTATGAAGGTAATGCCCAGCAACGCCAGAATGATGGTCAGGATTCTTTTGAAGATACTTTTGGAGGCGCGCGCTGGTTGGGCTATATTCATGTAGAGAGTTTCCGCGATAGATGAAAATTCTGCCTAGTCGTTACGCTAATCACACCGGCATGAATTGACTAGCAGATTAATGCTTCCGCAGATTATTGAAAGCCACTACTCAGGTCAAGCCTGACGGGTAAGTTTCCAAACACGCTGACCAGAGAAAGTCCTTGATCTTACCGTTACCCAGACACGGAGGTATGCTATGAACGACAACGAAAAACCCAAAAAGGCTCATGGTCACAAGAGCAAACTGCAAAAAATGGCTCCACCCACACGCGGCGAGACCTTGGTCAAAGGCGTGTTCATGGGTATCGTCATTTCCGGTGTCACGCACGCCAGCAAAAGCATAACCAGCGTATTGATCAAGCATCCGCTGGCCTTATTCTCCGGCGGCTTGGCCGCTGGTTATTTGACCCACAAATACCGCAAGGAAATCATCATCGTCGGTAGCCGTACCGCAAAGGAAAGCAAAAACTTCCTGCTGCGACAACGGGAAAATCTAATGGACTTGGTCGCTGAAAGCCGAGAATATGTGGCCGAGCGGGACGATCCCAAATAATCCTTTTCACTTTTATTTTGAGGCAACAACAATGGCACATGTACACGGAGCAAAAGCGGTCGCCGACGCGGGCGCAAAAATGATGGATGCGGCGATGGGTAAAATGGGCGAAACCATGGCTCACCCGATTATGACAGGCGTCGTCGCCGGCGCGGTCGCGACGACCAAGAAAAGCACATTGAAAAAAATCCTGACTCATCCGATTACGCTGATCGGCCTGGGTTTTGCGCTGGGTTACACCGCATATAAATACCGCCATCAGATCATCGAAATGCAACAACACGAAGAGTAAGGCACGAGTCGAAATTTTCTTATCCTTACTGAAGATAGGGCCAGCAGAAGTTTTCAGGAGACCGTCATGACAGCGAACAGTGATCTGATAAATCTGGCGCATGGTGAGTTAGTGCACAAACTCAAGCGGCGCGTGCGGATACTGTCTCCGCTGTTACACAAAGATCCGGAACGCTGCTACATCCTGGAAATCCTGATGAAAAAACGCCCCGGCATCGTCGATGTGCGCAGCGTACCCGCGATAGGCTCAGTGACTGTCCGTTTCGACCCTTTGAAATTGCCAGCCGCCAGTCTGTTGACCGTGCTGGATGCCGTACTCGGCAACCTGGGGCAAAAAAATTGCCAGACAGCTGAAGCCGCCGGCACCATCATCGTCGATCCGAACCTGCCGGAGCAGGAACACAATCTGGCTATCGAAGGCATGACCTGCGTCTCCTGCGCACTGCTTATCGAAATGCTGCTTAGGCGCGACCCGCGCGTCACGCTGGCCAACGTCAATTACGCCTCGGAATCGGCCATCGTCAAAGGACGACTGACCAAGGGCGAAGCCATCGCCCTGGTGGAAAAGGCCGGTTACAAGGCGCACAATTTCGACAATTTGGCACAGCGGCAATGGCTGATCACCAGGGAAAAACAACGTCTTAAAGATGCCCGCAACCGGGCGATTGTGTCGGTGGCCTTGAGCGTGCCGGTCATGGCGATCGGCATGGCCGCGCCGAGCTCACGTTTCTGGCACTGGGCGCAGCATTTGCTGGCGATTCCGGTGGTGTTCTGGGCCGGCAAGCCCTTCTTCGTCAGAGCGGCCAAACTGGCCAAACAAGGCGCCACCAACATGGACAGTCTGATCGCGATGGGCGTGGGCTCTTCCTATGGCTACAGCCTATACACGCTGCTGGCCGGCCGGCGCGGGCTGTATTTCGATTCGGCCACCGGCATCCTGACCTTCGTCTTGATCGGCCGTTACCTGGAAGAAAAAGCCAAGGGCAAGGCCCACGAAGCGATACGCAAACTGGTCGATCTGCAGCCACAACACGCCACGTTGCTGCGCGATGGTCAGGAAATCGTCGTGATGCTGGACCAAGTCGTGGTCGACGACATTCTACTGGTAAGGCCCGGCGAGAAAATCCCGACCGACGGCATCGTGCTGGAAGGCCTGTCCACGGTCGACGAAGCCATGGTCACCGGCGAGAGTCTACCGGTGATCAAGCAAGCCGGCGACAAACTGGTCGGCGGCTGCATCAATGCCAATGGCGTGTTGAAAATGCGCGTCAGCGCGATCGGCAATAATACGGTGCTGGCCAACATCATCCACATGGTCGATCAGGCCCAATCGTCGAAATTGCCGATACAAAAAACCGTCGACCGCATTTCTTCCGTTTTCGTGCCGTCGGTAATGACGCTGTCCGCGCTGACCTTGGGCGGCTGGCTGCTGGCCGGCGCCAGTTTCGGCTTCGCGTTTACCAATGCGATTGCCGTGCTGTTGATCGCCTGCCCCTGTTCCCTGGGATTGGCCACGCCGATGGCCATCATGGTCGGCACCGGCCAGTCGGCCAAACGCGGCGTTTACATCCGCAACGGCGGCAGCCTGGAAATGGCCTCCAAGCTAAACTACATCATTTTCGACAAGACCGGCACCATCACCGAAGGCAAGCCCGAGGTAACCGACTTCATTGTCGCCGCCAGACAGGACGAAACCAGGCTGTTGGCGCTGGTGGCCGCTGCCGAAGACGATTCCGAGCACTTTTTGGCCAAGACTATCGTCGCCTATGTGGAGTCTCGCGGCATCCAACCCGGCCAAGTCGAAAGCTTCGAAAACATTCCCGGCCACGGCATCCAGGCCAGAGTCGATGGCGCGGAGGTATTGATAGGCAACGCCGACTGGCTGGAAAGCCTAAAAATCAATGTCAAAACCCTGGCGAAACGCGCCGCGCCGTTGGCTGAACAAGGCAAGACACCGGTATTCGTCGCGATCGACGGCAAGGCCGCCGGCTTGTTCGGCATCGCCGACCGTCCACGCGCACATGCCGCCGAAGCGATTCAGCGCCTGCGCAAATTGGGCGTCGAACCCTTGATGGTGACCGGCGACACTGAAGCCACCGCGCGCTACATCGCCGAACAGGTCGGCATAAACACCGTCGTCGCCCAGGCCAAACCCGAACAAAAACTCGACATCGTCCACAACTTGCAAACCAAGGGCGGCAAGGTCGGCATGATAGGCGACGGCATCAACGACGCCCCGGCGCTGGCGGCCGCCGATGTCGGCTTTGCGATCGGCACCGGCACCGACGTCGCGATAGAAACCGCCGACCTGACCTTGGTTAGCGGCGACATCGGCAAGGTCGCCGAGGTCATGGAGCTCAGCGGAGCAACGCTACGCATCATCAAGCAAAACCTGTTCTGGGCGCTGGGTTATAACAGCGTGGCGATACCCGTCGCGGCCATGGGCAAACTCAATCCGATGATCGCGTCCGGCGCAATGGCGATGAGTTCGATTTCGGTGGTGCTGAACTCCTTACGTCTGCAACGCAAATAATCCTGAAACAAGGCTTTGACCCACGAAAGACACGAAAATCACGAAAAGTTTCGGCACATTATTGCTTACACAAGCTGACACCGGCTGGCTGATTAAATTTCGTGGCGTAACTGTCTGTTTTATTTCTTGTCTTTCGTGCTTTTCGTGGACTCCCGATTTTTTAGAGTAATCGGCTATTTGCATTCTGGGGTTGTAACTCAACACCATCCCCTTTTTTAAAACGTCCCATTTCAAGCAAAACTGGGTTGGATCGTTAAGTAACCCTATGGGCTGTTTTGTGCAAAAGTTGGTGAACTCTGTGCTTGTTATCGGCCAATACCCACCAGACGAAACAAAAGTGCTAATGGCAAATGTCTAGCCAAAAGCAGGCGTAGGGTGTGGTGAGTTTACGAACCGCACCAATCGCGAGCGATGCGCTTCACTCTGTTCAGCACATCCTACGGCCCTCACAGTCAAGGGGGCAACCGCCACGATGTCGGCAGCCCGCACATGGAGCTTCTCTGCGCTGGCCAAACCCAAAACGAGGCGCGCATCCCAGTCGCTGATCACACCGACTACAGTATCGCCGCGGACGACAGGGAGGTGGCGGATGCCGTGCTCCTCCATCAGATACCGTAGATCGTCGATCGTCATGTCTTCGTTTGCGGTGACGGGATCGGGGGTGGTGAACTCGTCCACAGGGACATGTATTGGTAGCATGGCAATTCTCCTGTAATCGTCCGCAGCTAGGTAGGATATTTCAGTAAATTAGCAAACCGTCGTCAATAAGTCGATTTAACGGCTAACACTTGAGTTAAGCCGAGCCGCGAAGCGGCTTCGGCTTGAACGAACTGTTATGCGTCACCCTTTTGGTCCCTTTTTCTTGTTGATCAGCTTGGCAAGGGCTTTAGCCTTCTTTGCTTTTTGCGTATAGAGCTCTTGCAGAACGTGATCTATGAGTTCGTACGCATCCATTACGTCATCGATCGTAACGGCGCTATCAGCATGACTCCCAGCATTGCCGAGCCACTTTATGGCCAGCAGAAGCTCTCCAAGTTCAGAGTATTTGGGCGGAAGAAGGCTAATGCGGGAATGCAAGTTGAGAAAAATCCGCTTGCCATTCTTTGTGTTAAATCGCTTTACACCCAGTTCCGTCAACAGAGCCTCAAGGGCGATACGGACGTTGTTGGACGCAGCGGGTGGGCTGCTGAAGAACAAACGGAAGGACTCTTGCAGTGGGGCAGAAACAGAATCAGGGCATTCTTCAGGGAGATCAATAAGCCGCAACGGCGGCTCGAAGTACTTGGGACGGAAAAAGTCGCCCCAAGTTTGCTCCGGCTCACCGTCATCACCAATCACTACATCAATGTCAACGGCGCCCGTGCCCGAGTTGGCAACAAACTCGCCGCAGTTGTCGTTGCGGCACTGGAGAAGTCCCGAATACACGTACTCGATCCAGTCGGGATCCCAGGCCTCGTGGCTGTGAGCATCCTTTGAATCTTTGCGCTCTTGGGCGTGGAATTGCCCATCAACAAACCGAAGCAGACCCTTCCTGCAGCGCGGGCACAACCAATCTGGCGTGCTCTCTCGGGTGAAAGGAATTTTTAGAGCCCGACGATCCAAGAGACCTCCTGTGACGCGTAACGGCTAACGTAGAGCTAACCGGGCGCGGCCCGGAAAGCCGAAAAAACAAAACTGCATTATAACCGCGCTCCGGTTGAGCGCAGGGTTATGCATATTCAACCTTTGACCTCTACTAGCTTGCCATTTACGAATATGAACTGAACACCTTCAACATCAATAAGGTTCGCTTCTTCTACTATGAATGCGTCCTTGTTTAGCTGGCGTAGGATATGAAGAATGTCTTTTTTTGTGTACTGCTGACCACCTTTGACCACCAGCGCGCCAAGCATTCCTACTGCCTTTGATTTTTCATCAAGTGTGACTTGTTGGTACGTGTATGTGACTCCAGCATCAATTGTGGTGTAGAGCCAAAAAACGTTTGTGGCTATCAATAATGCCAAGATCACAAAGAAAGATGCCTTCCATTTGTTCATAGCGTTGGCCAATTACGCATAACAAGGAATTAGATAGTTTCCGTATATCTACCGAAATTTAATCCTAGAAACGATAGTTCATTGTTTAACATGTAATTTTCCCTTCTGTATATCATGAAGCCAAGCTCGTAGGATGGGTAGAGGCGCCAGCCGAAACCCATCAAAAACACCATCGATTACGCCAAATCCAATTCAGGATATATGCCGCCCGCCCAATTTGCCGGGAGAATGCCGCGTTTGACGAAATCATGAAATGAAGAATATCGCCAATCAGCAACGCAACGGGCATAGCCGTGTTTTACTGGATTGTAATGAACCTGAATCCGTGACTTAAAAGGCCATCCACGGCCGCAACGCAATGATTTAAAACGCTTATTCTGGGATAATACCGCTATTCTTCCATTCACCCGGCGAGTGATTCATGAAGCGGTTTATCCTGGAGCAATCTGAAACTGAATTTTATACCAGCCATTCTGGATTAGCCTTGGTCGGTTTATGTTTGAATCAATATGGCCAGCTCAATCAGGCGCTGGAAAAAGGTATTCCGCTACGGCACGGTATTGCTCACGCCGATATTATCAAAAGCTATATAGGCACCCTTAGCCTGGGCAAAAGCGACTTCGAAGCCATCGAAAACCATCGCGACGACGACTATTTCAAAGCCGCGCTCGCCATTCATCAAGTACCCTCCAGCGCCCGCCTCAGACAGCGGCTGGATGAACACGCCGCCGCCTTATTACCGATCATTTATCAAAGCAACCTCGATTTTCTGGCTCACGCCCAGGTGCCGGTAACGCCGTTAGCCACAGGCCATGTCGCGTTGGATATCGATGTTTACCCCATGAACAACGAAAAAACCTGCAAAGAAGGCGTCTCCCGAACCTACAAAGGTTTTGACGGCTACGCCCCGATTGCCCTCTATCTGGGTAAAGAGGGCTGGTGTATTGGTAATGAACTGCGCGAAGGCAAGCAGCATTGCCAATACGAATTCCGCTATGCGCTGGAGCGCGGACTCGCCGCCGCGAAACGTTTGACGACTTTGCCTTTGTTGGTCCGGCTGGATGGCGGTCACGACGCGCTCGACAATCGCATCGACTTACACGAAGCCGATCAGGTCGATTTCATCATCAAATGGAACCCGCGTAAACAAGATGCCGACGCCTGGCTGGCCTACGCCGAACAACACGGCCAGTGGACCACACCGCGCGAAGGCAAACGCGTGGCCTTGTTCAGTGTCATGGAGCAACACACTCGCAACGGTAAAACCTATACCTGTCGCAGGGTCATGCAAATCACCGAGCGCACCATCACGGCTCAAGGCCAAGCCCTCGTGCTACCGGATATCGAAATCGAAGGCTGGTGGACCAGTCTGCCGGTGGCCGATTACGACGATGCCATGGTTATTGCCCTCTATCGCGACCATGCCACCGCTGAACAATTCCACAGCGAATTCAAGACCGATCTGGATATCGAGCGCCTGCCATCCGGCAAGTTTGCCACCAACGACCTGATCATGAGCCTCAGCGCCTATAGCTACAACATCCTGCGCTGGATAGGCCTGATCGGCTTGCTGGGCGAACAAAGCCCGGTCAGGCATCCTGCCAAGCGGCGGCGTATCAAAACCGTGATCCAGGAACTGATGTATCTGGCCGCGCGACTCATCCGTAGCGGGCACCGGCTGAAGCTGCGCTTTTCACAGAGCTGTCCCGGTTTCATCGCTTTTGAATCCACCTACGCCAAACTCGCCGCCGGCTAGCGACTGATCGCTCTGCCATCGATAGCACAACGCCGCAAATTCACAGTGGCTTGGGAATCCTGCGCCTAAAGTCCATCAAATTGAATCATGCAGGGAAAATATTCCAGATAATACGCTGCATTTCTAGCCGTTAAACTCGATTGCCCGGACCACACTTTTAAATTCAGCGAATTTTGGAAGAGTATGACGAATAAAAGGTCTGGCAATATGTGGAGTCACGGATTCAGGATGAATATAGTCGACATGCTTGACGAAGTCGTCCTCGTTTCTAATTCGATGCTCCCAAAACCGTCTTTGCCATATGCCGCGCTCCTGTTTCCGTTCACGGCTTTTGGAAATTCGCTCGCCTTTTTCAATCTGTTTAGTAAAGCGGGTCTTAATGAGCCGCCAGCGACAACTAAAATCATCGTCACCTTCCGGCAAAGTCCAAATGGTATGGAGATGTTCCGGTAAAACAACAATCGCGTCGATATTAAACGGGTGTTGTTCTTTTACGTTACGAAAAGACTCGCGAAGCAGTTCAATCTTATCGGTCAGCAAAGTCCGATTTCGTTCCGCCAAATTGACTGTGAAAAAATAACAACCGCCTTTGAGGCGATGTCGGCGATATTCTGTCATATCTCATTTATCGGCGTTTCGTTTGATGGGTTTCGCTTCGCTCTACCCATCCTACTGTCGGCAATTGGCTCACCCCGGCATTGGACAACCCCTGTCGGTTGTCTCCTATGGGGCGTAACAAAACGATCATGATTCCAACCACTTGAGCGGATTCAATGATATTGCCTATCAAACATCCCTTCCAATCTCATCTTGCAAATAGCCGGATAATCAAATTGTCAGGTTTCAAGCCCTGGGCTTGATGTCGAATGCCACGCACACCCGTTCTTGCTCGGCATGGAACGGCAGCGTGCGATGAAACAACGAAGACGGAAACAGCACCAAGTCGCCAACGATCTGATCGACGATGCGACTCGGGAAATCGTCGTGCAAACGCGGATAATCGTCGCCGTCGGTGCCGTATTCGAAACTGCCCTCGTGCCCATCAGCGCCCTTGTCCGGTAATTGCAAATACACGCAACCGCTGATCCAGCCCTCTTCGTGGATATGCGACGTCAGGTAGCCGCCCTGCTTCATCCTCAAATACCAGGAGCTGGCGAATTCCAGCTCTTTTGGAAACAACTTGATCAACGCATCGTCACTGCCGGCAAAATACTTTTGATAAGCCTTGACCTTGGCCCGGATCAGCGCGGCCAGTTTTTGAAACGACGGTTCGGCCCGTTGCAGCAAGTTGCCGGCCGACTGGATGCCGTAATAAAGCCGCCCTTGCTTGCGCTCGGCAATCTGCAGCGACTTGATGTCGTGCAACAACTCGCCCAGTAAAGGATTGCTAGGATCGGACAGTTCATCGATATGGGTATGCTGCACGAAATCCATCGGGTTCCGGCAAAACTTATAGGGATTATCCTGATGAAAATTGATCGCGTAATGGGTAGACAAGGTACCTAGCAATATCGAGCTGTGCTGCCCCTGCTGAATCAATTGGTCGAAGCGCTGCTTGAATGCGTCGAACTGCCGGGTCTTGTACAGGCACTGCAGCACCCGCTCCTGCGCATCGGCAAAATCGGAGGCGGCGAAAAACGGCACGGCTTGCTGCAATTGTCCGCCCAGACAATAGCTCTCGGCCAGATTGTAATTGGCGCGCGCATGCGCGGCATCGATCTTCAAGGCCTGCCGGTAGCAGCGCACGGCTTCCTCCATGTCTCCCTGGTCGCGATAGGTTTCGCCCAAATCATTCCAGGCGTCGGCAAATTGCGGATCGAGGCGCAACGCTTCGCGAAAGGCCTCGATGGCCGCAGGATGCAGGCCCTGCCCGTACAACACCGTACCCAAATTGAAATGGCCACGGGCATCGGCATTCAAATTCAATGCCTTGCGGTAGCATCGCTCCGCACCACTTAGATCACCGACCAATTGCAGCACCGCGCCCCAATTGACCCAAGCCTCGTAAAAACCGGGCTGCTGAGCCACGGCTTGCTGATAGTGCTTGCCGGCATCCTGTAGCAAGCCTTGTTGCTGCAACAGAACACCCAAATTGAAATGCGCCACTGTCAAATCGGGTTTGAGCTGCAAGGCTTTCCGGTAACAGCTGATCGCCGCCTTGACGTCATTCAGTTGCGTGTTGATCGCACCCAGGTTGAAATGGATTTCGGCGATGCGCGGGTCCAACGCCAGCATTTTGCGAAAACTGTCGGCCGCTTCCCGCAGCTTGCCCTGCACCTGCTGGCACATGCCCAACAAATTCAACACGGCCAGGGATTTGGGGTAACGCGCCAGCATGGCCTTGGCCTGCACTTCGGCCAGCGGCACTTGCCCGTTCTGGTAAAGCTGATGCAGGGCCTGCAGTTCGGGAGGGTGCGGTTGTTTGGGTAAGGCTTTCATCGAATGAATAGGGGTTAATAGCGTTTGGCCATCGCTGCCAGTGAAACCGGTTTGATTTTGCCGGCATGTCCCGCCGAACCGAACGCTTCGTAGCGAGCCTGGCATAATGCCTCCATTGCGTCTTTGGCGGCTTGATAGGTCTTGCGCGCGTCCAGCTCCGAGGCGTTTTCCGGTTGCGCCAGAAACCTGCGCATCGCGCCAGTGGAAGCCATGCGCAGGTCGGTATCGATGTTGACCTTGCGCACACCATATTTTATGCCTTCGACGATTTCTTCGACCGGCACGCCATAGGTTTCCGGAATATCGCCGCCATAATCGTTGATGATTTTCAGCCATTCCTGCGGCACGGAACTGGAGCCATGCATCACAAAATGGGTATTCGGCAGTCGTTGCTGCAGTTCTTTCAATCGACTGATCACCAGCACCTCGCCAGTGGGCGGCTTGCTGAATTTATAGGCACCATGACTGGTGCCGATCGCAACCGCCAGGGCATCGACCTGGGTCTGTTCGACGAATTCGACCGCTTCGCCGGGATCGGTCAGCAGGCGACTGTGATCCTGCGCGGAATTGGCCTCCAGCGCCCCCAGGCAGCCGATTTCGCCTTCCACCGATACGCCGCAGGCATGGGCCTTCTTGACCACGGTGCGCGTCACGTCGACGTTGTATGCAAAAGAAGCCGGGGTTTTCATGTCCTCCAGCAACGAACCGTCCATCATCACCGAGCTGAAACCCGATTTTATGGCTTGCGCGCAGATGTCGGGCGTGGGTGCATGGTCGCGGTGCATGACGACCGGAATATGCGGATATTGCTCCACGGCTGCCAGGATCAAATGCCGCAGAAACACTTCGCCGGCATAGCGGTTGGCGCCGGCCGAACCTTGCATGATAACTGGACTATCGCAGGCAGCGGCCGCCTGCATGATGGCCTGCACCTGCTCCATGTTGCTGACGTTGAACGCCGGCACGGCAAAGCCCTGCTCGGCCGCATAATCCAAAAGTTGTCGCAATGACACTAAAGCCATGATTGGCTCTCCTTGGTTTGGTTTTAATCTTAGGAAATCCATTATAACCGGAGCCAGGGACTTGATTTCGATGCGCCGCCAAGAATGAGACCGCGCGACTCTCATGAACGCCAACGCAATCATAAAGAAAGGAGCACCTTATCCGAAGAGTGTTCAAGTTCCGGTTTTTATGGCTTTCGAAAACCTTATTGCCGGCAGGCCGAAAGCACATTCGACAATATGTACTTTAGTCCTATCTGCCTCGATCCAAGATATTGTAAACTGTGAACTCAGTTGAGTTTTTACAAGGAGTCGAGCATGCAGCAAAAAACCACAGCCTATCTACTGACGGGATTCATGATGCTAGTACCTGTCGTTTATACACAGGAAGCATCGGCAGCGACGTTGCTAACCCCGGCCTCAGCGGCTATTTTCAATCAAACCGTAAGCTCAGGCTCTTTCCAGAATAGCTACGATGTAATTATCGACGGCGCATTTAGCGCTTACAACCTGTCAGGCTCTTTCAGCTTTCAGAGCGTTCAGATTTTGACGAGTCTTACGACAGATTTCAGTAATGCATCCGTCACAAATACTTCTGGCATTTCAAGCGCGTCTGTTGAACTGCTCGATTCCGGATCTTCAATCATCGCGACTGGTTCGCTGAGTTCTTTTTCCGTGACGTCTGCTCCAACCCTGGTTGATCTAGGTTTTTTACCGCCTTTTTACCAAGGTCTATTGACGACCTATAACACAATTACCTTCAATAATATTCCTGTCTTAGGCGCCGGTAACTATAAGCTGGCCGTGGCAGGTAGCTCAACCGGTGGCGCCTATACCGGCAGCCTTAGCGTATCGCCGATCGTACCAACCGCGGCGGTTCCTCTACCTGGAACTATCTGGATGCTCCTGACCGGTGCACTCGGCATTTTAGGCGTCAGACGCAAAAATACCTTGAAAGCTTAGCCACCTCAGGCTTGCTGCCTGCCGGTTTTAATCGCTGAAGGTCTTTTTGACAATGTGGCGGAAGCTATTCGACGTCCGCCCGCCCCGCCAAGCAGAGGGCATTAAAACTGCTCAATGAGCAGTTACAACTTGCGTAAAAACGCCAATTTATCCTTGATCTTGATCTCCAATCCGCGCTCGACCGGGAAGTAATAGCGCCTGCCTTTCAGTTGTTCCGGAAAGTAATTCTCCCCGGCGGCAAAGGCGTGAGCCTCGTCGTGGGCGTAGCGGTATTCGGCGCCGTGTCCCAGTTCCTTCATCAGCTTGGTCGGCGCATTGCGCAGATGGATCGGCACTTCCAGCGAACCGCTATTCCTGGCATCTGCCATCGCCGCCTTGTAAGCCACATAAACTGCATTGCTTTTCGGCGCACAGGCCAGATAGACGATGGCTTGCGCCAACGATAGCTCGCCTTCCGGACTGCCCAGCCTCTCGTAAGCATGCGCCGCGTTCAAGGCCAATTCCAGGCCTCGCGGGTCGGCGTTGCCGATGTCTTCCGAGGCCATCCGCACGACACGGCGGGCGATGTATAACGGGTCACAGCCGCCGTCCAGCATCCGGCAAAACCAATACAAGGCGGCGTCGGGATCGGTGCCACGCACAGACTTATGCAATGCAGAAATCTGATCGTAAAAAATGTCGCCGCCTTTATCGAAGCGGGCAGCGTGGCCTTGCAATACTTCATCCAGCACCTCGCGATTGACGACTTCCTGTCCATCGACGGTTTCGGCCAGATCGGCGGCGATTTGCAGAATATTCAAGCAGCGACGCGCATCGCCGTCGGCGGCTTTGGCGATCATCTCCAATACTTCGGGCGCAATGGTCAGGTTGCGCTCGCCCAAGCCACGCCGCTTGTCGGTCAAGGCATTTTTCAGCAGTTCCACCAAAGCCTCTGGCTCTATGCTGCGCATCACGTAAATCCGCAGCCTAGACAACAGCGCGTTGTTCAATTCAAAGGATGGATTTTCGGTAGTGGCGCCAAACAGTATGACGGCGCCATTCTCGATCGGCGCCAGCAACAAATCCTGCTGGCTTTTCGAGAAGCGGTGGATCTCGTCGATGAACAGCACGGTGTTCAGGTTGCGGGTCAGCTTGACCTCCTCGGCCTCGGCCACCGCCGCGCGAATCTCCTTGACACCGGCCATCACCGCCGACAACTCGATGAAATGACAGTGCGCGCTGGCGGCGATGATCTTGGCCAAGGTGGTTTTACCGACGCCAGGCGGCCCCCAAAACACCAGGGAATGGGGCACGCCCTGCTCTATCGACGCGCGCAGCGATTTACCCTTGGCCAATAAATGCTGTTGGCCGATGAATTCATCCAGCGTCGTCGGCCGCATTCTGGCTGCCAAAGGTGCATCGGGAGTGGCTGTGTGGGAGTAAGCGTTTGTCATGACAAGTAAAACAGATAGGCAATGGCGGCTTTTTTCATTAGAATTGCCCACCATTTTATTGATTCTGACGCCGGATTGACATGGATTTAAAATTCTTAGACTTCGAACAGCCCATCGCCGAGTTGCAAGCCAAGATCGAAGAGCTGCGCAAGGTGGAGCTAGACAACAATTTCGATATCTCCGACACCCTGAAACAGCTCGAACAAAAATGCGAAAACCTGACCGAACAGATTTTCAGCAACCTGACGGACTGGCAGATTTCGCAATTGTCCCGTCACCCCGGCCGTCCTTATACGCTGGATTACATCAATCTGATGTTCACCGATTTCCACGAACTGCATGGCGACCGGGCCTACGCCGACGATCCCGCCATCGTTTGCGGCCTGGCCAGATTGGAAGGTCAACCTATCGTCATCATCGGCCATCAAAAAGGCCGCGACACCAAGGAAAAGATTTATCGCAATTTCGGCATGCCGCGTCCGGAAGGCTATCGTAAGGCTTTGCGCGTCATGAAAATGGCCGAGCGTTTCAAACTACCGATCATCTGCCTGATCGACACACCTGGCGCTTATCCCGGTATCGGCGCCGAAGAACGCGGGCAAAGTGAGGCCATCGCCCGCAACCTGTTCGAAATGTCCAAGCTTAAAACACCTATCATTTGCACCGTCATCGGCGAAGGTGGCTCCGGTGGTGCATTGGCGATCGGCGTCGGCGACCGTTTATTGATGCTGGAATACAGCACCTATGCGGTGATTTCACCTGAAGGTTGCGCCTCGATTCTGTGGAAAAGCGCCGACAAGGCCCAACTGGCCGCGGAAGCCATGGGCATTACCTCCGACCGCGTGCGCGAGCAAGGCTTTTTGGATGAAGTGGTGCGCGAACCCATCGGTGGTGGCCATCGCAATTTCGAAAAAGTCGCTGCAAATCTGCGCGAAGCCTTGCTGCGTCATTTGGACGAATTGAATCTGGAAGTGCTGAACATGGAGAAAATGCTGGAAAATCGTTATCAGCGCATCATGCGTTTCGGCGCCTTCATCGAAGAGCCGGTGAAATAAAGCAAAAGCGCTGCATCGAAAGGCCGCTCAACCCGGCCTTTTTTATGCGCAAAACGCCCGTGTTGGATTTTCAAAGCATTGCCCCACTGTTGCCGACTTCCTTCGGCACTCTTTATATCGCCTACAGCGGCGGCATCGACTCCCACGTCCTGCTGCATCTTTTGGCAACGCAATCCCAATGGCGCGACCGCATCGTCACGGTTTATGTCGATCATGGCCTGCAAGCGGCTTCGGCGGATTGGACCGTACATTGCCGCCAACAAGCCGAGGCGCTGGGCGTAGCCTTTTGTAGCTTGCAAGTGGACGCCAGGGCCTCGAATGGCGAAAGCCCGGAAGCCGCGGCCCGCAACGCCCGTTATCGAGCCCTGGAAAAACTGACCCAAGAGGACGATGTGTTATTGACGGCGCAGCATCGGGAAGATCAAATGGAAACCATGCTACTGCAATTATTTCGTGGCGCCGGGATTCAAGGTTTGGCCGCCATGCCGATCAAGGCCGCTTTTGGCTTGGGCAGCCTGATTCGCCCCTTGCTGGACGTGAGCAAATCGGAAATCCAAACCTATGCGGCGCGGCACAACCTGCAATGGGTGGAAGACCCCAGCAACCAGCACAGCGATTTCGATCGCAACCTGCTCCGTAATGAAATCGTGCCGTTATTGAAACAGCGCTGGCCCTCGCTGGATAAAACCATTGCCCGTAGCGCCCGCCATTGCGGAGAAGCAGTCGAATTATTGACTGGTTGGGCCAATCAAACACTGTCACAACTGATGGAGCCCACTACTAGATGTTTGGCGCTCGATAAACTCTCCGAATTTAACGATACTCAGGCAAACTGGCTGTTGCGGCATTGGTTACAAAACCAGGGATTGAAACCACCCAACCAGGCATTGCTGCAGTCCATCAGCCAGCAATTGATACAGGCGAGAGACGACGCCAATCCGCAAATTTTGATACAAGGCCGGGTGCTAAAAAAATTCCGGCAACGCCTGCATTGCCTGCATCCCCAACAACTGCTCAAATTAACGGGCACGCACGACTGGCCTTGCGACCAAACCAGTCTGTCACTAACGAATGGTTATGAATTGACGCGCGTCATAGCACCATCCGGCATCGATCAATTACTATGGCATAGCAGCAAAATTACGTTAAAGCCGCGTAGTGGCGGGGAAAAACTCAAGCTTCCTGGCCGCCAAGGCCACCACGACTTGAAAAAACTGTTTCAGGAAGCCGGCATTCCACCCTGGGAACGCGAAGCCCGCCCTTTGCTCTATCTGGATGACCGTCTGGCCGCCGTGCCGGGCTTATGGATTGCGGAATGGGCCTTACAAACCAAGACTGACGGCTGTTATCAAGTGACTTGGCAGCTCGGCCAAAGCATGTGATGATTAGCCTTAAATAAGCTCTGGAGACTAACAATGCTCATGGTGCCTGAAATACTGCAAGTCGTGATCGTCGGTTTGATGATCGTGATTCCGACCCTAGTGATCTATAAAAAAGCCGGCTTGAATCCGATGTGGGCCGCCCTGGTGTTTCTACCGGGTTTTGGCTTGTTGATCGTCTTCCTGCAACTGGCCTTCATGGACTGGCCCAACGCAAGACAGGAGCGCTGATCATGATGCTGTTTTTTTATACTCTGGTAATCCTTTTCAGTCTGTTCATCCTGTGGCTAGGCTACAAAATCCTGCTGAAAGCCGGCCTGGACGGCTGGTGGACGTTGACCTTGCTGATACCGGTCGTCAATATCATCATGATTTGGGTGTTTGCGTTCTGCCGCTGGCCCAATCTACGGGCCGACGTCAAGCAAAACCTATGAAAGCCAAGCCTGGATCGGCTGAATTAAAACGGCAAACCCAGCATAAAACTGATAAAATTTGCGTCTTTTCCGACCTCCCTTGCTATTCGCTAAACAGGGCGCAAAACGTTCATGACAAAATTCATCTTTATCACCGGCGGCGTGGTGTCATCCTTGGGAAAAGGGATAGCCGCCTCCTCCCTGGCGGCGATTCTGGAAGACCGCGGCCTCAAAGTCACTATCACTAAACTTGATCCTTATATCAACGTCGACCCCGGCACCATGAGCCCGTTTCAACACGGCGAGGTGTTCGTGACCGAAGACGGTGCCGAAACCGATTTGGACCTTGGCCATTACGAACGGTTTTTGAAAACCACGATGACCAAGAAAAACAACTTCACCACCGGCCAGGTTTACGAGCAAGTATTGCGCAACGAGCGCAAAGGCGATTATCTCGGCGCGACCGTGCAAGTCATTCCGCATATCACCGACGAAATCAAACGCCGGGTGTATGAAAGCGCCGAAGGCAAGGATGTGGCCTTGATCGAAGTCGGCGGCACGGTTGGCGACATCGAATCGCTGCCATTTTTGGAGACCATACGCCAGATGGGCGTGGAACTAGGCCATGACCGCGCCTTGTTCATTCATTTGACGCTGGTGCCTTACATCAAATCGGCCGGCGAACTGAAGACCAAGCCCACCCAGCATTCGGTCAAAGAGCTGCGCACCATCGGGATTCAGCCGGACATTTTGATCTGTCGTTCCGAACAACCGATCCCAGCCAGTGAACGCCGCAAGATCGCGCTATTTACCAACGTCGCCGAGAAAGCCGTCATTTCGGCGATCGATGCCGACACCATCTACCGTATTCCACTACTGCTGCGCGAACAAGGCCTGGACGATCTCGTGGTCGATCAGTTGCGCCTGGACGTGCCGCCAGCCGATTTATCGGCCTGGGAAAAAGTCGTCGATGGCCTGACGCATCCGACCGATGAAGTCAGCATCGCCATCGTCGGCAAATACGTCGACCACACCGATGCCTACAAGTCACTGAATGAAGCCCTGATTCATGCCGGCATACACACTCGGCACAAGGTACAAATCAGCTACATCGACTCCGAAACCATAGAAGCCGAAGGCACCTCCAAATTGAAGAACGTCGACGCGATTCTGGTGCCAGGCGGCTTCGGCGAGCGCGGCGTGGAAGGCAAGATTTCCACGGTACGCTTTGCCCGCGAGAACAAGATTCCGTACCTGGGCATTTGCCTCGGCATGCAATCGGCGGTGATCGAATTCGCCCGTAACGTGGTTGGTCTGGAAGGCGCGCACAGCACCGAATTCTTGCCCAAAAGCCCCCACCCTGTGATCGGCTTGATCACCGAATGGATGGATGAAGCCGGCGAACTGGTCACGCGCGACGAAGATTCCGACTTGGGCGGCACGATGCGTCTGGGTGCGCAAAAATGCCGCCTGAAGGCCGACTCTTTGGCGTTCGAGCTGTATCAAAAAGACGTCATCACCGAACGCCACCGCCACCGCTACGAGTTCAACAATCAATACTTGAAACAATTGGAAGCGGCCGGCATGAAATTTTCCGGCAAGTCTCTGGACGGCCGCCTGGTGGAGATCATCGAACTACCCGAACACCCCTGGTTCCTGGCCTGCCAGTTCCATCCCGAATTCACCTCGACGCCACGTAACGGCCACGCCCTATTTTCGGGCTTCGTCGAAGCAGCCGCCAAACACAAAACACAAGGTACAGCATGAAATTATGTAACTTCGAAGTCGGCCTGGACAAACCGCTTTTCCTGATCGCCGGCACTTGCGTGATCGAAAGCGAACAAATGACACTGGATACCGCAGGCAAGCTGAAGGAAATCACCACCGAGTTGGGCATTCCGTTCATCTACAAATCCTCGTTCGACAAAGCCAACCGCTCATCGATGACCAGCTTTCGCGGCTTGGGCCTGGAAACCGGTTTGCAGATTCTGGAAAAGGTCAAACAGCAATTGAACGTACCGGTACTGACTGACGTGCACGAGGACACCCCACTGGCTGAAGTGGCTGCCGTCGTCGACGTGATGCAAACGCCCGCCTTTTTGTGCCGCCAAACCAATTTCATCCAAAGCGTCGCGGCCCAAGGCAAACCGGTCAACATCAAGAAAGGCCAGTTCATGGCGCCCTGGGACATGGGCAACGTCGTGACCAAGGCCAAAGCCACCGGCAACGACAAGATCATGGTTTGCGAGCGCGGCGTCTCTTTCGGTTATAACAATCTGGTGTCCGACATGCGCTCACTGGCCGTGATGCGCGACACTGAGTGCCCTGTCGTGTTCGACGCCACCCACTCGGTGCAATTACCGGGCGGCCAAGGCAGTTGCTCGGGCGGCCAGCGCGAACATGTGCCGGTGTTGGCGCGCGCGGCAACCGCCGTAGGCATTGCCGGCTTGTTCATGGAAACCCATCCCAAACCCGAGGAAGCCCTCAGCGACGGCCCGAACTCCTGGCCGCTGCACCGCATGAAAGAACTGCTGGAAACGTTGATGACGATAGACCGCGCAGTCAAAGCCGGCCCGTTCATCGAAACCACTTTAAACCAATAACCAACATCTTATCCATCCATACCACGGAGCAATTGAAGATCATGAGAATCGTTGATGTAAAAGCTAGAGAAATCCTGGACTCTCGCGGCAACCCGAGCGTCGAGGCCGAAGTTTATTTGGATTCCGGCGTGGTCGGCAGCGCAATGGTGCCATCGGGCGCATCCACCGGTGAACGCGAAGCCATCGAATTGCGCGACGGCGACAAATCCCGTTATCTGGGCAAAGGCGTGCTGACCGCCGTCAACAACGTCAACACCGTATTACGCGAAGCCGTGATCGGCATGGATGCCAGCAAGCAAGCCGAACTGGACCAAAAAATGATCGAGCTAGATGGCACCAACGCGAAAAGTAAACTGGGCGCCAACGCCATCCTGGGCGTTTCTATGGCCGCCGCCCGCGCCGCCGCGCAAGAAGCCGGCAAACCGTTGTATCAATTCATGAACAAAAGCGGCGAATTCGTGTTGCCGGTGCCGATGATGAACATCATCAACGGCGGTTCGCACGCCGACAACAGCGTCGATTTGCAAGAATTCATGATTCTGCCGGTCGGTGCGCCGACTTTCCGCGAAGCGATCCGTTACGGCGCCGAAGTGTTCCATAACCTGGCCAAAGTCTTGAAAGGCAAAGGCCTGACCACCACCGTCGGCGACGAAGGCGGTTTCGCCCCTAACCTGCGTTCCAACGAAGAAGCCATCGAAGTCATCCTGGAAGCGATCGAAAAAGCCGGCTACAAAGCAGGCCAAGACATCTATCTGGGTATGGACGCCGCCGCTTCCGAATATTTCGAAAACGGCAAATACTTCCTGTCCGCCGAAAACAGAAGCTTCACTTCCGAAGAAATGGTCGACTTCCTGGCGGCTTGGGTAGACAAATATCCCATCATCTCGATCGAAGACGGCCTGGACGAAAACGACTGGGACGGCTGGAAATATCAAACCGAAAAACTGGGTAACCGCATTCAATTGGTCGGCGACGACTTGTTCGTAACCAACCCTGCCATCCTGAAAGAAGGCATCGAAAAAGGCATCGCCAACTCGATCCTGATCAAGGTCAACCAAATCGGCACCCTGACCGAAACTTTAGCCGCAATCGACATGGCCAAAGCCGCGGGTTACAGCGCCGTGGTTTCTCACCGTTCAGGCGAAACCGAAGACACCACCATCGCGGATCTGGTCGTCGCGACCGGCACAGGCCAAATCAAAACGGGTTCATTGAGCCGTTCCGACCGTGTTGCCAAATACAACCGTCTGATGAAAATCGAAGACGAGTTGGGCGCCAAAGCCAGATACGCCGGCCGCAGCGCGTTCAAAATGCTGGGTTAATATTCAGCTTGCACGAACCGGGTTATGCTTTTAGGCATAACCCGGCCTTTACCGAGATACCACCATTAAATCCATCATCATCCTCATCATTGCGCTGATCATCCACTTCCAGTATCGGTTGTGGTTCGGTGACGCCAGCGTTGCGCAAATCGGCGAATATCGCGAACGCCTAGAGGAATTGAACAAGGAAATCCAGGAAAAACAGGAGCGCAATGACGCGCTATACGCCGAGGTGCTGGATTTGCGCCGCGGCCTGGAAACCATCGAAGAACGCGCCCGCTACGAACTGGGCATGATCAAAGAAAACGAAACCTTCTTTCAAGTGCTGGAATAGCATGAAACCAACAGTCCAATGCTGGGCCGTCGTGCCCGCCGCCGGCGTCGGCAAACGCATGCAAGCCGACCGCCCCAAACAATATCTGCCTTTGGCCGGCAAAACCGTCATAGAACACACACTGACTCGACTACTGGAGTCCGGCGCCTTCCAAAAAGTTGCGGTGGCGATTTCCGTCGAAGACCCCTATTGGCCGGAACTGTCCATATCCAAACACTCCGACGTCATCACCGCGCCGGGCGGTAAGGAACGCGCCGATTCGGTATTGTCTGCATTAAAAGCCTTGAAAGACTTGGCCAGCGAAGACGATTGGGTGCTGGTGCATGACGCCGCCCGCCCTTGCCTGACGACTGCGGACATTCATCTGCAAATAGAGACACTCAAAAACGATGGTGTCGGCGGCATCCTGGCCTTGAGTTCGCATGATACGTTAAAGCATGTGGATGACGACACCATCACTGCGACAATCGATAGAAAACATGTCTGGCGCGCCTTGACGCCGCAAATGTTCAAATACGGCATGTTGCGCGACGCGCTACAACAAACCGAAGGCAATCCGGCCGTCACCGACGAAGCTAGCGCGCTAGAGCTATTGGGCTACAAACCCAAGATCGTCGAAGGCCGCCCGGACAACATCAAAATCACCCGCCCGGAAGATTTGGCCCTGGCACAATTTTACATGGAGCAACAAGCATGATACGCGTAGGCATGGGTTACGACGTGCACCGTTTCAACGACGGCGACCACATCATTCTGGGCGGCGTCAAAATCCCTTATGAAAAAGGCCTGGAAGCCCATTCCGACGGTGACGTCGTGTTGCACGCATTGGCCGATGCGATCCTGGGCGCGGCAGCTTTGGGCGACATCGGCAAACATTTCCCGGACACCGACCCCAATTTCAAGGGCGCCGACAGCAGGGTGCTACTGCGCCACGTGTACGGCATCGTCAAGGAAAAAGGCTATAAACTAATCAACGCCGACGTGACCATCATCGCTCAGGCGCCGAAGATGCTGCCACACGTGCCCGGCATGCGCGCCAACATTGCCGCCGATCTGGAAACCGATGTCGATTTCATCAACGTCAAAGCCACGACGACCGAGAAACTGGGTTTTGAGGGCCGTAAGGAAGGCATCGCCGTGCAGGCTGTGGTGTTGATAGAACGCTAACGCTTTTATGCAGGAAAAAACTAAAGCTTTTTCAGTCCTGAATTGGCGTGCAACAGCTTCAGCTATTGCACTGATTAGATGACAGAAATCGATAGCGACAAAACAGAATCCGCCCTGCCAAACTGGCCTTATGCCTATGGTGGACCAACCAGCAAAGGCAACATCAAAAGCGTGCCAGATGATTTCATCGTCGAAGAAATCCTCGGTTTCGAAACCGAAGGCAGCGGCGAGCACGTGATCCTGCATATCGAAAAAAGCGGTGAAAATACCGAATATGTCGCCCGTTTGCTGGCCCGCCATGCCGGCGTCAGACAGCGCGACATCGGCTATGCCGGCCTGAAAGATCGTCACGGCCGCACCCGGCAATGGTTCAGTGTCTGGCTACCGGGCAAAGAAGATCCCGATTGGTCAGTGCTGGAATCAGACAAGCTGAATATCCTGGAAATGACCCGCCATGCCCGCAAACTCAAACGCGGCGTACTGGCCGGCAACCGTTTCAACATTCTGGTTCGAAACTGGCAAGGCGACCGCGCACAAACCGAAAACCAGCTGCAGCGGATCAAAACCCAGGGTTTTCCCAATTATTTCGCCGAGCAGCGTTTCGGCCATCAAGGCAAGAATATCGCCAAAGCCTTGGCGATGTTTCAAGGCGAAAAGGTCAAGCGCGAACAACGCTCGATTTACTTATCCGCAGCGCGATCCTATCTGTTCAACTGGATTTTGGCGGAACGGGTGGGAACGCAAACCTGGCGCCAAGGCTTGCCGGGGGACGTGTTCAAACTCAATAAATCCAATAGTTATTTTCACGCCGATACGCTGGATCAAGCGTTGATAGACCGCATCGCCAACGGCGACCTTCATCCGACCGGTTGGCTGTTCGGCAAAGGCCAAAATCCCACCAGCGGCGAAATACTGGCTTTGGAGCAACGCATCATCGCCTCCCATCAAGACCTGGCGGCTGGATTACTGAAAGAGGGTATGCAAAGCGATCGCCGCGCATTACGCGCGCTGCCGGACAATCTGAGCTGGAACTTTGCCGCCGATGACATTTTGCAGCTGTCTTTTGCGTTACCGGCCGGCAGTTACGCAACGGCTTTATTGCGGGAAATCGTCGGCACCGAATAGGTCTGAGGACAATTGCCTGCGGTCATCAAAAAAGCTGCATTAAAAGCTTTCCGTGGGAGCGACGCCTTCGTCACGATGAAGGCCTCGCTCCCACAATGACTTTCACCGCAATCACTTCAACCGAGTCGTTCTTTGACCCACGCCGGCACGGCTTGTAGCGCCGCCGCCAACAGGCTTGGATCATTGCCGCCGGCCTGCGCCATGTCCGGGCGACCGCCGCCTTTACCGCCGACTTGCAGGGCGACGAAATTCACCAGTTCGCCAGCCTTGACTTTATCCATGGCATCTTTTGACACGCTGGCGCATAGGCTGACTTTTTCGCCGCTGACGGCAGCCAGTACCAACGCCGCGCTGCCAAGTTTGTTTTTCAGCTGATCAGCCAAATCGCGTAGCGCTTTCGGATCGATGTCATCCAATTTGACGGCCAACACTTTGACGCCATTGACATCGACCGCTTGGCTGGTCAGTTCGTCGCCGGCCGAACTGGCTAGTTTGGCTTTCAGTTTTTCCAGTTCTTTTTCCAGATTGCGGTTTTTCTCCAGCAACTGCTGTACCTTGTCGGCGGTTTTGTCCGGCGCGGCTTTCAGCAGGCCGGCAATATTGCTCAAGGCTTGTTCGCGCTGCGCTATCCATTCCAAAGCGCCTTGCCCGGTGACGGCCTCGACGCGGCGCACGCCGGCCGCAACGCCCGTTTCGCCGATGATTTTGAGTAGACCGATGTCGCCGGTGCGTTGTACGTGTGTACCGCCACACAACTCGGTCGAGAAATCCCCCATCGTCAAAACGCGCACTTCGTCGCCGTATTTTTCGCCGAACAAGGCCATCGCGCCGGCCTTGACCGCGTCATCCTTGGCCATGACTTGCGCGCAAACGGGGTTGTTGGCGCGGATTTGCTCGTTGACGATACGTTCGACAGCGGCGATTTGCTCGACAGTCATCGGTTCGAAATGCGAGAAGTCGAAACGCAGGCGTTCGGCATTGACCAACGAACCTTTCTGCTGCACGTGTTCGCCCAGTACGGAACGCAACGCGGCATGCAATAAATGGGTCGCCGAATGGTTGCGTTCGGTAGCCTTGCGGGTATCGGCATTGACGCTGACTTCACAGGCTTGGCCTTCGGCGATGACGCCTTTGACAACCTTGCCTTTATGCAGGAACAACTGGCCGCCCTGCTTTTGCGTATCGGTAACTTCGAACACGCCGCCCGCACATTCGATCACGCCGCTGTCCCCGACTTGACCGCCGGATTCGGCGTAAAACGGGGTTTGGTCCAGAATCACCACGCCCTCGTCGCTGGCTTCCAGGCTTTCGACCGGCTGGCCTTTTTTAAACAAGCCCAGAATCCGCACAGAGCCTTCCAGGTTGTGGTAGCCGGTAAAATCAGTGACGCTATCGTGCTTGATGTCCTGGTCGTAATCGGCCGCGAACTGGCCGCCGGCACGGGCACGGTCGCGCTGCGCGCTCATTTCGACCTCGAAACCGGCATGATCCACGCTCAGGTTATGCTCGCGGGCGAAGTCGGCGGTCAAATCGACCGGGAAGCCGTAAGTATCGTAGAGCAGGAACACCACGTCGCCGGGAATCACGTGCCCATCCAGTTTAGCGACACAGTTTTCCAGGATACGCATGCCTTGGCCCAAGGTTTCGGCAAAACGCTCTTCTTCTTTTTTCAATACCCGTTCGACCTGCTCCTGTGCCTTGGCGAGTTCGGGATAGGCTTCACCCATTTCGGCGACCAGCGGTGCGACCAGTTTATAGAAGAAAGTATCCTGAATGCCCAAGCGATAACCGTGGCGAATCGCCCGGCGCACGATACGGCGCAACACATAGCCGCGGCCTTCGTTGGACGGCAATACCCCGTCGGCGACCAAAAACGCGCAGGAGCGGATGTGGTCGGCGATTACACGGAGCGAGCTATTGTTCAAATCGGTCGTGCCGGCCAGGCTGGCGGCGGTTTTGACCAGGTTTTGGAAAATATCGATTTCGTAGTTGCTGTGCACGCCTTGCATCACGGCGGCGATCCGCTCCAGACCCATGCCGGTATCGACCGACGGCGCCGGCAGTGGCGTCAGGTTGCCGTCCTTGTCACGTTCGTATTGCATGAACACCAGGTTCCAGATTTCGATGTAACGGTCGCCGTCATCGTCCGGACTGCCCGGAGGACCGCCAGCCACGTGTTCGCCGTGATCGTAGAAAATCTCGGTGCATGGGCCGCACGGGCCGACATCGCCCATAGACCAGAAATTATCCTTGGCGCCGATGCGAGAGAAACGGTTGGGATCGATCTTGACGTCTTCCAGCCAGATCGCTTCGGCTTCCGAGTCTTCGTCGAACACCGTCACCCACAATTTAGAGGGCGGGATGCCCATTTCCTTGGTCAAAAAGTCCCAGGCGTAATGGATGGCGTCTTTTTTAAAATAATCGCCGAAGCTGAAGTTGCCCAGCATTTCGAAGAAGGTATGGTGACGCGCTGTGTAACCGACATTTTCCAGGTCGTTATGCTTGCCGCCGGCCCGCACGCAGCGTTGGCTGGTCGCGGCACGCGTGAAATCGACTTTCTCGCGACCGAGGAATACGTCCTTGAATTGCACCATGCCGGCGTTGGTGAACAGCAAGGTCGGGTCGTTACCCGGAACCAGTGTGCTGGACGGACGCACGGCGTGGCCGCGTTGGCGAAAGAATTCCAGAAAGGCGGCGCGTATTTCGGCGCTGGTCATTTTTTTCATGGTGGTTATTTTTGGGTTGTATGAGTTAATCCTGATAAATTCAAAGGCACAAAATTCGAATAATTTATTATATCAATTTTTTAAATATTTTGATTTTGGCTCAAATAAAGATGTTTGAATCGGCTCTACTGATTTACTTGGATAAAGTAACTCGACAGATTTCTCAAACTCTTTTATTGCATTTTCATGATTTTTAAGAAACCAACGTTTATGATTATTGAGATACTCTTCTCGGATAGAATGATTGCGTAAATCAAACGGTACTCTCTCCATTCTCGGATCAACACTATCGAATCCATCGAACTTCTTAAGCAAACGCTCCTGGGACATTTGTACGTATACCGGGTTTAGTTCAATTCCTATCCCTTTCCGATTAAGCTGCTGGCATACCCTAAGAGTAGTCCCGCTTCCCAAAAATGGATCAAGAACCATAGAACCTTGGTTGCTTGACGCCAACACCATCCGTTCTATTAATCCTTCAGGCTTTTGAGTCGGGTGATCTTGTCGATTTTCATTACAGTAATGAACATGAGAGAATTGCCATACATCCCCAGGATTAGCACCTCTCATATTATTTCGTTCACGATAGTATTTTTGAGGAACACGAATATCGTCCAAATTAAATATAAAATCTTTCGACTTCGTAAACATAAGAATATCATCGTGACGCGGCGAAAATCCTTTTATCTTCCCCATGCCCTGAGTGTAATGCCAAACAATCCAGCTATTAAAAAACATTCCCAAATCCCTATCGAGAATATCATATAGATACGAAATAAATCTAAACCCCATAAAGACATAAATACTACCATTGGGCTTTAGTAATCTACAAGATTCCTTAAGCCAACACCTTGAGAAATCGATATATTCTTCGAATCCTTTTATATCGTGATTATTACCATAATCCTTTCCTAGATTATACGGAGGATCAGCGATGATCAGATCAAAGGTCTCGGATTCAAGCTTTCGCATCACATCAACCGCATCTCCTAGAATTATTTCTTGCTTAATCATTGGCTTTTATCCAACCATTTTTATTAGCCAGCACTAACCATTGGTCAAAAGAACGGCGAGCCGATTGTAGATATTTGCGATCAAGCAATTGGCAAAACTCCCAAGTAGTTCTCTCTTCAAGTTCAACATAATGAATATCTCTAACCTGAATTTGTCCTGTTCCCAGTGCAGGATTGTAGCTAATATCCCTAGAAGATAGAAATTTCAAGTCATAAGCATTGTACGCAACGACTTCCATAATTCCATCCATCAGCCCGGTAATATTGTTTCGAGTTGAATATACCCTGTGCTTAAGAGAAAGAATTATAAATATATAATCAGGATCTTCAATATAAGCAGTTCGTATACGCGCATAAGACGTAATATTTGGAGATTTACCACTTGACTCTATATCTTCTGCCGTCGCCTTAACATCTACTTCAGCAGTAACTCCACTATCAATTTTCCTCTGCTTTCTAAATTGCAATATAACATCAGCGATATGCAAACGTTCAACGGTTTCGACATTAATCAAATGATATTTATTAGACTGATCCTCCAGAACATCATAAAAAGTTTGTGCCGCCCACGCCTCAACAAATGGCCCAGCAATTTTATTGATATTCTCCATCGGAAGACCAAGCTTCAGATTGGTATTTATAACGATTTTGTTCCGTCCTTTATCGATGGCATCCTTAATGATCGCCTCAATCGTCGCTGTTACAAAATATGAACACTCCGAGTAATCAAAATTCTGTCGAGGGATTTTAAAGTTTTGGCTATCGTAGGCCATTCACAATTCTTGTGGCTATATAAGTTTGAAGATAATGCTTGCAAATCTAACAAATCAAATTTTCATCGAATTCAAGTTTTAATTTCCAGCTTTGCTGCCGCCCAATCAGTAAAATCGGTTTCACCTGATTTCAACCGCCGATTCAACTTGATTTTCAATTCCGCAAACAAGCCCTTGATCATCTCACCGCTGAAGCCTCGCTGTTGCAGGAAGCGGCTGCGTTTCAGCCATTCGGTTTGGGTCAGCGAGGTGTCTTCGTCGTATTTGCGCAGATAGACCGCCATCGCCAAATTGAGCCAACCGCCCTGCTCCTCGGCTTGAGCATCCAGGTCGGCACCGTCTATGCCGCGCTGCTGGAGTTCGTAGCGTATTCGGATTGGGCCGTAGCCATTTTGGATACGCTGCCGAACATAACATTCCGCATAACGTTCTTCGTTCTGCCAGTCCCGTTCCGCCAAAGCGTCTATGACCGGTTCGACTTCGTCACGCTGATAACCTCTCAGCGCCAGCTTGTCCAATAATTCTCGCCGGCTATGTTCGCGCCGCGCCAGCAGGCGCAGACAAACCGCCTCGATCTGCTGGCGACGCTCAATCGCCGTCGATGAACTCGGCGTCGTCTTCTGCATCGGGGGCTGTCGCCGGCAGCGTCGCTAACTTGGCAAAGGCTTTTTCTCGAATCGCCTTTTCCAGTTCGGCGGCTTTATTCGGGTTGTCTTTCAAAAATTGTTTGGCATTATCCTTGCCTTGGCCGATTTTTTCATCGCCGTAGCTGTACCAAGAGCCGGATTTCTGCACAAAGCCGTATTCAACTCCCAGATCAACCAGTTCTCCGTAGAAAGAGACACCTTCGCCGTACAAAATCTCGAAATCGGCTTGCTTGAAGGGCGGTGCGACTTTGTTTTTGACGATTTTGACCCGAGTCTCGTTGCCGATCACCTCGTCGCCTTTCTTGATCGCACCAATGCGGCGGATATCCATCCGCACCGAGGCATAGAATTTCAGCGCATTACCGCCGGTGGTGGTTTCCGGATTGCCAAACATCACGCCGATCTTCATCCTGAGCTGGTTAATGAATATCACCAGAGTATTCGAGCGCTTGATGTTGGCGGTTAGCTTACGCAGGGCTTGCGACATCAAACGCGCTTGCAAGCCCATGTGGGAGTCGCCCATGTCGCCTTCGATTTCGGCTTTCGGCGTCAAGGCCGCCACCGAGTCGATGACAACGATATCGACCGCGCCCGAGCGGACCAGCATATCGGTGATTTCCAGCGCCTGCTCGCCGGTATCCGGCTGCGACACCAGCAAGTCGTCGATGTTGACGCCGATTTTCTGCGCATAGACAGGGTCGAGTGCATGCTCGGCATCGACGAAGGCCGCGGTGCCGCCCAATTTCTGCACCTGAGCGATGGTTTGCAGCGTCAACGTGGTTTTGCCGGACGATTCCGGGCCGTAGATTTCGATGATACGGCCGCGTGGCAAGCCGCCGCAGCCCAAAGCGATGTCCACCGACAAAGAACCAGTCGACACGACTTCGATGTCGCGGGTGGCGGCTACGTCGCCCATCCGCATCACAGAGCCTTTGCCGAATTGTTTTTCGATTTGCATCAATGCGGCGCCCAGCGCCTTTTTCTTGTTCTCGTCCATATCTATACCCGGTAAATCTGTGACTGAAAAATGCTGACCATTATCACACAGATAGCAGCCGCTAAAACAGCATCAAACCATCCCGCGCGAATTTGCCACACCCTTCAAACGCTCATAACATTGGCACCAAATCCAGCGCAAACATGATGGCGTCTTCGCGCCCGCCCTTGGCCGGGTAATAGCCTTTGCGAATGCCGATTTCCTGGAAACCCAGCTTGCGGTACAAGGCCATGGCATTAGGATTGCTCGGGCGAACTTCCAGAAACATTTTTTCCGCGCGCGGACGTGCGTATTCGATCACATGCTCCATCATCTTACGGCCCGCGCCCTGCCGCTGGAAATCAGGATTGACGCTGATATTCATGATATGCGCCTCGCCCGCCATCACCGAAATGATGCAATAGCCGACGATGACATCTTCCGGCGCTTCGCAGACCCAATTCACATAATTCATGGCCCGGAAACAATCCTTGAACACGCCTTCGGACCACGGAAATTCGTAATTCAATGCCTCGATTTTCAGCACGCTGGGCAGATCGCCATGATCCATTTTGCGTAGTCTCAACAAATCTTTGCTATCCACCGAATCCGGAAATACCTTGGCGTAAAATTCCCGGTCGGCATCGTAAATCACGGCATCTTTGAGTTTATGCAGTAGCTTCCACATGGTCAGGGTTATTGTTCTAGCGATTGATAAACGGACAACGCAAATTGCAAGTCGTCCCAGGCCTTGGCTTTTTCTGTCAACGAGCGCAACAGATAAGCCGGATGATGCAGCACCACCAAAGGAAAGTCGTCCAGATGGTGCAACATACCGCGTAATTTTGCCAAAGGTTGCTGGGTCTTGAGTAGATTTTGCGCGGCAATACGACCAACCGCGACGATAAGTTTGGGTTGAACCAGCGCGATTTGCCGCTGCAAAAAGTCATGACAGGCCAACACTTCATCGGCTTGCGGATCGCGATTGTTCGGCGGCCGGCATTTCAACATGTTGGCGATGAACACCTCCTCGCGCCGCAAGCCGATCGCCCGCAACATTTCGGTCAGCAATTGCCCCGCCTTGCCGACGAAGGGCTCGCCTTGCAGGTCCTCATTCTGCCCGGGTGCCTCGCCGATCAACATCCAGCGGGCATGATGATTGCCGACGCCGAACACGGTTTGCGTCCGGGTTTCGCACAAACCGCAGGCACGACAAACCGACACTTCTTGCTTTAGCGCTTTCCAGGCCAGTTCATCGCCCTGCTTTCGTGCAGACAAACCCGAAGACGGTGGCAGCCAAGCGTTTAACTCTTCAAGCGTGCCATGTTGATTGCTTTCGCCATGATCGACATCCAATGCTTCAGGCACTTCCACAAACACCGATTCGGAGTGTAGACCTGACTCGGGATGATCTTGCTGGGATTGATAGGATTCGGCTTGCGCCTCCCAAGCCAGGCTTTCTGCCAGCACAGGCTTTTCCATTGACATCTGTACCGGTGGCGGTGGCTCCGGTGCATCAACCGGTTGGACGACGGCAAAATCAGCGGCAACAGGCCGATGCCTGGCAACCCAGACATCGATACCCATCGCCTCCAGATAGTGCAAGCGCGTGGCGTTATCCATCGCAGGCGTTAGACGTCACCTTTTTGCGGATGCTGTCTTTTGTCCGGGCTTTGCAGTTTGTTGACCGCATTGATATAGGCTTTGGCCGAGGCGATCACGATATCGGTATCGGCCCCGGAACCGTTGACGATGCGGCCAGCGCTTTCCAACCTGACGGTCACTTCGCCCTGAGCGTCTGTCCCCGTGGTGATGTTGTTGACCGAATACAAAGCCAGGGTGGCGCCTGTTTTCACCAAGCTCTCAATGGCTTTCAGGCTGGCATCGACCGCGCCGCCACCTTCCGCCGTACCGGTCAATTCCTTGCCATCGACCAGAATGGTCACGGTCGCATTCGGTACCTCACCGGTCTCGGAACACACTTTCAACGCCACCAATTTGATGTGCTCGTCTTCGGCTTCGAAGCTTTGTTCCGAAATCAAGGCCTGTAAATCCTCGTCGAAAATATCGTGTTTCTTGTCGGCCAGTTGCTTGAAACGGTAAAACGCATCGTTCAGCTCGGCTTCGCCGGCGAATTCCACGCCCAATTCCGCCATGCGCGTCTTGAACGCGTTACGACCGGAATGCTTGCCCAATACCATGCGATTGGTACTCCAGCCCACATCCTCTGCCCGCATGATTTCGTAAGTCTCGCGGTTTTTCAATACACCGTCCTGATGAATGCCGGATTCATGGGCGAAGGCATTGGCGCCGACGATGGCCTTGTTAGGCTGTACCGGGAAACCGGTAATCGATGACACCAATTTGGAACAGGCGACGATCTCGCGGGCATCCAAACCGGTATCGCAGGGAAAGAAATCCTGCCGCGTGCGCACGGCCATCACCACCTCTTCCAACGAAGCATTGCCGGCACGCTCGCCCAGGCCGTTGATCGTGCATTCGACCTGACGGGCGCCGTTCATCACAGCCGACAACGAGTTGGCCACCGCCAGGCCCAAGTCGTTATGACAATGCACCGAGAAAATCGCCTTGTCCGAGTTCGGTATCCGGTTGATCAGATTGGCGATCGTCGCGCCGAACTGTTGCGGCATGCTGTAGCCGACCGTGTCCGGAATGTTCAGCGTGGTGGCGCCGGCGTCGATCACCGCTTCCAAAATCCGGCACAAGAAATCTTCTTCGGATCGACCGGCATCTTCCGGCGAGAATTCGACGTTGTCGGTATATTGCCGCGCCCGTTTCACCGCACGCACCGCATACTCGATAACCTGATCCGGCTGCATGTTCAGTTTCTTCGCCATATGAATCGGCGACGTGGCGATGAAGGTGTGGATACGCGAGCTTTTCGCGCCCTTCAAGGCTTCGCCGGCCCGATCGATGTCCTTGTCCAGGGCCCGGGCCAAACCGCACACCGTGCTGTCCTTGATCGCGTCGGCGACGGCTTGCACCGCCTCGAAGTCGCCCTGGCTGGCGGCTGGAAAACCGGCTTCGATCACGTCCACCCGCATGCGCTCCAGGGCGCGGGCAATCCGGACTTTTTCATCACGCGTCATCGACGCACCCGGACTTTGCTCGCCATCGCGCAAGGTCGTATCAAAAATAATCAATTTGTCTTTCATGAGAACTCCGTCATGAAGCGTTCGGCTGTTTGCGCCGAAAAACAGAAAAAGGTTCTTTTAACTATGTGCGGATAGAATGCTTGCCCCTCAGGGCAGCAGTCTTAGAGACAGGGCGAGCAATAGCCTGCCGAGTGATGGCAGTTCAACGAAAACAGAGGTTTGGAAGCGCGGCTGTGTATTCATGGCGTAGAACTATACTGCATTGCATTCTCAGGCTCAAGCATGGCTTGGGCCTAACGACTGCATCGGCACTCGCACATGCGCCACTCTCCAAGGCTTATACGGTTTAGCCATGGAACAAGGGCGATTGCATGAGCATCGCCGCGGCGATCATCGCCGCGCTAGTCAGCATCGCCCATAGCGTTCTTCTGTTGTTACGCCGCAACTGCTTACGCAATAGCGCCATTTCTTGATGCTGCAGTTGCATGTGCTGCTGCATTTGAGCATTGCTTTGCAAGGCCTGGAATATCAAATTCGGAATTTCGGGCAACTGCTCGGTGATTTCCGGCAATTTACCCATTAGCTCCTTTACCTTCGCCGCCGGTCCCAGGCGTTGCTTGAACCAATTCTCCAGGAACGGCTTGGCGGTTTGCCACAAGTCCAGATCGGGATAGAGCTGACGCCCCAGGCCCTCGATGTTCAACAAGGTTTTCTGCAGCAATACCAATTGCGGCTGCACCACCATATCGAAACGGCGCGCGGTTTGGAACAAGCGTAACAGCAACAGGCCAAACGAAATATCCTTCAGCGGTTTTTCAAAGATGGGCTCGCAGACGCTGCGAATCGCGGCCTCGAACTCTTCTATCCGGGTCGTGGCAGGCACCCAACCGGATTCGATGTGCATGCGCGCGACCTTACGGTAATCATGATTGAAAAACGCCAGGAAATTCTCGGCCAGATAGCGTTGATCGGAATCGGACAAGCTGCCGACGATGCCAAAATCCACCGCCAGATATTTGTCCGGCAGATCGACGAAAATATTGCCTGGATGCATATCGGCATGAAAAAAATTGTCGCGAAACACCTGGGTAAAAAAGATTTCCACCCCGCGCTCGGCCAGTTTCTTGAAATCAGCCTTACCATCGCGCAAGGCTTGAATGTCGCCAATCGGCACGCCATATATGCGCTCCATCACCAGCACCTTGCGCCGGCATAAGGGCCAATGGATTTCCGGGATGTAGAGGGAATCCGAATTTTTGAAGTTATTGCGAATCGCGCTGGCATTGGCGGCTTCACGCTGCAGGTCCAGTTCATCCAGTATGGTTTTTTCGAATTCCGCTACGACTTCCGAGGCACGCAAGCGTCTGGCATCGCTCCAGAAACGTTCGGCCAGCCGCGCCAGTTCGTACAGCAAACCGACATCGGAATAAATCTTGCCTTCGATGTCCGGCCGCAAGACTTTGACGATGACTTTTTCGCCCGTTTTGAGTGTAGCGGTATGAACCTGCGCTACCGAAGCGGAGGCTAAAGGCTGAGGATCGAATTCGTCGAAAGCCGCTTCTATGCTTTGTCCCAATTGCTCCTCGATTATCGCCCGCGCGGTTTCCGCTGGAAATGGCGGCACCCTGTCCTGTAATTTGACCAATTCCTCGGCGATGTCTTCCGGCAATAAATCCTTACGGGTGGACAAGGTCTGCCCAAATTTGACGTAAATCGGCCCCAGGTCTTCCAGGGTACGGCGAATACGGACACCGCGGGATTCCGTGGGCTTGCGCAACCAATAGGTCGGCGAAAAAACGGCCAGGAAACGAATCGGCCGAAACAAGTGCGTTTTGAGCACAATCTCATCCAAACCATGAGACATCATGACCCAATTGATATGAATCAGGCGCATGAGAATTTTAGGGCGAATCACAGCAATTCCTTAAATGGCGAGGTTTATTTGGATGAGGGGAGCTGATCGATGGTAGTCTGCAGTCGTTCGATGCGCGCGACCAAGCGATCTGCATCGGAACGACAGGCATCGATGTCCTGGAACAGCAACTCGGCTTCGGCCTTAGCGGGCAAATCGCGGGTTTCTTCTTGCAGAAACTCTTCCAGATTCAAGCGAAAACTGGTCAAGGCCTGTTGGGTCCAATCCCGACCGCCGCGAAAAAAGCCGGTCAAGCGTTGAGCAAAAGTTTCCCCGGTGTAGCGAGCCAGTTTACCTTCGAAATCAATGTCCAGTTTCTCGAACAAGCGCTGCACTTTGTGCGCCAGCTGGGTGTCGCCCTCGATTTTAACTTCGCCCTTGAACAGCGAGCGCATCGGCGTCGAACTAAACCCCATCAAGCCCAAGGCGGACAGCGAACCGCTCAGACGGGCATCGACCTCGCCGGCATAATTTTCCAGCATTTGGATACGGTCATGCGCCGGAGCCAGATAAAGGGTTTCATCGAACGGCGTGATATGCACGGCAAGCACCTTGCCGGCCATCGGCGCCAGATACTCTTCCAGGCGATCGTCCAGCGTCAGATAGGCATTCAATGCGGTTTCCAGGGCCGCAATCAGCAAGGGCTTGATTTGCAGAAAATCATTGAGCATCAGCTGGCCTGCTCTTGCAATTGTTGTAGGTAGTCGCGCATGTCTTCGTTGTCGACCCGGCGGTAAATGTCGGCCACATAGACGGTCAAGCCGACCGATTCGAGTTCGAGCGCGTCGCCCAGAAAATAATGCTCGGCAAACCAGTTTTGCGAGCGGCGGAATATTTCGATTTCGACGTGATCCTGCTCGATCAACACATATTCCAGCAAACTGGGCAGGGTTTTATAAGCCGCCAGTTTGGTAGTTTTGTCCATGCGCCGCGTTGATTTGGACATGACCTCGACGATCAGTTTCGGTTTTTCGGTGTAATAATCATCGCCATCATCATCGTCGCAGACCACCATGACATCGGGATAAAAGAAACAACGTTCGGTTCTGACTTTGATTTCCGACGAAAAGGTAAAACAGGGACCGTCAGCCGTAACATCCCCCAGTAACCTGGCTACATTAACAGTCAGGATATTATGGTTTCGACTGGTACCCGCCATCGCAAATACTTCACCATCGATATACTCATGGCGAATCTCCGCCAGCATTTCGCCTTGCAGATACTCTGCCTCGCTAATGAAGTCGTGCGCGTGTTTCAATGGCATGATGCGTCTCCCGTGATTACCAAAACCCATGCTAGGGTTAAAACTTATAACCCCGGTGCACGGCGACGATACCTTGCGTCATGTTGAAATACTCGCAGCGTTCCAGCCCGGCTTCTTCCATCATGCGTTTCAGTTCATCCTGTTTGGGATGCATGCGGATCGATTCGGCCAGATAGCGGTAGCTGTCTTCGTCCTTGGCCACCACGGCGCCGATTTTCGGCAGCAAATTGAACGAATAAAAATCGTAGACTTTTTCGGTGATCGGATCGATCGGATGGGAAAACTCCAGCACGATCACGCGGCCGCCCGGTTTCAATACCCGATACATCGAACGCAAGGCCGCATCCTTGTCGGTGACGTTGCGCAGGCCAAAGCCTATCGTCACGCAGTCGAAGGTATTGTCGGCGAACGGCAGACATTCCGCGTTGACCTGGGCGTAACGGATGTTGCCGGCCAGGCCGCGGTTGATCAAGCGATCGCGCCCCGTGCGCAGCATCGCCGCGTTGATGTCGGCCAGCACCACCTGCCCTTTGGAGCCGACGCGCTTTTCGTACAACGCGGTCAGATCGCCGGTGCCGCCGGCCAGATCCAATACCGAATCGCCTTCGCGCACATTGGCCAATTGCACCGCGATGCGTTTCCAGATGCGATGGATACCGAGCGACATCAAATCGTTCATCAAATCGTACTGACTGGCGACCGAATCGAACACGCCGCGCACCAGGGCGACTTTTTCGTGCTTGGGAACTTGTTTGAAACCGAAATGGGTAGTGTTGTCTTGGGTCATGATGAACTTTTAATGTTGTAGAGAAGATTTACGGCTGATGCCGGCCGCCTTCAGAGTTTCCAGGTATTGCGACCACAACAACGGAAATTCCGAGCCCAGCTTGTACAGTAAATCCCAGGAATAAATACCGCTGTCATGGCCGTCGCTGAAGGTCAACGCAATCGCGTAATTGCCGACCGGCCGGACATCGGTGATCGTGACGTCTTCCTTGCCGATTTGCAGGGTTTCCTGGCCAGGGCCGTGCCCCACCGCTTCGGCGGACTGGGTATAGACCCTGAGATATTCGGCCGGCATTTCGAAGATGCTGCCATCGTCGAAATGCACTTCCAGCAGCGCCGATACCTGATGCAGTTTGATTTCGGTCGGCAGGTGACCGCAAGGGGTAATTTTCAGGCGCATGGTTTACAGGATATAGCGGCTCAAATCTTCGTCGGCCGCCAGTTCGCCCAAATGGGCATCGACATAGGCAGCATCGATGCTGACGGTTTTATCCGGCATGTCCGGTGCGTTGAAAGAGATTTCCTCCAACAGTTTTTCCAATATGGTGTGCAAGCGTCTGGCGCCAATGTTTTCCACGCTTTCATTGACCTGCCAACCCAGTTCCGCGATACGCTTGATGCCATCTTCGGTGAAACTGACCATAACGCCTTCGGTCGCCAGCAACGCCTGATATTGCTCGGTCAACGACGCATCGGGCTCGGTCAGGATGCGCACGAAGTCATCGGCACTCAACGCGCTCAATTCAACCCGAATCGGAAAACGGCCCTGTAGCTCGGGAATCAAATCGGACGGCTTGGTCAGATGAAACGCCCCGGAAGCGATGAACAGAATATGGTCGGTCTTGATCATGCCGTATTTAGTGCTGACCGTGCTGCCCTCGACCAGCGGCAGCAAGTCACGCTGCACGCCTTCGCGGGACACTTCACCGCCGCCCATTTCCGCGCGCTTGCAAATCTTGTCGATTTCATCCAGAAACACGATGCCATGCTGCTCGACTGCATCCACGGCCATTTGCTTGATTTCGTCCTCGTTGACCAGTTTGGCGGCTTCTTCTTCCTGCAACAATTTCAAGGCATCCTTGATCTTCAGCTTGCGGGTTTTGGTGCGGCCGCTGCCGAGATTTTGGAACATGCCCTGCAACTGACTGGTCATTTCTTCCATGCCCGGCGGCGCCATGATTTCCACGCCCACCGATGGCGCGGCGACATCGACTTCAATTTCCTTGTCGTTCAGATCGCCTTCGCGCAATTTCTTGCGCATTTTCTGCCGGGTCGATGCCTCGGTTTCCGACAACATACCGCCTTCGGCGCGCGGCAACAAAATATCCAATACCCTATCCTCGGCGGCGTCGGCAGCACGGTTTTGCACCTTTTCCATCGCCGACATCCGGGTCATCTTGACCGCGGTATCGACCAGATCACGAATGATGGATTCCACGTCGCGGCCAACATACCCCACTTCGGTAAATTTAGTGGCTTCGATCTTGATGAACGGCGCATTGGCCAATCTGGCCAGGCGGCGGGCGATTTCGGTCTTGCCGACGCCGGTCGGGCCTATCATCAGAATGTTTTTCGGCGTGATTTCGTCGCGCAGCTCAGGCGCGACCTGACTGCGGCGCCAGCGGTTGCGCAACGCAATCGCCACCGAACGCTTGGCCTCGGCCTGGCCGATGATGTGTTTGTCCAGTTCGCTGACGATTTCTCTGGGGGTCATTTGACTCATAACTTATTCTTTCTCCGGCGCTACCGCTTCGGTCGCCAATTCTTCGATACGCAAATTGTGATTGGTGTAAATGCAAATGTCGGCGGCAATGTTCAAGGCCTTTTCGACAATCTCGCGCGCGCTGAGTTCGGTATTTTCCAGCAAAGCGCGCGCAGCGCTCTGGGCAAACGCGCCACCGGAACCGATGGCCATGAAATCGCCCTCGGGTTCGATCACATCGCCGTTACCGGAAATCGTCAACAAGGATTTGGCGTCGGCGATAATCAACAAGGCTTCGAGTTTGCGCAAGGCGCGATCGGTGCGCCAGTCCTTGGCCATTTCCACGGCCGCGCGCATCAAGTTACCGCGATGCTTTTCCAGCTTGCCTTCGAAATGTTCGAACAAGGTGAACGCGTCGGCGGTAGCGCCCGCGAAACCGGCAATGACTTTGTCGTGATACAGTCTTCTGACCTTGCGGGCATTGCCTTTCATGACAGTATTACCTAAAGTCACCTGACCGTCACCGCCGATAACGACTTTGTCTCCACGCCGCACGGCCAGAATCGTGGTACCTCTTAGTTCTATGCTCATGGCTTATAACTGCTCAATTCGAATAAAGAAGCGGGATTTTACATGAGCCAGCGGCAAAACCCCAATAAACTGCTATCAGGTAACGCAATTTCACCCGATAGCACCGTGACACCCGATGGCATTGGAGTAGCGTCTGCCGGACATGACGGGAGCATAATGGTTTCTAGGGCTGCGCCCATCTCAATAGTTCTTTGATCTTGGTCTTTACTTGGGCTTTGACCTGTCGTGACCAGCGGTATATCTCGGTATCGACGATTTTGGCATGAGCCCAGCGTAACCAACCTGTGACATTGTGATAAATGACCGCGATCACGGCGAAAGTCAGCAACTGCGGCTTTGTCAAACTAAACACCCTGGCTACCAGCAAGGTGCCGAGCAATTTGGCGAACAGCTCCAGCAAAATCCCTTGCAACAACAAACCATTTAACAACAAGGACAACGCCACCAGATTGATCGGCGTAACGATCAAAATCGGAATTGTGAACGCCAATAAAGCCAAGGGTGGCGAAGTTTGCACCAGCCACCGTTCAAAACTTTCCAGCCTCAACAGCAAAGCCATATAGTGGCCACAGGCCGAGAGGAAGTCCCAAAGCCATTCTTCCACAATCAGCAAAATGGCAAGCAGGGTCAGTAACAGCTTTTTCATGACGTTTATCCGGGCAGGGAGAAGTGCCACAATACTGGACCTGAATCGCTGTTGCCGGCAACTAAAATTGCGCGTCCAAGGCGAATCCGAGACAGGTAATCTTCGAATTGGTCTGCCAATTAGGATGGCACCGTGTAGCGTTTAACCCCGGGTCTCTTGCTTTTCCCCTGTTACATTTCTGGCATAACCAATTCCATGGCTAGCGCCCCAAATGGAATGGAACGGAATGCGGGTGCATCCTCGGCTTTCGGCCCCCGCATTCCGCGTTGCCAGGCACAAGCAACGCACCAATTCGATAGAATGACAGCCATTTCAATAACCTCCATTCCCCATGCGCGTCATTTCACTCAACCTGAACGGCATCCGCTCCGCCGCCAGCAAAGGCTTTTACGACTGGCTAAACCAACAAAACGCGGACATCGTCTGCTTGCAAGAACTCAAGGCTCAGGCGACGAACATGACCGAGCCAATGCGGCAACCGGGCGACTACTTCGGTTATTTTCATTACGCGGAAAAAAAGGGGTACAGCGGCGTGGGCATTTACAGCAAACGACCCGCGGACGCCGTGATCGAAGGTTTGGGCCATGCCGACATCGATGCAGAAGGGCGCTATCTGGAAGCGCAATTCGGCAATTTATCGGTCATTTCCCTGTATCTGCCGTCCGGCTCCAGCGGCGAAGCACGGCAGGCCATGAAATTCAGCGTGCTGGAACGTTTCTATCCGCATCTGGCGGAACTCAAGGCCAGCGGCCGCGAAGTACTGATCTGCGGCGACTGGAACATCGCCCACCGCAAGGAAGACTTGAAAAACTGGCGCGGCAATCAGAAAAACTCCGGTTTTTTACCGGAAGAAAGAGCCTGGTTTAGCCAGGTACTGGACGAGCAAGGCTGGATAGACGTCTACCGTCGCCTGCATCCCGACGCCACCGAAGCCTGCTACACCTGGTGGAGCAATCGCGGCCAGGCACGGGAAAAGAATGTCGGCTGGCGCATCGACTATCAAATCGCCACGCCCGCTCTGGCCGCCACCGCGCTTGCCAGCCAGATCTATAAAGACCAGCGCTTCAGCGACCATGCGCCATTGATCATCGACTATACCTGGCCTAGCGTTGATTGTGACGTATCCGAGCGATTTTTAACCGATTGAAAACCGAAGGTACGCGGTGCGTACCCTACCGAACTCCCATTGAGAACGAATCGGTATTGTTTTGCCAAGGCTATTCTGATCCAGAAATGATGAGTATAGATATGGCTAACTACCGGATATTATTTCTACGTCCAAACAAAGTATTTATCACGCCAAGTAAAAGCATTTTGGTTGAAACTCCTAACTTCGCTTTGGATGAAATAGAAAACTGAAAATCTTAGAGCAATTATCCGGTAGTTAAAATCAAGGATTTCACATGAATCCGTGACTTCACCTATAAGCCATTGAATACATGTGACTTTTCAAATGCCTTAGGCGAAATCACAAAAACAGTGTTTTACATTATATTTCAATAGGTTATAGCCATTTCAAGTAACTTCTCAATAAGTCACGGCACCTTTAATAAAGAATGACTTACGATCACAAAAAATGGGTTTTTATTCGCTCGTGGCAAAAGCTCGCTCTGTAAGTCATTGATCTTTGGTGTCGAGAGCTCAAAAAAACGACAAGAAGCCACAATTCTCGGCGCATAAATCTTTGATTTTATTGTTGCCTTGACTTATTGAGAAGTTACGATTTTAAGCCTTGAAGCCAAGGATTCAGGCTTCATTTAACTTATGAATAGCCTTTGCTTGCTAGCGATGCATGATCTCAAGTAAACAAAAATTGCTCTAAATTTCAAATTTCTAACTGGTTTTGATTAACTTTTGGAATAGGCAGCGAGTATCCCGTATGCAACGCAGCTAAATTCGAAATAATCCAAGCCGCATTTGCCCCGGTTTCCGCCAACTCCCACCTTAACTGACAGGATGCGTCATCTGGGTTTGCTGGCGGATGCGAAATTTTTCAGCATTTCCTCGACGATTTGTTCAGCCGTCTTTTTGATGTCTTTTTCCGTGGCATTTTTCTCCATCACGAACTTGGCAGCCGCCACATAGGGGTTCATGCTGACGATGGCACCAGGCATTTTCTTGGGGTCTTTGACGGTGCCAAACACAATGAAGGGTTCTCGCGGGTTGGCACTGGCCAAGTCGCTGACGGCAATCTGAACCTCCATGTGGGTTGCCCCTTGGCCGAAACCGATCGTGGCGCGTTTCAACCGATTACCTTCATCCACTTCGGTAAACACGCCTTGCAGCAACCAGCCGGCGCGAGGCAACAGGGAGATATTTGGATTAGCAAGCCGCTCCGCCATGAAACCTTTGTCTTTCAGGCTTTTGATCAAATTTTGACTCATCTCGGCAACGATTTTTTCAACCTGTTGCCCAGGGTCGGAATTCGCCATCGACAGAGGCAAATGCTGCTCAAGCCGCTGCAACCTCTGGCCGGGCAACCTGTCGCCGATGCCTTGGTTTTCCTTGAAATTGGCAGCGTCCAGACTAAAGTCGCAGACATACACAATAGTCGGCCGCGCGTCTGGCCATGGGGCTTTCAGCTGTTCATTCCGAATCTCAACCGCGCCCAAAGCCTTATCGGAGGCTGAATGCGTCTGGCAACCCAGGGTTGCGCATGTCAGCACCAACCCGCCAACAAGCCAGTGCATAAGGCTTCGCCGCGATATAGGATTATTTGTAATCATGACTCTATTTCTCACACTGAGTGTAATCATTCACGGCACGGTTGCTAACTCATTCGACAATCATCCGAGCACGGCCTTCCTGTTCCGGCGGCAAATCCAAGCGACAATTTTAGACCATGACTCGCATAACGACATTCGCTTGTGGTTTCGCAAGCACCATCCGGGCTATTCGCTAAAATTAAAGGCCGAGGACGAAAGCCTAAGACATGAGATTGAGTTTCGACAGCCTGCTAAACTATTGCGGTCTCCACTTCGTTTCAAGCGTACTGTATGAAATCAAGCGTCAAAATCATTGCCATCTTGGCCTTGGCGGAATTGCTCGGTGCCTGCTCCAGCCACAAGCAGGTTACCCACAAGACCATCCCGCCTGCCATTAAACCTCAAGCCCAGGCCAGCCGAAACCTGTATCCTCTGCCACCGCCGCCGCTCGGTGAAAGAACCGTGGACGACATTTTGCAAATTTACGGCACCTACGCGGCGAACAAACTCAAACCTCATTTCGCCAAGGCCAAGGTTTCCTATCCCCCGAAAGAAGTTACTTTCGTTGCCCTTAAACAGGAAAGGAAACTGGAGCTCTGGGCTAGAGACAATGGCGATTTTCAGTTCATCCGCAACTACGACATCCAGGCCGCCAGCGGCATGAGCGGCCCCAAATTACGCCAAGGGGACAAGCAGGTTCCAGAGGGAATTTACCGCATCGAGGGCCTGAATCCCAACAGTCATTACCACTTGTCGATGAAAATCAATTACCCCAATGAATTCGACCTTTTCCATGCCCGGCAGGAAGGACGCACGAACCCCGGTTCGGATATTTTTATCCATGGCCAAGACAAATCCATTGGTTGTCTCGCCATGGGCGATGAAGCAATAGAGGAACTTTTCGTCCTCACGGCGCAAGTGGGAGCCGAAAACGTGAAAGTTGTGATTGCGCCGCACGACCCCAGACGCTTCGCCCTGGAGGCCGCCCCTCAACAACCGGAATGGACCCGGGAGCTTTATTCTCTGATCTCACACGAAATAAACACCCTTAGCCCTGCGATGAAGTCGGCAAAAATCGGCTTATAACCCGCAAACCCCGTCAATACGGTCTTTACCGCAGAATAAAGTACACAATCGAACCATATTCCCTGCTCGCCAAGTACGCCAACTTTAACAGCGACAACCCCGCTTATACGGACACGAAAAAAACTGGCTGCAGACGAACATGTGTTTCTGAAACGATTACGCACGCCTGCAAACCGAGGCTTCACAGGGATCATGCCGATTGGCGCAGCCGGGTCCCAAGTTCGCCAACATCTCGGCAGGCTCTCGCCACCACTTCCGCCATCGTCCCCTCGGAACGTTCAAGCAAGGCGCGCCATTTAGCTGTCGCCGTTTGGGCATTCGGCACGACCGCAGGAAAACCAAAGTAGTAACCCTGGGCAAAATCGGCGCGCGATTCCAACGCCAGCATGGCCTCGAATTCATCCTCGACACCTTCGACGATGACCAGGCAGCCGGCTTCACGCAGGATTGTGACCAGACTGGGCAAGGCCCGACGCGCGCATTCATTCGCGCGGGCAAATGTCAGCATGGAACGATCCAGTTTGACGATGTCGGGTTTGATCTGCCAGATGCGGCCAAAATTGGAGTGACCAACCCCAAAGTCATCGATGGCCACCAGGCAGCCTCGCTCCCGGTAAAAGGCTATCGAATCCGCCAGCTGTTGGTCATCCAATACCGAGCCTTCCAAGATTTCGATCACCACCCGCTCGGGCGGCAAACCCACCTGACTCAGAAACTCCTCGAAAAACGGGCCAAAAAACCGGCCACGAATACTGACCACGGGATTGACGTTCAAAAATAACAGCCCATCCCCCGCGTCCAACCTGACAAAATTGCAAACATGCAAGGCCCGGCAGAGCCTGTCCACATGGACCAGTTCCGCTTCATCCCGGGCCAGATCGAACAAGGCCAACGGCGTGACCGAACCGCCTTCGGCGCGCAGTACCCGCACCAATCCTTCGAACCCGATGTTCCGGCCGTCACGGAGATCAAGGATAGGTTGAAATGCGCTGTGTAGCGTCAAATCTGCATGGTGGCCAACCATGCCGGTAAGCCCCGGCACCAAGGCCCGACTTACCTGCTGCAGCGCTGTAACAGGCAAACTCATGACACGCCGACACGACGCATCACGGACCTTTGCTGCACCTGAGTCACCTGGAACTGACTGGCCAAATGCTTTAATTTCTGCGACGTCTGTCTGGATTGCGCGACGCTGAAATTGAGTTCATCGAGGGCTTCGCGCATCGACTCGGTCATCGCCGCCACGCCCTGCACGCGCGCGCCATAGCTGTAGGCGCTTTCGGCAATGCTCTGAATCAGCATGAACATACGCTCCACAATCTCCTGCATGCCGGTATTGTCGGCCGCCACCTCCTCGGCCAGACGCAAGCCTTCCTCCATCCCGGCCGCGCCGTTTTCCATGATTTGCACGGCTTCGCGCGCCTGAATCTGCACAGTGCCTATCATTTGACTGATTTCGTGCGTTGCCATACCGGTACGTTCCGCCAGCTTGCGCACCTCGTCCGCCACGACAGAAAAGCCGCGTCCTGCTTCGCCGGCGCGCGCCGCCTCGATCGCCGCATTCAAGGCCAACAGATTGGTTTGGTCGGCGATATCGTTGATGACCTTGACGATCTTGCCGATCAGTTCGGTACTCTGACCGAGTCGGCGTATGGTTTGCGAGGATTGCTCGATGGAATGGCGAATGCCTTGTGTGCGCTGCTTGACCATGTCAAATTGCTGATGTGCGTTTTCCACGGCTTGCTGCATGGCGCCGCGAATGTCGGCTGTGGCTTGGGTCGCGGAATCGATATCCCGCATTTGTTGCCTCAGTGAATTGAGAATGTCTTGCACCGCATCCAGCACTTGCCCGGTCGCCACGCTGGCTTCTTGATTACGTTCCAGCATCCTCGACTGGCTATCGCTCATCTCATCGGTGGCATGAATCACGCGGCTGACCGTACCATCGAGATTATCGATGAAACTGTTGACCCATTGCGCCATCACGGCCGGCTCGTCCGCGGCCGCTTCCTTGCGCTCGAAGCGTTGCGCCAGATTGCCGCCGCCTTCCGCCAGGCCACGTATCACACCCGCCATGGTTCGCAGGCGCTTCGTCATTGGACTCAAGCCGAAGCGATAAAATGCCAACGCGCCCAAAGCCAACAAGCCCAACTGCAGCAACGACGCGGGTATTACACCCAGCCGCATGCCATAGCCAACACCGCTGGCAATCAGCCAGCTCGAAAAGCTTATCGCCAGATAGACGCGCATCATCCGGTAATTGACCGAACGGAAGCGATACGCCTCTTCCAGATCGGCTTCGCACATCATGCCCCAAATATCCCGCGATCCCGGCATCACGAAGGTAACGCCCTTGCCTATCACCGGAATGTGGCGGTAGTCCGAATAGCCCGGATAGGTGACGAACAGGTTTTCGCCGCGGCGGATGGTTTCGCGAACGCCGGGATGCAGTTGTCCGGTGGCGGGATCGGTGAATATCAACTCCAGTTCCGTATGCCGTCTGACACGCACGATACCAAAGGCCGTCCGCACCCCTTGCTTCAGATTGTCTCCCAGACTGAAAGCGCTGTCCTCGAAGCGCGAGCGCGACAGGGCGGTACCGGGTCTTATACTGGGATCGAAAGCCGATTTGACCATGAACAAATAATTGTCGCCGGACTCGATGAAAATATGCCCGGCCTCGCGCTGAATCAGATCACCCAAGACATCGTTCGGTACCCTGCCACACAAGCAGCCGACCACTTTGCCTTGGTTCTGCAGTGGCAGATAAAACATCAAGGTCACGGCATCGTGAAACCGGGAGCTGGAAGGGCCAATGTCCAAGGTAGTCTGATCGATATAGGGGCCGTGCAAAAACCGCCCCTGCAAACCCGAGGCGACAGCCTGTGGTGCTAAATCTTGCTTATCCTTACGACTCGCCAAACTAGAAACCAGCACGCGGCCTTGGGCGTCAATGACGAATAGCTCAGAAAAATCTGGAGCTTGCGTCAATTTGGCTTGCAAAAACGCAGTGGATGGCCGCGGCAGTTCGCGTATCACTTCTGCGGAAACCCCCTCCAGAAAAGCCCATTGCTGCTGCGCCCAACTGGTCAAGATATTCACTCGCGTAGCGGCGATCCCTTCAAAGGTTTGTTCCAGCACTGCATAACGGCGGCGGTTGATATAAGTCGCCCAGCGCATCGCCAGGGCACCGGTTTTTCCAAACCAGGGAAGCCAACACTTTTCCTGAGTGGATAAATTCATCGTGGCACTTTTCAACATTCCTGAGTCCTTGTAGCTTGAATCTAATCGTGCCAGCTAAAGCAAACTCAGGACCAGATCGAATAAGTTTTTTAGTTACAACTTCTTATGATCAAGCAATTACTTACCTTGGCCACTGATTCGAATACACCCGACATCGGCGCTCAGGATTGGTGCGTCAATTCGCACGATGTTGGTGCATAAAAAAGCAGTATTTCAGCCGTCAGCCAACCTTGTCGGCATAGACGGTTTCAACCAGTTTTTTGAACCACAGGGGCCGAAAAACAACCACATACAGGCCTATGCTGCTGGTGATTGGAATTGGGCCGATGCTGATGATCATGAAAATGAACAACACGATGAAACATTTGATTCTGGCCCAATGGGTGGCGTTCATGGCGCACTCCTTCTGTGTTTTTGGGGATGTATAAACGTATTGAAGCTCAAGAAAATACAGAATTGCATCGGGCGAAATCAACCAATAAAACTTACCGATAGCCAAGCCGAAAAATCTTGATTAAAATACTAGGTAAAATCATAATTATTTTTTTTCAACCACTTATAGAGACTTTTCATGGCCGATCCTATTGTTTTTACCGATAGCGCAGCAAGCAAAGTAGCAGGTTTGATCCAGGAAGAAGGCAACGACAACCTGAAGCTTCGGGTTTATATCACCGGCGGCGGCTGCTCGGGTTTTCAGTACGGTTTTACCTTCGATGAAGAGGTCAATGACGACGACACGCAGATTCAAAAAGGCGGCGTGACGGTGTTGATCGATTCGATGAGCATTCAGTATCTGCAAGGCGCCGAAATCGATTACAAAGAAGACCTGAGTGGTGCCCAGTTTGTGATCCGCAATCCCAACGCCACGACCACTTGCGGCTGCGGCTCGTCGTTTTCAGCCTAACCGTCATGAAGGCTCGGCATCGCCCCGGCAAATAAAAGTTACTTGTAGGAGCGATGCATAGCCGCGAATTGAAGCCATTTATCGCGACGGTGCGTCGCTCCCACAATGACTCACTCGACCGTCCCCTGGCGCATGAGGGCTTTGCCGAACTCTCATTCCATGAACTGTTGCCAAATCCTATCCACTTGCGCGCGCAATTCGGCAAATTCATCCTCTTTCGCCATCGCGCTTTCGCCTTGCAACACTTGATGGTGGCCGTAATCGCGGTAGGCGCAATAAGCCTTTTTCAATGTCGTCGCATCATCGGCGCCGATGAAGCCATGCGCCGCCAACCCTTCCAACAAGCGCACGTTATCGGTATAGGTGGCCAGACTATGATTGCGGGCGGTTTCGGCCAGCACACCAAACTGCACGATGAATTCGATGTCGGCGATACCGCCCTTGCTTTGCTTTAGATCGAACACGTCAGCCTGCTTGCTGGCCAGATTTTCCCGCATTTTCTCCCGCATTTCCCGCACTTCCTGCTTTAACTTGGCCACATCGCGCGGCAACGCCAGAATGCGCGTGCGTATCGCCTCATATTGGGCCTTCAACACGGGATCACCAGCCACGAAACGGCCGCGAACCAGGGCTTGATGCTCCCAAGTCCAGGCGCTTTCCCGCAGATAGTCTTCATAGTATTGGATATGCGTCACCAGCAAACCGGAATCGCCATTGGGACGCAGGCGTAAATCGGCTTCGTACAGTACACCCGACAACATTTTGGTATCCAAAATATGCCGAATCTTTTGCCCAAGACGCAGATAGAACTGCCCGCTATTGATCGGCTTGTCGCCATCGGTCATTGCATTGGCATCGGCGCAATCATACAAAAACACCAAATCCAGATCGGAAGCATAACCGAGCTCGATGCCGCCGAACTTACCGAAGCCGACGATGCCGAATCGGCTGGCGGTTTCGGCTCGGGTACCGGGCGGACAGCCATGTTTTTCGCTGAGCATTTGCCAGGCGCGCTCCAGCACGTGCCCCAGAATGGCTTCCGCGATCCAGGTCAGGCAATCGCTGACGATCATCACCGGAATCACGCCCATGATGTCGGCCGCTGCCACCCGCAGCACGTTCTGATGCTTGAATTGCCGCAACGCGATCATCAACTGTTCGCTGTCGTGAGGATCGAGTTTGCTCAATTCACGCTGTAAGTCGCGGCTCAAGTCGGCTTTTTTCAGCGGTTCGAACAAGGCAATCGGATCGAGCAACTCATCGAACAAAATCGGATACAAGGCCAAATAGTCGCAAATCCATTGGCTGGCGGAAGCCAAGTTGATCAATTGCGTCAGCGCATCCGGATTCTCCGCCAATAGGGACAAATAGACATTGCGGCCAGCCACGGCCTCGAATAAATGCAAAATCCGGCTCAAGGCTACATCCGGATTGTCGACGCGCGGCACTCGCTCGATCAACAACGGCATCAACCTGTCCAACACCGCCGCGCCCTTGCTGGTCATGCGTTTGATCGCATGTGAGGTCTTGAAATTCAAAATGGCGTCATACATGGCCTGTGCATTAGCAAAACCGCAATCGGCCAGGATTTCCAGCGCCTGCTCCTCGTCGTTCCCCAGCCAAACCGAACGGGTAGCCAATTGTTGATTGTCCTGTTCGCTGAGCGAAAACACCTGATCGAAAATGGCATGCACACTGTCTCGAACATCGTCCAGCGTTCGCTTGAAATCATCCCAATTCTCGAAATCCAGCGAATAGGCCAGAACCTGTTGCACCAGCTCACTCTTCGGTAAGTCGTGGGTTTGTTTGTCTTGGTATTGCTGAATGTGATTCTCCACCCGGCGCAGGAAACGATAGGCAAACTTGAGCGTCGCCACATCGTCCTTGGTCATCAGTTCCAGCTCTTCCAAGGCTTCGAGTATGACTTGTATTTCCCGCTGTTGCAGGGCGTGTTCCTGCCCTCCCCTAATCAATTGGAAAGCCTGGCCGATGAATTCCACTTCCCGAATACCGCCCGGTCCAAGCTTTATGTTTTCCATCCTGTCCTTGCGCTTCAACTCCTGAGTAATTTGAAACTTCAATGAGCGCAGCTCCTCAAAGGCGCCGTAATCCAGATAACGCCGGTAGACGAAAGGCTTGATCATCGCCGCCAATTGTTTACCGGTTTCGAAATCTCCCGCTACTTGCCGCGCCTTGATCATCGCGTAACGCTCCCATTCGCGGGCCTGGGTCAAATAATAGTGTTCCATGCCTTCGAAATTCATCAGCAAGGGCCCACTATCACCAAACGGCCGCAGGCGCACGTCGGTGCGAAAGACAAAACCATCGACGGTGATCTCATCCAGCGCTTTCACCAGCGACCGGCAGACGCGAGTAAAAAACTCGCCATAAGTGATTTCCTTTTTCTCGGTCAAAATCCCGTCTTCGGCATAGGCAAAAATCAGATCGATATCGGACGAATAATTCAGCTCCCAGGCACCGAGCTTGCCCATCCCCAATACGACAATATTGAAGGGACTGCCATTGGCCAGTGTTGGCGTCCCCCAACGCTGACAGGCTTGCCGATAGAAAAAATCCAGCGCGGTTTGAATACAGGCCTCGGCCAACGCCGTCAAATCCAGCAGGGTTTCGTCGAGATCCGCCCATCCCGCCAGATCGCGCCAAGCGATACGCACCATCTCCCTGCGCCGGAACAAGCGCAATTGGCGGGCTAGCATCGCTTCGCCATCGTAGGTTTCAGCCTGCAGTACGGACAGATAGGCTTCGCGGCGCAGCGGCGAGAACAAGTCGCCAGACCGAACCAAATCGGCAATCATGCCGGGGTCGCGCAACCAACTTTCACCGACGAATTGACTGCAGCTGCAAACCTTCAAGACGGAGTTGCAAAATAGTGCGTTATCGAAAACACTCCAATCCTCGGGCGTCAGTTTCTCTTCCAATTTCTCGACCAACACAGAGGCTTCGCTTTGCAAGGTTTCCGGGACATGCGCGGCATGTTGGACTAGCAAGGTCTTGAGAGGCATGGGCAACTTCCGAGGTAACGACTAAACCGCCAATGATACCTAAACTGTTCAATAGGCCCTAATGTTGCGTGCCTTGGCAAAACAATGGCGTTTCGATGCAAATTGGGGCTTTTTTGCCGGCGATAATTCTGTTTAAATGGCAGACTCAACCGTTAGGTCATTAATCTGCAGAGATTTAACACATTGAACGCTGTCCCGAAGAAAACCCTACGCCTGCTGTCCCTCGCATTCCTGCTCTCTCACAGCCTGTCTGCTTCCGCGCGTTATGCGGCAATCGTCATGGACGCAGACACCGGCCGAGTCATACATGAAGTCGAGGCGGCTCATCGCTGGTATCCAGCTTCATTGACCAAGGTCATGACCATCTACATGACCTTCCAGGCAATTGAAGCGGGGCGCCTGCGGCTGAACGAAATGTTGACCGTATCGGCGCATGCGGCGCGGCAACCCAGCTCCAGATTGGGTCTGCGCCGCGGGCAGAGTATCAGCGTCGAAAACGCCATCATGGCCGTGACCACCCGCTCCGCCAACGATGCAGCCGTGTTATTGGCCGAACGACTTGGCGGCAGTGAGGCCAATTTTGCGTCCATGATGACGCAACAAGCGCACAGCATGAGCATGTATAGCAGCGCCTTTCACAATGCCAGCGGTTTACCCGATGAAGGCCAGATCAGCAGCGCCCGCGACCTGGCCTTGTTGTCCGCCGCGTTGATACGGGATTTTCCGCAATATTATCGCTATTTTTCGGCGACCGAATTTGCCTACAAAGGCCGGGTGCTGCCGAATACCAACAAGATTTTGAAAACCTATCCGGATGCCGACGGCTTGAAAACCGGCTTTACCTGCGGCTCGGGTTATAACCTGATTGCCTCCGCCAAGCGTGACGGCCGCCGCCTGATCGGCGTATTGCTTGGGGCGCACAGCAGCGCGGAACGTTTCAAGCAAATGGGCAATTTACTGGATTTGGGCTTTGAAAAAGCCCAAGCGGGTGTCGCGGGCATGCGAGTCGAACAATTGGTCGACGCCAGCTACGAGCCGCCGCCGTTTCAGTTATCGTCGAATCGCTGCGCCGGTAGCGCGGAGCAAATGGGCGCCGACAGTGGTTCCGGCAGTTCCGAGGCCATCGATATCCGTCCCAACCACCCTTCTCGACAAGCGGCTAAACGTTCGGTTAAAAGCAGATATGCCAGAGTCGAGTCATCTCATTCCGATTGGGCCGTCATGCTGGGCGATCACCGCCGTAAAACCGACGCCGATGTCGAACTAAAAAAAGCCCGCCATGTTTTGGGAGCGACGGGTAACAGTGGACAACCTCAAGTCGTCAGGCAAAAGATCAAGGGTAAGCAACTGTGGCGCACCGAATGGAGCGGTCTCGATCAAAACGAGGCCAGATCCTATTGCAAAAAACTGCGCTCAAGAGGGTTTGAATGCACGTTGTTGCCGGGTAACGCCTGACCAAAGCAACCGCTTGATCCGCCGTTCAATAATGCGGCGGCCTTTCGTCAATCGCAGACATTGGATTACGCTCGGCCATTGCCAGACTCTTGATCTTGTCATTTAGCAATTTGCAGGTTTCTTCCAATTTGCCGATCTGTTTTTGTTGATCGGCTACCACCCGATTCAATGCCTGAATCAAATCTTCCTGATAGGCTTGTTTTATTTCCAGTTCGATAATGCGTTCTTCGCTCATAGCCTGCTTTGGGTAAAAATAGATTGCGAACATTCTAATGGAAATTGCCCGGCAATTTTTGCCGTGGGTTTACACGGCCCGAATAAACTCGGCTATGATAGCCGCCACCATCAACCACAGCGAGGATGCGACGATGACAACCATTACAGACCCGGTCATAGGCCGCTGGTATAAAGACTTTGAAAACAACCTGACCTTCAAGGTCGTGGCAATCGACAGTACCGATGACACCATTGAAGTGCAATATGCCAATGGCGACTTGGGCGAATACGACAACGATGCCTGGTATGCGTCGACTTTTGACTATATCGAAGATCCGGAAGATTGGAGCGCGCCCTTCGATGACATCGAAGTCGACGACTTGGGTTATACCGACCCGGACCGCCATGCCCGACCGGATCAGGAAGATTTGGATATCAGCGATTATTTGGATTGAGTAGTTTTTTATGAGAATGACCCCGCAAGAATTTTTGGACTGGGAATCCAAGAGCATCACCCTGCTGGCCATGTCAGGCGCCGGCAAAACCACGCTATCCAGCAAACTACCCCGCGACAAGTGGTTTCATTATTCCGGCGATTACCGAATCGGCACCAAATACCTGGAAGAACCCATACTCGACAACATCAAGCAACAAGCGATGGGCGTACCGTTCTTGCGCGATTTGCTGAAATCCGATTCCATCTATATCTGCAGCAATATCACGGTCGACAATCTATCCCCCGTGTCCAGTTTCCTGGGAAAAATAGGCGATCCGAGCAAGGGCGGACTGACTTTGGCCGAATTCAAACGCCGCCAAGCCCTGCATCATCAGGCTGAGATCGCGGCGATGAACGATGTGCCCGAGTTCATTCACAAGGCCGAAAGGATTTATGGCTACAAGCATTTCATCAACGACGCCGGTGGCAGCGTCTGCGAACTCGACTGCCCCGAGGTTTTGGAAACGCTGGCCAAACATACCTTGATCGTCTACATCAAGATTCCACCGGCATTGGAACAAACCATCATCGATAGAGCCAAAAAAGACCCCAAGCCACTGTATTATCGTCCCGAATTCGTCGAGGAAAAATTAGCCCAGTTCATGCGTGAACGGAATTACGACTCCACCGATCAAATTCCGCCGGATGAGTTCGTCAGCTGGGTGTTTCCGGAATTGTTCAAGGCGCGCGTGCCGCGCTACGAAACCATCGCCGCCCAGTATGGTTATACCGTGGATGGTGATGATGTCGCCAAAGTACAGACCGAAGACGATTTCATTCAATTGATTGCGCGCGCCATTGCACGCCACGACGCTTAACGAGTAAAGCCATGCCGTTAGTCGCCCACACCGATTTACCCACCTTCAGACGTTTGCATGAAGAAGGCGAGGAAATTCTTACGCCGGATCGAGCCGAACACCAGTCGATACGCGAATTGCACATCGGCTTGTTGAACATCATGCCGGATGCGGCGCTGGAAGCCACCGAGCGCCAATTTTTCCGGCTGGTCGGCGCCTGCAATCAGATTGCACAATTCCATGTCCATCCATTCACGATAGAAGGCTTGGAGCGCAGCCCCGCCGCCCGGGAACACATTCAAAAATATTACGAAAGTTTCGAACAAATCAAACGGGATGGACTCGATGCGCTGATCATCAGTGGCGCCAATGTCACCCACGAGCATTTGCAAAACGAACCCTTCTGGCACCCCTTGACCGAGGTCTTTGAATGGGCCAAACAGAATGTCACATCGATATTGTGCTCCTGTCTGGCCACGCACGCCTTGATTCAAAGCTGTTATGGCATCGAGCGCACGCGCTTGCCGGCCAAACGCTGGGGGGTTTTTTCGCATAAAGTCGTCGATAGGCAGCACCCTCTGGTTGCCGAAACCAACACCCGTTTCGACGTACCGCATTCGCGCTTCAACGAAATATTTCAAAGCGACATGGAAAAACAGGGTTTGAAGGTGCTGGTCGTCAGCGAAGAAGCCGGCGTACACTTAGCGGTCAGCCCCGATGGCTTTCGCATCGTATTTTTCCAGGGCCACCCGGAATACGACGACATTAGCTTGCTAAAGGAATACAAGCGAGAAGTGCTCCGCTTTTACAACGGCGAACGGGACGATTACCCCCCCTATCCCGACCACTATTTCGACGCTTACGTGCATCAACTATTGGCCGGCTACGCCGAACACGTCATGACGGCCAAAGCCAGCGGCGCCACGTTGCAACCGATGCCGGAAGCGCAAATCGTCGAACATCTGGATATTACCTGGCGTGATTCGGCCAAAGCCGTATTCAACAACTGGCTGGGCAAGGTCTATCAGATCACCAATGAAGACCGGCGCCTGCCGTTCATGGACGGAGTCGATCCCAACAATCCACTGAGTTTATGAACATGCACAGCGAATTTTTACGATATGCGATTGATTTGGCTCGGCAAAACGTCGCCGACGGCGGCGGCCCGTTCGGCGCGATCGTGGTGAAAGATCAACGCATCATCGCCAGCAGCGCCAACCGCGTCACGCCGAATCTGGACCCCACCGCGCATGCCGAAATCATGGCGATACGCCTCGCCTGCCAGCAAACAGGGGACTTTCAGCTACCTGATTGCACGCTCTATACCAGTTGCGAACCCTGCCCGATGTGTCTGGGGGCAATCTATTGGGCGAGATTGAAAGACGTTTATTACGCGTGCAATCGCTTCGATGCTGCCGCTGCAGGTTTCGACGATAGTTTCATCTACGACGAGATTCCCAAGAAACCGGCCCTGCGCAATATCGCGATGCATTATCTCAAGATTCCCGAAGCCGATTCCCCGTTTGAAGCCTGGAACCGGCTGGAAACCAAGATCCGTTATTGAGCAGTTTCCGCCTTCGCGGCAGGACTATCCTTGGCCGATTCCACGGCTTGTTCGCCCGCTGCCGCGGAGGCGCCCTGTCCTTTGACTTTGATCAGCCAACCATCTTGACCGATACATTCGCCTTCCGCCGCCTTGGCTTCGACATGAATCCGGGCAAATCCTTCGGTCAATTCCGCCGGCAACTTGGCTTTGACATAGTAAAAAGTCTTTTTATCGGCGACAGTCAACTTTAACGGAATCGTTTTTGCACTTGCCTTAATGTGATTGGGATCAGCGTGGCGATTGATATGAAAAGAAATCTCCGATTCTGGCATCACCTCGGATTTTGGGGCAGGCGAAAAATCCCTAAACTTGGGTTTAATGCACTTTTTCTCCGCCTCTTCTTCCGGAGTAACCGCCATTGCAGCCTGAGCACCAAGCAAAATGGTCAATAGGAATGCGCTTTTCCAAAGGTTGGATAATTTCATGATAGGCCTCTTGTTTATTGTTCTATTTATGCATCCAATCGGCCAAACTCTAATCAGTTTTTCTGGACAATTCAACGCAAAAATCGTGTGCTGTTTACAATACGCCATTTAATTCGCGCCCGGAATGGCCTATCAGACTGCGAGAAGACATCCCAGCCACACGTTATTGCAAAACCATAAAAGAGGGCTACGGCTTAACCCCATAGTAGTTGGACAACACGTTGTAAGCGCCTTGCATGCCTTCGGCAATGGCCGCCTTCATCGGCAGACATTCGCTGTTCCATTGTTTGATTTTGCCATCGAAATAAAACGCCCATTCGCCCTGCCAGCATTGATCCTTTCTGACGACCCGACCCGACATTACGGCCGGCACTTCATAACGCGCGGAAACGTTGAGCAGGTTCCTGGAGTCGGCCCCCAATACTTCGCTGACGGAAATTCGTTGCTGCTCCTCCAGATCGAGCATCGGAAATATCACCGGCACCCCTTTGACTTTGGAGGCCAGCGTCAGTGCGTTTTCGAAATCGGGCATGACATCAGGATTATAAAACTGCCGCTTGCCCTCTTCGTCCACGACCAACCAAACCAGGGTTTGCGGCCGAATTTCACTCCATACCCCCACATGACTGGCGCGCATCACTTCCAATAATTGATCCTGGTCGAACTCAACCCGAATCAAGCGCGCATCACTGTCGGAATATTCGTTGGCGGCAATCAAGGAATACTGGAACTGTTTGACGTAATGCATCGCACCGCTCAACATCTGTTGAACAGCCGGAATTTTGGAAATATCTTCCGCCACGATGACCCGACTCAATACACCGTACAAGGCTTGCTTGATTGCCGTTTCCCTATCCTCCGGCGATTGACTCCTCGCAATCAGTTCAATTTCGTAAAGACCTTGCACTTCTACCGCCAACACGGCATTGACAGGCAAAAACGCCAATAACGAAGCCAGCAGAAACGCTGTTTTTCCCTTGGTAAAAATCATTGCTCGAGAACTACCCTGACGGTGCATGAATTTGGAATATAGTACAATATCGGTTGTTTCAATCTTAACTTTAGCAAGAGGCCCCCATTGAGCTCACAACAGCAAGATCGCCTGAATTACAAGAGCGCGGGCGTCGATATCGAAGCCGGCAACGCTTTGGTCGACCGCATCAAACCCATCGCGGCCAGAACCCGCAATGCCGGCGTGATGGCCGGACTCGGCGGCTTTGGTTCGCTGTTTGAATTGCCTTTGGACCGCTATAAAAATCCGGTTTTGGTATCCGGCACCGACGGCGTCGGCACCAAACTGAAACTGGCACTGGATTTGAATCTGCATAATACCGTCGGCATCGATCTCGTGGCGATGTGCGTCAACGACATCGTCGTACAAGGCGCAGAACCCTTGTTCTTTCTGGATTATTTCGCCACCGGCAAACTGAACGTCGACACTGCCGCCGCAGTCATCGAAGGCATAGGCAAGGGCTGTGAACAAGCCGGTGCTGCATTGGTGGGCGGCGAAACCGCAGAAATGCCCGGCATGTACAGCGAGGGCGATTACGACTTGGCTGGTTTTTGCGTCGGCATAGTCGAAAAAGCCCGTATCATCGACGGCAGCAAGGTCAAGGCCGGCGACAAACTGATCGGCATCGCCTCTTCCGGCCCTCACTCCAATGGCTATTCACTGATCCGCAAAATCATCGAGCGTAGCGGCTTGAGCCTGACCGACAAGGTCAATGGCAAACCCTTAGGCGAAACGCTGTTGACGCCAACCCGCATTTACGTCAAGCCTTTGCTGGAATTGCTAAAAACCGTCGACGTACACGCGATGGCCCATATCACCGGCGGCGGCATCACCGAAAACTTGCCGCGCGTGCTGCCGCAAGGCTTGAGCGCCAAAATCGATTTATCGGCCTGGCAGATGCCGGATATTTTCGCTTGGCTGCAACAGCAAGGCAATGTCGAGTTAGCCGACATGCTGGTCACCTTCAACTGCGGCATCGGCATGATAGTCTGCGTGGATGCGACCGACGAAGCGGCAACCTTGGCCAGCCTCAATCAGCAAGGCGAAACGGCATTCAGCATTGGCGAGATCGTTGAAACAACGGACAGCAAAAGCGTCATTTACGTTTAAGCGCGCACAACACCCAGCTACTGATGCTGGGTGAGTTTCGCATTAACGATGGGCAAAAAAAAGCCGCTTTCTGGCAATAGAAAGCGGCTTTTCGATTTGGCGTCCCCACGGGGGTTCGAACCCCGGTTACCGCCGTGAAAGGGCGGTGTCCTAGGCCACTAGACGATGGGGACTAAGACCGGTGCAGCATGCTGCAATATTTGATTTATCGCTTATGCATTGAATGATTTGGCGTCCCCACGGGGGTTCGAACCCCGGTTACCGCCGTGAAAGGGCGGTGTCCTAGGCCACTAGACGATGGGGACACAGGACGATAAACTATCAACTACTTTGGTGGAGCCAAGCGGGATCGAACCGCTGACCTCTTGCATGCCATGCAAGCGCTCTCCCAGCTGAGCTATGGCCCCGTAGTTGAGATTGCTCATTATACAGTCTTTTTTTATTCTGTCTAGCTATTTTTTATAAATTCTATCGCCCGGGCAATTCTGTCCAAGGTTTTCTCCTTGCCCAACAGATATAGTGTCACATCGATGGCCGGAGACACTCCACTACCGCACACCGCCACCCGCAAGGGCTGAGCTACCTTGCCCAGATTCAGCTCCAGTTGTTCGGCGCCATCCAGCACGACCTGATGCAATATTTCCGGCTGCCAATCCTCGACCGCATCGAAGCGGCCCCAAAGATGTTGCAAAATATCATCGACCCCAGCCTTGAAATTTTTCTTCACGGCTTTTTCGTCATACTCCTCGAAATCGCGATAAAAATACAGGCTTTGCTCGGCCATATCGACCAGCGTTTTACAGCGTTCGCGCTGAGCCTTGACCACATCGATCAAAGCCGGCCCCGTGGTTGGATCAATGCCACGCTCGCCCAGATGCCAGCTCAGATGATGCGCGACATGAGCGGGATCGCTGTTCATGATGTATTGATGATTCAGCCACAACAGCTTTTCGGTGTTGAAAGTCGATGCAGAAACATTGACTTTTTCCAGCTCGAACAATTGAATCATTTCATCGATGCTGAACAACTCCTTGTCGCCATGAGACCAGCCCAAGCGCACCAGATAGTTCAACAAAGCCTCTGGCAAATAACCATCGTTGCGATATTGCATCACGCTGACAGCACCGTGACGCTTGGACAAACGCGCGCCATCCGAACCCAAGATCATCGGCACATGCGCATAGACAGGCAACTGTGCGCCCAACGCCTTTAAGATATTGATCTGCCGAGGTGTATTATTGACATGGTCATCACCGCGAATCACGTGAGTAACCCCCATGTCCATATCATCGACCACTACCGTCAAGTTGTAGGTCGGCGTACCATCTGATCGGGCAATGATCAAATCGTCCAGCTCCTTATTGGCGACCACGATGCGCCCCTTGACCAGATCATCGATGATCACATCGCCGCTTTCCGGATTCTTGAAACGTATCACCCGCTCGCCTTCGCCTTCGGCCCCATGCCGGCATTTACCGTTGTAACGCGGTTTTTCCTTATTGGCCATTTGCTGTTCGCGTAGCGCTTCCAACTCTTCCTTGCTGCAATAGCAATAATAGGCATCACCCTGATCCAGTAACTGCTGAATCACTTCCTTGTAGCGATCGAAACGATGGGTTTGATAAAAAGGTCCTTCGTCATACTCCAATCCCAACCAAGTCATGCCTTCCAGAATGGCATTGACCGATTCCTGAGTAGAACGCTCCAGATCAGTATCCTCGATCCTCAGAATAAACTTTCCGCCATGTTTACGGGCATAAAGCCAGGAAAACAAAGCTGTTCTGGCGCCACCCACATGTAAATAACCGGTAGGACTCGGGGCAAATCGGGTTCTTATACTCATTATTCTTACTTAACTGTTAAAAATCATTACGCGAATTACATCGATGACAAGCCCGACATGCAGAAAAAGGGCAAGATCAACGGCTTTGATTATTATTCCACAGCCAGGCCGTTAAAAAGTAAAAACCTGTATTAAAAAAAATACTATTGGTGCTAGACTCTGCTACGAAGACTATGTGGCTATTCGGTATAAACAAAAATAACAGGAGAACATCCATGAGAACGACACTCACCCTCTCGGCGGCATTGGTAGCCGCCCTGCTATCTGGTTGCGCCACGCAATCGAGCAACACCTTCCAACCCTTTCAGGCAGAAGATTTGAGCGCCCAGGTTAAAGCGGGGCTGTTGGTGCAAAAAACCAATACCTTCTTCGTTCTGAATGATTCATCATCTTCGATGGGCAAAACTTTCTTGAATTCAGCCGAATACAGCGGCACCAAACTCGACGTGGAAAAAAACCTGTTGAACAAATTCAACAAGACCATTCCCGCCATCCCCTTGTCATCGGGGCTACGCAGCTTTGGTTTTGGCCCTTGCCTAGGTTGGAGCCATACCCATTTGAATCAACCCCTGCAAAACTATTCAAAAGCCGGATTCGACAGCGCGATTACATCGCTAACCTGCTCCAGCGGCGGCACTCCGCTGGCTGAAGCCATCGAGGCATCCAACGCCGATCTTGCGTCGGCTTCTGGCAACATCGCGTTACTGGTATTCAGCGATGGCATGGACGAATTTTCACCTCTGCCCGCCGCGCAAGCACTGAAGGCGCGCTATGGTGACAGACTGTGTATTTACACGGTTTGGGTTGGTAACGAACAAGATGCCCCTGGCCAAACCAACCTGCAGGAAGTCGCGAATATTTCGAACTGCGGCTTTGCCACCGACGTCAATGCCATATCCAACCCTGCCGGCATGGGCAATTTCGTCAAAAACGTCTTTTTCAAACCAGGCTCACCGGTCAAGGAATGCTCGCAACTCGATGACGACAATGACGGCGTCAACAACTGCCTGGACAAATGCCCCAACACACCGAAAGGCGCTAAAGTCGATAAAGATGGTTGCTGGGCATACCACGGCATCTTCTTCGATTTCGACAGCGACAAAATCAAGCCGAACTTTGATCCGGCTCTGGAAAATGCGGTTGAAGTACTGCACATCAATCCAGAATTGTCCATCGAGATTCAAGGACATACCGATTCCTTCGGTTCGGATGACTACAACCTGAACCTGTCGGAGCGCAGAGCGAAAGCCGTCAAAAACGAACTCATCAGAAGAGGCATCGATGGCCATCGCATGAGTACTATAGGGTACGGCGAATCCAAACCTGCCGACACCAACGAAACCGACGAAGGTCGCGCTTACAACCGCCGCGTCGTTTTCGACCGCGCCAAAAAGTAGTTTCTTGACGCACCGCGAAAGGGAGGCCTAGCCTCCCTTTTTTTATCCGCCAAGCTCACATCACTTTCAATTCACCAGGATGCCGAACCGGCAGTACGAAGCGATCCTTGTTTTTGATGACCCACCCTCTGGCTTCTACCCGTTTGCCGATATAACCGCGTAACGCCGGAAACAAATTTAACGATTTATTTTCTATTCTGACGGCCACCTGCCCGGAAAACTGCAGATAACTGTATTTTCTTGTCTTTTTCACTGCCTGTATTGCGCCGCTTATGCGTTTCCAACCTTTGTAGTTCTCGGCATTCAGGGTTTCGAAACCTCTCGCGGCGTAAGCCCGGTCCCGCCAAATACCCATCTCGGCTTGCTCCGCGTTTTGTTGAGCCGCCATCAAGGCATCGACGTATTTCAAATTGGGCGGGTAAATATTGACGGCCGCAAATCCGCCACGCACCAATTCTTCATTGATATGCCGCTGATCTTCGCTAAAGACATAAGCCAAAGTGCGCATGTACTTGTCTTGCTTTTCGACATCAAACTCCAGACGCACCCTTTTATGCTCAAGGCGTTGTTTCAGCCAGGCTTTGGCGGCATCGCCACCAGGCTCCGCAGCCTTGTTCCGTCCTGCCACCTCAGGCGTATTGACGCCCAACAAGCGCACTTTTTGCCCGTCAGCCAATAAAATCGTATCGCCGTCGAACACTTTTTCCACGAAATAATAAGAAACACCGGGCGTAACGGATAAAATTTCGGCATTATCTCGCCTGCGGTCGGAATAGTGAGGCCGACCTTGGCTATCCACCGACTTGAACACTTCGGCCGGAACGGTGCTGGATACCAGCATTAGCAATACCAGCAGAGAATCCACTGCTTTATTTGACATATTCATATCCCTTATGATCGATCAACAAATCATTCACGCCACGCAAACTTGGTTAAAGTCCTTCATCATTGCCTTCAATATTTGCCCGTTTGCCAAACGGGAGCAGCAACGCAATAGCATACGCTACCGGGTCGCGCGACCCAATGGTTTGGAAAATACGCTGGAAACACTGAGTGACGAATGCGATTATCTCGACACCCATCCCGAAACGGAAACGACACTGCTGATTTTTGCGGACATGTTTGCGGACTTCGATGATTATCTTGATATGCTGGCGCTGGCAGAACAACTGTTGATAGCGCAAGGTTATGAAGGCATTTACCAATTGGCCAGTTTCCACCCCGACTATCATTTCGAAACAGAGACCGAGGATAGTGATGATCCAGCCAATTACACCAACCGCTCACCCTACCCCATGCTGCATCTCATCCGCGAGGAAAGCCTCGATCGCGCGTTGGCCAACTATCCCGACCCTGAAAATATCCCAGTTCGCAATATCAAATTGACTCGCGAACTGGGCTTGGAAAAACTGCAAGCCTTATTGGTGGCCTGCTATGCTGAACATTAAGTAAGTGTCCAGAAACTATTTCCCGATTTCACTGGGTAATCTAGGCAAAACTTCGGCAAGAATAATGGACACTTACTAAGTCTCGCCCAGCTTGCTGTCGGACTTATTTCTCTGTTTTGCCTGTCGAGTAATAATCGAATTCTTCGGTCTTTTTCAATTTGAATTTGGGTTCGGATTCAATTTCGACATCGGCCAGTTTTTCACGCTGAGGTTCGGGCCGCGCCTTCAGCTCTTCGATAAAATCCTTGAACCATGCGGCTTGCTTGACGTTATCCATATCGACATCTTGCAAAATATTGTCGACATCGGGCAAGCTACCAAATTCCCTGGCCTGCTGCAAAGCCAGCTGACAAGCCTGTTCGTCGCCGCGCAAGGCATAGATGCAGGCCAAATTATAGGCCGCACTACCTTTTTGGATCTTGCCCGCCTTTTCGAAAAAATCTTCCGCCAATCCATACAAAGCCGCTCTCCCATCATCAGGGCTGATATGCGCCAATTCCATGAATGCCACACCGCCATCGATCGCGGCTCCCAGGTAATTAGGCGCCGTCAACAAACAAAAGGAAAACTTGGAAATCGCGTCTTCGTATATCTCTATGGCTTCGGCTGGTTGCAGCTTGCTTCTGGCCTCGTGCAGCAAGGCAAATCCCCAGTGATACAGGGCTTCCGAGAACATCAAATTATCGGCAATCACACTGGCAAAACCTTGATAAGCGCTTTTATACAGCTGCTCGGCTTTACCTGATTCGCTTTTGCGGGCTTGCGCGACTTGCTTGATGGCGGCGTCCAGGGTTGAACGCTTTTTAAATGAACTCAAAAGTGACATACGGATTCCTCACTGATCTGTTTTGATACGGGTTGCGGTAAAATAACCGAAAAGTCTACAACATCCACCCGGCAACCGGAACCCGAAAATGACCCTAGACCACAGCGCATTGGAAAAAGCGAAAGTGAATTTGGAAACCTCGCTCCTGCCTTGGCTGGAGTTGCAGCGCTTTTTCGCGGCGGGATTGGCCATAGCCGTAGAACCAGGGCTGGATTTGGTCGAAGTGGCCTATCAATTTTCGCGCGACAACAAAGCACTGGTCGAAGAATGGCTGAAAAATCGCCGGATTGGTCCGGTTTCGGACCAGCAGGCAACGGACTGGTTCAACGACAAAGCAGATGTCTGGGCGGTTGTCGTCAAACCTTGGGTATTGGTACAAGACGGCAGCGCCAGGCGCAGTCCTTGATCAATCGTTGAAATAACGGCGCACCAACCAATAATCGGCACTGACGAAACGGCCGCCGCCCATAAAAAACAACACCAGCAGCATCACAAAATAGGTCGCGGCAAATTCGATGCCGTTATTTAAAATCACCAAACTGCCGTTTTCGGTGAGCCATTGATAATCGCCCTGCGCTTGCAGGATCTGTTTAGCCTGTTCCAGGCGCTCCATCGCTCCCACGGTCCGGTCGCTGGCAAAAATGCCGCTGCCGGTCGCAATCGCCAGCCAGCCATTGCTCCAATGCGTCGTAAGCGCCGCAACCAGCATGATCACCATCAGCGGCAGCGACATCGCGCGCGTCGCGAAGCCGAACAATAAAAACAACGCCCCCAACGTCTCCAGCAACGCCACCAGAAATACTAACAAATAAGGCAGCGGCAAGCCCAATCCCCATTCGCTGTTGCCGAACCATTCGACGGTATCGGAAAAACTAATGAATTTCTTGGTGCCGGCCATCCAAAACACCGGGGCCAAATATAAGCGTAATAGCAATGGCGCGATAAAATCCATACACTTGGCTTTATCACAACCATGCCTGATCAAGCGCACGATATCAGGCGTTTTTTCTATCGCCACCGCCATCAGTTCAGAAAACGTCTTATTATTCATACCCACTCCGCAAAACATTAAGATTGAGATATGAACATCAGCCTTGCGTCCGTGTTTGCCGATATTCCCCAGCAATTACCCGAGGAATTATGCCAAACCTTGTTTCGGAATCCCACCGTCCGCATCGAGCGCATATTGTCCCTCGGCCATCAAACGCCGGCAGGCGCATGGTACGATCAAGCAGAAAGCGAATGGGTCATTTTACTGCAGGGCCAAGCTCGCATCAGCTTTGCCGACGCCGAACCGGTTGACTTGAAGCCGGGCGATTATTTGCTGATACCCGCGCATTGCAAGCATCGGGTCGATTGGACCGCCAGCGATCAGGTCAGCATCTGGCTGGCGGTTCATGCGCTTGAACCAGACCCTAACGTGATACAGCGCGCTGGCGATTAGTTTGCCTGCGTCCTTTGCCGGACTGGTTGGCCGAGCCTGATTTTCCAGCGGCAGCCGGTTTTGCTGTGGCATGTGCGGGCCGCCTGGTTTGTGGTTTGGCTGCGGCGTTGGCTTTTTGTACCGGCTTGGACTTGGCTGTACTGTTGACATTCAATGACACGCTTTCATAACCTGTGTCGGCCACTTGCGGAATATCTCGCTTCAAGAGCTTCTGAATCGCCCCCAGCAAATGCGCCTCTTCCGGGTCGACCAGGGAAATAGCCTGGCCTTCCGCGCCCGCCCGGCCGGTGCGGCCGATGCGATGCACATAATCTTCCGCCACTTGCGGCAGATCGAAGTTCACCACGTGCGGCAATTGATCGATGTCCAGGCCGCGCGCGGCAATATCCGTCGCAATCAAGGCCGTGATGTCGCCATTTTTGAATTCGTCCAGCGCACGCACCCTCGCTCCCTGGCTTTTATCGCCATGCAATGCCGCGCAACGAATGCCGTCCTTGATCAACTGTTTACACAGCCGGTCGGCGCCGTGCTTGGTGCGCACGAACACCAACACCTGTTGCCAATGGCCGTCACCAATCAAGAAAGACAACAGCTCACGCTTGTACTCGCGTTTGATCGGATAAACCAGTTGCGATACCGTGTCCGCCGCCGCGTTGCGTTTCGCAACGGCAATCTCCACCGGATCGTTGAGTATCTGCTCGGCCAGAGCACTGACCTCGGGCGCATAGGTCGCGGAGAAGAACAGGTTTTGCCGTTTTGCAGGCAACAAAGCGATGATTTTGCGAATATCGCGAATGAAGCCCATGTCCAGCATGCGATCTGCCTCGTCGAGCACGAAATGCTCGACTCGGGACAAATCCAGGTGTTGCTGTTGAATCAAATCCAGCAGCCTGCCCGGCGTCGCCACGACGATATCGGTACCACGCTGCATTTTTTGGATCTGCGGCTTGATGCTAACCCCACCAAAAATCGCTTCAGCGAAAAACGGCAAATGCTTCCCGTACGTTCTGACACTCTCATAGACTTGCATCGCAAGCTCCCGAGTCGGCGTCAAGATCAACACTCTCACCGGCCTTGGCTTTTGCGGAATCGGCTGATTTTGCAGCAACTGCAAGAGCGGCAAGGTAAAACCGGCGGTTTTACCGGTGCCTGTCTGCGCGCCCGCCAATACGTCGCGGCCTTGCAAAACGACAGGGATGGCCTGCGCCTGGACGGGGGTTGGCGTTTGATAGCCTTGTTCCGCCACAGCTTGCAACAGTTGCGGCGATAAATTTAACTCTGAAAATAACATTTGATGACCTTTGTTGAACACCACGATGAAGTGGCCGATAAAAATCCTATTGAAGATGGATTTTTTGCAAAATCCCTATACAATTCAATGGAACGAAAAAAATAACATGCTTAGGCCAACTAGCCGAAACACTAGAAGAGAGGGAGCGCATGAGATCGGAAAAACGCATACACAAACGTATTAGGCCCAAGGGCTTGCAAGCCGGTTTGACCTTTAATTCGCATGATCAGGAAATCGCTCTGGATGCCGACATTTTGGACATCAGTTACAGCGGCATTCGAGTCAAACTGAAACAACCCATTGCCGCCGACATGACAGGCAACATCAGAATCAACATGATATTGCCTGAATCCAATACTCCCTTTTGCGTTCACGGCATTTTAAAGCATCAAGCCGCGAAGGACGAACTAGGTTTGCATTATATCGATCATATCGATGGCTCTATCGACGATCTGATGTTCGAATGCGTGGAACTCGACGAAAACACGGTGTTTATCAAAACCCATTGAGCATCCGTGCCCGAAAGCCAACGGCAATTTTCACCCATGCCGCCGCAGCGAACCGCGTTTTAAATCGCTCTTAACTGGTTATGACGAACCGCACAGCATCCAGCCTCAATTGCGCTTCCTGGATGCTCTCATGTGCCAGCATGGTCATTTCCTTTAATTGCTGAATTTCCTGATCCTTGATGCTGGGATTGATTGTTTTCAATCTGACCATGCGCTTTATCTCACCGGTAAATACCGCAATCATCTGGTTGCTGCTTTCGGTGATCAGTTTTTGCATCATTAGCGTGGCCTTTTGCTCTCCGACCTGGATCATTTCCTGAACATGTTGACGCTGGGCGCTCAAAAACTGCGTGATTTGAGCCTTATCGACATTGTCGCCAGTTTCGAGCATGGAATCGTGCGCAATCGCCGCCGTCAAATCTTTTTTGTTCTGATCGATCAATACTCGCAGCGGCGTATGCGGCAAGAAACGCCCGATTTGCAGATGTGCCGGCGCGCTGCATTCGACGACGAACAGCAATTCCAGCAAGAATTGCCCCGCTTTCAGCTGCGGCTGCTTGATGATGCTAACCGCCGCGTTGCCGGTTTCACTGGACAACACCAAATCCATCGCCGCCAACACCATGGGATGCTCCTGGGTCAGGAATTGCATATCCTCCCGAGCCAATGCCACATCCCGACTTACGGTGACCGTCAAGCCATCGTCCTGGAGCATCGGAAAATGCGCGATGCGCAAGTTTTCGCTCGGCCACAGGATATGACAATCCTTCGAATGGTATTCGACATCGACACCATAACAATCGAACATTGCCTCCATATAAGGCCAAAAGCTGTCATCGCGCTCGATCCGATGGAGTTGATCGATCAATACCGACGCCTCGACCGGCCGGCAGGAATTCAGCTCCAGTAGCTGATCGCGGCCGTTGTGGAGCTCCGCTTCGATTTGCGCGGTCAGCCTACGAGTCTTGTCGATGAATGCTTCGTGACTCGCTTGATTAGAACCCGCCAGTAATTCCGTCAATTCTGCATCCAGTTGTTTGGCGACCTGTCCCGCAGCGGAACAATTATGCCGGAAGGCGTCCAGCCCCTCGTCATACCAACGAAACAATAAATGCCGTGGACTATCGATCAAATAAGGAATGTGAATCTGAATCACGTGTTTTTGCCCGATACGATCTAGCCGGCCGATACGCTGCTGCAACAAATCGGGGTTACGCGGCAAATCGAACAAAATCAAGTGACGCACGAACTGAAAATTACGTCCCTCGCTACCGATTTCCGAACATAACAGGACTTGCGCCCTGCTTTCGTCATCGGCAAAAAACGCCGCGGCCCGGTCGCGCTCGACGATGCTCATGCCTTCATGAAATACCGCCGCGGTATGCCCGACATGTTGGCGCAACAATTGTTCCAGCTGAATCACGGTTTCAGCCCTCTGGCAAATCAGCAGGGCTTTTTCGTCACCCAGTTCTTTCAGCTTGGCGACCAACCACGAAAAGTAAGGACTGCTCGCCAACTCGGCCGTCGCCTCGCCTGTCAAAGGATAACCATGGCGCTGGCGATCTGGAAAGCCTTGCACGGTATGACGGGAATTTCGGAACAAAATCCGCCCGGTGCCGTGATGATCCAATAACAGCTTGATCAGCTCCTCGCACACATCCTGATTGTCAGGCTCATCATTGAACTGCTGTAACAACTTGTCGACGTTGTCGTGCTGTAGCAACGTTTTAAGTCGGCTTTGCTGCTCCCTGCTCAAGGGCTGGGCCGAGATCAGCTGATTGGCCAATTCGGCAACCGGGGCAAATTGGCTTTCCTCCTGAATGAATTGGTGAAAATTATAAAAACGATCAGGATCGAGCAGGCGCAAGCGGGCGAAATGACTTTCCTTGCCCAATTGCTCCGGGGTCGCCGTCAACAAAATCAAACCATCCACGCTGTTTGCCAATTGCTCGACAAACAAATAATCGGAGCTCGGCGATTGTTCGCTCCATTCCAGATGGTGCGCCTCATCCACTACCACCATGTCCCAGCCAGCATCCAAGGCTTGCGCCTGACGCTCGGGAAAATCGGCAAAAAACTGTTGGCTGCACAACACCAATTGTTCGGCCGCAAACGGGTTTTCATCGGGGCAGGCCAGACAACGGGTTTCGTCGAGCAAGCTGAAACGCAGATTAAAGCGCCGCAGCATTTCCACCAACCATTGATACATCAAGGCTTCTGGCACCAAAATCAGCACGCGCTGGCTCAAGCCATTGATCAAACGGTGATGCAGAATCAAGCCGGCTTCTATGGTTTTGCCCAAACCGACTTCGTCGGCCAGCATGATACGCGGCGCCACCCTATTGGCGGCCTGATGAGCGATGTAAATCTGATGCGGAATCAATGCCGCCCTTGCACCCAGCAAACCTTTGGCCGCCGATTGTTGATGCTGCTGCTGGCGCCGCCAGGTTTCAAAGCGGAGACTAAACCAGGCGCTGGGATCGAACTGTCCAGTAAACAATCTATCCTGAGGCTTGTTGAATTGAATATGATGATTGAGTTCCATTTCATCGATTTGCTGCAATTGCCCGTCTTCATCCAAGCCGATATAGCTCAATAATCCATTGTGCTGTTGCACTTGCTGCACGGTGATCTTCACGTAATCGGTGGACTCGATGACATCACCTTCGATGAATTTCACCCGCGTCAACGGCGCGTTGTCGCGCGCATAGACGCGCTTGTCGCCAGTTGCGAGAAAAAGCACCGTCACGCGATTGAATTCCGTTTCCAAAATCATGCCTAAACCGAGTTCCGACTCGGTATTGCTAATCCAGCGCTGGCCGGGGATAAAGTCGTTCATTAATTATACGTTGTTAAATTTTAAAACCATGAAAATCAATAAGTTAATTAAATACAAATAAAATTACAACAACCATGCAACTGATCATTTATCAATTGTATTTATTTAAATTAATACAATACCCAACAAAATATGGCAAAAACTCAGCAAAACACATCATAAAAACCCGATACAAATAAACTAAATTTATAACAATTTTTTACAAAGCACTAACTGATTGACACAAATACCTTGTACAAAAATCATGCCACAATATCACTTTTATTATTCGCTTCTACCTTAGAAGCAAACATAAAAACATTGATCATCCAACCAATAACATCAAAACAACCAATTCCATAATCCACCTTGATCTCGGTTATAACCTTCATCTGTCTTGGTGACAACTCTAAAACGACGGGCAATAGCTTTTCTTTTTGAATTGGATACTGATATTTAATATTTTTAGCATCAATATTTAACACACTTTGAAAGCCAAGCATCTCTTTTTTAACAAAAGAAATAATCAGCTCTACAGTAGCAGAAAAACTTTTGCCCATTTGTCGCGCCAAATCGTTGACAAACTCAACCTGATTAAATTCAAGCTCTCCACATAACTCGGTCATAATAGAATTATTTAAGCGAGTGCTTTTTATCAAAAATCGATTCTTATCCGCAAGCAATCCCATCTGCCACCTCAAAAAAAGCGTTGCACCTGCGGCCAAACCCAATATTGCACTATATTGGAGTAGCGACCAGCGTAAAAACAATTCAGCACGAGAAAGCAGATGAGTGCGATCGGGCCCTAAAAGAAAGTCGACACCCGAAAAGGTTAAACCATACTTAGCGACATTATCGGTTAATCCGGCATTAATCAACAGCCATCCTGGCAAAATTGATAGCGCCCCCCCCCCCATAACTGCCAATATTTTTATGGCATTAGGATTTACCAGCATCCAGGAAAACCAAGCCACGCAAGTTGCAATCAACCCAAACAGCATATAAAGATATCCACCCCCTCCCAAGCCATAGTATCCATCCGGAGCGATAAGCTCATTCAGATTATCCGTGGATGACCAGTCGAATGCGATGACTTTACAAAAGTAAAACCAAGGCAACATGTAAAGGAAATAGATAATAAAGAATTTACCCAGTAAAAAAAAATGTAAATTATAGCTTGCTTCAGACACACGAAGACTCTTGAATATTGCGGCAAACAATATACCCAGAAAAATAATCAATGGCCCCAAAAGAGCGCCAAATCTTACTATTGGCTCAAAAATATCGGTCACATTACGAAGATTATCAGCCCCCACTGTAGCGACAAACTGCTTTCCCAACTCGCCCAATACACCTTTTTCGCCCACACGATGCACTAGCACGGAACTACCAGCGATATCCATTATACTTTCTTCAGTAACACTGAAAAAAAACAGACAATAAATCATGACGGTAACTTTAATAGCCGTGATTGGACCACTAAATATAAAACTTTTGGCATTGGCCATATTTCGGCCCACCCAGGCGGGACCAGCCCCTACCGACAATAAAGCCAGCGCAAATATAAATAAATCGATACCATTACCATGGTATTTGAAAAGCTCCTTTATGTTGTAAGGAACATTCGGCATTCTGAGTAATACGTAAAAACAGAAAGCGATTCCCATGCTCATCATCAATCCCGAAACAATGACTTGGAAATGCCCCCCCCCTAACGAGATTTTTTTGTCATATACAATTCGACCTGACACCACATTTGCCGCATCGAAATTGGTTCCTAAGATATGCGCGGCGGCACGCACCATAGGAGACGGTTGCCACATAGGCTCGCCCCGCGTCGAGTTACTCAACTTGACAATCAACCAAGCAATTATTACTACAAGCAACGGATCGGTGATTTCCGCAGTTCGTCCAACAAGCCACAACTGACAAATTTCGATCAATGTCACGACTATGGCCACTGCCGAAATAGTTTTTATACTGAGAGTTTTAATATCTTTAAATAAAGTAAAAATACCAGAAAACACAAACAGTTTCTCTGCCAACACCCTGCTGTTGACAATCATCGAGCCATCCAGAAATCCTGAGAATGGCAGCCAATTGAACGACTTGCTTTCGCTTTGCCATTGCAAGGGCGACAGTCTAGTAATAGCGTAGGTAAATAGCATCATCCAAGCAAGATAAGCGGCTCTGCGAGACCCCATTCTGCTTAACAGCGGATACAACAAAATTGCAAAAAAACTGGCAATCACATCGTTCAGTGTAAGTTCACTGGTGACAACCACAATTTTCAAGACCAGTATTGATAGAATACCTAAGGTGAAATAACCGGTACGCCAATTTTTATCCAGAATTTTTTCAGCAAAGTATCCAGCCGACAACCAAGCAATCATTAAAAATGATAAATGCTCCCATGCGAAACTGGGCTGCATCAGCAACGGCTTAAGGGCATTTTTATAGGCTTGCCAATCCAGGGTAGGTACAAAGGGTAATAGCTGAGAGGCTCCCCACAGCATGATTATGCCTATTGCAGCTTGTTTGTCGGCAAGCCCAAAATGCCTATGGAATAATTCGTGCGCCTTCAATAAATAAGCACATAGCAAACCGATACCAATGCCTAGGAAATTCCAATACACATCATATAAAGCAGGTTCACGACTAGGCAGAAATAACTGAGCAAGTTGCAAAACAAACGCCAATAGCAAGCCAATTATGGCCACCCCCCAGAAAGGGAATATGCGATACCCCAAAAAACCAAAAGGCATAAACAAAACAATATTGCCTATGACATCGCCGATACTGGATGATGTCCACATTGAATCCAGAAACGCCTGTCGAGACTGGCTGCTGATCAGCAAAGAAAATTCGAACGGATATAAAGATCCATAAGTGATAAAAAAAACGACCCAATAAAACAAAAGTTTTTGCATCAAACTCAAACCAACATGTAGAGCAACACTCTCATGAACCGGAAAACTGCTTTTCGATCGCCGCGACAAAATGAGTCAACTCTTCCAAAGGCAAATGATTAATTCCCGCAGCTGCTTTTCTCCCACCACCTGTTAGAAAACGAGCACATAACTCATCAGCGCCGGCCTTGTTATTCAAAGGCGCCCTGACGCTAACAAGGTACCCTCCCTGCCGATTATGCGTCAACACAGCATGAACCCTGTCGGGATGTTGATTTGCCAGTTCATTACTCCAGACACCACTCACCCGCCTCGCCCATTTTTCATCCGGCAGAATGAAAACAGCAACTTTATCGGTTTGATACTCTGCGGGAACTTGCCAAGCCCATTCCATATCAGACGCATAACCGTCGATCAACTGTCGATAGGCATCTGCTTTGTCAGCAATAAACTCAAATGGAGATTCATAACCTGATAGCAATCGATACAAATCATCCGGTGCGAAATGTAGGTCTTCGACGCTTGCTCCATAACCATTGTAATTGATACACACACCCAACTGACGTAATTGAGACAACCGCACTGACGACAATTTCAAGTGTTGTGCAGCCCGAAGGGCTGTTTCTTCAAGGTTATCGCCAAACGCGGCCGTTACCGCCCACTGGCTAAATCGGTGATTCAAATATTGATCGACCAACAGACTGGTACAGACATTGGCATCGGTATCAATCAGCGCTTTAAGATTAGGGTGCGGAGGAATTTCACCCGCCTGGTGGTGATCGACATAAAAAACATCGACATCTTTGCCCAATAAGTCGATCAAAGGCTGGCGGTTTTTTTCCAGAGAAACATCCAGCACCGTTACTTTATCACCAGCAACGGCATCAACCCTTTTTAACAGGCTAATGTCTCGCTTTACACCGGTAATCAACGTCGATTCCCGCGGTTCGGCCAATCGCAATTGCAGCAATGCACAGATACCATCGGCGTCACCATTGAACACATCGTAGTTCATAACACCACCTTGATTAAGCGTTTTTGGCGATACCGCGTTCTTTTAATAATGCCAATACCTGATCTACGCATTCTTCCAAAGCGTGTTTACCGGTATCGATGCTCAACTCGGGCTTTTCGGGCACTTCATAGGGCGACGAGATACCGGTAAAGTATTGGATTTCCCCTTGCCTGGCCTTCTTGTATAACCCTTTGACATCGCGCTGTTCGCAAACCGCAAGATCGCAACTGCAGTAAATTTCGATGAAGTCACCGTGCGGCACAAGCTTTCTTGCCAGATTTCTTTCCGCTCTAAAAGGGGATATGAAGGCCGTCAAGGTAATCGTGCCCGATTCCAACATCAGCTTAGCCATTTCGGCAATACGGCGGATGTTTTCCTGCCTGTCTTGATCGCTAAAGCCTAAATCGCCACATAAGCCATGCCGGACATTGTCGCCATCCAATACAAACGTCCGACACCCCATTTGGTGTAAACGTTCCTCGACGGCATGCGCCAACGTTGATTTTCCCGCTCCCGATAGACCGGTAAACCATAAAATGGCAGCCTTGTGATCATTTTGTTTTTCACGCCTGGCCCGTGTCACTGTCGCGTGATGCCACACAGTATTGCTGCTTTGTTTGATCATAAAAGTTCGATTTATAATAAATGTCCGAAAACATGCAAAAGCCGGATCGCTCCAATTTTATCAATGCCCATAGTCCAAATTGTCGATTTTCTTCAGGACGCCATTCTCAAATAGCAGCCATTGCTTGAATTTGCGCGGCCCGAAGTTATAGACCCATTCTTCAATCAGCACCTCTTCGTACAGACTTTCTTCCAACGCGCCAAATGGATGACGCAAGCGCATGCCACGTACAGCCGTGCGTTCCTGTGTTAGCTCTGGATCGCCGCATTTATCGAGCACATCCAGCTTATGATCCCCCACGTGAACCAATTGCCGGCCACAGCGAAAAGCCATCACATCGGTCGCGGCCAACAACAGGCACAACAATAACGCCGGCTTTTTCATGTCGGACACTCATGGGGTTACAGAGTAGCGCTGCACATAACTTTGTCCTGGCTTGCAAACATCTCGGCTAACCGGAGATTCACACGAAATGTCACTGAATTCGGCCTTCAGTTCACCAGCCTTATCGGGAACGAAATAAAAACGAAAATTGGGATCGGCGCTAATGGCGATATCGAGCTTGGCATTTAACACGGGTTTATCGTTGAAGCTGACCGTCAACCGGTCTATGAAGTGGGACTTTCTGACGAACCGGGTCATCTGATCCATCTGCATGCCGGTGATATTGGGATGGCTGATCATCAATTGCGCCTGTGCCGGCTGACTGGTCTGTATCTGCTCGTCCAAACGGAACTTTACCTTGCCCAAGCGCTTCATTGCCTCGTCCAAATCGGCTCCGATGGGCGCAGAACAACCACCGCTGGCTTTGACGAACTTCTTGACCATGTTCAGCTTGCCATCATTGGTTTCCGCAATGGCCCGAATATTACTGTAGGTATTGACCCGAATCCGCATCGCCAAATCAGCCTTGCCGCTTTCCGGGAAAAACTCGAACTCCCCTACGAAAGGAAAAGGATTTTTATCGACAAACATCCAGATTTTTTTGATGTACTTTTCCGGAGTCTGAGTAATTTTGCCACTGACCCTAACAGGCACAATGGCAGGATCTTCGGCACGCACCGGCACTTCCAGCTCGATCGTGGCATCGGATTCTTCAATGGTTTTACCCGCAAAAAACTGGTTTTTTAGCGCACTGTTCCAAGTAATATCGTCACCTTCGGCCAACGCAATCGTTGGCAACAACCAGGCCAGACAGGCAATTTTTTGTAATGCATTCATAGTCTATTTCCTCAAAATCAAATGCTTAGTCTTCCCATTCGAGTTCAGCAAACGCGATGGTGACATTTTTACGATGAAACTCATCAAACAGTTGCCATTGATTTCTAGCGGCAAGCCCCACATGCTCGACCGCAAATTCCAGGGTTTTGCCTTGCTTGATCGCGGCCCTGATTTCGTTGACCAATTGCAGTAAATAAGTCTTGTGTGGCTGCAGGCTAACCGGCCAATCCCTCACCAACTGGCCATGCCCGGGAATCACCAGTTTGTATGAGTTTTGCTCCAATCGCTCAAGCCCTTTCAACCAACCCTTGATGCTGCCGTCGATGACCGGAATATGTTCCAAAAACAACAAATCCGCCAACCAAAGCGTATCGGTATTTTTGTCGTAAATGCTCAAATCGTTGTCGGTATGCGCCGTGGGATGCGCCGTCAATACCAGTTCCCGATTACCGAGGTTCAGCGTCATCGTGTCTTGCACCTGCAAATCCGGCGGAATGATATTGTCGGGCGTGACGCGAATATCAAGCAATTCATCGGCTTTACTCAAATAATGAGGCGAACGCGTCGCCATCGCGCGGGCCAATTTATGATGCCCGACAAACCGGACCCCCGTTTCTTTTTTGAAAGCGCTATTGCCGTAGATATGGTCGGGATGCACGTGAGTATTGATCACATAACAGATCGGTTTGGGCGTGATTTGCTTGATCGCATTGCGCAATGCAATACCTTGGCGCGGATTTCCACCACTGTCGATCACGGCCACGCATCTGTCCCCGATGATGAAGCCAATGTTTGCGATCTCTCCATGATTGTCTCGATCCGGCCAGTGATGCTCGGATGAATGCAGATATATGCCTGGTGCGACCTCGGATACCGGTAAAGCAGGCACGGCATGACAGGAATAACTGAGCACGAGCCCCAGCAGGACCAAGATAGTACGCATATTCCCTCCTTATGCGGCAATTCGTTTGAAAAATTCGCTTTCGGCGACGATGTCCCGATTATCCTGCACTCTGTCCAGATAAATCAGCCCCTGTAAATGGTCAAACTCGTGCTGAAATACCCGTGCCGGAAAATCGTGCAAGACGATCTGGCAGTCTTGTCCTTCTTTATCCTGATATGCCACCTTAACCGTTCGATGCCGCGGTACCAAGGCACGGATACCAGGTACACTCAAACATCCCTCCCAATCCTTGATCAATGTGGCATCCAGCACCTCATGGCGTGGATTGACCATTACCACCGGCGCCATTTCAGGGGCCAGGGGATAACGCGCTGTCGGCCTGGACGCGATGACCACGACCTGTAACGAAACCCCAATTTGTGGTGCGGCGATACCGACACCGTTACTTTGCCGCATCACATCAAGCAAAGTATCGATCAATTCATGGAACTCCACGGAGCTAAAATCGTCAACAGCACACGCCCACTGACGCAACACGTCGGCACCTAATTGTTTGATTTCGGTTTTTTCAGACATGGCAAAGTCAAATCAATGGCAAAAGTCGAATGAATGAAAGTCAGTATACTGTGGTTTATAAGGATTGACTCATCTTTACTTTGCCCGACTTTTTTGTGATAGTTATCGTAAAGACGTGCGTGGAAGCTGGCGTCCAAATCTTAACAACGTGTTAAAACACATCACCAACCAGGAGACATCATGAAAAAAATCCAAAAAACGCCATTTGCGATCGCGATGAGCGCGTCCTTACTGCCATTTGCAGCCAATGCGGTTGAAACCCAAGCCAATCCATTTGCGCTATCGGAACTGGATTCGGGCTATATGCAAACAGCAGAAGCCGAAAAACCAGCGGATTCCAAAATGAAAGATGGCGCTTGCGGCGAAGGTAAATGCGGCGGTGCCATGATGCAAAAAAGCACCGACTCTAAAGCAGTAGAAGGCAAATGCGCCGGCAACAAACCAGCTCCCGCGCCAGCAGGCGACAAGGCCGGCAGCGACAAAAAGATGGAAGGCAACTGCGGCGCCAATATGAAGTAAACGCAACAAGCACCGGCTGCAGCAAAACTGGAGCCGGTGTCATTTGAATCTCAAACGCTGAAACTTTCCCCGCAACCGCACATGCCTTTGACATTGGGGTTGTTGAATTTGAAAGCCTCGTTGAAACCTTCCTTGGCATAATCCAATTCGATGCCGTTCAGTTTGTCCAAATCATCCTGCTTAACCAGCACCTTGACGTCGTGTTGAGAGAACACGATCTCGTCGGCGGCCTGTTCATCGGCATAATCCAAGACATAGGCATAACCCGAACACCCCGAAGTCTTGACTCCCAGACGCAAACCTATGCCGGAACCGCGTTTTTGTAGTTGTTTTTGAATCTGTTTGGCCGCGCTTTCAGTAATCGTAATTGTCATAGTGAATTGTCTCCTGATTTGACTAGCAATGCCTTCAAGGCATCGATAAATTGGTCAATTTCCGTTTCGCTGTTGTCTTTACCCAGACTGACGCGAATCGCCGATTTGGCAAGCTGCGCCTCCACCCCCATCGCTGCCAACACCGGGCTGATCTGCTCGGAACCCGAGGCACACGCGGAACCACTGGAAACGGCGATATTTTTTTGATCGAGTTGCATCAGCAGCATTTCGCCATTGACACCAGGAATGCCAAACTGCACGGTATTCGGCAAGCGCTTGGCCTGCTCGGCAAAAATCACCAGGCCTGGTATCGTTTTTAATTGTTGTTCCAAGCGACTCCGGAGCGTCAGCAGACGAGCCTGACGCTGCTCCAGTTCCAGCCTTGCCAACTCGGCCGCCTTACCAAAGCCAACGATCGCGGCGACATTTTCGGTGCCCGCGCGCAAACCTTGTTCTTGATCGCCGCCGAACTGCAAAGGCTGCAATCTGACGTTTTCATGCCATACCAACGCCCCACAACCCTTGGGACCATAAATTTTATGACTGGACAAGCTCATCAACTGAACGCCTAACCGTCTAAAACTGACCGGCATTTTACCCAAGGCCTGCACCGCATCGGTATGCACAATCGCGCCAAATGATTCGGCACGCTCGACCAGCCCCGCCACATCCTGAATGACACCGGTTTCATTATTTGCCAACATCAACGATATGAAATCGCCGGCATCCGGTTTCAACTCGTCCAGCGTTTCAGGTGCAAACAAGCCCGCGGAAGTCACGCCGAGATTGTTTATCTCTCGATAAAGTCCGGCTTGGCGCAAGACATTTTCAAACACGGCCGGATGTTCGATGGCTGACATCCAGACTCGTCGCCCACGCCCGCAGGCCAAGGCCAAGGCATCAGCCTCGGTACCGCCACTGGTAAACAAAATTTGGGATGCGGGGGCATCAACCAAGGCCGCCACTTGCTCTCGCGCGGTATCGATGGCGCTACGGGCGATGCGCCCGAGTCGATATAAACTGGAAGGGTTGCCGTATAGCCCTCGTAAATACGGCAGCATGGCCTCCACCACGCGTTCGTCGATCGGCGTGGTGGCATTGTGATCAAAATAGATCATTCAAGCGGTTTTTCTTTCTTGAAGGGGTTTCAGTTCGATCACGTGCTCGCCTTGCTTGCCCTGGCGCTTGGCGACTTCACTAACCAATTCTCTTTCCAGCAACTGACCGAGCGTAATTTGTTTTAAATAGGAGCGAATCTGCTCACTCAAGCCCATCCACAAATCATGCGTAATACAGGGCTGGTCGTTATGACAGTTGGACTTGCCACCGCACTTGGTCGAATCCACGGTTTCATCGACGGCTTCGATGATGTCGGCAATATTGACCTCATGCGCACTGCGACTCAAGGTGTATCCACCGCCCGGCCCTCTGACCCCTTTGACCATGCCGGCCTTGCGCAAGCGCGCAAATAACTGCTCCAGATAAGACAAAGAGATCGTTTGCCGCGTCGCTATATCGGTCAACGTGACTGGATGTTTCTGGCTGTGATATGCCAAATCCAGCATGGCCGTAACCGCATAACGTCCTTTTGTGGTGAGTCGCATATAGCCCCCTAATAAAACTTAGTTAATGTAGGGTGACTATAAATAAACCCAGTATTTTAGTCAAGTATTAAGCTCGAGCACTTTCAGCCCTTGTCCTTGATTTGGCAGTCATCCATCTGCGGAATTTGCGCATCGCCACATTGAATACCGGCATCATTCAACTTTCGACACATGATTTCCAATTGCTTGTCCATTTGGTGAATATGATCCAACATCAGGTTAATCGCATTCGCAATTGGATCAGGCATGTCTCCGGTCGCGCCGTAGGCGTCGAAACCGATTTTTTGCGCCATCGCATCACGCCGTGCCTTATCTTGCTTGGTCTTGGCATCGATGATGTGCGCGGGAATACCGACTACAGTTATCCCGGGCGGTACCGGTTTTACGACTACCGAGTTGGAGCCAACCCTTGCGCCTTCGCCGATTTCTATCGGTCCGAGCACCTTGGCTCCCGCGCCGATGACCACTCCGTTCTGCAAAGTTGGATGACGCTTGCCTTTGTTCCAGCTAGTACCGCCCAAGGTCACGCCGTGATACAGCGTGCAATCATCACCAATCACCGCAGTCTCGCCTATCACGACCCCCATGCCATGATCAATGAAAAAACGTCGACCGATCTGCGCCCCCGGATGGATCTCGATACCCGTCAACCAGCGCGCCAAAAAAGAAAGGTAACGCGCCGGAAAATTAAAACCCCGAATCCATAGCCAATGGCTGAGGCGATGAATCATCAGGGCATGAAACCCCGGATAGGTCGTGATCACCTCAAAAACCGAGTGCGCGGCCGGATCGCGCGCAAATATGCACTGAACATCTTCTTTGATTTGCTTCAACATATCGTCTATTTGAGGTTGTGATTTTGAGAGAACCGCAAGATGCCGCGCAAAATATCCAATTCCTTGGTGTCTAGCTGAGTGCGGTTAAAAAGCCGTCTGAGTCTGCGCATGATCGATTTGGACCGCTCCGGATGCAAGAAACCAATATCGGCCATGGTTTGCTGCAGATGCTGGTAAAAAGCTTCCATCTGCTCGGCAGTGGCCAAAGGATCTTCGCCGCGGTCACCGATGCTGCTGACATGTTCCTGACCACTGGTGACATACAATTCATAGCAGACCACCTGCACGGCCGCTGCCAGATTCAAGGAGCTATAGGCGGGATTACAAGGGATGCGCAGCAAATAATGACATAAATCCAGTTCGTGATTTTTCAAGCCGGAATTTTCCCGGCCGAACACAAGAGCTATATTTTCCCGGCTCGCGTCATTTGCCCATTTTTCCGCGCATTCTCGGGCCGTGACAGATGGCCAACTGATGGTTCTATCACGGGCGCTAGCGCCTAAAACGATCTGGCAATCTTTGATAGCCTCCACCAAGGATTCATAAACCTGGGCACTCCTCAACACATCATCGGCGCCGGAAGCCCTGGCAGTCGCATCGGCATGCGGAAAGAATTTAGGCGTGACCAAACGCAATTGATCCATGCCCATATTTTTCATGGCCCGCGCTACGGCGCCGATATTGCCGGGATGCGATGTTTCGACCAGAACGACTTTAAAATTGGATAGCAAAGACAATTCCCACCCGCTAAAAAACGGGCGATTCTAGCAAAAGATTTGCTATCCTATCCCAGTTTTCCAACTGCTCATTGTCAATTCGTTCTATGCATCCGATGCTCAACATAGCCGTGCGCGCAGCGCGCAATGCCGGCGACCTGATTCAACGTTCCTCGCAAAACATCGAGAAACTCACCATCGACCACAAAAGCCGTAACGACTATGCTTCCGAAGTGGATCGCATGGCGGAGCAGGAAATCATCAAGGTCATCCGCACCGCTTTTCCGGATCACGCGATTTTGGCCGAAGAAAGTGGCGAGCATCAAGGCAACGATTACGTCTGGATCATCGATCCCCTGGACGGCACCACCAATTTTCTGCACGGCTTTCCCCAATACGCCGTATCTATCGCATTAAAACTCAAAAACAAGCTGGAAATTGGGGTGATTTACGATCCGGTCCGCGACGAACTGTTCACGGCCGAACGTGGCGGCGGCGCGATGTTGAACAATCGCCGCATCCGCGTCACCAAGCAAAACAGCATGCGCGGCGCCTTGATCGGCACGGGCTTTCCTTTCAAAACCATGGACCATATCGAAGCCTATTTGGGCATGTTCAAAGCCATCAGCGCCGACACGGCCGGCATCAGACGCGCCGGCGCCGCCGCGCTGGACATGGCTTATGTCGCTTGCGGCCGACTGGATGCTTACTGGGAAATCGGCGTCAAGGAATGGGACATCGCCGCCGGGGTATTATTGGTACAAGAAGCCGGCGGTGTCGCTACCGATTTTTCTTTTAACGACAAATACCTGCAATCCGGCAACATCATCGCCGGCAACCCGCGCATGCACCAATTGATGTATCACGCGATCGAGCCGCACGTTACCGACAAACTCAAATAAGCGGGCTAATCGCGCCCTATACGAGCCGCCCTAAAATTGTTATCGACTCGCCTTTTCTTTTATACTTGAAGGCTAACCAAAATTTAAGAGGACATCATGGAAAAACCGTTCATCCTACACATGCTGACCACAGCTAAAAACCTGAGCCCTTTCGACGTCAACATGGCGATGGATGCGGGCTGGATTTCAGCCGTTCCTTATATCAACGTCGAACCCAGCGAAGTCAGGGGTTTGGTGCAAGACGCCATTTTCTCCCGCAGCCCGAAAAACCTGAAACGCACTGGTATTTTCATTGGCGGCCGCGAAACCAAGCAAGCAATGGACATGTTGAAGATCGCTAAAAACTCCATGGTGCCCCCTTTCGAAGTATCGGTATTTGCCGATCCTAGCGGCGCGTTTACCACTGCCGCCGGCATGGTTGCCGCGGTCGAAAAAGAACTGGCCGACAAATTCCAAACTACTTTGGCAGGCAAAAACGTGCTAGCTTTGGGCGGCACCGGCCCGGTCGGCCAAGCGGCAGCGGTGATTGCGGCGCAAGCCGGCGCCAACGTCAGAATCATCGGCCGACAACTGGAAAGAGCTCAACGCACCGCCGAGCTATGCAGCGAAGAATTCGGCGACGGTAAAATCACCATCGCCGCCGGCGCCGACGCCGACAAAGCCGAATACATGCAAACCGCCGACATCGTCTTCGCCACCGGCGCCGCCGGCATCGAACTGTTGAGCGCCGAATTGATCGCCGCCGCACCACAACTCAAAGTCGTCGCAGACGTCAACGCCGTGCCACCCGCCGGCATTGCGGGCGTCGATGCGTTCGACAACGGCAAACCGCTGGCAAGCTCAAAAAGTGGCGCGGTTGGCATCGGCGCACTGGCTATCGGCAACATCAAGTATCAGGCGCAAAACCGCTTGCTGAAACGCATGTTGGAATGCGATCAACCGTTATATTTGCATTTCGAACACGCTTTTGAAGTCGCTCGTGAATTTATTAAGTCAACTGATTAACGCGTTTTGTAAGCGCCAGCCTCCGCCAACCAACCAGGGTAAGATCAAAATGCCGAAACGCAGCATACTCCATATGTTCGATCCGATGCCAAACAACAGCCCGTTTGACATCAACATGGCATTGGATGCCGGTTTTGAGGTGCTGATGCCTTATTCCAACGTCAAGCTGGAAAACATCCGGAATCTGACCCAGGATGCGATTTTCTCGCGCAGCCCGTCCGGCATCAAAAAAACCGCCCTCTTCATCGGTGGCCGCGACATCGGCTTGGCGATAGACATGCTGGAAGCGACTCAACCGGCCATGGTGCCGCCGTTCGAAGTATCGGTATTTGCCGATCCGAGCGGCGCCTTCACCACGGCGGCGGCCTTGGTGGCCTGTGTGGAAAAAGCCTTGCAGCAAAGCCACGGCAAGGTATTGAAAGATTGCAAGGCTTTGGTTTTTGGCGGCACGGGTCCGGTCGGCATCGCCACCGGCGTGATCGCCTCGCTGCAGGGCTCCGATACTACCTTGGTAGACCATTTATCGATAGACACCGCCAACGACGCCGCCAAACAATATAACCGCCGCTTCAATGCCCAATTGTCTGGCGCGGCCGCCCGAAACGATGAGGAAAAAATCGCTTTGTTGGCAGAGGCGGACATCGTCTTCTGTACGGCCAAAGCCGGCGTTCGCGTCCTGAATGCCGCTGTCTTGGCGCAGACCAAAAACCTGAAGGTTGCGGGTGACGTCAACGCGGTGCCGCCTGCGGGTATCGAAGGCGTGACAGCCAACGACATGGCGACTCCGTTGGTACATGCCACTCAATCCCCCAATGCCGTTGGTGTCGGCGCACTGGCCGTGGGGAATGTCAAATATCAGCTACAGCATGAGTTATTGAAATCCATGCTGGAAGCCGAAAAACCGGTATTCATTGATTTCAGGGAAGCCTTCAACAAAGCTCGCACCTTAGTCTGAAGCAGGTTCGTCCCGGTCGTTTCGGCCGGGCATTCCACTTAAAACGTTTCGAAATAATTGTGTTTGACCGCCAACCGGGTCAATTCGACGTCATTTTTGATTTTCAGCTTGGCGTACAACCGATAGCGATAGGTGTTGACGGTTTTATCGCTTAACTCCAAGGCTTCGGCAATTTCCTGAATCCCCTTGCCCCTTAAAATCATTTGCGCCACCTCGGCTTCCCGCTGAGAAAGCTGAAAAAACGGCGATGCGTCTTCGCTCTCGATCGACTCAAAGACCAGATTACTGGCCACGTCCTGGCATAAATAGCGCTTACCAGCCATCACGCTCCTGATCGCGCTTACCATTTCGCTGACTGGCGAAGCCTTGGACACAAAACCTTCCACACCCAATTTCAATAATTGCTGCGGAATCGGACCGCCGTTATGCACCGACAAACCAATGATTTTGACATTAGGAAAATTCTGCAAAATCCGCCGGCATGCTTCGAATCCCCCCATCCCCGGCATGTTCACATCCATCAACACCACATCCGGCGGATCGTGCGTAATCAATTGCAAGGCTTTTTCACCGCACTCACACACACCCACCACATGAATACCATCGACCGTATTCAACAACGCTTCTATCCCGCTTCTCACCAACTCATGATCATCAACCAATAAAACTTTAATCATCCGATCTCACATCCTGAAGACAGCACTACCTAATTGGTCCAAGTTTAGCAAAATTCAGCAATCTGCAGCAGAACATCGAGATTCTCAAGCAAAAAGACCAGGCAAAAATTCTCACCCCATCAGTTAAACGGTAAAATACGTGTTTATTGACTCAATCTTTTCATACCCATGCGCACATCACAATTTCCTCTGAGCACCGTAAAAGAAACACCTGCCGATGCCGAAATCGCCAGCCATAAACTCATGATACGCGCCGGCCTGATCCGCAAACTGGCCGCCGGTATTTATACCTGGCTACCGCTGGGTTTGCGTGTGCTTCGCAAGGTCGAACAAATCACTCGTGAAGAAATGAACAAGGCCGGCGCCCTGGAAGTACTGATGCCAGCCCTGCAACCCGCCGAATTGTGGCAGGAAACCGGTCGCTGGGAAAAATACGGCCCGGAACTGGCACGCATGAAGGATCGTCACGACCGCGACTTTTGCCTGGGGCCGACGCACGAGGAAATCATCACCGACCTGGCGCGCAACGAGTTGAAAAGCTACAAACAGCTGCCCATCACCTACTACCAGATCCAAACCAAATTCCGTGACGAAATCCGCCCACGCTTCGGCGTGATGCGCTCGCGCGAGTTCGTCATGAAAGACGCCTATTCCTTTCACCTGGATCAGGCTTCGCTGCAACAAACCTATGACGTGATGTATCAAACCTACACCAACATCTTCAACCGCTTCGGCTTGAAGTTCCGCGCGGTGATCGCCGATTCCGGCGCGATCGGCGGTGCGGTCTCGCATGAATTTCACGTGCTGGCCGATTCCGGCGAAGATGCCATTGCCTTCTCGGACAGCAGCGATTATGCCGCCAACGTCGAAAAAGCCGAAGCACTTGCGCCCGGCGGCGAACGCCCTTCGCCCGCACAAACCATGACGCTGGTGGACACTCCAAACCAACATAGCATCGAGGAAGTCAGCCAGTTTTTCCAAGTCGACGCGACAAGATGCCTGAAAACCCTGATCGTCAGAGGCGAGAATGCCCCCCTGATTGCCTTGTTACTTCGCGGCGACCATGAACTGAACCCCATCAAAGCCGAAAAGATTCCTGGCGTATTGTCCCCGCTGCAATTCGCCAGCGACGAGGAAATCGTCGCCGCCTGCGGCTGCAAACCGGGCTCGCTGGGCCCGATCGGCCTGGCCATGCCCATCATCGCCGATCGCAGCGCTGCCATCATGTCCGACTTCATCTGCGGCGCCAATCAAGAAGGCAAACATTACAGCGGCGTGAACTGGGAACGCGACCTGCCGCTGCCAGAAATCAACGACCTACGCATGGTCGTCGAGGGTGATCTCAGCCCAGACGGCAAAGGCCAGCTCACGATCGCCCGCGGCATCGAAGTCGGCCATATCTTCCAGTTGGGCAACAAATACAGCGAAGCGATGAACGCCAGTATCGTCAACGAGGCCGGCAAGAACCAGATCATGATCATGGGCTGCTATGGCATCGGCATATCCCGCGTGGTGGCAGCCGCCATCGAACAAGGTCACGACGAACGCGGCATCATCTGGCCGAACGAACTGGCACCGTTTCAAGTGGCGATTTGCCCGATGAACATGTACAAATCCGATCGTTTGATCGATACGGTAGAAAAAATCTACACGGATTTGTTGGATGCCGGCATCGAAGTGCTTTTGGACGACAGAAAAGTCCGCGCTGGCTTCATGTTCTCCGACATGGAGCTAATTGGCATTCCGCACCGCATCGTCATCGGCGATCGAGGCCTGGACAGCGGCACCGTCGAATATCAAGGTCGTACCGATAAGGAAAGCCAGGAAGTTCCGTTCGCGGAGCTCGTCGATTTCATCAAGGCGAAATTGGCTTGATCGAAAACAAAAAAGGGCGCCTAAGCGCCCTTTTCCGTATGCCTGTTCAACTAGATGTTCAAGACTTCATCAGTGTGAACATTGCTTTGACCGAGCCGCATTTAGGGCAACCCCAATCTTCCGGCACATCTTCCCACCGAGTACCTGGCGCAATACCCTGTCTCGGATCACCGACCGCTTCATCATAAATATGACCACATGTTTTGCACTTATACTTTCTGTATTCTGCCATTCTCTTTTCTCCATTATGCATGACGGGTTAAAAGCAGGACGATTGTAGCCCAAGGCATTAGCGAAAAAAACCACGATTATTGTGGCGAATCCAGCCGAACATCCACAAAGCCCCACCCAATAGCAGCCGCACCCTTTTACTCAGTGTTTTTCATTTTAATCTAATTTTAAGGTTTATTTTCATAGCTAAGCCTCTGCACATCCACTAGAATTAGACTCAATTTTGTATATGGCCCAGCATTCTGGACATCTGGAGTTTATTTTGATCCCCGAAAACAAGTCTTTTGATAGTAGCTTTGAGGTGTTTTTGGCGGACACCTTGGAAAGCAAGCAAATTCATTACAACCTTAGATATCAAGTTTATTGTGATGAAATGGGATTTGAAGACAAAGATCAATTCCCCGAACAAATGGAAATTGATGCCTGGGACGATTCGGCAGTCCATTTTTTGGTCAGACATAGAAAGTCAGGCCACTGGCTGGGTGGTCTGCGTTTGGTTTTCAACAAACACGATGCCTTTCCCTTCGAAAACTTAACTCAGCCGTACCGGGAAATCTCCCTGGCCGAACGCGAAGTTTCAGTGGAAATGTCGAGATTATGCGTCATCAAGGAAGCAAGACGTTTTCCTGCTAAGCGCTTCGCCCCCTATGGACTGCCTGAACAAGAAATTAGCGAAGAAAACGATAAAATCAAATCGATTTATAACTATAAAAATCAGACTAGAAGTTTAATGTGGGGATTGTTTCGCGCCGCCGCAGTCTACTGCGCCGAAAACAACATTGATTACTGGTATTTCATCGTTGCACCCGCATTGGCTTGGTTCATACGCAAAGAAGGATTTGAATTCCAACAAATCGCCGACGCTTGCGAACACAGAGGTCTGCGAACACCTTACCAAATATCCATTGAAAACATTCTCGCCAATCGTTTATGGCAGAAAGACTACAAGCAACACTTTTCCTGCTATTCCGACCTGGAAAAGGAATTTGCCGTTCCCAAACGGGCAGCTCAAAGCTAATCATGCAAACTAGTTTGAAGGATTTATTGCCAATCCGCTTTGATACGCAATATCTCCGGCATGATTTCAATAAAAACCCTCATTAAGCGCGGGTCCAGGTGACTGCCTGCGGCTTGCCGCATCACTCTTAACGTCTCCTCGAGCGGCCAAGGTTCCTTATAAGGCCTTTTGGTCGTCAACGCATCGAACACATCGGCAATGGCCACGATCCGTGCGGCCTCAGGAATCTCTTCGCCAGCCAGCCCCATAGGATAACCGGTGCCATCCCATTTTTCATGATGATGACGCGCAATGACGGCCGCCATTTTGATGACCGGATTGTCGCTTTTGCTGAGAATGTCATAGCCGATTTCAGAATGCGACTTCATGACCTCCCACTCTTCAGCGGTAAGCGCGCGCCGCGCCTTCAAGATACTGTGAGGTATGCCAATCTTGCCGGTGTCATGCGTAGGCGCCGCCAGTTCCATCATCTCGACTTCAGCCGGCGACCAGCCGGCCGCCCGCGCCAATGCCGCGGAATAGGCCGCCATCCGCCAAATGTGCTCACCGGTATAGGGATCATTATAATGGCCGGCCTCGCCCAACATTTCGATAGCGGCACGCGCCAACGCGTCCAGCTGCTCCACCTTGACCAGGGACAGGTGCGTTTGCACCCGTCGCAGCACGATGGGGCCGGAAACCGGTTTTTGAATATAATCCACCGCACCGACATCGAAACCACGCGCTTCGTCTTCGACCTCGCTCATCGCCGTGACGAAGATCACCGGTATATGCGCAGTTGCCGTATCCTGCTTCAAATGCCTGCATACCTGATAACCGTCCATGCCAGGCATCATGATGTCCAATAAGATGATATCCGGCCGATGTTCCTGGGCCGCGGCCAGAGCTTTCTCGCCATTGATCGCAAACAGCAACTCAAAACGGCCCTTCAAAATCTGCTGCAACACCTTCAGGTTGTTCGGCTCATCATCAACCAACAGTACCTTGTAACTTTCTTTCATGAATTTCTCTCTTGCGCTTGCGCATCCGCATTGCAGCGCTCCAACAGTTTTTGCGCCAAAACCCTTGCGGCATCGAAATCGAAGTTGTCCACTTCATGTTTTAGCGTATTGAGCTCGCCTTCATCCAAACTGGATTCCAGCTCATGCAATATCGGTTCTACCCGATCCGGGTTCAAGGCATCCAGCGCAAGCAATAACCTCCGCAAAACAGCGACTCGCTGGTTCATGTCGACACTCCGATTATCGGTGCGCGCCGTTTTTTCCGGCAATTGCAAACACTCGATCGCAGAGGCAGCCGCCTTCAGGGCGACATCCAGCGCAGCAAAATCCGCCGTCAAATTTTCGCCGTCTCCCGCTTTCAGTTTTTCATCCAGACCGAGTGTCAAATCCGTCACTTCAATCAGGGCCAAATTACCGGCAACCCCCTTGAGACCATGGGCAATACGCTCTATCGCAGCCAGCTCGCCTGGGTTTTGTGCAAACAGGGCGGCCATGCGCGCAGCGTCGCCCCTGTGTTCTTGTGCGAAGCTTCGCAACGCATGAGCATAGGCTAGAGACTCGCGCCACCGCTTCAGTGCTTTTGCCGTATCCGCAACCGACGCCAGCGGCGAGAAATCGATCTCCACTTCCGGCTTAGCAAACACATTGCCTTCCGCTCTTGTTTGGCCAACGCCTTCAGGCGCCAGCGCTTCCATTTGCTCCAATAACTGATTGATATCGATAGGCTTGCCGACGATGGCATCCATGCCGGCTTCGGTGCATTGAGCCATTTCATGCTGCAATACACTGGCCGTCAATGCCAGTATCGGTATCCGCTGACGCCCCCCCTGCTCCAGCTGACGTATTCGCCTGGTTGCATTGATGCCATCCAAAACCGGCATTTGCAAATCCATCAAGATCAAATCAAAATCACCCTGCTCGAATGCATCCACGGCTTCCTGACCATTTTTCACCCAAATTACCTGATGCCCTTGCTGCTCCAGGCGCAAACGCGCCAAGGTCGCATTGGCCTCGATATCTTCCGCCAACAACACCTTGAAAGCACGCGGTGAAAAATAATCCAAGGTCTGTTGCGAATGCTCTTGGTAAAGGCAACTTTCTTGTTGACTTGTTTCAGGTAATCGAATCGTGAAATGAAAAGTCGAGCCCACGCCTAGCTTACTCTCCACCCATATCCGCCCCCCCATCATCTCGACGATTTGCTTGCTGATCGTGGTACCCAAGCCCGTCCCCCCGAAACGACGGCTAGTCGTCGTATCGGCCTGCGAGAAGGAATCGAAGATTTTTTCGGTCTGCTCGGCCGTCATGCCGATACCAGTATCGCTGATGGCAAAATGCAGCATGTCTTCGCCTTCGGCCCGCTGGATTGACACCGTTATTGTCCCGGTTTCGGTAAACTTCACCGCATTGCCGACCAGATTCAAAATGACCTGCCGCAAGCGATTGGGATCGCCGCTAAAAAATTGAGGCAATTCAGGGGTTATATGCAATTCAATTTTAAGTCCTTTCTCGGATGCACGCAGACCGATGGTCTGGAGGGTTTCCTGCACCGCGAATGGCAGATTGAAGCAAACCGACTCCAGTTCGACCTTGCCGGCCTCGATTTTGGAAAAATCCAAAATATCGTTGATCACGTTCAATAAATGGCGAGCGGAACTGAGGATGGTGCGCACATGTTCGCGCGCATCGGCAGGTAATGCGCTATTTTGCAAGGCCACTTCGGCGAAACCGATGATGGTATTCATCGGCGTGCGTATCTCATGACTCATGTTCGCCAAGAAATTGGCTTTGGCCTTGGCCGCTGCCTCGGCGGCTTCCTTGGCCTGGCGTAGCTCCTGCTCGACCTGCTTTTGCTGCGTAATATCGGCAATAAAGCCGACGAAAATGTGCCGGCCTTCGGAGATGATGCCGTGACCTACCGCCAGATTGGCGGGAAACACGCCGCCATCCTTGCGCTGCGCCACGACCTCTCGTTCCATGCCCAGGATTTTGGCCTGATTGGTTTGCAAGAAGCGCTGAATGTAATTGTCATGCTCGGAAGCAAAGGGCTCGGGCATCAGCAACGAGACATTTTTGCCAAGCACTTCCTCCGCCTTCCACCCGAACAATCTTTCCGCCGCCGGGTTGAATACGCGAATGGCGCCGCTGGCATCGATCGAAATCACACCATTGACCGCAGTCTGCACGATGGCTTGCACTTCGGTAGTCGCCATCGCCACCAAGGATTCTAAATGCTCCCGATATTCGATCAACTCCGCTTCGGCGGCCTTGCGTTCGGTGATGTCGGTAATCGAACCTATCATTCTCACCGGATTGCCGCTTTCGTCACGCAAGGCTTCGCCGCGATCCAATACCCAGCGATAACTACCATCCTTGTGCCGCAAACGGATTTCTGCGGCGTAACGCTCGTTATGCTCCAGATGCCGCTTGAATGCCTGGCTGGCACGTGCCTTGTCCTCGGGATGGATGAGTTCGAAGAAAATCGATTCGACATTGGGCAGTTCGCCATCGCCATAACCCAGGATGGTATTCCAGCGCGGCGACAGGTAATACTCATGGGTGACGATGTTCCAGTCCCAGATGCCATCGTTGACGGCGCGCTCCGCCAGCATGTAGCGTTCCTGACTATTGCTCAAGGCTTGCGTGCGCTCCAAGACCTTGGCCTCCAGATTACGCTGAGAGTCCGCCAGCGCATCGGTCATTTGATTAAATGATTCGGCGAGTTCCGATATTTCATCGAGCCCTTTCACGTCTGCGCGAATCGAATGATTTCCCCTGCTGATCTTGCGCGCGGCATCGGTCAGACGGACTATCGGACTGACGATGCGCCTGGCCAGCAACCTTGCCACCACGGCCGCAATGATGATGAACAGAAACATCGCGACGAGGATGCGTCTTTCCAATGCATGGACCGGTGCAAAGGCTTCATGCTGGTCGATATGCGCCATGATGCAACCGCCGCCGATTTCCGGCACGTAGCGAAACCCGTGGATGACGGCTTGCCTGCGATAGTCCTCATCCAATAGCTCGCTATTTTGTCGGCCCAGGCATAGCTGCATTGGTGGCGCAGAAATCGGATGGCTATGGCCTTGCTCGCTGGCATAGCGAGCCTCGGTCACGAAAAATCCCGCGCTGTCGGCCAAAAAAACTTCGCCGGTTTGTCCCAATTCGGCCGACGGGGTAAAAATTGCTTGCAACAGGCTGACGGGATAGCTCACCTGTAACTGAAACGACGAACGTCGATCACGGACGATGACCGAGTAGGTTCGAGCCTGTTGCGACGATGACGGCGAAACCCAAACCAATTGCTCGGGCTGAAATACCGCCATCCCCCCGTCAATATCGGCCGGCGCTCCCACCCTTAAACCGTGCTCGCCATGCTCCTGAAACAAGAACGCTCCGCTAGCGCCCTCGGTATGGAGATAATCACGCAAAACACCGGTTGCACACTCTTGCTGCAGTGTAGCGCTGCCGGCGGCACATTTATGTAAAAGATCATCCAACAATAGATTGGCGCGCGCATGCGTTTGCGCCAGCACCCGATTCAATTGCTGATGACGATTGTCGGCAATTTGACCGACCAGTTTGATCCTGTCGCTACGAATGGATTCGATGGAAAAACGATAAGCCATCCAGCCTATCACCCACGTCGGCACCAGAATCAATAATGACAACAGGATAATAAGACGTTTTTGCAGCATGCCGGCCCCCCATCCATTTATTGGTTTCCGATTATGACATGCGCGCCGAGAAAATGAGCCTTTAGATAGCCTCACGCACAGCGGAAACCGACTTCAATACGCCGACAACTCAAGGCTTCCGGCCACTTCCTGCAGTCGCTGCGGCGTGCCGATATCACACCATAAGCCCCCGAAATATTCGCCGCTGACTTTACCCATCCGCATGGCCTGCTGCAAAAGCGGCCGCAATTTTAGCGCTTGACCGACTTTTACCTCGGCAAACAATGCGGGGTCATAAACCCCGATCCCGCTGAACGTCAGTTTTTGCGCCCCCTGTTCCGACAAGAAACCTGTTTCTTGCAGACAAAAATCACCTTGTGGATGATGTGGCGGATTGTCGATCAAGACCAGATGCGCCAGTTCTATCGACCGCTTTCGTAAGCTAGCCAAGGGATAATCGAACAGGATATCGGCATTCACGACTAAAAAAGGACTGTCGCCCAACAAGGGCAAGGCTTTGGCGATCCCGCCAGCGGTTTCCAGCGCCGTTTGCCCCTCGTCGGAATATTGAATGGACGCCTGCCATCGACTGCCGTCGCCGCAATACTCGATGATCTGGTGGCCGAGATAGGCTACATTGATGACGATGTCGACAAACCCGGCGGCGACCAAATTTTCCAGGCAATATTCGATCAAGGCCTTGTCCGCCAGTTTCAACAAAGGCTTGGGCTTGCTGTCGGTCAATGGCCGCATGCGCTCGCCCCGGCCTGCCGCAAGTATCATGGCTTTCATAATTTTGCTTGATAAATCGGTAAAATTTGTTGCTGCAAAAAGGCGTTGAACTCCGCCAATTCCGGATATGCATTGCATACGTCTGCGACATAGCCCATCGTGCGCGGAATGTCGGCCAAATAACCGGGCTTGTCGTCGCGCAAATCCAAACGAGAAAAAATGCCGATGGCTTTCAAATGCCGCTGCAGTCCCATCCAATCGAACCAGCGTCTGAACTGGGCGAAGTCCACGCTCAGCAGTTCGGCTTGAACCAAACGCTGAAAATAGCGTTGCAACCAACTTTGAATGCGCGACTGCGGCCAGCGGACATAACAATCACGCAGCAGGGATACGAGATCATAGGTAACCGGGCCAACCACCGCATCTTGAAAGTCAATCACCCCAGGCTCCGCGTCTTCATCCAGCAACATCAGATTCCGGGAATGGAAATCCCGATGCACGCAAACCAGGGGCTGCTCCAATGCCGAGCCGATCAGGCAATCGTTCAGCCTTTGCCGAACCGAAACCGGCAGCACAATGCCCAAGCGTTTTTCCATGAACCATTCATGAAAAATGCCCAACTCCCTGCTCAACAGGGCCTGGTCGTATTCGGGCAAGCCACAGTCATGCGGCTCGATTCGGCTTTGCAAGCGATACAAGCTGTCCAGTGCCTTCTGATACAAGCGATCGACATTGTCATCCCGCAAGCCATCCAGATAGGATTGGCTACCGAAATCTTCCAGCAACAAAAACCCCTGCTCCAGATTCTGCTGAAAAATTTCCGGGACATGGATTTGGGCTGCGGCAAACAACGCGGCATTGCGAACGAAAGGCACGATGTTTTCCCTATCCGGCGGCGCATCCATCACGATATGACAGCCACCGGCATGATAAATCCTGAAATAACGTCTAAAGCTGGCATCACTGGATGCAGGCTCGATTTTTTTGATCTGAAGATCAAGGTCGCCAGTCAGCCACTGCAGCAACGCATGAGCTCGCGGATCGGAATTGGGATAGCACATTATTTATAAACTGCAAAGCAACCTAAGGTAAAATGAGCCGGCATTTTATTCGATTTCCATTCCGCTAAGTTAATTTAGCCGCCAGCCTCGATATGAATCTTAGGTTTTATACAATTTATTTAGCATTGTTATCCTTTACGGAAGTCGCTCTGGCCGCCAACAATGCGGCCTGGAATTGCGAGCAAGGCAAAAACGGCGAATGGACATGTTTGAATCAAGGCCAAAATACCCCGGAAACCGCGCAACCGAAAGTCATTAGCCCAGAAAAACCCGCGGTAGCCAGTCAGCAAACGCCGCCGGCGGCAGTCCCGCAGCAACCCGCGGCCGCCACACCGGCGCAAGCTATCGAGCACGTGCAAACCAATCGGCCCGGCGAAGACGAAGCGGCCAAACCCGCCAGCAAACCCGAAAAGCTGCACGCCAAAATCAGCGAAAGCCAGAAACCCGTGCTGGAAAAGCTCCCCGCTCGTAGCGCATCCGCACCGCAAAAGGTACAGAATCAGGGCTGGACTTGTAAATCGGGCGATGAGACCAAGAACTGGAATTGCAACCTGTCCGGCCCCGATCCCAAAGGCGAGGCGCAAATCGTAGCCGACACCGAGACCAGCTCCACCTGGTTGACGCCGGCTTATAGCCAGCAACAAGAACGGACGTTTCAGACCCTGCGCGCAGAATTCGAGCAGGACCCCTGGCAAAACTGTTCGGATTGGTCCGCTAAAAAAATCAAACACAAAACCACCTCCAGCAAGGACCGAGATAGCGCTGATACGGACGTCACCGCCGACTTTTCCGAAATATTCGATGGCGAGGTTTTAAGTTTTACCGGCAATGTCGATTTGAACCGCGCCGACCAGCACCTGATGGCGGATAAAGCCAGTTACGATACGGTCGCCGATACCATGGACGCTCAAGGCAACGTCATTTACAGCGAATCTACCCTGGCTCTGGCCAGCGATACGGCCTCGCTCAGTCTAGGCAAGGACCAAGCCCGTCTCAGGAAAACCCAATTCATCAACGCCGAAGCACCATTACGCGGCACCGCCGACGTCATGTATCGCGACAGCAAAACCCTTTCGCGTTATCACCATGCCTCATTTACCAGTTGTCAGCCTGGCAATCAGGACTGGGTCGCGCATGCCGAGCGGGTCAAAATGAACCGCGAAACCGGCAAGGGTTCGGCCAAAAACGCCTGGCTGGAGTTCAAAGGCGTGCCGGTGCTGTACACTCCGTACATTTCGTTTCCTATTGATGATCGCCGCACGAGCGGTTTATTGGCTCCGACCTTTGGCAACACGCAGCGTAACGGTTTTGATTTCGCGGCACCGTTTTACTGGAATATTGCCCCTAATTTCGACACCACCATCACGCCGCGCTACATGGAAAAACGCGGCGGCATGCTGCGCAACAAGCTGCGTTACCTGACCGAAACCTCGCAAGGCAGTTTGGGTACCGAAATCCTGCCCCATGACGAGCTAAGAGGCGGAACCCGTTATTCCGCTTCTTTCAAGGACAATAGCCGCTTTACCGAGAGTTTGAGCACCCTCACCGATTTAAATTACGTTTCGGATGACGAATACATCAATGACATGAATAACGCGCTAGGTTTTCAACAAACCAACCGCTTCTTGCCCAGCACGGCTTATGCTTATTATTCCGGCTTGCCCAAGACGTCATTCTCGACCGGCATCAATCATTACGAATCCCTGGATAAAACGCTCACCGCCAACGACATGCCTTACGACATGCTGCCGCGGGTGAACCTGAACTTCGGCCATGAATTCGAGAAGATGCCGATCAGCCTGGCCATGAACAATGAATACACGCATTTCTATCATGATGTCCGAGTCAACGGCCAACGTTTCAACCTGGCGCCCTCGATAAGCACGCCGCTGGAGTCCAGCGCCGGCTTTTTCATCCCCAAAATCACCGGCCAATACACCCAGTACCAGTTTACCAATCAAGCGACGCCTAACCAGCCGGATAGCGTAAGCCGCATGCTGCCGATTTTCTCGGTGGACAGTGGCTTAATGTTCGAGAAAGACATCAACCTTGGCGGCTCGGGTTATACCCATACCCTGGAGCCAAGGGCGTTTTATCTGTACATCCCGCGCAAGGATCAGAGCGATATTCCGCTGTTCGACACGGCCGCCTACGATACCAACTTCTACAGTTTGTTTCGGGAAAACCGCTTCAGCGGCGTTGACAGGATTCAAGACGCCAACCAAATTACACTGGCCGGCACGACTCGCCTGATCGACTCCCAAACCGGACTTGAACCCCTGAAGCTCAGCCTGGGTCAGGTCATTTATTTTCAGGATAGAAGCGTCGACTTGGAATATTTAGCGGACAATCGGGCTGCGGAAAACAGCACGACCTCAAATTTTGTCGGCGAAATGAGCGGCCAAATGACCAAACATTTGTCTTATTCGACCGGCGCGCAATGGGATCCGATTGAAAACGGCTTCTCCCGCGCACAAGGCGTATTGAGATACCGCAATCAACCGGGTCAGATTTTCGACATCGGCTATCGCTGGCGTAACTATAATCCCGCCGATCTTTATCAATTCGGCAGCACCGACATTTCGCAGTCGGACATTTCCTTCCGCTGGCCACTTGCCGCTGGCTGGTACGGCCTAGGCCGCTGGCAATACTCGTTCAATTTCGACAAGACCACCGAAAGCTTCATTGGTATCGAAAAGGAAACCTGCTGCTGGCGTTTACGCGTGATTGGCCGCCGCTACATCAACGGTGCCAATACCACCAACATCTTGGATCCCGACGCCAAGCCGGAAAACGCATTTTTCGTTCAGCTGGAATTGAAAGGCTTGACCAGCTTCGGCGACCAAGTCGACACCTTCCTGCAACGCAACTTGAACGGTTATCGTCCGTACGATGATTTTGAAGATTAAACTCGATATGCTCAAACACTTGCTCGTTATTGCCGGGTTATTGCTGCCTCTGTTGCCCGCACAGGTTCATGCGCAAACCCTGGATCGCATCGTCGCGGTCGTGGAAGATGACGTGATACTGGAACGCGAGCTCGCTGTCGAAGTCGCCGCTGTCAGCAATAAATTGCGCGGCAACAATGTAATGATGCCACCCGAGTTTGTCTTGAGAAAGCAAGTATTGGAGCGCATGATCGTCGACAAGCTGCAACGTCAGCTCGCGGCTCGCTCCGGGATTCAGGTTAGCGAGGAAATGCTCAGAAGCTCGGTGACTGAAATCGCGGGGCGAAACAACCTGTCGGTGGAAAGCTTCAAACAAGAACTTGCCAATCAGGGCATGGATTACAAGGCCTTTGAAGAAAACTTGCGCAACGAGATCATCATCAACCAGCTGCGCGGCCGCGAAATCGGCGCCCGCGTGAAGGTGACCGATGCAGAGGTCAACCACTACCTGGAAACCCAAAGCAAGGCCGGCGCCTCCAACACGCAGTATCATTTGGGACATATTTTGGTTTCCGTACCTTCCGGTGCTTCCGCGAGCGTGATCCAGAAAGCCCAGGAAAAGGCCGATCGCCTCGTGGCCGAATTACGTAGCGGCAAGGATTTCAAGGAAACCGCGATCAGCGCCTCCGACGATGACCACGCCCTGAAAGGCGGGGACTTGGGCTGGCGTAGCATTGGCCAAATACCCACCCTGTTCACCGACATCGTGACGACGATGACGCAAGGCGACATTTCCGATCCGATTCGCAGCCCCAGCGGATTCCATATCATCAAAATGCTGGAAACTGAAGGCTCTGCCCAACATATCGTCACCAAAACCAAGGTCCGGCATATCCTGATCAAGACCAACGAACTGGTCGATGATGACGAAGCACGAAAGCGTTTGCTGGTGCTGAAGGAGCGTATCCGCGATGGCGACGATTTCGCCACACTGGCCCGTGCCCACTCGGACGACAAAGGCTCGGCAATCAACGGCGGCTCGCTGGATTGGGTCGGCCCTGGCGCCCTGGTGCCGCCCTTTGAAGAGGCGATGAACAAGCTGGATATCAATCAAATCAGCGAACCGGTACAGACCCAGTTTGGCTGGCACATCATTCAAGTGCTGGGACGCGAAAATCAGGACAACAGCGACCAATTCAGAAAGGACAAGATCCGGGACGAAATCCGCAAGCGCAAAATCGAGGAAGAAACCGAATTATGGCTGCGGCGCTTACGCGATGAGGCCTACGTGGAAATTGATATGGATAGACTTTAATCAGGAATTGAAGAACATGCACGTTCACCCCCGCAAGCTGGAAAAACTCAAGAAGCGTCTGCAACATGTGCTAAAACAAGCCAACCTTGACGCACAGCGCGCCGTGGTGCAACAAATCGGCAAAGACATGGCGATAGCCCCACTGGATTGTGCCGCCGCCCTGCTCTACATCGGCCAACCGCATTTGTTCCAGAATCCGCGCGAGCAACAGGAGCCGGAGAACACCATTGCTCCACCACCAGCATTCAAGGGGCCTGCTTATCGGAATGTACGCTATCGCCTGGATGTAGGCACCAGCCATCGCATCACCGAAGAGCAAGTATTGGCGGTGTTGATTGAAGAATCGGGCGTTGACAGGAAACGCATTGCCCGCCTGGACATGCGCGACACTTACACGCTGGTCGACCTGCCGGACGGCATGCCGGCCGACATCTTTCAGTTATTGAGCGAAGCAACGCTAGACGGGCGCCCGCTGAATATCAAACGCGTCAAATCCAACCGCAGAAAATTGCGGGAAATCAAACGCGCCAGCGACTGAAGCGGAAAAAATCCTAATCGAGCCAAGGGTTCGGTCAAGCCTCGCAAGCGGGGAAGATTTATCATCAGTGCAATAGCTAAAGCAATCTCACGCCCCAGCGTGGTTTGGAAGTGAAAAAGCTTTAGCTTTTTCCAAGCGTGCCGTCGTTTAGCCCGCGACTTTCAGAGTAACGCTGATGAAGATGGACATCGTCCCGGCAAATGAAAATCGTCTTCAGGGTAAGGTTGCTTGCCGGACAGGCCGCCGTGAATACATCCATGTAGGCTCGACGGCGGCATCCTTGCCGCCGACGCCTGTCCAACAAGCAACCGCACCCTCACATTTTGCTACTTTCAGAGTAATTTTTCTGTAGGAGCGACGCCCCGTCGCGACAATAGACTTCGCATCGAGACTATGCGTCGCTCCCACCAGCATGACTTTCGCAGTAATGTTGCCTACATCGTCAAACGCAGTCCTATCCAGGCTGCCCGCGGCGCACCGACGCCGACAAACCGAGCGTTTTCGTTTTCCTCCAGCCCCAGTCCTTGCAATACTTCGCCGGTTTCGGCCCAGGCGCCGAAGTTGGCGTAATCGCGATCGAACAAGTTGTTGACTCGACCGAACAAGGCCACATGCTCGTTGAAGCGGTATTCGCTGCGTAGATTGAAAATGACGAAAGCTGGAATCTTGGCGGTCAGATTGGCTTCGTCGCCGCGCAGGTATTGCGAACTGTTGTAGTTCATGTCGAAGCCCAGCGTCCATTCCGGAACGATATCGTAATCCGCGCTGAACTTGGCTTGATGCGCCGGGATGCCGGGTATTTTGTTGCCGGGGCGAACTTGCGTGACGCCATCCACCGCATTGGGATGAGCGCCGTTCGGACTGCCAAAGGAAGATTGGTAGGTGGCATCGATGAAGGTGTAATTGGCCGTCCAGCGCAAGCGATCGTCGAAAAACAAGCCCGACAGCCCCGCTTCCGCGCCTTGGCGCTGGGTTTTGCCGACGTTTTCGAAATACCCCATGCCGTTGACGGCGCCGTTGCCCTGCCAAAGGATGTCGTTGTTGTTGATGACATGGAAAAAGCCGGCGTTCCAATGCATGCGGCCAAACGGCAATTGTTTCAAATCGCCGCGAAAGCCCGCTTCCCAGCTATTGGCCACCACCTGTTCCAACGGTGGATCGGCCACGAAGGCATTCGGCAGTTTACAAGGATTGTTTGGGTCCGCGCAGCTCAACTCCATCGGGGTCGGCACCCTGGACGATTCGCTGTAGTTGCCGTAGAACGTCAGCTCGGGCATGAAGGCATAGGTCAAGCCTGCGGCCGGATTGATACGGTTGAAGGTATGATAGCCAGTCAGATTCTCGTCCGGATCGTCGCCCGGAAATTGATCCTTCAACTCCAGATGCGTGATGTTGTAGCGGCCAGAAACCGTCACATCCAGTTTATCGGTCACGGACAGGGTATCGGTCAGGAACACACCGTAGTTATTGGTCTCGGTATTCAAACGTACTCGAGACTCCTGCAGCAACACGCCGCCCGCCCTGACGCCGCGATCACTGGTCAAGCTGCCCAGCTCGGTATCGGCGCGATAATGCGCCGTGCTGTGATCGTAACTCGCCCCGCCGATCAACTGGTTGTTCATGCCGAAAATCTTGTGATGAAAGGCGTTTTGCAGCGCAAAGCCGAAGGATTGTTGCGTGGTTTCCGACGTGTTGATGGTACCGCCTTCAAGGGCCTCGTCTTCCAAAACCCGATTACCGTCCATCGCCACCAAAGGTTCGTCATCTTCACACAAGAAATCGGTTCCATCGACCTCACAGTCATCAAACTCGCTGCCATCGCCGTTATAGGTACTGATCTTGTTGCGACGGTAATAAGCCGTGCCGGACAACTGGTTCTGGTCGTTCAGCCAGGTATCGCCGTCCAGCGACACCATGAACAAACGGTTGCGCGTCAGATCGGGATGGGTGAAGACCTTGTCGCGGCCGAAGGCCAGCAACTCCTCGGGAATCGCGCCGTTACCGCGCAATTCGTTCTCGGTGCCGGCAAAATTCAAATCCAGGCTGGATTGACTGCCGCGCCAGCTCAAGGTGCCGAAACCGCGCTTGGCCTCGCTACGCGAATGATCGCGCCAGCCTTCCTCGGAGAAATTGCTGAAGTCGGCAAAGTAACCCCAGGTGCCGTTGTTCCAGCCGCTGCTGAGTTCTTCCGAATGCCTGTCCCAGGAACCGCCCTGCACTTCCAACTGATGTTTGGGCGACGAAAAGCCGGTCTTGGTATTGACGGTGATGGACCCACCCAAGGCGTTCAAACCGAAGGCCGGGTTGGAAGCGGGTTGCAAGGCCATGTTCTCGATGGCGCCCTGCGGAATCAAATCCCAGTTGATCATGTCGCCGAAAGGTTCGTTGAAACGAACGCCGTTCACATAGACCGCCATGCCGGCCGGCAAGCCCATCAGGGGCGACGCGCTGAAGCCGCGATATTGGATATCCGGCTGCAAGGGATTGTTTTGCGCATCGTTGATATTGACGCTACCCATGTAGCGATTCATGTAATCCGCCAGCGATATTGCCTGCGACCGTTGTAGCCCCTCGGCCGTGGTGGTTTGCACATTGGCGGGAATTTTGTTGATATCCACACCGCCGAATTGCAATGGCGATACCGCCACCACTTCGACATTCTCCAACGCCTCGGCGTCGCTGGTCAGCTCCTCGGCAATGGCTTCCGCCAGCGGTAACATCGCAAACCAGGGCAACAGCCCCAGGGCAAGTCTCTTCATCGGATATACCTTCTTTGCAAATTCCTACATGATAAGCCCCGCCGCCGTCACCAGAATACACGCGACAAAAAAAGGAATTTTTCCCATGCATTGTTTGTGCATTCGGCAAACTTGCGGACGCACTATCCGCCACTCGGCCATTTCGGATTATTTGCCCCATCATCGAGGCCGGCGGAGTAAAATAGCCCGTCAAAACTTCGAAAAGCCCTTTCCCTATCAGGCATCATGACTATTCAATACATCAACCACGCCGACCAGTTACCCGCGTTGTGCGAGCAAATCAGCCAGGAACCCTGGATCGCGCTCGATACAGAATTCTTGCGAGAAAAAATTTATTACCCCAAATTCTGTCTGCTTCAAATTGCGGCTCCCGGCTGGGTCGCCTGCGTGGACCCATTGAGCATCACCGATCTGGGTCCGCTGTTCACCGCCATCTACAACCCTTCCATCACCAAGGTGCTGCATTCCTGCCGCCAGGACCTGGAGATTTTTTACCAGCTTACCGGTCGAATCCCGGAGCCCATTTTCGATACGCAAATCGCCGCGCCGCTACTTGGTTTTCAGGAAAATCCCGGCTACGCGATGCTGGTTTCGAGTTTTTTGAACATCAACCTGAACAAAGCCCATACCCGCACCGACTGGTCCGCGCGACCGCTCAGCGACGACCAGATCCAATATGCCGCCGACGACGTGATCTATTTGTGCAAGATTTACACGATGATGTGCGAGCAACTGGACAAATTGGGCCGGCTGAATTGGCTGGACAACGATTTTGCGCTGTTGAACGACCCGGAGCTGTATCAGTTGTCGCCGGAAAATGCCTGGCTGCGCATCCGCGGCAAAAACAAGCTCACCGGGCGGCAACTGTCCATTTTGCAAAGCTTGAGCGAATGGCGCGAACGCACCGCGCAAAGCGAAAACAAGCCACGCAACTGGCTGTTCCCGGATGACATGCTCTTGGAACTGGCCAAACTGCAGCCCGTAACCCTGGCCGATCTAGCCAAAATTCGCAATATCAACGAACGCAGCGCCAACCGTTACGGCAAAGTGTTATGCGAGCTGATAGCCTCGGCCCGCCAAACCCCACCGAAACCGCTGAAGGAAAAAGAACGTCCCATCAAGAAAACTCACCAGCACGAAGCCATCATCGACGTGCTGAGCGCCGTGGTACGCATACGTGCCGAGGAAAATTCCTTGAACCCGGTCATACTCGCCACCCGCAATGAGTTGGAACAACTGCTGTTCGGCGAAGAAGACTGTCCTTTGCTGCACGGCTGGCGCTACAACATGGCGGGCCGGGAGTTGCAAGGCCTGCTGCAAGGCCAGTACACCCTCAGCCTGACCCCTGACACGGTCGTCATACGCCCCGCCGTGGATTAGCAAGCCAAGCTCAGGTTTTTCAATAGAAGCCTGCCGCCAGAGTCAAATCAGACTGAAGACAGGCCAGCCCAATATTTACGACAACCACGCTAGAGCGGCGTTATTTCAAAACGAAACGCCGCTCGAACTCATCGACTGTCATCGGCTGGGCGAACAGGTAACCCTGAGCATAATCACAGCCGATCGCGTTCAATAAGTCTCTCTGCGCCTCGGTTTCCACCCCTTCCGCGATCACCTTCAGTCCCAGTTTATGCGCCATCACGATGATGGCCTGACACAGCACAAAATCACTGGAATCGGCGCTCAAGTTACTCACGAACGACTGATCGATTTTCAAGTAATCGATGTCGAATTTTTTCAAATAAGCCAGGGACGAATAACCGGTACCGAAGTCGTCGATAGCCACCTGCACGCCGGCATCGCGAAATACCAACAAATGCTCGCTGGCCTTGGTATTGGCCTCCAATAACAAGCCTTCGGTGATTTCCACCGCAACGGCGTTGCCGGGCAATTCCAAGCGCCTCAGCCAGTCCAACCAGTCGAGAGCGCCATGCCGGCTATCCAAAAATTGCTGCGGTGATTTGTTGACGCTGATCTGGAAATCGGGATGCAGGATTTGTCGCCAACGCGCCACTTGCCGGCTAGCCGTTTGAAACACCCAATCGCCAATTTCATGGATCAGGCCCGCGTCTTCCGCCAACGGCACGAACTCCGCGGGGCTAATGCCGCCTCGCTCCGGATGCTGCCAACGCAGCAAGGCTTCAGCCTTATGCACGGCACCGCTGCTCAATTCCACAATGGGTTGATAAACCAAGCCGAATTCCTGATTGGCCAAAGCGCCGCGCAAATCGGTCACCATGGCCGCCCTGGCCGTCAAGGCTTCCTGCATGGCCGCGGTAAAGAAGCTATAACGATTCCTGCCCAGGTTTTTAGCCGCATACATGGCCTGATCGGCATTGCGCAGCAATTGCCCCAGCTCCAGACCATCGTCCGGATACAGCGTAATGCCGATACTGGCGGACACGAACACCACCTCGTCGCTCAGCGTGAAGGGCTCGCTCAAGCGCTGAATCAGCAACTTCGCCACCCTTTCCAGCCCATCCAAACTCGCCATTTCACCGAGAATTACCGTAAACTCGTCGCCGCCGAGGCGGGCAACGGTATCCGATTCCCGCACGCTGGCACTCAAGCGGCGACCGGCTTCCTTCAACAACTCATCGCCCATTTCATGACCCAAGGTATCGTTGACATCCTTGAAATGGTCCAAATCGATGAACAGCAAACCGAAGCGCTGCTGCATGCGTTGGGCTTTTTTGATTTCCTGCGCCAGGCGCTCGCGCATCAACCTGCGATTGGGCAAACCTGTCAACGGATCGAAATAGGCCTGCTGCCAGATTTGCTCTTCCGACTGTTTGCGCTGGGTAATATCGGAGAACAAAGCCACGCGGCGCTGAGGCCGCCCTTGATCGTCAAAAATGCTGTTGATGGTAATTTCTTCGATATAAATTTCGCCGGTTTTGCGGCGATTGATGATTTCCCCACGCCAGCCCCCCGTGGCGTTGATGGAATCCCACATCGCCCTATAAAAGGCTTGATCTTGCAATCCCGACGCCAGAATCTTGGGATCTTGCCCTCGCACTTCCTCGAAGGAATAGCCGGTGATCTGGGTGAATGCCGCATTGACCTTGAGAATCTTATTCTCGGCATCGGTCACCAGCATGGCCTCGCTGCTGTTGTCAAATACCAGCGCGGCCAGCTTCAGCGCCTCCTCGGACTCCTTGCGCGGGCTAATATCGCGGGAAAACCCCACCGTACCCAGCACTTCACCCTTGTCATCGATCAACGGCGCCTTGTAAGTCTCCATCCAGCGCCAGCATCCATCGACCAGCAGACTTTCCTCGATATGCTTTCGTTGCCGGCTTGCCATCACCTCTTCATCGTTGCGGCGATAACCTTGCGCCAAATCGGCCGGAAAAATGTCGAAATCGGTTTTACCGATGACATCCTGAATGCCGATACGACATTGCTGGGCAAAGGTTCTGTTCACCGCCAAATAACGGCTTTCCCTATCCTTCAGCCACACGAGGAAGGGGAAATTATCCAGCAAGGAACGCTGGTAGTACTCCTGCTGCCGCAAACTGAGTTCGCCTTTGCGCATCTCGGTAATGTCGGTGAAATACCAGATACGGCCGTAATAATGTCCCAAGCGATCCCGCACCGGCGCGCTAAAACGTTTCAGAAGCTTGCCGTCGACCAATTCGATTTCATCCCGGCTGGTTTCTTCCGGATGCGCATACAGGAAGGACACCTTTTCCAGAAATTGCCGCGGATTTCTGGTCTTGTTCTTTACAAACTCGAGTTGCAGACTGTCGTCGGCTTGCTCGGCAATGCCGGGCGGAATATCCCACAATTCGCTCAACCTTCGATTTTGCAACAGTTTATTGCCGGTTTCGTCCACGGCCAAAATACCGTCCGGCGTCGCTTCCAGCAACGCTTCCAGAAACGTGGTCCGCCACAGCAATTGGTCGTCGATGCGCTTGCGCATGCTGATGTCTTCATATATCCCCAAGACGCCAATCACCTCGCCATCACTATTGCGTAGCGGTAACTTCGAGGTGCGCAGCCAGATTTTCTCGCCATTGGGGCGGGTCTGCGGCTCTTCATAGCCTACCCGTCCCTGGCCCGTTTCCATGACCTGACGGTCGTCGGCCTGATATTGCTCGGCCTGCGCCCACCAACCCAACTGATGATCATTCTTGCCGAGCAAGTCATCGACGGCGGCCAGGCCGGCATCCTCGGCAAACAAGCGATTGCCCCCCAGGTAACGGGATTGGCGATCCTTCCAAAACACCCGCAACGGCAGGGTTTCCAGGACGGTTTGCAATAACACGTTGGCATCGGACAAGGCCTTGTTGATTCGAGACTGCTCGGTCAAGTCCATCAGCGTGACCAGATATTCGTTTTCGTAAGCGCCTTCCAGCGGGCCCGCACCGGCCAGTACCTGACGGATTTCGCCGTTTTTGCAAACCACTTTTTTCTGAAAGGGCTGAAGCGGCAGGCCGCTTTGCTTGGCCTGCCGCAGGCGCTGCCTCCAGGTGTCCTTTACCCATTGCCGATACGCCGGTTCCGGATAGGCTTGGGTAAACCAATCCTCCAGCGTGGGAATATCGTCCAGCGTATAACCAAAGGTTTTGACGAAGGCGGGATTCAACAGCGTAATCCTTTGCCTGTCATCGTTCAGCGCGCAGGGTATCGGTGTCGCATCAATGATGGCTTGCAGGCGGCGTTGGCTCCCGTGTAAAACTCGAGCGTAATAAAGGTTGCTTTGCAAAGCCAGGACCAGCAGCGTGCCGGTAAACGACAGCACGGCCATGAAAAACCAGAAGTTCAACATGCCGCTCTGCTGAAAATCGTTTGCAAACACGCCGCGCAGGTGGGCCGCGCCATACAACCCCATCAACACGCCCAGGGTTGCGACCCACATCACACCGTGGCGGCCAAACCGCAAGGCCCCCCAAATCATGCAGGGAAAAAACCAATAGGTATTAGGATATACCTCGGCCGAGAACGGAAAAAAACCAAGAAACAGAAACTGCCCTATGAACAGGCACAACGCCATGAAGGACAAGGTTTCAAGCAGACGCGTCCGCCGAAACCATTCATGCGGCCAGCGTCGCCAGACCAGAATGACGGGCGTGGTGAAGACGATGCCGAACACATCGGCCATCCACCAATGCAGCATCGCTTTAGGCATGGCAGGCGTTGGAATCAACCCACCCCACCAAATGGCCCAAGGACCCAGCACGGCGCTAATCAAGGAACAGGCGGCGGCGGCATAGCTCAGGCGAAAAAAATGCTCGGGCCGGCTCAAGACCGGCGAAAACCGGCCATCGCGCTTCAGCCACCACGCCGCCGCCACCGATTCCAGGGTATTGCCGGCGGCAATGAAAACGGACATCCAAAAGGCATCATCCACCATCAAACCGGCCGCGAACGCACCGAGGAAAATGCCCGGCCAATAATGCATGCCCTTGAGCAGCAATACGGCCAGCCCGATGCCGCCGGAAAACCAGACTAGCGAAACGCCGCTATTGGCTTCGGAAAACGAGGTCAGTACAATTTTGGCGACGATGGCATACAGCAATCCCAGACATAACAAGCCGCCAATTTCCTGCCATCGATAACGCCGAATCGCCATGTTAAAACCTCATGCGCCCAACCTGCCAGTCCATTACTAAAACACCAGAGAGAATCCGGCCGCCTGCCACCCCGCGAAAGCCTTGTATGCGGCAATACCGGCCAACAACAAAAACATCAAGCCGCTGATTTTGTGCAATAGCACCAGCGGCATGCGCTGCAGTACCGTGCGCCCCGCCAGCACGCCCAGCCCGGAGGTAAAGGCCAGGGCGATTGTCGAACCCAGCCAGACAGCCAATGGCGACGCGGTACTGCTGAAGGCCACGACCGCCAATTGGGTCTTGTCGCCGAATTCCGCCACGGTTATCAGCAAAAACGTAGTAAAAAAGATGCTGTGCCCGCTTTTTTCCACGACGTCTTCGTCATCGTCATCCTCGTCATGGTTCAACAAAGCATGCAAGCCAAAACCGGCAAACAACAGCGCCACAATCGCGGCCACCAGATATTCCGGCAACCATTTGGCAATCGCCACGCCAAACACCACGGCCAGTGTATTCAAAAAGGCAAAGGCGGCGATGGCGCCCCATATCACCGGAGTCGCACGATGCCGCGAGGCCAGCGTCATGCACACCAATTGACTCTTGTCGCCGATTTCCGCCGCGGCGATCAGGGCAAAACTGGTCGCCGCGGTAGCGGAGAGCTGGGGAAGATCGTGCAAATATCCAATGAAGCGAGCTAGAAAATCCATAGAGCAAAAGTGAAAAATGAAAGGGCGAAGGCGAAATCAGCTTAACAGCCCAAGAAAAACACTTGGCTTTCTTCCTGTTTCATTCGCCTTTTTCTGGCTTATCCCAAGATTTTGTCCAGCATCATCATGATGATGAAACCGATCATCAACGAAAACGTGGCGACGCGCGAACGGCCCCTGGCATGCGTTTCCGGAATGATTTCCTCGCTGATCACGAACAACATCGCACCAGCGGCAAAGCCCATCGCCACCGGCAATACCGAGGAAAACACCGTCACCATCGTGATGCCGAGCAGACCGCCAACAGGCTCCACCAAGCCGGTCAAGGTCGCAATCGCCACGGCCTTCCATTTGTTATAGCCCAAGCCCACCAGCGGCAAGGCGACGGCCAAACCTTCCGGCAGGTTTTGCAAGGCAATCGCAATCGACAACACCAGCCCGTTTTTCATGTCGCCGGAACCGAAACTGACGCCGACCGACATGCCTTCCGGGAAGTTATGAATCGTAATCGCGATGATGAATAAGGAAATTTTCTGCAGGGAGTCCAGGCTTTCATCGGCCACCGCGTCGAAGTGCAGATGCGGCAGTTTTTCATCGGCAAAATGCAAAAACAGCGCACCCAGCAACATGCCGGCAGACACGATCAACAAACCTTTGCCCGGCCAGATTTGCTCGCCATAATCCATGCCCGGCACCAATAACGAAAACGCCGTCGCCGCCAACATGACGCCCGCCGCCGCACCCAGCATGCTGTTGAATAACCGGGGGGAAATATCCTTGAAAAACAAGGCGGGCAATGCCCCTACGCCGGTGGCCAAACCCGCCAGGATACTGGCCAGAAAACCCACCACGACGATCTTGCCAAAAAGCAGATACAGGCTGCCGAACACCACGATCTGACTGGCGATGAAAAGCCCGGCAATCGCGCCCCAACGCTGCAGCGTCGGCAACATCATCAATCTCAGATACTGCGGATGAGCCTGCAAGCGCAGATAATACCTTTCAAAAAAAGCTTGGATATCGAACATGGGTGCCCTCGTAAATGGTGTCGGTAGCTATGCCGATTATACTGAAGGCCATCTAAAACGCAGGTGATTTCTTCGGGCCTTTTCTCGGATTGAATCAGGCTGTGATGTGGTGTTCAGCCCCCTCCTCGAAAAGAAGTCGGCAATTGGGCATTCCTGTTTGAAAAAGGGGACTGAATACTTATGCTGCGAGTTAAAGCCTAGAATCGCGACGGGGCGTCGCTCCCACGGAACATTTCAACGCAGAGGCCGCTTGACTTCAGGCCCTGGCGATGGGAAAGGCCAATACCTCTTCGATGGAATCACAACCGCAAGCGATCATCAACAAGCGATCCAGGCCAATCGCCACCCCGCTGCACTCGGGCAACCCGGCTTGCAAGGCTTGCAGAAACAAGGCATCCTTCTCTACAGCCGCCAACCCATGCGCCGCGCGATAGGCGATTTCCTTGTCAAACCGCGCCTCCTGTTCGGCGGCGTCGCAAAGCTCGTAAAAGCCGTTGCCGAGTTCCATGCCGTTGATGAAGACTTCAAAACGCTGCGCGATACGGCAGTCATCGGGATGAATGCGCGCCAGCGACGACTGGATGGCCGGATAATCATGCACCAGGCACACCGTATCGCCGGGCATGTTTTTTTGCACGCAATGGCTAAACAACAAATCCAGCCACAATGCATGATCGTCGCCGCACAAAGCGTCGGCTTCCGGCAAGCCGTGTTCCAAGCCGAATTGCCGATAAGCCGAGCGCTCGAACAGCAGAGGATCAAGGCCCGTGACCTGGACAAACAACTGCCGATAGCTGGTTTGCAGCGTTTGCATGGGTGGCAGCACCGACGACAGCAAGTCGGCGACTTCATTCATCAATTGCTGTAAATCGAAACCGACGCGATACCATTCCAGTATCGTGAATTCGGGATTGTGAAAGCGGCCGGCCTCGCCGTTGCGAAAGGCCTTGCAGATTTGATAAATGCTGCCGCTGCCCGCCGCCAGCAGCCTTTTCATCGCAAACTCGGGCGACGTTTGCAAAAACAGAGGTTTAGCGTGCGGCGGACTATGAAACTGGCTGGAGAAAAAATCCAGATTGGGATCGGTGCCGGTGGCGCGACATAACAAGGGCGTTTCCACCTCCAGCACGTCGCGCTCGGCAAAAAACTGGCGGACCTCGGCCAGCAACCGCGCGCGTTGTCGCAGTCGCAGCATATCCGCCGCCGGCTGCCAGGGGCCGGCCACTATTCTTTGGCGCGGGAAACGTATTCGCCGGTACGGGTATCGACCCGGATCACCTCGCCGATTTGCACGAACAATGGCACGCGCACGACGGCGCCGGTTTCCAAGGTTGCAGGCTTGCCGCCGCCGCCCGAGGTATCGCCCTTTAGGCCTGGGTCGGTTTCGGTAATCGCCAGTTCGACGAAGTTGGGCGGCGTGACGGACAGCGGCGAATCGTTCCACAGCGTCAGCGTGCACATATCCTGCTCTTTCAGCCATTTGATGGCTTCGCCCACCGCGTTTTTGTCCGCTTGATATTGCTCGAACGTGTCGGGCACCATGAAATGAAAGAATTCACCGTCGTTGTACAAATACTGCATGTCTCTATCGACGACGTCGGCGCCTTCCACGGTCTCACCGGACTTGAAGGTGCGCTCGATGACGCGGCCGGTTTTCAGGTTACGGATTTTGACCCGGTTAAAGGCTTGGCCTTTACCTGGCTTGACGAACTCGTTCTCGATAATGGAACAAGGATCGTTGTCCAGCATGATTTTCAAACCGCCTCTAAACTCGTTGGTGCTAAAAGTCGCCATTTTTTCCTCGTGAAACAAACAATAAGTCGGACGATTATAATGGATATGGATTTTATTCGGAAACCGGAGCCGCATTGAACACCCCCACCGCCCCTTGGCAACGCCAGCTTGCCGAGGCTTTTTCGAGCATCGATGCCTTGTGTCGGCAGCTACAGATCGATCCAGCCAGCCTGCCACTATTACCTGAATTCAAGGATTTTCCGCTGCGCGTACCGCGCGGATTCGTCGCCTGCATGGAAAAAGGCAATCCCGCCGATCCGTTGTTGCGACAGGTTTTACCCGTGCAACAGGAATTGCAACAATTTCCGGGCTTCAGCCTCGACCCGGTCGGTGACCTGGATGCCGTGGCCGAAGCGGGCGTGATCCACAAGTATCATGGCCGCGTGCTGCTGATTGCGACCGGCGCTTGTGCGGTGCATTGCCGTTACTGTTTTCGCCGCCATTTCCCCTATCAGGAACTGCAGTTATCCAGTCAAAAACTGGATAAAGCGCTCACTTACATCGCCGAGCGCGACGACATCGCCGAAGTCATACTCAGCGGCGGCGACCCCTTGCTGCTGAACGACGACAAACTCGAAAATCTGCTTCTCCGCATCAGCGCCATAGCCCACGTCCAGCGTATCCGTATCCATAGCCGCATTCCCGTGGTCCTGCCGGCTCGAATTACGCCGGCTTTGCTGGAAACGCTGGCCGGCCTGCCGCAAAAAGTCATCCTGGTTTTACACGCCAATCACCCAAACGAATTGAGCACCGAGGTCGGCGACGCTTGCCGGCAACTGGCCATGCATGGGGTCACGTTGTTGAATCAAAGCGTTTTGCTGAAAGACGTCAATGACGACAGCGACACACTCTGCACGCTCAGCGAAAAACTGTTTGGTTTCGGCATCTTGCCTTATTACCTGCATTGCCTGGATCGCGCGGCCGGCGTGGGGCATTTTGAAGTGACATTGAATCGGGCGCGGCAGTTGATGCAAACCTTGCAGCAAAGACTGCCCGGCTATCTGGTGCCGAAATTGGTGCAGGAACAAGCCGGTGCCGCGCATAAGATTCGTATTGCCTGAACCGGCAAGTCAGGTCGGCATTGTCCTGCGACGTCCCGCGGTTTAAGATTGAGTCAGCGGCCACCTTTTCAGCGGATAAGAAATGAGTACGACAGTTACGCCAGCCTGCGAGCGCAAATTACGCATCATCCTGTTGCTGGCGGTCATGTTGTTTACGGCGGAACTGGCCATGACGGCGCATGAACTGCTATCCGGTGGCGAGCAAACACCTTTTGCATACTTACGCGCGGCGATGGCCGGTTTGGGGATATTGGGCCTGGGCTACAGCCTGACTCGAACCAGCAAAACCCCGTTTCAGCAAAAAAACATACCCCTTGGCTTTGCGGAGTTGCCGCTGCCGGCCGTCGTGGTCGATCGTCAAGGCATCATTCGCGACCTCAATCCCGCTGCCGCGGCCTCCGTCGCGCAACCCCGCCGGGTTTTGATCGATCACCCCGTACACGCCTGGTTTCACCCCGCCGCGACCGACATTGGCGAATGCCTGCTTTGCCAACACATCAAGGCCGGAAAACCTTTGCCAGCCACGGAGCTTGCCTTCTCGGAACAGCACTGGCAGCAAATATCCTTGAGCGGCTTGTCGCCCGACCACCCGGATCTCTGGCTGCAACTGCATGTCGACATCACCGCCTGCAAGCAGGCCGAACGACAATTGTCGCTAGTGATCAACGGCGCGGAATTAGGCTATTGGGATTGGGACTACGCCACCGGCAAGCATCGAGTCAATCAACGCTGGCTGGACATGCTGGGCTTGCAGCAGGAAGACCTGGACAATTACGTCAGCGATTGGGATCACCGCATTCATCCCGAAGATCGCGACCGAGTGCGCGAACTGATTGCCAGCCATATCGAATCGCACACACCCTATGTGGTGGAATTTCGTATGCGCCACAAGGACGGGCACTGGGTATGGATTCAAGGTTCTGGCTCGGTAGTCGAACATGACCCGGTCAGCGGAAAAGCCACTCGACTCTGCGGCACGCATCAAAACATCAGCAAACGCAAACAATTTGAAAAAAACCTGCAAAAGGCCTACCAAATCATCAGCCAAAGCCCTTCCGTCGTATTGAAATGGCACGGCAACGAAGGCTTGCAAATCGAATTCGCCACCGAAAACGTCCATCAGTTATTGGGCTACACGACCAGCCAAATAGCGAACGGGAACATATTCTACCTGAGCCTGATTCACCCCGACGACCAGGCCAGGTTCAACGAGGAACTCAACAGCTGCCGCAACCTGCCGGATTGCCAGGAAGTCGCCCATCAGCCCTATCGAATCATCGCCGCCAACGGCAGCATCAAGTGGGTGCAGGACCATAAAGCCCTCAGCCGAAACGAAGACGGCCAAGTCATCGGCTATCACGGCCTGGTGACCGACATTACCCGCCAGCGCCAGCAATCTAGCGCCATCCGCAACATCATATCCAGCGTGTCGGAGAAACGCGCCACGACGACACTGGACAATCTGACCCTGCTGGCGGCGGAAACCCTGGCCGCGGACTATGCCTTGATAGCTGAAATACAGCCTGCCGGCACTTGCCAGGTCCTGTCGTCGTGCAGCCAAACCCCATCGGTCGACAACCGGCTCTATGACATGCACCCCAGCGTTTGCGCCCAGCTGGCAACCGGCAAGACTTGTTGCCATCCCCGGAATGTCTGCTTTTATTTCCCGGAAGACCTGTGGCTGAGCAGCCATGACATCCAGGGCTTCATCGGCATACCCTTGCAAAACGAACGCCAGCAATTTTTTGGCTATGTAGTGGCGATGTATCGGCAAGCCATCCCCGATCCGCAGTTTGCCGAAGACATCCTCAGATTGTTCGCTGCCCAAATCACCGCGGAACTGGAAAGATCCGCCGCCATGCGCGCGCTGGAAATTCAAAGGCAACGATTGATCGACGCGCAAAGCATCTCGCATATTGGTGATTGGCAATGGCTCTGGTCGGAAAACGTGTTCAGCTGGTCGGATGAAATGTACCGCATCACCGGTACCAGCCGGGCCAACTTCATTCCATCGTTTGCCGGCATTCTGACGCAGCTCGTGCATCCTGACGACAGAAACCTGGTCAAGAGGGTGCTGCAAAACGCCACCTCCGACAGCCCTATCGATTTCACGCATCGCATCGTCCTGAGCAACGGCAAAATTCGTCATGTACACCAGCGCGGCAAGGTCATCAAGGGCGACAAACAGCCGGCCATCGGCATCCAAGGCACCATGCAGGACATCAGTGAGCGCCTGGAAATCGAACAACATCTGCTCGACGCCAAACAAGAGGCGGAGAAAGCCACTCAGGTCAAATCCGAGTTTCTCGCCAACATGAGCCATGAGATCCGCACGCCGATGAACGCCATCGTCGGCCTGATAGAACTTTGCCTGAACAGTCCACTGTCCTCCAAGCAGCGCGATTACCTCGAACGGGTCGAGGCAGCCGCCCATGACCTGATGAATCTGATCGACGACATTCTGGACATCTCCAAGATGGAATCAGGCAAACTCACGCTGGAAGCAATGCCGTTCCTGCTGGAGGATACGCTGGACCAGGTCTTTTCTATCATGTCGGAATTATGCCACCGCAAGCATCTGAAATTGCTCCGTCCCGAATTCACCCGGCCCTACCCTGCCGTGATCGGCGATCCACAGCGCTTGCGACAAATATTGATCAATCTGATCGGCAATGCGATTAAATTCACCAAGCACGGCCAAATCCAAGTGTCGCTACGCGAACTGAGCCGCACGGCGAATGAAATCCGGCTGGAATTCAGCATCAGCGATACCGGCATAGGCATGACCCCAGAGCAGCAGAGCAAATTGTTCCGCTCTTTTACTCAGGGCGACAGCAGTGTGTCCCGTCACTATGGCGGCAGCGGACTGGGTCTGGCGATTTGCAAGCAATTGGTGGAACAAATGGGGGGCGACATTCAGGTCAGCAGCCAGCTCAATGTCGGTTCCAGTTTCAGCTTCAGCGTGACACTGGGCGTGGCCGATAGCGGCGACATCCACCAATTTCCGACCCGCTTGCACAAGAATGCCGACACCAGCAGGTTACAATACATTCGTGACGCCCGCATCCTTCTGGTGGAAGACAACGAAGTCAATCGTATCGTCGCCACGGAACTGTTGACTCAGGCACATTTTCAGGTCGATTGCGCCGAAAACGGCGAAATCGCCTTGAGTAAACTGGCGGAACACCATTACGATTGCGTCTTGATGGATGTGCAAATGCCCGTGATGGATGGTTATCAAGCGACGCGCAATCTGCGCAAATTGCCTCATTGCGCCGCGCTGCCCGTGATTGCGATGACCGCCAATGTCATGAACGATGACCGCAACAAGTGCTTGCAGGCCGGCATGGATGATTTCATCGGCAAGCCCATTTTACCGGAAACCCTTTACAGCACCCTAGTCAAATGGGTTAAGCCCAATCGCGTGGTCAACGACATGATAAGCAGCATACCGCACAATAACGAGGAGATTCCTTATCTATACGGCATAGACACTGCGATTGGCCTGGTTCATACCGCCGGCGACACCGCCGTTTACCGGAAGATTTTACAAAAGTTTGCCGAAAACCATGCCGACAGCATGAGCGAAGTCGAACAAACCCTGGCAGCCGGCAACAAAGCCAGCGCGCGGCAGCTGGTGCACACACTGAAGGGCCTGGCCGGCTCATTAGGCGCCATCCAGCTACAAGGACATTTGATTCGACTTGAGGAATCACTTGCAGATTCCGACTCTAACATCGAAAATGGCCTGATGATCAACAAATTATGTCAGCTTACCCACGCGGAATTCACCAGGGTCATCAACGGTATTCGCGGCACCTTGTCGGCCGCGGCAACCGCCTTACCCAAACCGCAAAGGCTATTTTCGGCGACCGAAACAGACGAGCAACTGAAAATCTTGCTGGAAAAGCTGCAGGCTTTCGACTCGGATGCCGACCAGCAGCTGGAGCTGATTCTATCCGGCATTAACGATACGGCGCTGATCGACGCCCTGTTACAGATCAAAAAACAAATTGCCAATTACCGTTTTGTCGATGCGGGTCTTGCCCTAAGTAGACTGTTGGATTTATCGGACAGATGAGATGATGAAAAAACTACACGACCACACGATACTCGCCGTTGACGATAGCCCTGAAAATCTCGATCTGATCAAAAACATACTGGAACCTTACTACACCGTAAAGGTAGCCCCGACCGGCGAACTGGCCCTGCATATCGCGCAGACCCAGAAACCCGACATGATACTGCTGGACATCATGCTCGACGACATCAACGGCTATGACATTTGCCATCGGCTGAAATCGGATGACAAAACCCGTAACATCCCCGTCATCTTCCTGACCGCCAAGCGATCGGAAGCCGACGAAGTACAAGGCTTCAAAATCGGCGGCTGCGACTATATCACCAAACCTTTTTCACCCGCCATCATGCTGGCTCGCATCAGAACCCAAATCCAGCTCAAGGCCAAGACCGACTTGCTGGAAAAACTGGCCTCCCTGGATGGCTTGACGGAAATTCCGAACCGCCGCGCATTCGATACCGCGCTGGAACGCCAATTCAACCAAGCCCAACGCACCGCGACCCCGTTGTCGTTGTTGATGATGGATATCGATTATTTCAAGCGATTCAACGACCATTACGGCCATCCGGTCGGCGATGATTGCCTGCGCCGGGTCGCCAACGCCTTGAGGGCGTTGACGCATAGACCCGAAGACTTGGTCGCGCGGCTAGGCGGCGAGGAATTCGGCATTTTATTGCCCAACACCGATAACATCGGCGCCACGCTGCGCGCGGAACAATATCGAAGCGTGGTTGAAAACCTCAAGATCCAGCACCAGCTCAATGAATCTGCGCCCTACGTCACGGTTTCCATCGGCGTTGGCACGGTGATCGCCAGCCAGGGCGGCGATGCGAACGACCTCCTGCAAGCAGCCGACAACGCGCTGTATCAAGCCAAACACCAAGGCCGTAACCGGGTATGTTTCCAGGACTTGTCGCAGCCGTCCCAATGCGTTTGAATTCTCGTTTGCGTTTTCGCCATCCCGTTTATAATCCCGCCTCACATGGATACCGCAATTTTCAATTTAGCCGTTTATGCACCTTTATCTCGATTTCAATGCATCCTATCTCGCTGCCTTTGTCATAGGCCTGTTTAGTAGCCTACACTGCATCGGCATGTGCGGTTCCATCATCGGCACATTGACCTATAGTCTCAGTCCCGAGCTGCGCAACAACAAACGCATATTGTTCAGCATCGTGCTCAGCTACAACCTCGGCCGCATCGCCAGTTACGCCATGGCCGGCGCCGTGGTCGGCGTACTGCATGCCTTCCTGAGTCTGCCGTTCACGCAAGGCCACGCCCACCGCATCCTCCAACTGGCATCCGCGCTGATCATGACAGGCGCCGGCTTGTACATCGGCGGCTGGTTTCCGCGGTTTGCCTACATCGAAAAACTGGGTTCGCGCTTCTGGAAACTGATAGAGCCTTTTGGCCGTAGAATGATTCCGGTCAAAACCCGCATCCAGGCTCTACTATTCGGCATGATCTGGGGCTGGCTGCCCTGCGGCTTGATTTATACCGCGCTGGCATTGGCCGCCACCACAGGCAACATCGTGCATAGCTCAATGACCATGCTGTCATTCGGGTTGGGTACTTTACCTGCCGTGGTCGGAGTCGGTATAATGACTTCGATGCTGGCCAAGCTGTCTAGAATTCAGCATTTCAAACAAGCGGTTGGAATTCTATTAATCATTTTCGCACTGCTGGCAGCCTTCCCATGGCTTAATCCGATGCGTGTTGAACACATCATGACGTTTTGAGAGGTTTTACAGTGGATCACTTCAGTTCAATTATTGGTCAATCTCCCGCACTGGAATCACTGATTCGTAGCGCCCGCATGGTGGCGGCGACCGACGTCACGGTTCTGATCAAAGGTGAAACCGGTACTGGGAAGGAAGTCCTCGCGACAGCCATTCAAAAAGACAGCCCAAGGGCGAACAAGCCGTTCGTAACGCTAAACTGCGCCGCCCTGCCCGAAAGCCTGGTCGAATCGGAAATTTTCGGCCACAAGAAAGGCGCTTTCACTGGCGCTGTCTCGGACAAACAAGGCCTGTTTCAAGCCGCCGACGGCGGAACTTTGTTTCTCGATGAGATCAACTCGCTACCCTTGTCGATTCAGTCAAAATTGCTGCGTTTCCTGGAATCCGGCGAATGCCTGCCCGTCGGCGGCACCAAGCCTTATCGGGTCAATGTCAGGGTCATCGCCGCGACAAACTCGGATCTGAACAAATTGATCGACGCCGGTGAATTCCGCCGTGACTTATATTTCCGCCTGAATGTCGTTCCCCTCGAGATTCCATCGTTGCACCAACGCAGCGACGACATCGAAATGCTGACCAAACACTTCTTTGCCCATTTTGCCGAAACCCATGCCTTGCAATCGCCAACCCTGAGCAAACAGGCGTTGAAGACCCTGCGTGCCTACAGATGGCCGGGCAATGTGCGCGAACTGCGCAATCTGTGCGAACGCCTGAGCATCCTGCTTGCGGGCAGAGTCATCGAACCGGAGAATTTGCCGCACGAATTCACGCACAATAACACCGACACCGGCGCTATCCTGGAATTCAAATTACCCGAAGCCGGCCTGCAACTCGACGCCCTGGAAGCCAACATGATCCATCAGGCCCTGGCCAGAACCAATGGCAATCGCAGCAAATCCGCGCGTTTATTGGGCATTTCCCGCGACACCTTGCTGTACCGCATCCAAAAACACGGCTTGGCCACTCACTGATTTCAAAACGGGTTGCGGCTTGCGTCGCAACCTTGCTTCGAGGTTTAACGCATGCGCACCCACTGCACGGTGCAATTGTCGCTTTTTCCTTGTGCGCGCAAGATCGCCAATTGCGCCATTTTTTTCAGCTCCGCCTTGCCGACGGCCGGCTGAGATAACTGCAACAACTCCTGCTCCTTGATCGACTCCCAAAAGCCATCGCTGCAAAGAATGAAGGTTTCGCCGCTTTGCATAGGCGGAAATAATTGAATATCCACCTGCGGCGGTACTGATACGTTGATGCTTCGCGTCAGTTGATTCTGCTCGGGATGTATGCCCATTTCCCATTCACTGAGCTTACCCTCGTCGAATAATTGCTGAATCCGCGAATGATCCTTGGTACGCCATAGCACTTGGGCGGGATTAAGACGATAAATGCGCGAATCCCCGCAATGCGCGGTGATCGCCCGCTCGTCATCGAGATACAAAATGGCGCAGGTGGTATGCGCATCAAACGCGGCCGGATCGTCCGCGAATAATTCCCGCATCTTGCCAACCGCGGCAACGACCCAGTCGTTGATCGCTTGCTGAGCCTGCAACTTGATAGCCGGTTGAAACCGAGTGACTAGCGCAATCAAGGCCCGACAGAAAAATTGCGCCGCTTTTTCGCCGGCATGATGTCCGCCCAAACCGTCCGCGACCACAAAAACCGCATAGTCCCGGTAAAGCCTATGCACCATGCAATCCTGATTGACCTCCCTATCGCCCACCGAGGTCAATTGATAAACCTCCAACGCATTCATCATGAACTAAATGTGCAGGCGCACTTCCCGCATGATCCGTTTCATATCCCTGACCGCCTGATCCAAACCGGAAAAAACGGCCTGCGCAATGATGGAGTGACCGATATTCAGCTCGACGATTTGAGGGAGTCTGCAGATCGCCTCGACATTGTGCAAACTCAGGCCGTGGCCGGCATTGACTTGTAACCCTGCTTGATGGGCATATTGGGCAGCGTGCTGAATGCGTAGCAACTCCTGTTGCTGTTCCTGCAGTGTTTGCGCATCGGCATAACGGCCGGTGTGCAATTCAACCACCGGCGCCCCGGCTTTCACCGCCGCATCGATTTGTGCGAAGTCCGGATCGATAAACAACGACACCTCGATTCCAGCCTCCGCCAAAGTCTGGCACGCATCGCGCATTCGGCCCGGTGCCGCCACGACATCCAATCCACCTTCGGTGGTGAGCTCCTCGCGTCGTTCCGGCACCAGACAGCAGGCGTGCGGCTTGACTGCCAGCGCGACGGCAATCATCGTTTCGGTCACCGCCATCTCCAGATTCAGCTTGGTCTGCAGCATCTCCCTCAATAAATAAATGTCTCTATCCTGAATATGCCGCCGGTCTTCCCGCAGATGCGCGGTAATGCCATCGGCCCCCGCCTGTTCGGCGATCAGGGCCGCCTGCACGGGCTCTGGATAACGCGTGCCACGGGCCTGACGCAAGGTTGCGACATGATCGATATTCACGCCCAATAAAATGACTTGTTTTTCCATTGATTTTTAGTAGTTGGCAAAAAACACAAGATGAAAGACGAAAGACCGGCCTTTCATCTTTCATATTCCACCTATCGCCTATCGCCTATCGCCTATAAATATTTCACAATTTTAGCCAGTACCTCACGGCTTTTCAGAGGCCGCCCCTGCAAATGCACGTCAAGCATTTTACGCAACAATTGCTTGGCCTCTGGTAAAGCAGCGCCCTTCAACGGCATTTTAGCGCTCAGCGCCAGCAAGGTCTCACCACTAACAAGCCCGTCACTCGCCCCAACCATGCCGACATCGGCCAAGAATGCGTAGCGGCGTCCAGTCTCGATGGCCCGCCCTTCTTGTTGCTCGACATCCAGTTGAGCCCCATAGCCTGACTCCTCCAGCAATGCCAATTCGAAATAACGCAGGGTTTGTTCGACGCACTCATGCTGTGACAAATCCTGTAAACAGTGCTGATAACAAAAAAACAGACGCGGATGGGGATCGTGCTTATGTAAAAACTTCTGCACCAATTCATTGACATAAAACCCGCAATACAATGCCAGCCTCTGCAATGGGTAGCGCGTGACGGTTTCAGCCTGAATCAAGGTTTTCAGCTCGTTTTTGTCCAGATAGGACAATTGCAGCAGCGAAAATGGCAACAACAAACCCGCCATTTTGGATTTCTGCTTGCGCACGCCTTTCGCCAGCACAGTAACGATACCGAAATCGCGGGTCAGTACATCGAGCAATACACTGCTTTCCCGGTATGGCCGGTGCTGTAGTATGAATGCCGGCTGCAAATAGACGGCGGATTCGGTCATTGCTTATTCGGTATCGAGAAACCCCAAGCTTTGCAAGGCACGTTCGTTATCGGACCAGCCCTTTTTCACCTTGACCCACAATTGCAGATAAACCTTGTGTCCGAGCAGCTTTTCAATATCGATCCTCGCCTCGGTGCCGATTTTTTTCAGCATTTCCCCTTGCTTGCCGATGACGATGCTCTTCTGACTGCTACGCTCGACCCAGATGTTCGCATAAATCTTGCTCAGTTCCGGATGCTCTTCGAAGCGCTCGACGTCCACCGTCAACGCGTAGGGCAGTTCATCGCCCAAGCGGCGCGTCAGTTTTTCCCGCACGATTTCGGCGGCGAAAAAGCGCTCCGGCCTGTCGGTGATTTGATCTTCTGGATAAATGGGATCGGCTTCCGGCAGCAAAGCCATGATGTGCTGTTCCAACACATCCAGATTATTATTTTTCAGCGCCGAAACCGGCACGATCTGCTCGAACGGGTACCTTTTTTGCGCCTCGGCGAAAAACGCCAAGATCGCTTGCTTGTCCTTGATCTTGTCGACCTTGTTGACGACCAGTATCACCGGCAAGCCGGCCTGCTCCAGTTTCTTGAAGATGCGCTCGTCATACTCATGCCAGTACAAACCATCCAGCAACCACAGCACCAGATCGACACCCAGCAAGGTGCTGTCGGCCGTTTTATTCAAAAACCGGTTCAACACCCTTTTTTCGTCGCCGTGCATGCCGGGCGTGTCCATGAAGATGGCCTGGCCGGCGTCGGTGGTTTTGATGCCCAAAATCCGATGCCGCGTGGTTTGCGGCTTCCTGGACGTGATACTGAGTTTCTGCCCCAAAAGATGGTTCATCAAGGTCGATTTGCCGACATTCGGCCTACCGATTAACGCGACATATCCGCAATGCATTAGTCTCGATCTTCTAAAAGAATTAACATGTTTTCCGCGGCGGCCTGCTCGGCTTTCTTGCGGGAAATCCCGATGCCGCGCGTGGTCTCGCCAACGATGGGCACGCGGCAACGCACCTCGAAAGTCTGAGCATGGTCCACGCCCGACATGCCGATCAATTCATAGACCGGCAGGTCTTTTTTGCGCGCCTGCATCAGTTCCTGTAGCCGAGTTTTCGGGTCCTTGTTCCAGCTATCGAGCTTGATTTCAGCCAACTTGTCGGCAAACAGCGCCAAGATCCATTGCCGGCAAGTATCGACGCCCTGGTCCAACAACAAGGCGCCCATGATGGCTTCCAGTGCATCCGACAAAATCGAATCCCGCCGGTAACCGCCGCTCTTGAGTTCGCCGGATCCTAAAATCAAATAATCGCCAATGCTATGCTGCCGGGCAATTTCGGCCAGCGACGTTTGATTGACCAGACTGGCCCGCAAGCGGCTCAAAACGCCTTCGCCAACACCCGGAAATTGCGCATAAAGCCTTTCGGCAATCACAAAGCCCAGCACGGAATCGCCCAGATACTCCAGGCGTTCGTTATTTTGACTACCGGCGCTGCGATGCGTCAGCGCCGTTTTAAACAACTGGGGCTGACTAAATGTCAGCCCCAGCTTTCTAGCAAGTACATCAGACTTCTTGATCACTGATTACCAACTTCAAAACCTTCGTGAAATTCCACCAACACACTCAAATTACCCATGATAGGCTCGACCCGCTCATATTCGATGTCCACCTTGACATAGCCGGGCTGCGCAATGATCTTGATATCGTCCTGGGTAACATATTCGACATAGTTCATGTTGAAGCGTTTATCCAGGCTGGACAAAATCTCCTGCCGCGTCTTGGTGGTAATGTCCACGCTTTGCTCGACAGCCGCCAACGCATTCTTGACCTTGCTGTTATTGAAATAAATCGGCGCGATCTTCAACACCAACAAGGTGAAAAATGCGACCAGACCTAAGATGAAGACCAACGAAATGAACGTCAACCCGCGTTGTTTATTTAGCGAAGAACGCATACCTTAACTCCCATGCCAACTGAAATGCTTAGTTCAAAACCGTCCCAAGCCGATCGAACGCAATGCCGTTGTTTTGCCAGTCCCAATTCATCCAGATGAAAAACGCCTGTCCGACCAGATTGGCTTCTGGCACCATGCCCCAATAACGGCTATCGTTACTGTTATCGCGGTTATCGCCCATCACGAAATAATGCCCATTGGGCACGACGAACACGTCTTCCACCGAAGAGACGCCCGGACTGATCAATATCGAATGCTTGACGCCGGTCAAGTCTTCTTCCAAATGCTCGGCGCCGGTCATGCTGCTGCCCTGACCCACCCCCTGATAACGCCCCAAGGAGGTTTGCCGAACCGGCTGGCCGTTCACATAGAGTTTTTTACCGAAGTAGGCGATTCGGTCGCCCGGCAAACCGATCACCCGCTTGATGTAATCGACGCTGGGCTGCTTAGGGAAGCGGAATACCACGATATCCCCTCGCTGGGGTTCGCCCAACTCGATGACTTTATTGTTCAATACCGGCAAGCGAATACCGTAAGTGAATTTGTTCACCAAAATGAAATCACCGACCAGCAAGGTCGGCATCATCGATCCTGACGGAATCCTGAACGGTTCGACCAGGAAAGATCTGAGCAGCAAGACGACCAACACCACCGGAAAGAACGAGCGGGCATATTCCACCAGTAAGGGCTCGCTGCCTTCGGCCGGATAAGGGCGTTTAAGCTGTTTCAAATACAGCCAGTAGCCGCCCCAGACCACGCCGGTCACAAACGTGGCCGCCACCAGAAAAAAGGAAAAATCGTAATCCATAGCCTTCGCCGTTATTCTTTATTGACTTGCAACACCGCCAGAAACGCTTCCTGCGGAATCTCGATACTGCCGACCTGCTTCATGCGTTTCTTACCCGCCTTTTGTTTTTCCAACAGTTTTTTCTTGCGAGTGATGTCGCCGCCGTAGCATTTGGCCGTCACGTTCTTGCGCATGGCCTTGACCGTGGACCTCGCGATGATCTTGGAACCAATGGCCGCCTGAATCGCCACTTCGTACATCTGCCGCGGAATCAGGTCTTTCATTTTCTCGACCAGATCGCGGCCGCGGTTTTGACTCTGGTCGCGATGCACGATGATGGACAAGGCATCGACTTTGTCGCCATTGATCAACACATCCAGCTTGACCAGCGGCGCCGGATCGAAACGCAAGAACTCGTAATCGAACGAGGCATAACCGCGGCTGACCGATTTCAATCTATCGAAGAAATCCAGCACCACCTCGCTGAGCGGCAGTTCGTAATTCAAGGACACCTGCGCGCCGACATAATGCATGTTCTTCTGCACGCCGCGTTTTTCCACGCACAGGTTGATCACATTACCCAAATAGGTTTGCGGCACCAGTATATTGGCCAGGATGATGGGTTCGCGAACTTCGGTGATCGTGCCAGGTTCCGGCAATTTGGCCGGGTTATCCACCATCAGCACTTCGCCGTTATGGGTTTCCACCTCGTAGATCACGGTCGGTGCAGTGGTGATCAGATCAATGTTATATTCGCGCTCCAGACGCTCCTGCACGATTTCCATGTGCAGCATGCCCAAAAAGCCGCAGCGGAAACCAAAGCCCAAGGCCTGCGAGGTTTCCGGTTCGTAATTCAAGGCCGAATCGTTCAAGCGCAATTTGTCCAGGGCTTCGCGCATCGCGCCGAAATCGTCGGAACTGACGGGATAAAGCCCCGCGAACACGCGCGGCTGTACTTTTTCGAAACCGGGCAACGCGCCGCTGGCCGGATTGTCGGTCGCGGTGATGGTATCGCCCACCGGCGCGCCAAAAATATCCTTGATGCCGGCCACGATGAAACCCACTTCGCCGGTATTCAGCTGCTGTTTTTCCAATTGTTTGGGGGTAAAAACGCCCAGCTTTTCCGCCAAATAGGACTTGCCGGTCGACATCACGGTGATCTTTTGCTTGCGCTTCAACGTGCCGTTGACGATGCGCACCAAGGACACCACGCCCAAATAATTGTCAAACCAGGAGTCTATGATCAAGGCCTGCAGCGGACCCTCTTCATTGCCACTCGGCGACGGAATCTTCTGCACCAGTTGTTCCAGTACCGCTTCGACATTCAAGCCTGTCTTGGCGCTGATCTGGCAGGCGTCATCCGCCGGAATGCCGATCACATCCTCGATCTCGGCCATCACCCGCTCCGGCTCCGCGGACGGCAAATCGATCTTGTTCAAAACCGGCATGACTTCCAGGCCTTGTTCGATGGCGGTATAGCAGTTGGCGACGCTCTGCGCTTCCACACCTTGCGCGGCGTCGACCACCAGCAAGGCACCTTCGCAAGCCGCCAAAGAACGCGAGACTTCATAGGAAAAGTCCACGTGACCGGGAGTGTCAATGAAATTCAGTTGATAGATCTGGCCGTCCTGAGCCTTGTAATCCAGCGTGACGCTTTGCGCCTTGATGGTGATGCCGCGTTCGCGTTCCAGATCCATCGAATCGAGCACCTGGGCTTCCATTTCCCTGTCGCTCAAGCCCCCGCAAATTTGAATGAAACGATCCGCCAATGTCGACTTACCATGATCGATATGAGCGATGATGGAGAAATTTCTAATATGTTTTTGATCCACTTATTGACTACTAATGTTGACTTGAAAAGAGAGCGCCCCGCTCTCGCAAAATTTGAGTTGATTGCAGTTACCGAGCCGCCAGCATTTGCCTGAATTGCGCGATGGTTTCGGCCGTCAGGGGTTGGCGTTGATTGTCCCAGACCACGCCGTCCAATTCGATGGCCAAGGTATCGATGGTTTCCATGAAATCATCGAACACCGCCAACGGATTATCCACCTCGCGCGGCTGCATGTAGAACACGATGCCGGGGCAATAGAACTCGTCCAGATGCGTATCCGGGAAGGTACCCGGATCGATCATGCTGGCCACGGCGAAATCGACCAGGCGATTCTTGTCGATACGCTCAAACACCTTGACACTGCCATAGATCAGACCAACGCGTTCGAAGGCCTCGAATAAATCCTCGCCATTGAAGCCTTCATCGGCGCGGGCGACGATGCTGAACTCGATCAGGCCCGGCAAGGCCGTCTTGTTGGGTGAAGGTTTCGGCGCTGCCGCGGCTTTTGGCGGCTCCTTCGGGGTCGGCTTGATTTCTTCTTCGTCCAGTAATCCATCGCCATCGACTACGCTTTCGGTTGGAAACAGGTCCAATTCGTCCTCATCCTCGTCGACCTGGAATTCCTCGTCGCCAATGTCGTATTCGGAATCGTCGAAATAATCGTCGGCCTCGCGGCGCTCACGTAGCGATTTGAAGAAATGCCACAGCAACATGCCGATCATCACCAGCATGCCGATCAAAATAATCACGACTCTCAATAATTCTTTATCCATTAGCTTTCCGCCATGCTCACTGCTTCGTCAATATCAACCGCCACCATTCTGGACACACCAGGCTCCTTCATGGTAACACCTGCCAAATGTTTTGCAATTTCCATTGTGACTTTGTTATGCGAAATATATAAAAACTGCACCGTCTCCGACATGTCCTCCACCATCTTGGAAAAACGCACCACGTTGGCGTCATCCAACGGCGCGTCTACCTCGTCCAGCAAACAGAACGGCGCCGGGTTCAGTTCGAAGATCGAAAAGACCAAGGCCACCGCCGTCAAAGCCTTTTCGCCACCGGACAGCAAATGGATAGAACTGTTGCGCTTGCCGGGCGGGCGGGCGATGATGTTGACACCCGCCTCCAGCACATCTTGTTCGGTTAGCTCCAGATAAGCCTGACCACCGCCGAACAGCCTTGGAAACTTTTCCTGCAAGCCACTGTTGATCTTGTCAAACGTCTCGCGAAAACGCTGCCGGCTTTCCCGGTCGATCTTGCTGATGGCCTGATCCAGGCTGGTCAGCGCCTCCATCAGATCGTCGTGCTGTTCGTTCAAGAACTTCATGCGCTCGGACTGAGTCTTGTACTCCTCGATCGCCGTCAGATTGATAGAGCCCAGTTTTTCGATCTGATCCGCCAGATCATCGACCCGGCGCTTCCACAGCGACTCGCTCGCCTCCGCCGTCAGATTCTCTAATATGGCCGCAGGGTCGGCATCCACTTCACTGAGTTGTTCGGCGACGGTTTGCTGACGCACCCGGCTGTCCTGCTGCTCGAAGCGGACCGTATCCAGCGCCTCTTTTTGCCGTTCCAGATCGCGCTGGGTTTTGGCATACAACTCGGCCAATTCGCCGACGCTTTGCTCGCTGGCCTGCTGTGCCTGCCGTTCGGCCGCCAGACCGGCCTCGATCTGCCGTTTTTTCTCCAGCAATTGTTCCAGCAGCATTTTCTCGTCGTCCAGCGGCGACAAGGTAAATTCTAATTTATTTTCCAGCTCTGCAATACGATCGGCCGATTGTTGATGTTGCAATTGCAAGCGCTCGATCTGCTTGGCAGTCAGCCCTTCCGAGGTCTTCAAGGATTCGATCTGCGCATGCAAACGCTGCAAATGCCGGCGCGCTTCGTCCACCGAGGCGTCGGTGTCTTGCTGCTGGGCCAGGATTTGCTGGCTCAGCTGTTCCAGTTGCAATTTCTTGTCGCCCAGTTCGCCCAAGGCGGATTCCGCGTCCTGTTTGATCAGTTCGGCTTCCGAGATGCTTTCGGCATTTTCCGCCAAATGCTCGCTGATTTCCGCGATCTCATGATCGAGCTGCTCGAGCCGGCGCCTTTGCTGCTCGTGACGGGCGGACTGCGCGCTGAACTCCGCGCTTTTGGCCGAATATTCCGCGCTGAGGGCTTTTTCCCGTTGTTGATAATGCTCGCGATTGCTTTCGGCGGCTTTCAATTCGATTTCGCTGTCTTCCAGCCGCTGCTCGGCTTCGGCAATCGTCATCTGCAATTCGCCCTGGCGCTGCCTCAATTCTCGCAACTCTTTCTCGCGATGCAATACCCCGGCCTTGCTATCACTGCCGCGGCTGATCTTGATCCAATCCTGGCCCAGCCAAGTACCATCCGCCAACACCATCGACTCATGCGCCAGCAAGTTCATGTTTCGCGCCTGCTGCATCGAGTCGGCGCAATAAATGCCATCCAGCAAACTCGACAAATTCCACCGGCTGCGCAGTTTGCTGGCCAATGTCGCAGCGTCGAAATCCGCGCCGGTCTCGGCAGGGCGCGTCTCGAACACGATCAAGGATTGCTTGCCGAGTTCCTGCAACTCGCTCAAGATACCGTCGGCGCTGTCGACGCAAATCGCCTCCAGATAGCTGCCCAATACGGTTTCGACCGCGGTTTCCCAGCCCTCTTCCGCTTCCAGAAACTCGGCCAGCCGCGGCTGTTGTTCCAAACCGACCTGCTCCAGCCAGGCGGCCAACTCCTTCTTGTCCTTGCCCATCGCGTGCTGCTGCAACAATTCCAGCGAACTGATCTTACCGTTGACCTTTTGCAAGGCGGCCCGCTGATCGTGCAACTGGTCCTGCAGCTGTTTGATCTCGGGCCGCAATTGCGCAATGCGCCGCAAGACCTCATTCAACTGGTGTTGCAACTGCTCGCGCTCGGTTTCGATCAGCTCGATGCTGGTTTCCAACGACTCCAATTCGAATTGCAACTGGGTATCGACCAGACCGCCGCGCTCGCTCTGCAACTTGTCCAAACGCGCTTGCAGTTGGCGATTTTGATTGTCTAACTGGATCAACTTGGCCCGCTGCACTTCGGCCTGCTCGCGATAACCGGCATTCTCCGCTAGAAAAGCTTCCCATTGCTGCTGCCAGTGCTGCTTTTGCAACTGCGCATCTTGTTGCATGTCCAACAAGTCTTCTTCGCGAGCCTTCGCCACCTGCAAGGTTTCCTCGGCCTCCATCAAAGTCTGCCGAATCTCTTCCAATTGCTGCCTGTCCAGTTCGCATTCGGCTTGCGCTTGCTCGGCCTGTTGTTTCAGGCGATTGATTTCGATCAGCGTTTCTTCATGGCTTTTTTCGCTGTGTCTGATGGCCTGCTCCAGGCGACTGACCTCGCCGACCACCGCATAATACTCGGCTTGGGTGGCATCCAGATGTTGCTGCTGCGCCTTCTGTTCGCCGCGCTTCAGCTCCATGGCTTTTTCGGTATCGCGCAACAACACGAACAAACGGTTATGTTCTTCGGCGATGGCTTGCAGTTTGTCTTCCAATTGTTGGGCGTGTTGCTGAAAGCTCTGCCAGCGCATCGCCAGCAATTCCTGCTTGTATTGGCGTTCCTGTTTTTTCAGTTCCGTGTATTTCTCGGCTTTTTCGGCCTGTTTGGCCAGGTTTTTCAGCTGTTTTTCCACCTCGTCGCGCAAATCATCCAAGCGCTCCAGATTCTCGCGGGTGTGGCGCATGCGGGTTTCGGTTTCCGAGCGGCGCTCCTTGTATTTGGAAATACCGGCGGCTTCCTCGATATGCACGCGCAAATCTTCGGGCTTGGCTTCCACCATGCGTGAAATCGTGCCCTGCTCGATGATCGCATAACTGCGCGAACCCAGCCCCGTTCCCAGAAACAAATCGGTAATGTCCTTGCGCCGGCATTTGGAACCATTCAGCATGAACAGCGATTGGCCGTCGCGGCTGACCTGGCGCTTGATCGAAATCGTCGCGTATTTGGCGTACTCGCCTCCGGCCTTGCCTTCGCTGTTGTCGAACACCAGTTCCACCGAAGCCATGCTGACCGGTTTGCGTCCCGACGAACCATTGAAAATCACATCGGCCATGTTGCCCCCGCGCAGATGCTTGGCCGAACTCTCGCCCATCACCCAGCGCACCGCATCGATGATGTTGGATTTGCCGCAGCCATTCGGCCCGACGATCGCGGTCAGATTGCCGTTGATCGGTATCGTGGTAGGATCGACGAAAGATTTGAAACCCGAAAGTTTGATTTTTTCCAGCTTCATGCAGGCTGAATGCGCTCGGTGACTATTGATAAAACCGGTTATTATCGACGAAATGCCGTTTAGATTCGAATGGATTTTGATTTTACCCGGCGCGCCGGCCATTAGCCTGCCGCCCAGATTCAGGAGCAAGCCTTGCCAAGCCCAAGCGACAACCCGATGATCATCCAAGGCGCGACCTATAGAAACGGCCTGCATATCGGCGAGGTAGACGTCGAACACATCAACGAAGCCATCAATCAGCCCGATCATTTCGTCTGGTTGGGTTTGCATGAACCCGATTCCGAGCTGCTGGCAAAAGTCAAAAACGTGTTTGGTCTGCATGAACTGGCCGTGGAAGACGCCCACCGAGCGCATCAACGCCCCAAGATCGAGGAATACGGCGACTCGCTGTTTTTGGTGCTGCATACCGCCGTTTTACAAAATGATCGTATTGAATTTGGCGAAACCCATTTTTTCGTCGGCAACCGTTTTTTGATCACAGTGCGGCACGGCGCCTCATTAAGCCATAGCAAAGTTCGCGCCCGCTGCGAAGCCTTGCCCCACCAACTGGCCAAAGGCCCCGGCTTTGCGCTATACGCGGTGATGGACCATATCGTCGACAATTACATGCCGGTGCTGGATGGTCTGCAGGCACGCTTCGACGCGCTGGAATCGGCCATCTTCACCAACCACCCCAGCCGGAAAACCCTGGAAGGGCTTTATCAACTGAAACGCGAACTGATCCAAATGCAAGGCATCATCATGCCGGTCATCGACATTTGCAACGTGCTGATGCATTCGCACGACATCAACATCCCCAAGGACGTGCGCATTTATTTCCGCGACATCGCCGACCATATCAGCCGCATCGACCGTGCCATCGAAGGCATGTTGGAAATGTTGATCGCGGCGATGCAAGTGCATTTGACCTTCGAAACCGTCCGGCAAAACGAAGTCGTCAAACGCCTGGCCGGATGGGGCGCAATTCTGACGGTTCCCACCATGATCTTCAGTTGGTACGGCATGAACTTCAGGAACATGCCGGAATTGGACTGGGAATACAGCTACCCGCTGGTCGTCGGTGGTGTATTGCTCTGTAGCTTTATACTCTATTGGCGCCTGAAACGCGCGGGCTGGTTATGACCACGGAAGCAGCCGCCGGGCTAGGCTTTTTTCCACCGTTTCGCAAAGCCGCTGGAGCTTTTGAGTTTTGCTGGTAAATTAAGCGATTTTTCACCATCATCCTGGCGACAACGCATCAACGGATCATCATGGCCAACACCAAACACATCATCATCGTCGGCGCGGGTCCCGGCGGACTTTGCGCCGGCATGTTGCTGAGCCAGCGCGGCTTCAAGGTATCGATTTTCGACAAACATGCAGAAATCGGCGGCCGCAACCGCCCGATCAACATGAACGGCTTTACCTTCGATACCGGTCCGACATTCTTGTTGATGAAAGGCGTGCTGGACGAAATGTTCGAACTGTGCGAGCGCCGTAGCGAGGATTATCTGGAATTCCTGCCGCTAAGCCCGATGTACCGCCTGCTGTACGACGACCGCGACATCTTCGTCTATTCCGACCGCGAGAACATGCGCGCCGAATTGCAACGGGTATTCGACGAAGGCACGGACGGCTACGAACAGTTCATGGCGCAGGAACGCAAACGCTTCAACGCGCTGTATCCCTGCATCACCCGCGATTATTCCAGCCTGAAATCCTTTTTGTCGCTGGACTTGATCAAGGCCCTGCCGTGGCTGGCTTTTCCGAAAAGCGTGTTCAATAATCTCGGCCAGTATTTCAACCAGGAAAAAATGCGCCTGGCCTTTTGCTTTCAGTCCAAGTATCTGGGCATGTCGCCGTGGGAATGCCCGGCACTGTTTACGATGCTGCCCTATCTGGAGCACGAATACGGTATTTATCACGTCAAGGGCGGCCTGAACCGCATCGCGGCGGCCATGGCGCAAGTGATCGCGGAAAACGGCGGCGAAATTCACTTGAACAGCGAAATCGAGTCGTTGATCATCGAAAACGGCGTCGCCAAGGGCGTCAAATTACAACATGGCGCGGAGCTGCGCGGCGACGAAGTCATCATCAACGCGGATTTCGCCCACGCAATGACGCATCTGGTCAAACCGGGCGTCTTGAAAAAATACACCCCAGAAAACCTGAAACGGCGCGAATATTCCTGCTCGACCTTCATGCTGTATCTGGGTTTGGACAGGATGTACGATCTGCCGCACCATACCATCGTGTTTGCCAAGGATTACACCACCAATATCCGCAACATCTTCGACAACAAAACCCTGACGGACGATTTTTCGTTTTACGTGCAGAACGCCAGCGCCAGCGACGACAGCCTGGCGCCAGCCGGCAAATCGGCACTGTACGTGCTGGTGCCGATGCCCAACAACGACAGCGGCCTGGACTGGCAGGCCCATTGCCAAAACGTGCGCGAACAGGTGCTGGACACGCTGGGCGCGCGGCTGGGCTTGATTGACATCAGAGCCCATATCGAATGCGAAAAAATCATCACGCCGCAAACCTGGGAAACGGACGAGCACGTTTACAAGGGCGCCACCTTCAGCCTGTCGCATAAGTTCAGCCAGATGCTGTACTGGCGGCCGCACAACCGTTTCGAAGAACTGGCCAATTGTTATCTGGTCGGCGGCGGCACCCATCCCGGCAGCGGTTTACCGACCATCTACGAATCGGCGCGGATTTCGGCCAAACTGATTTCCCAGAAACACCGGGTGCGGTTCAAGGACATAGCACACAGCACCTGGCTGAAAAAAGCCAAAGCCTGAGTATGACGACGATGGCAGCCGTCTCCCCGCTGGATGGCCGCTTGCTGGGACATTTTCCAGTCAGCGAGCCGGCGCTCATTCAGCAACAGCTGACAAAATCCCGCCGCGCCGCCCTGCTTTGGCGCGAGCTGCCGGTCACGGAACGGGTCAAACGCCTGTTGCCCTTGAAAAAACAACTGCTAGATAACCTGGACAATCTCTGCGAAACCATCCGTCTCAGCACCGGCAAGGTTCGCACCGAGGCCTTGCTGGGGGAAATTTATCCGGTGCTGGATTTGCTGGCGTATTATCAAAAGCGGGCGCCGCGAATTCTACGCGCGCGCGCCGTGTCCACCTCGCCGTTCGCGTTTCCGGCCGCCACCGCCCGCATCGAACGCCGCCCTTACGGCGTGGTTGCGGTGATCTCGCCATGGAATTATCCCTTCCACCTGAGCGTCGCTCCGCTGCTGACCGCCTTGCTGGCCGGCAATGCGGTGATCCTGAAACCCTCCGAACTCTGCTTGCCGGTCGGTCAGTTGATCGTCGATTTGTTCGCCAAGCTGGACTTGCCGGACGGGTTGGTGCAATGGGTCATCGGCACCGGCGAAACCGGGGCGGAACTGATAGACGCCCGCCCCGATCTGGTGTTTTTCACCGGCGGCCTGCAGACCGGCCGGGCGGTCATGCAACGCGCCGCCCGGCATCCGATTCCGGTCATGCTGGAGCTGGGCGGCAAGGACGCCATGCTGGTACTGGCCGACGCCAACCTCAAGCGCGCCAGCGCTGCCGCGCTGTACGGCGCGTTTTGCAATAGCGGCCAGGTCTGCGTCTCGGTCGAACGTCTGTACGTGCAACAAGCCTGTTTTGCGGAACTCCTGGCCATGCTGCTGAAGGGCCTGTCCAAGCTCAAGGTCGGCCATGACCCGCACGGCGATGTGGGAGTGATGACGTCCGCCCGGCAAATCGACATCGTCCAGACCCATTACGAGGACGCCATCGCCCAGGGCGCCAAGGCCTCCGGCCCGCTGCTGCGCGACGGCAATGTCGTGCAGCCCGTGGTGCTTTGGGACGTGCACCACGGCATGAAGGTCATGCGCGAAGAAACCTTCGGTCCGTTGCTGCCGGTCATGACGTTCAGCGACGAAGCCGACGCCATCGCGCTTGCCAACGACAGCGATCTGGGCCTAAACGCCAGCATCTGGAGCCAGGATATAATCAAAGCCGAGCGCCTTGCTGGACAACTAGATGTTGGCAACTGGGCGATCAACGACGTATTGAAAAACGTGGGCCATTCCGGCCTGCCGTTCGGCGGCGTCAAGCAAAGCGGTTTTGGCCGTTATCACGGCGCCGAAGGCTTGCTGAACTTCAGCTACCCGGTATCGGGCCTGACCAATCGCAGCCGCTTGCCCAAAGAACCCAACTGGTTCCCTTACAGCGCATCAGGCTATGAAAATTTCAAGGGTTTTCTCGATTTTATCTACGACGAAGACTCGATGCTTCAGCGCGGCCGGCGCAATCAGCAAGCGCTGCAAGCCTTCCGCGAGTTTTCCATTTTCGATTGGGCACAACGCTGGCAAAACCTGAAACTGCTGTTTTCTTGGACACGGGATGACTAATGAACTCAAATGACAACCAACGCGTGATCGTGATCGGCGCCGGTCTCGGCGGCCTGTCCGCCGCCATTTCGCTGGCCACGGCAGGTTTTTCCGTGCAACTCGTCGAAAAAAACGACAAGGTCGGCGGCAAGCTCAACATCATGATAAAAGACGGCTTCACCTTCGATCTGGGGCCGTCCATTTTGACGATGCCACACATCTTTGAGGCCTTGTTCAAAGGGGCCGGCAAAAACATGGCCGATTACGTGCAAATCCAGAAAGTCGAGCCGCACTGGCGCAATTTTTTCGAGGACGGCCGCGTGATCGACTTGTGCGAAGACGCCGAAACCCAGCGCCGCGAACTGGATAAGCTTGGCCCCGGCACTTACGCGCAATTCCAGCGCTTTCTGGATTATTCCAAAAACCTCTGCACCGAAACCGAAGCCGGTTACTTCGCCAAGGGCCTGGACGGTTTTTGGGATTTACTCAAGTTTTACGGCCCACTGCGCAGCCTGCTGAGTTTCGATGTTTTCCGCAGCATGGACCAGGGCGTGCGCCGCTTTGTGTCCGACCCCAAGCTGGTCGACATCCTGAATTACTTCATCAAATACGTCGGCTCCTCGCCTTACGATGCGCCCGCCTTGATGAACCTGTTGCCTTACATTCAATATCATTACGGCCTGTGGTACGTGAAAGGCGGCATGTATGGCATGGCGCAGGCCATGGAAAAACTGGCCGTGGAATTGGGCGTCGAGATTCGTTTAGATGCCGAGGTGTCGGAAATCCAAAAACAGGACGGCCGAGCCAGCGCCGTAAAGTTGGCGAGCGGCGACGTGCTGCCGGCCGACATCGTAGTGTCGAACATGGAAGTGATTCCAGCCATGGAAAAACTGCTGCGCAGCCCGGCCAGCGAACTGAAAAAAATGCAGCGTTTCGAGCCGAGTTGTTCCGGCCTGGTGCTGCACTTGGGCGTGGACCGGTCGTATCCGCAACTGGCGCACCACAATTTCTTTTATTCCGATCACCCGCGCGAACATTTCGATGCGGTATTCAAAAGCCATCGCCTGTCGGACGATCCGACCATTTATCTGGTCGCGCCGTGCAAGACCGATCCCGCCCAGGCGCCGGCCGGCTGCGAGATCATCAAAATCCTGCCGCACATCCCACATATCGATCCCGATAAACCGCTGACCGCCGATGCTTACTGGGCCTTGCGTGAACGGGTGCTGGTCAAGCTCGAACGCATGGGCCTGACGGATTTACGCCAACACATCGTAACCGAAGAATACTGGACCCCGCTGGATATTCAGGCCAAATATTATTCAAACCAGGGCTCGATTTACGGCGTGGTCGCCGACCGCTTCAAAAACCTGGGTTTCAAGGCACCGCAGCGCAGCAGCGAATTATCCAATCTGTATTTCGTCGGCGGCAGCGTCAATCCCGGCGGCGGCATGCCGATGGTGACGCTGTCCGGGCAATTGGTGAGGGACAAGATTGTGGCGGATTTGCAGTAATTTCCATCTCGCGGGCATTTTGTGCCGCACGCGACACAAAATGCCCGCATCCCCGTTGCTTTAATTGCCTTATGCCAATCGCCGCCGCGAACTCTGCAAAAATTATTTTGTCTTTTTCACTATTGAAAAATAACAAATAAAGTCATAACACCGCACTAAAATGAAATTTAACGTTTTCCTCAAAAGACTATCCCATCCCCGCGTAAGAAGACGATTGAAAATTGGCCTGTCTGTTTGGGGCGTGGCGATTATCATTAGCCTGATTGCCAAGCTTGCCTACGATATTGGTTATTTCAAGGCGCAATCATTAATAGAAGAAAAACTGTCTCAAATACCGGTCACGCACCAAGTGCTAACCCTGGAATCGGCTCAGCGCATAGTCTCTAGCGCACTGAAGGAAGACATCAATAATCCTAAAACGATAGTGACCAATATCATTGATAATAATAACAAGCTATCGACCGTCATCATCGAGAATAACAACCAAAGAAAAATCGGCTGGATCATCGAAATGCGCCTGTTTTTTGTCGGCGATTTATTAAATGATAATGGCTATAACTTAACCGAATCGCTTGAGCTGCAACACAATATAAAAAGATAGGGCATGAAGCGCTGGCATTGTCTCAAAGGGCAAGCGGTGCGTACCCTTGACTGAACGGCCATAGGTATTTTTTAACCGGAGAATTTAGATGACATCATATCGCCCGAGGTACGAACAAGCTCTGGTATTTGCCTGCTTACCCGTGTTTTCCTTGTTTGGTTGCGCAGCTAATAACGATGCCGCCCATGTGGCGACGCCATCCATGAAAGCAGAAGCCAGTAAACCCGATGCTAGTCTAGTCAACACATATTGGAAACTCCTGGAAATCAATGGCAAGCCCGCAGCACTGGGCGCCGGAGGAAAAGAAATCAGCCTGGTTACAGGCGGCGGGGAAAACCATGTCCATGGTTTTTCCGGCTGTAATCGATTTTCGGGTGGATACAAACAGAACAATGATCGTTTGGAATTTGGGAATTTGGCAACGACTAGGATGGCGTGTGCCGAAACTATGGAGCTAGAAAGCACTTTTCTTGACGCGTTAAACAGAGTCCGGCGATATTCAATACAAGGCGAAAGACTGACTTTATACGACGAGCAAAATCAATCGATATTGCTGTTTGAGGCAGTTTATCTTAAATAACGCCAAAACAGGCGACACTAAGATATGACTGTTGCAGCCCACAATTATCCCAAGCAAACCAACTTTTTCTGGACTGGTTATTTTTCGACATAGGTATCAGCGGCGACTTGACCGACAACGAGCAACCCCAATGAGACGTTCTATTTCAGCATGGACATCCGGCAGGTCTAGTTCATTACGCCGTCATTCAGAACTAATTGGCCGTAGGAAATTCTACAGGTGGACTAATTGGTTAGCGTATGGGAGAATTCAGAGCGATTTAAAATAATCCTCCTCATACACCTTGAGAACAGCATGGCACCAAATTGGAATGCGGACTCCTTAGTGACTCTCCGTTCTAGGAATGTTGACCAATATAAGCGCAACTTCTTACACCAAGCTGTTTGCGAGCTTCGTTTCCCTACGCTCATGGAGCTCGGCGAGCCCCGACCTCCGGCTGCTTTGGTCAAAGCACTAAGGAAGGAATACCCTCACCTTGAATTGGCGAATGAAGTTAGTTTGGGGATCGGCGCTAACAGCTCAAACAATACTCACACTCATATCTTCCGGTCGGCAAAGTTTACCTGGACAGTATCGTTAAAACAAAGCTCCCTTTCAGTGGAAACTACCGCATACAGCGATTATGCGCATATGAGAGAAAGAGTGTTGCGCGTAGTCGAGGCCGCGTCCAAAATTATCGATTCAGACTTCTTCACCCGGATTGGTCTTCGTTATATCAATATAGTCGACAGCGATACCAATCCAGTGCTTGGTTGGGTGAATCCTGAACTCGTTGGTCCTCTTCTTTCAGGATGCTTCAAAGGGATTCATGAATACGCTGGCAAGCTGCAACTTATGGCGGATGATGGCGGATGTTTGTTGCAACACGGCATAGTCTTGAAACCCAAACAAACCGCAGGAGAAATGATTCCTCAGTATTTATTAGACATTGATGCATTCCGCAATGAAATACAACTTGTCAACACTGGGGAAGCTTTAGACGTAATGCATTCACAAGCCTTTGATGTCTTCGATTGGGCACTAGGACCCAAAGCTCGTGAACATTTGTCATCTGAAAGTCACCAGAAGAGAGCCTGAGTGAAATCATGGATTTCTACATAGACCATACGCCATTTATTAATCCGGTAGTTGCGCTTAATATCGCACCTTTTCAGCCAAGGTCGCGCGATCGAAACACTCCAGAAATCAAAGGTCTGACAAACCAGACTGCATTTGTAACCGAAGAGGCTAAGGCTGTTGATTTATTTTCCACAACAAAAGGACCACTTGCGCAGACCAAGCCACCAATACCGCAATTAGAGCCGCCCTTAGAATCAACTCCTACGTTAAAAGAGTCCGTAAATTTTTATACTTCGGCCAACGTTGTGCCGCAGCGAAGCGTAGAAGTCGATCAAATCGCTAAGCAGCGCGTCAGATTGATGGCAGCCAAATATGCAAGTGGAAACGCCCAGTCGTCGGAAATATTGGCTCGATTGGAAATTCTCAATAGTCGTCTCTCGGAGCGCGCGCCGCTCGTATCTAAAGAGCAAGTAATCGCCTTAGAGGATGCAAATGCGCAGTTAGCTCGCATTCGCGCAGCTCGCGAAGAACGCGCAAAGCGCCTTGGAATTCAATCTAAACTGTGACGGTATTTCAGTACCCTAAAACCAAGCACAGGCGACAACTTTCACCACGGCAGTTCAAGCGCTACCAATCGTACAAGCGTTATCTGCAAGCAGAGTTTTCCAGAGTATGTGTGTACTGTCGCCAACCTGACAGTAGCGCGCCAAATCTCAACTTTGGTGTTGATCATTACAGGCCAAAGAGTATCCCTCGATTCGCAAACCTAGTTTGCGACTATGATAATTTGTATTATTGCTGCGGTAACTGCAATAGTCGAAAGAACAATGATTGGCCGCTTGACGAAAAACTTGGGCCTTACGTTGTAAACCCCTGCGATCATGGGATGGCTGCTCATCTTCGGTTCAATTCCAAAACGGGTAAGGTTGAGGCCCGAACGCCATATGGAAAGCATACTGAAGAATTACTGCAATTAAATGATGATGCCTTAGTTCAGTATAGGCTTGGCACATTAACAACTGTTCGCTTATTAACTGCGGAGATTGAACAACAGGAGCTTCAACTTAAAGCAGTTGCTAAACAGCTCAAAGCGAATTTGATAACACAGGCTGAGTATGCGACCGAAGAACAAGCTATTAATGACGATTTGACCTCACTGCGCTACACTTTACAGGCTCATAAAGGTGAGGTACCCCTTTCACCTTTAAGAAAGACTCGTCTTGGCATCACCTTAATAAAATGAGACACTGACAGCTCCTTGCTGTTGAAAATAGAAAGAACGCAAGGAGATAACCATACTTCAGTGAACGTCCGCAGTATGAAGAACTCTAGCCATTCAATAAACGCTATTTTAGGTGGATCGAATGTCTCTTAGTGACCGGCTGCCCCCGATGGCCAGGTAGAGCAACTCGAAACCCAGTAATTGCTTTGAAATAATCGAGTTTCTACTGCTCTTTGGATTACAAAACTCACAGATTCAAAGCTGGGTTTCATTATCATTCAATCCAGTCTCCCTGTGCTGGTAAAAAGAACGACAGCGGGCAATCCGATACCTGCGATCATGTAGAGGCCGATCAGTTTTCACCTTCGCTTTTGGAAATAAGCACCTTGTCCACACGATTTCCATCCATATCGACGACTTCGAACCTCAAGCCGCGGAATTCAAAATGATCGGTGGCTTTGGGCACATAGCCAAGGTGCAACAATATGAAACCGCCAACCGTATTGAAACGGACATCGGCTGTTTCGGATAGCTCATCCAGGTCGAATTGTTTCTGGAATTGGTGAATGTCGACCATGCCATCCACCAGCCAGGAACCATCCTCGCGCTGCAAGATTTCCGGCCTGTCTTCTAGCGGACTGGTCGCCAACGTACCTACAATCGCTTCCAATACGTCACCCAAGGTCACCAAGCCATTGATTTCGCCATACTCATCGGCGACCAGGGCTGTGTGCAAGTGGGATTGCTTGAATTGCTCGAGCAAGCCCATCAGGCTTATGGAATCGGGCACGTACAATGCCTTGACCATGATCTGGTTTAGATTGGGTTGGTCGCCCATCAGTACCCGGTCGAGAATATCCTTGACCTTGATAAAACCAACCACCGTTTCCAGCCCGCCGGAACAAAGCGGTAAGATGCCGTGCGAATTTTCGACGATCAATTGGCGGTTTTCCTGGAACGGCTTGCGCAGATCGAGCCAGACGATGTCCTGACGCCAGGTCATGATGGAAGCCACGTTGCGCTTATCGAGCCTCAGGATATTCTCCATGAAACGGAATTCGGCCTCTTCGAGCACGCCTTCCTCGGTGCCTTGCGCCAGCAGCAACTTGATTTCTTCCTCGGTCATCGACGGTTCGTTTTTCGGCTTGATGCGCAGCAGCCATAACGTGACTTCCGTCGCCAAACTCAGCAGTTTCACTATGGGTAAGGCCAGCAAGGACAAGCCGTGCATGGGGCGCGCAATCAGCGCGGCGATGCGTTCCGGAAAATTCAGCGCCAGGCGCTTAGGCACCAATTCACCAACAATCAGGGATAAAAAGGTGATCGATAGCACCGTCGCCACCAAGGCCAGTTTTTCAGCGTAAGCGGCGAAAAACGGGAATGACTGCAGCCAGGGTATTAACGGTTCGGCAATGGCTTCTTCGCCCAAGGCGCCGCTGAGAATGCCGATAGTAGGGAGGAGGTGGAAAACGGACAGTTACAACACCCAAATTCGCCCCGAAAACCCCGAAATTCGCGGGATTCAGGCTAAAAGCAAAAAATCTTGAATTCCGGACAAAATTGGCATGAAAACGCGGAAAAACCATGTCCTTTTTTGGAAAAACACTACCGCCGATTACGGATTAATTACCGATTAAAGGCCGTTTATTCGTTCATCGAACGCGCGTTAAAACACGTGTGAGATGATCGACCGTCACATTTTCTACCAAGTTTTTATCGCTATCCGGAAAGCCAACAAGCTCCCTTTTCGGCAGTCCTGGATGATTCACTCGCTTACGAACTATACCCGCAAATGCCAGCGCTTTTTTAGTACGCGGCCGAATAACATACGGATCTGCGCCTGCGTTGTGAATGGCAGCCAGCATTGAATCCCTTTGTCCATCAAATCCTAAAATCAACGTATTAGCTGAAACCTGATAATTCAGACTGGCCAACATCCGACCGGTTTTTTTCAGCGGTCCGCCCTTGCGATTACCCTCAGCCAGCGTCAATGACGATAGCTTTTTCCATGCCTTACCCTCCGGATCGACGCCTTGTTCATGCCGCCGCCTGTTAACCCGCAACAGCGACTCGCCGATGCTGTCCAGCATCTCCTCCGGTGTTGCAATCTCACGTCTTACCGCCTCCAGCACCCGCTCCAGATGCCCCACCTCGAATTCGATCTCAAATTGCATAGCATCACCTTATATATAGAGGCCGGCCGATTCGGCTATCGTCCAACCACGCGTCTGCTTGCGTTTTACTCGCCGTAATCTGGTCGCCAGCCCAGCCAGTACGGCCCCATTCATACGATACAGCGACAAATTGATTGCTATTGTCCACCTCGAACGCCCGCAAATAGCGCCGTTTCAGCCGCCACCGGCCGACATCCGCCTCATCGCGCACCCAATGCCACCAAATCTCATCCGGCTCCAGTAACGTCATCGCCAATAAATTGATATTCGAGACCAAATCAGCAGAAATCGCAACGCCGCCCGCACCATCGGCAAACAACGCCTTTGTAATCGCCAGCGTTGAACCAGCCGCATCGGTAAACGCCGCGCCTTCCTCCATCGTCGCCCCGAAAATCGACAAAAACTCCGCCACCGCCACCTCCGGCGCGATATCGGCCGGCAGCAAAATAGCCGGCGAAACCTTGGTCGGCTTCGGCATTTCCGGCACCTTAAACCCAGTCGGCCAGGGCTTATCGCGCTGTTTCAACACAGCGCCATATCCCGTCAACGGCGGCACCGTCGTCGGTTCCAGATAGGCCTTGCCGGGGTTATACGCAAAGCCGGGATCAATCCCCTTCGGCACCCGCACAGTGCGCGGCGACGCACCTTTGCTGCCGACCGTCTTTTCCTCCCACTCGATCGGCGGCGCGGTGTCCGGGCCGGTCATGCCTTTGGCCTGCCAGGCCTGTTCCGCTTCATAATTGGACAGCGAATTGACCCGGCACCGGCAACCCCAGCCGTTTTGCGGCATGTGCGTATCCCACCAGACGTCATCCGCCGACAAAATCAGCCCGTCCCAGGCCTTATGCTCCAACCGAGGATGCTCGATTGATGTGTGGTCATACTCCCAATACGGTCGCAGATGCTTGACCGCCACCATTTGCTGATAGCGTCCAGCGTTGTACGACTGATTGATATTGGTGTCGTAGATCACCTTGCTCCGCCAGCCGGCGGAACCGTTATAACTCCAGCCGTGCTTGGCCACTATCTCGTCAAACCGCCCGCGAAAATCCTCATAACCGCCGCCGTTCTGCTTGGCATCGAAAATCGCGTTATAGAAGTCTTCGACCAGCGCATCGTGCGCCGCCCCGGCCACGACAAAGGCGTGGCTGTGTTGCTGCTGCCAAATATCGGTCCAACTCGCGGTCGGCAGCTGGATTTTGGCCTTATAAAAATCAATCGCCTCTTTAAACGGCAGTTGGGCCGGCGAATCGGTCACAACGGTATCTCCCACAGTGCCAGTTGGCCCTTGGTGCGGATCACTCTGCCGCCGTAAGGCACTTTGCGGCCGATCTTGCGCCAGCAATGCACCAACTCAAACCCGGCCGCGGCTAATGCGGCTTTCAAATCGGCGATATCGCCACGATTGAGTTTACGTTGCGACAAATCCGCCGACAGCAGCACCGTATCCGGCCCGATTTTGTCCAATTTCACGACGGATACGAACGGCGCCGCATCCTCGAAGCGCATGCCGGGATCGAACGTCCGCGCCACGCCCTGCGTCCATTCGATATGCACACTCATTTTGCACCGCCGATATCGCCGCGCCCCGCTAAATGCGCCGCCGCCATGCCCAGCTGCAACGACCCGGCCCAGGCGTTACTATCCAAATTCAGCGCCTCGATGCCAGCAATCGCCTCATCAAACGAGCCCGCCGCCGCCACCACCGCTGCAATCTGTTGAATCGCCGCCTCTTCGTGTGGCATGCATAGCGCGGCCAATTGTTGGCTGTAATTGCCGACGATATCGCCGTCCTGTTGTTGCTTGGCCAGTGCTGCCAATCGGGTTAATGCCGCCCCGGCTTGGGTCGGCGCGGGCGATTTGCCGGACACCGTTAAAATCTTCGCGTCCTTGCCAGCCTTGGGGATCTGCAACGCCTTATGCGCCCAATCCACATCGATCTCCATGCCCATCGCCGCCGCCAGATCCAGTACCTCAGCCATCGCCTTTTGATCGACTTCATCAGAGGTATCATGCCGCGCTTCCGGCATACGGTCTTCGGCGAACATGCCGTTCAATAACGCAATCGGCCGGACGATATCGCGGTTAATGGTCGGGTCGATCTGCCGCACATCGTGCAGCATGATTTCACGTCGCACCTTGTCGTGAATCGCCCCCAGCGCATTGGTACTGGTCTTGCCGTCCGCCTGGCTGGTCAACGTGCCGCCCAGGATCGCCATCGATTGCTTGCGCTCCCAATATTGGATCGCGTTCAAAAAGTCGGTGACATTGCCGGTCGAGGTTTGGGTGACGAAATCGATGGTCATGGTGCTGGGCACGATGCCGGCACCGTCGTTGCCAATATTGCGCACCGCGCGCAGCAGCTGATCGCGCTCGGCCTTACCGATGCCGGCCGGATACTTACCCAGTCGCAACGGCATGCCGTACACTTCCAGGAAGCGCTGCATATCGCGCACGTTGTAGGCTTTGTAGGCATAGGTCCAGGCCAGCACCCGGAACAACGCGGCTTGTTCGATGTACCCCGACTTCGCCCGGTGCTCGTGGATCACCCAGCCCCACGGCCGCAAGGCTTCCGTCATGCCGTTTTTGCGGTACAGCAGATCGCCGGTTTTGATGTCAATCTCCAACTCGCGCTGCGGCACCCAATGCAATGCCGCCGGCACCCACTCCGCGCCGGTCCGCCATTCGATTTCCAATGCCGCCAGGCCTTTACCGATGGCATCGGTTAAATCGTACTGCGCATCTTCAAAGCGCGGGATCTGACACAGCATGTCTTTCAGCTCTTTAGTCCTGTCGATCTCCGCCTGGGTGGCATCGTCTTTCGGATGCAAGTCCCAATTCAACCCAGTCACCGCGCGGCGGCGCTTGGCCAGCTCCGAAAAAATATGCGCGTCCTGCTCTTCGACCAACTCGAACAGCGTCGCCTGATCGGTGATATAGCCCTGGTCGGCCTGGGCAAACGCATTCGCCAGCCGGGTCGGGTCCAGCGTGTTGACGCTGTTGTAATTCATCGGCGTGCTTTGCGTGGAGCGGGCACCGGCTTGCAACACTTGCAGGCCTTTCTTGCTGACGCCCGCCAGCGCGGCCAAGGCGGCTTTGGCTTGTTTGATCATGTTATGCCGGTCCTATGAGTTTGATGCTATCAATCGTCAAATCCGGCTCTTCATCAGCCATGATTTTACGCACCGCGGCTTCATCCTTTGCATACAACCCTACTGTGTATACCGCACAGGAAATTCGTTCATCTGAACTTTTAGTTTTGCTACAGCTAACCTCAAATTCAAATAATTCTTCATCGTCAATCATCATCCCAATCCTCGTCATAATCGCTATTGCCCCGGCTGGTGGAGCGCCGCTGGCCGCGACTGCTGCCTGCCGGCGTGTAATCCCACTCGCCGCCAAACTGTTTGGCGATTTGCCACAGCATTTCCAGCGCGTCCGGGCCGTCGTCGTGGTCCGCTTCCGGCCAAAACTTCAGCTGCTCTATCAATGTGGACTGGCTGCGGTGTAAGCGAATTAGCCCGTTGTTGATGTGCGGTTGCAAGCTAATGATGCGCAGCGCCTTGTCGGTATCCGGTTCCACTGGAATGCCCGGAAATGCAATGCCTTTCAGCGCCGCACGCTTGAGTATCTCGGTGTGCAAAAAATACTGATACTGAATGGTCTCCACGACCCAGGCCATACAGCTATATTCGGCTTGCAGATCGATGGCGCGGCTGATGATCAAATCGGGCACGCGGCGGGCGATATCGGCTTCAACCACATCCAGTGTCATTGTCCGCCGGTCCAAACCTCCGACCAGAATCGCTGATGGGTCACCCTTCGGCTTGCCTTTTTTGCCCAGCGAGGGATCGATAGAGCCGAAAAATATCCACTCGGCCAAATGATTGACCCAGAAATGAACGCCCTTAAACGGCGCGTTTTCATCGTTGCCGGCTTCGTTTTGCTGCTCTTGGGAAAACGCGTCGTGATTGATCGCCCGCATGCACATCAACCGGTACAGAGGCCGCACCTCCGGCCAACTGACCACGGCTCCGGCATCCATCGCCTTCTTGTGCTTTTGGTAAAACGCCAGCGCCTCGGCCTCGAACTGTTCCTTTTCGTCATCGTCACCGCTACGGGTGTACAACGCTTCCCACTGGTCCCAAAGGTCCATCCGGTCCGGCCATTTCAAAATCGAGCGGAACACCTTGCGCCGCCAGCCCGGCGCGCGGCTGACACGGTTGATAGCTGCGTCGTAATGCAAACTGGTGCCGACCCAAAACACATCCATGCCGCCGCCCGGTCCGGCCAAGCCCAGCACCGCGCTGAGTACATACTTCTGCACCTTGTCGCGCTGGCCCTTGTCCTTGACGTTCTCGTCGTTCTCCAGATCGTCCAGGAAGATCAAATCCGGCCGATGCGGGCCGTGTTTCATACCGCGGATTTTCTTGCCGGTACCGCCGATGCGAATCTTGATGTTGTTGGCGGTGATGGCCGTGGTCGCCTGCCACACCCGGCCCCGGCCGCAGGCGTCCGGAAAGTCCATCATCAACCGTGGATTGGTGTCCAGCTCGGCCTTGATGCTTTCCAGCATCTCCGCCGCCTGTTCCTCGGTGTTCATGATGATGCCGATCATGTGCTTGCGACCGGTGACGATGCACCACAAGCTGCCGAGCTGGGTTTCGTAGGTCGATTTCGCCTCGCCGCGCGGCGCTTGATGCACCTCGCGGCCATCGGCGGCGCCGTCGATCACTTGCGGAAAGCGCAGGAAGATAAATTCGTGAAACTGGCTGAAATGCGGCGTGGGGACGTAGTGCGGAAAATAGGTTTTGCAGAAATAGCCGTAGTCGTGCCAGGCACGTTCCCGCCGCTCGCGGCTCGCCGCCGGATCGGTAGCGAACGCCTCGCACTCCAGCTCGATCTGGTTGCGGATTTGCTCGCCGAGTACCGCCAGTTCCTTTTCGAACTCGCGCCAGTTGCGAACTTCCTGGATGTCTATTTCAGACATTTCAATGAGCCTTTGTGGTTTTCCAGAGCACATCTGATACGTTTTCAGATATGTAATCCGTCGTGCCTTGCATTCTGGCTACCGCATCGGCATGACCGACAACCGCCACCATGCCAAGGCCGCATAGGCTCGCCAACTTCATCAGCACATTGGCAACATCATCTTGGGTTTGGCAGTGGCAGGCGTTGACATAATCGGTCATAGCCTGCCGGGCCAGGATTTCCGCTTCTCGTGACGTAATCATTTTTTTACCCATACCGCTTCCCCAACACCGCCCCAATCTCATCAATATGCGGCTGCAAGGCCCTTAGCGCCTGTGGATCGCGCTTTTGCAACAAATCGACCACGGTTTTCAACGTATCCAGCGCCACGCTCAGCCCGCTAAACTGCGGATTGATGCGCGAAAAGGCCTTGGCGAACTTGGCATGGGCGTCGGCCAGCTGCGACAGCACGCCGGCTTTTTCGTGGGCGGGAATGGTCGAGTTGTCCAGCTCGCGCGTCGTGGTCAACACCAACCGGGCAAAATCTTCGATCATGTTCTTGTTCAACTCGTCGATGCCTTGCTCGCTGATTCGATACGCCGCCCGTGCGGTGTCCCAATCGTCGCCGCGCTCCTTGCCCAGCCGCTTCCACTCGCGTGCCGTGTCGTAGCTGACATTGCCGCAAGCAGCGGCGGCGGTTAGCGCCATGCCTTCGACATACATGCGGCGGACGTTGGCCCGTGTTTCAGGAGTGTGCGCCACGTTCAGCTCATCCGTTTCAGCACTTCAACCATGCCGGCCACCAGCGCGCCGCCGGCCCCGCCGCCCAAAGCGCCGATCTTGGCCACCTTCTCGATGATGCGCTTATCCTCGCTTTGCAGCTCGCCGATCTTGGATTCAACCGCATCCAGCCTATCGGCCATCTTGTCTTCCAGCCTATCGATGCGGGCATTGCTGGAGGTCTCGATGCGCCGCATGTCCTCGCGCAAATGCTCGATCGACGCCAGGATAGCCGCATGCATGGCACGGATTTCGCCGGTCAAGTGGCCTATGTTTTGCGCCAGCGCGGCTTCGTTATTGTTCTGTTCGGTCATCGGGTCTTCCTGTCTCGAAATCAATCAATGCGCCGAGGCGGGCTCGGCAGGTGTCGTATTGCCATTGGGCGTTGCCGATCCAGCCGGCGACGTCGGTATCGGTGGCAACGGCGCCACTTTCTGTAGCAGATGGGCCGGCGGCTTCGGGCACGATTGGATCGTCACGCGGGGCGCGGTTGAGCAGCCGCACAGCATCATTGCCAAGACAAGCGCGACCAGTAGTAACTTTAGAAAGGGCACGGGATACCTCCAGGGTGCGTTGGGTCAGTTGGGTTTCGGTTTTGGCCAGCTTGTCCGACAGCGCAAAGCCGCGCTCCTGCTCATCGGCCAACCGGCGCCGGTACAATTGCTCGGCATCCGCCAGGGCAGCGGCTTGGCTGGCCTTTAAAATGGCGATGTCGGCCCTGCGTAGCATGTCTACCGCGCCACCGCCCGCCAGCAGGCCACCGACAGAGCACAGCAAGGCCACGATAAAAAACGGATTCATACGGCCTCCTGTAATAAATCGTCGACCATACGAGTCGGCATGCCCAGCTGCGTGGCCACCTCATGTTCGATGGCCGCGCCGCGTGAGCCGGACCAACCCGGCAGCAATACCACCATGTCGCAGGTCAGCATTTGCCGAATCGACATGCGCATATACAAATGCCAATCGTTATTGGCTGGCGCCGGATTTTCCGCCGGGTTTTCGACTACAAAACCTTTGGCGCGCAATTTGGCAGCCGTGGTATTAAACAGCGGGTAATTAAAGTCGGCGATACCGGTCATCGGGCCGGCGAGATAGAGTCTGCTCATGCCACCACCCCGCCAGCCTCAACATAAGCCTTCTGCAATGCCGCCAACGTATTTTCATGCTGGCCATAACCGGCGCCCGGAAAGCTGGCCCAGATGTTGGCGCACTTGGCCACCGCCACCTCAAACCGGCCGGCATCCACATCCGCCAGGGCTTTTTGCTCCCTGATCTGCTGAATGGCAACCGCGTCTTGTGAGGCCGGCGAAAAATCCGGAAGCTTTAGCTGTTTTTTGTAAACATCCCAATAGCGCATCAAAAGCTGATAACGCCCGGCAGCGGTGGATTTGAGGCGGGTATTGAGTTGCACCAACTTACGCGGATGGTCGGAAAAATCCGTAAATACCGTACCGCCCACAATCACATCGTAACCATTGTGCCGCGTGGCCTTACAGGTGCTGGTACCCTCGGAATGGGCAATCATGTCCAAAAACGCTTTGCGATTGGCATTCATGGCCTACTCCGCACGATCCGGCAATGCCACACCCAAACCGCCAACTACAAACGTGCCAGCCGCTAACACAGGCTGTACATCTTTACCAAACCACCAAAACACCACCGCCACCAAGCCAGTGACCACGAATACCAAGCCCCGCTTGGTCGATGCCTCGTGCAAATTTATTTTCATATCGTCTCCTGTTGCTGATTACTGCCTTTCGGAGACTGCAGAGTACGCGCGCGCGCGAGGCTTGATGAGGCTGGAAACGTTTCCAGCGCTGCCCGGGTGACACAGCCGGCGTAGAGTGCGCGGCCAGAACAGGAGGACACCATGCGCTATACCAGACCGGCCAAACACATACCGCAACCCGATATTCCAGAAAAACCACCCATTCAAACATGGCGCTACGGCTGGCACATCAGGCCCGGCTCGCTCTGGATTGGCGCCCACTGGTCGGCGGCCAACAAGCGCCTATGTATCAACCTGCTGCCGTGCGTGACGGTGTGGGTGGTGATGCCGGGAGGGTTTGCGCCGTGACCGCTGCCGAACTGAAAAAGATTGCCGACAAAATAGCCAAGTGTCTGGCCTTGGCAGCCAGCGACAACCCGGCGGAAGCCGAAGCCGCCAAGCGCCAGGCCGATGCGTTGATGAAGAAGTACAACCTCACCAGCGGAGATGTGGCGGCGGCTGCGGTGCATGAAGAAACCAGCGACACCAAGTCGGTGCATCGACCGCCGGTTTATCTCAGTCAATTGGCCGGCGTGATTGCCGATGCATTTGGTTGCGCCGCGGTTAATTCGATTGGGATCAATAACGCCTTTTTCAAACGCAATACGGTCATCCGTTTTATGGGCGTCGGCATCAAGCCGGAGCTGGCTGCCTACACCTTCGACGTGCTAAGCCGCACTCTCAAACGCGACCGCACGAAGTACGCGGAATCGTTACGAAAAAACCTGAAACGCGCGACCAAAATCCGCCGTGCCGATTTGTTTTGCCAAGCATGGGTAACGGGCATCGCTCGCCAGGTGGAGGAATTCGCCGGCACCGAGCAAGAGCGCGCTGCCATCGCCGCTTACAAACAGGCTACCTTTGGCGATCGATTGAAATCGGACGACCGATCTGGCGCATCCTCCAAACATGGTCACGACTGGAAAGCCCAAGCGGCCGGTTTGGATGCCGCCAAGGATGTCTCGCTGCATAAGCCCGTGCAAGCCAAGCGCGGGGCATTGTTGGGAGTGGGACATTGAAAAGCCTGTTTTTGCAGTTGATGCTAAAGCATTTACTGATATGGCTGTTCGGATGGTGCATTTGGGGCATGGCCCATCATGAGGTTGCTACAGAGTGCAAACTCCTAGGCAGGTTTTACGTTGGCAGCCAGGTGTTCGAATGCCAACCGAAATAAATATGCAATGTGCAATTTATGATTGAATTTTTCGCCGCCTGGTTAATTTTCGGCGTGCTGGCAGTGGTTACCGGAAGCCCTTTGGCATTGTTTTTCGTTGGCGTAGTGACCGGGGTGTTCTGGGCTGTGTATGCAACGACTGTCAAATGAACTGGCAAGCCCGCGCCGACCGCAAATACCAACGCATCAAACAGTTTTACTTGAGCCGTGGGCGCACGGAAGAACAATGGCAAGCCATAGCCGCCAACCCGCAGAAATTCAACCGCGTGTGGCGGGCCATGTTGCACCTGCCAGCGGATGACAAACCACCTCCAAAGGAGTGTCGATGAGAGCTTTTTTAAACAGACCGTTATTTACCGGCAGCGCCCTGATCATAGCCGTGCTGCTGTGTTTAATCCTATATAGCCCGGCCATCATGACCCAACTGACGCGCTGCTTAACCCAACACTGGAGGTCAGCATGCTAAACAAAGCCCAACTCATTGGCCGTTTGGGCGGCGACCCGGATGTGCGCTATCTGCCCAACGGCACACCCACCGCCAGCATTACCTTAGCCACCACTCGCCGCTGGAAAGGCCGCAACACCCACGAGCGCAAGGAAGAAACCGAGTGGCACCGCATCGTGTTCTTTGCCGGCCTAGCCAAAGTGGTGATTGAATACGTCAAAAAAGGCCAGCAAATCTATGTGGAAGGCCGTTTAAAGACGCGCAAATGGCAAGACAGAGACGGCGTGGAACGCTACACCACGGAGATTATCGCCAGTGAGATGCACATGCTAACGAGTAAAAGCAACGGAACCGGGCCTGCGGCAACGAATGTCCCGGCGGGTGATGATTATGACGATGATTTGCCGTATTAGTTGCCGGCTAAATAAGCTCTGACAGCCGCCTCAATTTGCGCTGTCATATTGCCATTGGCCCGCAACGTATCAATCAAATCCGGCGGCAATAAAATCGTAATCGCTTTACGCCGTTTGTTTTCTGGTTTAGCTGCATTTTGATTGCCGATTTTTCCAGATTGTTTTTCGTTAATCATTTTTTTTCAAGTCATTAACCTTAACCGCCGCCTCTGTTTCGGTTGCCGCTGTGACCAAGGCATTATGCACACGTCTCGCTGTATCCTCGCTATCTACTTCAATCCACGCGCCAAAGGCCTTAACCATGGCCGCAAAAGATCGACCATCGAGTATTTCGCCGGATTTCCCACGCAGTAATACACCAAGGCCATAATTACTGGATGGATGATTTGCAGTCCAGCGTAATGTTTCCGGCGACATTTGACGCAATCCCATGCCCTTAATCGCATCAATAGATTCGGGCGGGAAGTAGAGTTTGATTTTCATTTGATCACCAAATGCCGCCCCAAGTGAGGCGGCCATAAAGATTATTGATACTTACCAAGGGTTAGCGTCATTTAAAAACATCTCTGCAAAAGATTCATCATCCATACGGCCATCAGATGGGGTGTTGAAAGTGCCTGGATAATAAAAATAAGTAACATGGATAGCCCAGCCATCGGCATAACGTCTTGGTTGGTAGTCTGGACGGCTATATTCGCCGTGACTAGTATAGTAAGTGCCAGTGCTTGACCATTTTTTATCGTCGGAATGGGTGTCGAGCCATTCGATAGAGTTCAAAAAATCAACAGCTTGTTTTTTGGTGGCAAATTGGTTTGATGTGTTCATGATTTTTCTCCTGCACCAAGTTCGGCGATGCGCCCGTGTGGATGCTTTCCACGGTTTAAATAATACACTCTTTTTTCGTTTTGTAAATATGAAACGAAAAAATATTTATTTACCTTTAGTTTTTTTGGCTTTGACTTCAGCTGGCTTGTTTTCGGGCAAATCGAACAGTCCGACTAGCATCACAGCATGTGCCACGCCGCCAATACTGTTGGCGTAATGCTGCTGACCGGTGACGATACCGCAAAATCCGGCGTGTGAGTTTCCTACGATATCGCCGGTTGATCCAACCGCTGCAAACCGGTAAATACGCCCTGCATTATCGAGCATGCCACCGGTAAATAACGGCTCTTCTACCGATTTATCCCTCGCGATTTCAATCACCAAACCTTTTACGCATAGCCGCTTGCCCAGTTCTGTAGACGAGTCTTTCATGATCAAACCGTGTTTGCTGTTGGGTAATGCCATCAGTTCGTTCCATTTTAACGAGGCGGTTGCCCAAAATGCCAGCAGAGCCGTGCCTTTGCTAACTCCTTCTCCTTGAATGTCTTCCATTTGCGGTTTTGTTAGCGTGATGACGTCTTGCAACGAAAAAGAACGAATCAATGCAAGTGTCGCTTGACGTTTTTCATCTTCAGAGGGTTGAGTCTCCTGTTGCGATTGGTTTGTAGCTTGGTAATCCGCTTCGATAACCTGCGGCTCTTCTGGTGCAATAATGGGGGCTTTGGCTATTTCTACGGTCGGCTGTTGCGGGATTACATTGCCGATAGACGCTCCTATATAGCTAAAAATCACTGTTGTCGCTAAAAAACCGCCGGCCCATTGAATAATGCCTGATTGGCCGTTTTTTTTGGCTATCCATACCCAAGCTGCATAAAAAATGATCGCCGCTAAAAATAGTGTTGTTGCATTCATTCAGTCTCCTTTAAATTCATTGGTTGTATTTCATTAGCCTTCGCCATCAGTCGCAATATTAACCGCTCTTCTTCCGGCGTGGGCCGCCAAAACCCAGCCATCGCAACAATAACGCTATGCGCCGTGTGGCTTGTCGCTTTGATGGTGCCGTGGGTTAGCGTGGGTTTACCGAAGCCATCCTGTTCAATCCGTTCGCGCTCGGTTTCGCTAAATTCTGTCAGCCACCAATCTTGCAAACCAAAGTAAGCAATCAGGCCTTCAATCTTCCGGGCCAAGCAGCTCACCATGCACGGCATTCAAGTGATTTCCTATGACCAAACCGCCTGCTGGTGGCAAATACTGCACCTTCTCAGCCCGTTCAACGGCCCGACCGGTTTCCGCTAATAGTCGACCCACACCAATCTGCACATCGACAGTGCTGTTTCGATAGTTATCCAGCAACGCCACTTCCGCGGGTGTGATGGCGGCGTTTTGCGCCCGCATGCCGGTCAACACATAGACCACATCCACGCCCGCTGTTGCTACAGCCGTCAGATAGTTCGAATCTGGAAAGCGCTCATTTTTTTCATAATGCAATTGCGCCTGCTTACGCACGCCGCCCAATTCGCCCAGTCCTGTTTGAGTCATCCGTAACCGTTCCCGCTCCTCTTTCAATCGATCACCAAAAGTACTCATATGCACACCTAAAAAGCTTGACAAGTACTCAATCGAGTAACACAATGTACGCGACTGAATTACACAACGGAGCTTATCACATGTCAGCAGCAGTCGATAGAGACGCAGCGCTTCATGCGCTGCGAAAACAAGGTAGCACTCTCAAGCAATGGGCAAAAGACCAGGGTTACGGCTACCGCAACGCATCCAACGTAATTCGCGGCACCAGCCGCGCGCACTTTGGCGAGGGCCGCGAGATTGCGGAGAAGTTAAACAAGTTGATCAAGGAGGCAGAGAATGTCTGAACAGGAAATAGATTTGGGTATCGGCGCGGCGCCGATGGACGCCAACGAAATAGAGATGGACCTGCCGTCAGTGCGGACATTTCTAGACGGCGAGTTGGTGAATATCGATGCGGAAATGCAGGGTGTTAGCAGTCACGAAAAATTAGTGCGACGCGGCGCACTCGATAATCAGCTGGCGGAATGCCTTAACGAATTCGGTATTAACGGGCTTTCATCAGAGGAACTGTTCCAAACCGGAATCGAAGAATTGAATCGTAGCGTATGGCATTCATGCCGCGCCGGTTTTGCGTTTTGGGCGACTCAGGAATCGATTAAAAACGCGGCCAGCGGATTGGAAAGCGACGATGATGAGCGAGTGCGACGCGGCGCACTCGGCACTTTTATCGAATGGATCGATGCGGCGGGTATGCCGAAAGAACGAGTGTACGAGGCTATCCGCATCGCCAAATTCTTCAGCCGCCTGCCTGTGACCAAGCGCGCACAGATGCTGAAACTCGGCAAAAAGCCGGTGTTGTTGCTGGCGAAAATGCCACAGGAAGTCATCGACCAAGCGGCCGAGAGTGGCAAGGACATACTCGACGAAGCCGAAACCATGACCTATGACCAACTGCGCGATCTGCTGAAAACTGCCGAACGGCGCAATCAGCAATTGAACGCCGAGGTCGAACACCGCGACGCCCTGATCAACAAGTTCAAACAGCGCGACAACCGCGACTACGAGTTTCACTGGAAAACCCACGCGGTCCGCGAAGAGTGTCTGGCCTACCAAGCCGAATGCGAACTGGCGTTAAACAGCCTGCAAGCGGTGTTTAACGAGCAATTGAACGATATGGAAGTGGCCGAGAAAGACCTGCGCATCGAGCAGCTGTGGGTTACGGCCAACGTCATCGCCGCCCGCGCCGCCTCGGTGATCGAACATATCCGCCTGCATAGTTTGGTCGATCTGCCCAACACCATCACCAGCAAACATAGGCTGACCGACGACGAGGCGCAACGCTGGCTGCTGGATTACCCGCTGATCGAGCGCAAGCACGAAGCCGCCAAAGCCAAGCGTGAAGACACACGGCCCAACCGCCCAGGCCGCCCCAAAAAGGACAAATAGAGGGTATGCACCATGGCCACCACCAACCCACTCGTACAAAGGATGAACGATAACAGCCCCGCCGTGCGCCCCACAGCCCAGGTCATCGCGCTACGCCAGCGCGATCCCTGGAAAGAGGCCAACGACAGCCAGCGCGCGGTCGCTACGGCGCGGTTCGATATCGTCAACACTATTCTTGATATGGAGCGCAACGGTTTTAGCGCCAACAAGGCCATCGAAACTTTGCTGGCCCGCGCGGAAACCGGCGCGCTGCATGCCTACCTGCAGAACGCCATGAAAACGGCCGCCAAGGCCAATCGCGCCGCACCGACCCGCAGCGTGTTGTTCGAGTGGCTGAAACTCGTCAAAGCCGGCGGCGGTAGAGTCGATCTGTTGGAGCAACACAAGGGCCGCGTCGTCACCGAACAACCGGCGTGGTGGGGGCCGGCGTTGGAGTATTACAACCAGCCCAGTCAGCCGGAAATGTCCGTGGTCTGGCGGCAACTGGCCGAGGTAGACGGCTTTGCCTGCACCTATGACCAAGTACGCAATTATCTAAGCAGCGTGCCGGCCATGTTGGGCAGGCACAGCCCGGCGAGGATTGGTCGCCGCCTGTATCGCCTGACCGAAAAAGCCTACATCCGCCGCTGCACCGAGCGCGCCTTGCCGGGTGACGTCTACGTGGCCGACGGGTACATGGCCGATATTTATCTGGTCAACCCCATCGACGGCAAATTCCCCTGGCGGCCGGAATTGACCGTGGCGATGGACCTGCGCAGCCGCTTTATTGTGGGCTGGCGGGCCGATGAGCACGAGGGCACCACCGCCGTGCAAAACCTCTGGGCGGAAACCTTCGCCCGCTGGAACCATGTGCCGCTGTTTCTGTATGTGGACAACGGTTCCGGCCATAAAAACAAACTCATGTCCGACGACATGACCGGCTTTTACGCCCGCCACAACATCGAAGTCATCCACGCCATACCCGGCAACCCGCACGGCAAAGGCTGGATCGAACGATTTTTCGTGGAAGTGAAACGGGACTTTTTAAAAGCCTGGCGGCCGGCGTTTTACTGCGGCGACGACATGAGCGACGAAGCCCGCGCCGAAACCCTTAAGGCCGTCAAAGCCGGCAAGTTGCAACCGCCCACCTTGATGGAATTTGCCGACGCCTTTAACGCCTGGATCGCCCGCTACGTACAACGCCAGCATCCGGAAGATAAAAGCGTCAGCCGCGCCCAGGTGTGGGGCGAATTGTCACCGCTGCCGCCGCATGCCGACCTGCTGGAAATGAAGCGGCAGGCGGTGGTGTTGACGGTCAAGCGGGCCAGCATCACTCACAACAAACGCCAATACGGCCATCCGGACCTGCATGCCTACAACCACCTGCAAGTGGTACTGGAGTACGACCTGATGGACAACCGCGTCGCCGTCATCCGCACCCAAGACGGCCGCTGGATCTGCGATGCGCATTTAATCAATGCCATCGACGCGGTCGACAAAACCCGTCTGGAAGAGCGCCGCGACAAGCGGGTGGTGGATCAAGCCAAGCGCATCGAGAAAAAGCTGGACGAACTGAAAGCCCGCGCAGGCCTGGTCATCGACGCCGACGCCGTCGCCAGCGATGCACAAACCCTGTTAGACCAAACCCCGGCGCTGCCGGAACCCGAGATTGAGATTGATCTTTTTAACTTTGACTGAGGTAACCCCATGAGCGAAACACTATATATGCGCCGCGTGAGGCGCGGACAAATCATGTACGAGGCTGTCACATACTATGCGGACGACCTCGATAAAATGGAGGGCAATTATGCGCTGGTCAGCCTGGCAGACGATAACAAGCTGTTAGTGCATGACGGCGCCGGCAAGTTTATATGCCATGCACGACCCGTCATGAGCATGCAAGGCAAGGTGTTGTCATGAGCACCTACCCCGAGCACTACACGCCGGACGACATCGGCCAGATCGAACAGATCAAGGTTTGGTTGTCCGAGCGCGAATACAAACAAGCGGCACTGGCCCGGCTGGCCCGCGTCTCCGCCAGCACCTTGAGCCAGATCCTGGGCGGCAGTTATGCCACCAGCCCCAGCAAGATGCTGGTCAATGTCGCCAATGCGATGAAACACGCCGACGACACTGCCAGCGATGCCTTGGCACCCGTGGAAACCAGCGTGTTCAGGCTGGCGCAAACCGCCTGCCAGATGGCCCGCCGCTACCGCAACTTTGCGGTGCTGAGCGCCTTTGTCGGCACCGGCAAAACCTTTGCGGTCAAGCATTATCAGCGCACCACGCCCAACACGTATTTGATTGAGGCCACACCGACCATGACCGTGCAAAGCCTGATCAAGTTAATGGCCCGCACCGTGGCCGGGTACGAGGGCAAGGGCAGCATCGACGACAAGTTTCAGGCCGTCATCAGCAGCCTGCAAAACACCGACAGCCTGTTGATCGTCGACGAAGCCGACACGCTGACGCCGCATGTGCTGCACACTCTGCGCCGCCTGCGTGACCTGGCCAACATCGGCATCGTGCTGGCCGGTACCGAACACCTGACCGGCCTGATTCGCCCGGCCCACGGCCAGTTCGACCAAATCCGCAGCCGCACCGGCTTTTGGCCGGAAACCATCAAGGCCATCACCGTCGAAGACGCCGGCGCATTGGTACAAGCCGCCTTTGGCGATGAGGACGTGTCCGACGAGGTGATCAAGCGGCTGTATGCCTATAGCAAAGGTTCGGCGCGGATGTTGATCGAGGGACTGGTGGCGGCGATTACCCAGTTTCGCGGCAACCGGGAGTTGAACGTAGCGCTGGTGGATGCGGTGGCTAAACAGGCGTTATGCCTGCAATCGGTAGCGTAGGAGGTGGCCATGATCGTAATGGAAGGCATCGAATGGCTGGACGTGAATGAGTCGTTACCCGACGACGAAATGACCGTGTTGCTGTACCACCCCACGCTGAATGAGCCCGTCTGGCTGGGTTATTTCTTTCAGCATTTTTTCTACGACGTACAAGGCAACCAGCACCCCAACGGTGCGGTCACTCACTGGGCAGACATGCCCGCCGGACCCAAGCAGGAGATAGACCTATGAGCACGTTCTTAATCAGCATCGAAGACAACGAAAAAGGCGTGGTCATCAAAGCCCACGACATGCGCCACCCATCGGATGACAAAACCGTCGCGCACAGCATGGGCTGTTTTCTGGTGGATACCTTAAACCAATACCTGGCCGCGCATGGCGTGGAGCGCGCCGTCAATGTGCAAAGCGTTGGCCGCCGCGTGCATTAACCCTGCAACTGAATAGGAGTGAGTCATGACAGAACCGAAGCCTCAATACACCGTTACCCACCAGCCGGAAGGCGGTTACGCCGGCTATCTGCTCCGCATCATCGACGCCGAGCGAGCCTACGCCGCCTGGCTGCATGCGCAAATGACCTATGCCAAATCAGACAAATGGTCCGGCTGGATTGCCGCCGTCGGGCTGGGCGTGGTCTGCGCGCTGATGTGGTGGCAGTGGCCGGCCGCCGTCGTGCTGGAGTGTGCACGGTGAGTAATGCCTGCGCCATACCCTGCCCGTATTGCGGCAAGGACGTCGACATCGTCCAGGCCATGGAAATGGTGGCCGGCAACGAGTGGACCGAGTTGCTGGGCGGCTTGCCGATCAGTTTGGTCGGGGCGCTGCTGCGGTATCTGGAGCTGTTCAAGCCCACCAAGCAGGAGCTGCGCTGGAGCCGCCGCTTGGCGCTGACCAAGGAGCTGGTGCCGCAGATCAAGGCCGCGCAAGTCAAGCGCAACGGCATCGTCTACTCGGCGCCGGCGGCGATGTGGGAAGCGGAAATGATGAAACTGGTCGTCAACCGGCCGGAATCGCTGGTGCTGCCGCTGAAGAGCAACGGCTATCTGCTGAGCATGATCGCCGGTCGCGGCGAACGGGCGGCGGCCAAGCTGGAGCAAGACAAGATCGAGCAGCAACGCAACCGCAGCAATGTCGGCGGCGCGCCGGTGTCGGTGGCGGAACTGGCGGCGACCGCGCAGAAGAAGGCCAAGAGCAAGCCGCCTGCCAACTGGAAAGGCGGCATAGCGCCGGATACCTCGTAGGGTGTCGACTCTGGACCGATATGCATTCCCACGGGGGACCGTGGGAACGAGAAAAACCCCAACCATAGGAGCCAACATGGCCAAGAAACACAAAGCCCCGGCAGCCAGTTTTGTCTGTCAAAGCAAAGAACAAACCCAGATCGCTATCAAATTGTTGGGCGACACCCAGCGCGAATTGATCCGCATCGAAACCGAAGTGAACGACGAGATCGCCGCCATCACCGCCAGCCGCAAAGACCAGATCGAGGCCTTGAAAAGCCGTGTCGATAGCCTGGTGACCGGTATTCAGACCTGGTGCGAAGCCAACCGGGCCGAACTGTGCAAAGACGGCGGCAAAACCGCCAATCTGATCACCGGCGAAGTCAGCTGGCGTCAGCGGCCGCCCAGTGTCAGCATCCGTGCGGTGGACAAGGTGCTGGAAACCCTGAAGGCGCTCAAGCTGGAGCGTTTCATCCGCACCAAGGAAGAACCCAACAAGGAAGCCATGCTGGCCGACCCCAAAACCGTGCAAGGCATTGCCGGCATCACCATCAACAGCGGCGTGGAAGATTTTGCCGTTGTGCCGTTCGAGCAGGAGGTGGCGTAATGGACCGCATAGCTACCCAAGAACGCATTCAAGAACTGCGCCTACGCGCCAAACACCTGCGCGACGCCGCGCAGCATGCCGACAGCCGCGCCGCCTACAACGAGGATATGCGGGCAGCCGCCAGGGCGGAGGATGAAGCGGACGAGCTGGTAGCGCAACTGCAGGACGCGCAGTCATGAGCGACCTCATAAAGCACTATCGGCAACTGGTCGGCATCGCCAACAGCTGGGCCGGTAAACACCTGCCGGGCTGGGATGACGACATGCATCGCCAACTGTTGTCCCGCCACGGCGCCACCGGTCAAAACGGCCGCGTCAGCGCCAGTACGCTCAATGTGCCGCAGCTAGCGGCAGTGTTGGACGACTACGCCGCGCGCGGCTGGCCACGGCGTAAAACCTACCAGCCGGCGGCGGCCGCCAAACCCAACAAAGTCACGCCGCAGATCGGCATGATCGTTAAACTATGGGGCAAGCTAGGCCAGGCCGGCAAAGTCAACAACGCCGGCCGCCCGGCGCTGCTGGCCTTTTGCGCCCGCCAAACCGCCCACAATGTCCCCGACCTGGATAGCCTGACGCCCGAAGAGCGCCAGGCCATTATCGAAGCCCTGAAAGCCTGGATGGCACGCTAAAAATGGATTTCCCCGACGTCGCCCCCGAACTGTTAGCCACCCTGCCGCCCGTATTGCGGGCGATTGTGCGCGCGCTCGGGTTTGTTCGCGCCCAGGAATGGCTGCGCGACCATGGCGGCGTCAATGTCCATATTCCTCTGCACAAATCCTCGGCGTTATCGCTGACCGATGACGAGCTGGCGCGGCTGGCCCATACCCTGCAACCGCACCTGGACGCCAACCGGCGTTTTACTTGCCCAAAGGCAAACAAGCTGTTGGCTGTTCACCGTAACCACGCCATCACCGCCAATATGCATAAAGAAAGCATCGCCCAGCAGGCGCGAATGTACAACCTGTGCTCAAGGCAAATCCAAAATATCCGCCGTGAAGCCGACGACTGGAATATGAGCATATTCGATTTATGAACAAGCCTCTCGGAGGCAAAGGCTCCAGCGGGCGGTGAGCCAGCCACCAAAACACCCGCAATCGACCCGGCGCATTTACCTCCCGTCGGCGCATCGATCGGCATGGCCCCACGAGACGGGGCCAAACGAATCTGAGGCGATTTAAGCGCCGCGCGCGACCAGGTCGCCATCCTTGCCTAGCCCAAAATTGTTTAAACGCGTCTGCGGGCTTTTAAACGGGTTTTGAACGCGGTTACAAACGCGTTATCACGCGATACGCAATCGTATACTAGAACGTATCCCCTGGAAACATTTCCAGCCTGATCAAACACCCCTCAAACCCGGACAATCGCCTCAACTGATTTTTTGAGGCCGCTATGTCCAAACCCGCTGTCAAAGTCGCATCCCTTGCGTTTGAAATTGCCGCTGCCGGCACCGTGCCAACCGAAGCGCATTTGCTGCCGGTCGGTCCGTTTCGCGCCGCCGATGGTCGTCCGGAAGACTGCGAGGCCTGGCAGTTGGACGCCGAGATTGCCGCAAATGTGATTCAACGCCTGCGCGACCGCAAAAACGACACTCTGATCGATTACGAACACCAATCCCTGCGTTCCGAGTGGAACGGTCAGCCGGTGATTGCCGCCGGTTGGTTTCACGACATGGCGTGGCGCGATGGCAAAGGCCTGTACGCTGTGGGTGTGGATTGGACCACGACCGCCCAGCAGCGCATCACCGACAAAGAGTATCGCTACATCAGCGCCGTTTTTTACTACTACAGCGCCACAGGTGAAGTGCTCGACGTGATTTCCGTCGCACTCACCAATACCCCCGCCATTGATGGCCTGGACGGCCTGGACGATGACGACGGCATGGCCGCCCTTTCGAAACGCTTTTCCTTACCCAATCTCAACCCGGAGACCTCCGACATGCCAAGACCCGAAGAAGAACTCGCCGCGCTGCGCGTGACGCATGCCCAAACCGAAACCTCGCTGGCGGCGTTGACTGCCGAGCGCGACACATTAAAAACCCAGCTGGCGGCATTGACAACCGAGCGCGACACATTAACCACCGAACTGGCCGCGCTGAACAAGCAAATCAGCGACGCCAATGCAGCGGCCGAAGCGCAGAAAAAAACCGACCTGATTACCGCCGCCTTGACCGATGGCCGCATGGCGCCGGCGCTGAAGCCTTGGGCGGAAAAACAAAGTTTGGCCGCCTTGACCGAGTTTTTGGAGACCAGCGGCCCGCTGCCCATTACCCAGCGCCAGGCCAGCGACGGCCACACCACCGGCACCGCTGCGCTCACCGCCGAGCAAAAGGCCATTGCGGAAAAAATGGGCGTGACGGAAGAAGAGTTCCTGGCCGCGCAGAAAAAACACGCCCGCTAATCGCCGGCACCGATTACCTGACTTTAGGAGCACACGATGCTGACACAAGCGCAAATCGACGCACTCAAAACCACGCTGCAGGCCAATTTCGATAAAGGTCTGGTCAATACCCCGAGCAATTGGAAGATGATTGCCCGGTTGATGAAGTCCACCAGCAAAAGCTCGACCTATGCCTGGTTGACCAAATGGCCGTCTTTCCGCAAATGGGTCGGCGCGCGGTTGCATAAAGCCATTGCAGAAAAAGCCTACACCGTCACCAATGACAAGTACGAGGCCACCATCGATGTGCAGCGTACCGACGTGGAAGACGACGACTTCGGCCATTACGCCACCGTGGCTTATGGTCACGGCGAAGCCGCCGCGCGCTTGATGGATGAGATCATCTTTTCCGCGCTGCTGGCCGGCTGGTCTACCAACTGTTACGACGACCAGTTTTTCTTTGACACGGATCACCCGGTTTATCCCAACACCGACGGTACTGGCACGCCGGTCTCTACGTCCAACATTCAGGCCGGTGCCGGTGCGCCGTGGTACCTGTTTGCGCCCAATGCGCCTGCCTTGATCCTGCAAGAACGCGTGCCGGCCAAGCTGGAATCGCAAACCGATGGCAATAGCTCGACCAACGTGTTCGAAAACGACGTGTTTTCGTTTGGCGGCCGGTGGCGCGGTGCGGCGGCCTATGGCTTTTGGCAATGCTGTTACGGCAGTAAGGCCACCTTGGACGCCACCAACTTTGCCGACCTGTATAACCGCATGCTGAGCCAGGTGGGCGATGGCGGCATCAAGTTGGGCACGGTGCCGACTTTGCTGGTCTGCGGCCCGACTAACCGCGTGGCGGCGGAAAACCTGTTGTTGCGTGATCGTCTGGCGACGGGCGAAACCAACATCAACTACAAAAAGGTTGATTTGCTGGTAACCCCTTGGGTTGCGTAATCATGATCCGACGTAGGCTGGGTAGAGCAAAGCGAAACCCAGCACAAAGCCATCACGCTGGGTTGCACGTTGTTTAACCCAGCCTACATCCAATGGAGAATTGAGATGCCTAAATTATATGCCCGCGTAAACCTACGCACCGATCTGGAAAAACGCGACCGCGCCGGCCTGCGTTTTACCCGCAACTGGCGCGAGCTGGACGGGATTGATGATGCCACCCTGGCGGCGTTGCAAGAAGACCCCTATTTGGAAGTGAGCGACTCGCCGACCGTGTTGGTCGAAGTTGCCGCCGCCACCCAAACCGGCGCGATTGAAACCGCACAAGACCCGAATAACACACCCGAGAGCCTTGCAACTGATGAGGGATCGACTGGGGAGACAGCGGCGGAAGGAACCGATACCGGTACCGCCTCCCCGGAGGCCAATGCGGCCGAAGCTGAAACGGAAAATGATGAAGCCATTGAAACGGGCGAAACCGCCCCGGCGGCAGATGCCGCAGACGCTGTAGCGGATGGCACCGCTGCCACGGAAGGCGAACAACAAGCGAACGTCGAAGAAAAAACCGAAGCCGATCCTCGTATGGATGCCATCAAAGCCGCCATTGCCCAACTGGACGCTAACAATGCCGAGCATTGGTTGAGCGACGGCAAACCCGGGATCGATGCCATTACGGCCTTGACCGGTTTCAAAGTGCTGGCCGCCGAGCGCGACCAAGCCTGGAACCAAATCAAAACCCAAGCGGCGGCTGAGTAATGCCCTTCGCTACCCGCGCCGATCTGTTGGCCCGTACCAACGCCCGCCGCCTCGCGCAACTGGCAGTGCCGGCCGACATGGTGATGCCTCCGGAAGCCGCGCTGCGCGTCGCCATTAACGGCGGCAGTTTGGCCGTCTACAGCGCTGACGAGCAAACCGCACTGGCCGGTGCGCTGGATGCGATCGACAAAGCCTTGGCTGATGCCGACCAGGTATTGATCAGCGCCGGCGTTCCGGACGGTACCCAAACCAGTCTGCTGGCGCGGATGGCGTCGACTATCGCCCTGTTTTATTTGCAAGGCGCGGAGCGGATGACCGCCGAAGTGCAACGGGCTTACGACGGCGTCATGGACATGCTCAAGATGTTCAAGCGCGGCGAGCTGGACTTGGTGCCCGCACCGCCACCCGGCCCGCTGGACCCGGTCGTATCCGATGACCTGGTGCAGTTCGAGAGTTCAACCCGGCGTTATGGCAGCGCGACAACTGTAATCGAGGACTGGTAACGTGATCTCGTTGACACCGGTACTCAATCACCTCAAGCCCAAGCCCGCCCATTTTGACGGCGCCTGGTTTCGCGATTTCGGCCTGGCCGCCGAGTTTGCCCAAATCGAGCCGACCGCCTTACCGCTGCCGGCGATTTGGCTGGTCCGCGCCGCCGACAAATCCGATGCCGCCGATAACGAAGGCCGCGCCGAGGATATGACGCTGGCGTTCGATGCCATCATCGCCATCGAGAACACCCGCACCCAGCGCGCCGGCGAAACCGACGACGTGTTGCTGGCCTATCGACACGCCGTGCGCAAGTTGCTGCAAGGCTGGGAGATAGAGGCCGACATCACGCCGATCCGGTTCGTGGGCGGCAAGGTGCTGGAATACACCCAGCAGGACATTTACTGGGCAGACCGTTACCAATTCGATGCCCTGATTACCAACTATTTACCCGACCCCGGCCCGTATAGCGAGCTGGTTTACACCGGAGCACCCGACCTATGACTATCAGTTACGACTACATTCCGCAGGCGCTGCGCTACCCCGGCGTCTATATCGAAATCGACGGCAGCCAGGCCGGCCTGGGCGACGATATTCCCGCCGTGCTGCTGGTCGGTCAAAAATTGGCCGCCGGAACCGCCGTGGCCGGCGAGATTACCCGGATCAGCTCGGTGTACGACGCGGTGCAAAAAGCCGGCGCCGGCTCGATGCTGGCGCAAATGGCCGCGCGTTACCGGGCCATCGACGAAACCCTGGACTTGTACATGCTGCCGTATGCCGACAACGTGGCTGGCGTGGCCGCGACCGGTACTATCACGGTGACCAACGTCGCCACTGCCGACGGCACCCTATCATTATATATAGGCGGCAAATTGGTCAGCGTCGGCATTGCCAGCACGATGACCACCGCGCAAATCGCCACCGCGATTGCCGCCGCGTTTACCGATGCCGATATTCCGGTCACGGCCGCCGCCGTGGCTAGCGTCGTGACTTTGACCGCCCGCCACAAAGGCACCTGCGGCAACAACATCGATTTGCGCTTGAATCTGTATGGCGAACTCAAGCCGACCGGGCTGGGGCTGACCTTGTCGGCCATGGCCGGCGGATCGGGCGACCCGGCGCCGGGCGATTTGACCACGCTGTTGGGCGCCAACCGCTGGTACCGCTATATCGCACTGGGCATCAACGACGCCGCCACCCTGGCTGCCTGGCACACCGAAAGCCAGCGCCGTTATCAACCGCCGGTGCAGGCCGGCTTTAGAGCGTTTACCGCCCATCGCGGCGATTACGCGGCGGCAGCCGGCTTTGGCGAAACCAAAAACTATGAGCACATTTGCATGCTGTCGTTGGAGATCAACCCAACCCCCACCTGGGAAGCGGCCGCGATCGTCACGGCAGCGGCCGCGCCGAAGTTGTACAACAACCCGGTGGAATCCCTGGAAGGCACTACCTTGACCGGCATGATCGGCACGACCTACCACGACTGGACCAACGCCAACAGCCTGCTGTTTAAGGGTATGAGCGTGATGCAGATCGGCGCGGATGGCAGTTGCACCATCAAGCGCCTGATCACCCTGCACCAGAAACGGCCGGACGGCTCGCCGGACGATGCGTATCTGGACGTCAACACGCCGGAGGTGCTGGAGCGGATTCGCTACGTGCAGCGCATGGGCGCCATCAAGGCCTTTGTCGGCACGGCGGCGGCCAAGACCAACGAGGGCTATAAACCCGGATTGCGCATTACCACCGAGGATTCGGTGCGGGCGTATCTGCTGAGCCTGTACCAGAACACCTTGATGCGCGAATACGGCTGGGTGCAAAACTATGCCTATTACAAAGATACGCTGGTCGTGGAGCAAGACCCGACCAATCCGAGCCGCTTCAACTATTTGGACAAACCGGTACTGCTGTCGCCGTTCTACATCCTGGCCGGCCGGGCACAGTTTGCCAAGCGGGTTTAACCCCGATCCAACAGGGTTCCCACGCTCCGGCGTGGGAACACAGCAGACATTTTTGGAGATTTAAACCATGGCTGAATTAAACAATATCCGCACCGTTTCGGTACCCTCCATCGGCAAACTGCCGCTGGCCAAAGAGCCCGGCACCTTTACCCCGTCCGGCGAAACCCGCGACCATGTCCCCGGCCGGCTGCCGGAAGACGGCGGCTACAAAACCTCCAGCAGCCCCGCCAAGCTGGATCTGAACATCAATCTGCAAGCCGGCGTGGATATGGATGCGATCAACAACATCAAGAACGAAGATGTCGTGGTGCGCCTGACCAGTGGCCAAGTCTATATGATGCCGCAAGCGTTCCGCGCCGGCGAACCGGCCGGGTTTGGCGAGGGTGAAAGCAAGCTTACGCTGATGAGCAATACCTCAGAGAGGATTGCGTAATGGGCAAGCGACGCGCACGGGAGATTTGGGAATATGACTCGATGGCCGAGTTTGAGACTGATGGTGGGGCGGCTGGGTATGAGGATGGTATGGTTAGGATTAAAGGGATACTGTATTTATGCGACGAGTCAAGGTTGCATAGACTGTCAATATCAAACCCTAAAAATAAAGTCGCTATCGTAGGAGATTCATTTGATGAGCGCGCAAAAATCACTGATACAGCTGGCTCGTTGTCGACTGAATCTTATGCGGTCTGGAATTTAACAAACTTACTGATGAGTCAACGGTTGGACTTTATCCACATTGACGGCATAAGCGGAACTGGCGCATTAACTGGAGCCTCTGTTTACAGGAACAGAATCGGAGCTGCCATAGCATCTGGCGCTCATTGGTGTGCTCTGCGAGCAAGCGTCAATGACTTCAATCCAGGCACAAAATCATTTGATGAATTAGTTGCTGAATATAGCTATTTGTTTGCAACGCTCAATGCCGCAGGGATGCGGGTTATCTCAAACACGGTTGGGCCATCTAATCAGCTAGACACCACCGCGAAACGCTCGGTTTGGGCCAAATTCAATCAGTGGATGCTGCATACAGCGCCACGTTTGTTCGATGTTGTCGTGATTCCACAGCATTATCAATGCGCCGATCCGGATGTATTAACGGGTGCGGCTAAGAGCACATTGGCGGTTGATGGGTTGCATCCTGATTTGCCGGGCGCATTTTTAATTGCACAAACAGCCGCTAGCGTGCTTGACCCTTACCTACCCAACAAATCCCCGTTGTTTGGTATTGCCGCGTTGGGAACAGCAGACGAAACGGCTATCGACCCGAATTCTATAAACATTGGTACGTCAGGCGCAAAAGGCGCAAACGTGACAGGTAATGTCGCAAACGGCTTTAGCATCAGAACTACCGCAAACGGTGGCACTGCGGTTGCGTCAAAAGTGGCGCGCACTGATGGTCCGGGCTACTGGCAACAAGTCGTATGGACGCCAGACGGGGCCGGCAAGCTACTGGATTTTTATTCAAACGGTTCCGCCATTGCTTTAAACGCAGGTTTTGCAATTGGTGATGTCGTGCAATATCTCTGCGAGATTGAAGTCGATGCCGGCAGCAACCCGGCGAATGTGCACTATCCATACATTTTGATCACATTTGCAGGCGCAAATAAAACAGCAAAAGGATTTACGACTAACTCAATACACCCGGCGCTCAATAAGGCCGGCTGGCGAGGCGTCATAGCAACTCCTAAAATGGCAATACCAGATGGGACGACAGGTATTTATATTCAAACCTCTTTTTACAGCAAAATAGCCGCCGAGGTAACGGTGCGATTTGGACAGCATGCGATGATCAATCATAGCAAGACACTAGCTTAGACAAACCCGCAACCCGTAAGGCGGAACGCATCGCGGTTCCGCCGAATGGCATCCAACTACACAAGCAAAACACCATGCCAAAACTCATACTATCCACGCCGTTAAATCTCGGCAAAAAACAAATCACAGAACTCAGCTTTCGCGACTACACCACCGCCGAAGATTATCTGTCCTTCGACCAGCGCGGCGGCGTGGCGCAGCGGATTGCGTTGATTGCGTCGTTGACCGGCACCGACGAAGCGTTGATCAAGCAGCTGCGCGGGCCGGATTATGTGCGGGCGGAGCAGATCGCCAGCGACATGCTCGAGGCGGATGCGGCGGTGGCGGCGCAAACAGCCGAAAAAAAGTCATCAGAATCCTCACCGCTGTCGGATTAGTCGCGCGCGGCCTGCATCAGCCGCTGCCGGTCATTAAAGCCCTGCCGTTGGTCGAGTTGTTTATGTGGGCCAAGATGGCGGCGGCTATGGAGGGGCGGAAGTTTGATTAGCCCCTGGTTCCCACGGTCCGCCGTGGGAACCCATACCGGCACTAAAGCACGCTATGCATTCCCACGCGGGAGCGTGGGAACGAGTAAATACACACTCACCCCGGCCCTCTCCCAAGGGGAGACTATATCCCTGGAAACATTTCCAGCCTGATCATATCTGCTTTATCCCCGTAAACTCCGGTTACATCCCGTATCCGGAGTTTTTTTATGTCCAATCAAGTCCCTGTCGAGTTACGCATCAAGGTATCGGACGCCGGGGCATCTTCGGCGATCGACAAGGTTGCCAAACACGTCGAAAAGATCACCCGAGATACTGAACAGCGGGTCAACCAATCCAACAACAAGCAGCGCCAAAGCTACGAGCGCCTATCCTTGGCTCGCGAGCAGTTGGGCATGCGATCTGAAAGCAAAATCCGCGAAGAAATGCGGAAAACCGTCAACGCTTACCAAGAACTTAGAAAATCCGGCACCGCAAGCCAAGATGAACTCACCCGCGCCGCCGAAAAGACCCGGCAAAAGATCACCCGACTGACCAATGAAATGGGCAAGCTGACGGCCGAGCAGCAAAAAGCCGCCAAGGCCGCCAAGGATTTTGAAACGGCGCAGGGGCGGATCAGAGCCGGCGTGGCGGTGGGCGCGGGTGTCGCGGCTGCCGGTTACGCGTTGAAAGCGCCGGTGATGACGGCGATGAGTTTCGACGAGCGTCTGGCCAGCATGGCCAATACCGCCTTTCCGGAACGTAACGCATCCGGTCGGCTGCAAGGCGCTAAGGAATTGGAAGCCGTCATTAACCGTTCTGTCGATCTGAAACAAGGGGGTGGTGGCACGCGGGACCAGGCCGCCGAGGCGCTGGATGCGTTAATTGCCAAGGGTACGTTGTCCCGCGAGCAATCGCTGGCGTTCTTGCCGACGGTGATGCGCACGGCGTATGGATCGTCGGCGGCGCCGGTCGATATCGCCAATCTGGCCAGTGCATTGGTAGGACAAAACGTCGTCGGCAACGAGCGCGATTTAAAGCGGGCGCTGAACATGATCACTGCATCCGGCCAGGCCGGTGGCTTTGAGATCAAGGATATGGCGCGAGCTTTGCCAGGCCAATTGGCGGTCGGCAAAACCGCCGGTCTGGTTGGATTGCCAGGGCTACAAAAAATCTTGACCATGAACCAGGCCGCCATCATGACCGCCGGCGATACTTCGACGGCTGGTAACAATGTGCTCAACCTGCTGACCAAGTTGTCGTCCAACGATACCGCAAAGGATTTTGACAAGGCCGGCGGCGGCGATTTGAACAAGTTTCTGATCGATCAACGCATCAAAGGTATCAATGCCGTCGACGCTTGGCTAAACCTGATCGACAAGATATCCGCGCGCGATCCGAAAATGAAAGCGGCGCTGGCCAAGCTGAATGCGGCCGGCAATAAAACCGACCAGCAAGCGGCTATCGAATCGATTTCGCAGTTGGCTGAAGGCGGCGTCATTGGTCGTTTTTTTCAGGACATGCAAGCACGTGGTGCGCTATTTGGGATGCGCAATAAAGCGCTGACGGATCGGGTAGGCGGTTTTATTAGCCGAAACGATACCGAAACAGGGGCCAACGACATCAACTACCAAACCATGGCCGGCACTGGCGCGGCGACCCTGCGGAATGCCGAGCAAGAAGCGGCGATTCGGCAAAAAGAGGCGATGGACAAGCTGATACCGACGATTACCAAAGCGGCGGAAATGTTTGTCGATTTGTCGCAAAAGTACCCGAGTTTAAGTGCCGCCGTGGTCGGCGCTACGCCGCCGATTATTGCCTTGGGCACGGCGGCGGGTGTTTCTGCATGGGCGATGGGCGGCGGGAAGTTTTCTCGGCCGCTAATCAGCGCTACCGGCCAGGTCATTAAAGGTGGAGCCGCCGCTGGCTTGTATGGGGCTGGGGCCATGGTAGGCGATATGGCGCTGGATGCCGTGACAGAGAAAGATTCGGCTATCAATCGCTATGGTAAAGCTGCAATGAATGGAGCGGCATACGGCGCGGTGGCCGGGAACCTAATACCCATTCCCGGTGTTGGAGCTGGTATTGGTGCGCTGGCCGGTGGCGGCATCGGGTTATTGTATGAGGGCGTTGGCGACATGTTGAAATATGACGCCGCCCGTGCGCCGCAGAAAGTTGATGCCCATTTAACACTAGATGTGGCTCCGGGACTTGTGGTTAAGCGCAAGGAAACCGGCAATATGTCCACCACGATCAACCAAAGCAACACCGGCAACATCCGCACCGGCGCACCAGGATCACCCTAATGAGTTACCAAGACCGCTGGCAAACCGCCCAATTCCGCGACCTCGAGTTTTTGACCGACAGCCACGACGCTAAAGGCGGCCGCCGCCTGGCGGTGCATGAGTTTCCCGGCGCGGAGTGGCCGGTGGTGGAGGATTTGGGCGGTCAGGCTAATGGCTGGACGCTGAACGCCTATTTTATCGGCGCGAATTACGACACCGCGTGCGATGCGCTGATTGCCGAATTGATCAAGCCCGGCGCGGAGTGGCTGATTCATCCGTGGCTGGGCCGGTTGTGGGTGCGCGCCCGCAGTTGGAGCCGGCGCGAAACCCATCAGGAGCAAGGCTTTTGTACGCTGGCGATTGAGTTTGTGCCGGGGGGCGAGCCGCCGCCGGTCGCAGAGCCGGATAAGGTGGATGCCGCCGCTGCGGCGATCGAGGGTTTTGCCGACGCGGCCGAGGCGGATTTCGATTTGTTGGCCATGAGCGCCGATGGCTTGAATGCGTTTGTCTCGACTGTGCAAGGCGGTCTGGAAATGGTCAGGCAGGCTATTTCGTTTGCCGCACTGCCGTTGAGCTGGGCGCAGCAGGCGTTGAATTTGGTCAGCGGGTTTAAGGGTGATGTCGGCAGTCTGGCGGCGACGCCTGACCGCTATGCCGCCACCTTGCGCAGCCTGACCCATGCCGTCGGCCTGGGTGATATCCAGGGCAACACCAGCGCCGATGCGGGGGGTATCTCGCTTTCCGCTAGCGACCGGCCGCGCTGGGTGTCTCGCTTGACCGCTTTGTCCAGCCGTCCCGTGTATGTCGTGACCGGCGTGGCGGCCACCGATAGCGCGGTGCGTGGCAATCTGGCCCGTGAACAGGCCTTGCAAAGCCGGCTGTTTTTAGCGACCGCCATGCAGGCGACGCTGGTGGACTTTGCCGCCGAGGCCGACCGGGACGCTGCGCTACAGTCTATTGACGCGGCTTACGATGCGTTGCTGCCGGCCTTGCCCGATGCGGTGTTTCAGGCGGCGATTTCGGCGCGAGCCGCGTTGATGGACGCGGTGATGGCGCAAGACCTCAAGCCGCAGCAGATCCGCGACATCGTATCGCCGTTGCCGTCCACGGTTTTGGCGCATCGCATGCAGATCGATGAGGCTGTGTTGATTGCCCGCAATGGCGTGCGGCATCCGCTGTTCGTGCGGGGGCGTGTGTATGGTTGAGATTAAATTCAATGGTCAGCGCTATGCGTACTGGCAGCAGGTGCATATCTCCGCGTCGGTGGATGATCTGGCCGCCTCGGTGACGTTGGCGGTGACCCGGCCCGGTACTGGCCAGCGTTTGGGGGTGGATGCCAATACCGTGATCGAGGTGTTGATTGAAGGCACGGTGGTGACGACGATCCGCCCGGATTCGATTCGCCGGCATGTGGACGCAAACAGCCATAGCATCGACATCGAGGCGCGCTCGTTGGGCCGGGAGCTGATCGATTGCCAGTATTCGCAAACCCTGTCCGGCTTGAGTTTGGATGAGATTGTAAAGCGGCTTTGCAGTACGTTTAACGTGCCTGTGCAAGTGACGGCAAAAGCGGCCGTGGTGCCGGACTTTAGTTTGCAATGCGAATCGCCGGCCAATGCCTTGATCAATGCGGCCCGTGCGGCCAATTTATTGTTGTACGCCACGCCGGACGGCGGTTTGCTGTTGACGGAACCGAGCAGCGCAGCGCCGGTGGCTACGCTGGTGTATGGCGAGCATATCGAGAGTTACACGGTGGTGGATGAATACAAGCTACGCTATTCCGATTATTTGGTGAAGGGGTATGACTACCGGAATGACTTGGCTTTGAAAGGCGCGGTGAAGGATAGCGGTATCACGTTTTTTCGCCCGCTGCATATCATGGCCGACAAAACCGGCCAGGGTGTGGGCGGTTGCGACCGGCGCGCTACCACGGAGCGCAATCGGCGTCAGGCACGGGCCAATCGGATTGATTTGGAGGTGGTCGGCTGGACGCATGCCGGCGGCGTGTGGGATATCAATAGTCAGGTGCGGGTGATCATCCCTGATGAAGACATAGACGGTGTGTATCTGATCGGCGATCGCGCGTTTACCCTGGATGATCAGCGCGGCAGCATGACCCGATTGAGCGTGATGAAGCGTGAGGCATTCCTGGGCGATCCGGCGCCGGGCAAAGCCAAGAGAGGTGCTAAACATAAGGCTAAAAGCCAGGACGAGAGGCTGATTTATGCAACAGATTTGGAATAGGCTGCAGTTGCTGTTTGCGCATGGCGTGGCAACGCTGATTGGCCAGGAAAAACTGCAGGCCAGGATACTGGATGGCGAGGTGCTGAACAATCTGGCCAGGGTGGAACCTTACGGCTTCAGTTACCGGCCCAAACCCGGCGCGCAGGCTTATTTGCTGTTTCCGTCCGGCGACCGCTCTTATGGCGTGGCGATCGTGATTGGCGACAAGCGTTATCAGTTGGAGCTGGTCGAAGGGGAAGTGGCATTGCATGACGATATTGGACATGTGGTGAAGTTAGGCCGCAACGGCATAGCGATCGATGGTGGGGGGCATGACGTGACAATCGCGAATGCACCTAATGTGTTAATACCAGACGGTGACGTCATCGTCGGCAATATCTCCGTCCTGCATCATTTGCATAAAAACGTACAACCCGGTAGTGGCAATTCCGGCGAGCCGGTGTGAGGTATTCATGTTGAAACTGGTCCAAATCGATAACGGCGTGTTCGACCTGGTGTTTGACGACCCGGCGCTGAACGATGCCGAGGCGGCGATTCAAACCCTGGTGTATGCGGTGCTGTTCACCGACCAGGAAGCGCCGGACAGTCGGGTGCCGGATCGTTACGAGCGGCGCGGCTGGTGGGCCGATCCGGCTGCCGGTACCGGCATTTGGCATGTGCGCCGGCAGCCTTTGAGTCAATCGGCCCGGCGCGAGGCTATTTTTAGGGTGGAGCAAGCCTTGATCGATCATGGTCTGTCTGATGTTTCGGTCACGGAGGACCCGGCCGGCGCGGGAAACGTTTCCGGCGTGTTCCTGCGTATCAGTGGTTTGCATAATGGCCGCACCTTTACTCTGAGTGTGCCGTTGTGACCGATTACGTTCGCCCCCGTTATGCCGAGCTGAAAACCCGCATCGAAACCGACTTGGCTGCTGTGCCGGCGGTGTTGCGCGGGCCTTTGTCGGCCGCCTGGGCGCGGGCCTGCCACGGCCAGCATGGTTATCTGGAGTGGATCGATAAGCAATGCTCGCCGTTGACCTGCGAGCTGGAGCGTTTATATGACTGGGCGGCGCTGTATGGCGTGGACCGGTTATCCGCCACCCAAGCCACCGGCAATGTGCTGGCGACCGGCACTATCGGTACCGCGCTATTGGCCGATACCGTGCTGCGCGGTCAAAACGGCCTGGATTACACGGTATTGGCGGCGGTGACGCTGGGCGCGGGTTCCACGCCGGTGGCGGTGCGCTGCAACACGGCCGGCAGCGCCGGCAACCTGATTGCTGGCCAAACCTTGACGCTGGTCGATCCGGTGCCCGGTGTTGCCAGTACCTTGACGGTTGACGGCGCTGGCCTGACTGGCGGCGCGGAAATTGAAACCCTGGAAGCCTGGCGGGCGCGGGTGACCGACGAGTGGCGCACGATGGTGACGCGCGGCGCGCGCTCCGGCAAGCCAGACGACTACCGGTTTTGGGCTAAAACCGCGCATCCCTCCGTGACGACCGCGCTGGTGCAGCCGCAAGTGTTGGGCATGGGCACGGTGATCGTGCGGCCGATCTGTAACACATTGACCGACCGGCAGCCAACGCCTGCGGTATTGGCTGCCGTCATCGCCTTTTTACTGGATATTGCCCCGGCAACGGCCGATTGGAGTGTTGTCGCTCCGATCGTGCATGCCGTAACGGTGTCGATCGATCTATTTCCCGGCTACGACACGGTTGATAACCGCAACGCGATTGCCGCGGCCCTTTCGGCGCTGGTGTTGGCCGAATCCAGCGAGACGTCATTGCTGGCCTTGGCCGAGATCGATGCCGCGATCGCCACGGTGACTACCCAATATACCCGCATCGCGCCGGTGGCCGATATCGCCATTGGTGCTGGCGAAGTGTTCGTACTGCAACCTGTGGTTTGGGTCTGATGAAGATAGTCACGCATTCGGTGGCGGATTTTGCCGACGTACAAAAAGAGCTACTGCCGCCTGGCGCCGCCTGGGATTGGCCGGCTGGCGGTTTGGGCCGTGATCTGTTGTTAGGCATGGCGGCTGAGCTGGCCCGCGTCGAGGCCGCCACTCAAGCGGTGTTGGATAACGCTATCGAAACCCACCGCCCCAAGATCAGCAGCTGGCACATCAGCGAGTATCGCAGGGTGGCGAGTGAGGCGCTGGCCGGCGTAACAGAGGCCATGCCGCGCAAGATGTTCGGCGTCGGCAGTCACGTTGGCGACAGGTTGTGGAGCGCCAATGGTCCGGCTACGACGTTTCCGGTCGATTTGGTGCGGGTCGATCATTTGCTGACTCGGCCGTTGAGAGCCGGCAGCCGGGTTGGGGACCGCTGTTGGAGCCATCGCGGCCGCTACATTCTGCGGGTGCGTTATTACCGGTCGGTGGCCGATCCAAAGGTTTTATGGGATGCGCTGGCCGATTTCAAGCAAGCGCACGTTTATTTATGGTTTGAGGACATCACCGGCAGCGGTGGAGAGGTGAGTTATGCGTAAGATCAGTGGCGCCGGCCACGTGTTGAATCAGTTTGTCACCGAGGATGCCGCCACGAATCGGCCGCCGACCGAAGTGACGGACATTTGGCTTAACGACGTGCAAAACGAGTTGGCGGCGGCGGCTCAGAAAGATGGGGCGGCGCTGGGTGAGTCGGATCATCAGTTGGCGGATGTGCTGGGGGCCAGGATTCGGCATTTTGCTACTGGCGAGGCCTTGCCTAACGCGAATATCGGCCCAATCTGGCATGACGACTATAACTCCATCATGATCTGGCAGGCGTTTACCGCCAATGGGGCGGCTTATACCGGCTATGCCAGTGTGTTGGTGGGTAATCTGTTGCTGGACACCCAGCCGACCCCGCGCGCGGGCTACATCAAGTCTGGTGTCGCTAATTTGAGCCGCACGGCCTATGCCGCCTTGCGCGGTTGGGCGATGCATAACGGCATCATGGTAGCCGAAGGCACCTGGGCAGCCGGCACGATTGCCGTTAAAGACAATGCGGACGGGACGACGTTCACGGCGTTTGATGTAAGAGGCGAGTTTCCGAGGTTTTTGGATGATGGGCGCGGGGTTGATTCAGGTCGGGCTATCGGATCGTGGCAGAGTGGCACCCAGTCAACATTTGATGCGGTTTCGGATAGCACTATGGCGGGTATATCTAGCAATTCAAGTGGTCGTGCAGGTATTGGATTAGATGCGTATCCAGAATATACATCCGGCACATATATACACACAATTGGCGGGGCAACAAACAGTGCTGCTGTGACTGGGTCTCTAGGTACGACTAGGCCGCGAAACATTGCTCTACTCGCCTGCATCAAATATTGAGATTAACCATGCAAATCTATCACTACCATCCTGTAACCCACGAAGTTACAGCAACCGGCGTGGCCGACGCATCGCCACTAGAGCCTGGTGTTTTTTTAGTACCGGCCAATGCCACCACCATTCAACCGCCGTCGGTTTACGCAAATCAAGCCGCAGTTTTTAACGGCTCGGCCTGGGAGGTTGTGCCGGATCATCGCAGCGCGGTTTACTACCTCGCAGACGGGTCCGAGCATCGTATCGAGGAACTGGGTTTGGCGCCGCCCGAGCATGCGTTGTTTACGCAGCCGTTTGCCTTGGATGGTTTGCTGTCCGCAATCGACCGTGAGCGCAATCGCCGCTGGCGTGCGGGCGTGCCGGTCACGATTGGCGGGCAACAAAAATGGTTTCACTCAGACGAGTTCTCTCTGGTGCAGCATTTGGGGCTTAAGGATAAAGCGCGCGATCTGTTGGCGGCGGGCGGTGCTTTGTCCGATAACCTGACCATTGGCGGTCTGCCCGTGGTTTGGTCGACCATGGACGGGACACAAGTAACGATTACGGCTCAAGTCGCGTTCGATTTGGTAGAGGCCGCCGGCTTTCAGCAAGCGGCGATATTCGCGGCGGCTGAAACCCATCGGGCCGGTGCTTTGGCTAGTGCTACACCGGAAACCTACGATTATTTGCAGGATTGGCCGCTTGTCTTCGGCGAAGCGATCAATCCTTAATGTTTAGACGGTGCGACTTGTCCGGGTGTTGTCGCACCCGAACAAGCCACCTTTCGCAGGGTGAGCTGCTTCAGGCCTTGGCACCGTGCTGTGCACACAGCTAGCTAAGCCTAGACCAAAGTGGCTTTTTATGGAAACGATACGTTGCGGTCATTGCGACCGAAAACTAGCCGAGGCGCAATATTTGCGCCTGGCAATCAAATGTTCCCGCTGTGGAACGCTCAACGATTTGAAGGCCGTCGAGCCTCTAACCCGCGCGCCGCGAGCGCCTGATGAGAATTGCGATGGTCAAACCAATTATTCCGTGGATCGGCGGTAAGCGCCGCTTGGCTAAACACATACTGCCGTTGTTTCCGGCTCACGGCTGTTATGTCGAGCCTTTCGCTGGCGGTGCCGCGCTGTTCTTTATGAAGGATCGCGCCGACGTCGAGGTTTTAAATGACATCAATGGTGATTTGGTGAACCTTTACAGGGTCGTCAAACACCATTTGGAGGAGTTTGTCCGGCAATTTAAATGGGCGTTGGTGAGTCGGCAGATTTACGAATGGCTTAAGCAATCGCCGGGTGAACCCTTGACCGATATTCAGCGCGCCGCGCGGTTTTATTATCTGCAGAAAATGGCTTTCGGCGGCAAGGTGGCCAATCAGACCTTTGGCACGGCCACGACCAGTCCGCCCAGGTTGAATCTGCTGCGAATAGAGGAGGAATTGTCGGCGGCGCATTTGCGGTTATCGCGGGTGTTTATAGAGCATGTTGCCTGGGATGATTGTATCCGTCGCTATGATCGACCGCATACCCTGTTTTACATGGACCCACCTTATTGGGGCACGGAGGGTTATGGGGTCGGCTTTGGTCTTGATCAGTACGGCAAGATGGCCGAGCTGGCCGTGTCGATCAAAGGCAAGATGATCGTGTCGGTGAACGATATTCCGGAAATGCGGCAGGCGTTTGATGGGTTGTTTATCGAGTCTGTTGGTATTGATTACACCGTTGGCGGTGGTGAAAAAAGAAAACCGTCGCGCGAGTTGATAATCAGAAATTTTGAGTGAATATTGCGCGTCCTGAATTCAAGCCATTTATGCGTTTATTCCCCGTCCTGAATTCAAACGCATTTTGTCCTGAATTCAAACGCGCTTTACTCCGATCGAGGTAATTCCCACCTGTATCGTCGAAAGAAAGCGGGTGGGTTGCTCCGCGAGCTCCAATGCCTTGGACGCGCCATGGTTGCCGCGTTCGCCCATTTGTTGCAAGCGAACCTTGCGGGACGAGACGATGGCCATTTCCGACATCGCAAATACGCCGTTCAGGGCAATCAACAATAAAATCAAGCCAAGTTCAAAAGACATGCAATAACCGCTCTTCGCCAAAATAAAATTCAAAGCCACGTAGATACGCACCGCGTACCTTCTGGTCTTTGCCACCATGATGGTCTTCTAAAGGCACGCGATGCGTACATCTTGTTCGTTTTGCCCCGGTAGAAATAACTTTCATTTGCCGGGGTGATGCCCAGCCTTCATGGGCGTTAGGTTCAATGCCCCAAACTGTCCCTAACCGTCAACCGCGTCGCTTTCATGGCCGGCCAGTAGGAGGCCAGGAAGGCCAGCACCAAGACGATTCCCAGCCAGTAAAACACCGCCTTAAGGTCAAAGGCAAAATCCAATGCCATGCCCAGCATGGTCTTGCCCAACTGCCTGGCCACTGGCTCCGCAGCCAGATAAGCCAAAGGCACGCTCAGCGACCAGGCCATGATGCCGTGCAGCATGCCTTCCAGCAAAAACAAGCGAAACACCGCGCCGGACGGCGCGCCAATCGCGCGCAGCACGCCGATTTCGCGGGTGCGCTGCAATACGTTGATCGCCAGTACCCCGGATAGGCCTATACCGCCGACCGCCGCAATCATGCAGGCCAACCCGAGCAAGGTGCCCAGCACCGGGTTGAATTGATTGCGGGCGAACTGGCGCTGCTGCCATTTGCTCTGGGTGGTGTAAACGTCCAGTTGCATGGCATGGTCTTGAAAGGCTTGTTTCAACTGCCGCAGATAATCGGTTTCCTCGGCCAAATCGGCTACCGCCGCGTCCAGCAAGACGAATGAAGCCGCGTCCTTGCGCCTGGTGATGTCGCGCAAGGTTTCCAGCGGCGCATAGACCGGCTCGACCGTAAAATTACTGCCGGCCAGCCAGCGGTAGATACCGACCACCCGCCAGCTTTGTTTGACCGGCCCCATGGCCATATCCAGGCTGTCGCCGACCTGGATGCCATTCAGCACGGCGGTATCGGCGCTCAAGACCAACACGTGTTGTCCGGCGTCTTCGGTTTGCAGCCAGCGGCCGGCTTCGATCAACGGTTGGTACAGCGTGGACGCCGCCGGCAAGGCCAGCAATTGCGCGCCGAGACTCCCCTGTTGCCTTAGCGCTGCGCCGTTTTTGGACAATTCCATCGGCATGCGCTGCCAGAATTCCAGCGACCGGGTCGCCGGCAACGAGCGCACGATGTCGCTGACTTTTTGTTCGGGCTGATCCTGCACGAAGCCCAGTCTGACCGAAAAGCGGCTTCTGGCCATTTCGTTGTCCAGCGTCAGGTTCAGCGAGGCCATCAAACTGCTCAGCACCAAAAACGTGAGGCCGGCGATGATCAACACGCCTTGGGTCAGCAGCAACCGGGCCTTGCGCCGAAACAGATTGCCCAGCGCGGCGGCCTGCAAGGTTGGCAACAAGCGCTCGCCCAGCCATTCGATGATGCGATCGAAGCGGCTGTAACCAAAATCCGCGCCCAGCCCGTAACTGGCGATAGCGACCCGCACCGTCATCGCTGCGCCGCGCCAAACCGGCCCCAAGGCCGCCAATAGCGGCACCAGCAGGCCGCCGAGCAACATATACAGCACGGCGCGCGGCGAAAAATCGAATCCGCCGCAGGCGATATTGAACAGGCCCAGCAAATGGCAGGAACTGTAATAAGCCGCCAGCAGCGCCAGCGGTGCGGCCAATAGGATGGCCAGCAAGGCCAACAGCCCGGTTTCGCTCAAATACAACATGGCAATGGTCAAGGACGAACCGCCCAGGGCCTTCATGACGCCAATCTGATCGGTTTGCTGGGTGATATGGGCCGAGACGGTATTCATGATCAATACGCTGGCCAATGCCAAGGCCGCCAGCGCCATGATTTGCAACACCTGGTTGACGCCCGCCAGAAACGGCCGTCCCCAGTGTTTTTCCGGGTCTTGCAGCAAGGTGGCGTTGACGGCAATACCATTGTCGCCGAGCAATGCGCGAATGTTGGTTGCTACGGCGCGCGCCGCCTCCGCGCTATAAGGCTCCTTGACCCGCACCAGCAATTGGCGAAAACTGTGAGCCGGCACAACGAAGCTGGCGGCCGTGGCCATGTCGGTAAAGAAATGCACCTGGCCACCGAATTTGGGCGGCTTGACGAAGGGATGACGAAGCACGCCCGTAACAGGCAGGGTTTTATTGCCGCCGGCGGTCTGGAATTCGATGGCGTCACCGATCCCCAGGCCGGCAAAAGTCGCGGACAGGTTCTCGATGGCCAGATGATCACGCGCCGGCCACTCGCCCTTATGCAGCGCGGTTTTATCGAAACGCTGGTTCGCATAATCCGGGCGCACGATCAAGGTCGCCAAGTGCCATTCGGCCTCGCCGGGACGGCGAAACTGCACCGTCAGTTGCGTCAGGGTATCGACGCCTGCCACACCGGGCAGGGATTCGATGGCCATCAACAGCTTCAAATCGGCATCGGTACGGAGCATCAGATTGATATGCGAAGGCGCCGACTGTCTGTGCGCAGCGTCCATTTTGCCGAGTTGCAGATCGATCATGCCAAACAGGGTGCCAACGCAAAACACACCGGCGGCGATGCTGATCACGGCCAACAAACTGCGGGATTTGGAGACCCACAAATCGGCCCTGACTTTATGCCAAAGGGTATGCACATCAACCTGCCCGCGCCGGCGTATCGGCGTGAATGCGGCCGCTACGGATTTCCAGCTTGCGGCTGGCGGCGTCGGCCAGGTCTTCGTTGTGCGTGACCATGACCAAGGTTTTGCCCTGGTCGCGCAGATGGGCGAACAAATCGAACACCGCGTCGGCGGTGGCGGCATCCAGATTGCCGGTCGGTTCGTCGGCGACGATCAATGGCGGATCACTGGCCAGGGCGCGGGCAATGGCCGCCCGTTGCTGCTGTCCGCCGGACACCTGACTGGGCAGGCGATGGGCCGCATCGGCCAGGCCCACCCGTTCCAGCAACTGCATCGCTCGCGCCTTGCGCCGGGCTTTGTCCAATATGCCGAGAAAATCCATCGGCAACATGACGTTTTGCAACAGACTCAAAGCCGGCAACAGTTGAAAGAATTGAAACACGATGCCGATGTTGGCGCCGCGCCAGCGCGTCAATTTTTCATTGCTCAGGGATTGCAGGGCCGTGCCGTTGACGATGACTTCGCCGCGACTGGGATGATCTATGCCGGTCAACAGGTTCAACAAGGTGGATTTGCCATTGCCGGACGGGCCGACGATGGCGACGAACTCGCCCGGAACGATCTCCAGGTCGATGCCGTGCAACACGGTTTGCAACACGCCGGCCTGCGGATAATCTTTGTAAACCTGCTTTAATTCGATGATCTTGTTCATGGCGAACGGCAAATTCGGGTATGTTACACGACGATCATCACAGACTCATCGCAAAAGGCAATTCATGACATCGATACGCATCCTCTGGCTACTGCTTTGTTTAGGTTGGATAGGGGCCGAAATCCGTTTGGCACGCAAAACCAAGGCTCGACAGACTGACATCGTGCATGGGGAAACGCGTTCGCAAACCTGGTTATGGGGGGGCGCGCTGGCCAGTTTGGGCCTGGCCTTTAGCTTCAAGCAACTGGCCTGGCTGCCGATTCCGATCGATTATTTACCCAGACAAGCCGTTGCGCTGCTGGTGTTCGCCGCCGGGCTTGGCCTTCGCTATTGGGCCATCAAAACCCTGGGCCAGTTTTTTACCACCCATCCGACCATACAACACCGGCATGTTCTGATCAGTTGCGGGCCTTACCGCTGGTTGAGACATCCGGCCTATTCTGGGTTGTTATTGGCGCTTGCCGCTGCGGGCTTGGCAATGGGCGATGGATTGGCACTTTTTGTGGTGACGGTTCCGGTTTTTTTGACGTTCAACTATCGCATCGGCATCGAAGAACGACTACTGCAACAAAAGTTCGCCACCGAGTATCGCGAGTACCGCGACAGCACATGGAAACTGATCCCGTGGCTCTTTTGAAGCCCTCTCCGTGTACCACGTGCCGCCACGCCATCAATCGATGATGCCTCAGGCCAAAACCTTGACGGTTTTAGCTGGAGACGCATTGGAAAAAGCGTCTAGTGCCTGTTTGGGCTGACCGGTAATCATCGTGACGATTTGACCGAGTACTTCCTGCGCTTTCTGCCGATCGGGAATTTGAGTTTGATTGCTGGTGCCTTGCACGGTAGAGGTGCTGGCCAATTGTAGCGATTCCCTGGAAAGGGTGGCGCTATCGCGCGCCACACTGTTGTCGGTGTCAGCATTTCCATCACGGCCGGGCATGGGTTTTGCCTCGGCAAGATTTTCCGTCCCCGCTGTTCTGGATTTTAGGGGCGCCAGCTGACTGGTTACGTTGTTTTTTATGCTGCTGATGTCCATTTTCGCCTCCTGATTGAGCGAATGACCAGCCGAATACGGGCTAGCAGTATGATTCTACCGCATTTATCGAAATTTGCCACGGCACAAACCCTTTGGTTAGGTTGATGCAAGCCCTTGAAGTTAAACTTTAATTTTTTAATTGGCGATAGCTGATAAAATTCCGCCCGGCGACAGGTTAAGCCCTGATGCCGCCGACACTGTTTACATTGATTAAAAACGAACAATGACCACGAAACCCAGTTCAGACTTGACCACCTTCGAAAACCCAAGACCGGCGCGCGACTTTACCATCCGCATCGACATTCCGGAATTTACCTGTTTGTGCCCGATGACCGGACAACCCGACTTCGCCAAACTGATCATCGAATACGTACCGGACAAGCTCTGTGTCGAATTGAAATCGCTGAAGCTCTACATGTGGACGTTCCGCGAACGCGGCGCGTTTCATGAAGCCGTCACCAACGAGATTCTCGATCACATCGTCGCGGCGATTTCACCCAACTTCATGCGCCTGCGCGCCGAGTTCAACGTGCGCGGCGGCATTTACACCACCGTGATCGCCGAACACCGCAATCCCGACTGGCAAGCGCCGCAATTGGTCAATCTGCCTTAAAACCGTGAGCGGTAGAACCTTCTACAACGCCGACATTGCCGTCGCGCTGCAATACGACGGCAAGAACGCGCCCAAGGTCACGGCCAAGGGGGAAGGCTTTACCGCTCAGCAAATCCTGGCGATCGCCGAAAAACATGGCGTGCCGCTGCAAAACGAACCCGAACTGGCCAGGATTTTGGCGCAAGTGCCGCTCGGGGACGAAATCCCGCAGCCGCTCTATGTTGCCGTCGCCGAAGTGATCGCCTTTGCTTATTTCATCAGCGGGAAAACGCCCGACTCCAACACATGACATTAAAACAGCTTTTTACCGTTCTGCCGCAATACGCCCTGCCGCACCACGCGCTCTCGACGCTGATGTCGAAATTGACGCATTGCACCAATCCCACCTGGAAAAACGCCTTCATCAAGACCATCATCAGCCTGTACGGCGTCAACATGGCCGAAGCCAAATTCCAGGAACTGGCTCATTACCCCAGCTTCAACGCTTTTTTTACCCGCGAACTCAAAGACGGCGCGCGTCCCATCGCCGCCGAAGCCGACGCGATTGCCTGTCCTGCCGACGGCGCCGTCAGTCAGGCCGGCCCCATCGCTAATGGCCGGATTTTTCAAGCCAAGGGTCATGACTATAGCGCCCTGGAATTGCTGGGCGGCGACGCCGAACGCGCCAAGGCCTTTGAAAACGGCTCTTTCGCCACCATTTACCTGTCACCCAGGGATTATCACCGCCTGCACATGCCATTGAAAGGCACACTGAAGGAAATGGTGCATGTACCCGGCCGTTTGTTCAGCGTCAACGCCGCGACCGTCGAAGGCGTGCCCAACCTGTTTGCCCGCAACGAACGCGTGGTAAGCCTGTTCGACACCGAAGCCGGCCCGATGGCCTTGGTGTTGGTCGGGGCGATTTTCGTTTCCAGCGTGGAAACCGTCTGGCATGGCGTGGTCACGCCGCCCACCATCGGCGAGCCCAGAACCTGGCGTTATCAGGAAAACGCCCCGGTACTGGAAAAAGGCGCCGAAATGGGCCGCTTCAATATGGGCTCCACCATCATCGTGCTGTTCGGCAAGGACAAAACCGCCTGGGATGCCGACCTGGTCGCGGGCAAACTCGTGAAACTCGGCGAACACATAGGTCGTTGTTTTTGATAACAACTGAAAAGCAAACCGACATGCGATAACCGGCCCGAGTGTGGCATAATGCCGGACTCTCTGGCCACGGGCCGGACATCCATTACAACACGACGATAATAATTTAAAGAGGATAACGATGAGCTTTTTTATCTCTGATGCCATGGCCCAAGCCGCACCAGCAGCGCAACAACCCGGATTCGAAGGCATGCTGTTCCCGTTGGGCATTTTGATATTCTTTTATTTCCTGTTCATTCGCCCGCAATCCAAACGCAACAAAGAACAAAAACAAATGCTGGCGGCACTGGGCAAAGGTTCCGAAGTCGTCACCACCGGCGGCATCCTGGGCAAAGTCGTGGAACTGGATGACAATTTCGTCAAACTGGAAGTGGGCGAAAACAGTTTTCTGCAAGTACAACGTCACGCCATCGCCAACATGATGCCCAAAGGCACTTTTAAAACCGTCAACAAACAAAAACCCAAAGCTTGAGACATCGTTGTTCAAGCCCCCTCATTGTTGATTTTTTTGCAGCAGCCAGGCTGACACTGCTCTAAACGGAAACTTATGCAAAATTATTTCCCGCTCTGGAAAAACATTCTAGTCTTGACCGTTCTGGTTTTCGGCATTATTTACGCACTACCCAATGTCTACGGCAACGATCCTGCAGTTCAGCTGGCTTCCAGCAACGCCACACCGCTGCAACAAAGCCAGGCCGACGAAATAGCCGCCAGCATCAAAAACGCCGGCTACCCATTGAAGGCGTTCGAATTCCAGGACGGCAAAATCCTGGCCCGCTTCAACAACACCGACGATCAGATGAAAGCCGCCGACATGCTCAGCAACAAGATGTCCGGTCGGGCAACCGTCGCCCTGAATCTGGCGCCAGCCACGCCGGCATGGTTGACCGCGTTGGGTGCAAAACCGATGTATCTTGGCCTGGACCTGCGTGGTGGCGTGCATTTCACGCTGGAAGTGGACATGGATACCGCGGTGAAACAAGCCGAGGAACGCTACGGCAATGATATCCGCGGCGCCTTCCGCGAAGCCAAGGTCCGTTACCAATCGGTCTCCAAGGAAGCCAACGGCATCAAGGTCGTGCTGGCCGACGAAGAAAATCGGGTGGCCGCTGCCGCGGTATTGAACAAGGATTTTCGCAATCTGGACCTAAGCGAAAGCGGCACCAACGAATTCTTGTTGACGCTGCCCGAACGCGAAATTTTCGCGATCAAAAAATCCGCGCTGGAACAAAACATCACCACGTTGCGTAATCGGGTCAATGAATTGGGCGTTGCCGAACCCGTCATCCAGCAACAAGGCACCAGCCGCATCGTCGTGCAGTTACCCGGCGTGCAAGACACCGCCCACGCCAAGGAACTGCTGGGCACCACCGCGACTCTGGAATATCGTCTGGTGGATGTCGAAAACGATGTCAATGCCGCCGTCGCCGGCCATGTCCCCGTGGGCAGCCGCCTGTATAAAGACAAGAACGGCGCCCCCATTCTGTTGAAACGCTCGGTGATCGTCACCGGCGACCAAATCACCGACGCCTCCTCCGGCATGGACCAAGACGGCCAGGCCGCCGTATTCATTACGCTGGACGGCGCGGGCGCCAAGAAAATGGGCAAATTGACCCAGGAAAACATCGGCAAGCCGATGGCCGTGGTATTCATCGAGTACAAATCGGAAACCCGCCTGATCAATGGCCAGAAAGTTCAGCACAAGGAAAAAATCGAAAAAGTCATCAGCGTCGCGACGATTCGCGACTCGTTCAGCAAACGCTTCCAAACCACCGGCCTGGATAGCCCTCAGGAAGCCCGCAACCTGGCACTGCTATTGAGAGCCGGCGCGCTGGCGGCCCCGGTTGAAATCGCCGAAGAACGCACCGTCGGCCCCAGTCTCGGCCAGGAAAACATCGACCAGGGCATGATGTCCATCGTCGTCGGCTTTTTGGTCGTCGTCGCCTTCATGGCCATTTACTATCGCGGCTTCGGTCTGATCGCGAACTTTGCCTTGCTGTTCAACCTGGTATTGCTGACGGCCATTCTGTCATTGCTGCAAGCCACCCTGACCCTGCCGGGCATGGCCGGTATCGTGTTGACGCTCGGTATGGCGGTGGACGCCAACGTGTTGATCAACGAACGCATACGCGAGGAAGTCCGCAATGGACAAAGTCCGCAGGCCAGTATTTTCCTGGGTTACGAAAAGGCCTTCGCGACGATTCTGGACTCCAACATCACCACCTTGCTGGTAGCCTTGTTGTTGTTTGGTTTCGGCACCGGTCCCGTCAAAGGCTTCGCGGTCGTACTGTGCCTCGGCATTCTGACGTCGATGTTTACCGCCATCTCCGGCAGCCGCATGCTGGTGAACTGGTTCTACGGCGGCGACCGTCGCGTGGAAAAACTGTCGATCTAAACGCGCTATAATGCACCAATTTTTTTAACATTCACCCTAACTGGAGTTTACATAATGGCAATTGAACGTACTTTCTCAATCATCAAGCCGGATGCCGTCGCTAAAAACGTGATTGGGGAAATTGTCAGCCGTTTCGAAAAAAATGGCCTGCGTGTCGTTGCATCCAAAATGCTGCAACTGACCCAAGAACAAGCCGAAGGCTTTTATGCCGAACATAAGGAACGCGGCTTTTTCAAGGACTTGGTCAGCTTCATGACCTCTGGCCCTGTGATCGTGCAAGTGCTGGAAGGCGAAAATGCCGTTCTGAAAAACCGCGAACTGATGGGTGCCACCAACCCTAAAGAGGCCGCCCCAGGCACCATTCGCGCCGACTTCGCGGTCAGCATCGACGAAAATGCCGTACACGGTTCCGATGCGTCAGAATCCGCCGCGAGAGAAATCGCTTACTTCTTCTCTGCGAATGAACTCTGCGACCGCATCCGCTAAGCCGGCGTTGATCAATCTGCTGGATCTCGACAGAAAAGGCCTGCAGGCCTTTTTTGTCGGTCTGGGCGAAAAACCCTTTCGCGCGACTCAATTATTGAAATGGATTTATCAGGAAGGCGTCGTCGATTTCGACGACATGACCAACCTGAGCAAATCCCTGCGCACGCATTTAAAAGCACACTGCGAAATCAAAACGCCGGAAATCGTCGCCGAGCAATTGGCGTCCGACGGCACCTGCAAATGGGCCATGCAGACCCATTGCGGCAACAAGGTGGAAACCGTTTACATCCCGGAAGAACGCCGCGCCACCCTATGCATCTCGTCACAAGTAGGTTGCGCGCTGGCGTGCAGTTTTTGCTCCACGGCGCAGCAAGGCTTCAACCGCAATTTAAGCGCCGGCGAAATCATCGGCCAGCTGTATCTGGCACAGAAACGCCTGGGGCCCGAAAGACGCATCACCAATGTCGTGATGATGGGCATGGGCGAGCCTTTATTGAATTTCGACAATGTCGTCGCGGCGATGAATCTGATGATGGACGACTTCGCGTATGGCCTGTCCAAGCGCCGCGTCACCATCAGCACATCCGGCGTGGTACCGGCGATGCACCGTTTGGGACAGGCTTGCGACGTCAGCATGGCCGTATCGCTGCATGCGCCCAATGACGCACTGCGCGACCAACTGGTGCCTATCAATCAGAAATACCCATTGGCCGAGTTGATGGAAGCCTGCCGCGAATATGCCAAAATCGGGCCGCGCAAGCATATTACTTTTGAATACGTAATGCTGGCGGGCGTCAACGATAGCCTGGAAGACGCCAAAACCCTGGTCAAGTTGCTGAAAAACGTACCGTCCAAGGTCAATCTGATTCCGTTCAATCCGTTTCCACAATCGCCTTACCGCTGCTCGGATACCGCGACCATCCTGAAGTTCCGCGATGTGCTGCATAACGCCGGCATCGTCACGACGATACGCAAGACCCGCGGCGAAGACATCGATGCGGCCTGTGGACAATTGGTCGGGCAAGTGCAGGATAAAAGCCGCAGGCATTTGAAACTGCAAAACGCCAGGATGGAGAATCATGCGGTCTAGCGTCAAATTGCGTTTTCTGGCCATCCTGGTGGCCTGCAATTTGACCAGCGCCTGCGCGCTGGTGCCGGACTTCGGCGGCAACGGCATGAGCAATCGGGAAAAAGCCGATCTGAATCTGCAAATGGGCGTGCGCTATCTGGAAATGAACATGCTGGAAGTGGCGAAGGAAAAATTGGAAACGGCCTACGACCTGGATTCCAGCAATGCGGAAACCCTGAATGCGCTGGCGATCTATTACGAACGCATGAAGAATGACGAGGAAGCCGCCGACTACTACGAATCAGCCATCGGCAAGGATCCCGACAATTACAGCATCAAAAACAATTACGGCCAGTTTTTGTGTCAGCGCGGCATGCAGGAAAAGGGCCTGACCTTGCTGCAAGAGTCGCTGGATTCCTCCATCAACAAGCGGCCATGGCTGGCGTTGACGAACATCGGCATTTGCCGCCAGCAAAGCGACGCCAACCAGGCCGAAGACTATTTCCGCCGCGCCTTGCAAGCCAATCCGGCCTATCCGCCGGCGCTGCAGGAAATGATGAAAATCAGTTATAACAAACAACAATATATGTCGGCACGAGCGTTTTTGGAGCGCTATACCGCCGTCGCGAAACACAGTCCTATAACCTTGTGGTATGGTTTCCAGACCGAACGCGCATTGGGCAATAGTCAGAGCGCGGAAAATTATAAAGAACAGTTACTCAACACATTTCCGACCTCCACCGAGGCCAACGAAGTCAAATCCGCGATCAGCAAATAATCCGGCGTCGATAATCATTTATGGCAAAACAACAACAGGCCATTCAGGCCATCCGCGGAATGCATGACATTCTGCCCGAACAATCCCCCTATTGGCAGTGGCTGGAGCACAATGCCCGGCAGGTGCTAGCCGCTTACGGTTACCAGGAAATCCGCCTGCCCATCGTCGAAAAAACCGAACTGTTCAAACGCTCGATAGGTGAAGTCACCGACATCGTCGAAAAGGAAATGTACACCTTCGACGACCGTAACGGCGACTCCTTGACCCTGCGTCCGGAGGGCACCGCCGGCTGTTTGCGCGCCTGCCTGGAACATGGTCTGTTGCACAATCAAACCCATCGCTTGTGGTATTACGGCCCGATGTTCCGCCACGAACGCCCGCAGAAAGGCCGTTATCGCCAGTTTTATCAATTGGGCGTGGAAACCTATGGCATGCCGGGGCCCGATGTCGACGCCGAGATGATTCTGCTGACCGACCGCCTCTGGAAGAAACTCGGCATCCGCGACAAGGTGGAATTGCAATTGAATTCCCTCGGCACCACCGAGGAACGCGCGGCCTATCGCGGCAAGCTGGTGGAATATTTCAAACAGCATATCGATGTGTTGGACGAAGACAGCCGGCGCCGCCTGGAAACCAACCCGCTACGCATCCTGGATAGCAAAAACCCCGACATGCAATTGATGCTGCGCGAAGCGCCGGTGTTACTGGAATATCTGGGCGAGGACAGCCTGAAGCATTTCAACAGCCTGAGAAGCATGCTGGACGAGCTGAACATCAGTTATCGGATCAACACCCGCCTGGTGCGCGGCCTGGATTATTACGGCAAAACCGTGTTCGAATGGGTCACCGACGAACTCGGCGCCCAAGGCACCATTTGTGCGGGCGGCCGCTACGACGGCCTGATCGAACAACTGGGCGGCAAAGCCAATCACGCCATCGGTTTCGCGATGGGCATGGAACGCATACTGGCTCTGGTCGAACAACTCGACAGCGTGGACATCGCGCCTAGCGTGGACGTTTACCTGGTTCGAGTCGGCGATGAGGCGGAAAAAGCCGGTCTGTTGCTGGCCGAACGCATCCGCGACGAAATCGCCGGCCTCAAACTGCAAGTCAACTGCGGTGGCGGCAGCTTTAAGAGCCAGTTCAAAAAAGCCGACAAGTCCGGCGCTGCATTCGCCATCATCATGGGCGACGACGAAGCGGGACGCGGCGAAGCAGCGCTGAAATCGCTGCGTATCGAACAGGAACAGATCACCCTGAGTCACGACGCCTTGCTGCAAAGACTCAAGGATTGGCATCAAAACAAACCTCTTGCATAACCTCAACCGAGAAATATTACCGTGGCAATTTACGATACCGAAGAAGAACAAGTCGAACAGCTGAAAAAATGGTGGGAAGCCAATAGCACGTCCTTGATTGCCGGCGTGGTAACGGCCATCGTCATCGTAACCGGCTGGAACCTGTGGCAAAATCATCAAATGGAACAACGCGGCCAGGCGTCGGCGCTCTACCAGAACCTGCTCGATAGCGCCGGCAAAAACGACCATGCCGGGGTCGAGAAACTGTCTGATCAACTGGCTACCGAACACGGTTCAATGGCTTACGCCCATTTTGCCGCGTTGCAAAAAGCCAAAAGCAAAGTCGAACAAGGCGACCTGGAAGGCGCCAAGGCCATTTTGCAACAGCAAGTGCAAAATCCCGGTAGCGAGGAATTACAGCATGTGGCGCGCCTGCGTCTGATTCAATTGATGCTGGCCACCGGCCAATACGAAGAGGGCTTGAAACTGATTGCCGCCGTCGATCCCGCCAAGGCAGAAGGTTTCGCCGTCAATTACGATGAACTGGAAGGCGATTTATATGTCGCGATGGACCGCTTGGATGAAGCGCGCAACGCCTACCAAAATGCCATCAAGACAGGACAAGCCACCTCGTTCGTACAGTTCAAACTGGACGACATTGCCACGCCCGACTTTAATCCCGAAGCCGCGAAATAATCATCGCCCTTATGCTGACGACCGAGCTTAAAACCCTGCGCTACCTGTGGCTCGTCCTGGCCTGCCTGCCGTTGTTATCCGGCTGCGCGGGTCTGGACGCGGGCCGCGACTTGATCTCGGGCCTGTCGGATACGATATTCGGCGAGGACGACACCAGCGACCCACCCGCCGTATTGACCGAATATCAAGCCGAATTGCAGGTCGAAGTCCTGTGGAAAGCCTCGGTCGGCGATGGCGCGGACAAGCAATTCCTCAAGCTGATTCCAGCCGTTCAGGCTGACCGCATCTACGCCGCCGATCGCGAGGGCACGCTGCAGGCGCGCAGCACCCTCAACGGTGATTTGATCTGGGAATCCAGCAGCGAACTGGCTTATTCGGCCGGCCCCGGCCTGGGTCGCGACGTCTTGGTCATGGGCTGCACATCCGGTGAAGTCGTGGCCTACGACATCGCTACCGGCGCGCAAAAATGGCAGACCACCGTCCCCAGCGAAGTACAAGCCGTACCGGTGATAGCCAAGGGTATCGTCATTATTCGCACCACCGACGGCAAGGTGATTGCGCTACGCGAAGCCGACGGCTCGCAGGTATGGCTGGCGGAAAACAGCGTGCCGGCATTGAGCATCCGCGGCGCCGGCGCGCCTATCGTCATCGATGACAGCGTCATGGCCGGCTCGGCCAATGGCAAGATGCAAGCCCTGCAACTCAGCGACGGCAAAAGTCTATGGGAAGCCACCATCGCGATGCCGACCGGCCGCTCGGAAGTCGAGCGTCTGGTCGATTTGGATGTCGATCCCGTGGCGAACCGGGGAGCCATTTATGTCTCCAGTTTCACCGGCGGCACCGTTTCCCTGTCCGAAGTGGACGGCGACGTGATCTGGCGTAACCAGGATATTTCCTCTCATGCCGGCATCAGCGCCGATTTCCGTTATCTGTACATCACGGATGTACATAGCGAAGTATCGCAGCTCGATCAGCGCAACGGCGCTTCGTTATGGAAACAAAAAGAGCTGCACAACCGCCAGCTGACGGCGCCCATCGTTTACGACAATTATGTCGTGGTCGGCGACTTCGAAGGCTATGTGCATTGGCTTTCCACCAGTGACGGTCGCATGCTCGGCCGCACTCAAATCACTAGTTCGCCGATCGAAGCCAAACCGGTCATCGTCGACGGCACGGTCTACATTTACGCAAAAGACGGCACCCTCGCGGCCTTGAAGGCGAGATAACTATGCTACCCGTAATCGCTCTGGTCGGCCGACCCAATGTCGGCAAATCCACCCTTTTCAATTACCTGACCCGTAGCCGCGAGGCTCTGGTCGCCGACTATCCCGGCCTGACCCGCGACCGCCAATACGGCCGCGTCAAACGCGGCGAGCGCGACTGCCTGGTCGTCGATACCGGCGGCATCACCGACGACCAGGAAGGCATAGACGCCTTCGCCAAGAAGCAGGTCGAAATCGCGCTGCAGGAAGCCGACGTGGTGTTTTTCCTGGTCGACGCCCGCGACGGCATCAACGCCGCCGACCAAGCCATCGCCGACATGCTGCGCAAGCTGGGCAAACCCGTGGTGTTGGTCGTGAACAAAATCGACGGCATCGACAGCAACACGGTCACCCACGATTTTTACAGTTTGGCGTTGGGCGAGCCCGTGCCGATTGCCGCCTCGCACGGTCGCAATGTCCACGAACTGCTAGGCCGCATCGACGACTTGATCCCGCCGCTTGAAGACGAGTTCGAGGAACAAGACCCCGGCATTGCGATAGCCATCGTCGGCCGACCAAACGTCGGCAAATCCACGCTGGTCAATCGTCTGCTCGGCGAAGAGCGCGTGGTGGTGTTCGATGAAGCCGGCACGACCCGCGACAGCATTTATATTCCGTTTGAGCGCAACGGCCAGAAGTTCACGCTGATCGATACCGCCGGCATGCGCCGCCGTTCCCGCGTGTCGTTGACGGTGGAAAAATTCAGTATCATCAAATCGTTGCAGGCCATTGAAAAGGCGCATGTGGTGATCTATTTGATCGACGCCCGCGAAGGCGTCACCGATCAGGACGCGCACATTCTGGGTCTGGTATTGGAAGCCGGCCGGGCCTTGATCATAGGCCTAAATAAATGGGACGGTCTCAGCGCCGAGCACCGCGACTTCGTCAAGAAACAGATCGAGATGAAACTGTCGTTTCTGGATTTCGCCGAAAAGCACCCCATCTCTGCGCTGCACGGCAGCGGCGTCGGCAAATTGTTCGACGTCGTTCATAGCCTGTACGACTCGGCCATGATAGACATGTCCACGCCGGTATTGACCCGGATCTTGAGCGACGCCATCGCCGCGCACCAGCCACCCTTGGTCGGCGGCCGCCGCATCAAGCTGAAATACGCGCATCAGGGCGGCCGCAATCCGCCGGTCGTGGTGATCCACGGTGTGCAGACCGATGCCTTACCGGCCGCCTATAAACGTTATTTGATGAACTACTACCGCGAGCAGCTAAGACTGCAAGGCACGCCGATACGCCTAGTCTTCAAGTCGCCGGAAAACCCGTTCCACGGCCAGAAAAACAAACTGAGCGACAGGCAGATCAAGAAGCGGAAACGCCTGATCGATTTCACCAAGCGGAAGAAATAGAAAAATCATACCCACTCAGGAGCATCGTTATGGCTAGCATCACTTTCCAAGGCAAACCCATCAACACCTGCGGCGACTTGCCCGCCATCGGCAGCCAGGCGCCCGAGTTCAAGCTGACCAATCGCAAATTGCAGGACGTCGGCCTGGAAGCCTTTGCCGGCAAACGCAAGGTCATGAACATCGTGCCTAGCCTGGATACGCCGACCTGCGCGACCTCAACCCGCAAATTCAACGAAAAGGCCGCGCATCTGGACAATACCGTAGTGCTGGTCATTTCCGCCGACCTGCCCTTCGCCCAGGCCCGCTTTTGCGAAATCGAAGGAATCAAGCATGTCACAGCCTTATCGACTTTCCGCTCCAGCTTCGCCCGCGATTACGGCGTCGAGCTCTTGGACAGCATCCTGGCCGGCCTGACCGCGCGCGCCATCGTCATCATCGACGAAAACGACCGGGTCATTTATACGGAATTAGTCAAGGAAATCGCCGACGAACCGGATTACACCAGCGCACTGGCCGCTTTGAACGGAAATGACTAAAGCCCGGCTTACAACTTGCCCTTGACGATCTGATAAATCGCTTCGGCCTCGTGGTCGGCAGTCTGCATGATTGTATTTAGCTCGGCCAGCTTGACATCCGCAAAAGCGCGGTCTTTCAGGCTGGCGGCATTGATCTCTACGTTCAGTGCCGCGCTTTTCAGACCGGCATAAGCCGACATCACGGCGACGCCGGCATCGCTGATCACGCCCAGATTGCCTTTTTCGGCCGCGATCCTGCTCAATGCAATGGCTTTGGCGCAAGCCTTGGCGCATTCCAGCGGCACCTCGGTAGCTTCGCGTAATACCCACTGGATTTGCGCACTACGCTGGGCTTTTTCCTCGTCGGTAGCTTTGGGCAGGCCGTAACAGGCCATCAATTTGTTGAACACGTCGACGTCGGCCTTGATCATGCCGGTCAAGGTTTCCCGCAAGGCCTCGGACTCGGCCAGCAGGGCTTGCATGTCCGCTTCGACTTCGGCGTATTTGGGTTTGCCTAGCGTCAAGTTGCACACCATGCTGACTAAGGCGGCGGCCTGTGCCCCCATCAACGCGGCCGCGCTACCACCGCCGGGTGTTGGCTGTTTACTGGCCAGTTCGTCCAGATAGGTCTGTAGGGATTTATCTTTGATTTCTTCCACGTGATATCTCTTACTCTTTGTACCAATCGGTAGTGCCGTCAGGCCTGTCTTTCAATTGAATACGGAGTTGTTTTAATTCGTCCCGAATCCTGTCAGCAGTAGCCCAGTCCTTTTTCTTCTTGGCATCCAACCGAAGTTGAATCTGTTGATTGATATATTCTTCCGTCAATTCCACGACATTGATGTTAACAGGAATTGTCAGTTGATAAACTTCTTCAGACACCGAAGCCTTACCTTGCAGCCAATCACGTGGCTCAGCTTGCAATATCCCTAATAATCCACCTAATTTTTTCAGCGTGTAAGCTAAATTTGATTGTCTAGTTTTATCATCTCCTGATTTGGCCTTATTTAGTTCATTTGCCAATTCAAATAAAACTGAAATTGCCAACGGTGTATTGAAATCATCATCCATAGATTCTTCAAAGCGCCGCAAATAGTCCAATTCCATTTCTTGATCTGATAACTCTACAGCTTCGAGCGCCGTGTATAACCTAGTCAATGCGGCAACAGCTTCATCTAATTGTTGATCAGAGTAATTCAACGGACTCCGATAATGGCTGGATAAGACGAAGAAACGAATCACATCCGGACGCGAATATTGCTTCAACACTTCACGCACCGTGAAGAAATTACCCAGGGATTTGGACATTTTTTCTTCATTGACCCTTACGAAACCGTTGTGCATCCAGTAGTTGACGAAGGGTTCGCCGGTGGCGCCCTCGGATTGGGCGATTTCGTTTTCGTGATGCGGAAACTGCAAATCCATGCCGCCGCCGTGAATGTCGAAATGGTTACCCAGACAGCAAGTGGACATTGCCGAGCACTCTATGTGCCATCCTGGCCGGCCTTGGCCCCAGGGCGAATCCCAATACGGCTCGCCAGGCTTGGCCATTTTCCACAACACAAAATCCAGGGGGTCGCGCTTGGCATTGTCCACATCGACCCGTTCCCCGGCGTTTAAATCTTCGATATTCTTGCCGGACAATTTACCGTAACCCTGGAAGCGGTTGACGGCATAAAACACGTCGCCATTGCTGCCGATGTAGGCGTATTCGCGTTCCAACAATTTTTGGATCATGTTGATGATGGAAGCGATGGAACGGGTGGCCCTGGGTTCGATGTCCGGCGGCAACACGGCCAATGCTTGCTCGTCTTCGTGCATCGCGGCAATGAAACGCTCGGTCAGCGCGGTAAATTCCTCGCCGTTGTCGTTAGCGCGCTGAATGATCTTGTCGTCGATGTCCGTGACGTTGCGCACGTAAGTCAACTCGTAGCCAGAATGACGCAGATAACGGGCTACGGTATCGAACACCACCATCACCCGAGCATGGCCGATATGACAATAGTCGTAAACCGTCATGCCGCAGACATACATACCGACCTTGCCGGGCTGTCTGGGAACGAATTCTTGCTTGCTTCGGGTCAGGGTATTGTAGATTTTCAACATGGCGATAAGGTCAATACAGCAAAAGACCGAGCAATCTATCAAGATTTCGGCTTCTCTTTCAAGCTGAAAACGCCTAGAATTCGCGGCTTACAGCGATTTAAGGAGCCTTTATGCGCAATACCCTTGTTTATTTGATGCTGTTTTTGTTTTCAACTCTTTCTTTTGCAACGGAAAAACAAATGTCCGACACCCAAACCAAAGTCAAAATGACCACTTCGCTGGGCACCATCGTCATCGAACTGGATAATGCCAAAGCCCCTGTTTCCGCGGCCAATTTTGCCGACTACGTCAAAAGCGGCTTTTACGACGGCACAATCTTTCACCGCGTGATTCCAGGCTTCATGGCCCAAGGCGGCGGTTTCGACACCAGTTTCAATCAAAAAACCACCAAGGCGCCGATCAAAAACGAAGCCGACAACGGCCTGAAAAACGACCGCGGCACCCTCGCGATGGCACGGACCAATGACCCCAATTCCGCCACCGCGCAGTTTTTCATCAATTATAAAGACAACGGCTTTTTGAACCACACCAGCCCAACCCCGAGCGGCTGGGGCTATGCGGTCTTCGGCAAGGTGGTCGAAGGCATGGAAGTGGTCGACGAAATGGCCAAACAACCGACCGGCAACCGCGGCATGCACCAAGACGTGCCCAAAACCGACATCATCATCGAAAAAGCCGAAATCGTCGAATAAGCTGTTCTAAGCTTTCGGTCCACGAAATACACTAAAAACACGAAAAAAATAGACCGTTAAATCGAAATACTTTTGTGAAAACGGTTTTTTGGCAAAAAAGGAATAGCTCCCATTTCGTGTATTCCGTGCTTTTCGTGGACTGCCTGCCGCTTTAAATTAACAACCGGACTTTGAAACAAGACATCCTTTTCATCTCCGACCTGCACATCTCGCTGGAAAAGACCGAGATTACCAGGCGTTTCCTGGATTTTTTGAACGGCCGCGCCCGGCAAGCCAAGGCACTGTATATCCTGGGCGACTTGTTCGATGCCTGGATAGGCGACGACGACAATACTCCGCCCAACAAAGCGATCAAACAAGCCTTAAAAGCATTGACCGATACCGGCACTCAAGTTTTTTTGCTGCAAGGCAACCGCGACTTTTTGCTGGGCCAGCGCTTCGCCGACGCATGCGGCATGACCTTGCTGGACGAATTTGCCGTGATAGAACTCGGCGGCAAACGGGTTTTGCTGACCCACGGCGATTTGTTGTGTACGGACGATTTGCCCTATCAGGCTTTCAGGATCAAGTCGCACACCCCGGAATGGCAGCAAAACGTACTGTCCAAACCGCTATGGTTGCGCTTGCTGGCCGCGCGTTGGTATCGCTTGCGCAGTTTCTGGCACAAACGCAAGAAAACCCAGGACATCATGGACGTCAATCAACAGACGGTCATCGAGACGATGCAACGTCATCGCTGCGAGACTCTGATACACGGTCACACGCACAGGCCGGCGATACATGATTTACTCATCGAAGGCCGCCCCGCGCAACGCATCGTGTTGGCGGATTGGAAGAAAGACAGGGCGGAATGTCTGTACTGGGATGGCCGGGCTTTTCGTAGAGATACACTATAAAAAACCCATCGGCAAACGAAAGACAAAAAAATCCGGCGACAGATCGAATTACTCTTTCAGGCCACCGGACTCTACTATCTCCGCTTGCATTGACACTGGCTTAACCCAGTAGTTCACTCGGCAATTAAATTTTTTAAAACGCGCATCCCGATTTGACACCGAGCTTCTTCAATATCATCGCCAGCGGGCAAAAACCGCTGAACGATGCCTGCAGCAGATTGGCACCGACAAAGGCGGTGAACCACAGCCAATACGGCGAATGCCAATGCGCCAACGCCAGACTAATCAAGATGAATGAGCCGGCAAAGGCCATTACCATACGATCGATAGACATAATGACCTCCTATTTCAAACGTACCACGCCCATCAGCTTCAGCATCATACGTTCGTAGAACGGCTCGCTGATGCCTTTTCTGACTTTGCGCATGAAGTATTTTTCAAACGCAATCTTGGCCAGATGCACCCATTTACCTTGTGCCGACCAAGTCGTGTTTCGGGGCGGAATCTGCGGCACCGCCAAAAACGCCACGCCGCTGTCACCCAAATCTGCCAGACACAAGGCACTCAAGCTCGGCACGTCGGACGGCTCCTTGCCGGCCAATTGGTCGCGAATATTGTGCGCGGTGGCCGTCACCATCGATTCGATCATGTAGCCGGTTTTCGGCGTACCAGTCGGAACCGGAGTTTTTTCCACCGGCGGCAGCGCCACGCAAACCCCGACGGAATACACATTTTTATAAGTCGGATTGCGTTGATACTGATCGACGATGACGAAACCGCGCGGATTGGTCAGTCCTTCCGCGCCGCTGTTCCGCACCGCATCGACGCCGGTAAAGGCTGGCAACATCATCGAATGCTTGAACGGCAATTCGTGTTTTTTCTTCTCGTTACCGTCATCATCGACTTCGGTGACAGACATCATGCCGGGCTCGATCTTGTCGACCTTGGCGTTGGTGATCCATTTGATGGTCTTGTCGCGCAACGCGCTTTCCAGCAAACCTTTGGTATCGCCGACGCCGCCCAGCCCCAAGTGCCCGATATAAGGTTCGGAGGTGACGAAAGTCATCGGCACCTTGTCGCGAATCTTGCGTTTACGCAGCTCGGTTTCGATGATCATCAGATATTCGTAGGCCGGGCCAAAACAGGAGGCACCTTGCACCGCGCCGATGACAATCGGGCCTGGGTCTTGCATGAACCTATCCCAATCCTGCGCGGCCACCGCGGCATGATCGACATGACAAACCGAGGTCGTGTAGCCACCGTGCGGCCCCAAGCCCGGTACTTCGTCGAACGCCAGACGCGGCCCTGTGGCGATGACCAGATAGTCATACTCGACAGAAGTACCGTCATCCAGATCGACCTTGTTGTTGCCGGGATCGACTTTGGTTGCCGCTTTTTGGATGAAGTTGATGCCTTTTTTCTGCATGACCGGCGCCAGCTCGATTTTCAAATCCTCCGGTTTCCGCCATTTGGGCGGCACCCAGGGATTGGACGGCACGAAGTGGAAAGTCGGTGTATCGGAAATCACGACGACCTCGTGTTCCTTGCCGACGATTTCTTTCATTTCATAGGCCATTGGCACGCCGCCGATACCCGCACCCAATACTACAATTTTCGCCATGACTATCACCTCTTTGCTGCTTGGATTGATGGTTTTCGAAGCGGCACCATAAGGCACATGCTTGTTATTGTTATAGTTTCAACTTCAAAAACCGGAACCTGAATAATATTAGAATTTATTAATACTTTAAACAAAAATTTCTTGTCCTCCTATGATAGTTCGTTATGCAGAAAAAGTCGCTCCGCGTACAATAGCCCGCATTGTTTGATTAATGAGGAAGACGTCCATGGCCGATCAGCAAGTTAGCGAACAAGACTGGCGGGGAAAACTCACGCCCGAGCAATTTCATGTTTGCCGCGAAAAAGGCACCGAACCGCCATTTACCGGCAAGTACACCGATTGCACGACACCGGGTACTTATCACTGCGTCTGCTGCGGCCAGCCCTTGTTCGCATCCGCGCACAAATTTCATTCCGGGTGCGGCTGGCCCAGCTTTTGGGAACCCATAACCAGCGAAAGCCTGCGGGAGCATGAAGATTTCAGCCACGGCATGCACCGCATCGAAGTGACGTGCAGCCATTGCGGCGCGCATTTGGGCCATGTGTTTCCCGATGGCCCGCATCCTACCGGGCTGCGTTATTGCATCAACTCCGTGGCCTTGACACTGGAAGAACAAGCATGAACGATAGAGAACAGGTTAAAGATTTGCTGGATTTCATCGACGCCAGCCCTAGCCCTTGGCATGCCATAGACAGCATTCGGCAGCGCCTGCACGCGTTCGGCTTCCAATGTCTGGATGAACGAGAGGCCTGGTCATTGAGCGGCGGCCGATATTATGTGGTGCGCGACGATTCGTCGATTGTCGTGTTTGTAATCGGCGGCAAGGACTTGGCCCAAAACGGCTTCAAAATCCTCGGCGCCCATACCGATTCTCCCGGCCTGCGCATCAAACCCCAGCCAGTGATCAATAGCGATCCTTTGCTACGGTTGGCGGTGGAAGTCTATGGCGGTCCGATATTGGCCACTTTCAGCGACCGCGACTTGAGCTTGGCCGGCCGTATCGCTTATCGCGCCGACGACGGCCAAATCTCGACCCGTTTGCTGCGCTTCGAGCAACCGTTATTGCGCTTGCCGAATCTGGCCATACACATGAACCGGTCGGTCAACGAAGACGGCCTGAAATTCAACAAACAAACCGAACTCCCCCTGCTGTTTGCACGCACCAGCGCTCAACAATTGCCCGGCGACCGTTTTACCTCGATGTTGAGCGAGGCCTCGGGCTTGAGTGCCGAGCAAATTTTGAGCTGGGAATTCAACGTCTACGACACGCAAAAAGGCGCTTTTTGGGGGGAAGAGCAATTATTTTACGCCGACAGCCAGTTGGACAATCTGGCATCTTGTCACGCCGGCCTGACGGCGCTGTTGCACGAAGACGCGCTAAACAGCGGCAATACCCTGGTCTGCGCATTTTTCGATCATGAAGAAATCGGTAGTGAAAGCTGCAAAGGCGCCGCCGGCAGTTTTTTGCCGGACATATTGCAGCGCATCTCGGCGACCATGAATTTGAAGGAACAAGATTATCAACGCGCCTTAGCCAATAGCCTGATGATCAGCGCGGACATGGCTCATGCTTACCAACCGAACTTTCCGAATGCCTACGAGCCGGGCCACAAGATCTTTGTCAATCAAGGCCCCGTCGTCAAGATCAATGCCAATCACCGCTACGCCTCTTCATGCCTATCCGAGGCGGCCTTCATAGACATCTGCCGGCAAGCCGAAGTGCCTTTTCAAAAATACGCCCATCGCGGCGACCTGCCTTGTGGCAGCACGATAGGCCCGATCGCTTCGGCAAAACTCGGCATCGCCACTGTAGATGTCGGCAATCCGATGTGGGCGATGCATAGCGCCCGTGAAAGCGCCGGCGTAATGGATCACTCATACATGATCAAAGCGTTAAATCAGTTTTTCTCGCCCTAGCTTTCACAAAAACTTCGACTATCCTTGTCGGATCATTCAATCCGATAGGGACCAATTTTGGTATTTTTTGCGTATGACAGCTTGTTTGCTAGGGCGATAGTCGACGCTGTCATCAAGACCACCTTGCTATTTTGCCTGATTTTCAACGCCGCGCATGGCAGCGACGATTTGGAATACAAAATCAAGGCAGCTTATCTCTACAATTTCACCAAGTTCATTAGCTGGCCGGAAAAAGATAGCGAAACGTTCAATCTCTGCATCGTCGGCAGCGATCCTTTCGACGGATTGCTGGCTAGCCTGGAGAGCAAGACAGCACTGAACAAACCCATACGGGTACACCGCTATGAACACGCCAAACAGGCAAGCGGCTGTCATATCGTCTATTTCGACAAAGAACAATTACCGGCCGAGATAGCCAACGCGTTACCCGAGGGCACGCTGACGGTGGGTAGCCATGCTTTTTTTGCCGAAACCGGCGGCATGATCGGTTTTGTGCTGGAAGAGGAAAAAATCAGGCTGCATATCAACCTAAAGGCGTTGAAACGTAGCGGACTTGGCATCAGCGCCAAACTGATCGAAGTTTCGACCTTAGCCGAAGGGGATGAACATGAGTAGCTTATTCTCACGTTTTTCCATCAAATCCAAACTCTTTTCAATTACCCTTGCATCCAGCGTTTTTGCAATGCTGATCGCTTTTTTGATTCTGGTCATCGTCAATATCAACGAGGTCAAACAAAAAGCGCAAAACGAGCTAATGACCGCGGCGACTTTGATCGCCAATCGCAGTATCGCCGCCGTCATGTTTGATGACCCAGCACTAGCCAAGGAAAACCTGAATTCGTTGGCCAGACTGCCCGATCTGCAAAATGCTTGTGTCTACGAGAAACAAGGTCAATTGTTTGCCAGCCTGGATCTCGCGACATCCGCCACTTGTCCGGCCAATTCGCATGGGCAGCTTACCCATGTGGATAAACTAAGGCTGTCGGTGATCCAGCCGATGCTGGCAGACCAGGATAAGATTGGCGATGTACTGATAATCTCCGATTTAACTAACGCCTTGATACGCCAGTTAAAATTTATCGGACTGGTCCTGGTCGTTCTGTTCATAGCATTGGGCGTGGCATTTCTCTTGACCATCCCGCTGCTCAGCCGCGTTGCCAAACCCATCACCTTTCTGGCGAATACGGCCAAAAAAATCAGTCAAAACCATGATTATTCCCTGCGTGCGACGAAGCATAGCGATGACGAAATCGGTGTTTTGGTCGATGCCTTCAATGACATGCTGGATACGGTCGAAACCAAAAACAAATCCCTGGTTGACTTGAAAAACAATTTCCAGGCGCTGTACGACAATAATCCAACCATGGTGTTCGACCTCAACGTGCGCGGACAAATATTGTCGGTCAATCAGTTTGGCGCCAAACAGATTGGTCTGAGTGTCGATGAATTGCGAGGCGCCTCTATCTTTAAATTCACCCATCCGGAAGACTTGAACGATAGCCGCAATTTCTTCCACCGCTGCCTAAATGCGCCTCATCAGGTCCACAAGCAGGAAAAACGCCTGATCTGCCACAATGGCAATGTGATTTGGGTGAGAGAGTCCGCCCGCCTGGTTGACGCCAAACACGACCAGAAACACTTGTTGCTGGTCTGTGAAGACATCACGGAAACCCGGCGCCTCGCCGATAAAATTGCTTATCAGGCAAGCCATGATGAACTGACCGGTCTAACCAATCGCCGGCAATTCGATGCTTATCTGCAAAACCTCGTCCAGCAAGCCCAGAGTGAAGGCAGCTCGCATATCATGTGCTATCTGGATTTGGATCAATTCAAGGTCGTCAATGATACCTGCGGCCATTTGGCGGGCGATGAATTGCTAAGGCAACTTGGCGAATTGTTGAAACAGCACTTGCGTAAAACCGATGTATTGGCCCGTCTGGGTGGCGACGAATTCGGCATTTTGATGGCGCATTGTTCTCAAGAGCAAGCGCTGATCACGGGAGACAAACTGCGGAATGTCATCGCCGATTTCCAGTTCGGCTGGGAAAACCGCAGCTTCAGCATCAGCGTCAGTATCGGTATAGCTCCGATCAGCCATACCAGCAGCAATGCCGTCGAAGTTTTGAAGGAAGCGGACGCTGCCTGTTACGCCGCCAAGGAAAAAGGCCGCAATCGGGTCCATGTGTTCAGCGCAAGCGATGATGAATTGGCGGCGCGACAAGGGGAAATGCAATGGGTGGAAAAAATCCGTATCGGCATCGATGAAGATCGTTTTCAATTGTACGGTCAATTGATCAAGCCGACCAGCGATCAGCCAGAAGGCTTGCATTTCGAAACCCTGCTGCGCTATCGCGACGAGCAAGGCAACATCATACCGCCGGGCGCTTTTTTACCCGCCGCGGAACGTTACAACATGGCCCCCGCGCTGGATCGCTGGGTAATCGCCAATTTATTTGAGTATCTGAGCAGCACGCCTGGATTCATCGAGCGCCTGGAAGTCTGCTCCGTCAATCTTTCCGGCTTGTCCTTATCCGACGAAACCATGCTGGACTTCATCGGCGAACAATTCCGCAAGTGGCAAATCCCGACCTATAAAATTTGCTTCGAAATCACCGAAACCGCTGCGATTAGCAATTTATCCTACGCCAAGCAGTTCATCGACACGCTGCACAAAAAAGGCTGCTTGTTTTCGCTGGACGATTTCGGCAGCGGTTTATCGTCGTTCGCCTATCTGAAAAACCTGCCGGTGGACTATCTGAAAATCGATGGATTGTTTGTCAAAGACATATTGGAAGACAAGATTGACTGGACCATGGTCAAGGCCATCAATGAAGTCGGCCATGTCATGAATAAAAAGACTATCGCCGAATTCGTCGAAAATCAAAACATTTTCGATCTTTTGAAAACCCTAGGCGTCAATTACGCCCAAGGCTATGGTATCGCCAAGCCAGCACCCTTGCGAGAACTGTGAGAAAACGCATGCGAAGCCGTCTAACACATCAGTTTATGCATTCCGTGTTGCTGAACTGCATAGTCAGCTATGGCTATGCCCAGCAAAGCATGGATGATTTCATGGAATTATCCCCCGCCGAGCTGGCTGATATTTCAGTCAGCATAGCCTCCGGCACCGCCAAAGCGTTATCGCAATCGGCCGCGGTTACCAGCGTGATCACGGCGGAACAAATTGCCGCGATGGGTGCGACCGAATTGCATGAAGTCCTGGAAACCATACCCGGCATTCATGCCACGATTCAGCCAGTGACGAACGATTACAGCTACAGCATGCGCGGCATTCGCAACGACACCAATTCGGAAGTGTTGCTGCTGATGAACGGCACCCGTTTCTCGACGCCGCAACAAGGCACGCACATGGCCGGCATGATTATTCCGGTCGAGAACATTGAACGCGTGGAAGTCATCCGCGGCCCGGGTTCGGCGCTTTACGGGGCCGATGCGTTTGCGGGGGTGATCAATATTGTCACCAAAAAAGCCACCGACTTGAATGGCGTTACTGTCGGTGCCCGAGGCGGCAATGCGGATACCAAAAGCACCTGGGGACAATATGGCGGCCAGTGGCAAGGCTGGGATATAGCGGCCAGCTTGCAGTACAGCCATAACGGCATCGATCCGGACCGGATCATCGAGGCCGACGCCTTGAGCGGAACCCCTTATTCCTTAACCCCAGCCCCCATGCAAACCCAAAACGAGCGCTGGAACGGTCATTTGAACCTGCAGCGCAAACATTGGGAGCTGAGCTTCTGGGCTTTCAATGAGACCGATGCCGGTTTTCGTGCTGGTAGCAACGGGGTATTGGATGATCGCGGCTCACTCAACGGCAGCAATTATTTGGCGGATGTCCGCTATTCGAGCGAAGACTTGTGGACAGACTGGGAATTTCAAGCCCACGCCAGTTTTTTGCATACCGATGTCTTGGCCAATATTTATAATGTTCCTCCTGGATCGGTGCTACCCATTGATGCCAGCGGCAATGTCAGTCTTTCAGCGCCGCTTGGCCTAGTCGCCTTCCCTGATGGCATGCGTTATGTCTCCGGCAGGAAAAATACCGTCCCCAGTTTTGAATTGACCAATATCTACAAAGGTTTTTCCGACCATGTCCTAAAGCTGATTACCGGTTTCCGCTACGAGGAACTCAATACCCAGGAGCGTCGAAATTTCGGCGCGGGGGTACTGGATGCGACCCAAATTGCCACAAGGGTAGCCGGCGAAGTACAGGCTGTGACCGGCACACCCTTTGCTTTTTTGGATGATCAGCATCGCGACATCTGGTCGGTGGCCGGACAAGACGAATGGCAAATCGCCCAGGATTGGCATTTGACGACGGGATTGCGTTTCGACTATTACTCCGACTTTGGCGGCACGCTGAATCCGCGCGCCGCCTTGGTCTGGAACATCAACCCTGAGTTGACCAGCAAGATTTTATACGGACAGGCCTATCGCGCGCCCAGCTTTCTGGAGCAATATCAAAAAAACAGTCCGCAATTTACCGGCAATCCATCACTGCAACCGGAAACCATTGAAACCACGGAATTAGCGTTCGATTATCGACCTTATAAAGAACTGAGAAACACGCTCAATCTCTACTACTATCAAATTGATGATTTAATTGGCGGAGAATTCGTCACTCGCGGCGCGCCATTGACCGAAGTCAATACCGAAGGCCAGGAAGGTTACGGCAGCGAATTCGAATGGGATTGGCAGTTCCTGCAAGACTGGAATTTACGCGGCAATTACGCCTGGCAGTATGCCCGCGAGAAAGCGGGCGGCCGGCGAGTTGCCAATGTACCTGAACATCATGTCTATAGCGCATTGGCCTGGAGCTTCATGCCTAAATGGCAGATACAGACGCAAATCAACTGGATAGGTCATCGCCTGAGCGCGGTTGACGATACGAGGGTATTGGACGACTACGAGACGATCGATCTAACCGTGAACGCCAAGAATTTGCTGGGTTATTTGGACCTGACCGCGTCGGCACGCAATCTTTTCGACAGCAACGGTAAGGAAGCGGCTGTCAGTAGTTACCCGAATAACCTGCCGATTCCGGGGCAGAGTTTTTATTTCGAGGCCTCCGTGCATTTTTAAGCCGGCGCGAGTTGCATGGTTGATTGCCTTAAGGCATGCAGCACACGGGCCACCATTTTTCGGCTAATCCATGCCTCGCCCGCAACCACGACTCGTATCATCTTAGCCATGTAGTGGGGCAATTGTTGCTTGTCTTGATAACCGTTGGCACCGCTCTCCAAGCAGCGAAACACGTCTTCCTCCCCGACATTACCCCCGACCACCACCAGCTTGGCTTTCCTGGCCGCGGCCAATAACAAACCAATATATTCGGGAGTTTGCTGCTCCCGCACGGCGTAATCAAGCACAATAAACTCCGGCTGCTGCTGCCCCACGGCATTCAACGCCTGAATTTCGTCACCGAAATAGACTACCTCGGCGTCAATTGCCGGGAATGACACCAACAATTGCGGCGATCTATCAATTACAAAGACTTTCATCAAGGCCTTACCACAAATTCAAACCAACCAGGGGCTCCAAGTCGGCGGCATGATCAGTCTTCCCTGGAAATATCGACAAAACCATGCAAACCACGTTTCGAATCTTTAGCCAACCATTCTTTCAAGTATTGCAGTTCTTCTGTCGATTGCAATTGATCCAGGCTTTTTTTGTTTTTTAGCAAGCGAAACGCGCTCGACAATACCTTGTAGTTTTCGCCGACAATCCCCGCCCGACGCAAGCCCACGATGTTGAGCCGGTAATGTCTGGCCGGACGGCCGCCAATCAACATGAATGGAATTACGTCCATATTGATTCCGGTAGTACCCTGCACGATCGCATAGGAACCGACACGACAAAACTGATGCACGACTACGGCACCGCCCATGAAGACGTTGTTACCGACTTCGACATGTCCGCCAATCGCTACGTTATTGGCAAAAATGGTTTTATCACCGACCGTGCAATCATGGGCAACATGACTGTTGTTCATGAAATAACAGCCGGAACCGACCTTCGTTGCACCACCCGCCTTGGTCGCCCGGTGCGCGGTGAAGCCTTCGCGAAATACATTGTTGTCGCCAATCTCCAGCCAGGATTCAGTCTGAGGATCAAAACCCAGGTCTTGCGGCAGACCGCCTAGCACGGCATGTGGATGCAATATGTTGCCATCTCCCATTTTCACCTGCCCGTGCACCACCGCATGCGCGCCGACCTGGCAATCGGCGCCAAGTTCCGCGCCATCTTCGATGACGGCAAACGGCCCGATCCGCACGTTGTCGCCCAACTTGGCGCCAGGAGCAATATAGGCGGAAGGATGAATGAGTGCTGACATGAATTATCCTCTTGGATGAAATTTTGAATGCAACTGTTTCAGGCGGTATTGCGCGATATGAGTATAAATTTGCGTGGTCGACAAATCCGAATGCCCCAGCAACAACTGCACGACACGCAAATCCGCCCCGTGATTGAGCAAATGCGTGGCAAATGCGTGGCGCAAGGTGTGCGGCGACAAAGGCTTGTCGATGCCGGCCTGTTTGGCGTAACGCTTGATGATATGCCAAAACGCCTGTCTTGTCATACAGCTTCCGCGCGAAGTCACAAACAAATAATCGCTTTGCCTGCTGCCTAAAATATCCCGCCTGGGTCCCGCCAGATAACGCTCCAACCAGGAGACGGCCTCTTCGCCGATGGGAACCAGTCGCTCTTTGTCGCCTTTGCCCGTAATCCTGATACAGCCTTGGCGAAAATTGACCTGCTGAAAAGTCATTTCTACCAGCTCGGATACGCGCAAACCAGCGGCATAAAGCAATTCCAGCATGGCTCTATCCCTAAAACCCAAGGCATGCAAGGTTTCAGGTGCCCTCAATAGTAGCTCCACATCGGTTTCGGACAGCGAATCCGGTAAATGCCGCCCGATATGCGGCGCATCGATCAACTGGGTCGGATCGACGCTGATTTGTTTTTCCCGCAACAAATAACCATAGTAGCGCCGCAAACTCGACAGCATCCGCGCGGAAGAACGGTTACTGTGACCTTGTTGTTGTCTATGCAGCAAAAAGCTTGAAATATCGGTGGCGCAGACCTCCTGCAAAGTAACGCTTTTTAGCCATTGATCAAACTGATTCAAATCGCTACCGTAAGCCGCCAGGGTATTATCGCTAAGACCGAATTCCAGCCATAACGCATTCAAGAACGCCTCTATGCTTTTTGTTGAACCACTCATAGCCGACCGTGAGCAATGTCAAGCTCTTGACTCAATAGTTGGCGCTTCAATTCCACCCAGGGCCCTTCGCGTTGTCCCATGAATCCGCCTATGCCGGACTTTGATACCACTCGATGGCAAGGGATGATGCCGGGATAGGGATTGTTACGACAGGCCGATGCCACTGCTCTCGGCCCCGAACCTAGCCTTTCGGCCAGCGCCGAATAGGTCAGCACCTGTCCCAAGGGAATTTCGCTCAATGCCTGCCAAACTTTACGGCTGAAAGGCGTGCCTTGCCGTAGCAAACCGAGCCGCAATGCATAATCCGATGGCTTGAGCAGAGCCAGTCGCAATTGCTCGCCCAGGCCAGTTTTGTCTGGGCTAGAACCATCCTTGGCCATTTGCCATTCCGCGTCGACAATGACATCGCCGCTAAGAGTCACCAGCAATTCGGCACCCAACAACTCAATAGTCAATTGCGTTTTGGGGCCGATTGCTTCCGCTTGCCAGAGAATGCTGATCGACATAAACGCTCCCGAATGGCACGCAAAAAAAAGGCAGCTCACGAAGCCGCCTTTTTTGGATCGAATTCGTAAGCTATACGAACTCGCTTGGCTGTTGTATCAAGAAAGTTTTTCTTTGATACGCGCCGCTTTACCGGTCAAATCACGCAAATAGTACAGTTTAGCGCGACGTACATCACCGCGGCGTTTTACTTCGATACTGCCAACCGCTGGGCTGTGGGTTTGGAAAACACGCTCGACGCCGACACCATGAGAAATTTTTCTGACCGTAAATGCAGAATTCAAACCACGGTTACGCTTGGCGATAACCACGCCTTCAAACGCCTGCAAACGCTCACGAGTACCCTCAACCACGCGTACGTTAACAACCACGGTATCGCCAGGCCCAAATTCAGGCACATCTTTTTTCAGCTGTGCAGCTTCCAATTCTTCAATAATTTTACTCATTACCACACCCTAAGTATCAACTTCAGTTTTAAATTCTCTCAGCAAAGCGTCTTGCTCTGCGGTTAATTGTATTTTTTCCAGCAAATCCGGACGTCTTAACCAGGTCCTACCTAACGACTGTTTCATCCGCCACCGCCTGATTTCAGCATGATTTCCGCCCAACAGCACGTCGGGAACATTGCCCAAATCGCTCTGCTCGGGCCTGGTAAAATGCGGGCAGTCCAGCAAGCCATCGTAGTGGGAATCCTGTTTGGCAGAATCTTCGTCCCCCAGCACGCCGGGAATCAACCGCGTTACCGCATCGATGACGATCAATGCAGCCAGTTCGCCGCCGCTAATCACATAATCACCCAGCGACCACTCTTCATCGCAAGTCTGCTCGATAAAGCGTTCGTCTATGCCTTCGTAGCGTCCTGCAATCAAGATCAACTGCTCTTCCTGGCTAGCTTCCTGCAACAAGGCTTGAGTAATCAATCTGCCTTGTGGGCTCAGATACACCACGCGCCGGCGAGCATAAATACCTTGCTGCTTGGCGGTATCGACCGCGTCCAGTAATGGCTGAAATTTCATCACCATCCCGGGGCCGCCGCCATAAGGCCTATCATCCACGGTTTTATGCTTGTCATGCGTGTAATCGCGCGGATTCCATACAGACAACCCGACTAGCCCTTTTTCTATCGCCTTCCCTGTCACGCCATAACTGGCCGCATCCCTTACCATGTCAGGAAAGATACTGATTACATCGAAGCGCATCCCGGCTTAAAAATCAGGATCCCAATCGACGATCATCACACCGGCCGCTAAATCGATTTTCAAAACCGTTTGCCGCTGCAAAAATGGAATCAAGCGTTCGCGTTCACCATCCCTCACCACCAAGACGTCGTTGGCGCCAGTCTCCAGCAAATGATCGACGATGCCAAGCTTTAGCCCGGATTCGGTTTCGACTCTCAAACCCACCAAGTCAGCCCAATAATATTCACCGGGCTTTGGCTTAGGCAGTTGCTGTTTGCGAATCAGAATCTTGGCACCCATCAATGCCAGCGCGGCGTCTCGATCGGAAATGTTCTCCAACTCGGCGACCACCACATTGCCGTGACGTTGACCGCTAACGACTTTGACTTCCCAGCTTTGGTCGTTTTTTTGCAAGAGCCACGGCGAATAACGCACTATGTTCTCACGCGGTTCGGTAAACGAAAAAACTTTTACCAAACCTTTTACACCAAAAACGCCGGATATTTCGCCGGCGTTCAAATAATCACTATTTGGCAAATCGTTTATGCGGCTGCTTTGGCTGCGTCTTTGATCAATCTGGCAACGCGATCTGATGGTTGCGCGCCGTTGGCTTGCCAATATTGAACGCGCTCGGCATCCAAAACCAGTCTTTGCTCCCCGCCACGCGCCAACGGATTGAAGAAACCCACGCGCTCGATATAGCGACCGTCACGGCTATTTCTGCTATCGGTCACTACGACGTGATAAAAAGGACGATTTTTAGCGCCACCTCTGGACAAACGAATGCTTACCATTTGGATACCTTAAAACATTGAATCAAAATTTAATTAATCTATTCTACGCCAATTTGCGCAGATGTGAAGCACAAAATGCAAAAATCACATTCTCATGCCGCGCATATTAGCTTTCATGCCGCGCATCATGTTGGCGATATTGCCTTTGCTGAATTTCTTCATCATCTTTTCCATCATTTGATGCTGCTTCAACACCCGGTTCACGGCTTGCAAATCCAAGCCACAACCATCGGCAATACGCTGCTTGCGAGTACCTTTGATCAGACCAGGGTATTGCCTCTCTTGCGGTGTCATTGAATTGATCACGGCAATTTGTCTGGCCAAGTCTTTGTCATTGACCTTGTCCTTGACTTCCTTGGGAATACTGCCCATGCCAGGCAATTTATCCATCATCGCGGTCAAGCCACCCATGTTCTGCATTTGCTGCAACTGCTCCTTCAAATCATTCAGATCGAAGCTCTTGCCCTTCTGAATCTTTTTCGCCAGCTTTTCGGCTTTTTGCTTATCGACCTTTTGTTCGATGTCCTCGATCAAGGACAACACATCCCCCATACCCAAGATACGGGAAGCCAAACGATCGGGATAAAACGGCTCCAACGCATCGGTCTTTTCACCGACACCGATAAATTTGATCGGCTTGCCCGTTATATGACGAATCGAGAGCGCCGCCCCGCCACGCGCATCGCCGTCCGCCTTGGTCAAAACCACGCCGGTCAGCGGCAAGGCATCATGAAAGGCCTTTGCGGTATTGGCCGCGTCCTGACCCGTCATGCTATCAACCACGAACAAGGTCTCGATCGGCTTGATCGCCGCGTGCAACTCCTTGATTTCCGCCATCATCTCATCGTCTACATGCAACCGGCCCGCAGTATCGACGATCAATACGTCGACAAACTGCCGTTTAGCAGCATCCAGCGCCCGATTGACGATATCGACTGGTTTTTCGGTAATATCACTTTCGAAAAACTTCAAGCCAATGTCGTCGGCCAAGGTTTGCAGCTGCTTGATCGCAGCCGGCCGATAAACGTCGACACTGACCACGCCGACTTTTTTCTTTTTCTTTTCCTTCAGATGCCGACCCAGTTTCGCCACGGTCGTTGTTTTACCCGCCCCCTGCAAACCGGCCATCAACACAATCGCCGGCGGCTGGGTCCGCAGATTCAATTCTTCATTTGCAGAACCCATGACCTTGATCAATTCGGCCTGTACCACCTTGATCAAGGCTTGACCCGGCGACAAGCTCGCCTGCACCTCCTGCCCCAAAGCCCGCTCGGTAACATGCTGGATAAAATCAGTCACCACCGGCAACGCCACGTCGGCTTCCAACAGCGCCATGCGCACTTCGCGCAAGGTATCTTGGATATTGGCCTCGGTTAAACGACCTTGGCCTTTCAGTTTTTTCAGGGTACCGCTCAGGCGGTCGGTTAAATTGTCAAACATATCTGCGTCTTTGTTCTTCTAGGGTTGAGGCTGACAGGTACTAACATGAAACAGGTTAGAACAATCCGGTCGCTTAGTTTAACATAAGCTTTTCGCAACGCATTTTGATTATTCCAGCAGCCAGCCATGAACAGCATCCTCATCGGCATCCCGTCGGTTTTCAGCTATGCCATCGCGTCGTTTTTTATCATCAAAGAACTGATCAATCGTAGCGAACAACACCGCCTGTCGGTCCGGGCAGCTTGGCTGGGCGCCACACTGCACGCCGCCTATTTGATGCTGATTTTTCAGCAGCACGAAGGCTTTAACTTCAGTTTCTTTAATACGGCCGCATTGGTCGCCTTTTTCATCGTGTTGCTATTATTATTTGCCGCCATCGACAAACCAGTCGAAAAACTGGGCATCGCGCTTTTTCCGCTGGCCGCCATCATGCTGGGGCTGGATATGATTTTTCCGGAAAAAACACATCGCATGACGACGCATAATTGGCAAATGGGTTTTCACATCCTGTCGTCGATCGTTGCATTCAGCCTATTAAACATTGCCGCGATCCAGGCGGCTTTACTGGCAATACAGGATCAGCAACTGAGAAGCCACCACCCCAAACGCTTGATACTGGCCCTGCCTCCCTTGCAAGCCATGGAAACCCTGTTGTTTCAAATGATAGGAACGGGCCTGTTTTTCCTGTCCGCTTCATTGATTAGCGGCTTTATTTTCATCGAGGATTTATTCGCTCAGCATTTGGTACATAAAACCGTGCTCTCGATTAGCGCCTGGATTATTTTTTCAGGCTTATTGCTGGGTAGACTGCGCTACGGATGGCGAGGAGACACCGCCATCCGCTGGACCTTGACGGGATTTATACTGCTATTGCTGGCCTATTTTGGCAGTAAATTGGTATTGGAATTGATATTAAAGAAAATCTAGCTAGACGTGGACATCGATTTTGCCCGGCTCTGCTAAATTAGCTGCTGCATTAATCAATTTTAACGCCGCTTCTCCCTGCATTTTTTGGACATCTTGACCTTTTTTAATCACTGCCACTTCCATATTTTGCCTCGTTACCCCATCCTTCATCAGCGCCGTTATCAAACTCGACGCACTGCCACCTGAAACTGAACCGATCATAACTCACCTCCAAATTTGTTACTCCAAGGGGTTATCGACAGAGATTGATTGTTTTTTAATTACTCGCCGTTTTCAATGCAAGCAACTGCTGCCTCATACTAATCGCCACCTCCAAACCGGGTTTTTGCTGCAAAATATAAGCAAGTATCATCTCTGCTGCATCATAAATTTTAGATTCAAAATAAAGCATCGCCAGCTTCATTTGCACTAAGGTATCTTGCGGAAATTGGCCAATGTAGCTGTTATAAGCGTCAATCGCCACCATCACATCACCATGCAAACGCCGCATTTCCGCGTACAACGGCAGATATACTGGATTGAGCTGAGACAAACATTGCAAAGCCAAATCAGCTCTAGACTTATCATCTTCATCAAATCCAATCGCGGCGATCCGAATTAAGGCCTCTTCCAGCAACACATCACCACCATCAATAATTTGTTGATAGGCATACAACGCTTCCTCAGAACGCCCGCCCAACTCAGCCAGATATCCAGAAATCAAATGCCTATAGGGGGCTACATCATCCTGAGACTGGTATTTATCCAGACTGACCAACAGATCTCGCAGCTCTTCGACTTTTTTATGTTTAAACAACAAGCCACCGCGATGTTTCAAAAAACCCAAGTTGCTATGCTCCTTAACAATGGCCAGATGCCGGGTATCTTTATCGTTAATAATTTCGACAAATTGCCGCTCATACTCATCAAATACAGGAATCATCTCCCGAGGGATAAGCACTGCTACAGGTTTTTGTCTCAACAGTCTGACGCGCCCAAAACTGCGATCTTTTCTATATTGCTCAGCCAACATCGCAAAATCCGGATCATGTGCGTGCTCCTGCTGCCTAGAAATAACCCGCTCGATTGCATCATTAATCAATCGCAACAAGTTACCGGCACCCTCTTTATAAGCATCGTAAAACACGTTGCCCAACTGTCTGGCTTCCTCTGCCGTCCATTCCGCATCGCTGTACGGCTTAGCAATCTGAATAAATCGCCTGATACCAAATCTCTTCACCAAACGGCTGAAATGGCGATGCTCTCGCTTAAACTTTTTCTCTATCTGGTCCAGTTTCTTTTTATCTTTGTAATTTTCAATAACACCATGCGGACTATACATGGCGTCATTAATTCGTCGCGCTTCTGCGGATAAACGGGCAATAGCCTTAATCTGATACTGCGCCCTCTTCAATTCGGCCAAGACTTTTTGTAGATAATGGACTTCATCAGACACATTCGACACTTTACCAGCCACTATTTTCTGCGCATCCAGATACTGCTCTTCAAGTTGAATTTCGGTTATCGGCCTGAATTCAACCGCATCAATCTTTGCAGCCCCTTCAGACACATTGAAGATCTGACATCCCGCCGCCGTCAGAATTTTGGCCTGCATAGCCAAACTGTTAATCGCCTGGGCATAATCGAGACCAGTTGGTGCCATAAATCCGCCATTGGTTTCAACCTGCAACGAGGTCAAGTTGAATTTTGGGCCAGCCAACGCTTCATTGCTTCCCTTGGCATGGGTAAAACCATCTCGGGTATAACATAAATCAACCCCAGCCAGAATCACCCGTTTGAAGCCAAAGTTATAAGCGGTATTTAAAGCGGCATTTGTCACAGTCGGCCCCGCACCACTAAAATTTGGCACATTCAGCGCAGACTCCCACGGAAGTCTCTCTCCCAGATACAGCATCTGTCCCGGCCACTGGTTCAGCAAGGTTGGGACCGCATGATAGGAACACACAAACGTCGTGCGTGGCCCAAAATTTAACATTTCCTTACTGACATCAAAACTGATGTCCTGTGGATCGACCGAAAACACAAAATCGGGCTCTATGTCAGCTGCAATCAATTGCCTGGAAATTCTGGAAACCGCAAACAAAACGACGCGTTGCCGATTCAGCTTCACCCATGGCAAAGCGTCATTTAAAGACGGCCCGCCCGCCAACAAGACCACGGTTTTGCCGGAAAACGCATTTTGCAGCAGTTTCGCAGGTATTCTATTCTCAGCGACATTGTCAATCTGCCGTGCAATAAAAGCCTCCTGACCCAACTGAACAGCATGCTCCCAATATGATTGCGACAAAATTTCGGCTATATACCAGCTGAGCTCCGAGTATTCCTCAATGAAATCATTTTGGGCACAAATAGCATTAAACGAGCGCACTGCATTGATATAAAAATAATCGGCAATCTTAAAATTCGTTGTAGCCTCAGCCCAGCTTTCCAGACTGATACAAGCAATACGCTCATCCAGGTCAACCAACAACTGATGCTCATGTAAAGCCTGCAAAACCGCGTCTGGCTCGATAAAGATATAGCGCGCCCCGTTGGGCAAAGATTTATTTTGAATATAACGGGGCAACAAGCCTGAATCAGTACCCACAATAATATTCAATACATTTTCTTTAAACAGTGCATCGTCAAATTGGGCGCCGAACATTACCTCGGCACTAACCTTGTCAAAGACGTGTCGATTTATGTTAAACAAAAACCGGTCACCAAAACGATTACTCGTCAACGGCCCTAGCAGATGCTCGACAACCGGTTTAGCTTCATTTTTCATTGGTCTGTTTTTTTGCGTAATTGGGTTTATTGCAGCAATTTCAGCACACCCTGGGTAGACTGATTTGCTTGGGCCAACATGGCTGTACCAGCCTGCTGCAAAATCTGAGCTCGACTTAATTGCGCAGTCTCGGCCGCGAAATCAGCATCCATAATACGTGACCGTGCCGCACTTTGGTTTTCCATAGATGATTGTAAATTAGCGATAGTGGTTGTAAATCGGTTCTGTATTGCCCCCAGCGTGGAACGGAATGTATCGATTGTTTTAATCGCCGCATCGATCGCATCCACTGCTTTTCTTGCACCAGATGCTCCGGCAGCACTGCCAATGGCAGTTGAAACCATTAAGGTAGATTTTAATCCAGCTGCAGAAGTCAAATTAGAGACTGTAATTTTGATTTGGTTATCGGACGCGGTATTAGCTCCCACTTGAAATACCGCGCTCTTCATAGAACCCGCCAAAATTTTCTTACCATTGAACTCTGTGTTTTTAATAATCCTACTTATTTCTTCTTGCAGTTGTTTAAATTCCGTTTGCAATTTATTAGCATCATCTCCACTGATTGCAGCTCTGTTGGCAGACTGCACAGCCAAATCTCGCATTCTCTGCAACGTTTCGGTAATATTTCCCATACCAGACTCCGCAGTCTGCGCCATGGAAATACCGTCATTAGCGTTTCTCATTGCCACGGTCATTCCGCGTATTTGCGAGGTCATACGATCAGCAATAGCCAAACCTGCGGCATCGTCTTTAGCACTATTAACTCGCAACCCCGAAGACAATCGCTCCATTGAAGTTTGCAAGGTGTCATTGGTTTTACTCAGCATACGCTGACTATTAATTGAAGCTATGTTTGTATTGATGACCATTGATGATGACATGATCTCTCTCCAGGTTTATCTTTGAATGAAACAGGCGTAATTGCCGACATACCAGTCCATTCAGTTTTCATGCCATAAAATAAATACAATATATATCAACAACTTAAATAAGCACTAAAAAGACGGCAATTTTTTGACACCTTAGTCACATGACACTGAAACTCAGTTGATGCCTATCCAATTCCATTGGAATTGAACCCTCAATACGTGTAATCGTTTAGCCCCCTTTTTTTCATCACGCCAATCCCGGAAAATTTCAAGCTAGTTGTCGCCTCAATGTAAAAACTTATGCGGTTATTTTGTTTTGGTTAGAGGGCTCCTGGTTCGAGTTGTTTTGGGCTTCGGCATGATCGGGATTGAGATGAACGGTATGGATTCTGTTCCAGTTACGAGTATTTTTACTCCAGCGCTGCGGATTTTGGCGGCGGGCGTTTTCATAGAGCGCGGTGCGTTTCGCCAATAGGGCTAAGTCCAAGCCGGCATGGCGTTGCGCCGGGGTCACAAATCCAATGGCGCTATGGCGGTGTTCGTGGTTGTACCACTGCACCAGATCGGCCACCCATTGCCGGGCAACCGTCAGGTCGGCAAACGGTTTCAACGGGTATTGCGGGCGATATTTCAAGGTTTTGAACAGCGATTCCGAATAAGGGTTGTCGTTGCTCACGGCCGGGCGGCTAAACGAAGGGACGACGCCGAGCCGCTGCAAGGTCGCGAGCATGATAGCCCCCTTCATAGGGCTGCCGTTGTCGGAATGCAGGATGATCTGCCCAGGCCGCAGGCCTTCGCGTTGAACAATATCCTGCATCAGTTCGCTGGCCCATTGGCTGCTTTCTTCCTCAAATACCTGCCAACACCAGGACCCTGGAAAGTTTTGCACGCCGTTTTGCATCAATTCATCAGCGATGGCTTGTATGCTGCGATTGCCTCGGCTATAGACTTTGGCCAAGGCTTGTTCTTTGAATTCATCAGAATAACGGGTTTTTGAATACTTCATGTTTAAATCTCAAATTTCATACAGTCTGAAAATTTGAGGCGACAACTATTCTGACGCAGGGGGGTCGCATCGACGAACTACTGCCGTTTGCTAACGCCGATTAAGTTCTGCCAGCGAGCTGGGGTCGTGGTACCGCTACGCGCTTACCATGCAAAAGCGAAAAGGACGAATGATAATTCGCTGATGAAAAGAAGGGTGAAAAATAGACAATAAGGAAATTTCTTTTCCTGAAATCGCCTTTCTTAGAGCTATTACTAATGATTGTTATAGGCTTGTACGGCTCGCCGCCCTCGCTCCAAAGCCAGTTGAAGCCGTGAAGAAATGTTTTTTTGCTCTTCGACCTTAACCTGAAAAAACTTGTCCCGCTCCAAAATTGACTCTGCAAGCTGTATCATCGCATAACGCCAGTTTTCGGGAACCGAATCTAAAAACAATTTTTCCAGAAACTCTTGCCTGGACTCCAGCGTTACGGAGAGCATTTCCCATTCTGAATTATCGATGCAGGATTCGATTTTATTGGCAAAACTCTCTAACTTTTGTTTTTGCTGCTCTATCCAACTGCAATCAGAAGGAATCAAACCATCAGGCGATGGCATCCCATGCTTCCTTAATATCTTTCATTAAACCTGCAACTTCATCGAGTATTTCTAGACTATTTTCCTGGCTAGCGTGAAGCAGACGCATATTCATGTAGTTGTACAATTCGCGCAAATTGGCAGCCAGATCGCCACCTTGCTCGAAATCCAGCGCTTCATTCAAACCACCGACTATACCAATCGCCTTAGATATAAAGATGCTTTTTGCCTCCATATCTCCGTGTTGCATTGCGCCTTTAGCGGAATTAACCCTCGCCAAAAAACCCTCCATAAGCATTTGAATCAGCCGATGTGGGTTTTCCTCGTCCAGACTGCTAGTAGTGTGCACATCAGCATACTGCTTAGCGCCTTTTTTATGTGCAGAAACATACATAAAAACCTCTTTTTGGTAGTATTTATTTTAAATTACTGATCCAATTACTTAAAAAGTTACCCGTTGCATTAAACTGACCAACTGCTGAATCCATGGCAGAAAATTGCTTTTGTAACGATTTTTGCAGATTGTCCAATCTAATTTGCACGTCGGCTTTCCTATCTTCCAAATCTGACAACCGTTTCTGCAAAGAAGTTTGTTGACTATCTAAAGGCCCGCCAGATTGCAAAAAGTTCGCCACCTTTGCATATAAACGCGTAGCCACACCATCCGATGATGAAAACACATTGCCAACCGACTGCAAGTCAGCACTCAAGGCTTTGTTAAGTTGCGTGCTGTCTAGGGACATAACGCCATCTTTATCAATTTTGACACCTATCATGGCCAAGGAATTGTAATTCCCAGTCACTGAAGAGACAGTATTGCTTGCATCTTGCCGAACTTGTGAAGTGACATAGCGCAAGGTCGCATCTCCCAATAAAGCGCCGTTTCCCGCGCCATTCGCACTTCCTCCATACTTGCCCAAATCCTTGGTCACCGTATGCAATTTGTTGTAAGCCGTGACAAAGTCGGAAATAGTTTTATTAATGGCTTCATTATCAAGACTGACATTGGCATTTATAACGGCTCCCACTTTTGCCGATTGCAAATCCAAAGTTAACCCTTGGATAACATCCGTGATGGAATTGGTGCTACGCGTGGCCGTTTGACCATCGACTTTAATAACCGCATCACTGGCCGCTGTTTGAGCACTTAATTGTGTCGTAAAAAGCCTGGACAACCCTGCGCCATCATCAAGACCATCATCATCGGTACCCGTCACTGTAAATGCATTGGCAATCCCTGTGTTCTTCGCGGTCAAGACGAGCTTAGATATGGTTGTACCCGGATTTTCTGTACTATCGACATTAACGATGCTAGCCGTTGCAAAGGTATTGCCAGCAGTACTATTGATCGCATCCCGCAAACTTGCCAACGAATTATTGCTAGCATCAACAGTCACATTGAAGGAAGCGCCGGAACCACTGCTGAATGTAAGAGAACCAGTACCAACCACTTCTGCCGAATTTGCAAACTCAGCAGTCGTAATTGATTTCTGCGACTTTGCGAGCTGAACAACCTCAATGCCGTAAGATCCTGCAACTGACCCTGCACCGGCCGTTACCTTTAAAACGGATTCGTCAGAGGATGTGGATTTATGGGTCTTAAAGAAACTACCATCCTTGAGTTTGGTGACAATTGCCTGAAAATCAGACAATGCACTTTTCAAAGTACCGAGCCCACTTAGACGGGCATTAGCGGCATCTTGTTGACGTTGAATCGCATTTAGTGCCGGTTGTCCTTCCGCTTTAACAAGCTGCGTCACCAGCGAGCTGATATCGATACCGCTACCTAGGCCAGTTGTTGATACTATACTCATGACACACCCTACCCTTATTTACAATTCTAAGCCCGATCTTGGATCATCAAACCTTGCTGTCCTTCCAATTCTTGCATGCGCTGAATAAAAGCCAACACCTCCTCAGAAGGAATTTGCCTGACCAATTCACCGCTCTCGCTGTCAACAACTTTAACCACAAGTTCCTTGGTAGTTTCGTCCACCTTGAACTGCAAATTGCGATTAACTACTTGTAAAAGCGAATTCCCCTCGTCCACCGCTTTTTTCACAATATCTGATGAATTCGGATCGACTTTTTGGGATTCGTCGGGTTTTACTTCTTTTAAGTTAACAGTAGGAACTTGCAAAACATTAGAGGATGCGGTTAAGCGATCGCTCATCCCTTCCGTAGAAAATGAGCGAGACTCTGCTTGATTATCGGTTTTTACGGCAGTCACGGGTGCTAGCTTCAGAATATTTGGTATACCGCTACTCATGACATTTACCCTATACTGTTTTTTTCAAAAAGGAAGGTTGTGCAACGCGCAACCTTCCTACGATGTTTACCGCAACAAACTCAATACATTCTGTGTACTTTGATTAGCCTGAGCCAACATTGCAGTACCCGCTTGTTGCAAAATCTGCGCACGACTCAAGTTTGAGGTTTCAGTCGCAAAGTCGGCGTCCATGATCCGCGCACGAGCAGCACTTTGGTTCTCGATGGATGACTGCAAATTAGCGATAGTGGTTGTAAACCGGTTTTGTACCGCACCCAACGTGGACCGGAATGTGTCAATTTTTTTAATGGCCGCATCGATCGCATCCATTGCTTTTCTTGCACCAGAAGCACCTGCTGCGCTGCCAATAGATGTACCGGCTTTTAGAGCCGACGCCAGCCCTGCGGCACTCGCCAAATTGCTAATGGCAACTTTAATTTGGTTATCGGATGCCGTATTAGCGCCCACTTGAAAAACAGCGCTCTTCATTGAGCCAGATAATACTTTCTTACCATTAAACTCGGTATTTTTAATAATCCTGGATATTTCATCCTGCAACTGTTTAAATTCGGTTTGCAACTTATTTGCATCTTCACCACTGAGCGCGGCCCGGTTAGAAGACTGCACAGCCAAATCCCGCATACGTTGCAAGGTATCCGTTATGGACCCCATTGCGCTTTCAGCTGTTTGGGCCATTGATATGCCATCATTAGCATTCCTGACAGCCACCGTCATACCGCGAATTTGCGATGACATTTTGTCGCTAATGGCCAAGCCAGCGGCATCATCCCTTGCAGAGTTAACTCGCAACCCGGAAGATAACCTTTCCATTGAAGTCTGCAGCGACTGCTGTGTACTTCCCAAGAAACGCTGACTGGTTAATGATGCGACGTTTGTGTTGATATTCATTGCCATGATGTTACCCTCCAACCGGTTCAGATTTAATAGGATTCCGAAACGATGTTTTTTTGATTGATGAAAAGGAAGTTTTCCGCTCAGTCAAATTATCGTCCGGGACGTAGATTACTTTAATCTTTTTTTATTGGCTTTATATCAAGCTCAAACGGCAACAACCGACCTCCAGGGCGAGAAGTGTCATCCAACTCGGCCAACGAAAACCATACCCTCGTCAAATGCGACTCATGGACCTTTACGTGCTGCAGCATTGCTGCTGCGGCACAACATTCTGGATGCCATTCGAGCTGAATACCGCGTCCCATCGTGTCGCTAATGGCTAGCCTACCATCCGTACAACCAAAGGCAGACGAGCTGGAAACCAACATAGATGCAGCTCGACCGTAATCAACATCATGAACCAAGCCAAAAAACTCTTTCTCGAAACCTCCATTCACGCATTCGACAGCTAGATCACCCAAAAACGCTTCCGGCATCAAAGTTAGCTTCCCCACTCGGATAGTTCCTAAAGGTCTTGTCCACTCAACAAATTCATAACGCAACTTTATATGCTCGGAGGCAGTATCGACCAGAATCGTTTTAAGCAATACGCCAAATTCAAAAGAAAAAGTCGCCGAAATCGACAACTTGTTACCAAATTGTTCAACTCTTGGCGTCACCCACTCCAAATCGGTTAACCTGACTCGTTGATTAGGAATTTCGATCAAGACACCGCCAGAATAAAAATCCACACCCAATTCAATAGACTTAAAATGGCCTTGGGATAAGGTACCGATTACGGCGGCAAAACCGTGCGACTTAAACGCTAGGGAATGAATTGCCAGCCCCCGGCGCAAATTTAGCACTAACTTCAATGCCGGCGTAGTAATCGTCCACAAGATCCCTTCTTCGTCTCGTTCAATAGACGCTGGTTCGCCTTGCATCGGCCTAACCGAACAGGATTGCCGCTGCATCCGACCATCAACTGCCAGCCTAGACTTCAATGCAGAGACTCGATAAAGTGCCTGTTGCCAGCGCGATTCGGTGATATGAGTACGAAGATCGCTGGCCCACAGCTCGCAAAGTTCTCGCCAGGATTCGGAAGAGTCTTCGCCGATTTCCAGCAACGCGCGATGCAATTGGTGGCAAACCGTATTCAGCCACAAATCGTCCCGCCCCGTCACCGCCCAACGGTTGACATTGTATTTAGCCTGTTTCTTGACTGGGATAGGCTGGGTTACAGAAGATAGCCTCGATACTCTCTTTTCCTTATCGACGCCCAGCCTTGCCAGCGCATCGCTCGGACTTAACCAGTGCAAATCACATTCTCGTTGCACACGCGTCAAAACTCTCTCGAAGCGCAACCACTCACCTTCGGGATGTAACCTGGATTCAGCGGCAAAACGGCCAGGGCGATAATCAAAAATTTCCGCATCGTTACAATAAACGGGCAGCATTCTCTCGCCCTGTTCGATGCGCCGCCTAACGCAGGATACATATTCGGCAATTGGAATATCGCCATGCACAACGCGCTGCAAGCGCTGAAATAAAATCGAATCCGACCACAATACTGGCAACGATTTATCGCCGCATCCCAACGCATGAGTCGGCATCGCCGAGAGCGGACTATGCTCCAGCCCCAACGCTAGTCGAACATTATCCCTATCCATGACGATGCCCTGATAACCGGCCTCGGCATAAATATCGACCATACCGGTCGAATAGGCCATTTCATTGACCAGCGCGATATTTGGTACAACACCCAACAGCCGGCGGTAAGCCTCGACTCCCAGAGATTGATTCCGCACGTTGACAGCATAAGGCACCAGCGGCCCAATGATTTGCGACCAACCGCTACCGATCAACTCGCACTTCCGGCTTTGCAGCATTTCTCGAAAACATGCCAGCCAGTCAATATCCAACTCGGCAATCTGATTGAGCGTCCAGCCGGTTAATTCGATACCAAAAGGAATACCGGTTTGTTTAGTCAATTCCAACAAAGGCCAATAGCATTTGCTTATAACATCACGACGAGCTTCTTCGGCTATCGACGAAAAAGCCAGATTCAAATGAAAAATTATGAAGCCTTGTGGCATACGATTTATCCCAATAGACTCGACATTTCGGCGACAAAACGTTCACTACCAGCATGCAAGCGTTTTTCGCGAGCGCGCTTGGATAATGATGCCGCCAAAATCTCATCAGCCATTAAACTGCACAACAATTCGGTTGCCTCCCTTTCATCGGTGGCCACCAATGCCACACCGGCAACGGCGATAGCGGCAAGTTCCTCGGCGTCCTTATCGCCGTAAGGCGAAAACACCACCGTTGGAATGCCATGACCCAGCAATTCGAAAAAACTCACTCCATACACAGTCGCCGCGTACTGACTTTCAGCCATCAATGCATTCAGATTTTTCGGCGCAGCGTGGTTTATCATTTTGACACGAGGTACTTCGGGCCAGACTGGCGCTTGGGCAAATGGTCCGGTAACCCAGGCTAATTCGGCCGACGAGGGCAAACGATCGTTCAACAATTCCGGCCAAATTTTACCGAGCCCGGTGACATCGGCCCCGCCTGTCAACACCAAAACCTTATTCCCTGGTCGCCAAACCTCGAGAGCAACAGGGATGTTCAACAAAAAACAGTCCCACCCGTAGACGATGGGCGCGCCAGAAGGGATTGAAGCCACGGGACAACGAAATGACGGGATAAATATCAAATCCAAATCGCTGCGATGATCGATCAAGCCATCGACGCCGACCAGTTTGACTCCATCCTGATGCAAAGCTGATAGCCTATCTGTCAGGTTTTGCGGAATGCGTTTAACGAACAAATCAAAGACGATCACTTGAGTTCGCGCGAGTAACCCAAGATTTTGCATGGCATAAAACAAATCCTGATCGAACGCTACAAGATAATGCTCAAAATCATTCAGAAACCCGGGATCCAAGCTATCGCATTGAATCAGGAAAACACATTTGGCACCAAGCTGATCGCATATGGCACGTGCAGCAACCTTTAGCCGCGACAAATGCCCAAGGCCAATACCCGCTCCAGCGTGACAAACAAACAAAAAGCCTAGCTTTGGCTTATACAACAGGCATCCCCTAAAACAGCGCTATGGCCGCCAAGAGTCGCGAATCGTTTTCAGAGGCCGCAATCCGTCGATTGGATCAGCGCGCCACAGGCGATCAGGCAATTCCGACGGTACGGGCTCTTTAACCCCAGAACCATCGGCAACCATGCCCTTGGCAATGTCTCGAATCACTGTGCCGATTTGTTCTGGCAGCCAACAATGTCCTGTCGCATATTCCTCGCCTTTGCCATCAAGATCGAGATGAAATTCGATCACCTTGGCATCCCAGCGGTGAATAGCTCTATGAATCACAGCCGGCTCGACCGTATGATCGGACCAACCAACTTCACAACCTGTTATTAATCTTAGCGTTTCGATAGCGGCCAGATTGGCATCCGCATAAGGAGTGGGGTAGGCCGAAGTACAATGCAGGAGGGTCAACTCTAAGCAGCCGTTGCGACGCAATACCTCGACCGCATGACGAATCTCGCGCATAGTCGCCATCCCGGTCGACAAGATCACTGGCTTTCTGGTACAGGCACAGGCGATCAATAAATCGTCCCACAGTAATTCGTACGAGGCGATTTTGTAAAACGCTACATAAGGCTCGAGTTCAGCAACCGCATCCAGATAAAACGGCGTACAGCAAAACTCGATACCAAGTTCACAGCACCTTTTGGCGAGCTGCGGAACAAATTCAAGCGGAAGCTCCCATTCTTTGCGTTTTCGGTGTTTTTCAGATTTTGCCAGAATTTCCGGCGCAAATAGCTGCTCGATTTTGAATAGTTGAAATTTGACTGCCCCGCACCCCGCTTGAGCCGCAGCGTCAATGAAAGCGAATGAACGTTGCAAATCCCGTTGATGGTTACTGGAAACCTCTGCGATGAACTTGATCATGAAATCACTTCTATACTTATGGAAGCAAGGGCATGATCAATACGAGAAAGCGCATCATCACGACTGTCTGCGCTCACGATAGCAAAACCAAACCGATCTGGATGCATTTTAATCTTTGGCTGAAGCTCACCTGGACCACGAAAGAAACCGTACGAGATAAGACCAGGGGACTTTTGCAGTTCGGCTTCACCAGAAATGCTAACTATACGACCTTCGGGCGGGAACCAATAACGAATTGCTGTGGCGCGTTCACAGGTAGGCAGTAACATACTTTCAACAATAGGCTCACCAAGCGAGTATGAGATTACGACTGATACCAAATCCACGCCTGATGCGGCCGGGATTTGATGCGTGGCGAACCATCCCCCTGAAAGGCGTGCCGCCAATTCAATGATCATCGGTCGCCCTTGTTCGTCAATGACCAGATCCCCCTTGACAATACCTTCCTGAATACCCAGCGCTGCCGCACCACGCAAAATCAAATCATCAATGGCTTTACGCATGGTATTGTCAATTGGCGCTGGGATTATTCCACCATCCTCGATGATGTTGGGTTTAAATTGCTCCAATCGAGCATAGTTACGCTCTGCAATAGCCGGGGTATAGCATTTGCCGCTCAACAAAAACGACTCGGTTGAAAGTTGCATCCCGGGGATGAATTTTTCCAAAATCAATTTGCCGGAGTCACCCCAACGTCGAGATTCCTCGATAGCCCAATCAACATTTACAGAATTATCGATCAATAACACGCCTCGCGCACCCCGGCCATCTACCGGCTTTAACACAAATCTTGTATTTGGCTCAGCGTCAAGATAGCGGCTCAAATCATCGGGAGAATCAACACGTGCAAACCAGGGACACGCCACATCATCGACCATGAAACGTTGCTTCATCAAATATTTGTCCGTTACGCAACGTGCTGCTTCCAGGCTTACGGACCGTAAGCCGATTGCTTTCGCCACACAGGCAACTGTGTAGGGCACATCATTCGCGATAGTCATGACACCATCAATCGGATGCACCTTATGAAATGCTAACGCCTTTTCAGCAGTCTCTTCAGCGTTTCTGGTCGACACAATGATGGCATGGTCCGCCAGAGCAAGCCCCGGAGCATCGGGATCCATGTCAGTTCCGACGACAAACAATCCACGGCGCTTGGCAGATTCATAAGCAGGCACCTGTTCGACACCTGCGCCCACAATCATAAGCGTCTTAGCCAAAATACATGCCTCCGTTGACATTGATGGTTTGACCGGTGATGTAGCCGGCATGATAGGACGCCAGATATACCGCCAAGGAGGCCACTTCTTCGGGAGACCCCAAGCGTGCCGCGGGAATACTCCGGACGCGTTGAGCCGCCGCAGGATCTTGCATTTCCTCTGCGATCATATCGGTTGCAATCAAGCCTGGCGAGATGGCATTCGCCGTAATCCCTTGATGGGAATATAATCTGGACAAAGACTTGGTGAAATTAATCAGCCCGGCTTTAGTGGCGGCATAATGCACTTGATACACGCCGCCAGTTTGCCCTCCGATAGAGGCTATATTGATGATACGCCCACTATTTCTGGCCAGCATGGCTGGCAACACATGCTGGGTGCACCGCACGGCACCCAACAAATTCACTGAAAACATCTCTTCCCAATCGGAATCGGTCAGATCCAAAAAAGGTTTTGGTTGCGCGATGCCGGCATTGTTGACCAGCACATCCACGGAACCGAACTTTTGTTCCGTTACCGCAATCGCCTGCTTGACCGATGTCTCAATGGACACGTCAATACGCACGGCTATGGCCGATGATCGGTTTTCGGCCAGCGATTCGGCGGGCTCGCGGTGGTGGTGATAGCCGACCGCCACCTTGTAGCCGGCTTCGATAAATGCTTGGGCGATAGCCCTGCCGATTCCCCGGCTGGCGCCGGTCACCAATACGACTTTGGCACTCATAAAATCCGGCCCATCCACATTTCACCCATATGCTGTCCACCTAACAACATCGGCACCACGTCTGCATCTGAATCAATACGCACTTCCAATAGCGTGGGACCCGGTTGATTCCAAAATTGTTTGATTTTTTCTTCAAGTTCTTCAGCGACTTCCACACGATCGGCCGTAAGGCCGAACCCTCTTGCAATCGCCGGAAAATTTGGGGCCTTAAAATCGCCCGTAGTCGGATCGGCATTCCAGGTTATCTGCTGAAACTGCGAAACAAGACCAAGACGACTATTGTTCATGACCAATATTTTCACATTCAACTCTCGCTCCTTCAGAGAAGCCAATTCTTGGATGTTCATCAGCAATGACCCATCACCGACCACGCATAATATGGGCCGATCTGGTTGCGCCATAGCTGCACCAATAGCGGATGGTAAGTCATACCCCATGGTTCCATGACCGCCCGAAGTCAATAACCTGCATGCGTTGGGACGAAACGACAGATGCCTTGCAGCCCAGTGTTGATGACAACCGACACCAGTTACCACAGTTACTGGCAAGTCGCCCATTACTCGCTGCAATGCATCCAAAACTGGTCGAGGCTGCATATAGGTGGTACCTTTTAGTGGAGGGTCATCCTTACGCTCCCTTTTGAGGGATAGCAGACTCTCATGCCACTCATTATCAATATCGCCAGCCCGTTCCCGATAATTAGCAATGAGTTTTTCACAAAATGCTGACACATCCATCTCAATTTTCCATTCAACATCAACCCTAGCATTTGCTAGTTCGGTCGAATCGGAATTGACCCACGCGACCCTCCCGTTAGGCACAAATTTATCGATGACCGTGCCTGTCTGTCTGACATCCAAACGCGAACCGAGAACCAGCAAAAAGTCGCACTCAGAAACTGCTTTATTGGCCACAAGGTGGCCTGTATGTCCTATGTAACCAAGGTGTTTCGCATCTGAGGTATCGAAACTGCCGATCCCTAAAAAACTGGTGACCACAAGAGCGCTGAGGCGATTAGCAAGCTCGATATACCGATCGTAAGCAGCGGCTTGCAATGCGCCCTGCCCTAATAACAGAACAGGACGTCGGGCTTTTGACGCCGCATCGACAATATCAGCAAAAATTTCGGGCTTCACAGTTGCAGATTTATCATCCTGCCGATGCCTACCCACCAACTTGGAAAAATCGTCCGCATGCAGTTCCAGACGCTGCATATCCATCGGAAAATCAATTACAACCGGACCTTTTCTACCCGCCATGGCGAGACGAAAAGCGTCTGGAACATCTCGAAAGACATCCTCGGGCGACATCATACAACTCGCTTTTTTACTAATAGGGCTTGTTAAATCGACTGTAGGCGTTTCCTGAAAACCTCGCTGCCTTACCGATTTACGAACTTTAAGGTCATTGGTACCTATTTGCCCGGTAATTAGTATAAAAGGAGTCGAATCATAATAAGCATCTGCCAAACAACTAAGGACATTAGTAACCCCAGGACCCGACGTTACCATTACAACTTGTGGCTTGCCAGTTAAACGCCCATATGCTAATGCTGCATAGCCAGCCCCCTGCTCACTCTTAAAACATTCAACCTGAATGCCAATTTTTAAACAGGCATTAATAAGAGGTACAATTGTACCGCCGGGATATAAAAATATCCTATCAATTGCATTATTCTGAAACACCTCTGCAACCCAATCTGCAACAAACATATAACTTAATTATACCTATTAAGGTGAATTAAAAATCTTATCAAATTAGATAAATAGCCTAATATACACAAATAGCATCATATAGACGCTGAATCGCTAAATTAGGTACCCCATTATTCTCAGCCGCAGCCGCAATACTTTCTTGCCCACCATAACTAGAAATAAGCAAATGGCATTCGCTCCAGTCGATATCACTGAGTACTTCCGGAGAAAAAATGGGCAACCCTCTCCAACTTTTACCCTGTTTTAGCGGATCACTATCAACTACTATATATTGCTGATGTCGGTTTTGACTAAATAATGAGCTAGCTTGATACAAAAACTCACTATGCATTCCTCCTCCCCAAATTACCATACGTGGCTTTGTCGAGTAAGCTGAAATCTTTTGTTCAATTTCCATTAAACTTCGATACCAATGAGACAAATACTCATAAACAGCGCCTATATCAGCCGCTATTCCGATTACGCTATTAATTTCACCCGGTTTGGCTAGGATTCGGCAGCCGTTATAACCGGATATTTTCTGTTTTTCTAATACAAACCAACCCGCCCGCAGTAAAAGCTGACTCAATGAATGAGAGCTAAAATGGGTCATATGCTGAACCGAAAAAAAACCATTGATATCATTGGTTTTACCAAACTCAATAATAGGCACTTCAACAACCAACCTGGTCTCCGCATGAGACATCAATCGTAAGTGTTTCAACACCGCATATGGATTGGCTAGATGTTCCAGAACATGAAACATACTAATTACATCTGGCTGCACCGAGCAGGAAAAGGATTCAAAAGCCCCATTTATAAGTTCGACTCCTTCCGAACCATATCTTGCCTGGCCTTGTTTAATGGCAGGCTCATCAATATCAACGCCGACACGCCGAATATTTTTTGGTAGATGGCTCAATAGCCTTCCATCATAACAACCCACATCCAAAAACACGGTGCCTTCATCAAGCAAATTACGCTTGTCTAGCCACTCTCTTTGTTCGGCTGGACGTCCTTCGGTTGAACCGTAACTTCGCCCAGCTTCCGAAAATAAGTAATCGAATCCTATCGTGGTATAGCAGGGATTAAGATAGACGGCGTGACAATCTTGACATTGAACGTTTTGAATTACCGTGCGCTTGGGATATTCAGTCGAATCGCTAAAAAACTGGAAATCGTTGAACGTCAGTATGTTCCGGTAATGGAGACTTCCACAGATCGGACATGGCCGATATGTAGTTAATGCTGGATTAGATTTATTACCAACAAAACTATCGATTCTTGTCCACGGCAAAGTATCAGATTTATTATTCATCCTAGAATTATTGTCGAATATAAATAAAGAAAGAAATCGTCTGGGGCGCCCTCCTGTTTTTTTACCTCTCGACTTCCAATTGACGCCACGCTTTAAACATCAGTTCGGCTCGCTCCCAATCTTCTTCTGTATCGATATCCTGAACCTGCTGCCTGGGCAATATCAAGGCCACCGCAGCCTTGGAAAACGCCGGCACTTCGTTCAACACCGCCGCTGTCCTGGCCCAATAAAACTGTCCGGCATCATGATATGCCGACTCCAGATCTTGAGAGCGCGTCATCAAATGTTCTGGCTGAAACATCGATATGTCGCCCTGCGCGTTTATTCTGATTGCCCGTTGAATTGGGAAGGGAAAACTGGTCACCGTGAAAGCAATATCTTTTTGGTTATTGACCATCAATTCAAAACCCGCCAGCAAATCGCCGGGCCTGACAAACGGCGCCGTAGCATACAATGTACAAACGAATTCCACGCTTCCAAGATGCTCAAGCACCCACTGCGTAGCATGTTTCACCACTACGCCGGTACCGGCGAAATCGTTCGCCAATTCCGCTGGCCGCATGAACGGCGCTTCCGCACCCCAGGCTTTCGCCACCTCGGCAATTTCCGCATCGTCGGTGGAAACTATGATATGGTCGAACAGCTTGGAGGCTTTCGCTGCCTCTATCGACCAGGCAATCATCGGTTTTCCGCAAAAATTCTTGATGTTCTTACGTGGGATGCGTTTACTTCCGCCACGGGCGGGAATCACGGCTATTTTCATTCGTTCATCATACTGTTGTGACATTGATTTTGATCGACACCGCTCATTGCAAACATCCCCTCAACACCTCGACGATCTGCAACACCTGGGCATCAAGCAAATCTGGATAGATAGGCAGTGTAATTGCTTCTGCATAATATTTTTCGGCTTCCGGATAGTCGCCCTGTTGAAAACCTTTGTTTTGATAAAAAGGCTGCAAATGAACAGGAATGTAATGCAAGTTGACACCTATACTGGCACTACGCAACTGACGGAAGACCTCCAAATGTGATGTCCCTATCAGGGACAATTGTAGGCGAATAACAAAAAGATGTAGCGAGGAGCGACAGTCATGCGCTTGCAGTTGCCAATTAACTGGCAACCCCGTCAAATGCAGCTTGTAGATTTCTGCCAGTTCATGACGGCGATTAACAAACATATCCAGCCGGTTAAGCTGGCTTAAGCCCAATGCAGCTTGCATGTCGGTCATTCGATAATTAAATCCCAGCGCGATTTGCTGGTAGTACCAGGGACCGTCGGCTTCATGGGTCATATCTTCATGTTCGCGAGTAATTCCGTGACTACGTAGCAATGCCATCCGCTTCGCCAATTGAGCATCGTTGGTCAGCGCCATTCCGCCTTCGCCTGTGGTAATGATTTTTACCGGATGAAAACTGAATACGGTTATATCGGAATAGCGACAATTACCGACTGCTTCGCCGCGATATTTGCCGCCGATCGCATGCGAAGCATCCTCGATAATCTTGAAGCCATATTGTTTGCTTAACCGGTATATGGGCTCCATATCACAGGATAATCCACACAAGTGCACAGGAATTACAACTTTGGGCAAACACCCACGTAGCTCGGCTTGATGTAATTTTTCCGCCAAACATTCAACACTCAGATTGTAGGTCGCAGGATCAATATCAACAAAATCAACACTAGCTCCGCAGTACAGCGCGCAATTCGCACTAGCCACAAAAGTAATAGGACTGGTCCAGACATAATCACCAGGCCCTACATCAAGCGCCAGACAAGCCAAATGCAATGCCGATGTCGCACTATTGACCGCAACGGAATGCCAGGCGCCGCAATATTCTGCGACCGCCCGCTCAAAAGCCGGTATCACTGGTCCTTGCGTCAAAAAGTCAGATCGCAATACCTCCACAACGGCTCGTACATCGTCCTCGGAAATACTCTGCCGTCCGTAAGGTATCATGTCACTCACTAGCACTTACTTCCCCTGCACGTAAGCATCGATCATTGCTCGCAATTCTTCGACCCCCAGGAAGTGCTCATTGCTGCCGCTATCGTAGCGAAACCCTGGCATCACCTTTTGAGCTCCGGTGCGGGTACAGTAGTTTTTCATATTATATTCAGCGCCAGCTGGCAAAATGGCGTAATACCTTCCCAAATCAACGGTATTAAAACTGTCGCTGGCGGAAATCATTTCTTCATGGATCTTTTCGCCGGGCCGAATACCGACAATCTTGTGTTCGCATTCTGGACCGATTGCCGTCGCCAGGTCAGTAATACGGTAAGAAGGAATCTTTGGCACGAACACTTCGCCGCCCAAAGCGTTTTCGAGCGCCCATAGCACCATTTCCACGCCTTCTTGAAGACTGATATTGAAACGCGTCATTTCCGGATCGGTAATAGGCAATACGCCGGTCTCACGCTGTTTCAAAAAGAAAGGAACCACAGAACCGCGGCTGCCCATGACATTGCCATAACGCACCACACTGAAACGGATATCCCGTGTACCTTTGATATTATTAGCAGCGACAAACAGTTTGTCCGAGCAAAGTTTAGTCGCGCCATACAGATTGATGGGTGCAGCGGCTTTATCCGTCGACAAAGCAACAACCCTCTGTACACCCGCATCCAAACAGGCTTCTATCAAGTTTTGCGCTCCCAACACATTAGTCTTGATGCATTCGAAAGGGTTATATTCGGCCGCAGGCACTTGCTTCAGAGCCGCCGCATGAATAACGATATCGATATCCTCCAGCGCTCGTTTCAGCCGGTTTTGATCCCTGACATCGCCGAGGAAATATCGCATACACCGCTGATTGAAGACTTGCTGCATTTCAAACTGCTTGAGCTCATCCCTGGAAAAAATGATCAGTTTTTTCGGGCTATAGCATTCAAGCAACATCTTAGTACATTGCCTGCCGAATGATCCGGTGCCGCCGGTTATCAATATATTTTTTCCGTTTAACATAATTTATTGAATTCAACTCAAAAGCGCGATATCCACACTGCTGCAAACTGAAAGTTCTTATTCGCAGGAGTGCCTATATCATCATCTTATTAAACTATCACACCAACAGATAGCCGATTTATCATTCGAGACTTTAGGGGAAAGGCAAATTTAAGAGGATACTTCAGACACCTAGATCACTCGGTGCTTAGAGCTTTGCCCCCTAAGCACAGCATACATTTCCTTTATGCCGCTTCCAACTCTTTTAGATCTCGCTTGGTGGCAATGTCGCCTAGGTAGAAGCATGTATCGTATGGTGCAAGGTTTGATTGCTGGCTTCCCGTTGGTTCCACGGAAAACTTGGCATGCCGCTTTTAACCGAACACATCATCCAATGAAGCGGCATCGAGCACTCTATCGCACCACAACTCTAATTGCACTCTATCGGCCGTTGCAATCTTGGTCAGCACTGCGTTGGGTAAAGGACCAAAGCGTCTAATCAACTGCCTTTGCAATACCAGTGCTTCACCCTTTTCCATCCCTTTTTCCATCCCTTTCTGTTCATGAGACTTAGCCCATTCTTCAAATCGTTCTGCCAGTGTCATTTTTAACTCCTTTAAATCATTGATTTTGGGTAACACCAAGGTATTTTTGCTTTGTCTCAATAAAACGGACCTAATCCAGATGGCAAAGATACGTTTGAGTTCCGGCTGCCCGCTTAGCCAGTCGTTTAATTGATCGATCAATTGGATCAATGCCCTATCGTTACTGGGATGCTCGAAGCGGATCACCGCGGCCACCAGGTTTTTCAGCTCAGCCAAAACGGTTTCGCTGTAGTTGTTTTCGTCTATCAGCAGGTATTTGAGCTGTGGCAAGTATTCCGACACCAATCCCGGTACTTTCGGCACCAGTTCCGCCATGTCGGTAGCAGGGCAATCGCGCTATGTTGCAGATGTTCCGAAGAGTAATTTAAAGCGATAGTTATCGTTCAAACATGCTCGCAACTTGCGGCGCTTCAAGCTGTCTTTAGTAGGTCCGTTATTTCGTAGTAAATTGAGTGCCATCCGTCGCATCAACGCCAAGTTTTCGGCGGAATGATCTGTTCTGGCGCGATTCGCATCTTCGCCAAACTGCACATCCAGCACCCAGTGCTGGGAATTTTCTATCGCCCAATGCTGCCGTACCCCTTCGGCAAAGCGCTGCAAATCCGTAAACGAACACAAATAGTAGCGACACTCAACCGAGGTCTTGTCACCGAGGGTGCGAATCGATTCAACCCGACCAATGGCTTGTAGCCCGGCCCAGTCAGGTTTTTGCGTCAACCAAGCAATCTCGCTACTCAAGCTGTAACGGCGTATTTCCAGGCGACCGTGATCTTTGTCGATGGTTTCGTAGACCGGTAAGCGGTCGTTGGCATTTTCAGTATCCAGCCACAACCTGACATCCTCGCAAAGGTTCGGATGATTATCCTTCAGTGCCAACACGTAATCCGCTTGCGCCGTAACGATGGTTTTCGCAATGGCTTTTTGACAACCCATGGCATCGATCGAGATCAGAGCTCCTTTGATGTCCAACATCGACAATAAATCGGGGATCGCCTTGATTTCGTTAGTCTTCTCATCCACCGCCTGTTGCGCCAACACCCAACGCGCTTCAGCCGCAAAGGCGCTCATCAAATGCACGGCCTTATCCCCTTCGCGGCTGCCGCGCAAGGTCTTGCCGTCCAAACAGACTTGCTGTCCTGAAAGGCTTGGCAATGCCGCCTGCACCCAACGTTGAAAGGTCTCGGCAAACGCTTGGGGATTCAGGCGGCCCAAGACATTACTCAGGGTATCGTGCGAGGGAATTCCATTCGGTAATTCCAAAAAGGTCCGCAGCCAATCTTCTTTTTCTTCGGCAAACTCTTCCATGCCGACCCAATCCTCGATGCCGCTCAATACTGCGCATAAGACGATCATCACGATATCCGTGAGTTTGTGGAGTTTGTTTTTGCCCTCTCGCCGCGGGTCTGTGAGGTCAGCAAAATAGGGGGTTGGATCTGGGAGCATCTGGGATATTAGGCAAAATCGCTATACTAAACCCCTTGCCCGTGCAAGTGCTACAAAGCGCGATTGCCCTGATGTCGGTAGCCGCCGTCCATTTGCTGTCGCCGTTATACAGTACAATAGGCAACACCGGCGGCAAGCGCTTGTCTGGCAATATCTCGCCGCGTCGGATCAAATCTTGATAAAGCAATCCCGCATAGATCATCATCCGCACCGCCATGAAAGGATCGACGTTACTTTGAAATTCGATCAGGATATACAAATATACCCAGCTTTCGTCCGCCTTGACGCGCCAAACCACGTCGTCGGCTCTATGCCGGAAATCGTCGGTCACATAACTGCCTGGCAGTTTTTCCAACGTACTGTAATCCAGACCATGCAACCAGTCGTCCGGAATAAAACCCAAAATCAGGTCTCGCACCAGTTCCGGCGCAGAGAACAACAGCTTGTAACTAGCGTCGTATTCGCTACTCATTCGGCATCGATTTGTAACTCGTGGCAAAAACCGGTCACGCCGTCGACGGCCTCGGAGAAAAAGGAGCTGAACCCTATTTTCCAATCCGAAACCTCTTCGGATCAAATCATATTACAACTGGCTTGGCACCATGCGTATTCTTGAAACATGTCATCCTTATACCTGCTGGTAAGTGCATAGCGCCATTATTCCGGCCAAAAATCAGGATTCATGACCCCCTCAAAGTCCCACGGACAAGATTCGGGGAAGCAATCGAGCCCCGTTTCCTTTACCGCAAGAGTGACGGCATCAGACCACACCCATTCCCACCAATCGGGTTGAACCAGATCGGTTTTAAGACTGGGGGTTTCCTTCAAGCAACCAGCAATGCCTCGTCGTTGCTCCTTGATTGTGCGCTGCCAACTTTTGCTTCGAAAACCTTCCTGATATTGCCATTTCAGAAGATGGGCCAGCAAAACCGCCATTCTGCTTCTCAGTTCTCTTCGTTCGCTTTTGCCCACGTCTTCAATCTCATCCGCAAGGTGTTCCAAGTCAAGCCTGTTAAACTGGCCCGCACGGAGAAACGCGGCCTGCTCATTGGCCCACGCAATAATATCGGATTCGTACCTATGCATCGTAAAGCCCTGAAAATGTCTAAATAGGGTTTTTAAGCCGTAAATGCAACCAAAGGTATCATGGACCCAATCTCCGCGAATCCACCCTATCGACTTGATAATAAATATCTTCGACGGCAATTGTCACATCGATGGACTGCAAGTTGACGGTATCGCCCGGGTAATAATAATCCGGCTGCCAGCCGCGTTGCCGACTAAAGACTTCGACTTCGGCGGTTTCCTGTTCGACCAGTACATATTCCTGCAAGGTCTCCAATGACTGATAGGCTAGCCGTTTCAAGGTTTTGTCGATTCGGCGCGTGGCCGGCGACAACACTTCGACGATAACCAGCGGCCGGGTTTTGTAATAGGCATTTTGCGTATCGTTGGCATCGCAGACCACCATCACGTCGGGATAATAGAAGTCGTTTTGAACTTTGACTTTCATGTCGTTGATGTAAGCTGTACAAGAGGCGCCTTTCTGTTTCAGTGCATTGCGTAATTCCGCAAAAAAATTTCCGCTGATTTTATTATGCGCTTCGCTCGCGCCGGTCATCGCGTAGACCTCGCCCGCAATGAATTCATGCCTGAGTTGCCCGTCCTGTTCGCCGGCCAGATAATCGGCTTCACTCAAATAATTTTCGACAATATTTGATTTCATACTCACCTCGGGTTCGCCGATGCAGCGTTTACCCAGCGGGAAACCCCGCCTTTCGCAACAACGGACTATTCGGTCTATCGGTTATATCAAGCGCGCCACTTTGAGCAGTACGCCGAAGCCGCATCTCGACATCGGCCAGATCACGCTTAAGCGCAACCTCCATTGCCTTTATGTCGCGCTCCAACTCTTTTATATCTCGCTTGGTGGCAATGTCGTCCAGGTGGAAATCATGTATAGCATGGTGCAAAGTTTCATTGTTGGCTTCCCGTTGAATTTCGACTATGGTCTCGGTTTGAGTCTCGGTAAAGCCCACGGCCTTTAGCCAGTTGGCAAATTTTAACGTGTCAAAGGGTATGGCGTTCATCGAGAAATCTCATTTTCAGGGCATCACCCGCAAAGGCGCTGGATTGATGCCCCATTATAGTCAGTCCTCCGCGTACTTGGGGGGGCGCTGTAAAAGCCCCCAATCCAGACGACAATGCTGTTTATGCATTACAGCAATTATTCCGATACCCGCTCAAGCCAAAGCAGCCAACAATCCCCTCGCATCACTCGCGGCTTGTCGGATCAAAATCTCGGGCAGCGCGCTGCTCAAGCTTAACGAAACGACCTGCAGCACGTGGGCAGCCTGTTCGTTGCTCAAAACGCCGCGCGGCACTATTTCGGTGTAAAGCCACGCGGCGGCTTCGATGACGGACGGCGCTTGGGTTTGTCCATTCAACGCCGCCAATTTGGACAACAAGGCCGACGCCAGCAAATCCATCACCCCGGCCAAGCACTGTTGTTCCAGCAATATTTCGGCAGAGCGCAATTTTTGCGCGGCCAGTTCATGCAAAGGGTTTTGCTGGAGTTGCACCGGTTCGACCGCCGCGAACACCGTACGGCTTTCGGCCAACGGCGAGGCGCTGCCCAAGCGTTGCAAACTGCGCCAGGTGCGGCCGTCGATCACCGCAACAGGCAGGCCATCCGCCGACAAGTCCTGCGCGGCTTGTTCGTCGCCATCCCGCCACTGTTCGACCACGACCAACAAACCGCCGGCCTTGGCCAGCACCCGCTCGATACGCGGGCCGAATGTGTTTTGGATGCCAGTCACCACCTGACGCACGCTGTCGTCGTCTTCCACAACACCGGGGTGAACTGGCTTGGCCACCGGTTCGGCAGTAGGTGTCGGCAATTCTGGTTCCGCCACCGACGGAGCTTCGACCTTGGCCGCATCCTCGATAGGCGTACCCGCCAAATCGTCGACCAAGGTTTCCAGCATTTTCTTCGAAACGCCGACCGTGTCTTCGGTCGCTTCCGGATCGATGACGTTGTCGAACAAATGCCGCTTGCCCTTCACCAATTGGGCGACGCGCTGTTCGTAAGAATATTCGGCCAGCAGAATAAAAATCTGCACCTTGTTTTTTTGCCCCAAGCGATGAATGCGGGCGATGCGTTGATCCAATATCGCCGGATTCCACGGCATATCGAGATTGATCAAGGCCGTGGCGGCTTGCAGATTCAAGCCGGTACCGCCAGCATCGGTGGAAATGAACACCTGCAAGGCATCGTCGTCATGAAAACGCTGCATCAGTTCGCCGCGTTTTGCGCTCGGCACACCGCCGTGCAGGCGCACGCAGCCCAAGCCCATGCCGCGCGCCAGGGCTTCCACCATCTCCGTCATCAAGGCCCACTGCGAAAACACCACGGCCTTGCGGTTGCCTTGCAAACACAATTCTTCCAACAAGCGCGTCAATTCCTCGAGCTTGGGCGATCCTTGGGTTTCCTTATCCACAAGCCCTGCCGCGTTGCACGCCATGCGGGCCTGCTGCAAGGCGGATAATAGGCGATTCTGTTCGCTGGGCGTCAGCGGCCGGCGCTTGGCGATTTTCGCCAATAGCCCGGCGGCTTGCAGCGCGGAATCGTGCAGTTCCTGCTGTTTGGCATCCATCGCAATATCCAGCGTGACTTCGGTGCGCTCCGGCAATTGGTCGGCGACCAAGCTGCGAGAGCGGCGCAACACCACCGGCGCGATGCGGCGCCGCAGTTCAGACAAGTTACGATAGCCTATGACCTTGCCGCGTTCGTCGGTGATATGAAAGTCCAACAGACAGCGCCACAGCGGCCCCAGCACGCGGGCATCGACCAATTGCAGCAGGCTGTACAAGTCTTCCAGGCGGTTTTCCAACGGCGTGCCGCTCAGCACGAACACGTAGCGCGACGGAATCAATTTGATCGTGGACGACAACTTGGTGCGCCAATTTTTGATGCGCTGGGCTTCGTCCAGGATCAACAAATCGGGTTTGAGGTTTTCGCTGATGATGCTCAGATCACGCAACACCAACTCGTAATTGACGATGAAGAACAAGGCATCGGCGCGGTATTGCACGCCGCGCTGATCCGGTCCGCCTTGTAAAATCTGCACGGGCCGCCCGGTAAACTTGGCGATCTCCCTGGCCCATTGGTGTTTGAGCGAAGTCGGGCAAACAATCAGAATGCGTTTGACCTCGGCGTGGTCGGCCAGCCAAGTGCCAGCGGCGATGGCCTGCAAGGTCTTGCCCAAGCCCATGTCGTCGGCCAGTAGCGCCCGGCCTCGCCCCGCCAAAAACGCCACGCCCTCGACCTGATACGGAAACAATCTAACCTTGAGCCCTGGCAACACGCCGTTGCCTTGCTGAATCAGGCGCTTGATCTCTTGTCCGCGCAAGGCTTGCGCCGCATCTTCCGCGCATTGCTGGGCATACTGCACGGCATCTTCGCCCAGCAAAAAGTCTTCGCGACCATAAACCAATTGCGAGAAACGGAATAAATCTTCCGGCAAGCGGCCCACGAATTGGCCTTGCTCATTGAAAAATTCGTCCAACAGCGCCGCCAAATCGCCAGCCAATTCGGGCCGCCGATACAAACGCAGCAGCGGGCGGGTGGCGGATTCCCAAGCCAGATACACGAAAGAAACCGGGCTGCCTTCGGCCTTCAGGCGTTTGTAGTCTTTTTGCTTGCGCGCGTAATGCAATACCGCCTCGATATGCTTGCAAGTACCCAGGCGATTGCTGGCCAAATCCGGACAGGTGCAATAATTGACGCGCTGATCCAGCGAGCGTATCTGCACTTGATAGGAACGCTGCCAATGGGTCGCCGACACCAGCGAAGTCGCCTGCCAGGTACCGAACCCCAGATTGCCGCTGATTAGCTTGACCTTGACCTCGTTGCGGCCTTTTTTGACCCGTTCCTGTATCGCCTCGTCCAGCGCGCTATCCAGACCGGCACTATCGAGCGGCGCATATTGATCGGCATAGGCGTAAAGCGCGGCGATGGCATGCACGCAAACGCTGGCATCGTGATGGCAATCGCATGAGACTTGTAGACTGCCCTCCGGATCGATCACCAATTCAAGCCAATATTGCTCTTCGTAGACATCTTCGACCTGAGCGATTGCCCGCCCATTTTCCAGCGCCACGCCGATGACGCGATTATCCGAGAAATAACTCAAGCCTTGCTTGACCAGCTCCTCGGAAGCAATGCCGTGCAGGCGCTCCGTGTCGTAAAGATAAATATCGTTGTCCATGGCGAATAGTGGCTGATGATAATTAGCCGGATTTTACCGAAATGAAGGTGGTACGCAATGCGTACCCTACGCCTAAATCAAACGCAAGCCCGGCGGCAACGCCTCGCCAAAAATTTGTTTTTCCTGGCTCTCGTCCAGTTGTTTGAATTCGGCGACCATTTCCTGCCAAATCGCCGGCGCCTTGGCTTCCTTCAACTTATCCAATACGAGCGCGCGCAAGTCTTCGTCGATGTCGCGCGCTCTATCGTCGCAACGGCGCGCCAGCAAAGTCGCCGCAAAACCGGCTTGGGTCTGTTTCTTCCAGTCGACTGTCAACAGCTGCTGCAGCCAGTCGGCCACCGTTCCGGCAGGAATCACATCGTGATTATTGCCGTGGAACGGAATCCGCGAGCCGATACGCCCCAAGGCCCACCAGCTTTGTTCGGGCTCGCCGGGTTTGGCCAGACGTTTTAACAGCCACTCGCCGAGTCGGATTTTATCCGCCACCGGCAAGCGCTCTAGAGCGGCGGCCAGCCTGACCATATCCTCGTAACCTCTGAGCGCCGCTTGCTTAACCACACCGGCTTGGCGGGCCGCGGCGGGATCGATGAACTTGGCGATGTCGTTAAACAGGCGTTGCTGCGCATCGGCCGCCAAACCGCCGGCTACACGCCGCCACAAGGTCCACCATTCCGCCCAGTTTTGCTTTTCGTTGACGAATTGCAGGCCTTCCGGATACAGCTTCCACAATTGCTCGGCCCGCCAATCGTCCAGCGGATAACCGAAACCGGGCCGCAGGCAAAAGCCAGCCAGGCTCAGCCACAATCGTTCGTGCTGCTCGCTACGGCGCCGGTATTTGACGCCCTCGGCAAGGACGGCGAAGAGTTCGCGCAACAATGGCGTACTCCATTCACCGCGCGGCATGCCCAGTACCTTTTCCAGATCGGCTCGCAAGGTTTTCACGGCCTTAGGATCGATTTGCTTGGACTTAGGCCCGAATACCGATTGGATCTTATCGATGGCTTGCGGCAACTGGGCCGGCAAGTCGGCAGTCATAGGCATCGCAGCTTTCTTGCGGATCTGAAACTCGACATCCCAGCGTTGATTGGCGTCTTCCACCGCGACGCATTGCAAACGCAAAGTGCCGACTTCGGTATGAGTAGCCGCCAACTGCACGGCAACCTCGGCCTTCTGCTGGCCTTCGAAAGCCACCGCCAAGGGCGGCAGGCTGTGGAAACGTTCGTCGTCCAGCTCGACGATCTCGCCGGGCTTGAAATCGCTATCGCCACTGTTGGACAACAAATTAAAGCGTACCGGCTGCCCGACGCGCAACGCAAATTGCCTGTCGCTCAACAGCACCTCATGGCCTTCCTCGCTGCCTTTCGGCAAAATGCAAACGCCGCGTTTGACGGCGTCTTTGCCGCCGATAGTATCGACCAACAAGAAATAACCGCGCGCTGCGCCGCCGCCTATCTTGAGCTTCTTGTCCTGCCTCGCCACTGCGTAACTGACCGCGCCATAAGCCACCGCAAGCTCCGGATGGCGGTTGCCCAGCAACAAGGGCTGTTGGCCGCCGCGCCAGGCGGTCAACAGCGCGGTCACGCGTTGCACCATGGTCTGGCTGCGAAACACACCACCATTCAACAGCAATGCATCCGGCACGATGTTGTCGCTGCCGAAAGCCGCTTTTGCAGCCTGTGCATGCAACTGCAAAAAGGCCGCGATATGTTTGCTGATAGCCGGTTCGGCCGCATAAGGCAGGCCGAACTCGACCACGCCGCTACGCTTCTTGTCCGGCAATTCCTGCAAGCCGGACAAGGGTAAAAAGCCTTCCAGGGCGATGTCTTTGACTTCCTCGCGCGTCAAGAAAGTGCTTCGGGTACCGCCTATCAGTTTGGAGCCGCCGCCCAACAAGGTCACCGCCATTTGTTCCGGCGCATCGTCGGCCAGCAATTTCTCTTTGGCAATGCGGCATTGTTCCAGCAATTGCGACAAATCCGCGGCCGAAAGTTTCTTGCCGTCTCCCCGCAACCGGCTTTCGGCTAGATGCGCCAGCGCCAGGTCGATATTGTCGCCGCCCAGCATCAGATGGTCGCCGACGCCGATTCGGGTCAGCTTGGGCTCGCCCTCGCCATGCTCGATCTTGATCAAGGTCAGGTCCGTGGTGCCTCCGCCAACGTCGCAGACCAGCAATAAGCGGCTATCGCCGAGACTGGGACCTACACTACCGGCATGGCGGCGCAACCAGTCGTAAACGACAGCTTGCGGCTCTTCCAACAAACGCACATCCGTCAATCCGGCCATCTGCGCTGCCCTGAGGGTCAACGAACGCGCCGACTCGTCGAACGATGCCGGCACCGTGATGACGACGTTTTGCCGAGACAATGGCGCCTGCGGAAATCGCTGCTCCCAAACCGAGCGCACGTGGCGCAAATAACTGGCGCTGGCTTCCAGCGGCGAGACCTTGAATACCGACTCGTCGCTGCCCCAGGGCAGGATTGCGGCCGTATGATCGACCGACGCATGCGATAACCAGCTCTTGGCGCTGGTCAACAAACGGCCTTGCGATTTCGCGCCCAACACGCGTGCCGCCTCACCCAAGATGGCGCCATCCTCGGCCGTCAGGAATCCGGCGGCATCACTGAATTCGCCCTGTGCCGGGTGATAACGCACCGACGGCAGCAATGGCCTTTCCGCGACTTCGCCGGGCGCAACCAATTGCTGAACCTCGAACAGGCGAATGTTTTTTTCCGGGTCATTGATCGCCGCATAGGCGACGACGGTATGAGTGGTACCTAAATCTATGCCGACTAAATATTGGGACGCTGTTGTGTTCACGGATAACTTCAAATCGATATGCGAGTTCAATGCTCAATCAGTCATTGAACACTGTACGCATCAGCAATGCAACTCTAGCGCGCTGAAACTTGCTCAACGAAAGAAGCAGCCCACCCAACCCACGTAAAACGAAACGCGATAGCGGTTCCGTCGGAGGTTAAAGAATGAATACGAAATAATCTATGCAAGTATTCGTAAAACTACCATTATGACGGGATCTTTAGGTCTGCGGCATACCTTGCGCCGTTTTTAGGATCATCCACGGCAGCCACCGACTCGAACTCAAAGGAAAAGCCATGCGAAAAGCGCGACGCATTCCACAAAACAAGTATTCATTAAAACTATTTAGTTCTAATGCTAACTATATTTGATAAACTTTGCCCGCACTGAATGATTGATTTGAACCTCAGACACACAAGTTCGCTTTAATCGTGACGTGCAAAAACCCGGCTCACTATTCATCCCTTTTTCTGGCTTAACGAGGTTTACATCATGTATTCATTTAAACAATTCTTATCATTTGCCGCTGCCACCGCCGTGATCGGTGCCCTGTCTTTTTCCGCGTCCGCGGCTACTTTCAGCCACGAAGAGGTAAAAGCCGCGCTGGAAGGCACCATTTCAAAAGTCAAAGCCTCCATCGTCGCCTTGGAAAGCGGCGCGGATAAAGACACGGTAGCGGATCTGGTTAGCGATGCCAAGCAACAGCAAAAAGACATTGAGAACAACGATCTCGATGTCAAGCGTCAACACGCCGGCAAACGCTTGAATACCGCCTGGAAAGCAGCACGTGGAGGTGATTTGCAACTGGCTGGCGAATCGTTGAAAGATGCGCTGGCCCGCTATGAAGAAATGCAAAAAATTTATGTTTCCAGCCATTAAGCCGTAAACATAGTGGCCGGCTGTCGTGATTGTTTCCGCAGCCGGCTCATCCGCAATCTACACAACAGGGGGCATCTTATGTCCGCATCTGAAGCAAGCATTGAACAACGCATCGTTCAAGCCGGTGTGGAGTGTCACACACTGGTTCAAGCCATCCATGATCAACTGAAAACCGATTACATTCGCGAGCAATGCAGCCCGCTTCATCCGCTGGCCATAGTGAAAACCCGAATGGGTCGATTTTTTGCTTTCCTTTCAGGTTCGCAAGACAGACCGAAATTATTCGCCAACACGGTATTGATTGCATCATTTGGTGGTTTGCATGTTATGGACGGCATCGTCACCTACCTGGGGTTGACGTTTGCCGAACTGGCGGAAGTGAATCCAGTTCTGAATTACTTTGCTGGATTGCTGGGACTGGGCATTTCCATTACCGTACTCAAACTAGCGATTCTGGCTGCGATCATCGTCATTTTTACCGGGCGACGCACGATTGGTCATCGGGGGACGGCGGTGCTAGCATTGGCCGTCATGTTCTACAGCGGGGTGGTCATTAACAACGTGTTGCTGCTTGCCGGTTTATAAACATCCGCACGCAAGCTCTGGAAACAGGCCGAGCCCCCTGCATTAACCGCTTGAATTTGGCCTGGGCATTGTTAGGCCGAGCTTGAGAACAAGGCGGCTTATAGTTATTATCGGGTCGTCCTAATTAAAACAACTATTTGGGTGTTATGTCCTCTGTATCAACATTTCCAACCGTATTGCGCCAATTATTGCGCACACACCAGGCATTTTTATCTTATGCGGCAAGACATGTTCATCCTCTTGATTTAACGTTGCCGCAATACGATGTGATCATCAGCTTGGGCAATACCAAGGGCATGCAGCCCAAGAAACTCGGTGAGGAAACTTTGATTACCAAAGGCACGCTGACAGGGGTTGTCAGACGTCTGGAAGATAAAGGTCTTGTCGAAAGGCTTGCTTCAAAAAAAGACGGTCGCAGCCAAATCATACGTTTGACCGAGGCTGGCCGCGCCATATACGAACAAACCTTTCCTGATCATCTGACCCATATCAATCGACTCTTCGATGATTATGCGGCCGAAGAGGTCTCAAAACTGGAGGCCGATTTGGTGCGGCTCCATCAAGCCATACTCACTGCGCGAGGCGATAGCGCCGAAGAGCTTGCTGATGAATTCTAGCGGGACACCAAGGATTAGGCGCGCCGACTTTGCAACGCATTTTTACGCTCAGCCGTATATGCCCACCAAGGCGCGGCTCGTCGCCGCCAATAAAACGTGTCACTGAAATGAAAACGTCAATTACACACGGGTTATGCTTACACCCCGTAATGATGCTGGACACTTACTAAGTTGCGACTGCATTATAACTACCTATTACAATGCCGTAAGCCGGAAGGAGTGAAGCCGACGCTAAAAACAACCATTTCTGCATTTGTTTCCTGAAATAAATTGATACGGAGATACTAAACAAAGCCGGCCAAATACCATACAAGCAGCCCATTGCCATTCCTATTCCAAGTTCATGCCGGATAGGGTTGTTTACCTCATGCATATACTGAATCAGGAACGATGAAGCCGTTAACCAAAATAGCCACCCAATGACATCACTGCCAATAAGCAGAACTTTCCATGTAGTCTTCATGACAGCTAACGCCCACCATAACCTGCCGACAGAAGTAACGCGCCGCGGAAGATTTGCTTTTGCCCGTCCGAACTGATGACTCTGTTATGTGCGATTTTCAACGTACTTGACCAAGCAACTGAGCAGGTGATCCCAAACAGTATCCATACTCACCGGTGGTACTCACCAGAGCGTTCTGGTTGATAGGTGACTTCTTTGATGCGGACTCGCAATACCCCACCGCCTGGCTTGGGCCATTCAATTTCGTCCCCTTGAGACAGCCCAAGCAGAGCACTACCCACAGGCGCAAGAATTGAAATCTTTTCGCCAGAATCGTCCACGCTGGAGGGATATACGAGTGTTAGACAAAACTCTTCGTTTGAGGATTCGACTTCAAACCTCACAGTGGAATTCATCGTTACCACCGTGGGCGGCACGTCTTTCGGCTCTACCACTTCCGCGCGCGCCAACTCAGCCTCAAGCTCGTTCTTGCCAGGAAAGGATTTCAGCGGTAGTGACTCAATAAGCTTCTCCAGACGCTCTACATCTACCGACGATATTATCAGCTTCGGTTTCGTATTCATTTCTGTCATCTTACGCTCCTGTGGGTAAAGCGAATGTGAATGGAATGCCTAATAAGCAGTTGGATAGATAACTGTATCTCTACCGGTAATTTCTGCCATTGAATCAGATTGAAAGATAGACTGCAATGATGAGGCTGCATCACGACGACCGGATATTCCGAGCTCTGGCTTGCGGATACTGGTGGCGGCGGCCAGCGAAACATCGTCCGGTTAGTTGAACTCATATTCTAATGGTTCTAATGGTCGCCAACCCGGTTTTCCGTTCGGCAACGCCTCAATCCCCATATTGGAAAAGCTGAAAAGTGACTTACAATCAACGTCTTTTAATTTTCCCAAAATCATCACTGTGTTGCCGGCCGTTTTGCTCCAGTCTGAGCAATATGAAATCCGTCCCTCCCCCAAGCAGTCATGGTATTAGTAAATCGCTTCAAGATTCAGGTGAAATCGGATGACGCAATGTGAAAGATTCGATGTGGCGGTGATCGGCGGTGGGCCTGCAGGAACGAGTGCCGCAACCCTATTAGCCAAGGCCGGAAAGCGCGTGGTATTGTTCGAACGTGCGCGTTTTCCCAGGTTTCAAATCGGCGAATCGTTATTACCCGCCGGTTGGGAAATCTGGCGGAGACTCGGCATAACGAAAAAGATTGAGGCCGAGGGTTTTACGGTGAAGCAGGGCATCAATTTTGGCATGTTCAACCAAAAGCCCGATGTGTTATTGCTGACTGCGGAATATCCCGACTATTTCGAACGGCCCTACACCTATCACGTCGAACGCGCGCGTTTCGATGAAATTTTGCTCGAACATGCCGAGGAATGTGGCGTGGACGTGCGACGTGAGTGGTCGGTTGCGGACGTGCTATTTGAAGGCGATCAAGCCGTTGGCGTCAATGCCGGGGCTAACGGCACGACACCTAGCCCCATTCATGCATCGGTGGTTATCGATGCGTCAGGGCGGGAATCGTTGATTGCGCGCAAGTTAGGCTGGCGTCGGCCACTACCCGAACTGAACAAAATCAGCCATTTCGCGCATTTCAAAGGCGGCTTTCGCCGCAATCCCCATGATTTTGTCACGTTTGGCGAAGTCATCGATGGCTCGGTCACTACCGACATTCATACCATCGACGGCGGCTGGGTTTGGTATATCCCGTTAAGGAACAATGTGACCAGCGTCGGCGTAGTTTTGGATGCCCGCGCCGCCAAACGCTTGGGAACTTCTCCGCAAGAATGCTTTGAGACGGCGATCAATCGTTGCGATTGCGTGCGCGACTGGCTAACAGGCGCCGAGCAAACGATGGACGTCAAGACCATCGCTTCTATCGGCTATATCAATGACCGCTTTCACGGCGACGGCTTTTTACTGCTAGGCGATGCCTCGATGTTTGTCGATCCGGTTTTTTCCGCCGGTGTTACGCTGGCGATGCGGAGCGGTCTTTACGCCGCCGACACCATTCTTGATGGTTTTGCCAACGGCGGCGATTTCAGCGCTTTGCGGTTAAGCGCCTATGAGGCGCGGATCCGGGAACCGATGGAACGCATTTTCAAAATGATTTATAACTGGTACCGCATTCTGGAACAGAAAGATGCCAACAATATCATCCTACGTTCCCGGAATAGCCCCATGCTGCGCGAGCGCTTTATTGTGTTGCTCTCTGGCGGTTACGACAAGGTCAGCATGGAGCAGATACTCGAGGCGGCCAACGAACCGAAGTCAACCTATTTGGTTTCATGAGCCAAATTCGGCATTTTGCCTCTGAAAGTCACGCGATAGCCCCAAAAACCAAAGGCATATCACCGTTGACTTTCATTTGCCGGGGCGGCGCCGAGCCTTCATGAACGTTACGGACAATGTTCAGACACATTCATTGTTGAGCTATCCTCAATATGCCTGCTTTTAGCCATGCCGCGTACCTACATGGCTTTCCTCCCCCTCAAAAGATACGAAGCTTTTAGCTCGTATTGGCCCAAGTCAAAGCGGGCGCATTCTAGTGAACTCAAAGCGTCTTGCCCAGAAAAAGCGCGACAGTTTGCCACAGCTCAATGCTATTGCACGGACAGTATGTTCAGAATCGATTTAATGGTGTTCAGGCGCATACCAGGCCTCTGAAACCATCTTCGCCAAATCCTTAATCAAAAAAGCAAATAGCTGGAAGAGCGAAATGACGATCAAAGTGCTAATAGTGAATCCCGCGATGGCGGCAAGCGCAATTTTCATAGGGCCTCCTGTTGATTTCAAGCCTCTTACAAACGACAAAAATACCGATAAGCCTATGATTTTCCAGTATTAAATTTAATTTTCAAGTGGTTTTTTAGCTACAATTGTGGCGTGATTTATTTATACGACGCGGGATCAAAGGCTTAGAATTTGTCGTTAATGTTGTTTGCGAAAAATATTTTTCCAAAAATTCAGTTTCCCAGAACAGCGAGGCGCCCCGGTGAAACCCAAAAGCCGCCACTTTGTTTCACCAAATGCCATCGTGTATCATGCCGTTTTAATGTATCAACATTTTCCAGCGCGTAATTTTTGGACACCACTACGGACCCCGCCCAACAAAATAGCGCCGACAAATAACCTTGATTTCAATCACTTATGCGCATACTCAATATCTATTTCAAAAACATCAATTCGCTGGAGGGCGAAGGCAGGGTTGCATTCGACCAAGGCCCCATTGCCGACAGCGGTGTTTTTGCGATTACAGGCCCTAACGGCTCTGGAAAAACCAGTATCCTCGATGTGATTACCTTGGGCCTTTACGGCGAGACCTTCCGTTTCGACAAGCCCGCCGAACATGTGATGACCAAGCAAACCGATGAATGCTTTGCCCAGGTCGAATTCGCGTTGGCCAACGAAAAATTCCGCTCAAGCTGGGAAGTCAAAAATACCGACTCCGCCGCGCCCGTATTTCCCAAAATGACGTTGCTGCGGCTCGGCGAGCAACAAGAACTGCTGGCGGAAACCCCCAATCAAGTACGCACCCGCATTGCCGAATTGACGGGCATGGATTTTCACCGTTTCAGCAAGTCCATCGTCTTGCCGCAAGGCGATTTCGCCGCATTTTTGAACGCACTCGACAGCGAGCGTATGGATATTTTGGAAAAGATCAGCGGCACGGATCTTTATGCGGATTATCGGCAAAAAGCCGAACAACAATTCACCCAGGCCCAAACCCGCTTAAGCCAGGTACAACAAGATATCGCCACCATCCCGTTCATGAGTCAAGAGGCGTTGGCCGCCGCTACCCAGGACCTGCAGGATTTCAAGGAGCAAGCCGAAGAATTCAAGCAGCAGCGGCAACAGGTGCAACAGCAACTGGCAACACTGCAGAACATCGCCACGCTTGAAAAACAACAGCAGCAGTTGCGATTCAAACGCCAGGATTTGATCGAAGCGATTGCGCGCCATCAAGTGGATTTGGAAAGAATCGCCAACGGCCAGGACGCACTTCAATATCGCGGCGAAATAAATCTGCTTGACAGCAAACAAGCCCTGGTCGAGCAACAACAAACAACCCTGGAGAGTTACCGCCAAGAGCTGGCCATGTTACAACGGCAGCTCGGCAGCGACATTAACGCGCCATCCGTGACGCTACCGGAAAAATCGCTGGCAGAACAAAAACAGCTTGTCGATGCGTTGAAATTGTCGATCAGCGAATTAAAGCTGGAACTCCCCCGTCAACGCGAGTTGGCCGCCTCGATACAACAACAAATCAGCAACAACCAAGCCCCTCTTGCCGAAATAGAAAACTGGTTACAAACACATCAAAGCGACGCCAGTCTGCTCGAGGACTTTCCCGACGTCGTTCGTCTGCGTAACCTCAGGAACGAGCTGATAGAACTCGGCGCCAAGCAAAAAGCCAACGCCAACTGGATCAAAAATACCTCGGGAGCGCTGAAAAAGAACAAGACAGCACTGGAAACGACCCAGCAAGATCTCGTTGATTTGAAACAGCAAATCGAAAGCGATAGCCAAACCCTGGAAGAACTGGCCCAAGGCAAAAGCTTCGACGAACTGAAGGAGCTACAGCAAGAGCAGCAGTCCCGCGTCAACGACTTGCAGGAAATGGTTTCACTGGCCAATGCGACTTCAAAATTGACGTATAAGGGCTGGCTGTCTTGGCTGGGCATCAAAAGACAGGTGGACATTCCGCCCAATCAAGCCGAGCTGCAGGCTCGGCTTGATGAGCTAAGCGAAGAATTGAGCCGCGAGCAAAACATCATCAAGGTCTTGGAGCAAGCCCTACGCAACGAGGCGTTGATCAAGAAGATGAGCGCCGACCGCGCCAAGCTGATCGAGGGACAGCCGTGTTATCTATGCGGCTCGATTAGCCATCCTTACGTGCAAAAACCACCGGTTTATACCGATGCCAAGAAAGCGCTACTGGATCAGCGCAACAAAATTCAGACCCTGAAAACGAGTGTCGAACAAGCCAGCTCGCAACTGAAAGCGGCACAAAAATACGGTTCGCAAATGTCGGCCAGACAACAGCGCCTGCAGCAAATGCATTCGCAGTGGACGGTTTTGGCCAACCGCATGAACATCATGCGCGGCGGCATGGAGATTGGCAATTTATCCTTGCAAAAACAGGTGTTGGCCGAGGAAACCGAAGAACTGAATAAACTCAATGAACTGGTCAAGCAGCATGCTCAATTGCAACGCAGCATTGCAAAAATGAGCGCCGAAATCGACGGCAAGCAGGCCACGCTAGAAAAATTGACCGCGACGGTGGCCGAACTGGAAGCACGCTGGAACGATAGACCACCTGAATTCGATGAAGTCGAAAAACTATATGCCGAGCGCCGCTCCGAAGAAAGCGCATTGCTGGAAAAACTGGAAAAACAACTGAGCGCCTTGGGCGAAAAACTACCCGGTAAAGGCAAGGAAAATCCCTTGTTCGACCGCCTGAACAGCCGGCGCCAAGACTATCAGATTCATTTGCTGCGGCAAGAAGGTCTGCAAAAAGACATCGCCGAATTGAACGAAAAGCTGCAAGCCTGCGAAAGTAAAATCAACCACTATCAGCAGCAACTTGCCAGCAACACGGAAAACTTGAGCCAGCAGGAATTATTGAGCCTGCATATTGCCGTGATCGAAAAACAAAAATTGATCGTCGAGCAGGAACAGCAATTACGCATCACGCAAATCGAATACAAAACCATTTTTCAAACCTTGACGGACAAGATAGCCGGCACCCCGTTCGAATCGGTTGAAATCTTGACCAGCCTGCTACACTTGTTCGCGCAGGAAAATGACATCCGCCAGCAACTTGAAAAGGAGAATATCAGCCTGACGCAAACCGAACAGCAGTTGCAGGAGCTGGGGCTCAGACTCGACAGCGAAACCGCGGTGGCTGACGGCTGGATAGCCGAGGATATTCAGCGAGAAGTGGTCAACATCGACACCAGAATCGACATTGCGGAACAAGAAGTTCAGACATTGACCAACAAACTCGCCAAGCAACGGCAATATCAGGAAAAATTACAAACCCTGCAGGCGCAAGCCGATGAGCAACAGCGCTTGTTTGTCGAGGCTGCGGCCGAAATGAAACTGATCAATGACGACCCGGCCGGATTCAGGCGTCGGATTCAAGGTTTGATGGCCGACAAACTGCTGTCGCATGCCAATCAAATCCTGGAAAAGTTGAGCGGCCGCTATTACGTGCGCAGCGGCACCAGCGAACTGGGTCTGGCCTTGGAAATAGAAGACACCAAACAGAAAAACGCCCGCCGCTTACCGCAAACGCTGTCCGGCGGCGAAAGTTTCGTGGTCAGTTTGGCACTGGCGTTGGCGCTGGCGGAAATAGCCAACAACGGCAAGGCGATCGATTCGTTATTTCTGGACGAAGGCTTCGGCAACCTGGATGCCGAATCGCTCTATCTAGCGATGAGCACGCTGGAAAACCTGAAAACGCACGGCAAGACCGTAGGGGTCATTTCGCACGTCGAAGGCGTGAAAAAACGCATCAAAACCCAAATCGAGCTGGTGAAAAAACCGAATGGGCTTAGCGAACTGAAGATGGTGGCTTAGGATTTGGCTAGAAATCTGTTTAGGGGCGATTTTAATCGCCCCGGGCGAATGAATTCGCCCCTACCATCGAGAATACGGAACTTATTTGTCACAAAATCCTTAATGCACGACGAAGGCGGAGGCCTCATGCCCGAACGAGCATGAGGCCTCTGACATTCAGCGGCTTTCTTCGTAAACCAATATCGGGCCATAAGTCGTATCGGCATAAAAATCATCCCAGATGAACAAGGGATCGATAACCGGATAGGTTGGAATCGGCGCCGAAATCAAATCCAGGAACCCCACCCCAATACGGCCTGTCATATTCAGCAAACCTTTGATCATGCCGCCGGTAAATGCATAAACGAAATTGCTTTCGTTATTGACGATGATGATGTTTTTGGGAATCTCGCCTACCGCGGTCGTGATATTGCCTAATCCGCTCGCCAGCTTGCGCCCAACGATTTCACCGTAACTTTCGGTCGGTTCGGCTTGCAACGGATTTGCAGCGGTCAAACAGCCAACCAGCAATAAACATGCGAGGGTACGATTGTGTTTCATATCTTTTCCTGTGAATTGATGGCTGTAACGGGCCGTAGTCGGTTCGAAACCAGGCCCGGATGAAAAGCCAACCTTGAGTCAATGGAATCTGGCCTGAGATCATTGCCGCGTTATTCCCTGCAATTCCCATGATTTCAAGCCTTTTCTATTCGGGGCCAAAGTATAGCAGAGCCTTGTTATTTTATTTTTTCAGCGCTTTGGCAAAAGCGTTGCTCATCGTATTTTGCAAAACGGGTTGCGGTTTGGGCTTATGCGTACCGGTTTTTTGCGATTTTTCGCTGCGCACGATGTCGCTACTGTCGATATTTTTCTTCATGCTCAACGAAATACGCTGACGCGCCACATCAACCTCCAACACTTTGACCTTGACCATATCGCCGGCCTTGACTACATCGCGCGGGTCCTTGACGAAATCGTCAGCCAGATGCGAAATATGCACCAAGCCATCCTGATGCACGCCTATATCGACGAACGCGCCGAAATTGGCGACATTGGTCACCACGCCTTCCAGGCTCATGCCCGGTTCGAGATCGGTGATTTTTTCCACGCCTTCCTTGAACTGCACACTTTTGAATTCTGGCCGAGGATCGCGGCCCGGCTTTTCCAGCTCTTGCAGAATATCGGTCACCGTCGGCAAACCGAACTCCTCGCTGGTGTAATTGGCCGGATTCAGGCCGCGTAAAAACTGGCTTTGCCCGATCAAGTCTCGAATGGATTTGCCGGTATCGTCCAGGATCGCATTGACCACGGGATAGGCTTCGGGATGCACGGCCGAGGCATCCAGTGGATTGTCGCCATTCATGATGCGCAAAAAGCCAGCTGCCTGTTCGAAGGCCTTGTCACCTAAACGCGGCACCTTTTTCAATTGATGCCGATTGGCGAATGGGCCGTTTTGATTACGGAAAGCGACGATGTTTTCGCTGATGCTGGCGCTCAGGCCGGAAACCTGTTTCAACAGCGCGGCCGACGCGGTATTGACGTCGACGCCGACCGCATTCACGCAGTCTTCTACGACCGTATCCAGCATCCGCGCCAGCTGCACCTGATTGACATCATGCTGGTACTGGCCAACGCCAATGGATTTGGGTTCGATCTTGACCAACTCCGCCAGCGGGTCTTGCAGACGGCGGGCGATCGAGACGGCGCCGCGCAGCGATACGTCCAATTCGGGAAACTCCTTCGCCGCCAGTTCGGAGGCCGAATAGACCGAGGCCCCGGCTTCGGACACCATGATTTTCTGGACTGGCAATTCTTTATGCCGCTTCATCAGATCGGCCACCAATTGGTCGGTTTCGCGCGACGCGGTGCCGTTACCAATACTGACCAACTGCACGCCATACTGGGCGATCATCCGAGCCAGCGTGGCGATGGACTGATCCCATTGATTTTTCGGCGGATGCGGATAAATCGTTTCGGTTGCCAGCAATTTGCCGGTCGCATCGACCACGGCAACCTTGACGCCGGTGCGAATGCCCGGATCGAGACCCATGGTTGCCTTGTGTCCTGCCGGCGCGGCCAACAACAAATCCCGCAAATTACTGGCAAATACCCGAATGGCTTCCTGTTCGGCCGCTTCGCGCAGGCGCAATTTCAGATCCATGTCGATGCGGGTAAACAGCTTGACCTTCCAGGCAAAACGCGCGGTTTCCGCAAGCCAGGCGTCGGCGGGCTTGGCAGGATCGTTCACCTGCAGGCGCTGACAGACGAATTGCGCGCATAATTGGTGTTCGTCCTGATCCTGTTCGGCGGGTTTCAACGTCAGCGTCAACATATCCTCGTTGCGACCGCGAAACAGCGCCAGTGCCCGATGCGACGGAATTTTATGGATGGCTTCGCTGTAGTCGAAATAATCCTTGAACTTGGCGGCTTCGGTTTCCTTGCCGGCAACGACAGTCGATTGTAAGATGCCTTTGCGCCAGATGCGTTCGCGCAGTTCAGCCAATAATTCAGCATCCTCCGAGATGCGCTCCATGATGATCTGACGGGCGCCGTCCAACGCCGCCGCCACATCGGCCACGCCTTTGTCGATATCGATATAAGCAATGGCCGCTTGCTCCGGAATCAGATCGCGGTTTTCCAATAGGGCATCGGCCAAGGGTTCCAGGCCGGCTTCGCGCGCGATTTGCGCCTTGGTCCGGCGTTTGGGTTTGTATGGCAGGTACAAGTCTTCCAACAAGGTTTTGGTGTCGGCGTCCAGAATGGCTTGTTCCAGCTCCGGAGTCAGTTTGCCTTGCCCGCGTATGCTATCCAGAATGGTTTTGCGCCTGTCGTTCAGTTCCCGCAGATAAATCAAGCGCTCTTCTAGCATGCGTAACTGGGTATCATCAAGGCCGCCCGTCGCTTCCTTACGGTAGCGGGCGATAAACGGCACGGTAGCGCCTTCGTCTAGCAAGGCCACGGCGGCGGCCACTTGTTGGGATTTAACGGATAGTTCTTCGGCAATACGCTGGATAACGTCCATATCTGACAATTCTGGGTAGTTTGAACAGGAGGAACATTCTAACAGCAGAAACGGACAAATGAATCGGCCATGGCCGTTTGCGGGGGCGATGACCGAAATGTCCACCCCAGAAATAAAAAAGCCATCTCACGCCTTGCGGCGGGAGATGGCTGAATCGACTAAAAATTTATTGTTTTTATAACTTTAACTGCTTTATTTCAGTTGTTTGGTGACGTCGTTATTGAAATCTTTGTGTTGCTTCAGAACTTGAGCTTCAGCGGCAGCGCTAGTTTCGCCTGAACCTTTCAAATGCTCGGTTTCACGGCTTTTCAGCAGGAATACACCAATGATAGCAATTAAGGTAACTGCGATGACAACGGTCATTGTGTTATCTTTTTCTTGTTCAGCCATTTTTAAATCCTCATTTGATTGTTGTAATAATTATGCCCTTAAACAGGGGCAACTCGAGTTGCATGTCGAAGTTAATATTATTTTTGGTCGACGGGACATTTTTTACACTTAATTTTGTTTTGTGTCAAAACATAATTTCAAATCGTGCCTTAAAGCCGAATGTTCGCTAAAGTGATGCTCAAAAAAAGGAGCTTATGCCGTGTTTGAAGTCGCTGAATTAGGCCACACCATAGAGAAATCCGTTTACAAGGAAAAATCCGCCCAGTTGCGCGCGGCATTGCTGACCATCCAAGCTCAGCTGAAAAAATACCCGTTCCCTGTCATCATCATCATTTCCGGCGTGGACGGCGGCGGCAAGGGCGAGGTGATCAATCGCTTGAATGCCTGGCTGGATGTGCATTACATGCGCACCATCGCCTTGGGCGAACCGACCGACGAGGAACGCGAACGCCCTAAATTCTGGCGTTTCTGGCGCACACTGCCCAGCAAAGGCACGATAGGCATCTATGTCGGCTCCTGGTATAGCGACCCGATCGCGCAGCGGGTCCAGCAAAAAATTGACGCCCATGCCTTACAGACCGAACTCATCCAAATCAATCAGCTCGAGCAACTGCTTACCGATGATGGCGCATTGATCATCAAGTGCTGGCTGCATTTAAAAAAAGAGGCTCAACTCAAACGCTTGAAAGAACTTGCCAAGAATCCCGCCTCCAAATGGCGCGTCACCGATAAGGATAGGCAGCATTTGGGAATGTACGACGCATTTATCAATGTGGCGGAACAGATCCTGACCGAAACCAGCAAGGCTTATGCTCCCTGGCTGATCGTCGAAGGTTCCGATATTCGCTACAGCAGCCTGACGGTCGGTCAGCATGTATTGGAACGTCTTCAGCAACACATGCAACAATACGACGCCGCGCATGCCGCCCACAACGGCAACGACAGTCCGCTGGAAAGCCAGATCGAACAATACAATCTACTGGATGCGCTGGATTTGTCATTAAACCTAGACAAATCCAGCTATAAAAAAGAGCTGGAAAAATACCAAGGCAAACTCAACGAGCTAACCCGGCATGCGCTGGCCGCCAAGCGCTCCAGTATTTTAGTGTTCGAGGGATGGGACGCCGCCGGCAAAGGCGGCGCCATCAGACGATTGACCGAAGCGATGGATGCCCGCCATTACCAAGTCATCCCCAGCGCGGCGCCCACCGATGAAGAACGCGCGCACCATTATCTATGGCGCTTTTGGCGCCATATTCCGCGCGCGGGCCAAATCACGATCTATGACAGAAGTTGGTATGGCCGGGTACTGGTCGAGCGGGTGGAAGGCTTTGCCAAAGCCGGCGAATGGCAACGCGCTTATTCCGAAATCGTCAATTTCGAGGAAGCCATGCTGAACCATGGTATCGTCATCCTGAAATTTTGGCTGCATATCGACCGCGACGAACAAATGCGCCGCTTCAAAAGCCGCGAACAAATCGCTTACAAGCAGTTCAAAATTACCGAAGAGGATTATCGAAATCGCGAAAAATGGGACAATTATCAAAAGGCGGTCAACGAAATGATCGCCCGTACCAGCACCTGCAAATCGCCCTGGCTACTGGTGGAAGCCAACGATAAGAACTATGCTCGCATCAAAATCATTAAAGCCTATTGCGAACGTCTGGAGAAAATGCTCGATGAAATCCATTAGCCCGCCATGCTTGCCGTCCCGCCATGCCTGCAGAACCCTAGCCATAATTCCTTTACTGCTTGGACTCAATGGCTGCGGCTATCTGATCAGCTCGGCAACCGAAGACTTTTCCACCCGGCTAAAACAAGCCGTCATGGAACATGACGACCCCGAAACGGTGACCGGCGCCTTGCCGGCCTATCTATTGTTGCAAGAAGCTCAAATCCTGGGCGATGCCGATAACGAAAGTCTGTTGTTCTCCACGGCCAATTTGTACGGCGCCTATCTCGGCTTGTTGCCCGACGACCCGGTACGCAAACGGCGCCTGAGTCAGAAAAGCCTGGACTTCGCATTACGCGCGGCCTGTGTTCATGACGACAAATGGTGCAGCTTGCAACAAAAATCGTTCGATGATTTACGCCCCCTGATCGAACAGACCGACGCGGACGATACCGACAGACTCTATGGCATTGCCACGGCTTGGGCGGCCTGGATACAAGCGAATAAAGACAATTGGAATGCCATTGCCCAACTGGCGCAAGTCAAACTGCTCATGCAACGCGTACTGGAACTGGATGATACCTATAAACAAGGCAACGCCCATGTTTATATGGGCGTCCTGGAGAGTTTGGTTCCCGAAAACCTGGGCGGAAAACCGGAACTGGCGCAACGGCATTTTCAACGCGCCTCGGCGCTGGCGCCCGACAATCTGATGACACGCGTGCTCTACGCGAAACATTACGCCCGCATGGTGTTTGACCGGGATTTGCACGACACTCTGTTAAAAAGTACCCTAAATGCAAAGCCAACCGCTCCCGGCTTGACCTTGATAAACACCCTGGCGCAACAGCAAGCACAGCAATTGCTGGATAGCGCCGACGATTATTTCTAACTGCAGCGACATCTAATGAAACAGATATTACTAAAATCTTTGGCCCTTGCCCTGTTGTTGGGCGCGCAAAGCGTAAGCGCGGTTACGTTAAAAATTGCGACACTATCGCCCGATGGCTCTTACTGGATGCAAAAGATGCGCGCCGGCGGCGATGAAATCGAAAAACAAACCGCCGGGCGCGTCAGCCTGAAATTTTATCCCGGCGGCGTGATGGGCGACGATGCCACCGTATTACGCAAGATGCGCCTGCATCAACTGCAGGGTGCCGCGGTCACCAGCGGTGCCCTGAACGGCGTATATCCAGACATTCAGCTCTACAATCAGATTCTGTTGTTCCGCAACGAACAGGAAGTGGACTATGTCAGACAAAGAATGGATAGCGAATTGATGCAAGGCATCGAGCAGCACGGATTAGTGGCCTTGGGTTTTGCCGATGTCGGTTTTGCCTACATGATGTCGACCGTCCCCATCCGCACCCTGGCCGACATGCGCAGCCAAAAGGCCTGGGCTCCGGATGACAACAAAATCGCCGTCAACGCCTTGCAGGCCTTCGGCATCTCCCCTATTCCGCTGCCCTTGCGCGATGTGCTGATGGGCTTGCAAACCGGCATGTTCAACGTGGTTTCCGGTTCACCGGTAGGCGCGCTAGCCTTGCAATGGCATAGCAAGATTCGTTATGTCACCGATTTGCCCATGCTGTACTTGTTTGGCGTACTGGCGATCGACAAGTCCGCATTTGACGAAATCGCCGCCGAGGATCAAAAAATCGTCCGCGAAGTCATGGCGAGCGTCATCAAGGAAATCGACCAGCGCAGCCGCCAGGACAACCAGCAAGCCATCGAGGCGCTGAAAAACCAAGGCATAGAGTTCGTCAAACCATCGCCAGAATCCGTCGCCGAACTGAAACAGACCATTGCGGCCACCAACGACGCCTTTGAAAAAAGCGCGAATCTGAGTCCGGAAAAAACCGCCAAGTTACATGCCTACTTGCAAGAAATCAGGGCGCAGGCAACCCCCTGAGCGCCATGAGCATGCTAAGCAAATTGCATCGACTGCTGCTCAAAACGGAAACGCTGCTGCTGGGAGCGCTGCTGCTGTCGCTGATCGTGATAGCCGTGGCCCAAGTCCTGCTGCGCAACTTTTTCGGCGGCGGCCTGCTATGGGCGGAGGCCTACACCCGCATCAGCGTGCTCTGGATCGCGCTGATAGGCGCAATGATAGCCGCCCGCCGGCGTAACCACATTGCAATCGATGCCTTGGCCAACCGCCTGCCGGCGTCATGGAAACAGCCACTGCAACGCATCACCGACGGCCTGACCGGGCTGATCTGCCTTGCCGCGACCTGGTTTAGTCTGGACTTCGTGATTCAGGAACAGGCATACGGCGACAAGGCCTTTGCCGCCATCCCCACCTGGCTCTGCGAAGCGATCATCCCATTCGCCTTCGCGATCATCGCCGTGCGCTATGTCATCGCCGCGCTGCTGCCCGACCAACCCTCCCCCTAAACCATGACAATTTTCCTTGCCGCACTCCTGGTGTTGATGTTGCTGCTAGGCATGCCGCTGTTTGCGGTGATCCTGGCAGCGACCATGCTGGGTTTTTACAGCACCGACATCGATCTCACCGTCATCAGCGCGGAGCTGTACCGTATCGCCAACACCCCCTTATTGGTCGCACTGCCGCTGTTTACTTTGTCGGGGTATGTACTCTCGGAAAGCAACACCTCCGAACGTCTGTTGCGGCTGACACGCGCCTTGTTCGGCTGGATGCCGTACGGTCTGGCGGTCATTTCGCTGATGACATGCGCGGCATTTACCGCATTTACTGGCGCATCCGGCGTTACGATCATCGCTTTGGGCGCTTTATTGTTGCCCGTATTGATCAAAGAGGGTTACGAGGCCCGATTCAGTCTGGGACTCGTCACCACATCCGGCAGCCTGGGCTTGTTATTGCCGCCATCGGTACCGCTGATTTTGTACGGCGTGATCGTTCAGCAAATCAACATCGGCGAAAGATTCACGTTGCCGGAGCTCTTCATGGCCGGTTTGCTGCCCAGTTTGTTGATGATAGTGTTATTGACATTCTGGGCGCTCTGGGCAAATCGCACGGCCAAGCTCGACAAAACTGCGTTCAATTGGCCCGAAGCCTTCGCCGCCATCAAGGCCATTGGCTGGGAATTACCGTTACCCTTTTTCATCATTGCCGGCATATTCGGCGGCTACCTGGCGATATCCGAAGTCGCGGCCGCGACGGCATTGTATGTGTTGATCGTGGAAGTCTTCATTTACAAGGAAATCCGCTTCAACAGCCTAACCCGCATCATCAGCGAAGCCATGCAAATGCTGGGCGGCATTCTGTTGATTCTAGGCGTGTCCATGGCATTCACCAACTTCTTGATCGACGCCGAAGTACCGATGCGCCTGTTCGAGTGGGTCAAAGGCCATGTCGACAGTCACATCAGCTTCTTGCTGCTGTTGAATCTGTTCTTGCTGATACTTGGGGCCATTCTGGATATTTTTTCAGCCCTAGTAATCGTCGTGCCGCTGATCGTGCCGATGGCGGTAGGCTATGGCATCCACCCGATTCACTTGGGCATCATTTTTCTCGCCAACATGCAGATAGGTTATCTGACACCGCCCGTAGGCATGAATTTGTTCATTGCCAGCTATCGCTTCAATAAATCCATCACCGAGCTCTATCAAGCGACCCTACCCTTCATGCTGACGCTGTTGCTGGCGGTATTTATCATCACCTACGTACCCTGGCTGAGCACCTGGTTTCTTGCCAGGTAACAGAAACTCATCGACACCATGCTCAAAAATCTGCACCTGCTGCTGGTTACGCTGGTTTTCATCAGTTTCGTCGGCCGCGTTCTGCTCGCCGAATTCAAGCCAGCGATTTTTCAGCAAAAATGGCTGAAAATCGCACCACATGTCATCGATACCTTGCTGCTGATGACGGGTATTGCGCTCGTATTCCAAGGCAACTGGCTGACAGCCGATTACGGATGGATAGTCGGCAAGCTCATGTTATTGATCATTTATATCGGCTTGGGCATGGCAGCAATGCGTCATCGAGGCCCAAAACGCTGGCTCGCGGCAACGGGCGCGGTAATCTGCTTGCTTTACATCGCAAAAATCGCCATCAGCAAAAATTTTTTCGGGTTTTAATAAAAAATTCATCTTCAAACCACTACTGCCAATACCCGCTCACACGGGGGTTTTCGGCAACCGCTGTTGCTTAAAGGCAACATTTGATGCGCATTAGAGACAGACAGAGGGTTGCCAAATGCCGTCTAGCGGGTTAACCTGAACCCTCTTTTATCATTTACTATACGTAAGGAGGTAGAGGATGCGAAAGAAAAACCGATGGATGGTCAAAGCCATGCTTTCAGTTTCGTTAATATCCTTTAATTCAATCAGTCTTGCCAAAGTTGAAAAGCAAGAACTAACCCAGGTCCGAAAAGAAGGGACCGCTTCATTCTACAACGACAAATATCATGGCCATGCCACAACCAGTGGAGAAGCTTATGATAAAAACGGCATGACCGCGGCGCACAATTCGCTGCCCATAGGCACCCGGTTACGCGTTACCAACCTGAAAAACAATCGCAGCGTGATTGTCAAAGTCAATGACCGACTGCATCATCCAAGCAGACGTTTAATTGATGTTTCAAAAAAAGCAGCCAAAGAGCTCGGCTTTGTTTCCGCCGGACTCACTAAAGTAAAAATTGAAATTTTAGGCATGGCTTAAAATTTGACTTTTTACCTCACACAAAAAAGCCCGGCCTAGCCGGGCTTTTCATTTAGGCCGATTTATGGCTCATTCATCGCCGCCAAAGATACCCAATAACTGCAACAGGCTGGTGAACAGATTATAGAGCGATACATACAATGACACAGTCGCCATGATGTAATTGGTTTCTCCGCCGTGGATGATCTCACTGGTTTGGAATAAAATCATGCCGGACATCAGCAAGACGAACATCGCCGAAACCGCCAGACTCAAAGCCGGCACGGAAAACAAGACGGCGGCCAAACCAGCAAAAAACGCCACCAATACACCGACCATCAAAAAACCCGCCATGAAGCTGAAGTCTTTGCGAGTCGTCAATGCGTAAGCGGACAAGCCCAAAAATATCACGCCGGTACCGCCCAATGCAGTCAGAATCAACTGATGGCCATTGCTGAACGCATGAACGTACATGTTCAGAATGGGGCCCAGAGTCATGCCCATAAAACCGGTCAGCGCGAACACGAACAAAATGCCCAAGGCACTATTACTAAACTTGCTGGTTAAAAACAGCAGGCCAAAATAACCGACCAATGTAATAATCAACCCCGGATGCGGCAGATTCAAGGTCATGGCCACAGCCGCCATCGCGGCACTGAACAACAGCGTCATCGACAGCAATAAATAGGTATTTCTGAGAACCTTATTGGTCTCCAGAATGCCCGCTTCCGAGCGAGCGATGGTGTTTAAACGCATGGTAATGTCCTCCTAGTGATGGATAAGTAAACGTTAGGACCTTGCAATGGCGTCAGAGTTTCCAAAAATTGCAGTCCATAACCCTAGTATAAACAACAAACAGCCAAGAGAGCGTAAATACCGATGTCAGCACAAACGCCCTATGATTTTATAGGCGGAGAACAGGCCATTCGCAGCCTGGTCGACAGATTTTATTTTTACATGGACATTTTGCCGGAAGCACAAGGCATTCGCGCCATGCATCAACCCAATCTGAACTCGGCCAAGGACAAACTTTTCAAATTCTTGTCCGGTTGGCTGGGCGGACCTAACCTCTACATCCAGGAATTCGGCCACCCGATGCTGAGAATGCGCCACTTCCCGTTCAAAATCGGCGAAGCCGAACGCGACCAATGGATGCTGTGCATGAACAAAGCCCTGGCCGAAGTTCCGATGGACCCGCGCTTGCACACCAACATCACAAACGCGCTGCAACAACTGGCCACGCACATGATCAACCAAGAAACCGAATCGCCGAGTACCGCAGACGATCGAAGTTGAATATGCAAAACAATCTGCCAACCGGCGATAGCGCCCCGCTGCCTTATCGATTGCGCCGCAGTGAACGCGCGAAGAAAACCCGCATCGTCGTCAGAGCCAATGAAGTCGAAGTCGTCGCTCCATTGCAAGTTTCGGAGTGTCGCATCAAAGCCTTCGTCGATGCCCAGCAAGACTGGATAAGAGCAGCCCTGAAACGCATCCATCAACGCGCCGGCCAGGTCAACAGCCTGGCACCCGCGCAATACACGGACGGCGTGACCGTACCTTATCAAGGCCGGCAAATCCCGTTGACGATCAAGCCGACTTCGGCCAAAACCGTACGCCTACAGCTGTTAGCCGAGCCACAATTTCTGGCGTATTTACCCTCCATGCATCGCGATAACGGCTCCGAACTGATCAAACGGTCTTTGGAAAACTGGATGAAGCAACAAACGCGGCACCATGCAATGCAATTGATCGCAAAACATGGACAACAGCACAATCTCGTGCCACGCAACCTGCGCATCAAAACCCTGAAGAGCCGCTGGGGCAGTTGCGGCCCGCAAAACGACATCAACCTGAATTGGCTGCTGATGCTGGCACCGCCGGTTATTCTGGAATATGTCGTCGTGCACGAGCTTTGCCACATCAAGCACAAGAATCACTCCAAGGCATTCTGGCAGTTGGTCGGCGAGCATATGCCCGATTACCTTGAGCACAGACACTGGTTGAAACAAAACGGCGCCAGCCTGATGCAAGGACTATGATGCTGAAAAAATCGGCGTTCTATCTATTCGCGCTCTTGTTCATTTTTGCCGGCCAATTTCTGATGAACCGGAATCTGGTGACAGGAAAGCCACCGCCGATCGAACAAAACACGCTGGACGACCGCTCAGTCATGGCGCTTTTCGCGCAAGGCCCGGCCTTGTTGTATTTCTGGGCGGAATGGTGCGGCGTCTGCCGAGCCATGCAGGACAACATCAGCGCTGTCGCGCGCGATTATCCCAGCGCCACCGTCGCCGTGCGTTCCGGCAACCGCGAGCAGATTGCGACCTATCTACGCAAAAATCAGTTGCAATGGTCAGTGGTCAACGACCACGACGGCGCCATAGGCCAGCGTTACGGTGTCCGCGCCGTACCGGCGCTGTTCTTCATCAATCCCCAAGGCGACATTGTTTTCACCAGCATGGGCTACACCAGCGAATGGGGCTTGCGCATCAGATTGTGGCTCGCAAGCTTGCTTTAACCTTGGAATGGGTGTATTAAACCCCACAAAAACGTGGCTATTCAGCAAACACACGTTCTCGTCAAAAACCTATCCATCATAAGATCGTGTCCGACCCAAATTCCACCAGCACTCTACGCCTAGGCCTCATGCCTCCCCTGACTGGACTGGTGAGCATGTATGGACTTGAGATCGTCAGGGCCGCCCAAATAGCCTGTAACGAAATCAACCAGCACGGCCAGGGCAATCGCGCTATGTTGCAGATGTTCCGAAGAGTAATTTAAAGCGATAGTTATCGTTCAAACATGCTCGCAACTTGCGGCGCTTCAAGCTGTCTTTAGTAGGTCCGTTATTTCGTAGTAAATTGAGTGCCATCCGTCGCATCAACGCCAAGTTTTCGGCGGAATGATCTGTTCTGGCGCGATTCGCATCTTCGCCAAACTGCACATCCAGCACCCAGTGCTGGGAATTTTCTATCGCCCAATGCTGCCGTACCCCTTCGGCAAAGCGCTGCAAATCCGTAAACGAACACAAATAGTAGCGACACTCAACCGAGGTCTTGTCACCGAGGGTGCGAATCGATTCAACCCGACCAATGGCTTGTAGCCCGGCCCAGTCAGGTTTTTGCGTCAACCAAGCAATCTCGCTACTCAAGCTGTAACGGCGTATTTCCAGGCGACCGTGATCTTTGTCGATGGTTTCGTAGACCGGTAAGCGGTCGTTGGCATTTTCAGTATCCAGCCACAACCTGACATCCTCGCAAAGGTTCGGATGATTATCCTTCAGTGCCAACACGTAATCCGCTTGCGCCGTAACGATGGTTTTCGCAATGGCTTTTTGACAACCCATGGCATCGATCGAGATCAGAGCTCCTTTGATGTCCAACATCGACAATAAATCGGGGATCGCCTTGATTTCGTTAGTCTTCTCATCCACCGCCTGTTGCGCCAACACCCAACGCGCTTCAGCCGCAAAGGCGCTCATCAAATGCACGGCCTTATCCCCTTCGCGGCTGCCGCGCAAGGTCTTGCCGTCCAAACAGACTTGCTGTCCTGAAAGGCTTGGCAATGCCGCCTGCACCCAACGTTGAAAGGTCTCGGCAAACGCTTGGGGATTCAGGCGGCCCAAGACATTACTCAGGGTATCGTGCGAGGGAATTCCATTCGGTAATTCCAAAAAGGTCCGCAGCCAATCTTCTTTTTCTTCGGCAAACTCTTCCATGCCGACCCAATCCTCGATGCCGCTCAATACTGCGCATAAGACGATCATCACGATATCCGTGAGTTTGTGGAGTTTGTTTTTGCCCTCTCGCCGCGGGTCTGTGAGGTCAGCAAAATAGGGGGTTGGATCTGGGAGCATCTGGGATATTAGGCAAAATCGCTATACTAAACCCCTTGCCCGTGCAAGTGCTACAAAGCGCGATTGCCCTGCCAGCACGGCGGCGTGCTGGGCCGACCACTGGAATTGTGCATCGAGGACGACGGCAGTCTGCCGGGTACCGCCGTGCCGGCGGCATTGAACCTGGTCAATAATCATCACTGCGTCGCGCTGATAGGCAATTTATTGTCGAACTCGCGCATTGCCGTTGCCCATCAGGTAGCGGAACCGCTGCAAGTGCCTTATTTGAACTTTTCTTTTTACGAAGGCAGCATTTCCAATCGTTATTTCTTTCACTTTGCCGCGCTGCCCAACCAGCAAATCGAAAAAATGATTCCTGCCATGGCGCAACGCTTTGGCTTGAAAATGTATTTTGCCGGCAGTAATTACGAGTGGCCCCGCGGCTCGATAGCCGCGGCCAAACAGGCCCTCAGCCGCCTGGACGGCGACGTGGTGGGCGAAGATTACTTGCCGATCAACGCGGAACCGCGGGAGATCGAACAACTGCTGCAAAAAGTCGCGCGCTCCGGCGCCGATGTATTCGTGCCCTATTTTGCCGGCGGCGATCAAATTGCCTTATTGAACCGCTTCAGCGAGCTCGGGTTAAAACAACGCATGGCCGTGGTCATGGGGCATTACGACGAAGCACTGGCGCAACAATTGCTGCCCGATGTACGCGAGGGCTTTTTTTCCAGCAACACCTACTTCATGACGCTGGACACTCCGCAGAACCACAGCTATCTGCAAAAACTCGCGGCCATGCCAGGCGTGAACGGCATCTGGCCGAACGGCAATGGTGTGGTGACCAATTTTGGCGAAGCCACTTATCTATGCGTGCATGCTTTTGCCGAAGCCGCGACTCGCGCCGGCAGTGCCGACGCCGAAGCCTTGGTCGACGCCCTCGAGCGCACGACCGTGCTCGGCCCGCAGGGCTGGGTGCAAATGGATGCAAAAACCCATCATGCCTGCGTGAACACCTATTTGGCCCGCAGCAACCGTGACGGCAGCTTTAGCATTATCGAACGCTTCGGCAACAATCCGCCCATCATCCCCGAGCGTTACAACAATGAACGGATCGAACCTCAGGAGATAGCAACGTCATCAACGCTGCTGGATCAAGTCAAGGCCGAAGCCGAGGCGAGCCTGCGCAAGCTGAACACGGCACATCAGATTTTATCCATAGCCGACATGGCAATTCTGGCCACCGACGAAAACGGCATCATCCAGCACGCCAACCCGCAAGCCTGTGAAATGTTCCTTTATAGCAGCGAGGAAATGGCGGGCCTGTCGGTGCATTTACTGGTACCGCCGCACCAAAGGCAACGGCATGTCGAAATGGTGCGGGGCTTCGTGCTAGGCCAAGAAACCGAACGCCCGATGAGTCGACGCGGGGAGGTGACGGGCTACCGCAAGGACGGTTCGTTTTTTCCGCTGCAAGCATCGATAGGCAAATTTCGTAACGGCAGCCAATGGATGCTGGTCGCCACGATGCGCGACATCAGCGAGCAAAAACGCATCCAGTCCGATTTACTGTGGCAGGCCACTCACGACAATCTGACCGGCCTGCCGAATCGAAACCTGATTCGGGAGCGCCTGGATCATGCCCTACAGCGCAGCCGGCGCCAGGGTTTGAGTCTGGCTTTGTTGTTCGTCGATCTGGACGGATTCAAGCTGATCAACGACACCTATGGCCATCAGGCAGGCGACAATTTATTGAAGATTCTCGCCAACCGTCTGATTGACGTCGTTCGTCCCGGCGACACGGTAGCCCGATTGTCGGGCGATGAATTTGCGATTCTCTGCGAACAGCTGGAGCAACCGGCCACGATTTCCTCATTAGCCGAACGTATCAACCACACCCTGCGGCAGCCAGTCGAATGCGACGGCCATTCTCTGTATATCAGCGCCAGTATCGGCATTGCCGTGGGCCACGGCTCCACCCATTCGCCAGACGACTTGCTACGTTCGGCGGACACCGCGATGTACGAAGTCAAACAGCAAGGCCGGGATGGTTGGCATTTTTTCAGCAGCAGCCTGGAAGAAAAGGTCAGAAAAAAACTGTCGATTACGCAGGGTTTGCGAATGGCGATCGAACGGGAAGAATTATCGATCCGTTTTCAGCCCATAGTGGACGCCAACAGTAACCGTATCGTGGCCGCCGAGCTCCTGTTGCGCTGGCATCCGGACGAGGGTGAAATTTCTCCGGCCGTTTTCATTCCGATTGCGGAAATGACGGGCATGATCGTACCGATCGGAGCCTGGGTTTTTGCCCAAGCCTGTCGCGCGGAAGCGGAATGGCGCCAACGCTGGGGCGAGAATGCCCCAGCCTATATTTCCGTCAATGTATCGGCGCGGCAACTGAACGACAAAAATCTGCTGGCCGACATCGAGAAACTGGTGACCCGCTATAATGCCGATCCGAAGCGGATTTTGCTAGAAATCACCGAAACCTCGCTGATGGCGGATATCGAAACCAATCTGCGCATGTTACGCGGCTTGGCCAACCTGGGATTCCGGGTAGCCGTCGATGATTTCGGCACGGGTTATTCATCGCTCGCGCAATTGACACGCCTGCCAGTGAATGTACTGAAAATCGACAGGGCGTTCGTCGATGGCATAGAAAATCAAACCGAGAGTCGCGCCGTGGTCAGAGCCGTTATCGGTCTCGGCCGGGCGCTTGGTCTAAAGATGGTCGCGGAGGGCGTGGAAAACCAGGCTCAGTTATTGGAACTACGCAATTTCGGTTGCGATTACATTCAGGGCTATCTGTTTTATCGTCCACTACTGGAAGATCAGTTCATCGAGGTTGTCGAGCGTGAATCATCCCTCACGCCCACGGACGCGGAACCGCCTATTTTTTTCCTGCTATATACCAGCCAAGCCTCGGCGCCACTCGATCAGCTCCAAATCAACAGTCTGCTGGAGCAAACTCGCGCCTCCAACAGCCGTCACGGCATAACCGGCTGCTTGTTGCATCAGGATGGTTTTTTCATGCAATACCTGGAAGGCGAACGAGAAGCCGTGCAAAACCTGTTGGACATCATCAAAACCGACCCCCGACACCACGGCATCGACATCATTGTCCAAGGCAACGAATATCACCGCATGTTTCCGGAATGGAGCATGGGATTCAAGGAACTCGACAATCACCTCGATAAAATAAACTTTACGCAACAGCCCAGACGCCGGTTCAGCCTTGCGGAATTGGCCGAAGACCCTCGCACCAGTTATATTTTCATCACCTCCTTTCGCGAAAATAACCTAAGTCAAAGGACTTGTGCGACGCTTAATACCCCGTTACAAATAACTTGCCCCTTTGGAAAAAGCTAAAGCCTTTTCACTCCAGCCGCAATTCGGGAATGCTTAACGGATTCTGGAGGATGAGACCCTCATCACAGAAGTATTGTTAGCCACAAAGGGACATTTAGTATAAGCTAATATTCAAAGCACTCCAGGAGACTGCTCATGCATACTACCAATCAGCAAATCCAGCGCAGTATCATCAAGGCAAACCGGGAGTGCATGAGCATGATTCGAAGTTTTCACACCCAGCTCAAACGAAACTACCGACAACCCCTGGCGCAAAATCGGCAGCTCAAACTCATGCCGGCAAAAATTGGTAACAATGGCCTTGCAACCCTAACCAGTACCACTCGGCAAACGACCTCCAGGGATTGTGCCAACGCCTTGTTGCTGGTTTTGTTTGGCCTGTTGCACATGGCCGACGGCATCATCACCTATCTGGGCCTGAAGTTCAGCAGCGTCGACGAAGCCAATCCGGTTTTGGTTTTCTTTGCCGACCAATTCGGGCTGGGATATTCCATCACGGCGATGAAACTGATGTGCATTGCCGTGATCGCCTACCTGTTTTTCGGCAGGCGCAAAATAAAAAGCCGCTTGAGCACCGCGACGCTGACGGGCGCCGTGACCTTTTATTGCTGGGTCGTTAGCAACAATGTTTTTCTGGTCGTGAACGCCTAGTCGCCGGCGAAAAACCATCTAGCCGCGTAATCGCTTCCAATCCGAGAACGAGCGCTCTCGCCTTAATCCATCAAGCCACAAGGTATGGTCCAGAGCAGTTGTCCCGCCTGGTTGCCAGAAAAATCCACCGCTATCCGTGTCAGCGACGCTTTTTTGATCAGGAAACGCGCCGCCGGCACATCGAGCAAATGACCGATCAATTCCGAGAAATCGGGTTCATGCCCCACCAGCCAGACATCGTTCACGCCTGCCTGGGCCAGTTTTTGCAGTTCAGCGGCGATGCCGGAAACGGTCGCGGCCGGCCCCAGCCAATCGACGAGGCACACGGGCGGGCAATCCGGTAATTGATTTTTCAGCGTGGTTGCGGTTTGTTCCGCGCGTCGTAACGGGCTGGAGAATAACGCTCCAGGCAGCAAGGCGTTCTTCCGGCAGAAGTCGGCCACACGCTTGACTTGATTTTTGCCTTTCTTGACCAGCGCCCGGTCGGCATCCACTACTGTATGCGGCTCCGCGGTCGCATGTCGCAAACAAGTAATCAGCATGAAGACCTCCTTACACGATAAATTAAGCAAAGAAAAAGGCGTATCGGCGCAATTGACGCATTTACTGCTTATCCAGCTTGGGCAGAGGCTTGGCCAGTCCCATCGCATGCCGAGTCAAAAGCGTTTTCGCAAAAGGCAAGTGATCCAACAGCGTCAAGCCGGTGTTACGCAACGCGGCAACCGGCAGCCAATCGTTGGAAAATATCCGCACCACATGGTTGGTAAAGCCGATGATTTTGTCATGATCCTGACGCCGCTGCCTGGCATAGTCGCTTAACAATTCTTCGGCTCCGGGATCGCTATGCAGCTGTCGCTGCTTGATCAACATATCTGCCAACTGCGCCACATCGCGTATACCCAGATTAAACCCCTGCCCCGCCACCGGATGCAATTGATGCGCGGCATTGCCTATGATCACGGCGCGCCCGGAAATCATCCGTTCCGCCCGAATCAAGTTGAGCGGAAACGCGCGCCGTGGCGCCACCAGTTTCAGCGCGCCGAGTCGATAGCCGAAACAGGCCTGCAATTCTGCTAACAATTCGGCCTCGCCACTCGCCATCAGGGCTTCCGCCTGTTCGTGCTCGCGCGTCCACACCACCGCGGCCCGTTTTCCCGCCATCGGCAACAAAGCCAACGGACCTTGTTCGGTAAAACGCTCGTAGGCGGTATTTTGATGCGGCAACATCGACTCCACCGTAGTCACCAACGCCGTCTGTCCGTATTCGATCACCTCTTGCGGAATGTCGAGCAGCTTGCGTACCGTCGATTGTCCACCATCCGCGCCCACCAACAACTGCGCCGTCAAGTTCAGTGACTGTTGTTGCTGTTTCAAACTCACATTGACCGCATCGTTGCCGGACATCAGGCCCACGACCCGAGTTTCATAAAATCGGCTTATCCCGGCCTGTTCAACCAAATCCGCCAGATGATCCTCGAGGTCGCGGGCGGCAATCACATAGCCCAGCGCCTCCACCCCCTGTTCGGTCGCCGACAATCGGGTTTTACCGAAATGACCACGGTCGGAAATGTGTATGTTTTTGATCGCGGTGGACTTATCGGCCACACCGTCCCACACGCCCAACATTTGCAACACTTGCACGGTGCCTGCGGCCAGCGCCAGCGCTCGGTCACCGGCCGGCGACTCGTGGAGCTGCCGGTGGCTTGCCGCCTCGACCACGACGATGTTCAGACCACTGTCTTTCAGCGCCAGCGCCAGGCAGTTACCGGCCAAACCGGCGCCAACGATGATCAAATCATAATGGTGTTGCATTTAACCGCCCTGCATCAGCGCTTCGATGTCTGCTATGCTTTTCGGCACGCCGCCGGTCAAAATCTCGTGACCGTCCTTCGTGACCAACACATCGTCCTCGATACGGATGCCTATGCCTCGCCATTGCTTGTCGACGCTTTCGCAATCGACCGGCACATACAAACCCGGTTCGACGGTCAATACCATGCCCGGCTCCAGCAAGCGCCATTCGTCCTTGATCTTGTAATCGCCGACGTCGTGCACATCCATGCCCAGCCAATGGCCGATGCGATGCATGTAAAACTGTTTGTATTTTTCGTCCTTGATCAACTTTTTGACCCGCCCCTTCAACAGCCCCAATTCGAGCAAACCCTTGGTCAAGGTTTCCACTGACGCGTCATGGGCCTTGTTCCAGGGCACGCCGGGTTTGATTTGCTCCAGCGCGGCAGCCTGAGCATCCAGCACCAGCTGATACAAAAGTCGTTGCGGCTCGCTGAATTTGCCGGAAACCGGAAACGTGCGGGTAATGTCCGAGGCGTAATGATCGCATTCGACGCCGGCATCGATCAGCAGCAAATCGCCTTTGTGCAGTTTGTCCTTGTTTTCGGTGTAATGTAGCACGCAAGCATTCTTGCCGCCGGCGACGATGGACGGATAGGCCACGGACCTCAAGCCTTCCTGGATGAATTCATGCACCAGCTCGGCCTCGATTTGATATTCGTAAAGGCCGGGCTTACAGGCTTTCATCGCCCTGACATGCGCGCGCGCGGAAACTTCCGCCGCATGGCGCATCAATTTGAGTTCTTCGGGACTTTTGAACAAGCGCATCTCATGAACCACATGCTCGAGGGACACCAGTTCGCCGGGCGCGGAAATACCGGTACGCGATTGCTTGCGGATATGATTGATCCATTCGAGCAACTTGTGATCCAGCTCGCTATCCTTGCCCATCGGGTAAAACACCTTTCCCTTGTTTTCCAGCATGCCCGGCAAGATGTCATCGAGATCGGCTATCGGAAAAGAATCGTCGGCCTCGTAATATTTGGTCGCCCCCTCCAGACCGGCATGGGCGCCTTCCCACAAGGCTTTTTTCTCGTCAAACTCGCGGCAAAACAGCACATATTCACCCTGTTCGCGGCCGGGGATGAACACCGCCAAGGCTTCAGGCTCGTTGAATCCCGTCAGATAGAAAAAATCGCTGTCCTGGCGAAAGGGATAATGCACGTCGCGGTTGCGGGTGCGCTCCGAAGCGCTGGCAATGATGGCGATATTGCCCTTGCCGATTTGCTTCATCAGCGCGGCGCGGCGTTTCTTGAATTCGGCTTGTTTCATCGACCCTCCTTAGTGCAATTGCGCGTTTTTGTCTTCGCTGAATAAATCCCGAACCGTCAGCACCGCGGCACGCAGATATTCGTGAATCTCCAGCAAAGCCGCCTCGTCTTCCTCGCCTTCGACATCGCTATCGATCTTGGTCAGCTCGACGATGTCGCGCATGACTTCCGCGCTGTCGCCCGGCCAATCGGCATTCGATTGCGCATATCCGACGCCGAACAAAAAGCCCTCGCACCAACTCCTCAGTGCCTCCACTTGTTCATTCAACGGCTCGTCATCGTCCGGCAGGAATAAATCGAAGGCAAATTCTTCGGTTTCAGGCTCCAGCAAATCCCGCGTGCGCTCAAACAAATTCAGCAACAAGGATTTGTCATCATCGGGTAACGCATGTTCGTCGGCAAACAACTGATGCAGCCAGTTGGCGGCATCAGCCTTTACCTCGACACATAACATGCCTACCGCGACACCATGGGCCTCGGCCGCGCCGACATCGGCATCGTGTTTCTCCAGAATTGCATTGACTGCCTGATACATGACCTTCCTAACTATTTCACTGTGTTTGAGCTGTTTAAAACCGGCGCTTATGCTAACATTGTTCGCCATTTTCGATGATTTTTATGTCGTATCGGCCAACACTCTGCTATGTCTCAATCTGAAAAAGACCCATCAACCGAATTGGCGGCGCTGGAAGCGAAATTGGATACGCTGATTGCGCAGTTCAATCTGATCAAAAGCGAAAACAAATCGCTAAAAGTGAAACAAGACGCGCTGGTCAAAGAAAAAGCCAAACTACTGGAAAAAACCACTCAGGCCAAGGCGCGCGTCGAAGCCATGATCGCCCGCCTGAAAGCCATGGAACACGACTCATGAGCAAACCCATCCACCCCGTTTCGTTGAATATTCTGGGCAAGGAATACAAAATCGCCTGCGCCGAAGGCGAACAGGAAGGCCTGATTCGCTCGGCACAAGCGCTGGACAAACAAATGCGCAAGATCCGCGATACAGGCAAAGTCGCCGGCGCGGACCGCATCGCGGTGCTGGCGGCCTTGAACCTGGCGCATGATGCCAACACCAATAAAAACAGCGGTGATGATAATGCCGAACTATGCAAACGCTTGAGCGATTTGCGGCAAAAAATAGAAAACGTTTTAGAAAATCCTTAAATCCGGTTAGAATATGCGTCCTATCTCCTGCAGCGTTCGAGCAGTGCTGGGTGTTTCCTGAACCTGTTTTTACCCCGGAAACTTTTTGCCCGTCATGGTGTGCATGCCTGTTTAGACAGGAAGCCTGATTGGCTGGATTTGGTTTCCACTTGAACCTCCGGTTCAAGGACGAAAGCATCAGACGGCGCAGGCGGGAGATCTATCAGTCATCCCGCCAGTCCTTCGGCAACTTAAGCTACCCCACCTTTTCCGCAAACGAGCCAAACAGCCATCGGCTGCAAATCGCCATCGCCGGTAACGCAATCGCGGCAACCCACAACAACACGTGCAGGGTTAATGGACTTGCACTGCTATCCCAAATCGTCAGCGAACTATTCAACGAAATATTCGACGGTAACAAAAACGGAAACATCGACATGCCGAAGGTCAATACCACCATGGCCACGCATAGCGAGCTGGCCAACATGGCCCAGTAAGACTTATCCCATTTTGCCAACCCTAAAGCCGCTATTGCCGCGATGAAAGCAAGGGCAGGAATCAGCCACAGCACCGGCAGATGTTCGTAATTGTCCAGCCACAAACCCTCGCCGCGCTTGACGAACTTGGCCAGCGGGTTGGCAGGATCATTGGGCAAAATCTCCGAGCTGATGTGATAGCCCTCCAAATGCGTGATCCATAAGCCAGCAACGGCAAACAACAGCACAAACGCCAGACCGGCACGCTGCACCATGGCTTTCGCCCGCAGCCTGAGCTCACCACTGGTTTTTAGCTGCGCAAACACGGCCCCGTGTAGCGCCAACAAAGCCAACGTAGTCGCCGCAACCAGGATCGAAAACAGATTGAACAATCCGGCAAAATCCCCCAAAAACCGAATATGCATATCGCTATCCAGATGAAACGGAATGCCTTTCAAGAGATTGCCAACCAACAATCCCAACAGTGCAGCGGGCAGCAAGCCGCCGACAAACAAGGCCTTATAGCCATATTCCCGCCATCGCGGGCCGCAGTCCTCCAAAAAGAAAAAAGCCAGTGGTCGAAACAGCAATCCCAGCAAAAGCAAAAACAGCGCCGGATAGAAACTGGCCAAAGCAACCGCGTAAGCAATCGGCCAAGCGGCAAACACGATCATCACCAACGCACTCAGCCAAGCCAGATTGGCCAAACCCGAGGGCGCAATACGGCCGATCAAATCTTGTTTTTCACCGTCAGCGACAGCCAGAACGGGGAGCAACAGTGTGATGCCCAAGGTTACGCCTTCACAGACCGCAAAACCCATCATCGCCATACCGAGCAAGACCCACCAAAGCAAGCGCAGACTCTCCAAATCCCATGCCATGATTAGGCCTCCTTGTTGACGATGCGGCGACTCATGACGGTTTGCCGCAACAGAAACACCGCCAAGCCCAGCAAAATCAAATACGCCAGGCTAAAACCGACGGAACTGACCAGTAATTGCGTGACCGATTGGGAGGACACGGCCCAGAATGTTGGCAACAGACCGGCGACCGCCCAAGGCTGTTTGCCAGCCTCCGCCACAAACCAACCCGCGACACTAGCCAGCCAAGGCAAGGGCGCCAGATAAATGCTGATACTCAACAACCAATCGGGCATGGCCTTGTCGCCCATGCCGCCCCATGCCGCCAACACGAATCCAAACGCCACCACGATGCCGCAGCCAATCATCAGCAGATATAGCCCGCGCAGCAAGCCCGGATGAGCCGGCAAGGCTGACTGCGCCGCCAGCTTAATATGCTTGTCCGAAGCCTCGTCGATCTGCTTGTGCAGCGGCTGCAACAGCATCGCATAACCCAAGTCTTGCTTGAAGCGTTCAAAATCGGCCAGCAACTGCGGCTTTGTGTCGCCGTCGCGCAACTGCTCCAACAACGCATAAGCCTGCATCCCGTTACGGATACGCGCCTCGATGCCCGGCAACAGTCCACTGTCGGGCTGGCCTGAAATGGCCGCGCGTTTCGCTTGTTGAACCGGATTGTCCAGGGTTGGCGTTGAATCGCCCAAGCCTATCGTCACGCCTAGCGCCAGCACCCCGGCACCAGCGGCCAATTTATAACTCAACCGCGCCAAGGCATCGTCTTGACGCAGTCTCAGCCAATACGCGCCAATCCCCAGCACCGTTGCACAGGCCACGACATAGCTGGCGGCAACGGTATGCAGATATTTGGCCAGGGCCGCAGGATTATGCAAAAGCTGAGCAAAATCGCTCAATTCGATGCGATATGACTGGTAATTGAACGCCGCCCCAACAGGATTTTGCATCCAGCCGTTGGCCATCAAGACCCAAAACGCCGACACGTTGACGGCGAGTGCAATGAGCCAGGTCAAGCATAAATGTTGTTTCTTGCCCATCGCATCCCAGCCGAACCAATAAGGCCCGAACAGTGCCGCGGCAAGAAAAAAACTGCCGAGCGCTTCTATCGCCAACGGCAATGCAAAGACATCGCCGACATAATGGGCAAAATACGAACCGTTTAGCCCGAATTGAAAAATCAGCACCAAGCGGGTTGAAACCGCCAATACGAAATTGATCGCAAACACCCGGCCCCAGAATTGCGCCATGGCTTTATACAGCGCACGCCCTCTCCAAACGTAAGCCGATTCCATCACAGCCAACAGCAAGGCCAAGCCCAAGGTCAACGGAATGAATAGAAAATGCAGTATCGCAGTTATCGCGAACTGCCAGCGCGATAATTCGACGACGGTATCGACAAGCATTCCAGCCTCTTCATTTTGATTGCAAATGTCGACAATTATAGAGACATCTTTTTGCCGGTAGGCGGATTTTTACAGCGAAAATATGGTTGAACCTGATTGCAACGTCGAGCATTCAAACCCGCATCGTTTAGCAAGCGCGTTGCGCGGGAAAGATACAGCGAAAACGACTACCCTTTCCCAGCTCGCTATCGACTTCAAGCTTGGCATCATGTCGGACCAGCACATGCTTGACGATGGCAAGCCCCAAGCCGGTGCCCGAGATTTTGTGGCCGCGCTTGACGTCGGCACGGTAAAAGCGCTCGGTAATGCGCGGAATATCGGCAGGCGCGATGCCTTCGCCAAAATCTTCCACCTCCAGGCAAAGCGAGCCGTCCGGATTTTGCTGCCAACTCACCTTGACCGGCGAAGTTGCCGGCGAATATTTCAACGCATTGACCAATAAATTAGTGAACGCACTTTGCAATTCTTGCGCATCGCCCAAAACGTTTACATCGGTGGCCATACTCAACTCGATGCGACGTTCGTCTTTTTCCAGCAGATCGCTTTCCTTGCAAATCTGGCTCAGCAAATCACGCATGACGACGGTTTCCGCTTTCTTCGCCTTGGTTTCCAGGCGGGCCAATAACAGCAAATCGTCAACCAGATTTTGCATGCGCTCGGTCTGCGTAGCCATGTTCGCAAACGAACGCGCATAGCTGGCCGGCACATTATCCATTTCCAACAAGGTTTCCAGATAACCTTTCAGCACCGTCAACGGCGTGCGCAATTCGTGCGAAACATTGGCGACGAAATCGGTACGCATGCGTTCCATATTCTTGATTTGAGTAACATCTTGCGCCAACAGCAAGCGGAGCCCCGCTCCGTAGGGAACGATACTGATCTGCAGGATGATGCCATCGTTAACCGGCGAAGCGATGCAAATCTTCTGCCGGTAATCGTAGGACTTTAAATATTCTATGAATTGCGGGGCCCGGATCAAATTGGGTATGCGCTGGCCCTTATCCGATTTTTTCAGCCCCAACACTTCTCGAGCCGCCTTGTTGCTCCATTCGATTTCGGCGTACTCACCCAACACCACCGCCGCATCGGGCAATGCATCGGTGGATTTACGAAATTGGTCCACCATGCGACTGAGCTTTTTCTTACGTTTTTTCTCGGTTTTTTTGATTTTCCACAGATGATAATAAATATCACCCCAAATGCCTTTGCGGGCCCGATTGTCGCCTAAAGCCCCCTGACTCAACCACTGTTCCAATTCATCGACGGCCATGCTTTGCCGGACCAACAAAAACAGCGCTACCACCAGCAACATATCCCTAAGGTGGCCAATGAAAAAACTGAGCAACAGCGCGGCCACGACCAGCGCCATCACAATGCCGATTTCTCGCTTCCAGCGTCCCATCGCGATCATTCAGCCAAGGAGAAGCGATAGCCAAAACCGCGCACGGTTTGGATCAGTTCTTCTCGCCCAAACTCAGCCAGCAATTTGCGCAAGCGCCTGATATGCACATCGACCGTCCGCTCCTCGATATACACGCTACGCCCCCACACCTGATCCAGCAAATGCGTGCGGCTGAACACCTTATCGGGGTTGCTCATGAAGAATTGCATCAAGCGGAATTCGGTAGGGCTGACATCGAGACTCTTGCCGGCAATCGTCAAACGATGTTGTTCCGCATCCAGCATCAGATCGCCGATGCTCAATTGTCCGCTCTCGCCGAGTTTACCGCTGCGCCGCATCACGGCCTTGATACGGGCAATCAATTCCTTGGGTGAAAACGGCTTGGTCACATAATCGTCGGCACCGATTTCCAGCCCGCGAATCTTGTCCTCTTCCTCGCCTCGCGCCGTCAGCAAAATAATGGGCAAATCCTTATACCCCGGCTCTCGCTTCAAGCGCTTGGCCAGTTCGACGCCGCTGATACCGGGCAACATCCAATCCAACAGCAGCAGATCCACACGATTTTCCGCCAACACCTTCAAGGCCTCTTCCGCGCTGACGGCCGCAAGTACGTGAAAATCCGCCTGCTCCAACACCATCATCAACATTTCCCTGATAGCGTCTTCATCTTCCACAACCAGGATATTCAAATTCGACATAATCATGTTTTCGTTCAGCCCAATCAACCCGGAAATTTAACAACGCCATATTACCGTTTTATGACAAGCAGAAAATGGCCACAGACGTTCAATTCATGCGAATCCTAAAGTAAAACGTGACCTCGAATGGCTGAAGTCATTAAGTCTGAAGAAGAAATGCAAACGGGCGCGCTATTTCAATGGCGCGCCCGTTATCCTATAAAAATCATTTGGTCCACGAAACACACAAAAATCACGAACAGTTTCAAAAAGTTATTGCTCAAAATGCCGACACCTTGCGGGTACTTGCGGGTAACTAAATCAAGTGGCGTAACCATCTGTTTTATTTCGTGTCTTTCGTGCTTTTCGTGGACTACTGATGTTTTTAGGGTTATCAAGATAGGCCTCGGCATGATACCTGGCCATCGACTCATTACGGCATGGCATTCAAATCTGCAATCGCGTCGACCACCAAACCGGCCCCGACCGTGATCAGCAAAATATCGGAAGCAACTCTGACAAAACGATAGCCAGCCGGAGGATAACCAATCTGGCGCACGACCCTGTCCGGTAAATCGTAAAAAATCACGTCTCGCGGCAAAGGGCGCCCCATGACCCAGCGTTTGGCTTGGCCGGGCGGCAGACAGCCGTTATTTTTCTTGGCGAGTCCCGGCGGGCAACGGCCACGGCGATACTCCTCGACGTAATAATCGCGCACGATGACACGATGCTGATCGCTAAAGTAACGCTCATTGAGATAGCGATCTTGATACTGCTCTCTGTGAGAACGGCTTTTACGCTTGTCATCGTAGCGGTAATCGTCGTATCGTCTTTCTTGATGAGGCTTGTGCTTGTGCTTGCCTGAATTGCCTTTCTCCGGCTTGTCGGCCAATGCAGGCAAGGCCAATAATGCCGCCGCCAGCAAAAAAACCAAACGTCGGAAAAAAGGTATTTGAGATGAGCTCATGACATCCTCCAGGCAATGATCAAAGCAAAATCCTATCAGGTCTTGTCATGAAAATCGGTATATTTCGTCGCAACTAGGGCAAAGCGCCACATCAACAGAATAGCGCTCCGGACGAACGGAGAAATTGAGTGGAAGCAGGGACAGATTTACCTGTTGCAAAGCTCAGGGGAATGACCACGATCCGGCGGATCGTGGTCATAATGGGTATCGGTTATTGCTTGGGAGATCGTATCGTAATATCGGCGTTGGCTTGCAACTGGTTCAGCACGGCTTCGAATTGCGTCCTGCCAAATGCGGTCGCCATATTTTTCTCCAGCTGCACTTGCTTGGCCTTGTCGGCCTCAGTCATGACACCTTCCTTAACTTGAGAGATACTGGCGACAATTTTACCGCCAGCAGGCTCATCGATCACCACGATACTCGGACGATTTGCCCGCGGCTTGGCCGCCCGGAAAATTGCCTGCCTGACGGCCGGGTCCACATCGCCAGCATTGCGACTCAAGCCAGCCACTTTCTTGACCGTCAAAGCAGTCGCGGAAGCCACATCCGCAATCGGCTTACCGGCAACCAATTCAGCCTTGAGCTTATCGGCCTTTTCCACGACTTGCTTCAGCGCCTTCTCTTTTTGTATCGCAGCAATCACGTCCGCCTTGACTTCCTTGAGATCCTTGGCGGCAGCAGGCGTATGAGATTGCATGCGCAAAACCACCAATTTCTCGCTGCCAATCTCGATCGGCTCGCTATTATTACCCTTCAACACATCTTCGGAAAAAGCCGCCAAGCGGACTTTTTCATCGACAGCAACACCTTCACCGGCATCACGGGTAAACGGCGCCGATGTCTTGACCGGCACCCCAAGCAACTTCGCTGCGGCATCCAGATTATCCGGATTTTCGTAACTCACTTCGCTGAGTTTTTCTCCCAGCTCACTAAAGCGACTTTCGATTTGGGCTTTTTTATACGCCTTGGTCAATTCCGATTTTACCGCCTCGTAAGGCTTGATCTCGCCCGGCGCCAACTCGGTCACCTTGATCAAATGATAACCAAAGGCGGATTTGACCGGCTCCGAAACTTCGCCTTGCTTCAACTGGCTAGCGGCCTCTTCAAAGGATTTTTCCATCACGCCGACATTGAACAAACCCAGATCGCCGCCATTCTTCGCGGTCAGTTTGTCATCGGATACTTCCGCGGCCAACGCGGCAAAATCCTTGTTTGCCAAATCTTGCTTGGCCTTCAATGCTCTTTGCAAGGCTTGTTGATCATCGGCACTGTCCTTGCCAAACGCAAACAGGATGTGACTGATCTTGCGTCTTTCCGGCGTAGTGTATTGCGCCTTTTGCTCTTCGTAATAGGCTTTCAATTGCTCATCGGACGCGCTGACATCCTTAGCCAAATCATCCAAGGATAATTCCACATAGCTGATGACGGCCCGCTCCGGGGTTTGGTAAGCCTCTTGATGTTGTTGATAATAGGCATTTATCTCGTCATCCGCCGGCAATTCGCTGGATGAGGCCAGGGGTACCGTCAGATACTCGACATCCCGGGTTTGATTCTGGAGCTTGAAAAAGCTTTCGATTTCAGCTTTGGTCACGAAACCGCTCTCGACCACGGCATGCTGCACCTGTTCCATCATCAACGCCTTTTTCACCCGATTGACGAAATCATCGGACGACATGCCTTGCGAACTCAGCAACGCTTGATACTGGCCCTTATCGAACTGGCCGTCTTTTTGGAAATATTCTAGTGATTGAATGAAATTTCTAGCGGTTTCGTCCGTGATAACCAAATTCTGTTCTTGCGCATATTGCAACAGCACTTCATCGCGTATCAGTTTTTGCACGGCTTGCTTTTTCAGCGTTTCTTCGTCGAATTTCATGCCTGCCAGGTTCTGAGCAAACTGCTGATAGGCCTGAGTAACGTCGCGCTGAAAAAAATCCTTATCGCCCACGGTAACGACGGGGGCCTCCTTACCGCCGCCCAAATAATTCTGGATACCCCATAAGCCAAAAAGCACACAAATCAGCACTAAAATGATCGATGCAAATACACCCTGCACCTTTTCTCTAATCTCTAATAGCATAGCTCTGTCCTTAAACAGCGTTTAACCTGACCAAACAGGCGACAAAATGAACACGCAAAAAAAAACCTCGAACCGTACGGCCCGAGGTTTCTGTTTTGGCGGAGCGGACGGGGCTCGAACCCGCGACCCCCGGCGTGACAGGCCGGTATTCTAACCAACTGAACTACCGCTCCTAAGTCTGGTGGGTGCTGAGGGGTTCGAACCCCCGACCCTCGCCTTGTAAGGGCGATGCTCTCCCAGCTGAGCTAAGCACCCGACTAAAGAGCGACTAGTTTACCGCATCTTTTAAAGATTTGCCAGCTTTAAATGAAGGAATTTTTGCGGCCTTGATAGTGATTTCTTCGCCGGTTTGCGGATTACGACCTTTGCGCTCCGCTCTTTCTTTAACTTCGAAGGTGCCAAAACCAACCAAGGCTACTGAATCGCCTTTTTTCAGCGCTTCTTCAACAGACTTGATAAAACCATCTAAAGCACGGCCGGCATCGGCTTTTGTCAAATGAGATGCTGCAGCAATAGCATCGATCAGTTCCGATTTATTCATTTATTTCCCCTTAGGATGTCGTTGTATTAATTATGCTCAAGCAAACAAGCGATTTGATTTCGGCACCAACAGGCTCGCCCCCTCCCATTCATAGCCACCTTCATATCAAGAAGGTGGGACTTTATATCAATGGGCCACGAGCCATGTCAAGCGTTGTAATCGCCGCAGGCCGCGAATTTCATGGTTTAGCAGCGAATCGACTTCAAAATTAATGCGCGAGCACCGCCTGCGGTTTCGCTTCGTTTTTGCCATTGGGCCCCTCGGCGGTTTGACCTTCCGCGGCCGCAATCGGAACAGGGATTCTTTGCAGCGCGATCTCTAACACCTCGTCTATCCAGCGCACGCATTTGATGGTCAAATTGCTTTTGACGTTATCGGGTATTTCAGCCAAGTCTTTTTCGTTTTCGGATGGAATCACCACGGTCCTGATGCCGCCGCGATGCGCGGCCAACAGCTTCTCTTTCAAACCGCCAATCGGCAATACCTCACCGCGCAGCGTAATCTCGCCGGTCATCGCCACATCGGCCCTGACCGGAATTTTGGTCAGCGCCGAAATAATCGCTGTACACATCCCGATGCCCGCGCTTGGACCATCCTTCGGTGTTGCGCCTTCCGGCACGTGAACGTGAATGTCGCTACCCTGGAAAACCTCCTTGTCTATGCCCAGTATTTCCGCACGACTCCTGACCACCGTCATGGCGGCATCGATGGATTCCTTCATCACGTCGCCGAGCTTACCGGTGGCTTGCTGCTTGCCTTTGCCCGGCATGACGGCCGTCTCGATAGTCAGCAATTCACCGCCCACTTCGGTCCAAGCCAAGCCGGTCACTTGACCGATCTGATCGCTATCCTCGGCCATGCCATAGCTGAAGCGACGCACGCCGAGATATTTATCCAGGTTTTTGCTATCGACACAAATTTTTTCTTTACCGTTATGCAGCAATAAATCCTTCACCACTTTGCGGCAGATCTTCGATATTTCCCGTTCCAAACTACGCACGCCGGCTTCGCGCGTGTAATAACGGATCATATCCCTGACGGCAGCCTCCGTAATTTCAATCTCGGCTTCGGCCAAACCATTGTTTTTGATCTGCTTGGGAATCAAAAAGCGCGTGGCGATATTGATTTTTTCGTCTTCGGTATAACCTGCGAGACGAATGACCTCCATTCTGTCCATCAGCGGCGCCGGAATATTCAGGGTATTCGCCGTTGCCACGAACATCACGTCGGACAAATCGAAATCCACTTCCAGATAATGATCGGCGAAGGTGTGATTTTGCTCGGGATCCAGCACCTCCAGCAAGGCCGACGCCGGATCGCCGCGAAAATCCGCCGCCATCTTGTCGATTTCGTCCAGCAGGAACATCGGATTGCGCGTTTTGATCTTGGCGAGATTCTGCAAAATCTTGCCTGGCATCGAACCGATATACGTCCGCCTGTGCCCGCGGATTTCGGCTTCGTCGCGCACGCCGCCCAAGGCCATGCGCACGTATTTGCGATTCGTCGCCCGCGCGATGGACTGGCCCAACGAGGTTTTACCCACGCCCGGCGGCCCAACCAGGCACAGAATAGGCCCTTTCAATTGTTTCACCCGTTGTTGTACCGCAAGGTATTCCAGAATCCTTTCCTTCACCTTTTCCAGACCGTAATGTTCGGATTCCAGCACCTGTTCGGCGACCTTGAGATCATGGCGTACCTTGGTTTTTTTCTTCCATGGCACGCTGACCATCCAATCGATATAGTTGCGCACGACGGTCGCTTCGGCCGACATCGGCGACATCATTTTCAGCTTGTTCAGCTCGGCCATGGCTTTGCTTTTAGCTTCGCCCGACATGCCGGCCGCCTCGATTTTCTTTTCCAGCTCTTCGACTTCGTTGCTGGCTTCGTCCATCTCGCCCAGCTCTTTCTGAATCGCCTTCATTTGCTCGTTCAGATAATACTCGCGCTGGTTTTTTTCCATTTGTTTCTTGACCCGGCCGCGAATCTTTTTCTCCATTTCCAGGATATCGACTTCGCCCTCCATCAGCGTCATCAAATTTTCCAGGCGCCGGGCGACATCGACCATCTCCAGCATTTTTTGTTTTTCTTCCACCTTCAGCGCCATATGCGCCGCCATGGTGTCGGCCAGGCGACCGGGATCATCGATACCGGACAGAGAATTCAGAACTTCTGGCGGAATCTTATTGTTCAATTTGACATATTGATCGAACGAGTTGATCGCCGTGCGTTGTAATACGTCGAGTTCTTGCTCGTCGATCGTGATTTGATCTTCCAGCTCGAGTACGCCCGCCGCGCAATAGCCTTCAAATTCTTGATATTGCACGACCGAGCAACGCTGAGTTCCCTCGACCAACACCTTGACGGTGCCATCCGGCAACTTGAGCAACTGCAGAATATTGGCCAGCGTCCCTACCTTATACAAATCGTCAAACTCGGGCTCGTCGATATCCGCCTGTTTTTGCGCGATCAACAGTACTTGTTTGTCCTGTTTGATGGCGGCATCGAGCGCATCGATCGACATTCCCCGGCCGACGAACAGCGGGATCACCATATGCGGATATACCACCACATCCCGAAGCGGCAACACAGGAATAAGATCGTCTTTATTTTTTACTTGAGTCATTTGATTCGTGTCCTTTGGCAGGAAAGCAATTTAGCTGCAATCGTATATGAGGGCGATCGCAGAGAAAACAAGTATCTTCGTCCATTCGGCAAAAAAAAGGGGCTTTGCGGTAAAGCCCCTTTCCTTGTCACGCATCAGCGCCGAAAGCTTCAATCGGATGACGCACGCTTCAATTCCGGCTCATACACCAGAATCGGCTCGGATTGACCATTGATGACACTTTCGTCGACCACGACCTTGGTGATGCTGTCGCTGGAAGGCAGTTCGTACATGGTATCGAGCAGCACGTTTTCGACGATGGTGCGCAATCCACGCGCGCCGGTTTTTCTTTCCATGGATTTGCGCGCAATCGCCGCCAAGGAGTCTTCTCTGAACTCCAGTTCCACCCCTTCCATTTCGAACAAATGCCTGTATTGTTTGATCAGGGCGTTTTTAGGCTGGGTCAGGATTTGCACCAAGGCGTGTTCATCCAATTCGTCCAGCGTGGCCACCACCGGCAATCGACCGACAAACTCCGGGATCAATCCGTATTTGATCAAGTCTTCGGCGCGCACATCGGCAAAAATCTCACCGACATTTTGACTCTCCTCCTTCGGTTTGAGCTCCGCCGAAAAACCAATGCCGCCTTTTTCGGTACGATTTTTGATGACTTTATCCAAACCGGCAAAAGCGCCACCGACGATGAACAGAATATTGGCGGTATTCACCTGCAAGAATTCCTGCTGCGGATGCTTGCGTCCACCTTGCGGCGGCACTGAAGCCACCGTGCCTTCGATCAGCTTCAGCAAGGCCTGCTGCACGCCTTCGCCGGACACATCGCGCGTGATGGATGGATTGTCGGCCTTGCGTGAAATTTTGTCGATTTCATCGATGTAGACAATACCGGTTTCCGCTTTCTCGACATCGTAATCGCACTTTTGCAGAATTTTCTGAATGATATTCTCGACGTCCTCACCGACATAACCGGCTTCCGTCAGCGTCGTGGCGTCGGCGATCGTGAAAGGCACGTCCAACAAGCGTGCCAGCGTTTCCGCCAACAGCGTCTTACCGGAGCCGGTCGGGCCGATCAACAGAATGTTGCTTTTCGCCAGCTCGACATCGCTTTTTTTGCTGTTGCTGCGCAACCGCTTATAGTGGTTGTAAACCGCGACGGATAGAATTTTCTTGGCCTTTTCCTGACCAATGACGTAATTATCCAGCTCTTGCTTGATTTCTTTTGGCTTCGGCAAGGCACCGCTGCCGACGCTTTTTTCGTCTTCGGCCAATTCGTCACGAATGATGTCGTTACAAAGCTCCACGCATTCGTCGCAGACATACACGGACGGCCCGGCAATCAGCTTTCTAACTTCGTTTTGGCTTTTGCCGCAAAAAGAACAGTAAAGAAGTTTATCTTCGTCTTTACCTTTTTTGTCTCTACTCATGAACAGACCCCGGGGTAATACATTGCTTCAGTGGCTGAAGAATATATCAAAAATATCAACTTTCCCAATTAACTCGCCGCATTACGGCGAGTTTGGCTTAAACGTTACGGCTGCTCAGAACTTTATCGATCAGACCATATTCGACCGCTTGTTCGGAACTCAAAAAATTATCCCTATCGGTGTCTTGCTGGATTTTTTCCAACGGCTGCCCCGTATGATGCGCCAGAATCTTGTTCAACTTATCGCGGATGGACAAAATTTCCTTGGCATGAATGGCGATGTCCGATGCCTGCCCCTGGAAACCGCCCAAGGGTTGATGGATCATCACACGTGAATGCGGCAGGCAATAACGCTTGCCAGCCGCGCCACCCGCCAACAACAAGGCCCCCATGCTGGCCGCCTGACCGATGCACATGGTACTGACATCGGGCTTGATGAATTGCATGGTGTCATAGATCGACATGCCTGCCGTCACGGAACCGCCGGGCGAATTGATATACAGGTGTATATCCTTGTCCGGATTTTCCGACTCCAGAAACAGCAATTGAGCCACGACCAGGTTGGCCATGTAGTCTTCGACCTGTCCCACCAGAAAAATAACCCGCTCTTTCAACAAGCGGGAATAAATATCAAACGACCGCTCGCCGCGCGCCGTTTGCTCCACCACGATGGGCACCAGACCGCCCGCGGCCTGGGGAACCATAGTATTCATGCCAGTTAGATCAATCATTCAGTTTCCTATGCTTGCTGCCGTTCCATGACATCGTTAAAACCGACGTTTTGGTCGGTAACCCGAGCACGCTCGACAACCCAGTCCACGGCCTGATCTTCCAGCACCATTTGCTGAACGTCGTTTAAGCGGCTATTGTCGGCATAATACCAATTTACGACGTCTTCTGGCTTTTCGTAACTTTTCGCCATGTCGTCAATCACGGCACGCACTTTATCGGCATCCACCTTGATGTCGTTCTTTTGGATGATTTCGCCCAAAATCAAACCCAATGCCACGCGGCGCTTGGCTTGTTCTTCGAAGACATCGCGCGGCAAATTCAAATCTTCCAATTTCAACTTGGCCTTGCCGGCACGTTCCGCATAAGGCTTCATCAACGCTTGAACTTCTTGATCGATCAACGCGTTGGGCAGCGTGATCTTGACGTTTTCGTACAGTGCATCCAACACGGCGGTTTTGAGCTTGTTTTTCAGACCTTGCGCCAACTCTCTTTCCATGTTTTCCTTGACGTCGGCGCGAAAACTGACGACATCGCCCGCTTCTACACCATAGGCCTTGATGAAGTCGGCATCCAGTTCAGGCAATACCGGCTCTTCGACCTTGATCATCTCGATCTCGAAATCAGCGGCTTTGCCGGCCAATTTTTCGCTGTTGTATTTTTCCGGAAAAGTGATGTTGAAGCTTTTGCTTTCACCGGCGGCCAAGCCTTTCAGCTCGTCTTCAAAGCCGGGAATCATCTGCTTGCCGCCGATCTCGATCGCGTAATTTTCCACCTTGCCGTCGGTGAAATTTTCGCCTTCAGACACACCTGAGAAATGAATGGTGACTTTGTCACCTTCTTGTGAGGCCCGTTCGACGACCTGCCATGTTTTCTTTTGCTGCCTCAACTTTTCGATCATGTTTTCGACATCGGCGTCGGTCACACTAGCGACTGGACGACTGATTTCCAGGCCATTGACCGAGTCCAGACCGATTTCAGGGTAAACTTCGAATTCAGCCACATACTCAAAACCTTCGCTTTTGTCCGCGGGCGTGATCAGCGGATGGCCGGCAGGCACCAATTCTTGTTGCTGCAACGCTTCGAAATAAGTCGATTGAATCAGATCGCCGGCCACTTCGTGTTTGACGCGCTCGCCATAAAGCTTTTTAACCGTGCTGACTGGCACTTTACCGGGACGAAAACCATCAACCTTAACTTCTCGAGCCAGTTTTTTAAAGCGAGTTTCCATTTTTTCCTGAAGCACCGCATCAGGCACACTAACAGTCATTTTTCGGCTTAATTCTGATGTCTTCTCGACAGAAACTTGCATTGGTTTACCTCAAAAGTTAAAAAGAAAGAATTGGAATTGGGAGACTGGTCGATCAGCGGGATTCATGACTCAGGAAAAGATGCTGGATCGGATCGCTGCGAATAACAGAAAGAAATGGTGCGAGCGGAGAGACTCGAACTCTCACGGGGTTACCACTGGAACCTAAATCCAGCGCGTCTACCAATTTCGCCACGCTCGCAATATAAATGAACGCGGCATTATAATAAGGCCGCCCCACAAAAACAACCCAAAATCAATCTTCCCTGACATGAACACTCCACTGACGGCCATTTTTTGCGGATTCCTCGTCCTAATGACAAGCTTGAGCGTGCAATCCGCTTCGAGCCAAGACCTCACGCAATGGGGAAGCGCGACGTTCGCCAATGATCACCGCATCGATATCGAAATCGTCGACACCGAAGCGCTACGCGCCCTGGGCCTGATGCACAGAAATCACCTTGCCGAAAACCAAGGCATGCTGTTTGTCCATTCCGATCAAACCATCCGCCATGTCTGGATGAAAAACACCCTGATAGCTCTCGACATCATATTTTTATCCGATGACGGCAAAATCGTTTCGGTGCTGCGTAATTTACCGCCCTGCGCACAAGACCCGTGCCCGATCTCTGCCTCGTCGGCACCTGCGCAATACATGCTGGAAGTCAATGCTGGCTTTATCGACAAACACGGTATTCAGCCAGGGCAGGAAGTTCTCCTAGAGTACGAGCACGAGCGCCGCCCCGAATCGCCTGGGCCTAGCCAAAAATAACGTCCCGCAATCAACCGATGGGATTTTGGGCTAAACGCAAAGAAACCTAGCATTTTGATTTTATCGGGTTAGGATTTTGCTGAAAATAATTTCCTGCACTCCGGGCTCATCGTTCCCATGCTCCTCGTGGGAATGCAGCCTGAAGCGCCCGGCGGTTCGGGATGCTAGAGCGTCCCTGACGCCGGCTCCCACGCGGAGCACTCATCGTTATACACATCTCTGTGCGACAACCTGCTGAGCTTCCAATGCAATGACAAAATCGCGCAAACGCTGCAGTCCGATCCACATGGCTTTGGCACCCGGCGGCCCGTCATGCTTGCGTCCGAGATAACCGCCCAAGCTCGCCACCAAGAGAATCACTTCGCCCAAGCGAGGTGGCGTAAGCGGCGGCGGGCAAAGCTTAACCACAATGTAAGCAGCCCGCCACTCCTGTGGATCGAAGATAATTTCACAATCCATGTCCGGCGTAGTCCGTCCCAACATCAGCGTGAACAATACCCGCCAGGCAATAACCATGTACAACGCTAAACAAGGTAGCAGTCGGTCCTCGGTTTCCAGATGCAGTCGCTTAATCTGGCATCCGCTCTTGAGCACATGGAAGTACACTTCAATGCACCACCGCACGGCGTACCACATGACGATCGTTGCCGCCTGTTCGAAACAATCGATCGGCAAGCTAGTCAACAATAGCCATTCCAAACGTTCCACGCCAGACGGTGGTGCATCTTCGCGTGCCAGCACCGCATTGATGGTGAGTTCCGGTAGCCGATACCCTATCCGCTTAGGCGGTTTGAGGGTCACTGTAATGGCGCGTAACGTGATATGCGCCAGTCGCGCCGTGCGGTTCGGTCGCGGTTTGACGTTCACCTCAGAGTAACCCAATACAGGAGCTTGCTCCACGGCGGCCCACAGGCATTTCGTACCGTTCTCCGGCGAAGCCAACACTCGGTTTTGCGCCGCACGTACGATCCATTGAGCCCGTACCGCAGGTGCGTAGTCATGGTATTCGGCAAACCACTCGTAAATATCGCCCTCCCTGTCGGCAAGATTGATCAGCAGGGTGTCCGGCATTTGCGCCTGTAAAGCGCAACTGTCCTGGTAACTTTCCAGCCAATGGCGACTCTCTTTTTCGTCTACGCCTTTGTGAAGTCGTTCACTCCTTTGGCTTGGGATCTCTCGAGGCCAATACGATGCTTTCACGACACCCAAACAAATACGCGATGGCGTAAAGGCAACTGTCGGATGCAGGCGGCGCAAGTGTTTCTCCACGTCTTTCACTGTGCCAAGTCCCTTCGGCCCCAAGCAAATATTCTTATCGTCCTCGGTGGTGTCCTGTGCCAGCAGCACGATTGGGCTGCTCTTCATGCGCTCGATCGTGGCATCTCGATGCGGCGCCAGTATCTTCTCGAATGTCGTCTTAGCGTTATTGAAGAAGCGATAGGCTCCCATCGTCTCCTTCCAGCCTCCGCAGGCCGCCGGAATACTGAGTTGTGGATGCTCGCCCAATTGCTCCAATAGCAAGGCCAATCTCTTGTTTAGACGTTGATCTTCCAAATTGGCAGTTTGCACTTCTTCTTCGGCCCAGTTGCTCATCGCCTTTCTCCTGTTTCTGTGTCTCCTTGTAGTTTAGTCTTTGAGGGACTTGTGTATAACGATGAGCGCGGAGCATGGGAGCCATAAGTGGAAGTTATTTCTGACGAAATCCTAAGCGACGCTAACCCGATCTACCTTCGGGTTTTTACGACAATCGCCTCAAATGATCAACTCGGCCCATTGACGTCGTTAGGATCGCCCTCATACGGCGTTGCGTATTTGCATTCCTTTTGCGGACAGACCTTTTCGGTGCCGCGCCGCTTGGTGGTCTTCAAGGTCAGAATCGGCCAGTGGCAATCGGGACATTCTTCCTTGATCGGCGCATCCCACAGCGCGTAATCGCATTTGGGATATTCCGAACAGGAATAAAATATCTTGCCGCTACGCGCCTTGCGCTTCAGTATCGAACCCTTTTTGCATTGCGGACATTCGACGCCGGTATCCTGCGGCTTTTCCAGCGGTTCGATGTGCTTGCAAGTCGGATAAGCGCTGCAGCCGATGAACTTGCCGTAGCGACCGGTCTTGATGACCAATGTCGACGCACATTTCGGACAAACCCGTCCCTCCACCACTTCCGGCTCATTCGTGGCAGCCGCGTTGTCCTCGCCCAAATTACGGGTATAGGAACAAGCGGGGTAATTGGTGCAGCCGATGAAACGCCCATTGCGCCCCAGCCGGATCGACAAAGGGCTACCGCATTCGGGGCACTTTTCGTCTATGCTTTCCTGCGTGACATCCTTGCGCTGGACAGAATCTTCCTTCTCGCTGATCAATTGCGTGAATGGCCGCCAGAAGTCGTTCATCAACGGAATCCAGTCTTTTTCGCCACGCGCCACCGCATCCAAATCGTCTTCCAGATTGGCGGTAAAACCATAATCGACGTACTTGGTGAAATGCTCGGTCAAAAACTTGTTGACGATACGCCCGACGTCGGTCGGGTAAAAACGCTTGCTGTCTATCGTCACGTACTCGCGATTCTGCAAGGTCGAGATGATCGCCGCATAGGTCGAAGGCCGGCCGATGCCGTGCTCTTCCAACGCCTTCACCAGACTGGCCTCGCTATAGCGGGGCGGCGGCTCGGTAAAATGCTGATTGGCCGTAATGTCGTTCAATACCACGGGCCGCCCTTCTTCCATCGGCGGCAATAACCTGTCCTGATCATCGGCCGCTTCACTGCTGTCATCCACGCCCTCCAGATAAACCATCATGAAACCCGGATTGGTCACGGTAGACCCCGTGGCGCGAAACACGTTCTTATCGCTACCGCAGTTCAAATCGACCGCCACCAAGTTCAGCGTGGCATGCATCATCTGACAGGCGACCGTGCGCTTCCAGATCAAGTCATACAGCTTGTATTGCTCTATCGACAGACGGTTTTTGACTTGCTCCGGCAAACGCTGCACCGACGTCGGCCGAATCGCCTCGTGCGCCTCCTGGGCGTTCTTGGATTTGGTCTTGAATTGCCGCGGTTCCTTGGGAACATTCTCAGGCCCGTATTTCTCGGCAATCAACGCGCGAATATCGGCGACAGCCTCATCAGCCAGATTCACCGAATCGGTACGCATATACGAAATCAGACCCACGGTTTCGCCGCCGAGGTCGATACCTTCATATAATTGCTGCGCCACCATCATCGTGCGTTTGGTGGTAAAGCCCAGCTTGCGCGCGGCCTCCTGCTGCAAGGTCGAGGTTATGAACGGCGGCGCCGGATTTTTACTGCGTTGTTTTTTCTCCAGCTTGGCGACGATCAATTGCCCATCGCCGGCGCCCAGCAAGGCCTGCTTGACCTGATTGGCACGCTCTGCGTCGGTGATGCTGAATTGGCTGAGTTTCTCGCCGTTGAAATGCGTCAGCTTGGCTTTGAACGGCTGCCCCTGCGCGCTGGCATCCGCCGTGTGGGACCAGTATTCCTGGGTTTTGAAAGCCTCGATTTCCATTTCCCGCTCGACGATCATCCTGAGCGCCGGGCTCTGCACCCGCCCCGCCGACAAGCCACGGCGTATCTTTTTCCACAGCAACGGCGACAGATTGAAGCCCACCAGATAATCCAGCGCCCGCCTCGCTTGCTGAGCGTTGACCATGTTGGTGGACAATTCGGTCGGATGAGCTATCGCCTCGGTGACGGCTTTTTTGGTGATCTCGTGAAACACCACGCGCCGCACATCCTTGTCCTTCAATAATTTCTTTTCCTTCAGGTGTTCGTACACATGCCAGGAAATCGCCTCGCCCTCCCTGTCCGGGTCGGTGGCGAGATACAGGGTGTCGGCGCCTTTCAAGGCTTTGGCGATTTCTTGCAGATGACGTTGATTACGGTCTATGACCTGGTATTTCATCGCAAAACCGTTGTCCGGATCGACCGCGCCTTCTTTGGGAATCAGATCACGGACATGGCCGTACGAGGCCAGCACCTGAAAATCCTTGCCCAGATATTTTTCGATGGTTTTGCATTTAGCGGGAGACTCTACAATGACTAAACTTTTGCTCATGCTGTCCGTGTTTCAATCAATGTAAAGAAGTGGGAATCAGATCGTAAACGATATCTTCCATGCGCGAAAATGCCGCACTATCCCCCGGTTGACTCAACAGCACCATCAATACGATCCACTTCAATTTATCCAGCGTGATGTCTTCGTCCTTCAGCGCCATCGCTCTATCGATCGCAATTTCCCGATTCGCGGGATTCAAAATGCCGGCATGCTCCAAAAACAACAAGAAATCGCGGCATTCCAGATCGAAAACCGCCTCTTCCTGACTGCTGAAAATGCGGAACGACGAAGGCACCAACGGCGTGATGCTTTCTATTTCGGCTAAAGACTCCAACCAGTCGAAGGCCTTGCTGACATCGGGCTGCTGGAACCCGGCATCCAGTAATTCGCTGGCAATCACATCGGTGTCGGGATAATTGTCGCTGTCGCCATCCAGATAGTTTTCAAATAGATAGATCAGCACATCAAATATATCTTCTTTCATCAGAGCCTTTATTGAATTCGATAATAGCTACCGCCGGGGGCCGCGGCGATGTAGCCTTGCAGTTCCAGAACCAGCAGCATCGACGAAACGACTTCCACCGCATAGCCACTGTCCTGAACCAAATTGTCAACCGTTATCGGGCTGTACGGGATCAATTTCAATAGATTTTGTTGTTCCAGGTCAAGCCCCGTCTGCTGGATTTGCGTTTCGACGGGATTATATATTTGATTAAATTGACCTAATTCCTCAAAAATATCCTCGACCGTCTCGACCAATTTGGCGCCTTGCCGAATCAACGCATTACAACCGCGCGCCAGCGGATTTTGAATCGAACCCGGAATCGCAAACACTTCGCGGTTTTGCTCCAGCGCCAACCGGGCCGTAATCAGCGAACCGCTCTGCTGCGCGGCCTCCACCACCAGCAAGCCCTGGCACAACCCGCTGATGATGCGGTTGCGCCGCGGAAAATGACCGGCCTTGGCCGTGGTCCCCGGCGGAAACTCGGAAACCAGTGCGCCCGTCGCGGCAATCTCCGTAGCCAATTGTTTGTGACAGGCCGGATAAACTCTATCCAGACCCGTGCCAGCCACTGCAACGGTAAAGCCCCCGACGTTCAAAGCCCCCTGATGACTCGCCGCATCAATCCCCAGCGCCATGCCGCTGGTAACCACGAAACCGGCTTCCGCCAGAGCCTGGGCAAATTCGAGCGCCGTTTTCACGCCCAGATTGGAAGGATTGCGACTACCCACCATTGCGATTTGCGGCCGGCGCAACAAATCCTTGTTGCCCTTGATGAACAGCAGCGGCGGCGGATCGGCGATTTCCTTCAATTGCTCCGGATAATCGGCATCTTCCAGCGTCAAGGCATGATTTTCCGGCTGCGACAACCATTGCAAATCCAGCGCCACCTTGTCCCAAGGCGGATTCTTTAAAGCCTCGATGAGTTTGTCGCTAAAACCGCACCCTCTCAACGAATCGGGCGAAGCTTGAAAAACGTGTTCGACGGAAAAATGCGCCAGCAAACGCTGAACCGCGAGGGGGCCGACGCCGGGAATACGCGCCAGCGCCAACCAATATTTGAGGTGAGGATGCAGAGATTTTGTCAAAAACGGGGAAAAGTATGACTCAAGCAAAAAACCGCGCCGTGAAGCGCGGTTCCAAGTCTCAAGGGGTTTGTACCTTGTCGAGAATATGGATCGCGGACGTAGCCTTCATGACCAGCGCATAACTGACCCGCTCGAAAGGCCGAAATACCAGCAACTCCCCGGCCAATTCGTCCGGCAACTTGACTTCTTGCGGCCCTTCGGATTGATGCCTGTCGATGACGACGCGCCCTTTTCTATAAATATCCAACGTATGCCCTACTTCCAAGCCATCCGCGGCGCCTTTATCGATCACCACGATGTCATGCTGGCCGATGCGGGACACTCCCCCCATGACGCGCAGAATACTGCCGGTCACGGCATGTTCTGGCGGCCTGGGGAAATAATTCAGCGCCATCTCGCCTTCCACAGTCAACATCAAACGATCGCCGCGGCGTACTTCGCTATCGGATTTGGTGATACGCAGCGTCGCCGGATCGCCGGGAGATTCGACCAAGGTATCGGCGACATATTGCGCCTCATAGCCCAAAACTTCCTGGGTCTCGGGGCTGACATACGGCTTGCCCTCGCGATACACGGTATACCCCAAGCCTTCCGGATTCTCGATCGAGCGAACATAAATACGATCGCCGCTGCCCGCGATCAAATGTTCGTCGGCAATTTCCAGTACATAAGGCGATTGGGCGATTTCTTCCGCGGAAACCACTTTCGGCGACGACAGAAACTGCGCAATCGCATCGCTCGGAATCATCGGAACGGCCTGCTCGATCGCGGATTCACGAATATGGGGCGTCAAATCGGGTTGCACACCATATCCGGACGGCGGCGTCAGGCTCAACTGCGGCACACCGTTGACATAGGAAAAGTACAACGTGTCGCCGGGATAAATCCAATGCGGATTTTTGATCTGCGGATTGTTGCGCCACAACTCGGGCCATTGCCAAGGGTGGTCAAGAAACTTACCCGAAATATCCCATAAGGCATCACCCTTCACCACCGTGTATTGATCCGGATGATTCGGATTGATCCTGAGCGTATCCGCCCAGAGAGAAGCACTAAAAAGCAAGGGAATGATCAATCCTCGCATTGCACGTAAAGCCATATCGTTAATCCTGCCAGCCATGGGTAAGAGTCAGTGTGGGATCAAAGTTTAGATGAATTCGGCTAGAAATCTAGTACCGCGCACTAACTAATTGATTAATCGAGCATAGAGAACACTGGGATTTCGATCTCATAGAATATACGCACCCAATACTTCAATAGGCGACAAATGAAGTAACGCTCATGAAGGCTAGGCAATCGCCCCGGCAAAATGAAAGTTCTAGCTGTAGGAGCGACGCACAGTCGCGAATTGAAGCCATTTATCGCGACTGTGCGTCGCTCCTACCAGCATGTCTTTCAGAATAACATGGCCAGTCTGTGCAATAGCTGAAGCTATTGCACTCCGGAGCGGAAAAAGCTGCAACTTTTTTCGCCGAGGCTCTCGCTAAAAAGGCAAATCTGCCCCTTCACCCGCCGGGAGAAGGTTAGGATGAGGGGGATATAAACCCGTTGGAATGATTGAGGAGAGAGACTTTTCGACAGCCGTTTTTAGCCTTATTGGCTCTTGAACGCGGCTTGATGCTCGACGAACCAGCGATAAGTTGCTTGCAATCCGTCCTGCAACCCTATCGTGGACCGCCATCCCAGGGACCGCAGCTTGGCATTGTCCATCAACTTTCTTGGCGTGCCATCGGGCTTGCTGGCATCCCAAACGATTTCGCCGTCAAAGCCCACCACTTTTTGCACGGTTTCGGCCAGCTCCCTTATCGTCACATCCTCGCCGGTCCCAACATTCAAATGCGACAACATCGGCTCGGTGACGGATTGATAAGCTGACTGATCCATATTCAATACATGCAAACAAGCCGCCGCCATATCGTCGACATGCAAAAACTCGCGCATCGCCTTACCGGTGCCCCACAATATCACCGTCTTGGCGCCGGCCATTTTGGCGTCATGAAACTTGCGAATCATGGCCGGAATCACATGACTGTTTTCCAGATGAAAGTTGTCATTTTCGCCGTATAAATTAGTGGGCATCACCGAACGGTAATCCGTGCCGTATTGCCGGTTATAGGACTCGCACAACTTGATGCCGGCGATCTTGGCGATGGCATAGGGTTGGTTGGTCGATTCCAACACACCGGTCAATAGCGCGGATTCCTGCATGGGCTGCGCGGCATATTTAGGATAAATACAAGAACTGCCCAAGAACAACAATTCCCAGCAGCCTGCCGCCCAGGCCTGATGAATGATGTTAGCCTCCATCATCAGATTTTGATAAATGAACTCGGCGGGATATTCATTATTGGCATGGATGCCGCCGACCTTGGCGGCCGCCAGAATGACCTGCTCTGGCTTTTCGCTCTGCATGAAGTCGCGTACTGCAGCCTGATCGGTCAAATCCAATTCGGCATGCGTGCGCACGACGACGTTGTCATACCCGCGCGCCTGCAATTGGCGCAAAATCGCCGAACCCACCATGCCGCGATGGCCGGCCAGATAGATTTTTTTCCTCATGCGATTATTCCTTGCTGACCGACACGTTGTAGCCCTGCCCTTTCAACAAGGCATGTTTTTTCGCCTGCTCCAGATCGTAAGCCACCATTTCGCTGACCATCTCCTGCAGCGTGATTTGCGGCACCCAACCCAACCTCTCCTTGGCTTTGGTCGGATCGCCCAACAAGGTTTCCACTTCCGCCGGACGGAAATAACGCGGATCGATCGCCACGATTTGCTGTCCGACCGCCACCTGCGGCGCCTTGTCGCCAACCACCTCGACCACGTAACCTTTTTCATCGACGCCCGCGCCTTCCCAACGCAGCGTGATACCCAATTCTTTGGCCGACATCTCGATGAACTGCCGTACCGAATACTGCACGCCGGTCGCGATGACAAAATCCTCCGGCTGCTCCTGCTGCAGCATCATCCATTGCATGCGCACATAATCCTTAGCATGCCCCCAGTCGCGCAGCGAATCCATGTTACCCATGTACAAGCATTGTTCCAGCCCCATGGCGATATTGCTCAAGCCACGCGTGATCTTGCGGGTGACGAAGGTTTCTCCCCGGCGCGGCGATTCGTGATTGAACAAAATCCCGTTGCAGGCATACATGCCGTAAGCTTCGCGGTAATTGACGGTAATCCAGTAGGCATAGAGTTTGGCCACCGCATAAGGCGAACGCGGATAAAAGGGCGTGGTTTCCTTTTGCGGAATTTCCTGCACCAAGCCGTACAGCTCAGAGGTGGACGCCTGATAAAACCGGGTGGATTTTTCCATGCCCAAAAAGCGCATGGCTTCCAGCAAACGCAAGGTACCCAGCGCATCGACGTCAGCCGTGTACTCCGGCGACTCGAAAGATACCGCGACATGACTCATCGCCCCCAGGTTATAGACTTCCGAAGGGTTGGTTTCGCGGAGAATGCGGGTTAGATTGGAGCTATCGGTCAAGTCACCGTAATGCAGATAAAACTTGGGGTCCTTGACATGCGGGTCTTCGTAGATATGATCGACCCTCTCGGTATTGAACAGCGACGCCCGCCGCTTGATGCCATGCACTTCATAGCCTTTTTCCAACAGAAACTCGGCCAGATAGGAACCATCCTGGCCGGTAATCCCTGTAATTAAAGCAACCCGCTTTTCCATTTGAACTCCTAATACTTGATTGAAAACCAGAACCGGCCGTCAATGCCGTTTCATCAGAAAGCAATACGATTTAAAACTCGGTTCTTACGTTATCGTAGCAGAGGAACCAAGCATAACGCCAAAAATAGCTGAAAAAGCCAAAGCGTCGTGATTCTGAAAGTCATGATGGACGAAGCACCGGAACACTTGGAAAAAGCTAAGCAATGAACATGCAATAATCTATGCAAGTATTCGGTGTAGACGTGGATTTATCCGCACAGTGCGAATGAATTCGCACCTACCATTGTCGAGCTTATTTCTCACACATTCCTAAAGCTTTTTCGCTCCAAAATCACGCCTGAGAGTGCAACGCTCCACATGGCAGTGAGGCTACAGGGATGTTTTGAGTTAACCATCCCTGGCACTGGATACCCGCTTCCCGACGGATATGACGACATTGGGGGGGGTATAACGAGATGCGCCAAGCCGCATCGCCAAACGAAGGTTTCTTGTTATACTCTTGCCACCAAAAAATGGCAGGGCGCCAACAGACACCATAACCCCGGCAAAGGACATTGCAAACATGCTTTCATTCCGCACACTTTCCGACTCAAGCGATAATTCACTCCCCCAAAATCACGCATTTTGGGCTCACATGAAAAACGTTTGACCGCGCGATAAAAGGAAAACCATGCAAAGGACCGGCAGCAAAATCAACGTTAAAACGCCCAGCAAGCTAAAGCTTGAGCACGATTAAGCCATGCACGATCAGAACTTCAAGAACCTGATTCTCGACTACCCGCGCGAAGCCCTGGAATTCTTCGCCCGGGACGAAATAATCGACGACCTGTCCCAAGCCCGCATCATTCCGATCAGGCAAGAACAACTGAAAAACCGCCTGGGCGACCGCTTCCGCGAACTGGACACCCCGTTACTGGTGGAATGGCCCAACGGCAAGCGCGAAGCCTTGTTGTTTGTGCTTGAAGAAGAAAGCGCGAACAACCGTTTTTCCATTCACCGCCTGGCGCATTACTGTCTGGATTTGGCGGAACTGATGAAAACCGACCGGGTGGTGCCGGTTGTGATTTTTCTAAACACCGGCAATCGGCCAAAAACGCTGCAATTGGGCGGAGACAGACACCTTTATCTGGAATTTAACTACCTGAGCTGCGACCTTAACCGGCTATCGGCGGACGATTACAAAGACAGCAACAACATTGTCGCCCGTCTTAATTTGCCTAACATGGATCACCCAAGGCAAAATCGGCTGGCGATCTATCTGGCGGCTCAATTGGGACTGATACACCATGAAAGCAACCCCGATAAAATCCGAAAATACATTGATTTTATCGACTATTATGCCGATCTTACCGAACAGGAACTCATTGAATACCAACAGCATTATCAGACAAAAGAAGGTGACATCATGGGTATAGTGCAAATTTGGACAGAACAAGGCGAACGGATTGGAGAAAAAAAAGGCGAACAGATTGGAGAAAAAAAAGGACGACAAGCAGAATGCATTACCCTGTTGACTCGCCTACTACGCCGAAAATTTGGCCTAAATCCAGAGGTGGAGCAGACGCTGCAATTACTACCGGACATGGCCGTGGAAAAACTAGAAGACCTAGCCGAAGCATTGCTGGATTTTGACACCCCGAATGATCTGCAAAGCTGGCTGCAACAGCAATGATGTAACAGACCGCATTAAAGCTAAACCTTAGTAAGGCATGAGCATGAAATAACCTATGCGAGTATTCGGTGTAGGTGCAGATTTATCCGCACAGTGCGAATGAATTCGCACCCACCATTGCCTAGCTTATTTCTCACAAGAGGTCGTCGTAAAAATCAAAAAATTCCTTCTCCCACAGGGAGAAGGTTGAGATGAGGGCGTATAAATCAGGTGTGCATATTATTTATTCCCCGCCCTCTCCCGCGAGGAGAGCTAACTTTTACAACCGCCTCCTGTAGGAGCGACGCCTCGTCGCGACCAAGCGCCCTGGAATCGCGCCGAGGCGTCGCTCCTACGAAAGATGAAATATGACCACTAACTGAATAACCCGGATTTGTCACGCGCAAAAGCGGCACAGACAAAAATCCCAAAAAACAGCACCCCAGCAACGGACCATGCAACCATGACTCGAACTCGTCAAGCCAAACTGATCTTCATCAACCGGTATTTCTACCCGGATCACTCGGCCACCAGCCAAATGCTCAGCGACCTGGCTTTTGGCCTGGCAAAAGATAGCCCGAACCACGCCATACACATCGTCACCAGCCGGCAACGTTACGACGATGCGGTCGCCCAATTGCCCGCGCAAGAACTCATGCAAAACGTGCATATTCACCGAGTAACCACCACCCGCTTTGGCAGACAAAACCTGCTGGGCCGCGCCATCGACTACCTGAGTTTTTATGCCGCTGCATTTGTCACCTTAATCAAACTGACAAAAGCCGGCGATACACTCATCGCCAAAACCGACCCTCCGCTGATTTCCGTGATCGCGGCCTGGGTTGCCGCCCTTAAACGGGCGCATCTGGTCAACTGGCTGCAAGACCTGTTTCCCGAAGTAGCTGCCGAACTGGGCGTAAAACTGGCGCGTGGCCTGCCATACAAGCTATTGAAAGCGCTTAGAAACCAAACCCTACGCCAGGCCAAAATGAACATCGCCATCGGCGAGTTAATGGCCGATCGGTTAAGACGTGAAGGCGTCCCCGACAATCAAATCAGCGTGATTCACAACTGGGCCGACGAAGAGCAATTGCACCCCGTCCCGCATGAGCAAAACCCCTTACGCAGCGAATGGGGTTTGCAAGGCAAATTCGTGGTCGGCTATTCCGGAAATTTGGGTCGCAGCCATGACTTTGCCACCATCCTGAATGCTGCCGAAGCGCTGAAAGACAACCCGGACATCGTCTTTTTATTGATTGGCGGCGGCGCCCAATTGCCGCAAGTGAAAATAGACTGCGCGGACCGAGGATTGCGCAACGTTATGTTCAAACCCTACCAACCGCGCGAAAAACTCTCCGAAAGCCTGTCGGTGGCCGACTTACATTTGATTAGCTTGAAACCGGAGCTGGAAAGCCTGATCGTACCCAGCAAGTTTTACGGGATTTTGGCCGTGGGAAGGCCTGTGATTTTTATTGGCGCGGAGGATGGGGAGTTGGCTACCATCATAAAAAAATTGAATTGCGGAATGGTAGTCCCCCTTGCACAAGCTGATCAATTAATCAAAAACTTGATTAAATTATTTGATAATCCAATTGAAACCGCAAAAAATAGCAATATAAAAATCAGAAAGAGCTTCGAAACCTTCTTTTCAAAAAACAAAGCAACTGAAGAATTCAGGAACAAATTAACAAAATAATTTAACTAAGCGGTTGAGCATAATAATTTAAAAAAACCTACGAATGCAACGCATCGGAGAGATTAATAATTTATCGACCCATGCCCTTTCTCAACAATTAGTTGCTAAATAATGGCTTTAATACCTTATTTTTAATGAAAAATAAAAAAAACAAAACAATTCTTGCTTTACTATGGATGTTTTTATCTACAGGATTAGGTAAGTTATCAAGCTTGATTGCCCAGGTTGTTTTAGGCTGGTTTCTTACAAAGGATGATTTCGGCTTATATGCCTTGGCCATATCATTATCCTCTTCAGCTGCATTACTCAGAAATGGTGGTACTCAACAAATACTTATACAAAGAGGCGAGGAATACAAAACTTTAGCCCCCGCAATAACGAAGCTTTCCTTCTTGTTTAATTCTATTTCTTGGCTATTATTAACAATTGCAGCCCCATTTGCTGCAAAGTTATACAAACAAGAAGAATTATCCCTAATGATTAGCATGATTGCTATATCTATACCTTTTTCAACAATCAACAATATATTTAGAGCAAAACTACTGATAGACCATAATTTCAAACTAGTTTCCTTTGTGGACATGTCTTCCGGAGTAGTCAGGCAAGGCAGCACTGTAGTTTTCGCCATACTGAAATTTGGCTACATGTCTTTTATATGGCCAATTCTAATTGAAGTTTTTTTTACGGCAGCAATCAGCTTTTATTTTGTAAAAGAAATCCCAAAAGGATCGGCGTTAACATGGCTTTTCTTTAAAGACATATTTAAAGAATCAAAATGGATAATGCTAGGTTCCCTAGCTATTGCACTAGGCTATAGCGGCCAATATTTTGTAATTGGCTTATTTGAAGACACAACAAGTCTTGGCATTTATTTTTTCGGCTTTCAACTAGTAACATCAGTTTCCGTAATATTTACCTATGCAATTGAAACCGTATTTTTTCCACTGCTGTCATCGCTTAAAAACAACATCAAAGATTTAAACGAATCTTACAACAACACCTTGCTATCCATTTCGATGACAGCAATACCGATAAGCATTATTGGGTGCATAATGTCCGAGGAAATCATCAATCTTGTTTGGCAAAACAAATGGAATGATGCAGTACCAATAGTCCAGTCATTAATTTTGACAATTCCAGCGTTGATGACAATAGCAATCAATAGATCAGTGCTAGAAGCCAAAGGTTTATGGGGACAGCGATTATTAACTCTAGGACTTTACGTAATTTTCGACATGCTGATAGCTGGCATTTTAGCTTGGTTTGGGGACATTTACTTGATTGCAGCAGGAACATGTATTTATAGGTTTTTTTCAACAATGGTTCAATGCATACATGTATCACTCCATGCCGGCATAAGCATTAGAAAGCCAATAAACTCAATAATGCCTTCGGCTTTTATTGCCGGAATTTCATATATGCTTTCAGATGCAATCACAATGCAACTAATGAACAACAATTATTTTTTAGTAAAAGAACCATACATAACCAGCCTTTTTTTCATACTTTTTTTTATAATTTTACAAATATCACTTGAGAAAAAACAAATAATAAAATTAATAAAATAACCAATACCACACCATACAAGTCAAACAACAAAGGATATAAGATGCTTTTCTGGGCAGCCTTCTCGCTAATATGCTTACTACTTGTAGCGGGGACAATAAATAGACCCTCCATCGCTATGATTGGCATTTGGTGCATGTATGGCTTAGAACAGTGGGCACAAAGCAATCAAATCATTTTTATTGAAAAATCTTGGCTAATCAACATATTCATTGGCGTTAACGCGCTCATTGGCTTCTTGCTGATGGGATTCAAAAGAGGAAATCCTTTTAAAAATTATCCTATGTTAGCCATTCTTATATTGATCTTATTTGCGTATAGCTTTATTTCTGTCCAATGGTCACCCAGGATAGATTTAAGCTATGACTTATGGCGAAAATTCTGGCCCTACTTGATTACATTACTCATCATAAATCCACTTCTATTTAGTAAACATGAAGACATAAAACCCGTATTAAGCTACTTTGTAATAATTGGAGGCATTCTCGTATACATGCTTGCATTCGAGGTAGAATGGTTTCACAGACGAATAGTTCTCACCGGTGGTCGCGGCGGATTCAGTCATTACTTAAACGAACAATTAGGCAACCCATTGACGGTAGCTCAGTTAGGGGGGTATGTATTTTTTTCTGCATTATTGATTAAAGAACACTCAATAAAAATATTAAAAATTCTAAAGTGGCCTATCGCCGCGTTATGCTTGGTTTTAATCATAAGATCTGGATCACGTGGACAGCTAATAGGTGTTTTCTTTTCGCTAATGCTAACCTGGCCATTAGTGAACAAGGTTTCTAATATAAAAGGATTTTTTACAATTTTATTTCTATTGGCATCAATAACATGGGTTGTTACATGGTCATTAGATGAATTCTGGAAAGGCAGTTCTCGCTGGAAAGACAGTGAGATGGAACAAAGCATGGGCGGGCGATTTGACAATGCCTTCGTGTTATTGGATCACTGGGGTCGCAGCGGAATAAAAATGTTTATAGGCCTTGGAAATTCAGCCTCCTTTGACCCGCGCATCCTAGGTATTTACCCCCACTTCCTACCCTTTGAAATTCTGGGAGAAGAAGGTATTATCGGCTTTAGTCTTTACATATTGATCTTGATTTTTCTACTAAAGACTATTATCCGTACATACAAAAAAATCAAACTTGACATTAAAATGAATCAGTACGCTGCCGTGTTGTTATCAATGGTTTTCTACTCATTTTTATTATCTTTAAAACAGGGTAGTCTACTGGGAAACATGGAGTTCTTCATGGCGGCAATAATATTAGCAAAATATGAAAAAATCGTAGAAAACACTCATAGGAGCGGTTAGCATGAAAAATTTATCTTTTCTTATAGGCTTAATTTTGTATTGCCTGTCATTCTCAACCCATGCCGATTTTAAAATATACGACGGATTTCTTTATAAAAACAAGCCCGACTTAAGAAACTATAATATAGCCCCCATTCCGATAATATACGAATCCGCGTTATTATCAAGCAAAGATAAAAACCAAACCCCGGCCTTAACCAATATTATCAATGCAAGCAGACAAATCAATAATTCAAAAATTGACAAAGCCGTAATCGATATTGAGCGTTGGCCAGTAACAGGCAATAAAAATCTAGTCGCTCAATCCGTTAAAAAGTACCAGAAAGTTATACAAGATTTAAAAGCAAGTGGCACCACCAAGCTTATTGGCTATTATGGCGCACCGCCTGTGCGAGATTATTGGCGCGCAATAAAAAAGCCTACAAGTAAGGAATATATTAGTTGGCAAAAAGATAATGATGCTCTTCAATCTTTAGCAGATACGGTAGATGCCCTATATCCTTCCATTTATACATTTTATGATGATCAATATGGCTGGGTAGAATATGCGAAAGCACAGATCAAAGAAGCAAGACGCCTTGCAAACGGAAAACCTGTGATTGTTTTTTTATGGCCAAAATATCACGACTCAAATAAGTTACTTAAGAACAAATACATACCAGCATCTTTCTGGAGAGTTCAACTGGAGACAGCCCTTGCATTTGCTGACGGAGCAATAATATGGGGTGGCTGGCAAGAAACCTGGGATCCGAATGCAGAATGGTGGATAGAAACTCGAAAATTTATTATAGATAACAATATTATTGGGAAATAAACTTTATTAAGAAAACTTTCCTAGATTTCTGATCTAATTTTATCAATCAGATAAACATGCTTGCTTATTCCATTGACATGGTTTATAAAATGAATTTTTTAATTACTTTTCACCGTTTTGGCCCTTATCACCACGCCCGATTAAACGCCTTAAGCACCCTTTGTAACCTAACAGCAATTGAGTACACTTGTGTTGACAATACTTATGCATGGGACATAGTTCCTCCAGCTAAATCTTTCGAACATATAACACTCTTTAGCGACAAAGATATTGACCTAAAAAGTCGCGATGAAATTAAGTCTAAATTATGGGCAACGTTAAACAAAAAATCCCCTGATGTTATTGCAATCCCAGGATGGTCAACACTACCTGCATTATTAACGCTCGAATGGGCCGTGAAAAATAATACACCAGCAATTGTTATGTCTGCGAGTACTGAGTCAGATGAAACTCGTAAGCCATGGAAAGAGTGGATTAAAACCTGTATTGTAAAGTTATTTTCAGCAGGAATTGGCGGCGGATCATTACATGTCGATTATCTTAACAAACTAGGATTACCTAAAAACGACTTATTTATCGGCTATGACACAGTTGACAACGAGCATTTTTCTAGAGGATCAAAAAAAGTAAAAAACGACATCAAATATTATAGAGAGTCTTACTCCCTACCAAGTAACTACTTTATTAATAGCAGCCGCTTTGTCGAAAAGAAAAATCTTTTTAGACTAATTGATGCATATGCAAAATACAAAAGCACAACAGATTCTTTAGATTTTTGGCATCTAGTTATTTTAGGTGATGGGCCGCTACGCAATAAACTTGAGAACCACGTAGCTAACTTAGGTTTAAATCAGTTTATTCATTTCCCAGGTTTTGTACAATATCCTGAGCTACCTATATATTACGGCGCAGCTAATGCATATATACAAGCGAGTACAACAGAGCAATGGGGACTAGTAGTTAATGAAGCGATGGCAAGCGGTTTACCCGTTTTGGTATCAAATAAATGTGGTTGTGCTGCAGATTTGGTTATTGAAGGCGTTAATGGATTTACTTTTGATCCTTACGAAACAAGTTGTCTTACTGATTTAATGCTAACAATCACATCCAACGGATGCGATATCGAACAAATGGGTAATTCGAGTCGTAGAATTATCGATCAATGGTCCACGGATGTCTTTGCAAAAAATATTATGATGGCTGCTAATAATGCAGCAAAAAAACCACCACATTCTACTTCTTGGTTAAATAATATTATATTATGGATATTAATAATGCGGGGAAAATAGGTTTTTTGAGTGCTTCTATTTCTCGGAACTCGGGAGGTCTGTATGATGCAATGAGAAACTTGGCCATAGGCTTAAATAGCTCACATACTTTCAATGTTAATGTGATAGGTCTAAATGATATATTTACTCAAGAAGATATGCGAGGATGGGGGGCTGTATCCGTACACAACTTAAATAAAATTGGCCCATCTTCATTTGGATTTGCGCCAAAATTAATTGAATTTTTATTAAAATCCGAAATCGATATATTACACTCTCATGGATTGTGGATGTATACATCAATTGCTTCTTTGAAATGGGCAGAGTCTAGCAATAAGCCTTATATAATATCACCACATGGAATGCTAGACCCATGGGCTTTAAAGAACTCTAATTTAAAAAAGCGGCTTGCGTCTTTCTTTTATGAGGCAAAACATTTAAAGAATGCCTCATGCATTCATGCCTTGTGCGAAGAAGAAGCAAATTCGATTCGTGAATATGGATTAAGAAATCCAATTTGCATCATTCCAAATGGAATCAATACTCAAAATAACAAGATAAATTCTATTCCTCAATGGAGAAGGAATATAGGTTATGATAAAAGGATTTTATTATTTTTAGGGAGACTACACCCTAAAAAAGGCGTTTCGGAGTTGCTTGATGCCCTTGTTCTTACAAGAGATTCTAATAAACTGGACAACTGGAATTTAGTTATTGCTGGCTGGGATCAACTCAGCCATGAAGATTTCCTTAAAGACAAAGTCAAAAAGCTCGGCTTAACTGAATTTGTGCATTTCATAGGGCCTCAATTTAACGAAGATAAAGCTGAATGCTATCTTTGTGCAGATGCTTACATTTTGCCATCTTTTAGTGAAGGTCTGCCAATGACTGTTTTAGAAGCGTGGTCCTATGGTCTCCCAGTAATTATGACACCACAATGCAACTTACCTTCTGGTTTTAACAAAAATGCTGCTATTTCGGTTAATCCTAATGCTTTTTCTATTAAAGATGGGCTAATTAATCTTTTTGGGATGCATAACAGCGAACTCCGTAGCATGGGGGAAAATGGAAATTTATTAGTAAAATCACATTTCAGCTGGGAATTCATTTCAAATCAAATGACTGATGTTTATAACTGGTTATTAGGTAATAACTCTAAACCTGATTGCGTCCATCTAAAATAATCATTTTTTATAATCGAGAATGCTGGATAGAAATCGTGTTGTTTATCAAAAATTATCCAAGTCAAATAAACTGACTCGTATAATTTGGAATATTACTTGGCTAACACTATATAGACCAAGCCCAATACCCTTTCATTTTTGGAGACGTTTCCTATTAAGATTATTTGGCGCTACTATTGAAGAAGGGGTTCACCCTTATCCATCAGCCAAGATTTGGGCGCCTTGGAATTTAATAATGCGTAAACATAGTTGTTTAAGTCATTATGTTGACTGCTATTCAGTAGATAAAATCGAGTTAGGTATTCATGTAACTGTTAGCCAATATTCCTATCTATGTTCTGCAAGCCACGATTATACGAGGACCGATATGCCATTGATTACCGCACCCATTAAAATAGGTAATTATGCTTGGGTTACTGCGGATGTTTTCGTTGGTCCGGGCGTTACGATTGGAGAGGGGGCTGTAGTCGGTGCAAGATCAACCGTGATTCGGAATGTTCCACCATGGACTGTTGTAGCGGGTAATCCTGCCACACCTATCAAACAACGCATTCTAAACAAGGAACATTCATGAGCCTGGATATTACCGCCATCATATTGACCTACAATGAAAGCCTGCATCTGCGCCGCTGCATTGAAAGCTTGCAAGGCTTTGTCAGCAGAATCGTGGTGGTGGATAGTTATTCTAGTGATGACACTCAACAAATCGCCAACTATTTTGGGGCTGATTTTTATCAAAATGCATGGATCAATTATGCCGCGCAATTTCAATGGGGACTTGATAATACAGGGATCGATACCGATTGGATTTTGCGTATCGACGCAGATGAATATATTGAAGAAGATCTAAAGCATGAAATAGCAAGCGCGTTAACCCAAGCAAATACAGACGTTTGTGGTTTTTTCATGCGCCGTAAATACGTTTTTTTAGGTCAATGGATTAGCCATGGGGCGATGTATCCCATCGATGTATTGCGGTTGTGGCGACGGGGAACGGGACGTATTGAACAGCGCTGGATGGATGAGCACATTGTATTGGAGCGCGGCACGTCCGAGCATTTGCGTGGCAATATCGTCGATGACAATTTGAACAGCGTCAGTTGGTGGGTCAACAAGCATAATGGTTATGCCACTCGGGAAATGCTGGATTTGTTAAATTTAAAATATGGTTTTATGGCTACTGACAACGCCATGCATAGCCAAACCGCCGGCCAAGCAAAACTCAAACGCTGGCTAAAAACAGCGGTTTACGCCAGACTTCCCTATTTCATACGGCCTATTTTGTATTTCTTCTATCGTTATTTCTTTAAGCTTGGCTTTCTGGATGGAACCAAAGGCTTTGCATTCCATTTCATGCAGGGATGCTGGTATCGTTGCCTGGTGGATTTGAAAATGCTGGAAGCAGAACGCTGGATTGGCCAGGAACGCGATCCGGAAGCGATCAAAGCCATTTTAAAAGCTAAAACGGGATTGAATATATAGGCACCTCGGTTCGGAGGTTGTCGAAACAAGCAATACAGTTCCTTCTCCCTCAGGGAGAAGGTTAGGATGAGGGAGTTAAATCAGGTGTTACACTATTATTCCCCTCACCCCCGCTCTCTCCCGCGAGGAGAGAGGGCTTTTACCCCCCCTTCGCGAGGAGAGGGCAGCGTAATAATCGAAATTCCGGGAAGTTCCGCGGCCATACCCTTATGACTCATGCGTTTTGCCGGCAACCGCTCGTTCTCTGGTTTTAGACGCGCTTGACCGATCATCGAGACAAGATATGAATGCCATCGACATCATCGAACAGGTTTACCGCTCGGCTACGCAACCGGTCGTTCAAGCGCGTTATTTGGCTCACGAGTTACGGCATTGGTATCAGGCCTTTCCCGCCTGTAATTACCTACAACCTTGCATAATTAACGGCCAAGCCGCGCTGATTTGTCAAAGCCATTTAAGCGGCGCCAATCCACGGGCTTTTCGCGCCTTACAAGCCATTTGCAAGCAGCACCATATTTACTTAAAAGAAGATGCTCGCACTCACGACAGGCACTCTAGCGTCATGCCTAACCGGCGTAGCATCGCGGTGATATTGATTTTTTCTCTGACGATGTCGGCTAGCATTCAGGCTGAAAACATGAGCCAGCGGTCCTTTGCCGGACAACCCGCGTTGGTTTCCATGGTGATTAACCATCAGAATCTGGCCCATGTCACCCAAAAAATCGCTCAACAAACCGGGATCAACTTCAAATTCGATGCGGGCATCGAGAACGATGTGATCAATCAAAAACTGGCCGCCGCGGATTGGAAATCGGCACTGGGCCAGTTGTTGCAAAACTATAACTACTCGATCATTCAAGAAAACGCCTCCATCAAAACGGTCTATATCACCGGCTATAAGGGCAGCAGGAAACCGGCTGCCGTCGAAAGCGCACAACCCCAACTCACCGATGACGCCCCTTTTCAAGCACGGGTCATCGATCCTCCCAGAGAAGAATTGGAGATCAGTATTCCAACCGATGAACTGGCCGCCCTGCCGGAAGGCGGCGAGATGGCAGTGGATTTGCCCGTGGGATTGTTTACGGTCAAACAGGAAAGCATGGTGGCCCTGGAAGACGGCACCTTAAGCTGGGTGGGGACGATGGACGACGATAACCAGTTCTATAGAATGTATTTCGCCCAAAGCCAGGATGGCGAGGTTGTTGGCAATGTCTACACGCCCAACGGTACTTATAATATCCAAACCGTTGACGGCCATACGTTCATGATCGAAGTCGATCAAATCAGCATGCGGTAGCGAAGGCATTTCCGGCAAAGCAGAGAGCCTATCAATCTGTCCCGATCACGCATTGCGGCAAAATAACCCGCATCGACAGGCGTAGCTGGAGAGGAACCGGCGCCACATCAAGCGCAGACCACGTAATTGCTGCCGATCCGCATCCTTGGAGGATTATTTCATGTTCATTCCTGAGTTATCGCTGAAGTTGATCGAAGGCTTGACCAAAATCAGGTTCATGTTAGCGTTTGCGCTGGTCTAGCGACGAGAAATTACGCTGTTGCATTTTTGCTTAAATAAGTGACACCTTATTTGGTATTATGAAAATCATCATGGATACCACCCTAACGTTCATGAAAATACGGCAATACCCCGGAGAATGAAAGTTACCGCTACCGGGTCAGGCCGAGCAAGCCGGGAAGATTTGCACTCAGTGCGATAGCTAAAGCAAATCGCACTCTCCCAGCGTGATTTTGGAGTAAAAAAGCTTTAGCTTTTTCCAAGCGTTCCGGCGCTTCGTCCACCATGACTTTCAGAGTAACGGATCATGAAAAAGACGTATCACCCCGGCACATGAAAGTTCTAGCTATAGGAGTGACGCATAGTCGCGATTGAAGCCATTTATCGCGACAGTGCGTCGCCCCTACAATGACTTTCAAAGTAATATGGTCATAAACGACATCCGAAAGCGTAAACCTTTATACACAAACTCGTCATCCGGGCGGGGATTGCAGGAATCCTGGCAACAGGGATGCTTTGGGTTCACTATTTCTGGCAATGGTTATCGACTTCCCGGCCGATAGACGAAATTTGTGTATAACGAGATGCCTTAGGATTTGGTTGAAAATAATTTCCCGTACTCCGAGCGCATCGTTCCCATGCTCCGCGTGGGAATGCAGCCTGAACCGCTCTGCGGTTCGGGACGCTAGAGCGTCCCTGAACAGGTTCCCACGCGGAGCATGGGAACCATTAGAAATTTGTGTATAACGAGATGCCTTAGCGCCTGACACGATACTTTTGGGCATTCCGCCCCGGCGGAATTTTTATGGACTTGACATTAGTTTTTATCAATGGATTCTCTAAAAGACACTATTTCAATCTCACGCAACCCTGAAACACTCGTATTAGCGCTATGGGGTTTGGCTCTCGTTCTGCTGGGCGTGGTATTCAGCGAAAGCCTGGCCGAAATGACCGCTATCTGGATGGGCAGCGAAGAATATAGCCACGGCTTCTTCATCCCGGCCATCAGCGTCTATTTGATATGGATGCGTCGACGGGAATTGCGCTTTGTCGAAGATTTCAAAGCTTCGTTACTCGGCCTGGGGCTTCTGCTGTTGGGGCTGTTTTTGTTTGTCCTCGGCGGACTGGCAACCATCCGCACCATTCAGCACTATGCCTTCATCCTGGCGGTCGTTGGCATTTTTGCCGCCGCGTTTGGCAAATCCGGCTTGAAAATCGCCTGGGTGCCGCTGGTTTTTCTGGTTTTCATGGTGCCCTTCCCGCAGTTCATCATCAACAATCTGTCTTCCAAGCTGCAGCTGATGTCATCCTGGCTGGGCGTGGAGTTTATCCGCGCCTGCGACATCATGGTGTATCTGGAAGGCAACGTGATCGATCTGGGTGGCTACAAACTGCAGGTGGTGGAGGCCTGTAGCGGTTTGCGTTATTTGTTCCCACTGGCCAGCCTGTCTTTTTTATGCGCTTATTTGTTCAAGGGCCCGGTTTGGCAAAAAGTCCTGATCTTTTTGTCTTCGGTGCCATTGACCATTTTCATGAACAGCTTCCGTATCGGCGTAATCGGTTTATTGGTCAATAATTGGGGCACCGAAATGGCCGAGGGCTTTTTGCACGATTTCGAAGGCTGGGCGGTGTTTTTATTGTGCATGGTGCTGCTGTTCATCGAAATGTGGCTTTTTTCCCGGCTCAGCGGTAAAAAAACCGCGTTTACGGACCTGGTGCAATTGCCCGAAGAATGGTTTGCCCCTGGCAAGACCGGGCAAATGGGCTTTTATTTGAACAAGTCGATCTATGTCGTGCTGGCGCTAATCCTGGTCGTGGGTGTGTCCGGCCAGTTTTTACGCGGCGATGAGGAAATCATTCCGCAACGCAAGGCTTTTTTGAACTTTCCGTTGCAACTGGCTGGCTGGCAAGGGCGGCGCGACTATATCGAGCAAAAGTATCTGGATACCTTGAAGTTGACCGATTATGTCGTGGCAAATTACGCATCGGCCGACGGCAAGGGCAGTGTCAATTTTTATTCGGCTTATTATCAATCCCAGCGCAAGGGCGCGTCCGTGCATTCGCCGCGCAGTTGTATTCCCGGCGATGGCTGGCAGATTACCAGTTTTGGCCAACGCGAGTTTCCGGAGTTGGAAATTCAGGGCACGCCGCTCATGGTCAATCGCGCGGTGATCGAAAAAGGCGATTACAAACAACTGGTCTATTATTGGTTTCAGCAACGCGGCCGCTCGATTACCAACGAATACCTGGTGAAATGGTATTTGTTCTACGACGCGATTACCCTGCATCGTACCGATGGCTCATTGGTCAGATTGGTCACATCCTTGGACAAAGGGCAGGATATCGAAGTGGCCGATCAGCGTTTGCAGGCCTTCATGAAGGATTTGGTGACGGTGTTGCCGGATTATTTGCCCGGCAAGGACATCGTGCCTGTGAATGCCGGTTTGGAATCTGGTCCAAAATAGCTTGCGGATTTTGCTGACCCGACTTCTGAGGGTGTCGAAAAAGGTAAGCCAATTCCTTCTCCCGGCGGGAAAAGGTCAGGATGAGTGGGGTATAAATCAGGTGTGTACATTATGTATTCCCCTCACCCGCAAGGAGAGGGGGGATTTTGCAGCCTCCAACGGGGAGTCGAATGGAAAACTGGATCGAGCACTCTTTAAATATTCTGTAGGAGCGACGCCTCGTCGCGATTGAGACTTCTCAAGTCGCGACGAGGCGTCGCTCCTACGCTGTTTGGCTTCAATGCAGTTTAGGATTTGGTTGAAATATCTTCCCGCCCTCCGGGCTCATCGTTCCCATGCGCCGCGTGGGAATGCAGCCTGAACCGCTCTGCGGTTCGGGACGCTAGAGCGTCCCTGAGCAGGTTCCCACGCAGTGCATGGAAACCATAAGCGGAAATTATTTCTAGGCTGTTTGACTTGGTATTTTTGGAATGAACTGGATGCTTTAAAAACACTTAAAGCCTCTGTCGCAATTGGATTGATAAAATGGAATTATTCTTAAGCTTTACTCTGGCCACATTGATCAGCGTGTTATCCATGCCTGTCTTGATCAAGTCGGCCGGGCGCCTGGGTATGCTGGATCAACCCGACGAACGCAAGGTTCATAAAAAAGCAATCCCCAGATGTGGCGGACTGGGCCTGTCGCTGGCCACCCTTATCACCGTTTCCGTGCTCGCGCCATTCGCCGCCCCCTTCAGCAGCTTGTTAATCGGCGGTTCCATTATCGTGCTTTTTGGCTTGCTGGATGACGTATTCAACTTGAATTATAAATGGAAGTTTTTCGGGCAATTCTTGGCCGTTATTTTCGTTTTATATCAGGGCATTTACTTGAGATGCCTGCCGTTTTTTGGCCTGGACGACGCCCCTCTTTGGATTGCGTATCCCTTGACGTTTATTTTCGTTGTGGGCGTAACCAATGCGGTCAATCTTTCCGATGGCTTGGATGGCTTGGCGGCCGGCATCATGTTGATGACATTGGCCGCGATTGCCTTTTTCGCCGAGCACGTGGGCGGCAAGGATTTGGCGCTGATCGCGCTGGCCTTGATTGGCGGCATCCTGGGTTTTTTGCGCTTCAACAGCCATCCCGCGATCGTTTTCATGGGCGATACGGGCAGTCAGTTCATCGGCTTCATGGCCGCGTTTCTGTGCATTTATCTGGTCGAAAACGTCTATGTCACGCTCAATCCTGCCTTGCCCCTGTTGCTTTTAGGCCTGCCGGTGCTGGATACGCTGATGGTGATGAGCCAGCGTATCTATAGCGGCCAATCGCCGTTTTCTCCCGATAAACGCCACATTCACCATCGCTTGTTGGCGCACGGTTTTACTCATGCCGAAGCCGTTTCCTGCATTTATGCGTTGCAGTCCATCTTTTTATTGGCCGCGTTTCTGCTGCGCTATCAAAGCGATTTAGCCGTCATCGGCGCCTATGCTTTGATTTGCGGCGGAATATTGCTGTTTTTTTATCAAGCCGATAAAACGGGTTGGCGGCTAAGACCTGAAATCAATGCCAGCGACCGCCGCAAAGGTATTTTAAGGCGCTTCGGCTGGTTATATTGGGGAGCGCGGTTCTATATCGAATTTGCGGTTTTGCTGTATTTATGGGCGATGATTTTCGTGATGTTCAAATCATTCCCGCTGTTTTCCGAAAAAGACTTCTTTTTTCTGGCCAGCCTGATTTTGTCGGCGTTATTGGTTCTGTTGCTCAAAGCCAATTTCGTCAATTCGCTGATCAAACTATGCATTTATATTACTGCCACTTTTTCGGGATTCATATTGACCAGCGAACAGCTGGGCAATCCCTATATCGATATTATCGCCAATAGTTTTCTGGCGACCCTGATGCTGGTGGTTTTTATCGGCACCCGGGTAACGCGCCGGGAAGTTTTTTCCTTTTCGACACAGGACCTGTTGATTTCTTTTTTCGCGGTCGCGACCGTCTTGCTGGCGGACACCCAATTTCCGGTCATTTTTCTGTTCAGATTGTTATGCCTGGCCTACGGGATTGAATACTTGTTCAATTTCCCGTTACGCCCTTACAAGTTACTCAAACTGAGTGGCTTGGTGTGCGGCTTTATGGTGTTTGCCATCTTGCTGAACGATTACGATTTGGACTCCAGAGCCTTTGGAACCCAACGGGGTTTTTCGCATTTGTCCGTATTTTCTCCATCCCGGTAGCTATAAAACAAAGCACTGGGAGAGACTGTATAGTCGTGAATTTAGGCTTTAAAGCGCGACTGTGCGTCGCTCCTACAACTGATTTTGCTTTGCTTTCCAACGCCTTACAAACCTAAAAAACGCAGTCGAGCCTATCAAAACCCCGTTCACCCTGAGCCAGTCGAAGGGACGGGTTTTGATAGGCTCACCCAATAAGTTGGTGCGTGGAAAAACCGCTCAGGGTTCGACGGTCTCACCACGAACGGTTCCAATACGCCTCAACTAATTTTTAAGATAAACAAACTGGTGTTCCTTTCTGAATAGCGGCAATTGAACTTCCTCAAGACGCGAGGGAGCTTCATCGTCTAAAATCCCTCTCCATATTCAACCTTCCAATGGAACCTGCTACATGACTGATTCATTCATCTCCAGCAAACCCATCCCCGTCCGCGAACGCCTGATCATGGCGCTGGACGTTCCTAGCATCGACGAGGCCAAGACACTGGTCGAAGAACTGGGCGATGCCGTGATTTTTTATAAGGTAGGCATGGAATTGTTTATGTCCGGGGATTATTTCGGCTTTATCGAATGGCTGAAAGCGCGCGAGAAAAAGGTATTCGTCGACCTGAAGTTTTTCGACATACCCGCCACCGTGGGCAGAGCTATCAAGGCCTTGAGCAACAAGGGCGTGGATTTAGCCACCATACACGGCAACGACTCCATCATGGAAGCGGCTGCCAAGGCCAAGGGCGACCTTAAAGTGTTGGCAGTCACGGCTTTGACCAGCCTGGATAGAGGCGATTTGGATGATCTGGGCTTTCACTGCGACGTCGAACAATTGGTGTTGTCGCGCGCCAAACGTGCGTTGCAGATAGGTTGCGACGGTATCGTTTCGTCCGGCCTGGAAGTATCGATGATACGCCAGGAATTGGGGCAAAAACTGCTGGTGATCACGCCCGGCATACGTCCAGTCGACAACCGTGAGGACGACGACCAAAAACGCGCGGTCAGCGTCGAACAAGCCATACAAAACGGCGCCGATTATCTGGTGGTGGGCCGTCCGATTCGCGATGCGGCGGACCGTAGGGCCATGGCGGAAAAGATTCAGACGCAGATTGCGGCGCAGTTTGCGTAAGGCAACTTCTAGCCCTTCGTCCGGCGAATGATGTCGTGAACGCAAAAAATGCCAGCGCTATTGGGCAATAGCTAAAGCTATTGCACTCCCCCAATTGCTGAATTTCGACTGGAGTGAAAAAGCTTTAGCTTTTTCCATTAAAGATGCCCTGCATTTTATTCATGACAAAAAGTGGGCATAATGTTTGCCTTTGCATGCCTTGACCCGCTATCGATGAAAAAACTGGAGAATATCTACTTGATCGGCCTGATGGGCGTGGGTAAAACCACCATCGGCAAGCAATTGGCCAAAGCATTGCAGTGCCCGTTTTATGATAGCGATAAAGTCATCGAGGACTGCATGGGCGTGGATATTCCGACCATTTTTTCCTACGAAGGCGAAGAAGGTTTTCGCTTGCGCGAGCAGGTCGTAATCCAGCAGTTGACGTCGATCAAAGGTATCGTGATGGCCACCGGCGGCGGTTCGGTGTTGAAGCCGGAAAACCGCGAAGCCTTGAAAGCCAGCGGCTTTGTGGTGTATCTGCATTGCTCCATCGATAAAATTTTATTCAGAACGCGACACGACACCCAACGGCCGTTGTTGCGCACCGACAATCCGCGCGAGCGCTTGCAATCCTTGCTGGCGCAACGCGAACCGCTGTATCTGGAGTGCGCCGACTTTACGATCGATTCCGGCTCGCTGCCAGGAAAGACAGTGGTCAAAACCATTTTGCAGCAATATCAGGCTGCTCTGGAAAATCATGAAAGTATTGCACGTTAACCTAGACAACTCCCGCGACTATCCCATTTACATCGGCTCCGGTTTACTGGGCCAGGCGGATTTACTGGCCCGTCACATCCGCTCCAAACAAGTCGCCATCGTCAGCAACGAAACCATTGCCCCGCTTTACCTGGCCAAAGTGCAGGCCGCACTGCCGGATCATCACGTGGAAACCGTGATTCTGCCGGACGGCGAGCAATACAAGAGCCTGCAGTATCTGGAAAAAATCTTCGACCAGTTGCTAACGAAAAAATTTAGCCGCAATGCTACGCTCATCGCACTGGGCGGCGGCGTGATCGGCGACATGGGCGGATTCGCGGCGGCCTGCTATCAGCGCGGCATCGCCTTCATCCAGATTCCGACCACCCTGCTGGCGCAAGTGGATTCGTCGGTCGGCGGCAAGACCGGCGTCAATCACCCCTTGGGCAAGAACATGATAGGCGCGTTTTACCAGCCGCAGTGCGTGATCGCCGATGCCGATGTGCTGGACACGCTGGATGACAGGCAATTATCCGCCGGCCTGGCCGAAGTGATCAAATACGGCCTGATCCGCGATCCGGAATTTTTGCAATGGCTAGAAGCCAACATGCCCAAGTTATTGGCCCGCGACAAGGAAGCTCTGGCCTACGCGATAGAGCGCTCCTGCGCCAACAAGGCCGAAGTGGTCGGGGAAGACGAATTCGAATCCGGCGTCCGGGCCACCTTGAACTTAGGCCATACCTTCGGCCATGCGATCGAAACCGGCAGTGGCTACGGCCATTATCTGCATGGCGAGGCGGTGGCGATTGGCACCTGCTTTGCCGCCGATTTGTCGCGGCGCCTGGGTTGGCTGAACGATGCCGACGTCGCTCGCGTGATTGCCCTGTTCAAGACGGCCAATCTGCCGATAACACCACCCGCAACTATGACGACTGCTCAATACGTGGATTTGATGGCGGTCGACAAGAAAAACGTCGACGGCAAAATCCGCGTGATTCTGCTGCAAGCGCTCGGCAAGGCCTCGTTGCCGGTCAATGTCGACCTGGCGCAATTGCAAGCGACCTTGAACACGTATGCTGGATAACGACAACCTGACCTATAGCCCGAAACGCCCTGGCAGCTTTGGCGTCAACAGGACATCGGAACGCATACTGCTGACGCCTGATCGTTCGCAAAAGCTGGATCTGCTGATCCATTTGCTGACCAATCTGCAGCAATCCTTGATAGTGTGCGGCCCAGAAGGCATAGGCAAGACCACGCTGTTTCAGGCTTTGATCAATAGCCATCAGGACGTCTGGCCGATTTGCCTGCTACCGGGCTCGTCCGCCTTGAGTTTCGAATCGGTCATGACTCGGCTGAGCCAGTTTTTGAACCTGAGCAGCGCCAATCTGCGTTTCGACATGTCCTCATTGCGCGCCTTCTGCGCCAAGCAAAAAGTGGTGCTGGCGATAGATGACGCCGGCGAACTGGTACCAGGACTGATCGGGGAGTTGATCGATTTTGCCTATTCTCTGCCGGGTCTGAGGCTGGTTTTTGCGATGAATTCCGACGAGTTTCAAACGAAATCCAGTTCCGATAAAACCCTGGATGCTTGTCATCTGATCGAATTGCCCCCGCTCAATCAGCGTCAATGCCTGGAATATCTGCAAAATCTTTCAGCACAACCAGGCACTCAACTTTCCTTCAAAGCCGTCACCGATGAACTCGCAGAAGAGTTGTTCCGACAAACCCAAGGTATTCCGGGCAAGCTGCTGGCCGAACTGCCCAAGGTCGAACACTATCAGGGCAAGCAACGCAAGCTGGGTTTATGGCTAGGCGTTTTGGTCATCGTCGCCGCGGCGGGCTTTGCCGCCTATACCCTGTTACCGCCAATGGTTTTCGAAGACAACGTCGCCGATGCACCAGCCGAAGCGGAGCCAGCCAGCAGCGAGCCAACCCCGATTGCGTCAGTAGAAAAAATTACAGAACAAATTACAAAAGCGCCGACGGTCGACACGCACAGCATGACACCGGCCAATGCCTTGATACCTGAGCATTTGCCCTCAGAGCATCTTCCCACGGCACCGGAAACGCCGCCCACGATCGAGATCACGCCGACAGCAACCGCCGCGTCAATACCAGCCCCAAGTCCCGATCCCGTACCGCCTGCCGCACCCGTCGAGGCAAAACTGCCTGCAATACCCGAACCCGCACCATCGGTGCCTGCCGTTGAGCCCGCAGCCGAGCCACCCAGACCCGCGGAAAACCCTACAGTGGAGACACCTGTGGCAACCGCCAAAACAACGGAAAAACCCACCGCCGGCAAAACCGGAACTGACGGCGGCGATCTGGACTGGATCATGTCGCAGCCCGCCAGCAATTACACGGTGCAGATCATGGTATTGTCGAACAAACAAGGGGTCAGTCGCTTCCTGAAAAAATACGCCGAATACCGCGACAGCCTGAAGTATTACAGCATCGGCAAGGAAGGTCAGGAAAGATACGTACTGATTTATGGCTCCTTCCCGTCATCCATCGATGCCCTGAATAACAAATCCGACATGCCGAACGAATTCAACCAAGGCCTGGTCAAGCGCTTTAACGTGATACAAAAGGAAAGCCGCCGCAAACAATAATTCAGGTTATGGCCAAAAATAACGTCCCTGTTTATTCCCTCACCCAGAGGAAAGTGTCGTAAAAGCCCCCTCCCCTCTCGGGAGAGGGCGAGGGAGTAAAATGGGGATGTGATTTTGCCGGAATCCTTAGCTGCTTGATTGCCCACAACTCTACGAGACCGATGACAACTTTAAAAAACGATTTATTTCTGCGCGCCCTCTTCAGACAACCCGTGGAACGCACCCCGGTGTGGATGATGCGGCAAGCCGGACGTTATTTGCCCGAATATCGCGAAGTCCGCGCCAAAGCCGGTAATTTCATGCAATTGTGCACCAATCCGGAGCTGGCTTGCGAAGTCACCTTGCAGCCCATCGACCGCTTCGGCTTTGATGCGGCGATTCTGTTTTCCGACATTCTGACGATACCGGATGCCATGGGGCTAGGCCTGTCCTTCGCGGAAGGCGAAGGCCCCCAATTCGCGCATCCGGTTCGCAGCGCGGCCGATGTGGCCAATTTGCCCATCCCGGACCCTGAAACGGAATTGCGTTATGTGATGGACGCGGTGCGCCTGATCAAAACCAACCTGCATGACAGGGTGCCGCTGATCGGCTTCTCCGGCAGCCCATGGACGCTGGCGACCTACATGGTAGAAGGCAAAAGCAGCAAGAGCTTCCAAAAAGTCAAAAGCATGATGTTCGAGCAGCCGCAATTGATGCATCAAATGCTGGACAAACTGGCTCAATCGGTCGCGTCTTATCTAAACGCCCAAATCGCGGCCGGCGCCGACGCCGTGATGGTATTCGACACCTGGGGCGGCATGCTCAGCCATGCCGACTACATGGAGTTTTCGCTCCGCTATGCGCAACGAGTTCGCCAGTTATTGCACACCCAGCGCGACGGCCAAAGCATCCCGACCATTTTGTTCACCAAGGGCGGCGGTTTGTGGCTGGAAGCAATGGCGGAAACCGGCTACGACGCTCTTGGCCTGGATTGGCAGACCGACATCGGTAACGCCAGAGCCCGCGTCGGCGACAAAGTTGCCTTGCAAGGCAATATGGACCCGATCACGCTGTACGCGCAACCCGACGTGATACGCGAGAAGGTAGGCCAGGTGCTGCAAAGTTTCGGCCAGGGTTCAGGTCATGTTTTCAATCTGGGCCACGGCATCCTGCCGGACATCAATCCCGAACACGTCAAGGCGATGGTGGATGCGGTGAAGGAATTGAGTCCGCAATATCACCTGTAGGCAAGCCCATTTTCTCGATTGAGCGTAGGGTACGCTGTGCGTACCCTACATCGGAAAGTTATTTTGACGAAATCCTCACAACACCAAAATCAGCGCTTCCCTAACAAACGTTGATTTCGCGGTGATGCAGCGCCTGTATCGCCGGCTGCTTGGTAATGGTCAGCAACGCGGAATCGGGCAGTTTTTGATTGATCAATCGCATCATGTCGACCTCGCTGGTAGGATCGAGCGAGCTGAAGGCTTCCTGCATCAAAATCCATTTCGGCTTTTGCAACAACAATCGAACCATGCCGAGACGTTGCTGTTCTTCGCGCTCCAGGTTCTTTTCCCAATCCGCGCTTTCGTCCAGTTGCGCAATCATGCCCTTCAGACCGGCAAGCTCCAGAGCCTTTTCCAGTTCTTCCTGGCCGAAGGCATCCTCGCTGTAGGGGTAGCAAATGGCCATTCTCAAGGTACCGGTCGGCAAATAGGGTCGAGGTGGCATGAAAAATATGGCTTCCTCGCCGGGAAGCTCAATCGTGCCGTTACCCCACGGCCAAAGTCCGCAAATGGCTTTGAACAATTTGTTGCCGGTAAATGCGTTGCCGGTAATCAATATTCTGTCGCCCGCCTTGATTTCTTCATTGATGCAAGGCAAGCACACGATGCCATCCAGCCTCAACAGGCAAAGATCGTTCAAACGCAACACCGATTGCGCCTTCTTTTCCAGATGCAGACGGTTGGGTTCGGATTTACTGATCTCGCGCTCCAATTGCTCCAACGCACTCGCCAGGCCGAGCACCCGCTCCACCGACGCCCGCCATTCCGCCACCTTGCCCATGTTGTCAACGGGCCATGACAAGGCCGAAACCATGTGCTGGAAGGATTGGGCGGACTGCATCAACGCACCGAGACTGATGCTGCCGAGAATATACCGGGGGGCCGACACCAAAATGGGAAACGCCATGGACAACACCGAATAGCCGGAGCTGAACAGCATGATTTTCTCCCAGGCCTTGGTCTGCTGATGCCAGGCCGCAACGATGTCGCCGAACAAATCATGAAAATGCGGCACTTCATTGCTTTCACCGCGAATCATCGCAATGGCTTGCGAATTTTCCCGCGCCTTCACCAGGGCAAAACGAAAATTGGCCTCCACCGTTTGCCGCTCGTCGGTGGCCTTGGTCAACGGCCTGCCAATCCACCAGCCCAATATCGAAGCACTGGCGGCATAAATGATCGCCAGCCAGACCAGATGCCCCTTCAGAAAAAACTGGGTAATGCCCAAATCGATCGTAATCGTGCCCGATAAGCTCCAGAGAATTTCGGTAAAGCTACCCAGCAACAGAATGCTGTAAAACAGGCTATGCAGCAGATCGATGGCGTATTCGGTGGAAATGCGGATGTCTTCGGCGATACGTCCATCCGGGTTGTCGTGCTTGCCAGGAATGTGAGTCACCAGATAATGGCGGCCCTTGTGCATCCATTGTCCGATCAGTTTGTCGGTCAGCCAGCCGCGCCAATCGAGCTGTATGCGACGTTTGACCTTCAAGTGCGTGGCGGTGATCGCCATGTTGGCGATGAAAATCAAGATGATCAGCCCGATTTGGGTAAACAGGCCAGACATCGAGCGCTGATCGAGGGCGTCGAACAATGCCGCGCTCCACACCGTAATCACCACGGAAACGACGATCTGTAGTATGGTCAAAACCACCAGGGCCAGCGACAAGCTGCGAATAGTCGCCTTATTCTCGGAATCCCAAAAAGATCCAGCAAGCCGGATGAATTGAATAAAAAATTTGCTGGTGGTTTGCAAAGCCGTACTCCTATTTTCAAGGTGAGGGGGCAATATACAAATTTGCGCCATCAATAACAATAGCACCGCGGTTTCGGCGGAGACTGGAAATTAGACTTCAAAAACCGTCAAATCACGTTAAAACGCGACTTAAACCACTGAAATGAGTCAATTGCTCAACAAAAAAGCCGACATGGGATGCCTCCCATATCGGCTTTTCAGGCTGCACCCCAGTGAGGCTAGCGCTTCATCGAATCGAAAAACTCGGCGTTGGTTTTGAAATCCTTGAGTTTGCCCAACAAAAATTCCGATGCCGCCAGTTCGTCCATCGGCTGCAAAATTTTTCGCAAAATCCAGGTTTTTTGCAACTCGTCGGGATCGACCAAGTATTCCTCGCGGCGAGTACCTGAGCGGTTGATGTTGATGGCTGGGTAAATCCGTTTCTCGGCGATTTTGCGTTCCAGGTGCAACTCCATGTTGCCGGTACCCTTGAATTCCTCGTAGATTACCTCATCCATCCGCGACCCCGTTTCCACCAGCGCGGTGGCGATGATGGTCAAACTGCCGCCTTCTTCAATGTTTCGGGCCGCACCGAAAAAGCGCTTGGGCTTTTCCAGCGCATTGGCATCGACACCGCCGGACAACAGCTTGCCGGATGACGGCACCACCATGTTGTAAGCCCGCGCCAAACGGGTAATCGAGTCTAACAAAATGACCACGTCGTGTTTGTGTTCGACCAGACGCCGGGCTTTTTCGATGACCATGTCGGCGACCTGCACGTGCCGCGTGGCCGGCTCGTCGAACGTACTGGAAACCACTTCGCCGCGCACGCAGCGTTCCATTTCCGTCACCTCTTCCGGACGTTCATCGATCAATAGTACGATCAGATAACATTCCGGATTCTTCTCGGCTATCGCATGGGCGATGCTTTGCATGATCATGGTCTTACCGGCTTTGGGCGGCGACACGATCAAACCGCGCTGGCCCTTGCCTATCGGCGCGATCAAATCGATGATGCGGGCGGTCAAGTCTTCGCTGGTGCCGTTGCCTTGTTCCAGACGGAAACGTTTGTTGGCGAACAGCGGGGTCAGGTTGGAAAAAGAAATCTTGTTCTTGGCGTGCTCGGGGGATTCGAAATTGATGCTTTCCACTTTCAGCATCGCAAAGTAACGCTCGCCTTCCTTGGGCGGCCGTATCTTGCCGCTGACGGTATCGCCGGTGCGCAAACCGAAGCGTCTGATCTGACTGGGAGACACATAAATATCGTCGGGACCCGCCAAATAAGAGCAACCAGGCGTCCGTAAAAACCCAAAACCGTCCTGCAGTATTTCCAAAACCCCGTCACCGAATATGTCTTCGCCACTTTTTGCCTGTTTTTTCAGAATGGCAAAGATGAGCTCTTGCTTTCGGGCTCTGTCGATACCTTCGAGGCCCAGGGATTCGGCTATGGAAATAATTTCACTGACTTGTTTAAGTTTTAGCTCGGTAAGATTCATAAGGGTTATGAGAAAAGAAGAAATGCAAAACGGCAGGAAGCCGTTTATGGCAGACGTGGTTGTTGGATTTAGTTACGGAAGCTGAGGATACGAAGAAGCAGGCGCGAAAGATTCTAACGCAATAGCCGGACTTATCAAAACGTTTTATGAAAAGACCGGCTATTTAAGACGTATTGACTAGATATTGCTGTCAATGAACGCAGTGAGCTGGGACTTGGTCAGAGCGCCAACCTTGGTTGCCTCGACTTCACCGCCCTTGAACAGCATCAGCGTTGGAATCCCGCGCACGCCATAATGTTGTGGAGTTTTGGGGTTTTCATCGATGTTCAGCTTGGCAATGGTCAATTTGCCTTGGTACTCAGAGGCCACTTCATCCAAAACCGGGGCAATCATTTTGCAAGGGCCACACCATTCCGCCCAATAATCCACCAAAACAGGGCCGCTGGCTTTCAATACGGCATCGCTAAAATCAGCATCTGATACATGAAGGACTAAGTCGCTCACGCCATTCTCCAATAGTTTACAAAGGCAAAACTATAGTTTTGTCTCGCTGCAATTGTCAATCGATTTCAACCTATCGGCATTTTACGTTATCCTATCGTGCTATGAAAAAAACACATTTGACGGAAACGCGTTTTAGCAATCTGGAGTTGTCCGACTCCATCATCAAGGGCTTGAAAGAAGCCGGTTTCATTCACTGCACCCCCATCCAGGACAAAGCTCTGCCGTTGGCGCTGCGGGACAAGGATGTTGCCGGCCAGGCGCAGACGGGAACCGGAAAAACCGCCACTTTTTTGTTGGCCACTTTTCAACGCCTGATCAACGATGAAAGCGAAAAAATCAAGAATCCGCGCGCGTTGATTCTGGCGCCCACGCGCGAACTGGCGATCCAGATTCACAAGGATGCCGTACTATTGAGCCAATGTCTGAATCTGAAATTTGCGCTGATTTATGGCGGCACCGACTATCAAAAACAGCTCGACAAGCTCAAGGGCAATGTCGACATCATCATCGGCACGCCGGGACGCATCATAGACTTTTACAAACAAGGCGCCTTCACGCTGGACAATATCCAGGTGTCGGTGATGGACGAAGCCGACCGCATGTTCGACCTGGGCTTCATCAAGGACATTCGCTTCTTGCTGCGCCGCATGCCGCCGCCGGAAAAGCGATTGAATCTGCTGTTTTCGGCGACCTTGTCCTACAAAGTCACCGAACTGGCCTACGAGCACATGAACAACCCGGTGATGGTGAAAATCGAAACCGAGGAAGTGACGTCCAAATCCATCAACCAGTTTGCCTTCTGCCCGGCCAACGAGCAGAAAATTCCGCTGTTGCTCGGCTTGCTGAAATCCCACCAACCGGTACGCAGCATCGTCTTCGTCAACACCAAGCGCTGCGCCGAACAACTGGACGATTACCTGAAGGCCAACGGCTACAAGGCGGCCATGCTCAGCGGCGACGTACCGCAAGAAAAGCGCCAGCGTCTGCTCAACGATTTTCAGGAAGACCGGGTCAACTTGTTGATTGCCACCGACGTGGCGGCTCGCGGTCTGCATATTCCCGACGTTTCGCATGTGTTCAATTACGATTTACCGCAAGACGTGGAAGACTACGTGCATCGCATCGGCCGTACCGCCCGCTTCGGCGCCAGCGGCGAGGCGATCAGCTTCATTTGCGAGGAATATGCCTACTCGATGCCGGACATCGAGGACTATATCGGCGAAAAAATCCCGGTGGAACCAATTACGCCGGACTTATTGCTCGAAGAGGTCATCAAACCGCAACGCCGCGAACCGCGCGAGCGAGTAGCCCCCCATGGCAAACGCCCGCCCCGTGGCGACCGCAGGCCGCCCAGGGAATTCAAAGGCCCTCGCCCGGTACCAGCCCCGGCATCATCGCCCGAAAATCCTCCACAGCCGGAAACTCCGTAATCGTCCGGACCGGCGCCCGGCTATCCGGCCTGCTGATCGACACCAGATAAGCAATGCCGAAAGCCTGCGCCGAACGCAGCACCGCCAAACTGTCATCGACCAACAGCGTGCTGTGTTTCTCAAACACGTGCTTATCCTGCAGAGCCTGCCAAAATCCCTGCTGCTCCTTGGCCAAACCAAAATCATGCGATGAAATGATGTCATCGAAAAACCGATGCAAACAGGTTTTTTCCATTTTCAGACTCAGACTGCCGCGATGGGCATTGGTCACCAGCAACAAGCGCCGCCCACTGCCGCGCACGGCTTCCAGAAATTCGGTGACATGCGGATGCACCGCGATCAAGCCCGCCAACTCCTGCTTCAACCCGGCGAGATCCAGCTTCAATTCTTCACCCCAGTAATCCAGGCAGTACCATTCTAGCCGGCCTTCCATGGCCTTGAAGCGGGGCTTGAGCTGCCTTTTGGACTCTTCCAGCGTCAACCCGTGCAACTCGGCAAAACGTAGCGGCACGAATTCCTGCCAAAAATGATTATCGAAGTTCAAATCCAGCAAAGTACCATCCATGTCCAATAACACGGTTTTGATGTCGGGCCACGCGAGCATTACAGACCTCTCCAACGAGATATATCGAGCTTCAATGGTAGCGAAAAAGCCGAGGCTTTGTCATTACGGCTCTGTTACGATGTCATTTTCGACTATCAGCCCTCTCGCAAGTCCCATGTCCAGAAAAATGCCCATCATTCACAACCGCGCAGTAATCGCCGAAACGCGGCAATTCCGCATCGAATCATTGGAACTGGAATTCAGCAGCGGTGAACTTCGTCAATACGAACGCCTGGCCAAAAGCGGCACATCAGGCGCCGTACTGGTGGTGCCCATGCTGGATCACAACACCGTGCTACTGATCAGAGAATACGCCGCCGGCCTGCATCGCTACGAACTGGGTCTGCCCAAAGGCAAAATCGATGCTGGGGAAGACAATCTGGACGCGGCCAATCGTGAACTGAAGGAAGAAGCAGGTTATGGGGCCCGCCGCCTGCATCATCTGCATACCGTTTCGTTGGCTCCCGCCTATCTGGAACATACGATAGACATCATTCTGGCGGAAGACCTGTACCCGGAAAAACTAGCCGGTGACGAACCGGAAGAACTGGAAGTGGTTCCGTGGTCGTTAAGCCAGATAGAACGTCTATTGACCAGCGGCGAATGCAGCGAAGCGCGTTCGATTGCCGCCTTGTATTTGGCGGCCGAGCACCTGCGCAAGCGCCAGCCAACCAGCCTAGACCAATAAATCATTCAGCCTTTGCCAGTCAAAAAAGGGGCCGGGATCGGACTTCCGGCCAGGCGCTATGTCACTGTGCCCAACAATTCGCTCCCGGCTCAAGGCTGGGTAGTTCGCCAACAATGCGCGCACCAACTCGGCCAGTTGAGCATATTGCCTGTCGCTATAGACCTGATTGACCGAACCTTCCAGTTCGATGCCGATCGAAAAATCATTGCATCGCTCGCGCCCCTGATGCCAAGAAACCCCGGCATGCCAGGCGCGCCTATCGAACGGCACATATTGCACCAGCGAACCATCCCGCCGGATCAAGACATGGGCCGACACTTTGAGCCCGTGAATTTCGGCAAAATAAGGATGTTCATCCGGGTTGAGTCCGTTACAAAACAATTGATCGATATAATCACCGTCAAATTGCTCCGGCGGCAAGCTGATGCAATGAATCACCAGCAACGTGATGTCCTCTGGATCGGGACGTTCATCGCAATTCGGGGAATTTAGCTGTCTGGCGCAATCGATTCGATGATTATGGATTTGCATGTCGGGTAGCGATTTAACGTTTGCGGTATTTTCTCACGGCCAAGGGTCCGGCCCGGTTGGTTTATAATGGACTCATGTTTCACGCCAGCCAAGACAGATCATGAACCTACGCCCCTCCCACGAAGAAATTGCCGCTTATCTTGCCGAGGATTTGGGCAGCGGCGACATCACCGCCAGCATCATTCCGGAAACCACACGGGCAACGGCAAGAGTCACCACACGCGAGGACATGGTGCTTTGCGGCCTGGCCTGGTTTGATGCGGTTTTCTGGCAACTCAGCCAAGACATTGGCATCGAATGGTTTTTCGATGATGGCGATGAAGTACCCGCGAACGCTGTGCTTTGCCGCCTCAGCGGCCCCGCCAGGGCTTTGTTGACGGGCGAAAGAACGGCGCTGAACTTGCTGCAGACCTTGTCGGCAACCGCGACGACCGCGCGTCGTTATGCCCATGCCGTCGCCGGAACCGGCTGCAAAGTGCTGGATACCCGCAAAACCTTGCCCGGTTTGAGATTGGCGCAAAAATACGCCGTCAGATGCGGCGGCTGCACCAATCACCGGATCGGCTTGTTCGACGCCGTGTTGATCAAAGAAAACCACATCATCGCAGCCGGCTCGATCAGCGCCGCAATCAACAAGGCCAGAACCCTGAGCGACGTGCCCGTTGAAGTGGAAGTGGAATCCTTGAGCGAACTGGAAGAAGCACTGGCCGCCAAACCCGATCGCATCATGCTGGACAATTTCTCGCTGGAAGACATGAAGCGCGCCGTCGCGATCACCCAGGGCGCAGTCGAACTGGAGGCATCGGGCAACATCGGCTTGGAAAACATCCGTAGCGTGGCCGACACTGGCGTCGATTACATTTCTATCGGTGCATTGACCAAAAATATCATCGCAATCGACTTGTCGATGCGCATCGAATTACTCTGAAAGTCATTGTGGGAGCGACGCATAGTCGCGAATTGAAGCCATTTATCGCGACTGTGCGTCGCTCCTACAGCCAGAACTTTCATTTGCCGGGGCGATGCCAAGCCTTCATGAGCGTTACTGTAGAAGCAAATCGGTAGCTGGCAGAACGAACACCCCGTTCAGCCAGCCACTATCGAAGGCCACCGCCCCCATCAAGAAACGGCGTTCAAATTTTCGTTCTCGTACAAACGGGTCTTTTTCCAGTTGACGAATTTGCTATCGTCGAAATACGCATCGTGATCGATCGCATGTTCGTAGCAACTCCGGAACAAGCGCGCGGTACGAAAAGCATGCAATTCATCATCGGCCGTCACCGTTTGCACATTGCCAACCTGGAAGGTTTTGTTACGGGATTTGCCGTCTTTTACCCAAAACACCGTGTAGCACAAATAACTTTTATCCTTGCGGTGATCGAATTTGATGGTTCTGGAAACCCCTGTCACGCCCGTGGTGGTTTTGTTTTTGGGCGGCTTCAAAAAGCGGGTCTTGCTGCCCTTCAATACCACCAGCATCTGATCGCGCCACGTTATGGCCGCTTTCAACGATTTGGTTTTGCTACCCCACAATTTATGTGAAAAATAACGGCTACTTTCTTTGCCGCGCCGGACAATCCGAACCTGAAAGCCAAAAGCATCGGGTTCTGTAATGTGTTTAACCTTTGCCATACGTCATCAACCCATCTAAGTCAATAAAGCCCACAAGATAGTCTCATTGAGTCAAATACCGTCCGTTAGTCATGTAAGCGTCGGCTTACAAATTAACGTTAATTTGTCAGTTGCGCAAGCGAAATTTACTAGGATCAAAGGATGATTCCCGAGTAATTTAGTGTAGAATAGCCCACAGCCCTACCCGATAGGCGCAAACACACTCATAACCGTTTGTTTTTAAATAACTTTGGAGAAAAAGCAATGAGCGTTTTAGTTGGCAAGCAAGCACCTGACTTTACAGTTCCTGCAGTATTGGCCGATGGCCAAATCGTTGACTCGTTCAGTTTTTCTGAAGCGACTCGCGGCAAATATGCCGTTGTTTTCTTCTATCCGCTGGACTTTACCTTCGTTTGCCCAAGCGAACTGATTGCATTCGACCACCGTATCGATGAATTCAAAAGCCGCGGCGTGGAAGTCATTGGCGTCTCCATCGACTCTCACTTTACCCACAACGCCTGGCGCAACACCCCCGTCAACCAAGGCGGCATCGGCCCTGTCCGTTATACATTGGCAGCCGACATCACTCATAGCATCTGTAAAGACTATGACGTCGAATCCGCTGGTGGCGTGGCCTTCCGCGGCAGCTTCCTGATCGACAAAAACGGCGTGGTTCGTCACCAAGTCGTCAACGACCTGCCACTGGGCCGCAACATCGATGAAATGATCCGCATGATCGACGCGCTGCAATTCCACGAAGCCCACGGCGAAGTTTGCCCAGCCGGCTGGAACAAAGGCGATTCCGGCATGAACGCCAGCCCCGCGGGCGTTGCCGAGTACCTGAGCAAAAACGCTGACAAGCTGTAATCACTAGCCGACAAAGCTAACGGGCGCATTGCTTCGGCACTGCGCCTTTTTTATGCTCGACAGAAAAATTCGCTCGATTTGACAAACCCCTTTCTACTGGAAAACTGACCTTCGCAAACAACCTGTTCTTTCGAACGCGCCAGGAGACATCGCCATTAGGCACGCCGGCGCAAGCGGAACATCGCTAACCTAAATCCAAAAACAAGGGGAAACAATGAACGCCGTCCACGCCCTACCGTTACAGCCAGAATTTGCACCGCTTGCGAATGAGGACGTGCTCGACCGTATCGTCGATGCATTCCACGACAAAATGCTGGGAGATTATCGGGTCAATCGCTTCTTCAACAACAAACCGGCGGCCGAACAAAGCGCACCACTCAAAGCGTTAGTCAAAGCCGCGACGTTCAAGCCGGCCGATCAAGATATCGATTGGACAACCTTGTTGGATGCCTACTTCATGGCCGCCTTCGCCAGAAATAATGCCAAACCCAGCCTGGTCACCGGCAACGACTTTATGTTTTTGCTGGACGTCATCGGCGGCGAGCAACCCGCTAAACCCATGCCATTGTGTGAAGCGCACGGACATTTGCTCAAACTGGCACCGAACGATAGTCACTATGACGTCGCGATGGAACATTTGACCGCCGCCTTACAAGAAGTAGATGCTTCCGCCAATTTAGCCAATCGGTTACTGGAAATGGGCAAAAACGCTCGCGACGGTTTACTGGGCAGGCGCGCGGCCTGATCCCAACGACTGGTTACAACCGAGCCTTTACCCAACGCACAATATCTTGAGCCCCGATCGCTCCGGATTGCCTGGCCAGTTCGCGTCCACCCGCGAACAATATCAACGTTGGAATACTGCGGACATTGAAACGGCTACCAAGTTGCGGTTCGGCTTCGGTATCCACTTTGGCCAACCTGACGGCAGGCTCCAGCATTGGTGCGGCTTGCAAAAAGGCCGGCGCCATCATTTTGCATGGCCCGCACCAAGCCGCCCAAAAGTCGACCAGCAACGGAATATCGCTGCGCGATAAGTGGCGATCGAAATTTCCGGTTTTCAACTCCACGGGATGCCCAGTGAACAGTGGCCGGTGGCATTTCCCGCATTTGGGCTCCTGCTGCAACCGACCGCTTGGCAAGCGATTGACGGCCAAACAATCCGGGCAAACCAGATGTAAAAATTCATGCATGGCATTACTCCTTTTGAAGTCTACAAGCCATTCCGCCTGGCTTGCCGTATCGCGCCAAGCCAGCAAAAGGCCCTAACCGGCATGGACCAAGCCAAATATACCGAGGACGCATCATAGTGTAAGGCGCTCGATTGCCTCCCACAAGCACCCAAAACGCTGTTTGCCAAGCAGCGACTCATGCGAATCGAATCATCGAGAACCCTTGTCACATTGTTGTAACGCAAAATACCTACAATTCGATTCATTCCTAATTGCGCCTTGATTCAGGACAGGACCCATGACCAATCAGACTAGCGAAATCGAGCCCGAAAGCCCGCTGCATCTTTTCGACGGCAAACTCGGCGCTTTGCAAGGCCTACTGCTGGAAATGACCGAACTGCTGATGTATCAGCTGGAACAGACCCTGCATGCACTGGATTACGCCGACGCTGACCTGGCCTTGCGCGTGATTGCCCGCGACCGCAAAGTCGATGATTATCAAGCCCGCATCGAAAACGAAGTTCATCTCTTGCTTGATGCAAGCCTGACGCTGCCCAGCGATCTGCGCACCTTGATGATCGTTTCCAAAATGGCCGGCACGCTGGAAAAAATCGGCAATGAAGTCGCGGATTTTGCCAGACTGAGCGAATCGCTGCTCGCTTGCCACGGCGCCGCCGACAATGCGGAGTTATTGACGGACATCATCAAGATTGGCAGGATGATCAAAATCATGCTCGACAAAATGGCGGTAGTTCAAGAAACCCGCTATTCCAATCAAGCTTACAAACTGATGCGTTATGGCTGGAACTGCGATACCCTGCTACAACAAAGCCTGGAACATCAATTGGTCATCATGACGCGAAGTTCTTCGGGCATCGATCACTCACTGGACGCGCTGCGCATTCTGAAAGCACTGGAACGTTGCGCCGGACTTTCCCGCCATATCGCCGAATATCAAATCCTGATGCTGGATAGCGTGGACATGCGCCGGCTTTCGACACCCGACAATGCGCCCTCCCGCCATGATTATGCGCACGAGCATCGAGCCAGTTTTGCTCCAGGGAAAGCACTTCAGCTGCGTCAATGAGCCCTTTTGGCAAGATTTAGTCCGAGAGATACATTATGACGACATCGATTTACCGCACGATATGGATTTCCGATCTCCATATCGGCTCCACCCAATGCCAAGCCGATACCTTGCTGGATTTTTTAAAACATAACGATAGCGACAAGCTGTACTTGGTCGGCGACATCATCGATTTTTGGGCGCTATCGAAAAAAATGTACTGGCCGCGCGACCACAACACCGTGATCCAGAAAATTTTGCGCAAGGCGCGCCATGGCACGCAAATCATTTATGTGCCCGGCAATCACGATGAAAATGTCAGGGATTACGACGAGTATGTCTTCGGCGACATCGTGATCAAGAAATCGGACATCCATACCACCAAGCAAGGCAAACGCTTCCTGGTGGTACACGGGGATGAATACGACACCATTGCCCAACATCATCGCTGGATGGCCAAACTGGGTGCCGTCGGTTATGACTGGCTGATCGAAATAAACCGAATCCTGCGCACCATCAGACGCTTTCTTGGCGTGCAGTCTCACTTTTCCTTGGCCGCCTTCGTCAAATTCAAGGTCAAAAACGTCGTGAAATTCATGTCCGACTACGAGGAAACCATCGTCAAAACCCTCAAGCATGAAGGCGTGGACGGCGTGATTTGCGGACACATTCATCACGCCGAAATCAAGGACATCGAAGGCTTCTTATACGTGAATACCGGCGACTTCGTCGAAAGCTGCACTGCCATCATCGAACACCAGGATGGCCACCTGGAATTGATCAGATGGCAAAAACAGGAAGTGGAAACAATCGCTCACTCATCGCAAGCGCCATTATCGGATATTAGCTAAAACGCGACTCTCAGCCATCAACCTGCTCTAACACTTTGAGCAGCGATTTTGGCATCATCGAATCCCTTAAAATTTGAACGTCAGCTATCGAGATAGACTGACTGAAATCGGCGATTTACGGTTTCGGCCAACTCCAGACGGTCAGTAGTCCAAATTTTATGAGAGTTGAATGACTGTTATCTGCATCTAACTTGCCTTATATTTTATAGCAATGCCCCTAATAAAGAGCTAGGGATAGCAATAAAGCCTATTTAAATCAATAATCTACAAGTATATTTTCTATAGTGGAGACGATTTTGGGGAAGTCCACTGACTCAGAATTTGTCGGGTAGAGTGATCTTAAGTAAAAACTGCTCGATAGTCGTTTGCAAGCCTTAGCCACTAAGGAATTCTAAAAATTCTTATTATTCTTATGAACTCTAAAAAATTCTTTTGCGAGTTAGCATTCTATGCTTTAGAATAATTCTGAATTTTTTAGAAAAAGGTGTGCCATGCCAACTATTAATGTCTCTGACTCATTATTTGCAAGACTAGAAAAACACGCCGTCGGCTTCGCAACGCCTGAGTCGGTGATTGAAATGTTACTGAATGAATATGAAGGAGTTGAGGCAAGAAAAACATTAGTTCCTGATGCTGACGATAATTTGGGCAATCGACGAATATTGAAAATACACGATGAGCTATTTCAATTTTTGAAGGAACGCGGTGTTATTTTTATGCCTCGTCAAAAAGCGCACGAACGATTAAGCCAAGGCTATTGGTTTACTGGGAATGACAACTACCTATCGATTAGCTTTTACACTGGAGGTGATACTTACAACAAGACTCCAAACATTTGTTTTCATGTCTATCTCAGCGACCATTACCCGAACTCTTTGGGCAAATCGAATTCATCAATTCCTTTGTGTTGCATCCAGTTATCGAATATCTTGGGATCGGATAAATGGGAAACGAAAGTGCCTGTTATTACTAAAATCATAGAGGAGTTAGGCGGTTTCGAATGCAATCGGGTGGATGACGGCGTAGAAGGGCGTTGGAACCGTTATTATGAACACCGAAACTACAGCAGTGCCGATTATCTGAAATGCCTAGAGGATTTTTTGACTAATGATAAGCCAGTTATTGACGAGATCATTAGAACAGCCAAAATCACAGAGATTTGTTTTTTGGACAAAGATAAATCTGATAGAAAAATAAACGCCATAGACAAAATTCGGAATAAGCGTTAGTTGGAAAACAGGAAAATTAGCCCCGCAACTGAAATTTTATTTGAAAGGATTTTTTATGATTGGATGTAATAAATCGACAATGTTCGTTGTCTTTGCTATTGCAATGGCGATAGGCAACACCACACAAGCTAATTCGGGCTCTTCCGTATTTCGCGGAGTAGCCCCGACATATAGGGTTATGCATAACCGAACAACCGTCTCCCTTCGATATCAAGCCAGATATGCTGAAACAGGCGGACGGTATTGTAAATGCCAAAGCAGCGTCGTTTGATGCTTTTGATTTTGTTGTTAAGCCCTTCAACAAAGCCACTGGTTTCCCGGCGAATGAAATAGTTGGTGATTTCATTTCGCCAGTTTTGATAGGTTTTGACAAACGCATCAAAGCCCTTCAACTTCAAGACTTTGATATGCTCCATCCAGCGATCCAAGGCTTTTTCGGCCTCAGCCTTATTGAGTCGGCGCTCAAAAATACCCGTCAAAAGCTCCCGTTGGATATAGACTTCTCGCAAAATGGGGGCTTGCTGGAATAGAAAAAGCAAAACGGTTTGCTGATCGGCAGAGAGTTCCATCCAGCGCTTCCGAAAAGCCCACATCGCGCCTTTCAGCTTGGCATAATCCTCGGCAGACAGGGTATTCTTGAGTTTTTTCATTTCCGCCTTGCGGACCTGGTCGGCGCCGTCTCGATAATGCTTGGCGACATGGAAGCGATCAACCACCACCTCGACGCCGGGCAATGTCTCATAGACGGCGTTGCGATACCCTTCATACATGTCCACGCAGACGCGTTGTAACGCGTGTTGCTGTGCCTCGGGAATATTCTGCAAAAAGGCTTTAACCGTTTCTTTTTTGCGGTCGGGCAGCACCGCCAGAATCCGCTTATGGTCCTCGGTATCGATAGCCGACACGATGACCACAAAATCTTGATGCCCTTTTTTCAAAGCGATTTCATCCAGTCCCAGCAAGCGAATGCCTTGGATGGCAGACCAATCAACTTGTTGGGCCACGTGCCGATTGATAATCCCTTCCGCCGCTTCGGCGCTGATGCCGTGCTTCACGTCCATGTCGGTCACGCTGCTGTTGATCAATTCACGCAATATCCACTGCTCATACGCTTTGGTATGGGGGCTTTTCCAGTTATACCAGCCACATTGTTGCGTGGTCGTCGGACCTTTGGGGCAGTCAGGGCATCGATAGCGCTTGGGGGTTAGCTTGATCCAAACCGGCCGATCGAAAATCGACAAATGACGCAAGGTGATTTCTCTGCCATAGCCATAAAACTTATCGATCCTCTGGCCGCATTGATGGCAGGTTGCACTGGTTAACGTACTACTGACCGTGATGATGAACTCGCCTTTGGCGGTGGTTTCAACTTTTTCGATACAAACATCAGGTATATCCAGCGGTATTTGAAGTAGCGACTGTGTCATCACGATACTCCAGCGTTAAATTGTCGACCTTAGCAAAACTCACTGTGGCAGGCAAAGACTATAGCACTACATGTAGTGGTTTCTCCGCAAAATACGGAAGAGCCCTAATTCGGTTTATAACGTTACTGAATTGGGCTCTTTGGGTGGTAGCTTAACGGTGCCAGAGGCTATTAATGCTAATGGGTTGATTGTTGGGGTTGCGCAAAACAGTAGTGGCCTTTGGCAAGCTGTGTCTTGGCAAGCCAATTCAACAATCCCGATCAGCCTAGGTGACGGTTCGGTGTTTAGTCAAGCTCTTGGGGTAAACAACAATGGAATAGTTGTAGGGAGCTCCAACGGTAATGCTGCATTTTGGCAACCCGGATCGACTACGCCCAATTACCTTACCACGAGTGGAAATGGTTTGGCTTACGATATTAACAGCATAGGTCAAATGGTAGGAATGGACAATGGTAACGCCGTATTATGGCTACCTGGATCGACAACACCTATTACGCTTGCAGGAGATGCTGGTGCTACGGGCATAAACGATAATGGGCAAATCGTCGGGAATGTTTTCAGCCCTACTAGAGGAGCATTATTGCAACCTAACTCAGCACCACCTTTTACAATTCAAACCTTAACTGGAGGTGTTAGTGAGGCTAACGCTATTAATAATAATGGCCAGATTGTTGGATATTTTGGCAATAGTGCAACTCTTTGGCAATCCGGCTCATTAACACCTATATCGCTTGGCGACGGTATAGCTCGCAGCATCAATAATAACGGAGAAATTGTTGGTACTATATATGGCGGCTCTCGATATTATGCTGCATTATGGGAATCTAATTCGACAATTCCAGTTACTCTCAGTAGTTTGGTTACAATACCTAACAGCTACCTAGTTGATGCATTTGGAATCAATGATTCTGGTCAAATTGTGGCGCTAAGTGGGTCAGGTCAAGCCTATTTACTGACGCCAGTATCCTCAGTACCAATACCTGCTTCAATTTGGCTTTTTGCTTCTGCTCTTGTTGGTTTTATTGGTTTTAATCGTAGAAAAAACATCCGACAATAAAGAACATTTCAAGCGGTTCAAAATCCTCGCTTGGGAGGTGGCTTCTTATGGTGCTCAATAATTTACCCCTGAAACTATCTCCCACACAAACCTGTTGTTGATGACCGCTTTAAACACTAGCTGAGTCTTTCAGTTTTCGGTACAGCCGATGGCCGCTTGGGGTCGAAACTTCACAGCCAACCCAGAAAAACGGATGACCGCAATCAAATTAAGCACAGTAGGGTGCAATAACCAACGGGGCATGCTTGTCTTCATCCGGCGCTTTACGCTATCGCCAATACGCCCTACACGGTCTGACCACATCTTACGTGTTACACGGGCTATAGTGGCTTAATGAGACTGGTTAGGACAGTCTGAAACCTCATTCAATATTCTGGATTTGCTCCCGCATCTGCTCGATCAACACTTTAAGATCGATCGAAATTTGTGTCATTTCCCGATCGGCGGATTTTGAGCCTAGCGTATTGGCCTCACGATTCATTTCCTGCATCAAGAAATCCAGGCGCCTGCCTATCGGCTCGGCTTGTTTCAGCGCCCGCAAAACTTCGGCGACATGAGCTTGCAAACGGTCCAGCTCTTCGGCCACGTCCAGTTTTTGCGCCAGCAGCACCAACTCTTGTTCCAGGCGATCGAAGTTCGGCTCCGCGACCAATTCATTGACCCGAGAAATCAGTTTGTTACGCAAATGACTCATCACCTCTGGCATGCGATTATTGGCCTGTTCCACCAACCGCAATACCTTTTCACAGCGATCGGCCAGCAAATTTGCCAGTTGCGCGCCTTCTCGAGCGCGGGTATCCAGCAGTTTATCAAGCGTCTCGTTTACCAAGCCAATGATCTTTTCCCGCAAGGCCTCTTTTTCGATTTCGGTTTCATGTTGCACCCCCGGAAACATCAAGACATCCAAGGCCGAAAACGCCCGCGGATTAGTCATTTGAGCTTCTATTTCAAGGGTGGCGGCCAACAAATTGCGTACCGTCGTTAAATTTATGTTGAAACTTTGACTCTCCGCTTGTTTTTTATAGCTCAAAGCGCATTCAATTTTACCCCGCTTGAGCTTATCGGCAACCAACCGGCGCACATCGGCTTCGGCAAAACGCAAACGCTCGGGCAATTTGACGCCGACATCGGCATAACGATGGTTCACAGACCGTAATTCGCAGAGAATGGTCAAGTTATCGACATTCATTTCGCCGTCAGCGAATGCAGTCATGCTTCTAATCATTTTTCACCTATAATCGCGGCAAGAATCCGCAAACCGAACAAACAATGGCCGAATACTACGACCCGGAAACGTATCCACAACAGTGGAATTATCTACAGTCGGGCACCATTATAGATCAGTACATGATCGAGCGTGAGCTTGCGCATGGCGGCTTCAGCTCCGTGTACCTGGCGAGGCAATTGGAAGATCAGGTTCAAGTAGCGATCAAGGAATATCTACCCAGAAAGCTGGCGCATCGGACCTGGAACAATGTGGTCGTGCCGAATAGCGCAGAAACCCGCACGATGTTCATGCGTGGCCGCGCGCTATTTTTTGAGGAGGCCAAGGTACTGGCCACGTTGAAACATCATAACATCGTCGAAGTCATCAATTTTTTCCAGGCCCATGAGACCGTGTACATGGTAATGACCTATGATTACGGCATCACGCTGGATCGCCTGCTGCACAAAAAGGTCATACCGATCACGGAAAGCTTTTTACTCACCGCCTTCAAATTACTGCTGGAAGGCGTCGAGCTCATCCACCAGCACCAACTGATACATTTGGACATCAAACCCGCCAATATCCTGATTCGCGCGGATAACGACCCGCTGCTACTGGATTTTGGCGCGATTCGCAAGTTTCCTGGCCACACCAACAACCAACGCGCAAAAGTATTGAGTACCGGTTTTTCGCCCATCGAACAATACATCAATAACGGTAATCTCGGCCCCTGGACCGATATTTATGCCATCGGCGCCAGCATGCGCGCTTGTCTGGATTTTCGTGTCCCACCGGCATCCACCGACCGTCTGTTGCAAGACGCGCTGATACCGGCTGCGAAGGCATATAAGCGCAAAATCCCGGACTATTTATTGCAAGCCATAGACTGGGCAATGGCGATTCAACCGGAAAACCGCCCGCAAAGCGTGCAGGAATTGAAACAGGCGCTGACGCCTTGAACCCGGTATTTCGCCCGTCAATAGTTCAAAATTCGCCACCCAAAGCCAGTATAATGCCGCAGTTTTTATCTGGCGAGATCATCATGAGACCAAGCGGACGCACTCCCGATCAACTGCGCGAAATACGTTTTACCTGCCATTACACCAAACATGCCGAAGGCTCCGTATTGGTCGAGTTTGGCGACACCCGGGTTTTGTGCACGGCTAGTGTCGACAACAGCGTGCCGCGTTTTTTAAAGGGCAAAGGCGAAGGCTGGGTCACGGCGGAATACGGCATGCTGCCGCGCTCGACGCATAGCCGGATGGACCGGGAAGCCGGACGCGGCAAACAAGGCGGCCGCACTTTGGAAATCCAGCGCCTGATTGGCCGCTCGCTACGTGCAGCCATGGACATGAAGGCCTTGGGCGAAAACACCATCACCATCGATTGCGATGTGATCCAAGCCGACGGCGGCACGCGTACAGCATCGATTACCGGCGGCTTTGTCGCCTTATCCATCGCGATACAGCATCTGCTAAAAATCAATCGCATCAAGAAAAATCCGTTGCATGGCCAGGTGGCGTCGGTATCGGTCGGCATTTTTAATGGCGTACCGGTACTGGACCTGGACTATGCCGAAGACAGTCAGGCCGAAACCGACATGAATGTGGTCATGAATGAAGCAGGTCACTTCATTGAAGTACAAGGTACGGCCGAAGGACATGCCTTCCGAAAAGAAGAACTCAACGCCATGCTGGAATTAGCCGAAGCAGGCATTCGCCAATTGCTCGAAAAACAGCAAGAAGCCTTGAAGATTGCAAAAAGCCTGGATAACCGCGATAGCGCCCGTTAAACCCGCTTATTGATAATTGTATGTCTACTATCGTATTAGCCAGCGGCAATCCCGGCAAGATTCGCGAGATTCAAGCCATCTTGCAAAATGACAACATCTTGCCGCAGTCGCATTTCAACGTGGTGGAACCCGAAGAAACCGGCTTGACCTTTGTCGAAAACGCCATCATCAAGGCCCGCAATGCCGCGTTGCACTGCCAATTACCGGCCATCGCCGACGATTCCGGCCTGGTGGTCGATGCCTTGAACGGCGCGCCGGGGGTGATTTCGGCACGATATGCCGGCGTTGGCGCTTCCGACCAAGCCAACCTGGACAAGTTGTTACATGATATGCAGGGCATTCCAAGCGAACGACGCACCGCCCGCTTCATCTGCGTGATGGTCTATTTGCGCCACGCCGCCGATCCGACGCCATTGATCGCCCAGGGCGCTTGGGAAGGGGTTATCTTGCCGCAAGCCATCGGTGAGAACGGCTTCGGTTACGATCCGGTTTTTTGGCTGGAAGATCACCAATGTTCGTCGGCTCAATTGGCGCCCGAGACCAAAAATCAACTCAGCCATCGCGGCCAGGCTCTGCGCCTGCTCCGTCAGCAACTTGCCCGGTGGTGAACAAGAAACTGCAACAAGTTGCCGCGCAATTTGCCGGCCACCAGACTGCACTCGCTATCGAGCCGCTAGGTAACGGCCTGATCAATGACACCTACCGGGTCAGGAGCAATTCTCAGGAGTTCGTACTCCAGCGCATCAATCCGCAAGTCTTTCCTCAACCGCAGCTGGTCATGGACAATCTGATACAGCTAGGCCGCCATATCCAGCAAAAACCGACGGCAAAGGTGTTCTTGCAAATTCCCGAACTGCTCCCGACCCAACCGGGCGAACCTTTTTACCTCGATGACGATGAGCAGCTATGGCGCGCTTTGCAACTGATCCAGCCGGCGGAGAGCAGAAATCGTATTCATCATATCGATGAAGCTGGCCAAATCGGCTTTGCCCTCGCCCATTTCCATCATCTCTGTGCGGACCTATGCCCCTCGCTGCTGCACGACACCCTGCCCGGTTTCCATATCACGCCGGGTTATTTGCTAGAGTACAAACGGTTAATCGAGCAACCACTCCAGATCATATCCGATGAGGCCTTTGAAAAATGCATCGATTTCATCGAGACCCATCAAGGCAAGACTGATGTTCTCGAAGACGCCAAAACCAGCGGCGCGTTACAGGAACGGGTAATACACGGCGACCCCAAGCTGAACAATTTTTTGTTCGAACCCGGCAGCACACGCATCGTCAGCCTGATCGATCTGGACACCGTCAAACCGGGCTTGCTGCATTACGACATCGCCGATTGCCTGCGTTCGTGCTGCCATGACAAGCACAGCAATCGCTTCGACCTGGAGCGCTGCCGCGTCATTCTGCAAAATTACCTGCGGGAATCCGGCGATTTTTTCAGCGCCCAGGATTGCGATTATCTGTATGACGCCATTTGGCTGATTCCATTTGAATTAGGGCTGCGTTTTTTCAACGATTACCTGAGCGGGGATCGTTACTTCAAAACTGCCGAGCCCCAACAAAATTTAACGCGCGCTCTGGCTCAATTTGCATTGTGTGACAGCATCGAACAGCAACAAGCGTCCTTACAACGCTGCATTAGTCACCTGAAGGGCTTGCATCTGAGCCGTTAACCAACCGCGACCGGCTCAATATCGGCGCCAGCATGCTTCAGTTCAGTATATGGAGTCACGGATTCAGATAAAACCCACTGGATTTTGCTCGTGATTTGCCGCCATCAAGCTCTATCCTCATCTTGAAACTGCATTTTATGTAACTTGGCATAAGCCCCATCACGCGACAATAACTCGCGATGAGAGCCTCGCTCAATAATCTGTCCATGCTCCATTACCAAGATCACATCAGCATTTTCGATAGTAGACAACCGGTGAGCGACCACCAACGTCGTGCGCCCTTTCATGACATGATTCAGTGCCGCCTGAATGTAGCGCTCCGACTCGGTATCCAAAGCCGATGTCGCTTCATCGAGAATCAGAATCGGCGCATCTTTCAGTAGAGCCCTCGCCAACGCCAATCGCTGGCGCTGACCGCCGGATAATTTGACGCCGTTTTCACCGATTTCGGTATCTAGCCCTTGCGGCATTTTATTGATGAAATCCATCGCATAAGCATCCGTCGCGGCTTTTTGGATTCGACTGCGCTCGGCATTTTGCAAGGTGCCATAGGCAATATTATTGGCAACGGTGGTATTAAACAGGGTAACGTGTTGCGTGACCAAGGCGATCTGCCGCCGCAAGCAATCCAATTTATAGCGCTTAAGCTCTACGCCATCGATCAAAATTTCACCGTCGGCATAATCATAAAAACGCGGCAATAAATTAATCAAGGAACTTTTGCCGCCACCGGAAGCGCCAACCAAGGCAACGGTTTGCCCTGGTTCTATTGTTAAATTGATCCCCTTTAGCGCCGGCGTTTCACTGCCTGCATAACTGAAAATCAGATTTTTAAACTCGATGCGCCCTTGACAGCGCTCGACTTCATAATCACCCTCATCCCTTTCAATCGGTTCATCCAGTACTTCGAATAGGGTTTCCGCCGCCGCTAGTCCGCGTAGAATCTCCGCATTGGCATCGCTCAGATTTCGAATAGGCTTAGGCAGCAAAAAGGCGGCGGTAAAGAAGCCGACAAACTCGCCAGCACTGGATGCCTTCATGATCATCATGGCCAAATACATCATGCCGGCCAAGGCAATCGAAATCAAAAGCTGCATCAAGGGATTATTCAGCGACATTGTCATGATCAGCTTTCGATACTGCTTGCGATTTTCCAAACTGCAATCCTTAAATCGCTGCCTTTCGTAGCGTTCTCCGCCAAAGCTTTTGACAATACGATTACCGGAAACCATTTCCGAGGTAATGTGCGTCAGGTCGCCCACGGTATCCTGCATGTTGCGGCTTAAACGCTTCAACCGCTTGCCGACGTAACGCACCATCAGTACCACTACGGGAGCAATAGCCAAAAATATCAATGACAATTTCCAGTTGGTATAGAGTAAATACCAAAGCAAACCCACCGCCGTGAACCCTTCCCTGACATAGGATCTTACCGAATCAGAAGTCGCTCGCGTAACTTCACCAATGTTGTTGGTGATACGAGAAATCATATAGCCGCTGTTATGGGTGTCGAAATACTGTACCGACAAGCGGGTATAATGGTCGAAGATGGTGCAGCGTAGCTTGTGAATCAGATTGCCCGATATGCGAGACAGATAGTAATTGCCCAAAAAAGCGCCAATGCCGCGCACGATGAATAATCCGATGAACAGCGCCGGCAGATATTGAATTTGCTGTTTATCGGCACTTGCTCCACCAAAGCTATCGATCATTTTCTGGATGACCATCACCACTGCCGGTTCGGTTGCCGCATAGATTGCAAATCCGATGGCACTTATCACAAACATGCGCCAATACGGGAGTACAAAGCTCATTAGGCGCTTGTAGATTTGACCGTCTGTCATTTTCTTATTTGAATTTACCAGGGTATTCAATAGCTTTTACCTTTAAAATGTTGCCTATGCTTCTAATGAGTCCATGCTGAAATGCCAGTCAAACAGCTTATCAAAACAGAGCCGAATCGAATTATAGTGATAACCTTACGATTTTTGGGCGACACACTGTTAACCACGCCGCTAATCAGCTCGCTGAAACAAGCTTATCCGATGGCGATACTAGATGTTTTGACTTTTCAGTCAAATGCCGGCATGTTGGAGGGCAATCCCCACATAAATCAGATCATTTGCCTAAAAAACAAAAGCGGGATAATAGCATTCGGCAAACTGCTCGTTAGCCTTTTTCGAAAATATGATCTTGCGATTTCAACACAAGCGGGAGATAGGCCAACACTGATTGCCGTCATCGCCGGGAAAAGCCGCATTGGCTTCGTGCCGGATGAACCAACAAAAGCATGGTGGAAAAAACGCTTATTATCGGCCTGGCTGGTTTTTCCCGCTGATTACAATCATGTCGTGCTGGAAAACTTGCGTTTTTGTCAAATATTGGGCATTAAGGCCATTCCCAAGCTGACGCCGCCAAGCGCCGATTTTGTGGATTTACCCTTACCCTCCTCGCCTTATGTAGTGATTCACACAGTGCCGCAATGGCGCTACAAGGAATGGCATATGGACGGCTGGCGGGAATTGATAAACTATCTTGCCAAGCAACAAATCACGGTGGTTTTAACGGGCAGCGGAAACCCCGCCGAGCAAAGAAAACTGGAAGCACTCGAAAAAAAACTGGAGTCCCCAGTGACAAATCTTGCCGGCAAACTATCGTTGGCGCAGCTATCCGCACTGATAAAACATGCATTATTTTTCATAGGCCCCGACACGGGCATTACACATTTGGCGGCCGCGACAGGAACATTGACTTTTGCCATTTTTGGGCCAACCGATCCCCACAAATGGGCGCCATGGCCATTCGATTTCCAGGCAAACCACTCCCCATTTGCACCCACGGGCTCCGGCAGGGTCAATAATGTTTATTTGATCCAGGGTAAAAACGCTAAAAATTGCGTGCCCTGCCAACGGGAAGGCTGTCAAAATAATAGAGAAAGCCATAGCGAATGCTTGGATACATTAACAGTCCAAAAAGTAATCGAGGCCATTAAATCAACTCGCCTGGATTTAATTAAAAATTAGTCATTCCGTAATTATCAAGCCTCTTGTCATTTTATTTTTCGAATTATTAAAAATAAATATTTTTTCCAAAATCAATTAATGATGAACTAATTCATCAACCGGTTTAATATAGTACCCATACAGGATTTTATATGAATAGCAGTAACCCGCCAACCAATCAAACCAGAAAATTCGATAAAATCCTGGTGGTTTGTCCGTCAAATGCGGTAACGGGTGGACCGGAGGCCTTGCATCAATTAGTTGATCATATGAATAGCCTTGGCCTCCCGGCATTCATCACATATTTACCATTCAACAAGGCGGCCAATACGCCGACACCCTACCTAAAATACACCGCCCCTGTTTCGATGTATGAAGATCGCGCCGGATATCTGATCATATTCCCCGAAGTTTATCCAGAACTTGCCTTAAAAGTAAAACATGCACAAGCCGCTCTTTGGTGGCTATCCTTGGAGAACTTTCTGGAACGGAGGCATATCTCTCCACTTTACGATAAATTCCGTTATTTCAAACGTGTTCTGAAAGGCAAAAGACCTTTGGGAGGGGCAAAAGCTTTAAAAGGTATCATCCATTTCTCGCAAACAGAACATTCCACCCAATACCTGAAGTCGTGTGGCATTCAACCCATCCCTTTGATTGATTCGATAAATGAAGAATTCTTAACGGATAAACACATAAAATCCACAGAAAACAAAAAAAATATTATCCTGTACAACCCAACCAAGGGCAAAAAAGTCACTGCGAAAATCATAAAGGATAATCCTCAGTGGCAGTTTATTCCTCTTTCCGGATTAAATCGGGAAGAATTATCCGAAAAACTTAGCACCGCCAAGCTTTATATCGATTTCGGCCACCATCCAGGCCGCGACCGGATGCCAAGAGAAGCCGCCATGCATGGATGCTGCTTGATTACCGGCATACTGGGGTCGGCGGGTAACAAGATAGACTTGCCAATTCCTGATATTTATAAGATGGATAGTTCAAAACCAGATTTTTTACCCTCATTCAAGAAACTGGCCCAAGACATATTTGAAAATTTTGACGCCCACTTCAATGCGCTCAATGACTATAGAGCATATTTGAAAAGCGAGCCCGCAATATTTAGGTCGCAAATCGAAGATTATTTCTTAAAATAACCATCATACAAAATGAATCCTAAAATTTACGATTGCTTTTGTTATTTTAATGAAGACATGCTGCTGGAATTACGCCTGGAAACACTCTGGAACCATGTTGACTACTTTGTCATTGTTGAATCGACAAAAACCATTTCAGGCAATGAAAAACCGATAAATTTTGATTTAGAAAAATTCAAAAAATTCAAACAGAAGATTCGTTATCTTTTGATTCAAGAACATCCTTTTGATACCACTGATGCCTGGCGTAACGAAAGATATCAACGAGATTATATTGAAAACGGATTATTTGATGCCGAAGATCACGACTGGATCATGATTTCGGACCTGGATGAAATACCCCGACCAGAAGCCATAAAGCAATTCAATCCTGAAAAATACTTGCGCGGCGATTTTGAACAATACGCATACTCTTATTATTTAAACAATATATGCGTTAACAATGGAACACCCATCATATGGCATGGTTCAAGGATTGTAACCTTCAAAAACTTCAAACAATTTTTTCGCGGCGCGGAACGGGTTCGTAACTATAAGTCATCCGGCATGTTACGCGGATTGAAGCGCTATTGGCTCAAGAAGTTCAAGACTCAATACATAGCGAATGGTGGCTGGCACTTCACCTGGATTGCCGATATTTCTCAAATGATAAAGAAACTGGAGAGCTTTGCTCACCAGGAATATAACACTCCGGAATATAAAGATCCGGAAAAAATAAAAGAAAAAATCAATAATGGCCTGGATATATTGAATCCAACGGCACGATTTAAATGCCAACCCATCAACGATGACCTTCCTGCCTATCTAATCCAAAACCAGGACAAATATGCAAGATGGCTACGGCCAGTGAACACGGAATGACTTACTTTTAAAAGCACATGATTTTTAACTATCGAACAATCTTGAAAAAAACAAAATCAAACTGGCTTGATGCTTATTTAATAATCCTCATTGCCAGCAGTATATTGGGCTTCTTGTCGGTAAAAGGATGGACAAACACCTGTTTATTTTTAATATTGATTCCAGCTTTAATACAATTCAAGACCGCCTACAATCACGCAATAACTTCCTTACCATTCAATACATTAGCTGCTATCGCCTTTACTTTGGCGCTACCCGTCCTGGCAATTTTAATCAGCCAATTATTAAGACAGGACTGGCTGTTCAAAGCTTATGACGCGCCCGCTCGCATGTTTTTTTCCATCCCGATATTTCTTTATTTCATTTACAAAAAAATAGATTATGCAGCCATTCTGAGCCTATGCGCCCCCTTGGCTCTCTTGATTCTATTGCCTATCGCTCATCAATACCTCAAGACAATAGACCATTGGGGTGGAAGATTTGCCACGCCTTTTGTCGACCCTAACGCCTTCGGGGTTTATGTGCTAGTTTTAACCGCATTTTGTTTGTTCTCGATAAACCCACATGAACCCAAAAAAGGCAAACAATTACTTTTATTATTAGGTTTGATTGCTGGAGTCTATCTGATGATAGGCTCAAAAACGAGGGGCAGCTGGTTTGGCATTCCTCCATTGCTGTTACTTTGGATAAATTTCAAATTAAACAGCCTGAATATGCGTTCAACTGTTTTTTTCATACTACCATTTATTTTGTTATTTGGCCTGTTCGGCCTCTATTTATTTCCGGAAACAACCACACGATTGGGCTCTGCATTTAGCGAAATTATGAGCTGGCTGGATAACTCAAATCCCGATACATCAACAGGTGTTCGTTTAAGTATGTGGCAAGTATCTTGGGAACTTTATAAACATAGCCCATTCCATGGATATGGCGATATAGGCTTCAAAAATCACCTTAACGATCCTTGGTTACAGAATATAGCAACCCCATATATCAAGGAAACCATTGTTAACGGGCCTCATAACGAATTTCTGGCCAATTTGCTGCGTTCAGGAGCGTTAGGAGGGCTTTCGACATTGTGTTTATTTTTTATCCCATTAAGATTATTCTGGCAAAATAGACGCAACCAGCAAACCGAATTAGCCTGTAATCTAGGCATTGCTTTTACCACTTGCCTGATATTTTCCAGTATTAGTATAGAAGTATTTACCTTGAAATATACCAGCACGTTTTATGGCCTGACCATTGCCGGCCTTGCCTCACAGGTAGCGCGTCTCAAAGACTTATCCACTTCCTTATCGATTAAACCCTGAACTGATGAATCCTCTTAAATATGCAGTGACTTTTGCTTGTTATAATCAGGTTGAATATACCCGCCAGTGTATTGATAGCATGATAAAACACGGGCTGGACTTAAGCCGGTTGATTATTATAGACAATGGCTCCACTGATAATACCAGGGAATACTTGAAAGCACTTCCAATTGGCGATCTTATATTAAATGATTCCAATTTAGGGTGTGGCGTTGCCTGGAATCAGGGAGCCCTCAAGCTACAAGCGGAATGGACCATTATCATGAATAATGATGTGATCGTTTCTGAAAACTGGCTTGAAAACCTTATTGAAACCGCCGAGAAAAATAAACTAAAAATCATTTCCCCCGCATTGATTGAAGGTCCACTGGATTACGACTTCGATAATTTCGCTAATGACGCAAGTCGGAAAATGTCAACCGTCTTGAGACTGGGTGGACGGCATGCGGTCTGTCTGGCCATTCATGATTCAGTCTGGCCCGAGATAGGTTATTTTCAACCCGTGCCGAAATTATTAGGCTACGAGGACACTTTGTTTTTTCATGAGGCCGAGAAAGCGGGTATTCCTTGTGCCATAACCGGTTCATCCTGGTTGCATCATTACGGATCCATTACTCAAACCGCCATGAAACGGGAGCGCGGCCTTGATAGCAAACAAGGTTTGGGCTATCGCTATAATTACCGGTTATTAAACCAGAGCTGGTTGCAGCGCAAACTCGGTAAAATACAAAGGCAACATCAAGCCAAACTCTGGCGTGACAATGAATTGAAATTGCATGGCATGACACTGCATGGCAATCGAGTCAATGGCGGCTTTGAATGGTTGTAATTTTATTTTTAATTAGTGCTACCGCATCCTTGAACAAAATGTCTCGACCTGTAGTACATGGGGCATTTGTGAAAAATATTTATTCAATTGTTTAATTACTGCAAGGCGCTTGAAGAATATTTGTACACAACCGGAAAAATACATTATCCATTCCTAGCGATTACTATTTACCATGCTTAGCGTCATTGTCATCACCCATAACGAAGCCCAAAATATAGAGCGCTGCCTAAACTCGGTGCGCTGGGCCGATGAAATCATAGTGCTGGATTCAGGCAGCACCGATAACACGGTTGATCTTTGCAAACGATTTACCGATCAAGTTTTCGTGACTGACTGGCCAGGCTTCGGTCCACAGAAGCAGCGCGCGCTGGAAAAAGCGAAATACGACTGGGTGCTATCGCTGGATGCGGATGAGGAAATCAGTGCAGCCTTGCAACAAGAAATACAAGACGCGATGCTAAAAACAGATATTCAGGGCTTTGAAATCCCTCGCTTGTCCAGCTATTGTGGCAGGCAAATGAAACATGGGGGATGGTGGCCAGATTATGTATTACGTTTATTCCGGCGCACGACTGGCCGTTTTAGCGACGATGTCGTCCATGAACACATCGAAGTAACGGGTATCATAGAAAGATTACAAAATCCGATTTTGCATGAGGCTTACGTCAATAACGATGAGGTCCTGCATAAGGTCAACACCTATTCTTCTCTAGGGGCGCGGAAATTATTCCAGCGGGGTAAATCCAGCAACCTACCTCACGCACTACTCAAAGGCTGGTGGACATTCATGCGCACTTATTTCATTAAAGCTGCATTTCTGGATGGCGCGGAAGGTTTAATGCTGGCCATTTCCAATGCCGAAGGCAGTTATTACAAATATTTGAAATTGCGCGAACTTCACCTGACCAACAAAAATAAATGAATGCCGCCATCTCGGTAGTCGTCACCACGTATAATTGGCCAGAAGCCCTCGAAGCTTGCCTCCAGAGTTTGCTGGCGCAACGCGACGATGATTTTGAAATCATCGTGGCCGATGATGGTTCCACGGCAGCGACCCAGGAATTAGTCAAGCGCATGATGAAAAACAGCCCAATCCCCATAAGCCATGTGTATCATGAGGATAGGGGGTTCAGGGCTGGCGGCATTCGGAACAAGGCGGTCGCCGCAGCCCGTGGCACATACCTGCTGTTTGTAGACGGTGACTGCGTGATGCTCCCAAACTTCATCGCCCGACATCGGCTGCTAGCGGAACCTGGTTATTTCGTGCCGGGCAATCGGCTATTATTGAACCGAGTCTTGACTAACCAGGTAATCCAAGAAAAAATCCAGCTGCATCAACAAAGCATCTTTTTCTTTTTGGTCAACTGGCTCAAGCGCGACATCAACCGCTTGCTGCCCTTGCTGTATCTGCCATGGCATCATTGGCGCTATCGAAATCCGCAAGGTTGGCAAAAAGCCATGACCTGCAATTTGGCTGTATGGAAAACCGATTTCATCGCCGTCAATGGCTTCGATGAATGTTTTGAAGGCTGGGGCTACGAAGATTCCGATCTCGCCATACGCCTGATCCATCAAAATATCAAACGCAAGGAAGGCCGCTTTGCGATACCGGTGTTGCATCTGTGGCATCGACAGAACGACCGAAGCCAGCACGATGTCAATTATCAGCGTTTATTGGCGCGAGTGAACGATAAGAGCCTGACGCGCGCCCAGTTAGGCGTGGACCAATATCTTTGACAAGACTTGTTACTCATCGCCGCGGCTTGCCATGCAGGCGCATCAATAACATGGCTTCATCACGGGTGAGTCCGCAATGCTTGACCAGATCATCAACATTGGCGCCATCACGAATTTGTTGGATCGCATGTTCGTAACCTTGCGAGGCATTTTCCTGAACGGCTTCCTCAAACACAGGCGGCTGAGCGGCTTCCGGCGGCTGGCGATTTAAAGCATTCAGCAAGCTGCTCACACCATTTTCATTGGCGGCCAAGCGGCGATCGACGGCGACAGCGGCTGAACACAAACCCGCCACATCCTTTAGCCCCCCTTGCAACTGCAAGGTCAGGTGCTCTACCTCTTGCTTCAGCTTGCTATGCTGGCGCCATAAGCGATGCAAGATGATGGCGCCCACCATCAACAGTGAGGCGAAAGCGCTTACGGTGACAAGCAAGAAGACCTCATTCATCAGACAATTTCATCAATGTGCTGGGCTGGTTGATCGTTAGGCGCTTGTCGATTTAGCGAAGCATCCTCTTTTGATTGCCGTTTAGCCGTAGGTTTTTTACGCTGTTTATCCGTTTCGATTTTTTGCACGCCCGGCAAAGGAGGACTGGGCGGTATGGGCATTATTTCTGACACAAATCCTCCTGGCATCTGAATGTTTCAAAACATGTCCAGCTCGGCTTTTTCATCTTCACTGAGAAATTTATTCAAGTCCACCAGAATCAACAATTTGTTGTCGCGACTGGTCACGCCCTGGATATATTTCGAGCTTTCTTCGTTGCCTACATTGGGCGCCGTTTCGATTTCGGACGCGCGCATTTCCACGACTTCGGCGACACTGTCAACCAAAATACCGATGATGTGCCGGTCCGTTTCGATGATCACGATGCGCGAGGCATCGTCCGGCTCTTTCGACGGCAAGCCAAAACGATTGCGGGTATCGATCACCGTCACGACATTGCCGCGCAAATTGATGATACCCAATACATAAGACGGCGCGCCGGGCACTGGTGCTATTTCGCTGATGCGCAAGACTTCCTGCACCTGCATCACATTGATACCGTATTTTTCCTCGCCCAGGCAAAAAGTCACCCATTGCATGATGGGATCGCTTTGTTTTTTGTCTTCGCTCATGTCATTTCATCCAAATAAGTTAAGTTTATCTTTTTCGATGCGGTACCAATTCCTGCAAATCGATAATTGCCGTCAGTTCTTCGATGACGGTGCCGATCAGCCAAGGCCGTTTTTGCCTGGAAGTTCGCCATCTGACTTTTTCCGGCTTCAGGCGGCCTATCGATAAAATTTCGTCACAGGCCAAACCCCAGCGTTTGTCCCGGGTAATCAAAATACTCTTGAACGGCTTGGCCTCCAAGTCTCGCTGACTGCCGCGGCTCTTGCCAAAAATCAGCTGCCCCGTATCCAGCACGCCGATGCGACTATCGGCTTCATCCAGCAAGCCCATGAACCAGGACGGCTGCCCCGGGATTTTGCCGGGCTTGCGCTCGATTTTGATTGTCCGCGAAAGTTCCGTCAGAGGCGTCGCCAAGATCAAATGCTCAACCTTGAAAAACAGGGCTTGAAACTCGTATTGCGCCCACTCGGGCATCACTGAAAGTGGGTGCAATTTAGCCGGAGTTTCCAGTGCCACGAGAGCATTGAGCCTTGGCTCGAGCGCAGGCTCGACGATGACGGCGTGTGATTGGGGTCGAGATTCCGGCAAAGACTCGGCGGCGTCTACAACTCTGCCGCGTTGTTTCTCTAGCGTGACAGACAGACTCTCTTCCGCGTCAGGCACAGCATCCAGCAGTGTGCTCAAATAAGTGTCCAGCGCCAGCTGCTGGTGAACGATAGGTTGTTTGGGTTGGACTTGTGTCATGCTCGATTCGCCAAAGATTTGTCACCGGCTTTATCCAGCAATAATAGTTCCAATAATTCGGAATAAGCCTCTACGGCCTTGGCATTCGGATCGAATAACGATAATGGCGCCCCCACCCGGCTGGCGTCGCGCACCTTGGTATCGACCGGTATCACTGAATTCCAGACATTGTCGGGATACTGTTGCAGCAAGGCCGCCAAACTTTCGCGCGCAGCCTTGGTTCGTTTGTCATACATGGTTGGAACGATAGTGAATCTGGGTGGCGTCTTCCGGGAATGAAACACCATATTGATCGTATGCACCATTCTATCCAGGCCTTTCAAAGCCAAAAATTCCGCCAACACAGGAATGATCAAATGGTCACAAGCCGCCAAGGCATTGATCATCAACACCCCCAACATGGGCGGACTGTCGATGATGGCATAATCGTAATCATCCTTTAACTTGGCCAGGGCGCTTGCAATCACCAAGCCCATTCCACCCATTTGCGCCACCTGCCTATCCAAAGTGGCAATCGCTGTGGCGGCGGGGAGTACGCTCAAGCCATCAAACTCGGTCTTGACCACATAATTTTCGGGATTGACGTTTTTCTTTCTCTCGCTGGCGTCACGGAACAGGTCATAGACGCTGAACTCGATCTGGTCGGGATTCATCTTGAAATAACTGGTCAACGACCCGTGCGGGTCCAAATCGACCAGCAAGGTTCTAAAGCCCCACGAAGACAAAAGCCCTCCCAAGGTCACCACGGACGTGGTTTTACCCACCCCGCCCTTTTGATTGGAAACCGCCCATATTTTCATCATAGCGCCGGCGCCTTTTCGACAGGTTTCGACACATCCTCTTGCGGCGCCAACTTCAAAACCCGGGCGCGCTCCTTGTCGCTCATGCCATAACGGGCGAAAGCCTGCGACATCAACACCAACACGACGCGGCGATTCTTGAAGCGCCCTTCCTCGGTCGCGTTATCGCCCACCGCGTGATACTCGCCATAACCCACGGCCGACAGGCGCTCTGGCGGGATGTTGTTTTTGATCAATTCCTTCACCACACTGGTGGCCCGTGCCGAAGATAAATCCCAATTGGAGGGATAAATGCCGGTTGAGATCGGCACATTATCCGTGTAGCCCTCGACATTGATCACATTGGGCACATCACGCACGACTTCCGCCACTTTTTCCAGCACCGGCATGGCCTTGGGCGACAACTCGGCCTTACCGCTGGCAAACAATAGTTCGCTGTTCATTTGCAGCTCCACCCAAAAGTCATGCTTGTTGATTCCCACCAGCTGGCTCTCGACGAAAGGCTGCAACGCCCGCTGAAACTCATCGGAAACTTCGTTCAAACGGCGTTTTTCTTCCATGATTTCTTCACTCAGTTGATGCTCTTCTTCCGACACGGTAATCAAGTTGGGCAATTCAATCGGTTGAATTTGGGTCGGAATCGTGCCCACTTGAATCGGTTGAACCTCTTTGATGACTTTTTCGCTGTGAAACAAGGCCTTATCCAGGGATTCGGAAAAAGTCTCGTACTTGCCCTTGTTGACCGACGAGATTGAATACATCACGACAAAAAACGCAAACAACAAGGTAATGAAGTCGGCAAACGACACCATCCAGCGATCTTGATGCTGACTTTCCTCGACGAATCTTCTCCTGCGCCTGGTCATGGCTGAGCGTCCTAGGTCTCGACCAGAAAGCCGGACAACTTTAATTCAATATTGCGAGGATTTTCACCCTCCGCAATCGAGGAAATGCCTTCGATGATCATTTCCTTGGCTTGCGATGCGCGGAAAATATGCGCCTTCAATTTGTTCGCGACAGGAATAAAGAACAGGTTTGCCAGCCCGACCCCATATATGGTTGCGACAAAGGCGGTGGCAATGCCCGCGCCCAGCAATTCCGGCTTGGCCAGGTTTTGCATCACATGAATCAGACCGATCACCGCACCGATAATGCCTATCGTTGGCGAATACCCGCCCATGGCATCGAATACTCTTGCCGCCTGCATGTCCAGATGTTCCTTGGTGGCCAGCTCGACCTCCATGCAATCGCGTATCACTTCGGGTTCATTGCCATCCACTAAAAGCTGCAAGCCTTTCTTGGCAAATCCGTCCTTTTCACCGTCGATGATCGTCTCCAAGCCCAACAAACCCTCCTTTCTGGCTATCGTGCTCCAGCGCACGATCTTGTCGATTTGCTTTTGCAATAAAAGCTTTTCGGGCACGAAAATCCAGACAAAAATGGTCAATCCTCGCCAAAATACTTTTAATGGAAATTGCAGCAAGGTCGCGCCCAATGTACCGCCCACGACGATGACAAAGGCATGCAAATTGACCAGGGAATCAAACTCACCGCCCGCCATCAAGTTGCCGCCGATGATGGAGGAAAAGCCGACCAGAACTCCGATGATGCTTAAAATATCCATCGCTTCACTATTTAAGTCAATGCGTCGGCCGCAAGCATTCGCCAGTTGCCATTAATGCGCGCTGGTCGGCAAACGCCATGAATCTTCGCTCCGCATAAAGGCGGCATGCGTTAGCCGGCATACTTTTTCATTAACCCAGGCACATCCAAAATCAGAGCTATTTTACCGTCACCGGTGATAGTCGCCCCCGCCAAACCTTCCAGACCATGCAATTTGGCGCCCAAGGCCTTGATGACGACCTCTTCCTGGCCAATCAACTGATCCACGACAAATCCGACTTGCCTGCCGCCGGCATTCACAACCACCACGTGACTGCTCGTGCTTTGCTTGTTAGGCGTGTAACTGGGTTCCTTGACCAGCCACTCGCTCAAATAGAATAGTGGTAAGGCCTTGTTCCTGACCATGACCACCAATTGATTGTCGACTTTGTTGGTTTTGGTGAGATCGAGATCCAGGATTTCCAGTACACTGGCCAACGGCAGCGCAAAAGCCTGACCGGCCAACTTGACCATCAAGGTTGGCATGATCGCCAGGGTCAACGGCACTTTGATGATGATGTTGCTGCCCTTGCCTTCGACCGAATCGACCTCCACCACGCCATTCATTTGCGCGATGCGGGTCTTGACCACGTCCATGCCGACGCCGCGGCCGGATACGTCGGATATTTCAGTTTTAGTGGAAAATCCCGGCAAGAAGATCAGATTGTAGCATTCCTTGTCATCCAGTCTGGCGGCGGTCTCTTCATCCATCAAGCCCTTTTCCACCACCTTGGCCCGCAGTACATCAGGATTCATGCCTTTGCCATCGTCTTGGATCGACAACTGGATATGATCGCCCTCCTGAGAAGCTTTCAGGATGACGACGCCCTCGCGCGGCTTGCCTTTGGCCACGCGCTCATCAGGCATCTCGATACCATGATCCACAGCGTTTCTGACTAGATGCACCAGGGGGTCGGCCAAGGCTTCCACCAGATTTTTATCCAAATCGGTTTCTTCGCCTATCAATTCCAGGCGAATTTCCTTTTTTAGGTTTCTGGCCAGATCGCGCACGACTCTCGGAAAACGGCCAAAGACTTTTTTGATCGGCTGCATTCGCGTCTTCATGACCGCCAATTGCAGATCGGCGGTAACGACATCCAGGTTGGATATGGCCTTGGCCAGCTGTTCGCCGCCTTCCAGATTCGCTTTCAGGGTCTGAAACCGGTTACGCACCAAGACCAGTTCGCCCACCATATTCATGATGTCGTCGAGCACCTGGGTATCGACCCTGACGGTGGTATCGGCCTGCGCCGAAGGCGCTTTGGCTTTGTCCGCCGAATTGTCGGGCATGGCGATTTTGCTTACGCTTTTGTCCGCTTCCTCGCGAATCTCTTCCCTGGCTTGCGGGGCGGGAACTGGCGGGGATTTCGCGGCCGCGGGTTCCGGTTTCAACCGCTCCGCCTCGGCTTCTTGCCTGGATGGTTCCACCGCTTCCGGCTTTGCCTCGGTTGCGGGTGCCGCCGGCGGCGTCACTGCTTTTTGCGCGATACTGCCGTCGAATTTGCCCTTGCCGTGCAACTGATCCAAAAGCGCTTCGAATTCTTCTTCGGTGATGTCGCCGGAATCAGTAGCCTCGGTCGCCGGCGTCACCGGTGCTTTGAATTTGCCTTTGCCATGCAGTTCGTCGAGCAACTGCTCAAACTCGTCCTCGGTGATCAGCTCGTCATCGGCCGCCGGCGCGCCGGATTGCTTGGGCGTCGGCGAACCGCCCTTGCCGTGCAACGCATCCAGCAGGTCTTCGAATTCCTGCTCGGTGATTTCGTCATCACCGAAAACCGGCTCCTCTCCGGCCTGTAGCGAGTGATCATCCAGCATGGCATCGAACTCTTGCGCCACCAAATCTTGAGGCGACAGCATTTCGGCGCGCCGTTCTTCAATTTGCGCAGGTAGTGGCGAGACGGGCTCGGTATCGGCGGCTTCCGCGCTGGCATAGGCTCTTAGTCGGGTCAACAGATCGGCGGGCGCGGCTTGCGGTGTCTCTCCGGCGCGCACGTGCGCAAACATTTCGTTGACGACATCCAGCACCTGCAGGATGACATCCATCAAATCCGCCGTAACGTGGCGATCGCCTTGCCGCAGCACGTTGAATACGTCTTCCGCGTTATGGCAGATTTCCACCAAGGCATCGATGGCTAAAAATCCCGCACCACCTTTGACGGTATGAAACCCGCGAAAAATGGCGTTGAGCAAATCATAGTCTTGCGGCGACTGCTCCAGCTCGACCAACTGTTCGCTCAACTGCTCCAATATTTCGCCGGCCTCGACCAGAAAGTCCTGCAGAATTTCGTCGCCCAGATCAATCGCCATGGCCTATTCCTCAGAAACCCAAACTGGACAGCAGGTCGTCGACATCGACTTGACTGGTAGCCACATCCCCCCCCCTATCGTCCACGCCGGGAACGACAGGCCCCGGCAATTCAGGATGGGTTTGATCCGTTTCGCCCAAGGCGACTTTGCGCCCGGAGATACTGATCAGCTTGACCATGCTGATTTCCAGCTCCTGCACCAGTTCGATGACGCGCCGGATGATCTGGCCGGTAATGTCCTGGAATCCCTGGGCCATCAAAATCTCGTTCAATCCGGCTTGTACTTGGGCCAAGCCGCCCTGGGACTGCTTGAAATGTTCGGTGATTTCCGCCGTCATGGCTTTGAATTCGGCCAGCGGCATTTCCCTGTCCAGAAAACGTCCCCATTTGGCGGATAATTGCTCGACCTGATCATTCAAGGTTTGCGAAATCGGCAACAGGTTTTCCACCGCTGTCAGTGTCTGATCGGCCGCTTGCTCCGTCATGGCGATGACGTAATGCAAACGCTCCTTCGCATCGGGAATGTCGTGCTCGGTCATCGCGGCAATCCTGGCGTCGACGCTGAAGCTGACCATGGTGTCGTGCAATTGACGGGTCAACCGGCCGATTTCCTTGAATAGCTGGGTTTCGCGCAGGCCGGCCAGTTCATCCAGCAATGCATCGGAAACAGCCTCGTCCCCTTTTTCCAAAGCCGCCACCAAGTCTCTTGCCAGGCTCAGAAGATCCTTACTCATCGTTTAATCTCCCGATCTCAGCCATCGATCCGTTCAAAAATTTTCTCGATTTTTTCTTTCAGCGTCGCCGCGGTAAAGGGCTTGATCACATAGCCATTGACGCCGGCCTGCGCCGCCAGAATGATCTGCTCCCGCTTGGCTTCGGCCGTCACCATCAATACCGGCAAATTCGCCAGAGCGGGATTGGCGCGCACGGCTTTCAGCAAATCGATCCCGGTCATGCCCGGCATGTTCCAGTCGGTAATCAGAAAATCGATGCCTCCTTTTTGTAAAATCGGCAGCGCGGTTTTGCCGTCATCGGCTTCGACGGTATTGGTAAAACCCAGATCTTTCAACAGGTTTTTTATGATTCTGCGCATTGTCGAAAAGTCATCAACAATCAGAATTTTCATGTTTTTATCCAAGGATAATCTCCACCCAGATTATTTCATCATTATTAAAAAGCGCGTCAACCGCAGGCAAAATTGCACCAAAATCAGAGTAATCATGACAAATCAGCGTCTTGCGTCATTATCTTTCCGTTCCAGCCAATCCGCAAGCCTGGCCCGGAGCCGCAGCATGGCCTGGCTGCAAATCTGACTGACCCTCGATTCACTGACGCCCAAGACTTGCCCAATTTCGCGCAAATTCAATTCTTCGTCATAGTAAAGAGACACCACCAAGCGCTCCCGCTCCGGCAGTTCGGAAACCGCCCTGGCCAAGGCCCGCTGAAAATGCTGTTGTATCAATTGCTCTTCAGGCTGCGTTTCGTCGTGGATGTCGTCGATGACGCCGCTTTCGCCCTGGACCAATTCCTCGACGCTAAAGGTTTTACAGGACAGGGTATCCTGCAGTATCTGCCGATACTCTTCCAGACTGATCCCCATGTGACTGGCCACTTCGCTATCCTTGACATCGCGGCCTACTTGATTTTCGACCTCTCGAATCGCTTCGGCAACCATGCGGGCTTTTTTATGCACGGAACGCGGCGTCCAATCGGCGCGGCGCAATTCATCCAACATCGCCCCACGGATACGAATGCCGGCATAGGTTTCGAAGCTGGCTCCTTGACCGGCATCATAGTGTTTGATGGCTTCAAGCAACCCCAGCATGCCGGCTTGAATCAAATCCTCGATTTGCACGGTATCGGGCAAACGCCCCATCAAATGATAGGCAATGCGCTTGACTAGCGGCGCGTGCTGGGACACCATGTCGTCGGTGTTGCCGGCCTGCATCGCAGCATACATTGCCGCTCCGCTCACGCCACATCCTCCCTGGCGCTGTATTGAATCATGCGTTCGACAAAGAATTCCAAATAACCACCGGCCTTGAACTTGATCGGCCAATGATCGATCTTGCGCGCCAGATTTCTAATCGCCAGTGCCGATTTGCTCTGCGGAAACGCCTCCACCACCGGGGTTTGTTTTTGCACGGCTTTTTTCAGGTAGTCGTCACTCGGTACAGCCCCCACGAACTGCAAGGCCACATCCAGGTAACGATCGGTCACCTTGCTCAATTTGTTGAACAAGGCCTGCCCGTGTTCGGCGGATTGCACCATATTGGTCACGATATGGAAGCTGTTCAAGCCATAATCGCGGTTCAACAGCTTGATATAAGCATAGGCATCGGCCAGCGAGGTGGGTTCGTCACACACGACGACGATAATTTCCTGGCAGGCGCGAGCAAAGTTCACCACGCTGGAGGAAATGCCGGCCGCGGTATCGACGATCAATACATCCAATTCCTTGTCTATTTCACTAAAGGCACGGATTACGCCGGCTTGCTCGACCGAGGACAAATCCGACATGCGCTGGATACCGGATGAAGCCGGAATGATTTTCAAACCGGCGGGCCCGGTCATCATGATTTGCTTCAAGGTTTTTTCGCCGCTCAATACATGCGACAAGTTGAATTCCGGAAACATGCCCAGCAAGATGTCGACATTGGCCAAGCCCATGTCCGCATCCAGAATCGCGACACGCCTCCCCACCTTGGACAGCGCCACGCCGATATTGACCGATAAATTAGTCTTGCCAACGCCGCCCTTGCCGCTGGTCACGGCAATAACTCGTACCGGTTTCATATTTTTCATCTGTCTTATTCCAGCCGCCTGGTCGAATGGTTTATGCATGACTTTCCGCCATCCAGTTATCATAATCCATGGCATCCAAGTCATCATCGTCTTTTTCCAACAGCAGACATTGCTGAATCAATGCATCCGCATCCGGTGCATAAATATCTTCCGGTACTTGCTGGCCATCGGTAACGAATGACAAAGGCATGCGCCGCTCGATCAGCGCCGATAAGGCCGTACCCTTGCTGGCCGCTTCATCGAATTTGGTCAGTATAGTGGCTTGCGGTTCCAGCGCATGAAACGCATCCATGATTTCCAGAGCGGCTTTGTATTGAGTAGTTGCCGACATCACCAAATACGACTGAATCGGCAGGTCGTTATGCTGCAAGGTTTTCAGTTGTTCGGCCAAACGCAGATCGCGCTGGCTCATGCCGGCGGTATCGATCAGAATCAGACGTTTATCGGAGAAACTGTCAATATGTTGACGTAATTCCTCGGCGTCGCCAGCCACCCGCACCGGTACATCCAAAATCTTGCCGTAAGTATTGATTTGCTCATGCGCGCCGATCCGGTAATTATCGGTGGTGATCAGGGCTATTTGCCGGGTACCGTGCTTCAGGATGAATTGCGCGGCCAGTTTGGCAATCGTCGTGGTTTTACCCACGCCGGTAGACCCCACCAGCGCCGCAATCCCGCCATGTTCCAGCAAGCGATCATCGGCAATCGGCACGACTCTGGCCAGCATCTCCTGGGACTTGGTCCACGCGGTTTCGATTTGCTTGTGACTACCCAGACGATTGGCGATTTTGTTGGCTAGATTTTTGGAAAAACCGCAATCGCTCAAACGATCCAGCAACTCCAGGCGTATCGGTTGCTCGTTCGCCCGCGGCAACTGGGCAATAGTGGATAATTTGGCGTCCAGCATGGCGCGCATGTCCTTCATTTCCTTGCGCATTTCTTCTAAAAAGCCATCATGCGCGGCAGCAGGTGCGGGCTTGGACGCCGTCACGACGTTAGGTTTGGGCGCTTCCGCGGCGACAACTTTGTGCGTCGCGGCTCCCGTTGCCCAAGCCGGTTTCTCCACGACGGCGAGCTTTTCGGCGATTTTTTGCGCATTGACATTGCCCAATTGCACTTTCTCGGCATAGCCCAAATACTGGTCCATGTTGCGGCGCACGGGGCTTTCCGCTTCATTGCCTTTTTTGCGCGCGCTGCTGACAAGATGCGACGGTTTATTGTCGCCCGCGAATTCCGGCAAATCGTATTTTTTCAAACGCTTGGCCACCAGTTCATCTTCCTGCTGTTGCTTCAGATTTTTCTGGATGACCTGCTCGTCGAAATCGCGCGCCGCCACAATCTCGACGCCGCCATCCACCGAGCGATTGGACATGATCACGGCATCGGCGCCCAATTCCTCTTTCACCATGCGCATGGCCTGACGAATATCTGCTGCAAAAAAGCGTTTTATTTTCATCGCCTATCCTCGTTAATCATTAAGCACGCTGGCCAACGGTCGAAACCACCCGAATTTGTCTGTCCTGCGGGATTTCGTTGTACGCCAGCACATGCAAGCCGGGAATCGAATGACGGACGAAGCGCGCCAGCCAAGGCCGAATGAACGAGGAAACCAACAAAATCGGAGCCTGTCCTTCCATTTCCATGCGCTGAGCGCTTTCTTCCAGCGACTGATGCATTTGTTCCGCCAAACCGGGTTCCAATCCTGCACCGCCTTCGCCCGCCGTCTGCAATGATCTTTGCAAGATTTGTTCCAAAGTTGGATCCAGGGTGATCACGGGGATTTCCATCTGTACCCCATTGATTTCATGGACAATTGAGCGCCCAAGGGCCGACCGGACCGCCGACGTCAAGATGTCCGGATCTTGACTCTTGGTCCCATACTCCGCCAAAGTTTCGGCAATCGAGCGAATATCGCGTATCGACACTCTTTCCAATAACAGATTTTGCAAGACTTTGACGATGATGCCCAGCGGCAGCGTTTTGGGCACCAAATCCTCCACCAGCTTGGGCGCCACCCTGGCCAGATTGTCCATCAATTGCTGCGCTTCTTCGTAGCCGAACAACTCGTGTGCATTGGTTTGCAAAATATGGCTGAGATGAGTTGCCACGACCGTCCCGGGATCGACCACGGTGTAGCCCAGGGTTTGGGCATGATCCTTCTGCGCGCCATCTATCCATACCGCATCCAGGCCAAAGGCCGGATCCTTGCACGCAATGCCTTGCAAGGATCCAAACACCCGCCCCGGATTGATCGCCATTTCCTTCTCCGGCATGATTTCAGCTTCTCCAACGGTAACGCCCATCAACGAAATCCTATAAGCGGCCGGCGATAAATCCAAATTGTCCCGAATATGCACTGACGGGATCAAAAAACCCAGTTCTTGCGACAGTTTTTTCCGCACACCTTTGATGCGCGTCATCAACTGTCCGCCCTGGTTTCTATCGACCAATGGAATCAAGCGATAGCCCACTTCCAAACCGATGGTATCGACCGGCATCACATCGTCCCACCCCAACTCCTTGATTTCGGCTTTGGCCAGTTGCTGCTGCGGCGACACGATGCGCTCCATTTCCAGCGCCTTTTCCTCCTCGAGCTTGCGCCGCCTGTCGATCAGATAAGCGCCTCCTGCCAGCGCCGCCGCCAACAAGATAAATACCAGATTCGGCATGCCGGGAATGATGCCCATCAACCCCATGACACCGGCGCTGACACTCAAGACTCTCGGGTCCTGGAATAATTGCGTGGACACCTGCTGACCCAAGTCCTGCGTGCTGCCCCGGACCCGGGTGACCACCATTGCCGAGGCGACAGACAACAACAAGGCCGGAATCTGCGCCACCAAGCCATCACCAATCGACAGCAACACATAAAGATTGGCGGCATCGGCAAAACTCATATCATGCTGAGCAACCCCTATCGCCAATCCGCCTATCATGTTGACAAACAGAATAATGATGCCGGCTACCGCATCGCCGCGCACGAATTTACTGGCACCGTCCATGGAACCGTAAAAGTCGGCTTCGGCCGCCACCTCCTCGCGCCGCGCCCTAGCCTGATCCTGATTGATCAGGCCGGAGTTCAAATCCGCATCGATCGCCATCTGCTTGCCGGGCATCGCGTCCAGCGTGAACCGTGCGCTCACCTCGGCCACCCGGCCGGCCCCCTTGGTCACCACGACGAAGTTGATCACCACCAGAATGGCGAACACGACGACGCCAACCGCGAAATTCCCGCCGATGACAAACGAACCGAAAGCCTCGATCACCTTGCCGGCGGCATCCGCGCCTTCATGCCCCTTCATCAAGACCACCCGGGTCGACGCCACGTTCAGTGCCAGCCTCAACAGTGTCGCCACCAGAATCACGGTCGGAAACGACGCAAACTCCAACGGCTTCAAGGTGTATATCACCACCAGCAAAATAATCAGCGAAAACGCAATGTTGAAGGTGAAAAACAAATCCAGCAAAAACGCCGGCAGCGGCAACACCAATAACGCCAACAGCATCAGGATGACTAATGGCGCGCCCAGCCCCATGCTGGTCAACGTCTTCAAGGTATTAATGATTTTTGTAAAATCCATGCTGGACTCGATGCTATCTTATTGCCTGAATTCGTCCGGCACCGGCACGTCAGTCGGTGGAACCGGCTTGATCCAGCCATTTTGGGTTGCCGCCCGCAGCTGAAAAACATAGGCCAGTACTTGCGCCACCGCCAGGAACAAGCCGCGCGGAATTTCCTGATTCAACTCGGTGGAATAATATAACGCTCTCGCCAAGGTCGGAGCCGCCACCAAGGTAACCTTGTTGGACAATGCGATGTTACGGATTTGCGCCGCTATCAGGTCCACGCCCTTGGCCACCAGTATCGGCGCGCCATTCCCGTTGGGATCATATTTCAATGCCACCGCGAAATGCGTCGGATTGGTCACGATCACGTCGGCAGTCGGCACCGCTTCCATCATGCGCCGCTGCGCGGCCTGCATTTGCATTTGCCGGATTTTACCCTTTACCTCGGGACTGCCCTCCGACTCTTTCATTTCATCGCGCACTTCCTGTTTGGTCATCATCAATTGCTGACGGTGATGCCACAATTGATACGGCACGTCTATGAGCACCAGTAATAAAAGGGTCGCACTCAACACCAATACCGATGTCACGATGATTTCACCGGCACGGGCAATGGCTTGCTCCGGATCGAACTGACTCAAACTCATGAAATCGTCGAAATAGATTTTGAACAAATTCCATGCCACGAAACCTATCAACAACACTTTAATGATGGCTTTGATCAACTCCACGACGCCCTGGATGCCGATGATCTTTTTAATACCCGTCAGGGGATTGAGCTTGGCGAAATTCGGCTCAAACGCTTCGTTGGAGAAATTCCAGCCCCCCATCAACATCGGCGTCAATAAATCGGCGATCATCAGGATGATCATCAAGGGCGCCACCACCGTGTAGCCCTCCATTATTGCCAATTTGAAATAAATCAACGGAGTAGCGGGATCAAATATCACGGGGCGCGACAAATCAAACTGGTGCTTCATCATTTTAAGCAAGCCGCGTACCATATATTGGCCCATTGAAACAAATAGGGCCGCGCTGACGATCAAGGTGATGAACGTGTTGAGTTCTTTGGACCGGGGGACCTGACCTTTCTTGCGCGCATCCGATATGCGCTTACCGGTAGGTTCTTCGGTTTTATCCTGACCGGAATCTTCCGCCATCAGCGTATCCTCAGCAAATCACTGATAAACATAAGGCCTTCATGTAGCAAACCGGCAAGACTTTCCAGCAGGCTGGCGAGCCCAATCCAAATCAATACCATGCCCAACAAAATGGTAATCGGAAAGCCGACGCCAAACAGTTGCAGTTGCGGCGCCGCTTTGGAGGCAATGCCGAAACTGATGTTGACAAAAAGCAAGGCAGAGAGGATAGGCAAGGCCAACAACAAGCCGCCGGCAAATATTTGACTACTCCAGGCAATGATCCGCCATAAATCGGCCTGATCAAACCCCACCTCGGCAACCGGCAAGGTTTTAAAACTTTGCGCCAACATTTCAATCAACAGCAGATGGCCGTCGACCGCCAGAAACAGCAAGCTGGAAGCCAGCACAAAGAGTTGCGCGATAACCGGTGTTTGTATGCCCGTGGCGGGGTCGACCATAGAGGCGAATCCCAATCCCATGCCATAGGCAATCGCTTGTCCCGCAAACAGCATGATGGAAAACACCATTTGCAAAATAAAGCCTGCGCTGATACCAATCACCACCTGTTGAATCGTAACCAGCAAGCCGTCCGCACTGAACAACTCGACAGCGGGCATCTCGGGTAGCACGGGCCAAATCACAAACGTGATCAACATGCTCAGCACCACCCGTAACCTAGCCGGCACGTTTTTATTACTGAGTACGGGGATGGTGATGAACATAGAGCTCACTCGCATGAAGGGCCAGACGAATGAGGCAAGAAAGGCGATGAGTTCGTCTTCGCGAAAACTCATCCTATCAAATGAGGAATTTCGCGCATCAAATCTTGGAAATAATCGATGAGCATTTGCAGCATGCCCGGCCCAGCTATCATCAATACAGTGATAATGGCGGCCAGTTTCGGAATAAAAGTCAGGGTCTGTTCCTGTATCGATGTCGCGGCCTGAAACATCGACACCACCAAGCCAACCGCCAGGGATGACAAAAGAATCGGCCCCATCAATTTCAGGGAAACCCAAACCGTATCCTGCGCAATAGTCGATATGGTATCTGGTGTCATGCCGGCAACTCCGAATCAGACATAAAAGCTGGCTGCCAACATTTCCAGCACCAAGGTCCAACCGTCGGCCAGCACAAACAACATCAGTTTGAATGGCAAAGAGACTATCATGGGCGACAACATCATCATGCCCATCGACATCAAGACGCTCGCGACCACCAAGTCAATCACCAAAAAAGGCAAAAAAATCAAGAATCCTATTTGAAATGCCGTTTTCAACTCACTGGTGACATACGCCGGAACCAGCAACGAAAACGGCACATCTTCCGGTTTGCTAATAGCATCCTTACCGGAAATCCTGACAAACATGTCGATATCAGCCTCTCGAGTTTGCTTCAACATGAATTGCTTGAAAGGCTCGGAGGCGTTTTGCAATGCGGTGGTCACGTCGATTTTTTCTGCCAGATAAGGCTGAACCGCGGTTTCATTGACCTTATCCAGCACCGGCATCATGACAAAGGCGGTCAGAAAGAGCGACAACCCCAGCAACACCTGATTGCTCGGCGCCGATTGCGTACCCAAAGCCTGTCGCAATAGGCCCAAAACGATCATGATACGGGTAAACGACGTCATGGTTAGCAACAAGGCCGGCAACACGGTCAGCATCGTCATGATCGCCAGGATTTGTATCGTGACCGTATAGGTTTCACCCCCTTTCGGGTTGGTGGTTACGGTAATGGCGTCTATTCCAGGCGTCGCGGCCCATGTATATTGAGGCAGCAAACAAACTGCCGCCATGATTGAAAATAATGCCCACCGGCTATGCATCGGTTCTTCCCTGCAAGGCCTGCTGCAGCTTTTTCGCGAACGAGCCATTATCGCCCTTATCCGACTGGCTTGAAAACAGACGGGATTCGCCTTCGAGTTCCATCAACTTTTCCACCCGCCCCGGCGTCACGCCCAATAACAACTGTTTCTCGCCTACTTTAACCAGCACCAGCTTTTCTCGCATGCCCAACGACAAACCGGAAAGCACGGCTAATTCATTTTTGTGGCCGCCGACCAAAGTTCCACTTTTCCGCAGCAACCACACGAAGAGTCCAAACAACACCAACACGGCGCCCAAGCCCAGCATCCATTGCATGACATCGGCATGAGACACGATATTGGCCGACGGCTTGTGTACCTCGCCCGTGTCCGCTTGAGCGGCAAACGTAGTCAACAGACTCAATAGCAATACCGGCAATAGTCTTCTCGCCATCAACCCAACTTTTTCACACGTTCGGATGGGCTAATGATATCGGTCAGCCGAATACCAAATTTGTCATTCACCACCACCACCTCGCCATGCGCTACCAGCGTCCCGTTTACCAGCACGTCCATCGGTTCACCGGCAAAGCGGTCCAATTCAACCACCGAGCCCTGATTGAGTTGCAACAGATTCCTGATATTGATTTTGGTGCGCCCGATTTCCAGCGATACCGTCACTGGCACGTCTAAAATTACATCCAGCTTGACTTCCTCGGAATTGGCGTAATGCTTCTGCTTTAAATCCTCCAGATTCGGAAACTCCGCGGCCGCATAGCCGCCTGCGCTGTTGGCGGCGGCTGCCTGCTGCTCCTGCATCGCCTCGGCCCAATCGTCGCCGGCTTCGGATTGCTCTTGCATCGCCGCCGCCCAATCATCGCTTAATTCGTCGTTTTCGCTCATATTCCTAGCCTGCCTAACGCATCAAAAATTGTCCAATGACACTTTCTCTATGATTTCAATGGCATAATTGCCGTCGGACAACCCCAGTTTACCCCTGAACACCGGAACATTCTCAACTTCCAGCAAGACGGTTTCCGGCATTTCAATAGGGATTACGTCGCCTTTTTTCAATTCGATCACCTCGCTGATAGACATTTCTTTTTCTATCAGCTTGCTGTTCAACGTCACCTCGCTACGCATGATTTCGGCCCTCAACGACTCCTGCCAGCGTCCGTCGACTTCGCCCCTGTCACTGGTCACCGCATCGAGCAATTCGCGAATCGGCTCTATCATCGTGTACGGCAATGCGATATTGATGTCGCCGCCGCCGCCTTCCAGTTCCACATGAATGGTTGAAATCACCACGATTTCGGAAGGACTGACGATATTGGCAAACTGCGGGTTGACTTCCGAATTGATGTATTCGAAACCGACATCCATCACCGGTTTCCACGCTTCGGTTAAATCCTTGAAAATCATGTCGAGAATCAAGCGGATGATCCGCATTTCCGTCGGGGTAAACTCCCGGCCTTCGACCTTGTTATAAAACTGACCACCGCCGCCAAAGAAATTGTCCACAGCGGTAAAAACCAGACGAGGCTCCATCACAATCAGTGCGCGCCCGCGTAACGGCGCCATCCGAATGACGTTCAGATTGGTCGGAACGAATAAACCCTGGATGAATTCAGAAAATTTTTGCACCTGAATCCCTGATACCGAAATTTCCGCCGCTCTCCTGAGAAAATTAAACAACGCAATCCGAAAATAACGCGCAAACCGTTCATTGACCATTTCCAATGTCGGCATCCGGCCGCGAACGATGCGCTCCTGACTATTGAAATCATATAACCGCGCCGCGTTATTGGCCTCGTCATCTTCATAAACGGTTTCGATGTCGCCATCATCGACGCCATGCAGCAGCGCGTCGATTTCATCCTGCGAGAGAAGGTCTGCGGTTGACATTTATTGCATTACAAATTCAGTAAAATAAATATCTTTGGCGGTGTTTTTTCCCGCCATTTTTTCCATTACCTTTCCAACTTCATTTAGCATCATCGCTCGCAACTCCTGTTTGCCTTCTTTGGTTTTGGCCTTTTCCGCACCGATCGAACTAATGGCCATCAAAAGATTGTTGCGGATCATGGGTTCATGTTTTTTTATCACATCCACGCCAGTTTCCCCTCTCACCAAAATTGCCACTGAGATTTTGATAATTTTGGCACTGGAACCGGGCGGAAAATTAACCAGCAAAGGCATATTCAAGCTGTGATATGTCTCCGGCTCATGGTCTTCGGCCTTGTCCGCGCTTTCCTTTTTGTCTTTTGTATCCGCGCCGGCCGGCGCATGTTCGCCTGACTCCGCTGGACGATATAAGAAGAAGTAGTACCCGGCACCTCCTCCACCCAGCAAAAGCAACACTATTGCCAGAATCAAAAAGAGTTTCATGGGGGATTTTTTGCCACCTTCTTTGGGCTTATCGTTGGCCATTTTTTACCTTTAGGAAATTAGAAGCATTAAATAGGCCACCAACACTGATTTAATGGCTTGCTAATTATCGATGGCCGCTATCCTGTCGATAATACAAGAAAAAACATTGTTTTAGAAGAAAAGCTCATCAAGATGAATCAAGCTTTACAAAGATAGTTCAAATGTAGAACTTTTTGACTTCGTCGCAAGGGTCAAACTTTCGACACTCAGGCAACGACAGAAGAAAACGACAAAGAGGCACAACGCCTCTTTGTCGCCTTGCAAGATTTACAGCGTGTTTACTGCATTCAATTCCTGGAATGCTTGTTGCAGACGTGCAACCATGCCTTCTTGGCCGGCACGTTGCCATACGCGTGGGTCATAGTATTTTTTGTTCGGCTTGTCGGCACCTTCCGGGTTGCCGATCTGGCCTTGCAGATAGCCTTCGTTTTTCTTGTAGAAGTTCATCACGCCTTCCCAGGTTGCCCATTGGGTATCGGTATCGATGTTCATTTTCACTACGCCATAGCTGATGGATTCCTTGATTTCTTCCGGAGACGAACCAGAGCCGCCATGGAATACGAAGGTCAATGATTTAGCTGGCAAGCCGAATTTTTCGGATACGTATTTTTGCGAGTTATCCAGAATTTTTGGCGTCAGCTTGACGTTTCCTGGCGAGTAAACGCCGTGCACGTTGCCGAAAGAAGCCGCAATCGTGAAGTTAGGGCTGATTTTGCTCAGGTGCTCATACGCGTAAGCCACGTCTTCCGGCTGGGTGTACAACGCGGAATGATCCATGCCGCTATTGTCCACGCCGTCTTCTTCACCGCCGGTGCAGCCCAGTTCGATTTCCAGGGTCATACCCATTTTTGCCATGCGCGCCAAGTATTTACCACAGATTTCGATGTTTTCTTCCAGGCTCTCTTCGGACAAGTCCAGCATGTGCGAGCTGAACAAAGGCTTGCCGGTGGCCGCAAAGAATTTTTCACCTTCATCCAGCATACCATCTACCCATGGCAGCAATTTTTTCGCCGCGTGATCGGTATGCAGAATGACAGGTACACCATAGAGTTCCGCCATGCGGTGAACGTGGTGAGCACCTGAAATGGCACCATGAATCGAACAGCCTTGACCTTCCAATTTCAAACCTTTACCGGCAACGAAAGCCGCGCCGCCATTTGAAAACTGGATAACAACAGGTGATTTGGCTTTGGCGGCCGCTTCCAATACCGCATTAATGGTATCGGTACTGATCACGTTGACGGCTGGCAAGGCAAAGTTGTTTTCTTTGCAGATTGCGAAAATTTTTTGCACATCTTCACCGGTGACAACGCCGGGTTTTACAACATCTAAGATTTTTGTCATGAAATTTATCCTATCAATAATGAACGAAGGCCGCGTACTCGATTCGGCGGCCTTGCAAATCGGAAAAGCAACGCGTGCGCGATTTCGCACGCGATTCGCTCTTTTTTTTATGCTTCCAGAGCAGCCAAACGATCCGCCAACAATTTTTCCAAGGTTTCCAGCGCTTTCGCAAAACCGTCGATACCTTCGGCCAGTTTTTCTTTGGCCATGCGGTTTTCTTCGTGCATGCGGTCGAAAGTCGCTTTGTCAACGCTGATTTTTTCGATCGAAGAACCGGCTGCTTTTGCAGGATCCAGTTTGCGTGGCAAATCACCTTCAACGGATTGCAGTTCGGCCAGCAGAGAAGGCGCGATGGTCAACAGATCGCAACCCGCCAATTCGGTGATCTCGCCGATGTTACGGAAGCTCGCGCCCATGACTTCGGTTTTATAACCAAATTTTTTGTAGTAGTTATAAACTTCAGTTACAGACAATACGCCAGGATCTTCGTTGGAAGGATAAGAGTCGCGGCCAGTGTCTTTTTTGTACCAGTCCAGAATACGGCCAACAAACGGAGAAATCAGGGTAATGCCGTTTTCGGCACAAGCAATCGCCTGGTGCAGACCGAACAACAGGGTCAAGTTGGTGTGAATACCTTCTTTTTCCAAAACGGCAGCTGCCTGGATGCCTTCCCAGGTCGCGGCAATTTTGATCAGTACGCGCTCTTTGGAAACACCTGCAGCTTCGTATTGTTTGATCAGATCCCGGCCTTTGGCAATAGTGCCTTCGGTGTCATAAGACAAACGCGCATCAACCTCGGTGGAAACGCGACCTTCGATGATTTCCAGGATTTTCAAACCGAAAGAAACCGCCAAACGATCGAACGCCAATGAAGCCACCTCGGCAGCTGAAGCACTGGCACCCAACGTCGCACGCGCACCTTTCAAGGTGTCGTCAACGATGCCTTGATATTGCGGCATTTGCGCCGCGGCGGTGATCAAAGACGGGTTGGTCGTTGCATCGCGCGGCTTGAAGGTTTCGATCGCCTGGATGTCACCGGTATCGGCAACAACAACGGTCATCTCGCGGAGTTGCTCAAGTAAGTTTCTTGCCATGAAAATATCCTCGTTAATATGAATGGATTTAAATCTACTTCGGCAATTCTGCGTCGTTCACCGCCAAGGTAAACGCCAGGAATTGCCCATAAAATTCAGTCGCTTTGCCTGCTTGGCTTTAAAAGCAAAATCGCCACTCCTCGCGACCTCAGCCTACACAAGGTAGTCAAATAAGGCGCAACTTGTGGCGATCCCTTTAGCAATATCCAAGTCGTGTTAATGCAGGTAGCCTGGATCTCAAACAACGCTTTCAATCAGAACTACCCACATAAGCATTAGGCTTTATCGCGCAAATATTTTTCAACGCCAGTAGCGCGAGCAGCGGCAGCCTCTTTGTCTTTGACGATTTGCTTGGCCATGTATTTTGCAACCCCTGTCGCAGGATTTGCTGTTTGTTTTTCTAGATATTTGGCCACGCCGGTTTTGTTTGCACCGATTTTTTCCAGGTATTTTTCAACACCTGTCGAATCGCCCGCTCTGCTGTAATCTTCAGTTGCCGCTACGGCAGAGGATTTACCGCCGGATTTTTTGCTATAAACCAAGAAACCGGCAGCAGCCAGAACCAGCAAACCAATCATGGAAAAATCGGTCGAGCCTGCTTTTTCCGTTTGAATGACTTCATTGGCGGCGCTGGCAGCGGATTTTGGCGCGGATGAGGCTTTCGAAGTCGAACCTGAAGCAGCCGGAGCGGCTGAACTATGTTTATATTCTGAATCGCTATAAAGCACTTTCGGCTGGAAATTGGTCGCAGGATATGCTGAATCAGCCTCAACTTCTTGCGCAGCCTGAGCCGCTACTTTAGGCGCGGCAGCCTCAGCTTTTGCAGCAGGCTCGGCTTGTTTGTATTCAGGGTCGTTGTAAACAACTTTAGGTTGAAAGTCGGCCGCGGGGTAGTCGGATTCGGCCATTACAGAGGAGCTAGCCAGAACCAGAGCTGCCAATACGGCTTTTGTTAATTCATTTTTTTTCACGTTTATCACCTATGATTCGTTGAAACGGTATTGAGGCCCGCTTTGCCGGGCCTCAATTTTTCATTATTTACAGCACTGCTTCCACATTGGCGACGACATTGTCCACGGTGAAGCCGAACTCTTTGAAGAGTTGTCCGGCCGGCGCGGATTCGCCGAAGCGGTCCAGACCGACGATTCTGCCATGGCTGCCGACATATTTCCACCAGCCATCGGTGACACCGGCTTCAACGACCACGCGTTTGCTGACGCTAGGCGGCAATACGCTGTCTTTGTAGGCTTGGTCTTGTGCTTCGAACACGTTGGTCGACGGCATGGACACCACGCGGATTTTCTTGCCTTTGGCTTCCAGCGCTTCGGCGGCTTTGACGGCCAGTTCGACTTCGGAGCCCGTGGCGATGATGATCGCATCGGGCGTGCCTTCGCCACGCAACACGTAACCGCCTTTGCTGATCGCATCGATCTGCGCCTGGCTGCGCGCCATGTGCGGCAGGTTTTGCCGCGAGAAGATCAAGGTGCTCGGGCCGTCTTGGCGGTCGATCGCGGCTTTCCAGCTCACGGCCGATTCCACCGCGTCGCAGGGACGCCAGACTTGCATGTTCGGAATCATGCGCAGGGTGGCGGTTTGTTCGACCGGCTGGTGAGTCGGGCCGTCTTCGCCCAGACCGATGGAGTCGTGGGTGAATACGAAGATGCTCGGCGCTTTCATCAGTGCGGCCATACGCAGCGCGTTACGGGCGTATTCGCTGAACATCAGGAAGGTGGCGCCATACGGACGGAAACCGCCGTGCAGCACGATGCCGTTCATGATCGCAGCCATGCCGAATTCGCGCACGCCGTAGTAGACGTAGTTGCCGTCATGGCCTGGCGCGCAGACGTCTTTGCAGCCGGACCACAAGGTCAGGTTGGAGCCGGCCAGGTCGGCGGAACCGCCCATCAGTTCAGGCAACAACGGACCGAAGCCGTTCAGGGCGTTTTGCGAGGCTTTACGGCTGGCGATGGTTTCGCCTTTGTCGTTGACGGCAGCGATGAAGGCATTGGCTTTTTCGTGCCAGTCTTTCGGCAGTTCACCGGCCATGCGGCGTTCGAATTCGGCGGCCAGTTCAGGATGCGCGGCTTTGTAGGCGGCGAACTTTTCGTTCCAGGCGCTTTCCAGACGTTCACCTTTGGCTTTGGCGTCCCAACCGGCGCGAATGTCGGCCGGAATTTCGAAGGGGGCGTGCGGCCAGCCCAGTTGTTCGCGGGTCGCAGCCACTTCGGCTTCGCCCAACGCGGCACCGTGGCATTCTTCCTTGCCTTGTTTGTTCGGCGAACCGAAACCGATGATGGTTTGGCAGCAGATGATGGACGGTTTGTCGGTGACTTTTTTCGCGGCTTCGATGGCTTTTCTCACCGCTTCCGGATCGTGGCCGTCGACTTTTGGAATCACGTGCCAGCCGTAGGCTTCGAAGCGTTTCGGGGTGTCGTCGTGGAACCAGCCGTGCACGTTGCCGTGACCACGCACTTCACCGTCGATCGAGATGTTGTTGTCGTCGTAGAAGGCGATCAGTTTGCCCAGACCCATGGAGCCGGCCAGCGAGCAGGCTTCGTGGGAAATACCTTCCATCAAGCAGCCGTCGCCCAGGAATACGTAGGTGTGGTGATCGACGATGTCATGGCCAGGACGGTTGAATTGGCCGGCCAGGGTGCGTTCGGCCAACGCGAAACCAACCGCGTTGGTGATACCTTGACCCAAGGGACCGGTGGTGGTTTCGACACCGTCGGTATAACCGTATTCCGGATGGCCTGGGGTTTGGGAGTGCAATTGACGGAACTGTTTCAGTTCTTCGATCGGCAGGTTGTAGCCGCTCAAGTGCAACAACGAATAAATCAGCATCGAGCCATGGCCGTTGGACAGGATGAAACGGTCACGGTTGGCCCATTTGGGATTGGTGGGGTTGTGTTGCAGAAAGTCGTTCCACAATACTTCTGCGATGTCAGCCATCCCCATCGGGGCACCAGGGTGTCCTGAGTTGGCTTTTTGTACGGCGTCCATGCTGAGTGCGCGGATGGCGTTCGCTAAGTCTCGGCGCGAAGGCATGTTGGTCTCCTTATTATTTTGTTTAGGTTCGACGTTTGCTTCTCCAAACATCGTTCTGGCTGAGGCTTGGTGAATTGCAAGGCCAACCAAAACCACACTCTACATTGTCAGACTGCTGGAATCGGTAATACCTTGACACCCAAAATGTAAAAGACCTGCAGGCCAAAGGCCGCAGGTCTTAAGCTTTTTACTCTAGGTTAGCGTGCCTTGATCTCATCTCTTCTTCAGGAATGCCTTTTTCATGAATCACATGAGAAATAGTGGCTTCCAAGAAAAACAGGGTCGACAGTTCGAACACGGTTCCCATCGGCATGCCTTTGACTTTACCGTATTGTTCGGCTCTGCCAATTTGCAAGGTCACATCAGCCATATCACCAATGGTCGAGTCATCTTTTGCGGAAATCAAACAGATTTTTGCGCCGATTTCTTTGGCTTTTTTGGTGAACGCAATCAACTGCTCGGTTTCACCTGAACCTGAGATGATGATCAGCAAATCGCCAGCTTTGATGCTTGGCGTTACGATTTCACCCACCACGCTGACGTCGTAGCCACTGTGCATCAGGCGCATCGCAAAAAAACGACCAATCAAGCCTGAACGCCCAGCCCCGGATACGAATATCCGCTTGGCTTGATCCAGCAGTTCGGTCAGTGCTTTGTCGTAAGAATCCGGCGTAGCTTCCAGAATACCTGAAATTTTGTTTACGATTAAATCTCTATGCATGGCTTATACCGCTGCTGCTTCTACCAATTCACGAATTTCACGCGCTGCTTCGGCAGGTGACGGCGCACCGTAGATCGCTGCGCCAACAACGATGATGTTTGCGCCCGCTTTAACGGTTTGATCAATAGTCGCAGGTTTGATACCGCCAGCAACAGAAACACGAACGTTCAAGCCCAAGGAGGCAACTTCATTCAGGTCGGTAAATGGGGTTTGGCCCGCGGCTTGCGCGTCCAGACCGGTGTGAACGCCCATGATTTGCGCGCCCAATTTTGCAGATTCGCGTGCGCACTCTGCTTTGTTCGGCACGTTGATCAGGTCAACTTGAACTTCGGCCGCGTGTTTTTTCGCAGCCTTGATGACGCCACCGATGGTAGCCAGACCAGACACACCCAATACGGTGCAGATGTCGGCACCAGCCGCATAGAATGCACCGGCTTCGTATTCGCCAGCATCCATGGTTTTCAGGTCAACCAGCAACAGTTTGTCAGGGTAACGTTCTCTCAACGCTTTAACCAGGTTGATACCGTTGTATTTGATGCAAGGGGTACCGATTTCAAAAATATCCACATATGGCGCCACTTGATCCGCCAATGCCACGGTTTGGTCGAAATCCAGTGAGTCCAACGCCATTTGAATTAATGGTCTTGCCATGTGATGTGCTCCGAAAGTTTTTAATTATTAGTAATAGCTGATTTTGCCAACTGCCGCAATCTGCTAGGCTTATCACCTACTCGTGATGCGTCCGTAACTGTATGATAGAAATGGGATGGCTGTCAATGCCTGCAACTCAGTAGCTCACAGTTCATTTGCCTCGAGAATTGGTCGCGTAATATTCGGCATCAATCATCCGCCAACCTGGCACCAACTCTGCCGTCGAGGAGCGCCGCCGCGACCGGCGACGCACCCCAATCCTTAGCGCTTACTATCTGGCGCCTTTTTTATCCACAGCTACCGCACCTTTTTCCGCGGATGACTTATCGCTCAAATCATCCGTGAAGCGAATGTCTTTTTCATTGGCCTGAAGGGTTTTCTCGCCAATGCCGCTGACATTCTCCAGATCCTTCAATGACTGAAAATCCCCATGTTCCTTTCGATACTGAACGATGGCATCTGCCTTCTTCGGGCCAATTCCCGTCAGGGATTCCGAAATCGTTTCGGCATCGGCCCGATTGACATTAACCGGCGCGGCAAACGCATAGACAGGACACAGGACCAAGATCGTTAAAAGCCTTTTCATGATATTTCTCCTAAACGGGATATGGAATTCAAATAGGCCAGGATAATTCCTCCCCCGTAGAGAATCGGCTCAGCCCGATCTCTAGCTTAGACCAGGTCATTTATTTTGCAACTCATTTTTATTGTTAAGCGTTAGCCGTAATGATGGCCCGCCTTGGCGCCGGCAATCCTTCGCGAGTCAGATCAGCATTTTCAGGATCGAGAAAATCCGCCAACGAATTGAAACGCATCCACTCCGTGCTGCGCTGCTCCTGAGTGGATGTTTTTGCAACATCGATCAACCGAATATTTTTAAAGCCGCAGCGCCGCAACCAGACGATCAAGGCATCGCAACTCGGCAAAAACCAGACATTCCGCATTTGCGCGTAGCGTTGCCCGGGCAACAAAACCGTATCCACACCACCCGCAACGACCAAAGTCTCGAGAACCAATTCGCCGCCCGGCCTTAGGCAACCTTTCAATTCGTACAAATGATCGATGGGCGAGCGGCGATGATACAAAACCCCCATCGAAAACACCGTATCGAACAACCTCATCTCAACCGGCAATTGCTCGATACCTAACGGCAAAACGTGGACCGCAGCCTCACCATACATTTTACGCACCGCCTGAAATTGCATCACGCTGAGCAATGTGGGATCGATACCCAGCACCATGCGCGCGCGCGCGCCCAACATGCGCCAACAGTGATACCCATTACCGCAACCAACATCCAGAACCAAGCGCCTGTCCAGTGGAGCGATATGATTTTTTAGCCTATCCCATTTCCAATCCGAGCGCCATTCGGTATCAATATCAATCCCGAATATCTGGTAGGGTCCCTTGCGCCATGGATGCAGCGCCATCAAGTGTTCGCGCAGGCGACCACGAAGCGCCTCGGACACATCATCCGGCACACCGACGCGCACACCTTCCCGTAAATCGACGCTACTCGGGCTTACGCAGTGCAAATCGTCAACCACCTTTTGCCAACGGGCCAAATCGCCATGAGATTGCTGATCGAGCGCGACTTGCACCTGCCTGCAAATCTGCTCCGACCAAGCGCCCGCACCGACACTCGCCAGCGCTTCTCCAAGCGCCTGATAATCGATCATTTCAGCGCGATCATCGATGCGAAATTGAAATACTGAAACCAGATTTCCGCACTAGCGAAGCCAGCCTCGAGCAATCGCTTTTGATGCACGGTGAACGACTCCGGCAGCAACACATCCTCCAGAGCAGTGCGCTTCTGACTGATTTCCAGATCACTATAGCCTTGCATTTTCTTGAATTGCTGATGCATGTCCACTTGCAGGGCTTGTTGCCTTGGATCGTCAAAGCGCAGTTTTTCTGACAATATCAACACGCCGCCCGGCAACATACCTTGATAAATTTTTGCCAGCAAAGACGCCCTATCCTCCAGCGGAATGAACTGCAAGGTAAAATTCAACACGACGACCGACGCCCGCTCGATTGCTATTTCCCGAATATCGGCGCACACCACCCGAACCTCGGCCCCCGCTCCACCGCTGTCCAGGTTGCGCTTAAAGCGAGTAATCATGGACTCGGAGCTATCGACAGCGACGATCGAGCAATTTTCAGCCGCGATCCGCTCTCGCATTGCCAAGGTCGCAGCCCCCAGCGAACAGCCCAGATCGTAGCAAAGACTATCGGCCCGACTAAAGCGCCCGGCGAGCATGCCTATCGCGGAAATGATCGCCCCATAACCGGGCACGGAGCGGCGAATCATATCCGGAAAGACATTCACCACCGATTCATCAAACTTGAATGCCGCTATTTCGCCCAGCGGATTGGCGTAGAGAGAATCTTTGTTGAAATGCATAAAGAGAATCTCCCCGGTCTATATCAAAGCCGGGGAGCAAGAGAACATTTTAGGAATGATTGCTGGTAGAGAGCGCTTCGCTATTGCGTTTCGCCAATTGGTTGATGACTTCTTGCAGCGAACCCGTGCGCTCAACTTCGTTTTTAAAACTGGTCCGGTAGTTGGTCACCAAACTGACACCTTCTATCAAAATATCGTATACCTTCCATTCACCTTTGGTGTTAAGCATTCGATAATTCACCGCAATCGGCTGCAGACCCGGTTGCAAAATTTCGGTTTTCACCATGACTTTGCGTGGGTCCTCTTCCGGATTGATCGGCAAAAATCTGACCGACCATTCCTTGAATTCGACAAACGCTCTCGAATAGGTTCTGATCAAAAGCGTTTGAAATTCCCTTTTGAAAGCGTCTTTTTCGTCTGGCGACGCATCTTTCCAAAGCTTACCCAAAACCAACGAAGAGATTAGATCGAAATCGGCATGCGGATAAATCACCGAATGCACGAATTCGGTGATTTTTCGAAAATCCTTGGTGAAGCCAGGATCTTGCATGCGAACTTTCAACTGGCTGGAGGCGTCTTCAATGACTTTTTGCGGCTCCGTTAGCTCCGCCGCGGCGACGGCTTCGATCACCGAAGCATTTGCCAAAACACTAAATAAGAAAATGAGTACTATCTTTAAATGACGTTTCATGACTGTTGTTACCACCTCAAAACGTATCGCCGGCAAATCCAAACGCCCTTGTATCGATACACTGTTACAATAATTATGCAAATAATATCCAATCATTACGATTGAACTTACTCCAGAACACGCCTAACTATTTTACTATGGAAAAGATGTCACACCCTAACGACTTTTTCCCTGCCACTCGATTACGCAGAATGCGTTACCAAGCGTTTTCCCGCCGCCTGATGCGCGAAAATCGTTTATCGACCGATGACCTGATTTGCCCGTTATTCGTCATTGAAGGCCATAAGCAGCAACAGCCTGTAGCCTCCATGCCGGGCGTGTACCGCCTGTCACTGGACTTGCTACTGAAAGAAGCGGAAGTTTTATTGGACTTGGGCATTCCAGCCATCGCCTTATTCCCGGTTATCGATCCCCAACAGAAATCACTGGACGCCAGCGAGGCCTTCAATCCCGATGGATTGGCGCAACGTAGCATCAGAGCCTTGAAACAAGCATTCCCGGAACTGGGCGTCATCACCGATGTGGCCCTCGACCCCTTTACCTCGCATGGACAAGACGGCCTGCTGGACGCACAAGACTACGTGATCAACGACGAAACCGTCGCAGTGCTTTGCAGGCAAGCATTGTCCCACGCCGAAGCCGGCGCCGACATCGTCGCCCCGTCGGACATGATGGACGGCCGGATCGGCGCCATCCGCAAAACCCTGGAAAGCAATGGCCATATCAACACGCGCATCCTGGCCTATTCGGCCAAATACGCTTCGAGTTTCTATGGTCCATTCCGTGATGCGGTGGGCTCCGCCACCAATCTGGCCGGCGGCAATAAATACAGCTATCAAATGGACCCTGCCAACTCTGACGAGGCTTTGCGGGAAATTGCCTTGGATTTGCAGGAAGGCGCCGACATGATCATGGTCAAACCCGGCATGCCTTATTTGGACATCATCCGCCGCGCCAAGGACCAATTTGGTGTGCCAACTTTTGCCTACCAAGTCAGCGGCGAATATGCCATGCTAAAAGCCGCCGCACAAAACGGCTGGCTGGATGAAAGACAAGTCGTCATGGAATCGCTACTGGCATTCAAACGGGCCGGCTGCGATGCCATCTTGACTTATTTTGCCAAAAGCGCGGCTCAATGGCTCAATTCATAACCCTCTTTAGGATACCGTAACCATGTCAGAAGAAAACTCAGAAGACATCGAAGAGCTCTTCGTCGCCCCCCGTTATTTCGGGCTGGAACAAACCATCTTCATCGTGATGCTGCTTTTGTCGCTGATAGGCATGGTCGTTACCGACTTTTCCCGTCATGATGGCTATGGTTATTGGCTATTCATGGTCGTGGTGTTCGGCCTACTGTCGATCTTGGTTTCCTGGTTGCAATCCAAGACCGGTGAAATTGAGTTTGGCGAGATTGTCAAGGAACAAGCCTCGCATTGGCTGTTGACCCTTGTAATCGTCGGCGCGGCGTTTTTCATCCAAAAATCGGGGCAACTGACGGAAACCAGCGCCAGCCTGGTGATATTGCTGTTACTAGCCATGTCAACGATACTGGATGGCAGGCGGATAGGCTGGCAATTCATGTTGATAGGCTGCTATCTGGTTGCCAGCGCAATCATCATTGCCTATGTCGAAGCCTTCATCTGGATCTGTAGTGGATTGGGCGTGGCCGCGGTCATAGCCACCTTTCTTTGGCATAAATGGACACTCAAACATCGTGACAATGACAGCGCCTGATAACTATGCCGTTTTCGGCCATCCGATTAGCCATAGCAAATCCCCGCGCATTCACCGCCTGTTCGCCGAGCAGACGGCGCAAAACCTGAGCTATGTCGCCGAAGACGTACCGGCCGACAAATTCAAAGCCAGCGCGGAACATTTTTTCCAAAACGGCGGCAAAGGCTTGAACTGTACGGTGCCCTTAAAAGAGCTGGCATGGCAATATGCGGACTGCTTGACCGAGCGCGCCCGCCTGGGCAAAGCCGTCAACACGCTGGCAAAACAATCTGACGGCCTCATCCTTGGCGATAATACCGACGGTATCGGCTTGGTCAACGATCTGACCGTAAATCACCACATCGAACTGCACGCGAGCCGAATCCTGATTCTCGGCGCCGGCGGCGCTACCAGAGGCATTTTGGCGCCGATACTCGAACATCGGCCCAGCCAAATCACCATCGCCAATCGAACCCTCGACAAAGCCGAAACCATCGTCCACGAATTCGCTGATTTAGGTACATTGAGCAGCAGCGACTATCCCAGTCTCGGCCATCAACTGTTCGACTTGATCATCAACGCCACATCGGCCAGCCTCAGCGGCCAACTCCCCCCACTGCCGCCAGGCCTACTGGCGCCAAACGGTTGCTGCTACGACCTGGCCTACGGCAATCAACCCACGGCATTTGTACACTGGGGCATCGCGCAGCAGGCACGAAAGAGCTTGGACGGCTTGGGCATGCTTGTCGAACAGGCGGCCGAAGCATTTTATTTATGGCGTGGCGTTCGCCCGGAAACCCAGGAAGTGATCGCATTGCTCAACGAGGAGCGCGGCAGCCCGACCCCAGCTTGACGCTTGACCTTGGACTATAATGAGCGAGAATCGAACAAACATGCCGGGACTCAAAGCTCCAAACCTAGAATGACATGGCTTCAATAAAGGCGTTTTTCAACAAAGACCAGTCAGACACGCCCGGACCGCGTTTCGGCGATAAAGTATCGCCCGAAATTCTCGCCAAACTGTTTCCTGTCAGAACCTTCAGCGAAGAAATCAGACAAAGCTTTGCCGAGCAAAATCATGTGGAATTGATCTCCGCCGGCACCACGTTATTTACGATTGACTCGCCGGCGGATTGTGCGATTTATCTGATCAGCGGCATCATCAGCTTCACGGATCAAAACGGCAGAAGCTATGAGATCAAGGCTGACAGCGCTCAAGCCAAATTCCCCATTTGCAGCGGCGCCAAACACACAACCACGGCCGTTGCCCAGACCGACATCAGCATCCTCAAGGTTTCGCTGAACATCATGTCCACCTGCAATCGCTTTCAACACAGGGCGATAGAAATTCCGGAAAATGCTCGCGACAATCGTCTGCTGGCCCTATTCGTCGATCATTATCAAAATCACGAGCTCGAGGTGCCCTCACTGCCCGAAGTCGCATTGAAATTGCGCCAAGCCATAGAAAAAGACGTCAATCTTGAGGATGCCGTAAAAATCATTCAATTGGATCCGGTGATCTCCGCGAAACTGATCGAGGTCGCTAACTGCCCTTTGTATCTGACGGTCGTTCCGGCCAGAAATTGTCTGGAAGCAGTCAACCGCATAGGCCTGAACGCCACGCGCAATTTAGTCATCGCACTGAGCATCAGGCAAGTTTTTAAAAGCAAAGTGCCGCAAATCAAGCTCCGCCTCGAAAGACTGTGGAAGCAAAGCCTGTATCTATCGACCCTATGCCATGTACTGGCGGCTACCAGTCAACAAGCCAATCCCGAAGACGCTTTATTGGCTGGCTTGATATGCGATATTGGCGCAATCCCGTTCCTTAACTTCGCTGCCAATCTGCCCGCGGATTTCATCATCGAGGATGAAATCAAGCGGGCCTTGTCTCTGGTAAGCGGTGTGGTAGGCGCTACCGTACTGAAGGAATGGCAATTTGCGGATGAATTCATCGACGTTGCCTTGAACTCCAAAAACTGGTATCAAAACAGCACCAATGAATTATCGTTGACCGATATCGTGGTATTGGCGCGCTTACATGGCCTGATCGGCAAACACGGCAACGGCGAATTGCCGGCAATCACGGCCATTCCGGCGGCCAGCAAACTCAAGGGCATGGCATTATCCCCGGAAAACACCCTGTCGATCCTGCACGACGCCAAGGCAAAAATCCATGCCGCGCTAACCATCTTTTCCACTCGAGTCTGATGTTCTGGAAATTCTTCAAGTCACCCGCGGCTCCCAAGCAAGCGGAAACCCTCCCTCACAACGACTTGCCGCCCGCCCTGGCGCTCGATTTCTTGCAACAACTGATACCCATCGGCAAACTGCCTGCCGCCGAACTGCTTGCGCTAAACGCCTCACTACGCAGTTTCGAGCCAGGCCAAATCATTTTTAAACGCGGCGAAAGCACGGAGTCCCTGTCTTACCTTTACTCAGGCAATGTCTTCCTCGAGTCAGCCAACGGCAGCGGTTATAGCGTAGAAGAAAAAACCTTCAAAGCCTATTACCCGTTATCCGCCCATGCCGAGCATCAATTCAGCGCGATTGCCAAATCGCACAGCCAAATTGCATACCTGCCCTTGTCGGCATTACAACACGGCGCTCAAACAGCCTTGGTCAACAATCCGTTGATCAACGAGGATGACATCCCGCCGGGCCTGAGCAATAGCGAATTCTTCACCGGTTTTTGCGCCGCCTTTCGCCGGGACGACCTGCAAGTCCCTACGCTACCGGATGTAGCAATCAGGCTTCGCCGCGCATTGCAACAGGATATTGGCATAGCCGATGCCGCCAAAATCGTCAATCTCGACTCCGTCATCGCCTCCAAACTGATACAGGTCGCCAATAGCCCGCTGTACCGCGCGATAAATCCAATCTCGAATAGCCACGATGCGATAAACCGTCTAGGCCTGAGAACCACGCAAAACTTGGTCACCAGCATCAGCCTGCACAGCCTATTCCGCAGCAATAACAAACAACTGCATAATCGCGTACAACAGATTTGGAAGCAAAGCATTCAAGTCGCCAGCCTCAGCCACACCCTGGCCAACCTGACGCGCACAATCAATCCCGACGAAGCGCTTTTGGCCGGCTTAACGCACAATATCGGCGCCCTGCCGATCATTACCTATGCAGAAAACCTCAAAAGTACCCCTTATACCGAGCAAGACCTCGATGCAACATTGCTGGTCCTACAAGGCCTTGTGGGCAACTACATTCTAAAAAAATGGGCTTTCCCCGAGCATCTGCAACAAATCCCCAATCAGTCCAGTCACTGGTACCATGATGACAATCCGATTTTGCAGCCGGGCGACATCGTTCTATTGGCGCGTTTTCATGCGCTCCTCGGCGGCCCGAGCGGGCAAAAACTTCCCCCGTTACATACATTACCCGCCTTCACCAAGCTTGGCGAGCGCGCACTGACGCCGGACATGTCCTTGCAAGCATTACAGGAAGCCAAACAACAAATAGCCGAAGCCGTTAGTTTTTTTAGGTCCTAGCAATGAATTGGCTTGAAAAGATATTCCCAAGGACCAATACCGACACAGGTAAAACTCCGCCCATCCCACGGGCATTTGCCGCTCAAACCGGGGAAACGGCGGCGATCAAGCCCACTCGGCCGTTGATCGAATGCGAACAGAATCTGACCGTCGAACAATTGAAGCGCTTTGCTCCTTTGCGTGATCTCGATGAGCAAACGCTGACCAACCTCCCTCATGTCATGGCGCTTTATCCCAGAGACGCCACCGTATTCATTCGAGGCCAATCCTCTGACGCCGTTTATTATTTAATGGCGGGGCAACTGCAAATGCAGCCTGACAGCGAGGATAGTTACCAGGTCAAAGAAAGCACCGGCTTGGCGGCCCTCCCGTTAAACAGCGGCAAATCCTTCGGCGCCACGGCCATGGCACTGACAGAGGTCAGCATTCTTAAGATTTCCGCGGATTTGAACCGCCTTTGGACTCATCAACGGCAAGAAAATCTTTCCTGTATCGAACTGGTAGACCTGGAGTTACCCGAAGAGATCAGCAATCAGCATTTTTTCAACAGTTTTGCCCATGCCTATAGAGAAAACAGACTACGCCTGCCCTCATTGCCGAATGTCGCTTTCAAGCTGCAACGCGCGATGCTTCAGGATATTGGCATCCATGATGCCGTGGAAATCATCCAAGTCGAACCGGCCATCGTGGCCAAGCTGATTCAAGTGGCGAATTGCCCCTTATATGCCACCACGGTAGCAATCAATAATTGTCACGACGCCGTCAACCGTATTGGCCTGGATGCTACGCGCAATTTGGTGCTAAGCATCAGCATCAAACAGTTATTCAATTCCAAGGACCGCGAGTTGTTGAAAGGGATGCAAAAATTGTGGAAAAACAGCTTGTATGTTTCCAGCCTTTGCTTCGTATTGGCTCAGGAATGTAGCGACATCCCACCGGAAGACGCCTTACTGGCGGGTTTGATTTGCGACATTGGAGCTATCCCGTTGCTGCACTTTGCGGAACAATTTCCCGAACACTACCCCGACCTGGCGGAATTGGAAACCGCTTTCCCGTACCTGCGTGGCCCCGTCGGTTATTTGGTGTTACACACACTGGGTTTCTCCGCGAATCTCTGCAACATTCCCAATTTAGCCGAAGATTGGCATCACGACAGTGGCGATTGCCTCGGCATTGCCGACATCGTGATTCTGGCAAAATTGCACAGTTATTTCGGCAACCAGCAAGCCAGGGATCTGCCGTATATCAACTCGGTTCCCGCTTACGCCAAAATCAGCGAGGGCAAACTCGACCCAGACTTTTCGCTGGCTATTTTGCGCAAGGCGCACGACAGGATCGATGCCGTCATGCGTTTGCTATCCTAATTCTTTTCCTTCAATACAGCGTCGACACCCATGACCAATCCACTGCTAGAAGACACCGAACTGCCACAATTTTCCAAAATCTTGCCGGAACATGTGGAACCCGCCATCGATCAACTGCTGGCCGATGCGCGCCAAACCATCGCGCGGCAATTGCATTCCGGCGGCCCTTATTCCTGGCAAAACCTGGTAGAGCCGATCGAAAATGCCGAAGATCGCCTGAACAAGGCCTGGTCGCCCGTCAGCCACATGAATTCGGTAGTCAACAGCGACGCGATGCGCGACGCTTATAACGCCTGTCTCGGCAAACTTAGCGAATACGCCACCGAAGTCGGACAGAACAGGGCACTGTTTGAAGCCTATCAAGCCATCCGCAATAGCCCCGCGTTTTCCTCCCTCGACCGTGCACAACAAAAAATCATAGACAATGCATTGCGTGATTTTCATTTGTCCGGCGTCGATCTTCCCGCCGAGCAACAAGTCCGCTTCAAGGACATCAGCCAGCAGTTATCGAAGCTCTCCAGCCAATACGAGGAGAATTTGCTCGATGCCACCAATGCCTGGAGCAAATTACTAACCAACGCCGAAGATTTGGCGGGCCTGCCGGAATCAGCCTTGATTCAAGCCGAACAAGCCGCAACGAATGAGGGCAAGCAAGGCTGGTTGATCAACCTGCAATTTCCATCCTATCTGGCCGTGATGACCTACGCCGACAATCGCGAACTACGCCGGGAGCATTACGAAGCCTTTTCGACCCGTGCCTCCGATCAAGGTCCGAATGCCGGTAAATGGGACAATTCCGAAATCATGGAGAAAATCCTCGCGCTACGCCACGAAAAGGCGCAATTGCTGGGTTTCGCCAACTATGCCGAATACTCTCTGGCAACCAAGATGGCGGAAAACACCCATGAAGTAATCGCGTTTCTGGAGGATCTGGCGGACAAATCCTGGCGTCAAGCGCGCCGCGACCTTGCCGAATTAAAGGCGTTCGCGGCCGACGAGCATGGCTTGCATGACTTACAAGCCTGGGACATTGGTTATTATTCCGAAAAAATGCGCCAGCATTTTTACCAACTATCGCAAGAGGAAGTAAAAGCCTATTTTCCGGTCAATCGCGTGCTTCCCGGCCTGTTTGCGATTGTCGAAAAGCTATATGGCTTGAACATTCGTGAAATCACGGATTTCGACGCCTGGCATCCCGATGTGCACTTCTTCGAAATCAAAGACCAGCATGACCAACTGCGCGGGCGTTTTTACCTAGACTTATACGCGCGCGGCAAAAAACGCGGCGGCGCCTGGATGGATGATTGCATTAGCCGCAAAAAATTGGCCGATGGCGTGCAAATTCCGGTTGCCTATCTGGTTTGCAACTTTACGCCACCGGCTGGCGGTGAACCTGCCCTACTGACCCACGACGAAGTGCAGACGCTATTTCACGAATTCGGCCACGGCCTGCATCACATGCTGACGCAAGTTGACTATCTTGGCGTTTCCGGCATTAGCGGCGTGGAATGGGATGCGGTAGAACTCCCGAGTCAGTTCATGGAAAACTGGTGCTGGGAAAAAGAGGCGCTGACGCTGATTTCCGGTCATTACCAAACCGGCGAAGCGCTGCCGGATGCGCTGTTTGACAAGATGCTGGCCGCCAAAAACTTCCAGGCTGGCATGCTGATGGTGCGTCAACTCGAATTCAGCCTGTTCGATTTCAAAATCCATCTCGATTACGACCCAGCCAAAGGCGGCCGCATCTACCAAATCCTGCAGCAAATCCGAGATCAAGTTGCCGTGGTCAAGGTGCCTGAGTTCAACCGTTTCGCTCATAGTTTTTCGCACATTTTTGCGGGCGGTTACGCGGCGGGTTATTACAGCTACAAGTGGGCGGAGGTTTTATCGGCGGACGCCTTCTCGTTATTCGAAGAAAAAGGCATCTTCGACCGCGCGACGGGAGCATCCTTCCTGCATAATATTTTGGAGCAAGGCGGCAGTAACGACGCGATGACATTGTTCAAAAACTTTCGTGGCCGTGACCCCAATATCGATGCACTGCTCAGACATAACGGCATTGCGGCTTAGCATTTTGCTCCAAATAAGCTGACAACATTAACAAGCATCATCTCGGCAAATAACTGCATTTTGTGGGAGCGCCGCCTTCGTAGCGACGAGAGCGTCACTCCTACGCTAACTTCCAAGCAAAAACAGCAGTCGCCCACGAAAAGCACGCGATACACGAGAATCTTCAGGAATCATGACCGTTATGCGTTCACTGATAGAGGGCCGTAATTTATGCTGGCAAGGAATATGTGGGAAATAATCTCGGCATTGGTAAGTGCGAATTCATTCGCACTGTACGGATAAATCCGCACCTATACCGAATACTTGCATAGGTTTTCCTGTTCATCCTGGAAAAATCATTGGGTCCACGAAACACACGAAAATCACGAAAAGTGGCAAACAGTTTTCATCCTAAAGATCTGCACAGAACAGGCAAATCGATAAGTGTTCATAGCACAATGATTTCTTTCGTGCTTTTCGTGAACTACTGATATTTTTAGGTTCATTCCTAACTGTTTGAAATTTTGGTGATTAACGCTTTTCCAGGATCGACGTCCTATTTGTGCATTTGCTCTTCTTCACTGGTGACCAAACCCGAGACGCAATCGACCATGCTCTCCGCATAGTTTCGATGAGCGTCCGCCAAGTCCTTGGCTGAACCAAACGTCTCCCGCAACTCGTCCAGCGTTTGCTTTGGGTCTTTAGCATCGTATAAATTCAACATCATGGCATAGTTTTGATAAGCTTTCCGCCGTTCTGGATCAAATGCGATGAAACCCGGCATTTTTTTTGACGATGTCTCGACTATACACTTGACCATTATTTCAGGATCGATTTTGTAGTCTTGCACATCTTTATCGTTAGCCACTTGCTTGGCTACGGCTTGTTCGTATTCTCCTTTCTCCGCACATCCGGCAACAAATATGGCTAATATCACTAATAAAACTTTTTTCATTTTTGGCGCACTTTGGGTTGATTTCGTTCGAAATGGTTTAATTCTCGTCGCTATGTACATTGGTTGTCAAAGCCGTTCTTCTCGCAGTCAGGATTTTGTTGGCGGGGTGAACTTTTCCAAAACCCTTTTCATCTTGGCTGTTTCGTAAAAACCCACTAGTTCCTTTTCGTTGGAGCATCCCCAAACTTCATCACTTCGTGCCGGCCTTCTCCCCATCTGAAAGAACCTTTACGTCAGTATCTACTACCTGAATAGCTTCGCTTCCAGTTCGTTCAGTCAAGCCCATCGTTTTTGCGGAAACATGCCGCGACTTGATTTATCTTTGACTAGGTCATTAACAACGATGAGTTCATTGATTTATCTTCAATATCTCAAGGCTAAAAAAAAGCCCCCGCTCCCCGAAGGCAGCGGAGGCTTCCCTCCTATTCTAAGATGTTATCCTAGAATTCTTTCATTAGATGAAAGTTGGGATCAGAGGAGCGTCAACCATAGTCATTTGACGGTTGCCGTTTTCGTCCCAGAAGAACATCAGACCTGCGAAGCGGCTGTCTGGGTCATAGATCAAGTCAGCCAGACGATATACTTCCCAAGCAGCGTCAGAAGCTGTAACTTCAACAGTACGAGTCTCACCTGGAGCAATCGGGCTGTTGTCGCTAACAGACAAACCATCTTCAGCCAACAAGTCATCTGGATAACCGGTTTCGTCTTCATGAACAGAAGAGTCCAAGAAACGAACGCCAGCAGTGTTGAACTCACCCAAACGAACAGCTGAGTCACCATTGTTGGTGATGGTCAGAGTCATTTGCATAGCACGACCTGGCACACGGTAGGTAGCGTCATCAACTTTGACAGAAACAGTAGCTTCCGGCATTTGATAAGGCTTCATACCACGCAACAAACCAGCTTGCAGAGGAGTGGTTACGGGGTATTTTTCGTTGGTTGCGCCCATGGAAGCAGCAACGATAACCAGAGTACCAACACCGAAGATCATGCCAACTTTTTTGTCGCCAGCAGAGATCAAAGAGTCTGCTTTACCAGTGCTAACAGCGATGTGACGTGGAACAAAGATTGGACGTTTGATCCAGAAAATCACCCAAGCAAGGGCAATGGCAAACCATACTGCGTGCCAGAAGTAAACGTTGTCCAGCGCGTAGTCTTCGAGGTCGATCGTTTGGCCAGTCAGAGTAGTAACTGGGTTAACGAAATCGCTCATTTTACCAGTAATGGTTACCCATTTACCTGGTCCAATGATAGGACCACCGCCTTGAACGTTCATCATGGTGTGAACGTGCCAGTCGCCTGGGCGACGTGCTTTCAACAGTACTTTAAACTCGTAAGTTTCGCCCAGTTCCAAAGATACAGAACGAGGAACCAATTGACCACCGATCCAAGAACCTGCACGGATAAATACAGGACCAGGAATACCGATGTTCAAGAAAGAAACTTCTGGTTTATCAACAGTTTCAGGCCATCCAGCGAAAACGTGGAATTTACCGGAAATTGTCATGGTATCGTTTACAGCAACTTCATCGGCTGACCAGTTCAAGTCAAACCAGTGAATGGTACGCATACGCATGAAAGCCGCTTGAGACTTTTCACCGTGAGCAGATGCTGTTGGAGCGTAGAACATCGCTGCTGTCATAGTGATCAGCAGTGCGACAAAGGACAGTTTTGCAACTCTGTCTTTAATTATTTTCATATTTCCTCCTCTATTACTAGAGAATTTGTAATTAAGATCTTCTGGCAATCTACTGCAAGTCATGCCAGCCGTCATTTTTCTCAAATCTTCAATTAAGAAGCATCGTCGGCGATGAAGTCGGTTTTTGAGAACCAACGGCCGAAGAAGTGCCACAAGAAGTAAATGATGATAGAAACGAAGCCGGAGAAGAACGCTGATACAGGAGCAACGTCTTTACCGAAAGTTCTCAATGTACCTTTCTCTACCATACGGATGTACTCAGGTGTACCGGTACGAACATAGTGGTAACCTTGCAAGTCAGCCAGAGTCATCATCATGCCGTTGTATTCAACAGGAACGTGCAGAGGAGCAATGATTGGCCAGTTGCCTGGGTAGAACAACAAACCATAAGCCAAACCACCAACAACAGCGGTCAGGGTCATGCTGTTACCCAACATCAGGATTACGTCCAGAACGATAGCGCCTGGCAGCAAGTTTGATGGGAATACAAAATTCACTGGGAAGTATGTCCAACCCCAGAAATTCAAATATCTGTTGATCCATTCACCGACCATCAGGGCAATAACCGACAAGGTTGCACCCACAGGCAAACGGTATCTCCACCATAAGCAAGCTTGAACAGCCGCAGGGAAAGTAATAGAAACGATAGGAGCTACGGTTACCCATAGACGCCTATCTTTCCAGTCAGTCCAGAAGTCCCAGTCACCACCAGTCAACATATAGTGAATGTGATAACCGCCCAGAACCGCTGTGAACAGTGTAAAAAGAATCATCCAGTCAAACGTACGGGAAACTTGTACCGCTTCCGCACGAGAACGTACAGCTGATTGAGATGCGCTCATTAGCTTACCTCCTAAAGAATTAAAATTATATTTTTTGTTACTTTCCCTTTATCTTGCCCCGCCTAGACGGGGCAAGAAAGGAGATAGTATTTTACTTTTAGACTTAAGCGATTAAGCCAGGTCTTTTTTCAGCAATTTGGCAATTGCCATAACTTCGGTATTCAACACACCCAGAATACCCAGAGCAGCCCAACCAAAGAATACGAAACCGTAGTGCAATGGAGCAACGAACAACTCTTCCATAAACCAGAATGTGTGACCCCATTCGTTCAAACCAACGTTTGGCAGAATCATGAACGGACCAATAACAACAACCAAATACATCAAATGCAGACCTTCTTGATAGGTAGGCAGTCTGGTTTTAGCGTACATGAAAGAAGCTGTGCCAGTGATGATGTAAATTGGGTATGACAGGTAAAATTCGATGATGTGACTTGGAGTAAAGTCAGTATCACGAACGATGGTTTGATGCCAAGTACCGTCTTGCTCGGTGAAGTAAGAAGCACCCCAGTAGATTGCCCAACCGTAGCAAACCAACCATGTCCAGTGTGTGAAATGACGACGCAGTTCTTCACGTGGAGTGATTGACATTACTTTGCGATCACGGGTTTTCCAGATGTAACCGTTGATACCTGCGAACAGGACAACTTCGGCTACGATCTCGATGTACAGCATGTTCATCCAGTATGTTTCAAACTCTGGAGCAAATGAGTCCAGACCAGCTGACCAGCCGTAGACGCCTTCGTACCAACGAATGAAAGAATAGAAAACCAGATACAGCAAAACGCCTAGTGTCAGGTTTCTTTTGTTTAAAAGCGGTGCTTCCGCAGCATCAGCCTTAACTGATTCAGTTGTAGCAGCCATTTCTACCTCCTAAAAGATTTAAAAATCCCCGGATAAGCCGGGAGTTCTTTGTTTTTTCCTGTTATACCGAATCACCCGATTTCGGATGATCCACCCACCTCCCTGAGAGTGCGAGGGAGTCTACCACCACAAGATTCCTTGTCAAGACAATATTGAGATTTTTCCAAATCTTCTTTCGACCCGCCATTTCCGCTCGTTAATCGCTTAACGCAGCCAATAATTTTTTTGCTAGAATTCTCGAAGAGTTAGCATATTTTTTTGCCATCACATCCACCGAACCGAGTCATGAAACCAAAGAAACTAATCCTGTTGGCCGTCGGCCTCATTCTGTTATATTCATTGCAAAGCAAGGTCGTTCAGCCGATATTGCTCGAGATTGCCGCATCTGACTTGTTTTTAGTTGAAAGCAAAGACGAAGCCAATCCCATGCCGATTTCGAACGACATGACTGCCCTTGCGTTTACTCAGTGCAACAGCTACATCAACAGCAAGCTGGATTCCGACACCACGATCTCTTTTCCCAGCCAACCGACAAATGCATGGAGCATTGGCAATTATGAATACATCATCAATGCCGAAGTAGAGCTATCCAGCAAAGACGCTCCCAACGCGGTTCATCACTATGTCTGCCGCATTCAATACTCCAACGGCGATGACCTTGCCGGCGCCTCGGACATTAACAACTGGTCCATCGAAGGCCTGACCGGTCTACCCGATCTCTAACCCTCATCACCGATTGCCGCATGGATATTGGCCACGCACAACCTGCCCATATCCATGCTTACGCCAATACCCTATCAACTGGCGCAGGCGAATCCAGTCTTCCCTGCCCGCCTAAACCGCCTTTTTCCTACGCAGTCATTCGACCGGAGACGAGCGAAGTTCACGTTATAATCCAGGGCTTTGAACCGATAAACGAGTCAAGCCGACCATGGAACGCTTTACCATTTCTCTCAGCGATGAACTTGCCGCAAACTTTGACGCCTGGATTCAAGCGCGCGGCTATGTCAATCGATCCGAAGCCGTGCGTGATTTGCTACGCAAGGAAATCGAGTCAGAGCGACTGACCAGCGACCAGGCCACTCATTGTGTCGCCAGCTTTTCCTACGTTTACAACCATCATGAGCGCAGGCTGGCAGAACGCCTAACCCAGCTTCAGCACGATGCTCACGACCTCGTGGTCTGTTCGACGCATGTTCACCTAGACCACCATGAATGTCTCGAGTCGCTGTTTTTGAGAGGAGAAACCCAAGCCGTTCGTGGCTTTGTTGAGCGAATTTCAGCCGAATCGGGCGTTCGCCACAGCGCGGTTAATTGGGTCCCCGCAAACCTCGCAGCGACAGATTTACACACTCATTTTCATCCCTTGACCTGAAGCCCCCTCCTCCCCAAGACGCGTCCCGGGCGCCTTGCGCAAGAACCTGCCGCCCATGTATGATGTATTTTAAAATCATCATACGCCGACGCCTGGCCTGCCTTGGTGTTGCGCCATTCTTTTACGCAGCCGCTTGGGGATGATATGCACCGCCAGGACAAAACAACAAACCCTTTAGTTGGCATATACATTGCTTTAATACTGAACATTCCCCCTGCGCACGCGCGCTCGATAAATTCTGAACTAGAAGAATTGGCGCCCGTCGAGGTCGCGGATGGACGCGGCAAGAATCTGCTTGGCGCCGCTGATTCGGCATCTCAAGGCGAAATCAGTCAGGCGCAATTCGAATACCGCCCGCTTTCGCGCAATGGCGAACTGATAGAAGTCATTCCTGGCGCCATAGCTACCCAGCACAGCGGCTCCGGCAAGGCCAATCAATATTTCTTGCGCGGCTTCAATCTGGACCACGGCACCGACTTTACGACCTTCGTCGACGGCATCCCGATGAACATGCCCACTCACGCGCATGGCCAGGGTTACATGGACCTGAGCAGCATCATCCCTGAGTTGGTGGAAAAAATCGAATACGGCAAAGGGCCTTATTATGCGGAGGTCGGCGATTTTGCGGCGGCCGGCCACGCCAAAATGACCACGATGAGCCGTTTGAAAGCAGGTGGCATCGCCAAATTTAGCGCTGGTCAATACGACTATTACCGTGGCTTGCTTGCCCATTCAAACCCGCTTGGCGGCGGCGACCTGCTTTATGCGGGCGAATTCAATCTCTACGATGGCGTGTGGGACGTACCGGAAGATAGCAAACGCTTCAACGGCTTGCTGAAATACAGCCTGGACCGGCAGGACTGGGGGCTATCTATCGACGGCAAGGCTTATACCAACAGCTGGGTCGCCACCAACCAGATACCTCAGGCAGCCATCGCTAGCGGCGCGATCGGCTTATATGGTTCGATGGCCCCGTCGGACGGCGGCACGAGCAACCGCTACAGCCTGTCGAGCAATGTCTGGCAACAGGGAAGCCATTGGAAGAACACCGCCAACATCTACGCGCTGTATAGCGACCTGAATCTGTACTCCAACTTTAGCGGATTCACGCGGGGCGAGGAAGGAGACCAGATTTTGCAAACCGAGCGCCGCGTGCAAACGGGGACCCATGCCGAACATATCCGTTATCAAAAAATATTCGGTTTCGCGATGGACAACAGCATCGGCTTGCAATTTCGCCATGACCAGATCATGGGTCTTGGGCTTTATGAAACCCGGAACCGACAAACCCTTAGACCGATCAGCAATAGCGATGTCGGCGTCACCACCGTTGGCGCCTACCTGAAAAACCAGACCCATTGGCACGACAAGGTTCGCAGCATCATCGGCGGTCGCGCCGACTTTATCAACAATGACGTCAGAGTGCGCAGCACCGGCAGCGGCGATGCCGGCGTGAACGCCGCCAATTCAGGCAATCGCGGCAAAGTGATGTTAAGCCCCAAAGCAGGCCTGGTGCTGGGGCCTTGGTACGATACCGAGTTTTTCGTTAATGGCGGCTATGGCTATCACTCCAATGACGCCCGCGGCACAACCTTGCGCGTAAACCCGGTGGATGGCAGCCCGGCCGTAGATGACAACGGCCTCTCGACGGCCCGCATCACGCCGGCCGCCTGGTCGCGCGGCGGCGAAGCAGGTTTGCGCAACAACCTCATTCCCGGCTTGAACAGCACTTTTACCGTATGGTGGCTGCAATCCAGCCAGGAATTGGTGTTCGTCGGCGATGAAGGCACCACCGAGGCCAATCGCAAATCCAATCGCTACGGTTTTGAATTTACCAACTACTACCAACCGACAGACTGGTTGACGCTGGATGCGGACTACGCATTGACAACCGCCGAATATGCCGATGACAAGAGCCATGTGCCCAACTCGGTCGGCCGCGTCATCAGTACCGGCGCAACGTTCATGGCGCCCAACGGCCTATTCGGCACCCTGCGCTTCCGGCATTTTGGTCATATGCCATTGGATGAGGCCGGTAATTTTTGGTCAGGCGATACCAATATCGTTAATCTGGGCGCCGGCCTCAAACAAAAACAATACAAGCTCGAAATCGATATTTTCAATATCCTGGGTTCCGAAAGCAACGATATCGCTTACGCCTACGCTTACAGCTACCCAGGAATTTCGTCCGACGAAGGCATTTTGCAGCACCCCGTCGAACCCCGCATGATCCGCGGCACCATCACCGTCAATTTTTGATAACACCCCTAGAGACCAGCATCATCCCAATCCTATGGCGAAAACCTGTCGCCTAAAGCCATAGCCGCCGGCAACAGTGACGAAGCTATTGGAAGAACGACAAAAATCTGCGAGTATTTGGCCAAAATTACGCTAAGCTTGCTCGCGCTCGCATCCATAGCGCCCGGATTGGCATCGGCATGCTTCGCCGCCGAGTCCCTATTCATTCTCAAATCCGCAACTCAACGTTAAGTCAATCATGCGAAAAAATCTTATAGCCTTGCCACTATTGGCCGGATTGTCCGTTAGCACCAGCCCAAGTCAGGCTGGCCCTGTCAAGGATGATTGGGGCATGTGGCTAAGCAACACCTATCAGACCGACTTTGGCGGCAGCCCCTATCTAGCATTTCTGGAACTGGCGCCTCGCACCAAAAACGATAACAACGATTTCAGCCAGGTCATCGTCCGGCCGCTGGTGGGATACAAGGTCACACAGAAACTGCAGCTTTGGCTCGGCTATACCTGGCAAGGCGAATATAACGATCAGACCGATTTTGAATTGGCCACTAATGATTTCATGCAGCAACTGCAGTGGATCGATAACTGGACGCCGCAACTGAACTTTCAATACCGATTCCGCCTGGAACAACGATTTTTTGCCCATGAAAGCGATGCCGGCCACCGCATGCGGCATCGATTCCGTTTCGTCTATACGCTACCAGACAGCAAAGCTTATTTGATCGGTATCGACGAGTTGTTCGTGTATTTCAATTCGCTGAACGACAGCCGCATGGAACATTCGGTGCAAGCCGGGATCAATCAAAACCGCACCTATGTGGGCGTTGGCTACAAGTTGACCCCGCAACTCAATATCGATACGGGTTATCAGTTGCAGTACGTGAACAATTTCGGCACCCCGGATTTGATCAACCACGTCTGGCTGACCAACGTCAACGTAAATTTTTAAATCCGCCGGACTTTGGGCATAAAAAAGGGGCGAAGTCTTCGCCCCTTTTTGAGCAAGCCTGCCGGAGGTCAAAATTGCAAGGCCACCCAAACGCCAGCCAGCGCCGACATGCCGCCGGCCCAGCGGTACAGTTTCTCCTGCCCCCAACGGCGAAACAAGCCCCCCAAACCGATACCGGCAAACAACAAACCCAGGGTTGCCACGACAAAACCGGCGCTATAAGCATGGGCTTCGGTATCCAACAACATGTCGGCACCATGCGCGTAACCGTGAAAAACCGCAAACCCGCTAATCAACAAGCCGCCCAATGTCCCGTTGACGTTAAACGCCGAAACGACCATCAAACCCAGCATCATCAACAAAAAAGCTGCGACGTGTTCTGCATAGGGCAAGGAACCGGACGCCACGCTACCACCCAACACCATCAAAACCGCGAAAGCCACCGGCATATAGCGAACCGCTCGCCTGCTCTGCCGGGCCAGCCACAAACCCACGGCCAACATGGCTAATGCATGATCCGCGCCGAACAGCGGATGAACCAGTCCCGACATGAAACCTATTGAATCACCGACCAGCGGATGCGCGGCGACCGTCAATGGTATAAGCGATGACACGGCAGCGACCACGGATAAAACTAATTTTTTACCTTTCATTGTTCATCTCCCAATTGAGGCTATTAATGCGAGTTCAAGTCCTGCCTTTCGGCGCCACCACAGCCCGGAAGGTCCATGTTTCGATTGTAGCACCTTTATGAAACATATTTATTACCTCATACGCGGCCCCCGCGCGCAGCCAAGCCCATTGATCGGTCAAAAAACGGTGCGCGCCAAAAACCAGTAGGAACCCACCAAACAAATCATTGCCGAGCAGCCTTTCAGAAACTTCTCGGAGAACCCAGGCTTGCCATGCAAGCGCCAGATCATTGGCAACACGATAGCCGCAACGGCGATTTGTCCGGTTTCAATCCCCAGATTAAACGCCAGCAGTGGTAACAATATTCCGCTATCGCCGCTGGATATATCCATTTCCCCCAACGCACCGGCAAAACCAAAACCGTGAATCAACCCGAACCCAAACGTCAACCAATACCGACCTCCGGCGCGGTCGCCGCGGATCAAGTTTTCGACGGCCACATAAACGATGGTCGCGGCGATGAAGGGCTCGACGAAACTGGCCGGCAGCGAAACCCAACCGAGCGCGGCCAAAGCCAAGGTACATGAATGCGCCAGGGTAAAAGCGGTGATGATCTTGAGCGCCGGCCAGAAACCGTGAGTGACCGCCAGCAACGCGAACAAAAACAGCAAATGATCGTAACCGGTGACGATGTGCTCGATGCCCAGCCGAAAAAAGTCGCCAGAGACCTCTTGCCAAGAAGACAGCTTGCGCTCATGCCCGCCATGCGAAGCCGCCAGTTCGAGTCGAACCAGGTCACTGGCCCGAGTCAACACCTGCTCCAGGACCGTGTCGCCATTGGCGTCTTGGATTTTGACGAATTGTCTATGCCCCTCCGGCAATGACGACAGAAACGTGGCTTGCATCAGCAGCAGCCGACGCGGAACGGCTTCATAGCGGAACTCGACATGAACGTTATTGCGCTCGTCGTAAGTCACGCTTCCGGCCGTCGCCGGAACCCGATTCTGGCCATCCACATTGATGAGCAATTGTTTGGACAACCAGTCGGCGATGGCGGGTTTGGCCGATTCCCGCTCGACTTCGCTGACTTCGGCATCGAGATCGCTATCCATCGGCACGAGGGCCTCAACGTCCTGCAAGGCAAAGGTCGCTTGAACCAGCATTAACCCGCTTGCGAAGGTAACGTCGAGCGAACCAAGACCCGGCTGATGCGCGAACACCGCATTCGACCGCAACAGCAGGCATAACAATAACCAGTAAAAGAACTTTGCCCGAATATGCTTCACCCTGAACCTTCCCCTATGCAGCATTGACTTTCCACTACTCTCATCGATCAAGGCGCTTTCAGGATGAACTCGAATTTCCCGGTAAAAATTTGAGCATCCTGGGAAACCACTCGATAACGCACCATGTAATTACCCGGTTCAAGCTTGGGCACCGTGACGTGGACATGAGAACCATCGGCTGGATTTTGCTCGACATCGCGATTATCGACCCGCCTTCCGCTGCCATCGATCACCGCCACGGCCTTGTATTCGCTTCTCACCGGCTCGTTGAACCATAGATCGATTTGCTTGGGCGATTCGGTCAGTTCTTCGCCTTTGCCGGGTTGCGAGTTAACCAGAATCGCATGCGCGGCAACCGGAATCGAATGCACCATCGCCCCCAGGAAAAGCAGCACTGAAATGGTTATTGCTTTACACATACGCTTCGTCTCATGCCGGTTGTGGCGCGTGAAAACGTAACTGGGCTTTCAATCCACCGAGCTCGGACTTTGAAAAAACAATATCCGCCTCATGCAGGTTCATGATGCGCTGCACAATCGATAACCCCAAACCACTGCCCTCGGCGGTTTGAGCGGTTTCGACACAGCGGTAAAACCGTTGGCCGATGCGTGCATAATCCTCATCGGCGACACCGGGCCCACTGTCCTCGACAGCGACACAGACGTCTTGCCGCTCGCGCCAGAAGCCAACGCTGACCTTGCCCCCTCGCGGGGTATATTTGACGGCGTTATCCAGCAAATTCCGCAACAATATCGTCAATAATTGCGGGTTGGCTTCAATCGCGATACCGTCTTTTCCGTTTAGTTCGAGGTCGATCCGCTTTTCATGCGCGGAAAATTCGATATCGGCAATTGCGTCAATCAAGACTTGATTGATATCCATTCGCTGCTTGCTCAGCTGAAAATTTTGGTATTGAACTCTGGACAAGGTCAATAGCTGCTGCACCATATGCGTCATGCGCAAAACGGCTTGTTGGCATTTTTGCAGGGCCTGCCTGCGCATCGCCTCATCGCTGGTTTTTTGCGCTACTTGCAACTGCGTCATCAAACCGGCCAGCGGTGTTTTGAGCTCATGCGAAGCATCCGAGGTAAAATTGCGTTCGTTGGTAAAAGCCTGTTCCAGCAAGGCAAACAAGGCGTTGATCTGTTCGACCATCGGCACCACTTCTTCCGGCAAACGTTCCAACGGCAACGGCTGCAAATGGCCCACCTCGCGCGCGGCCAATTGCTCCTTCAGCTGATTCACCGGACGCAAGGTGCGGCTGACGATGAACCAGATCACCAATCCCAACACCGGAAAAACCAGCAACATGTGCAAGATTTGTTGATTGGCCAGATCCGTCACCAATTCGCGGCGCATGTCGTCGCGCTGGCCGGCATGAATCACATATTCGCCATTTTCGGTGCTGATGCTGAACACATGCCAGAGCTCTTTATTCAGCAAAGTCTCGCTATAACCGTTGCGGGTCAAGGACAACGCAAACTCCGGCGCGCTTTCCGAGCGCAATACCACGCCTTCTTTGACCGAGCGCAGTTGGAAAGCTATCTTGCGTTCGTATTTTTGCCCGAGTATCGGCATCTGAAACAAATCGGGGGATTTGTCCTGATTCCATAGCTTGGTCAAGCGGCGCTGCTGCAACAGGTTTTCGACGAAGGCATGCACCACTCTGGCCGATTGCGCCAAATCGGCATTGAATAATTGCGTGATTTCCTCACGCGTTTTCTGATAACTGACATAGACCGTCATCCCCCATACCAGCAGCAGGGATGACAGCAACGAAAACAAAAGCTGCCTTTTCAGCGAGCGCGGTCGAAACCTGTGCTTCAAGGCTCAGGCTTGATCTATGATGTAACCCACTCCACGGATGGTGCGGATCAAACCAGGATCGAGTTTTTTACGCAAATGATGAATATGCACCTCGACCGCATTGCTCTCGACTTCGGAACCCCAGGCATACAAAGCCTCTTCCAAACGAGCACGCGATGTGACGTGCCCGATGTGGGTCATCAGATAATTCAAAATCTCGTATTCCTTTTGCGACAAATCCACCGCCGCACCTTGATAGAACACCTGATGCGCGGCAGGATCTAAGGTCACCCCCTTATGCTCCAGCAACGGCGAACCCTGTCCTTCGTGCCGGCGCGCCAAGGCCCTGAGACGCGCGCAGACCTCGGTCAGATCGAAGGGCTTGCAGACAAAATCGTCCGCCCCGCCATCCAGGCCGGCCACGCGCTCGGACACGCCGTCGCGCGCCGTCAATACCAATACCGGCGTATTGTCCTTGCGCTTGCGCAGATTTTTCAACACACTCATGCCGTCCAGGCGCGGCAGATTCAAATCCAGTACGACCAAATCATAATGATTCAACTTCAAGGCTTCATCGGCCTGAGCCCCATCGGTCAGCCAATCCACGGCATAACCCTCCAGCGTCAAGCCAGCCTTCAAGCCATCCCCCAGAATGGCATCGTCTTCTACCAGTAACAGCCGCATAATCAGTCACACAATTCCACGTCAAAAATCGTTCCCTTCACCCCGACCACTTTGACCTTGCTGCCCAGGGGGCAGTCCTGGCCCTGGACTTTCCACAGGGTGTCATCGACCTTGATCCGGCCTTGACCATTTTCTATCGGCGTCACCAGATTGAAGGTGCGACCGATGTATTGGGCGCCGCGCTGGTTCAACAACGGATGGTCGCTTTCTTGCGACTTGGCGCTGACGAAACGGCGCCAAACCAGGATCGACGTCACGGCCAGTATCGAAAACAACAGCAATTGCACTTCAAGCGAGGCAGACGGAATCATCAGCAATATCGAGCCGACTACAAACGCCGATACCGACAGCCACAAAAAGAAAAAACCGGGCGCCAGCAACTCGATGGCCAAAAAGCCGACCGCCAGCACCCACCAGTACCAAAATTCGATTGCAAATTCACTCATGCATCATGCCTTTTTATGCAAGGCTTCCTTGGCCAATTCACCGATGCCGCCCAAGGCCCCGATTACGCTGGAAGCCTCCAACGGCATCAGGATCAGTTTGCTGTTATCGGCCGTGGCAATTTCCTTGATGGATTCGATGTATTTTTGCGCGACAAAGTAATTGATGGCCTGTACATCACCCTTCGCTATCGCTTCGGAAACCATCTGCGTGGCTTTAGCTTCGGCTTCGGCCATCCGTTCGCGGGCTTCCGCCTCGCGGAAAGCGGCCTCTTTGCGGCCTTCCGCTTCCAGGATCGCACTTTGTTTGGAGCCTTCGGCTTTCAGAATTTCCGCCTGCCGCAAGCCTTCGGCTTCCAGAATTTGCGCGCGTTTTTCCCGCTCGGCTTTCATCTGCCGCGCCATCGAATCGACCAAATCTTTGGGTGGGGAAATGTCCTTGATCTCGATGCGGGTCACTTTGATGCCCCAGGGCGAGGTGGCTTCGTCGACCACGCTCAGCAACCTGGCATTGATTTCATCCCGCCTTGACAAGAGTTCGTCCAGGTCCATAGAGCCCATCACGGTACGAATATTGGTCATCACCAGATTGATGGTCGCCATGTCCAGGTAATTGACTTCATAAGCCGCCTTGGCCGCATCCATCACCTGATAAAACACCACGCCATCGACCTTGACCATCGCATTGTCCTTCGTAATCACCTCTTGCGACGGCACGTCCAGCACCTGTTCCATCATGTTCAATTTCCGGCCGATGCGGTCGATGATCGGCACGATGATATTCAGACCCGGGGTCAGGGTGTTGGTGTATTTCCCGAAACGCTCGACGGTATATTCCATGCCTTGCGGCACCGACTTGACACTCATGAACACCATCAGTATCGCAAACACAAACAGCACCGTTACAAACAAGCCAAAGCCGCCCATAGCGCCTCCTCAATGATCGATTTAAAAATATTGTTTATTGCAAACTGCCTGCCGACTAATAATAATGCATCCCTCTCAAACTTGCAGGATACAGGACCGGATTCATGAATACCTTGATCTATTATTCTTTCAACATCTTCATTCTTGCGTTGATCGTGTTGGGCGTCGGCATGTACAAACCCAAATGGATCTTGCTATGGATGGAAAAACCCGGCCGCATGCCTATCGCGTTTATCGTCGCTATTTTGCTCATGATAGCCGCCGTGATGTTCGGCGAGGGCAACAAACAACTGCAACAAGAAAAAGCCCAACTCAGCAAACAGCAATCCAGCCAGCAAAAAACCGAGGAAGTTCCCGATCTGCATTAACGATTTCAGCAAAACCCAATTCCCAAATATCTGGCAAAGTCGAATTGATGAGCTCAGGGCGATTAAGATTGCCCCAGCCATTGAATGGAGGGGTGCTAAAAAGTCAAAATTGTTCCTTCTCCCGCCTGGAGAAGGTTAGGATGAGGACATATAAATCAGTTGTTTACATTATCATCACCCACCCCCCTCACCCCCATCCTCTCACAGGAGAGGGGCTTTGCGACAGCCTCGAATGCCAAAAGTCGCTTGCAAACGCATTTCAAGCGATTCTATTAAACATGCAGGCCGGCGATCAGTTTTTTGAGCGTTTGTAGATCGTCGGCCTGGGCATCGTCTTGGTAGCGTAAACGAATGAAAACAGCAGTGATTTGTTCGATTTGGATCGCCAGATGCGGGAACCGCTGTTTGGCCCGCTCGGCGAAATCGCGCGCACCTTCGCCCAAGCGAATTTGCACCCCGGCCTTGGCCAGCTTGGCGCAAAACTTGTCGTAATACGCAACGGCCGGCGCTTTACGTCCCTTCTTTTGCCTTAACAGCCACCAAGACAACGGCAGCGTGATCATTAACAAGCTGCCGACCAGCCATTGCGCCAACCTGGCAACACTGTCTATGCCGAGCCGTTGGAGGAATTGATTTTGGCTGGCGCCATGGTAATTGATCACCCAGCGCTGCCAGTTGTAATCGATACTCTGCCAAAACTGCCGGCCACGCTTCAACCAACTGATCGCCGCCGAATCCAGCAGCACAGGGCTAAAACTGACGGCACCGCTGGCGATCTGCACGTCCACATTGACGCCATGCTCGATCCGCTCTGGCGCGATGACAGCCGTAGGGTCGAAGCGAACCCAGCCCTGGTTCCTAAGCCATACTTCGGCCCAAGCATGGGCGTCGGCTTGCCTGACTTCCAGAAAACCACCGACTTTATTGATTTCACCGCCCTGATACCCGCCCACAACCCGCGCAGGAATTCCGGCTATCCGCAGCAGATAGACAAAGGCGGTGGCGTAATGACTACAAAATCCGCTACGAGTCTCGAACAAAAACGTATCGATAGGGTTTTCCGGCATCAGCGGCGGCGTCAGCGTGTAATAAAATTTTTCCCGGCGAAAATGATTCAGCAAGTTTTGAATGAATTGCTCTGGATCGCCCCCCCTGCCTCGTAGCGTTCCGACCAATTCCAGCTGCCTGGTTGAAGCTTCCGCTGGCAATTGCAGGTTTTCCCGATATTCGTCGGGACTGAGTTCGCCGGTGTCGTAAATGGGGCGGGAAGTGATTTTGTATTCGGCCCGCTCGCCCGGCCTTTTATTGGTCAACAATTGATATAAACCGTTGCGGCGCAAACTGGGATCAAAGCTTTCCGCCATCTCCAGCGCAAACACCCAATTTTCCTTTTGCGGCTCCATCAGCAATGTGTATCGATACGTCTCGCCGGAAAAACCGGGTGGTTTAGCCGCTTGCGAGGCTTTGCCGGCGATGGACCAGCGCACGCCATCGGTTCTCGAATAAACGGGCCCCCGCCAGTAACGTAATTTTGGCGGCGGCACATCGCCGTCGAAACGCACCCTGAACACCAACTCGTCCGATAAGCTCAAATCGCTGATGGAGCCAGGCTCCAGGGTATCGGTCAAGCCCGACAAGGCCTTGGTATCGTCTTTCAGCCACATCCAGCGCGGTGCTTCCACACGCGGAAATAACACGAAAATCACCACCGCAATCGGCAAGGCTTGCAGAATCACGGTGGCCGCGGTTTTAAGCGCCGCCCAGGTTTGTACTTGCCGCGCGGTCTGGGTCATCAAGGTTGCCAACAACACCATGCAGACCAGCAGAATATAAACCGCCATCAAGATGCTTTGTTCATATAAAAACTGGGTCGCGGCCACGATAAAAGCCAGATAGACCACCAAATACACGTCGCGCCTGCCGTGAATTTCCAGCAACTTCAAACCCAGGGCCGTAACGAACAACGCGGTACCGGCGTCGCGCCCCAAAAAACTCCGGTACTGACTCAGCATCAGCATCAAGCCGGTCAACGTCAGCAAAAACAGCAACAAACGATTGGGCAACCAACGACTACGCCAAATACCAATGACGCGCCAAACCAGTACTGCGGCAAAAAAACCAAAGAGAAGCGGTGGAAGATGCCACGCATGCGGCAAGGTGATCAAGCCAATCGAACTCAGCAGAAAAAACAGACTGCGTTGATTAAGCGTACTGTCATGCATTAATCTGCAATCTCCTGATTCAACCTGATAAAAATTTCTTGGCATCCAAGACTACCGGCTTTTGTCTTGACTGACAACGCCAACGTATGCGGCTGCCAGGCAAAAAAAAGCCCGCTGACCATGTGGTCAGCGGGCATTCAGGCACCTATATGAAGCCTTCGCGATCCGCTACGCGATTCGTTTACAAACCGATTTCCGCGCAGGTATAAAGGTTCTCGGCGGGCGGCACCACCACCGTGGAAGGCACCGGCGCATTCGGATCACAGCTCGCGATCAAGGCACGGGCTTCCTGCTTCTCGGCCAAAGCGCGATTTATCAAGCTGTTGCGCAATACTTTGGCTGGAGCCAATTGAGCCAATTGCTGATAATTCGCGGCTTTTTCCAGTTTTTGCACCGCTTTCCAGTTGTTACCCAACACACCTTCCTTCAGGACCTGAATGGCATCCTTGCTTTCCTCCCCGGCGAGTCTGGCCAATTCGCGCGCCGTTGCATTGTTGCCTACCCGCTGCGCTTGCTTGTCCAATTGATCGGAGAGACGAATGTTTTCCAAGGCATTGATCGCACGCAGGAAGGAAGCGACCGCCACCACTTGCGTGGAATCCAGCTTCACCTTACGATCCAGCCCCTTGGACAAAGAGCCTGGCGACGTATTAAACGCGTCGCTGTTATAGGCTGCAATGGCTTCTTCCAGGGTACTGACCGCATTGTTGTGGAAAAACGGCGCGGTATCGGCCGCCTCGATCAAAGGCGGCGTATTGAAACGGCCGTCGCCATAACAAACCTCGCCATCCGGTCCGCAAACAGCGGGCTCGGTGCCGAAGCCGCCGTCATAAGCCATGTCCGGTTTTAACAAGCGCGCAGGATGGATTTTCATTTGCTCTATGCCGGTATTACGCGTGGGGTTGGCATTCGTGGAAGAACTGCGACCGCCGGCGTTTTGATGACAGCCGTTGCAGTTGGCCGTGGTTCCTTGCACCACTGGCGCGCCGTCCGGACAGTAGGGCGCGTTTTTTTTCTGCGCCGAACCGTCGGCACAGACACTGACCTTGGTATCGAACAAGTCCTTGCCGGCCTCGATCAGAGGGTCGTTGAAACTGAGCTGATAGACCGGATAATCTTTACTCCGTCCCAAAGACAAGGTATACGCTTCGACCGCATCCAACTCGTCCTCGGTAGGCAAGCGGAAATCCACGCCGGCCATCCGGCTCATCCTTTTCGGCATATGCTGCGCCACGGCACCCAACGTGAACTCGCGCAACGAGCCGGAACCCGGCGCGCCGTCGCCACTCCAACCCGTTGCATTCGCAAAGGCTTCATCGGCTTCAAATTCTCCACCACCTGCCAAAGTTTCGCTTTTGATCGTGGTTGCCATCGATAGCGTGTGAGGCACGCTGCGGAATATATCGACATCCGGGCCATCGATATTGGTCAAAATCAAGCCATGTTTACGCATCAAGACAGGATTTTCCAGCTCGGCCAGTTCGGGGTTGTTTTCCGCCACGAATAACGGGTCGGATTGCGGCAGAGTCATGATGTAATTGGGGTCCAACGTAAAGTTGTTATCGGCCCGGTGACAAGTGCCACAGGTACGACCATTACCGCCGAAGGTTTCGTTATGGAATATTTGCCGCCCCTTTGCCACCAAGGCGCCCAGCACGGGCGTCAAGTCCGAGACGGTATCGGCTTGCGCGGCTTTGGGCAGCAAGAATTCGAAAGGAGCCGCAAGTTCCGAAGCAAGCCGATTGAAATCGCCCATGCCCGTGGTCAGCCAAGGCTTGTCGGCATAATAAAGTTTATGCATCAAGTCAGGCGCACCAGCTATCGCGACACCATCGAGTGGGGTTTTTCCCGATTCCGTGACGACGACCGCATCCATCGTAACGTCCAACAATTTACCACGCTCGAGTTGAGACTCTATTAGCCCCTTGCCATCGGCGACGGCAAAATCGGCTATCTTGACCATGTTGTCTTCGGCATCCGGCATCACGGAACCGTTCCGGTTGTCCACCAGCCAAAGCGCATACTGTCCATCATTCAGGTCGCTGACATGAAAAGCCAACGCACCGTTTTTTAAATTGAACTTCAATTGTCCCCTGGCTTTAGTGAAGCTTTGCGACAACACCTTGGAGTAGCCCAGGGAAATTTTCAACACCTCGGGACTTCCACCTTTGGCTTCATAATTTTCACGCCAAACATCCAGCGCCGCTTTCAGCGTGTCGACATCACCATGCCCCACGCTGTTGATTGTCTCACCCGAACCAACCATCAACTGTTCATATTGCGCATTAAGCGCGAGCGCCAAAGCGGAAACCGCTGCAAAAGTCGCAGTCAGTTTAAAAATCTTTTTACTCGCAACGCCGAAGTTTTTTTTCATTCAGTGCTCCTGGATCAATTGCTGGGTTACGGAACAAACAACCAGCTAATGTTCAAAGTTCTAATCATATGATGGAGTTCATTCCTGCCACCGTAACGGTCTCGGCGTACCTGGGCCACCCGTGCAAACGGAAGAGTGCTGTTCTGCCCCGCGCAACAGCAAAAGCAATAGCCGGGCCAAATCGCCGCAAGCCTTGGCAACCATGGAACAAAGTCGGCCAAAGACATGGGATGAATGAAAGGGGGGAAACACAAAAATACGGGATATGGCTCACTTTGAGCCATATCCCATAATTAAATTAGTAAAATAATACCGATCGAATCAGTTGGACTTCCTGCCAAACAAAACTATTGATAACCCATAACACATTAATAAAAAAGGATTTTCGGCTCACAAAAAAGCAAAGAAGCTTAACGTAAAAACTGACTGCCTTGTCATCCCGTTGCGTCACGCCTGGAACAGCGCCAAACTTTGCAGGCAGCGATGATAATGCGCGGCCCCCGTATCGAGCTGAACGCTGAGTCCTGGCAAAATCAAACCATAGCGCATACCCGCCTGCTCGGCTTCAATTACCCATCGGCACAAATGACTCAAACGCTCCTCGACACCCGTTCCCGGCGCCATGGCGTAATCCAGCCACAATTCGACGCTGGTAGTGCCGGCGTATTCCTTGCTATGCAAGCCACGCCCTTTCGCAAAACTTTTCCAATGAATTTGCCGCACGGGATCTCCCGTCCGATAGGTTTTGAGCCCATGGAATTCGTCGCCATCGCGCCGGCTTTGCCCTTGTTCCCCCGGCCCTGCATCGGTTTCCGGAAACGGCAGGAGCTCCCGTGCCGGTCTCGGGTAAATCAATACGTTACTGGCGAATCGCAAGGGAGACCAGGCCCGAAACCAGCCCAAAGGATAGCGACTGGATACCGTGAGGGTTGGGCATGCCAACCAGCCACGCCGTTCCGCCGTGACATACAGGGTTATCATGCGGGTTTGTCCAGGCTCGAAATCAATGGTTTTGCGTTGCTGCAACCGAATATCCACCGCCATTCGAGCTTGATTGGCAGGATTTTGTACATAAAAATTGAACCCGGCCCCGGTGCCTGCGAACGCGGCTGGATTGTTGCCCGCCCATACCACCAAGCCGGCTAGCGCTTTGAAACTGTGCAAAATGCCGACAAAAAAAGCGCTGGCCAGCAGAAAACCCAGCATATAGGCCAAATTGTTGTTATAGACGAACGCGATCAGCAGTAGCAACACGATCAATGCCGCAAACAATAGCCCTTGTCTGGTCGGTAAGATAAAAATCCGGCGCTGATTGAGTATGACCGGCTCGGCGACGGGTTCCTCACCCTGGAAAAAACGGCTCAGCTTGAAGCGCTGCTTGAGTGGTAATGAAGTTTCGTTCAATGGACAGGTACTTGCTTCAGGATAGGCTCGACGATCGCCACGGAATCATTGCTGCTAGCGCGTAACCTATGTCCCGCCACGGCTGGCAAGACGGCTTGCAGATCCTCCGGTAAAACCGCTTGCCGCCGGTCCATAAAGGCCCAGGCCTTGGCCGCGGCCAACAAGGACAAACCAGCCCGAGGCGATAGGCCGCACGGGTAATGCCCGGACTGACGGGTAAAATCGAGCATGCCTTGCAAATAATCCAGTAAAGCGGGCGCGGCATGCACCTGAGTCACCGCTTGCTGTAATTGCATCAATTGTTGCGGCGGCAATTTCACGGACAACGTTTTGATCAAAACATGCCGCGGCTGCCCCATCAACAATTCACGCTCGGCTTGGCGTGATGGATACCCCAGTTCAATCCGCATCAAGAACCGATCCAATTGCGACTCGGGTAACGGAAAAGTGCCTATCTGATAGGAAGGATTTTGGGTGGCGATGACGAAAAACGGTTGCGGCAGGCGATGGGTTTCACCTTCGACCGTCACCTGCCCTTCTTCCATGGCTTCCAACAACGCACTCTGCGCTTTTGGCGTTGCCCGATTGATTTCATCGGCCAGAATCATTTGCTTGAACAAAGGTCCCGGCCGAAAGGTGAAAGTGTTTTGGCCGGCATCAAACACCGAAGAGCCTATGATATCGGCCGGCAAAATATCACTGGTAAACTGGATGCGTTGATAGGCCAGACCGAATAAATGCGCCAAAGTATGCGCCAGCGTGGTTTTACCCACACCGGGAATATCCTCGATCAACAAGTGCCCTTTGGCCAACAAACAGCAAACCGCCAGGCGAATTTGCGTCTGCTTGCCCAGTATCACGCCGTCGGCAGCGGCTAACAACTCATTAAGCGCGGTATTCATCAAAAATAAGCCCATCGCATCGGATTATTATTCATTGTGGCCCGGGTCGATGATAAAGTGCAAATGGGCCATACGCGGCAAGCGCTGGGCATATGATAAAATACCGACAATGCACGACTTGGAAATTTTTAAACTGATCGAACGCATCAGTTCCTTATTGCGCTCGGAGGAGCGCAAAAAATATGCAGCCATAGGCTTACAGCCGGTCCATGGACAGGTATTGGAATACCTCGCAAAATGCAACAAATACAGCAATACCCACGCATCCGTGGCGGAATACCTTGGCCTGACCAAAGGCACGGTATCGCAATCCATTCAGGTACTTGAGAAAAAGCGCTTGCTGGCAAAGACCACCGATCAACACGATGCCCGCGTCATTCACCTAAGCTTGACCGAAGCAGGCCTCGCCTTGATCAACGAGCTAAAACCCCTGGAGATATTCAGGCAAGCCGAAGCCGAGATCAGCGACCAAGAATTCGGCAATATCGACCATGCCTTGAGAACCACGCTAGGCATGTTGCAAAAAGCCAATCAAAGCAAAAGTTTTGGTCCGTGCCGCTCCTGCCTGTATTTTGGCGTCGAAGCGCATCATTACCAATGCCAGTTAACAGATGAAGCATTGGATCGCGAGGATACTGATAAAATATGCCGCGACCACATGCCTGTCGATTATTTTACCAACCAAGAGTAAACATCATGTTCGATCCGAAATCCATAGACCATATCGCCGATCGCATCGCCAATGCCATTCCACCAGGCCTGAGCAACTTTAAGGACGATATGGACAAAAACGTTCACGCCTTGCTGCAGAGCGCATTATCCAAACTGGACCTGGTCAGCCGGGAAGAGTTTGAAGTGCAAAAAGCCGTTTTGGCCAAAACCCGCTCCCGCCTGGAAGAACTGGAAAAACGCGTCGCTGATTTGGAAAAACGCATTTTGCAAGACTAAATCGCCATGTCCCTGGCTGTCGTTTATAGCCGCGGGCGCGCCGGCATCACCGCCCCGCTGGTGACGGTCGAAGTGCATGTCAGCAACGGTCTGCCCGCGTTGAACATCGTCGGCCTGCCCGAGACGGCGGTCAAGGAAAGTAAAGACCGAGTGCGCGGCGCCATAATCAACTCGCACTTTGAATTCCCCTTCCAACGCATCACGATCAACCTGGCGCCCGCCGACCTGCCTAAGGAAGGGGGCCGCTTCGATCTCGCCATTGCCCTGGGTATCCTCGCCGCATCCGGTCAAATCCCCAAAGGGCAACTCGATCAATATGAGTGTATAGGCGAATTATCCCTGGGCGGTCAACTGCGGCCGATTTCCGGCGCACTCCCCGTCGCCATCCATTGTCGAGACGCGCACAGGCAACTGATCCTGCCAGCTAACTGCACACAGGAAGCCTCTTTGATCAGCGACGCCAGCTTGCTACCTGCTAGAAATTTGCTGGAAGTCTGCGCGCATTTGACCGGCCAAACTCCGATCCAATCACCGCCACCCACGCGGCACATAGAACAGACTGAATTCGACATCGACTTTGCCGATGTACACGGCCAGTTTCATGTCAAAAGGGCGATGGAGATCGCCGCGGCCGGCGCGCACAACCTGCTGATGCTCGGCCCGCCAGGCACAGGCAAATCGATGTTGGCGGCACGCTTGCCCACCATCCTGCCGCAACTGAACGAGTCGCAAGCGCTGGAAACCGCGGCGATTGCGTCGATCAGTGATCATGGACTCGACGTACGCAGATGGCGGCAACCACCGTTTCGCGCCCCCCATCACACGGCCTCGGCGGCCGCATTGGTCGGGGGCGGCAGCAATCCCAAGCCTGGCGAGATCTCGCTATCGCACAACGGCGCGTTGTTTTTGGACGAGTTGCCGGAATTCGACAGGAAAGTCCTCGAGGTTCTGAGGGAGCCGCTGGAGACCGGGCACATCACGATTTCCAGGGCCAACCGGCAAGCCGATTTCCCCGCGCGCTTTCAATTGATTGCCGCGATGAATCCTTGTCCCTGCGGTTATTTGGGTGACGCGTCCGGCCGCTGTCATTGTTCTTCGGAACAAGTAGCGCGTTATCGCGCCCGGGTTTCGGGGCCTTTGCTGGACCGGATAGACATGCATTTGGATGTGCCCCGCGTGCCGCTAGACGTATTGCGCAAAGGCTCCATACTGGGCGAGGAAAGCAGCGCAAGCATCCGCGGCCGGGTAATCGCGGCCAGGGAAATTGCCCAGCAACGCCAAGACAAAACCAATGCGCAATTAAGCGCGAAAGAAGTCAAACAGTATTGTGAACTCAATGAGGCGGGACATCAATTACTGGAGCAGGCCCTGGAAAAATTCGGCCTGTCGCATCGAGCCTATCATCGCATTTTGAAACTGGCGCGCACCATTGCAGACTTGGCCGGCTCTCGTGCGATTGAAATGGTTCATTTAAGCGAAGCGATTGGTTATCGGAAACTCGATAGAACCCGATAACCCATCGAAACCTAGCCGGGCCGAGCCGATGCAGCTTGGCCCGCCGGAAAAGTCTCAGCTGCTGACCGCACTATCCTTGATCACCTTTGGGGTGATGAATATCAGCAATTCCCGCTTAGCTTCGTCTTTAACAGTCTTTTTGAACAGCCAGCCCACCAACGGCAAATCGGATACCCAGGGGACGGTGTCGACATTAGTAATACTATCGGACTCATACACCCCGCCAAGAACCACGGTTTCTCCGTCTTCGACCTGCACCATCGTTTCGACTTCGCGCTTATCGATGGCAGTGGTGTTTTGACCACCCGTCGTTACGGCTTGGCCTTGTGAATCACGCTTGATGTTCAGCGACATGATCACGCTGCCTGTCGGCGTAATTTGCGGAATCACATTCAACTCCAACACGGCCTCCTTGAACTCGGTCTGCGTACCGTTCTGGCTGACCGTGGTGTAAGGAATTTCGATACCCTGCTTGATGGTAGCGGGCACCCTGTCTTGAGTCATCACTCTCGGATTCGAGACCAGCTCTCCTTTACCATCCTCTTGTAAAGCCGTAATTTCCAGGTTCAACAAATAATCCGCGCCACGCGCCAAGGTCAATGCCAACGAACCACCACTAGAAGTCGCCAACGCGGTACCCAGATCTTTCAAAATTCGCGAGCCTTCCGTTTGACCATCCTCAAGACCTTGGCCATACGTTGAATCCTGGGAATCGGTCAGGCCTTTTCCCCGGAACAAAACGTTATCTCCACGTTTGATCACACCGAACTTGGTACCGATATCTTGCGCAAAAGCGGTTGTCGCAATCACGATACGAGATTCGATCAACACCTGCCGGACAGGAATATCCAGTTTGGCAATCATTTTATGAATTTCTTCCAATTGCTTGGCGGTATCCTTGACGATCAAGGTATTGGTCCTGGCATCGACGATCACCGCGCCACGCGGCGAAATCAGCCGCAAATTGGCAATATCCGTACCCGACGCACCCAGCGCGCCGATCTGCTGAGTCAGACCCGCAGCACCCATGCCGCCAGTTCCGGTACCACCGCCGCAACCACCGGCCATGCCGCCTCCGCCACCGGACATGCCTGCACCACCGCCAGCCATACCGCCACCCGATGATCCCTGCGCCAGCGGCCCTCCACCCTGATTGAAGTTGCCGCGACCGATCAAGATATTACAAATGTCACTGGCACGGGCATAATTAATTTGAATATTTTCGGTTTTCAACGGCTCCAGTTGCTCATAAATTTTTCTGGCCTCCAGTTCCTTTTCCTCCAGAACTTTGATTTCTTCCGTGGGGCCAATCAGAATCACGTTGCCGTTTTCACGTTTGGACAGGCCCCGCAACTTCATGACCACATCCAGCACCTGATCCCAAGGCACGTCGTTGACGTGCAAGGCGATCGAGCCCGTTACCGAATCGGTGGTAATAATATTGATCTCTTTGCCTTCTTGAGTCTTAATGTGATCGGCAAGAATCATCAGCACCGATTTGACATCGATTTCCTGAAAATTCAGCGATAACTTGCTGCCGATATAAGGTTGTTTTTCTCTGAGTTGCGCCTCTTTTTCGGCGGGCGTCAACGGTCGAAATTCGACAGTCAGTACATTGTCGGCTTGATACGACGAATACTCAAAGTTTGGATTGTTTGGCGTGATGGTAATCGTCGCGCTTTCGCCCCGGGGCACCACATCGATTTTTTGCACGGGCGTGGCGAAATCGGCCACATCAAAACTTTTGATCAACGATTCCGGTACCGAGGTATTCAAAAAGTTCAAGACGACCTTGCCCGCGGTTTGCTTGGCATCGACCACGGTATTGGGCGTAGACAAACCCAATAACAAACGTCCCTCCCCATTGGGACCACGGCGAAAATCGATGCTTTTAATGCCCTGCTCTGGCAAAAAACGACTCAGCGCCGATTCTTTGGTCGCACTGGTTTGCACGATTTTGTTGACCGCCTCCAAGGCGCCTGCGGATTTCAGCACGACATAATACTTATTGCCATCGATCTTGGTTTCGTAAGGGACTTTCTCTATCAGATTGATAACCACCCGCGTCCGCCCTGAGGCCTCGACCACATAAACCGTATTGGCCGCGCCTTGATTGATCGGGAAGCTTTTTTTGGCCAAATTGCTTTTCACCCCATCGAAATCCAGCGCGATTCGAGCCGGATTGTCGGTCTGAAACACCTTCGGTTCGGCAACCGGACCGCTCATATCCAACCGTATCTGCAGCTGGTTTCCAGCCAAAGACGAAAATTCAAGATTGTTGATAGTAGCCTCATCGGCCGAAACAGAAAAAACCTGTACAGCCAGCAGCAACATGAATAGCCATCGGTGAGCAAATCGGCCTTGTATATTCCTCATCATAATCTTTTGCTTAGTAGTCATTTTTATAACCTTTATTTCTCAACCAATGCTAATGTTGCTTGTTGTTCGCGCCAAGTGCCTGGCTTGTCTGGCACGATTTCCATTAGTTCTATCTTGTCCTCAAGGATGCGGATGATCTTGCCGTAATTCTGCCCCATATAATTTCCAACCCTTACGCTATGTATGGTGCCATCCTTGGTTCTAACCAGGCCCCATAATCCTTGTAAATCCTTCAGAGTTCCCACCATTCTGAGAGTATCCAGGGAATAAGCCTCCAACTCCTCTTTCCTCCGTTCGGTATCTGGCTTAATGCCACTGACACCCGCCAAATCGGGCCCCGCGTCTTCCGTACTCTTTTCAGTAGGCCGAAAAGGATCTCGCAATCCTTCAGGCTGGAAAATGAAGCTTTCAACGATCTTGGTCTCCGGCAGGGGTTCGATGGCCCCCTTCGGCCTTGCTTTAACTTCTTGAATATATTTAGTCAAATCGCTGACGTCATCGCTGCTGCACGCCGTGATACCCGGCAGCATGAACATCAAAACCACGACCAATGAGCGTCCAATATACAGAGTTGGGATTTGTCCACAACCAGCCTTCTTGTTTATCACCCCCTTCACCCCAAGCCTCTCCCGGAGAGTGATGGAGCAAAATGTGTCAGCCATCAAGGACCAAACCCTTAGGCAATGCCGCGACATCATTTACCCCCCCTTTTCTTAGCCTTATCCTTATCGCCGCCCTGCTCACTCTCATTATAGGTTTTGATGATGGCGGACATATTCATGGCGCCGGTTTTCTCGGCCTTGGCAATAGGCGTAATATTGACATCATGCACAGTGACGATCCTGGGCAATGAGGCCAAGCCGCTGACAAACAATCCCAGCTCTTCGTATTTACCCACTACCTGAATGTTGATCGGCAACTCGGAATAAAACTCCTTGGGCACCGGCGCTCCTGGCTGGAATAACTTAAATTCCAAACCGCTGGCCAAGCCTGTTTGAGAAATGTCGACCAAAAGATTGGCAACTTCGGCTTTGGTCGGCATTTGCTTTAGCATTTCGCCCAACGAGGATTCGATCTGCGCCAATTGATCGCGATAATCTTGCAGATTGACCGCTTTCTTTTGTTTTGCTTCAAAAGCAGTTTTCAGCGTGACTTCTTCCTGCTCTAAAGCGGCAAGTTCATCCAACTGTGGCTTGCTTACGTAGTATATGTCCGCAATCACGACCAATAACGACACAATGGCACCCGCCGCTATCTTGATCGGCGTCGGCCAGGTACCCGCGGCATTCAGGTCCCAATTGATTTCCGATAGATTCATTTGCCAGCTCCCGCCTGATCTGGATTGACTTTTTTCCCTTGTTTGGCCGTCAATGAAAAATCATTCATTTCCCCAGAGCTCTTACCCTGGCCCTTGATGACCGTCAATACCGGCGAATTGAGCCATTCCGAGCCGTCTATCGCGCGCATCAACGCGGAAACCCTGGCATTTGACTCAGACTTGCCATCCATGGTCAACGAGGCTCCCACTTGAGTAAATTTTGTCAAATAAACACCTTCCGGCGCCACTTTGGCCAGTTCGTCAAACAAATGCACGATTTCCGGCCGACTTTCCTGCAGTTTTTGAATGACATCGATCTTGGTCAGCAATCGCTGTTTCTTTTCTTCTATTTCCTTGATTTCCGCGATTTTCTTATCCAATACGGCAATTTCGTCTTTCAGCATCTGATTTCTGCGCGTTTGATACTCCTTCATGCCTTCGATATACAAATACACCAGCGCAAGAATCAGTATCGTCGCCAAAATACCGGCGCCAATGCCCGCGACGAAGTCCTGTTGTTTTTTCTTGCGCAGTTCTTCGCGCCACGGCAGCAAGTTGATTCTAGCCATTAATCGAAACTCCTTAATGCCAAGCCGCATGCGATCATCATCGCGGGCGTATCGTTACTCAAACTTTGTGGCTTGACTCGACTCGACAACGCCATGTTGATGAAAGGATTGGCAATATAAGACGGAATACCCAAATCACGCTCGACCAGCTTGTCCAACCCCGGTATCGAGGAACAGCCACCGGCCAAAATCAACGCATCCACACCCCGGTTTGCGCTGGAGGAAACAAAAAACTGCAAGGATCGGGCGATTTGTTGCAACATCGCTTTTTTAAACGGTTCCAAGACATCGGGAATATAGTTGTCCGGCAATCCGCCATGCTTTTTGGCCAAACCGGCTTCTTCATACGAAAGACCGTAACGACGCTGGATCTCTTCGGTGAGCTGTTTGCCGCCGAAACCCTGCTCGCGGGTATAGATGGTTTTGCCGTCGTGCAAAATGTTCAACGTCGTCATCGTGGCCCCAATATCGGCGATTGCGACGGTTTTGTTTTCCATTTTTTCAGGCAATTGATCCATCAGCAGCGTAAAGGCATTTTCCATGGCAAAGGCCTCGACATCCACGATGGCTGTTTTCAAGCCCGCATAGGCCAATGCAGCCACGCGATCCTCGATATTCTCTCGCCGCGAGGCGGCCAACAAGACGTCCAACATCTCCGGATTGTTTCGTGAAACGCCTTGCACCTCGAAGTCGAGATTTACTTCATCCAGAGAATAGGGAATATATTGATCGGCCTCGATCATGATCTGTTCTTCCATGTCCGTCTCGCTCAACGTAGCAGGCATGGAAATGATTTTTGTCATGACCGACGACCCGGCCACGGCCACGCAAGCCCGCTTGGCGCGTGTCCCCGATTGTTTTACGGCAGCCTTGATGGCGTTACCTATGACTTCTACGTTGGTGATGTTTTTATCGATGATCGCATCCTGCGGAAGCGGCGCGACGGCATAGCTTTCTACCTTGTAGCGCGCGCCAGTTCGGCTTAACTCCAATAATTTGACCGCTGCCGTGCTGATATCGATACCGAGCAAGGCAGACTGATTCCTGTTAAACCAGCTCATGAATGAAACCCATTTTGACTCGTAAAAACGTGAATGGCTCTGCAATGCTGCAAACCTGGCCCGCAGAATCCAACTAGGGGGGAAGTATAGTTAGGTTTTGCAATTTTCACACCCTGAGCATTTGCTAAATCCAAACTTTAAGTTGTTCCTGTGATCAAAAGCAGGTATTTTGGCTGGCGATATACACAACAACCCTATATTGAACAGTCCGTGCCGATCAGGAAAGAGCCAAAGCCCAAACGCTTTTTCAAAAGCCTATTTAAATGGCTTGTCTTTATCTTTTTCACCTTTTTGCTCAGCGTTTCCGCAGCATGTTATTTTTTCCTGCTCGAACTGAGCAAGGAGCTGCCCGACATTGGCCAGCTCGAACACGTTCAATATCAAACACCGCTAAAGATTTACAGCCAGGACAAATTGCTGATTGGGCAATTTGGCGAAAAACGGCGCATACCCATCGCGATAGACCAAGTTCCTCGGCAACAAATAAATGCTTTTCTAGCGGCCGAAGATGACCGTTTCTACACACATCCGGGCGTCGATTACAAAGGCCTGCTGCGTGCCGCCAACCAGCTTTTGACCACGGGGAAAAAAACCCAGGGCGGCAGCACCATCACGATGCAAGTGGCGCGTAATTTTTTATTGAGCAAGGAAAAGACATTTCTACGCAAACTCAAGGAAATTTTACTATCACTACAAATTGAACAGCGTTATTCCAAAGATCAAATCCTTGAACTCTACCTGAACAAAATCTATATGGGGCAACGAGCTTATGGCGTGGCCGCCGCGGCTCAAACTTATTACGGCAAAAGCCTGAACGAACTCAAACTGTACCAGCAGGCGATGATCGCCGGATTACCCAAGGCACCTTCCGTCTACAACCCCATCGCAAACAAGGAAAGAGCCTTGGAGCGCCGCAATTATGTGCTGCGGCGCATGCTGGAGCTCGGCCACATCAACACGAGTGAATACGATCAAGCCATCAACAGCCCCGACGATGCCGCCATTCAGCCGACGAACATCCAGTTCAACGCCCCCTTCATCGCCGAAATGGCAAGACAGGAACTGGTGGAAAAATATGGCGACGATGCCTACACCCTCGGACTGAACGTCTACACCACCGTCCCCAGTCGCCTTCAAGCTGCTGCCGATCATGCACTGCAAAGCGCCTTGCATGAATACGACGAACGCCATGGTTATCGAGGCTTACCGCATAAAAAATTCAAAACCGGCCAATCATTGGCGACACTGAAAGCCATCGGCGACTGTCGCCAGGCTGTCGTCAGCGCTGTCTCCGCCACGCAGATAAGCGCTACATTATCGGATGATTCTAGCGTATCAATTTCCTGGCAAAACGTTCCCTGGAAACAATCAGGCTTCAGCAAAATACGCATCGGCGCCGCGAATGCTTCGTTCATTCAGCCCAACGACATCGTCTGGATCAGGCAACTGGCCGATCAATCCTGGACCTTGACACAAATCCCGGCCGCGGAAGGCGCCCTGGCCGCCCTTAACGCTCAAACAGGCGCCATTTTGGCAATTTCCGGCGGTTTTGACTTCTATCACAGCGGCTATAACCGGGCGACGCAATCCAAGCGCCAGCCAGGCTCAGGATTCAAACCCTTCATTTACACAGCCGCTCTGGAAAAAGGCTTCACCCCTGCCAGCATCATCAATGACGCACCAATCGTAATCCAAGACCCCTCCCTGGAAAACGATTGGCGCCCGGAAAACTATAATCGCAAATATTTAGGCCCTACCGCTCTCCGCGTCGCGTTGCGCCAATCGATCAATCTGGTCTCGATTCGCTTATTGCAAGACATCGGCATGCCTTACGCGCTGGAAACAGCCATGCGTTTTGGCTTTAGCCGCGAACAATTACCCTCCACACTGTCGTTGGCATTGGGCAGTGGTTACGCGCCACCGCTCAGGATGGCTGCCGCCTATGCGGTTTTTGCGAATGGCGGCTTTCTGATAAAACCCTACTTGATCGAGCGCATAGAGGATCATGCCGGCAATGAAGTGTTTCAAGCCAAGCCCGCCGAAGCTGTCTGTCGAGACTGCCAAGAAACCGTGGTGACCGTGAACAAGACCGCGCCGCGCGTGATTTCCGAGCAAACTCATTTTTTAATGAACAGCCTGCTGCGCGATGTCGTGCAAAACGGGACCGCCACCCTGGCCAAACAAAAACTGGGCCGCAACGATCTGGCCGGAAAAACGGGCACCACGAACGAACAACGGGATGCCTGGTTTAACGGCTTTGCGGCAGACATTGTCGCTTCGGCTTGGATAGGCTTCGATAACCTGCACCCGCTCGGAAAAGGCGAAACGGGCGGTAAAGCCGCATTGCCGATGTGGATAGAGTTCATGAAAACGGCATTGGAAAATACGCCGGAAACCGCGTTGACTCCCCCCGCAGGCATCGTGCAAGCTTACATCAACCCACGCGACGGTCTACTACTGAATCAAAACAGCAGTGGCGGCATTTGGGAATATTTCATCGAAGGAACCCAACCAACTGCTTATTCCGCGCCCAAGGAACCGGAATTTGAGTTTGACGAGGAATGGCTGCAAGAAACGTTGTTTTGAGAAAATTGCGATCACTCGCAATTAGCCGCCTTCTGAATCGGCGGCTACGAAAGGCGCATCCGGATGATTTATTTGCCGAATTTTTTACGGAATTTGTCGACGCGTCCCGAGGTGTCGACCACACGTTGCTTACCGGTATAAAAAGGATGGCAAGACGAGCAAACCTCTATGTGCAAGTCTTTTGCCAAGACCGAACCGGTTTCAAAGGCATTACCGCAACCACAAGTGACAGTAATCTGTTTATATTCAGGATGAATTTCTGGTTTCATAGTGCTCACATACCCATTCGGGCCACATCATAATAATAGAGAACTGCTTATGATACGACTTCGACAATTGAACCGCAATTAAAAACTGCACAAACTTTGTTCCAGCTACTCCGCGATTTTGTGTTCCGCTCTGACTTTCCGACTCCCAGCCTGAATTTTCATCACTCCCATGGCTAGAATGATGGCCGGCAAACCAAGCGCGGCCGCGTATATAAAAAACACTTGATAGCCATAGCCAGAGACGATTTGACCGGAAAAGCCACCAATCAGCTTAGCAGGCAGCGTCATCAGCGAACTGAACAAGGCGTATTGCGTCGCGGTATAGGCGCTATTGGTCAAGCTGGATAAATACGCAATAAACACCGCCGAAGCGATACCGCCGCACAGATTATCCGCACTGACTACCCCCGCTAGCAAATATCGATTGGGCTCCACCGCAGCCAAAACCGCAAACAACAAATTAGTCAGCGCCACAATGATCGCGCCCAACAATAATGGCCGCATAATACCAAAGCGCACGACGAATACCCCACCCAGCGAAGTGCCCAGTATGGTCATAAAAAACCCGAAAACCTTGGTAACATCGGCGATTTCTTTTTTGCTGAACCCCAATTCCAAATAAAAAGGATTAGCCATGACCCCCATGGCGATATCGCTCATTTTATAAAGCGCAATCAAGGCCAAAATCACGAGACCATTTCGGCCGTTGCGCTGAAAAAACTCGACAAAAGGACTGATTACCGCCTCCACAAACCATTTCAAGAATCGCGCCGGCAACACAACACCCGCCTTGACCTTGAATGATCGCTCCAATTTTTTTTCGATGTCTTGCGTCGCTTCATCCAACCGATGCTCAGGTTCCCCAAGCAAGAGCGTAGACACGATGCCGACCAGCATCGACACGGCCATGGCCTGATAGGCTAATTGCCAACTTGCATATTCGGCAATATAAAACACTCCGGCCCCCGCCACTAGCAAGGACAACCGGTAACCAAACACATACATCGCAGCCATTGCGCCCTGAAACTTCACCGCTACGACTTCTATGCGATACGCATCGATCACGATATCCTGGGTTGCAGAACAAAAGGCCACCCATAATGACAATAAGGCTATTTGCTGCAATCCTGTAACAACGGGGACTTGACTCATCCCCCAGAGCCCCGCCGCGATCCCGACCTGGGAAAGCAACATCCAGCCGCGCCGCTTGCCAAAGCAGCGGGTCAACAAGGGCAAGGGCAATCGATCGATAATCGGCGCCCACAGAAACTTGATGGAATAAGCAACCCCCACCAAACTGAAATAGCCAATCACGGACAGATCCACATTCTCATCCGCCAGCCAAGCGGACAAGGTTGAAGAAACCAATATAAAAGGAAGGCCGGCTGAAAAGCCCAGAAAAATCATACCCAGCACGACCGGCTGGGTATAAACGGAAAAAGCGTGACGCCAACCTTGCCTAGTCATTGCCAGCGCTTCTCCTCAATTTTAAGATTCGATCAACTAAGGATTTGATTGAAAACAATTCCCCGCATTCCGGGCTCACCGCTCCCATGCTCCGCGTGGGAATGTAGACTGAACCGCTCTGCGGTTCGGGGGTACTAGAGCGTCCCTGAGCAGGTTCCCACGCGAAACATGGGAACCATAAGCGGAAGTTATTTCTGACGAAATCCTAAAGCGTTTTAGCCGTTGATCAGGTAGTGAACAAAAATGCTTGCAACGTAACCGGCCGCAATGACAGGTGTCCATTTCAAGTGGCTGAAGAAGGTATATTTGTGATTGGACTGCCCCATCAGCGCCACACCGGCTGCGGAGCCGATTGATAACATCGAACCGCCCACGCCCGCTGTCAGGGTCACCAGCAACCATTGGTACAGATCCATATCCACACCCATGTTCAACACCGCAAACATCACAGGGATATTATCGACAATCGCGGAGATCAAGCCTACCAGGATATTGGCAGTGGTAGCACCCAAGCCATCGTACATGCCTTGAGACATCAACTCCAGGTAACCAATATAGCCCAGACCGCCTACCGCAAAAACGACACCAAAGAAAAACAGCAAGGTATCCCATTCGGCATCTTTGACCTTGTTAAAAATGTCGAAACCGCTGCCTTGCACGCTGTAACGCACATGCAAGCTATAGCCATACAGCATCAACACCGACAAACCGAGCATCATGCCCATGAACGGCGGCAAATGCAGAAACTGCTTGAAACTAACAGCAGAGGCAATGGTCAAGCCGAACAAACCGCATATCACTAGCGCGCCCGGCTTCATCTCGACAGCCGCTTCATTGGTTGCTTTGGGTTGCTCATCGGGAACGGCCTGCCACATGAAGAATGCGGGCACCACATAGTTCACCACGGACGGAATGAACAACTTGAAGAAATCAAAAAATTCCGCATAACCAGCCTGCCAAACCATCAAGGTCGTGATGTCGCCGAACGGACAAAACGCACCACCGGCATTCGCCGCGATCACCAGATTGACAAAACCGATTGAAACGAATTTTTCATTGTCCGCACCAACAGCCAATACGACCGCGCCGACCAACAGCGCAGAAGTCAGGTTGTCGGCAACCGAAGACAGGAAGAAGGTAATGATACCGGTGATCCAGAACAGCTGCTTATAGCCAAACTGCTTCCTGATCATCCAGGAACGCAAGGCTTCGAATACGTTACGCTCGGCCATCGCATTGATGTAAGTCATCGCGACGAGCAGGAACAACATCAACTCGGCATATTCCTTCAAATCATGCTCGAAGGCTTTATGCAGTTCCTCGCCGGGAACACCGGCTTCTTGAGCCAAGATGGCCACATGCGCCCAGATAACGGCAGCGGCAAAAATGACCGGCTTGGATTTACGCAAATGGGTAAATTCCTCGGTCATTACGAAACCATAGGCCACCAAAAAGATCAGTACGGTATAAATACCCCGTTCGGTCCCAGTCATCCCTAGATTATGAAACTCTTCGGCCATGGCTATTTCCGGCAAAAACAGCAAGCCGGCCAAAATCAACAGTAAGCGCAACAAGATAACCCCCTCTACCTCTAAAGTTTTAGTCATTAATTAATGGTGAAAAAATCAGTTCGCCATGTTATCACCATACAATAATCTTTGTCATTTAAAGCCTGCCAGTATATTATTTCTGGCCTTATCAAATTCGTCCGTCAAGCACAAAACACGTCTAAATGTATCAATATAACGAGCAAGATCAAACGCTTATCGAAGAGCGCGTTAGCCAGTTCCGCGGCCAAACCGAGCGATTTCTGCACGGCGAACTCGGCCCTGATGAATTCAGAGCGCTACGCCTGATGAACGGCCTCTACATTCAAACCCATGCCCCCATGCTAAGGGTCGCGGTACCCTACGGCTTACTGTCATCCAAACAACTCAGGATGCTGGCCAAGGTCGCTCGTGACTATGATAAAGGTTATTGCCATTTCACGACCCGCCAAAACGTGCAATACAACTGGCCGGCACTGGAAAGAGTGCCCGATATTCTGGCCGATTTGGCAACCGTGCAAATGCATGCGATCCAAACCAGCGGCAACTGCTTGCGCAATACGACTTCGGATCATTTGGCCGGCGTTTGCGTCGATGAAATCGAAGACCCTCGCCCTTATTGCGAAATCATCCGCCAATGGACGACCCTGCACCCGGAGTTCGCTTATCTGCCTCGCAAGTTCAAGATTGCCGTCAGCGGCTCGGCACGGGACCGCGCGGCCGTGCAGCTTCATGACATAGGCGTTTATCTGGTGCGCAACGAACAAGGTGAAGTCGGCTTTAGAGTACTGGCGGGCGGCGGCCTGGGCCGAACACCCATCATCGGCCAAACCGTCAAGCCATTCCTGGAGAAAAAACATCTACTGTCTTATCTGGAAGCGATTCTGCGCGTCTACAACTTACTGGGCAGACGCGACAATAAATACAAGGCGCGCATCAAAATCCTGGTCAAGGAAACCGGCCTGGAAAAATTCACGGCTCTGGTGGAAGAGGAATGGCTGCGCATTCGAGACGACATGCTGCTAAGCGACGAACGCATTGAAGCGATGAAAACCTTCTTCACGCCGCCCGCCTACGACACCGCTGCGGCCGGTGACACCAGCTTTGCCGAGCGTCAGACTGCCGACGAGGCCTTTGCAAAATGGATCAAATACAACAGTGCCGACCACAGAGTGCCTGGTTATCGAGCCATTTTCGTTTCCTTGAAAGCACCGGATTCACCACCGGGCGACATTACGGCCGATCAACTGGATAATCTGGCTGACCTGGCTGATCAATACAGCTTCGGCGAAGCGCGCAGCACCCACAGGCAGAACCTGGTCCTGGCCGATGTCAAACAAGGCGATCTTTATGCCTTATGGCAAAAACTGGACGAGCTGAAACTGGCCACGCCCAACATTGGCACGGTAACAGACATGATTTGCTGCCCTGGCCTGGATTTTTGCTCGCTGGCCAATGCAAGCTCGATCGGTGTCGCCAAAGAAATCAACACCGCGCTAGACGACATGGACTACATCCACGACCTGGGCGACATCAAGATCAACATGTCCGGCTGCATGAACGGCTGCGCCCACCAAAGCGTCGGCCACATCGGCATCCTCGGCGTCGATAAGAAAGGCGAAGAGTGGTATCAAATCACGCTGGGCGGCTCATCGGAAAACGAAGCGGCAATTGGCGAGCGCCTGGGCCCGGCCGTATCCAAAGAAGACATCACCGACTCCATCACCCGGATTCTTGAAGTCTATGTGCAGCAACGCCTGGAAGACGAACCTTTCTTACAAACCGTAAACCGCGTCGGCCTCGAACCTTTTAGAGAAAAAGTCTATGCCAATCATTAAAGACCAGCAGATAACCGAAAACAACTGGACCTTTGTCGCCGACGATGCGCCGCTCGCCGGAGGCAATATCACCGTTACGCTCAAGCGCTGGCTCGAAGAAAAGGCCGCGCTTAAAAACCATGCGGGAAAAGTTGGCATCAGAATCGCGCCGCTTGACTCAACCGCCAATCTGACGCAAGAAGATTGGAGCCATATCAGCCTGGTCGAACTGGAGTTTCCGGCCTTCACCGACGGCCGCCTGTTCTCTGCCGCGCAACTACTCAGAAGCCGTGATGGCTACCGGGGCGAAATCCGCGCCGTCGGAAATTTCATCAGCGATCAAGTGTTTTACTTGCACCGCGTTGGGGTGGACACTTTTGAATTTGCCGAAACAAAAGATTGCGAACGCGCCTTGAAGGCCTTGAACGATTTCTCTGTCCGCTACCAAGCCTCGATCAACTAGGTTAGTTGCAATACCTGTCCGGTTGATCGGCAATATCGCACGCATAAAAAACCGGCCGATGAAATGTTCATCGGCCGGTTTTTTTGCTTTACGGTCTACGCAAAAATGACAGCCCGCATGACTCCACGCTAAACCGCGGGAGTCATGACCTCACCCATGGGCAATGCGTCATTTGGTCTTCCAAATACTAACGCCTTTCAACAAATTCAAGGCCTCATGTAGCGGATAATCACGCACGTCGATATCCGGCCCCGTTTCGTCACTGTTCTTATCCAGCGTCTCTTTTTCGTCGTCCTTGCCATCGTCCTCAGACTTTTTGTCCTGCTTGTTGCCGTTGGTCAAATGGCCCGACAAATCCGCTTCCTTGATCCCTTCAACCTGCGCCTTTTCCAAAGCCTCCAATTTGACTCGTGCCAGCGTCACATCGGGCTCGATACCCTCAGCCTGAATGGAACGCCCGGATGGCGTGAAATAGCGCGCGGTGGTCAATTTGACCGCGGCCCCATTGCTGGTCGGCAGAATGGTTTGCACCGACCCTTTGCCAAATGATTTTTCACCCATGATGATGGCACGCTTATGATCCTGCAACGCGCCGGCGACGATTTCGGACGCCGACGCAGAGCCCCCGTTGATCAAGACCACGATCGGTGCGCCATTCAGCACGTCATCCGGCGTTGCATTGAAACGCATTTCGGAATTCTTGATTCGCCCCTCGGTATAGACAATCAGGCCAGACTCGATGAAGGCATCGCTGACATCGACAGCAGCATTCAACACACCGCCAGGATTGTTACGCAAATCCAGCACTATTCCCTTCAACGGAGAATCATTTTCCTTTTTCAGCTCGGCAATCGCCTCAAGCAAGCCTTCACCGGTACCGGACTGAAAACTGCTGATTCTGACATAGCCGTAGTTTTTCTCTAGCAAGCGACTTTTAACGCTTTTGACCTTGATAATGTCACGCGTGATTTCAAACTTTAGCGGGGCTTCCGCACCCTCCCGAACGACGGTCAATACAATTTTGCTGCCAGGTTCGCCACGCATCATTTTGACGGCCTCGGCCAGAGACATTCCTTTTACGGGCTTATCGTCGAGGCGCACGATCAAATCCCCGGCCTTGATACCCGCCTTGTGCGCAGGAGTATCGTCTATCGGAGAAACGACTTTGACAAAGCCGTTCTCCATGCCTACCTCAATACCCAAGCCACCGAACTGACCAGTGGTACCTTCTTGCAGCTCCTTGTATTCCTCGCTCGCCAGATAAGCCGAATGCGGATCCAAACCAGACAACATGCCGCGAATCGCATCCTCCAGCAGCTTTTTGTCCGACACTTGCTCAACATAGTCTTGCTTGATGCGGCCAAAAATTTCGGTAAAAGTCCGGAGCTCCTCAAATGGCAAGGTTTGCGCATCCTCTACTCCCGCCGACAGCGGGGAATCTTTTTCCGCCAGCACGCTACTGCATAAACTGACCATCGCGCCCAGACAAAAGCCAAGCAATAAAATCAAAATATTCGTTTTTTTCCGCATGTGTTTTAAAACTCCAACAACCCGTTTCCTAGTTTAAATTAACCCTTACCCAACTTACGACACCATTTCTCCGGATCAACCGCCCTGCCCTTATTGCGAATGCCGAAATAAAGTGCTGCTTGCGACCGTCCGCCACTGCGTCCTACCGAAGCCAAAGCCTCCCCCGCCCTGACATAATCGCCCACGCTTTTACGCAGACTTTGATTGAACGCATACAAGCTCATATAGCCTTTGCCATGATCCACAATGATCATCAAACCATAACCACGCAACCAATCGGCATAAACAACGCGCCCAGCGGCAACCGCGCGAATGTCGGCGCCTTCGCTCGCGCCGATCACCGTGCCATCCCATGTGGTTTCGAATCGCCGACTACCGAACCGCTCGACGATGGCTCCCTGCACCGGCCATGGTAACTGGCCTTGCAATTCGGCAAAGGCTTTCCCTGATTGAATGACTTTTGGAGGTTCATCAAGTTTCTTGGACGAAACCGGCGAAGGCTTTTGCGCTGAGATAACCCGTTTTTTTTCAATGGCCGGCTCTGGCGGAGGTGCTTGCACCGCATTATCATCAGATTTGGGCAATGATGCCAGCAAGGTTTCTAATTTTTTCTCATCGTGAATCAGGTGAGCCAACTCTCCTTGCTTGGCGGCGTGCTCTTCATTCAGTTTCGCCAATAGTTTTTCGCGCTGCACCTTGAGCGCCTGCAGTGCGTCGGTTTCTTGCTGTTTCTTTTCCAGTGCCACCTGCAACAATTGCGTCTCGGTATCCTTTTGCGACTCCAATTGTTTCAAACTTTTGACATCGTCTCGTATGGCCTGCAGTTTCCGTAGCCTGGCTTTGCTGATGTAATCGTAATAAACCAGCATCCGCCCGGATAAGGCAGGGTCGCGTTGATTAAGCAACACATTCAAACCTTCCTTGTCACCCATGGCATAAGCCGATTTGACCAGCCCCTCCAAACTGCGCCGCTGTTCCTGCAAATTTTTTTGCGTAACGCCGATTTTGCCCCTAACTTCTTCAAGCACCTGCTCTTGCTGCTTGATTTCGACTTTGATCGCCGTCAGTGCATTGACCTGCTCCCCAAACTGTTTTTCGAGTCTGCGCAATTCTTCGATTTGCCCAGACTTTTCGAGCGCGAGCTTTTTAACATCTGCGCCAACCCGCTGAATCTTGGCTTGCACATCGGCCAGTTCGCGCGCATTGCCGGCATCAACCGCGAATACGGCTGGACTGATACCGACACAGACGATCCAAAAACAGGCGCCAAGTTTCATTACTAGCCAATCAAACAGAGAATGTTAGCGACTTGGAGTCTCTTACGGCTAAAATCCTCGGCATGCAAGCCAAAGCCATCAAGTAGCCGAAACACAATAGGCTTGATCCCGTTAGTCATAGTCGTTTTTAGACTCTATAAAGTTTTTGTGAATGCTGTTTCCGCCCACAAGATCGATTCGCCCGGCATGGCGCAAACCTGGCAATCCATGCCTATCTATTGATCATTAAAGCCCACTCTGTTAGATTTGGCGATCTTTTGCGACAACTCAAGCCAATTTTCATTGGCTTAGATTACCATTATACAGTAGGCGTATTTTGGCGCAGCGTGAAAATAGCGCCACTTAAGGGCGCCTTGATCATCTTAGACGGGCTATATGGAAGACAACGACGATCACATACTATATGACGACACCGACATCAATCGAGCTTCACGCTGCTTAAAAGCCATGTCGCATCCGTTAAGGTTGAAGATATTATGCGTACTGGGCGACAAATCGATTAGCGTCCAAGACATAGTCGAACAGGTAGGCACCAGTCAAAGCAATATCTCTCAACATTTGGCCATACTAAGAGACAAGGGCATCCTGGATTTCAAAAAAGACGCCAATCGGGTTTTTTACTATATCGACGACAAGCGCGTGATAAACCTGATTCAAATGATGCGAACGGTTTTCTGCGAAAGCTGACTTTTCCCCAAAATTGACTGATTAAATTTACGATGGATCAATATATCGAATTTGCCACCAACCATTACCTGCTTTCTTTTTCGCTGGTTTGCGTCATATTCCTGTTAATACAGGATTTGTTATCGAACTCTTTCAATAGCTACGAAAGCATTTCACCCCTGATCGCCGTCACCAAAATGAATGACGACAGAACTCACGTGATCGATGTCAGGGAACCCAATGAATTTCTCAAAAGCCATATCGAAAACGCCATCAACATCCCATTAGGCAAGCTTGAAGAAAAATTACCCACGCTGGAAAAATACAAAACCCATCCGGTTATCGTAACCTGCCAAACCGGCGCGCGTTCCGTGCCCGCATGCAAAACATTGACCAAGGCCGGCTTTGAACAAGTGTTCAACATGACCGGGGGCATGCAGTCTTGGGAAGACAACAAGCTCCCTATCAAAATCAGCAGCAAAAACAAAGACTAACCTTAAAAAATCCAACTTTAGACATGTCAGAAACCAATACAGCCAACGAAAAGCAATTTGCGATTCAAAAGATTTATACCAAGGACATTTCATTTGAAACCCCCAACTCTCCCAAGGTATTCACGCAAAAATGGGAACCCGCGCTTGACCTGAACCTGGGCACTCACGTCGAACCTTTAGAGAACTCGATGTATGAAGTCGCGCTATCCATTACGGTGACGGTAAAAATCGGCGATACCGTTGCCTACCTAGTTGAAATCAAACAAGCAGGCATCTTCACCATTGCCGGTTTCTCCGAACAGGAAATGGGGCCGATGCTGGGTAGTTTCTGCCCTAACATTTTGTTTCCCTATGCCCGCGAAGTCATATCAGACCTGGTCAGCAAAGGCGGCTTCCCTCAACTGATACTGGCCCCGGTGAACTTCGACGCTCTGTACATGCAACATCTACAACAAGCTCAACAAAGCCCGGAAGCCAAAACGCTCAACTAACGGCCATGCCCCGAACACTTAGCGTGCTAGGCGCTGGCTCCTGGGGTACCGCGCTAGCCATACAAGCAGCGCGGAACGGTTGCCAAACCATGCTTTGGGGGCACAATCCGCAACAAGCAAATTTATTGCAACAAACACGCGAAAACGCGCGCTACCTGCCCGGTATCAAACTTCCGGACAACCTAACGGTAAGCGGAAACCTGCAAGAGTGCCTAAACTTTAGCACATTGCTGCTGGTGTCCGTCCCCAGCCATGCGTTCAAGACAACCCTGGAAAACATCAAACCCTTCCTGAGTCCAAGTTCGCGGATTGCCTGGGCCACCAAAGGCTTTGACAGCCATAACGGGGCCTTACTCAGCAGCGTCGCGGCGTCGGTACTTGGCAATCAGGCCTTAACAGCCGTCCTATCCGGGCCGACATTCGCCCGCGAAGTGGCCGACGGCCTGCCGACCGCCATTACCGTAGCCTCCACGTCAAACCAGTTTGCGACCGAAGTCGCTTCCATTCTGCACAATCAATGTTTTAGAGCCTATACCAGCAACGACATTATCGGCGTCCAAGTCGGTGGTGCTTGTAAAAACGTACTCGCCATTGCCGCGGGCATCGCCGATGGCCTAGGTTTCGGCGCCAACACGCGCGCCGCCCTGATCACCCGCGGCCTGACAGAAATCATGCGCTTGGGCGCCAGGCTAGGCGGCCACCCGGATACCTTCATGGGATTGGCCGGACTGGGAGACTTGATCCTGACCTGCACCGACAACCAATCGCGAAACAGACGCTTCGGCCTGGCGCTAGGCCAAGGGAAAAGCAAGGATGCAGCGCTTGCAGAAATCGCCCAGTCGGTCGAAGGCATATCTGCGGCCCGGGAAGCCTATCTCCTCGCGCAAAAACATCACGTTGAAATGCCCATCACCGAGCAGGTTTACCAAGTACTTTTCAACAATCTAGCCCCTCGGCAAGCGGTACACAACCTGCTTGCGCGCGAGCAAAAACCTGAAACCCAACCCCTTATAGCCTCCCACGCCTAGCCATCGCCTGCAAAGCGATTGAAACACCACATCCAAACCGCATCAAACCTCCGCACGGACAGACTTTTTCCTGCAAACACAACACATCCCCTGAACTTAGTCACAGACCACATCAATAGTATTTATTAAGCGCCTGATAAAAATAAACTTTATTTTTCGTAAGAAATTCACACCCACCCTCATGACCCACTCATCGTAAGTCATTGTAGGAAAAGAAAGAATTTAAGCAACAGACTCTTGACTAAGCCTCTATTGAAAACTATAGTGGTGCAAAAATGAGGTAAAGTGGCTAAAAAGGGATTTTTTCAGATTATTTGGGGCAGCTCTTGTTTAGAGGCATAAGTGCAATCAATTTGGATGCGAAAGGGCGCATTGCAATTCCGACCCGTTATCGGGAGGAATTACAAGAATGCTGCGAGCGGCAAATGGTTGTAACCGTAGCCGTGAATGACAAATGTGTTGGCGAACCAGGTTGCCTGTGGCTCTATCCGTTGCCGGAATGGGAAAAACTGGAACAGACGATTAGCAAATTACCCACCCTCAACAAAATGGCCGGCAAACTTCGCCGTTTTGTGATTGGCCATGCCAGCGAATGCGAAATGGACGCCCAAGGACGCTTGTTGCTTCCCGAGAAATTGCGCGAATACGCCGGCATGGAAAAGCATATTTTCCTGGTTGGACAATTGAACAAATTTGAAATCTGGAGCGACAGCGCCTGGCAAGCAAAAGAACAAGAATGGCTGGACGGTAGCGACACCGAGGGCTTGGAAGAACTGGGCACATTGTCGTTTTGATGACCATGCCATCGCATCAGGCCGTTTTATACGAAGAGGCTCTCGACAGCCTGCAAATAAAACCCGATGGCATTTATGTCGACGGAACGTTTGGCCGCGGCGGACATAGCTCGGGTATTTTGCAACACCTGGGAGAATCCGGCCGATTAATCGCGCTCGACCGGGACATCGAAGCCATAACCAGCGATCAAGCCAAGCGACTGTCGACTGACAAACGTTTCAGCCTTCGCCACGCTTGTTTCGCCGAACTGGCCAGTGTAGTGGAGCAATTGGGCTATCAAGGCCGAGTCAACGGCGTTTTACTGGACTTAGGCGTGTCATCGCCGCAACTAGACACCGCCGAACGCGGATTCAGTTTCTTACGCAACGGCCCGTTGGATATGCGCATGGACACCCATCGAGGCAAAACCGCCGCGCAGTATCTGGCCGAAGTCGAAGAACAGGATTTGGTTCGCGTGCTTTTTGAATATGGCGAAGAACGTTTTGCCAGGCGCATAGCCAGGGCTATTGTGCAACGCCGCCAACAGCAAGCATTACAAACGACGCAAGAGCTAGCGAAATTGATCGAAGACAGCGTACCGTTTCGGGACAAGCACAAACATCCCGCAACGCGCGCGTTTCAAGCAGTTCGAATTGAAATCAATCAGGAACTGGAACAGATCAAAGCCGCCTTGTCGCAGGCGCTTCAAGTTCTGGCTCCCGGCGGACGACTCGTCGTCATTTCCTTTCATTCGCTGGAAGACCGAATCGTGAAACGCTTTATCCGGGATGAATCCGGACGCAAACATAATCCGGGCAAACTGCCGGTGAGAGAACAAGACATTGCCCAGGGGCAACTAAAGAAAGTGGGTAGATCGATACGCGCGCAAGCACAGGAACTGCAACAAAATCCGAGAGCCCGTAGCGCGATCATGCGCGTGGCCGAGAAGATTTAATGGCTGCGGTTAGAAACATCCTACTAAGCATTTTGATTGCGATGCTCATGTTATCGGCCATAGCGGTGATTTACAGCAAATACCAATCGCGGCAGTTATTCATTGAAATTCAGAAAAAAGAGAAGCAGCTGGAGGATTACGAAGTTGAATGGGGGCGTTTGCAATTGGAACTGACAACGCTAACCGAAGAAAACCGGGTGGAAATCGAGGCCAGAAGCCGGCTGATGCTGACCTTGCCCGCCCAAAACGAAATTGTTTACATCAAACCGTAAATGCGAATTTCTACAGGCGTCAAACGCAGCACGCAGACAGCATTGGATTTTCCCATCAGACGCAAATTGTTGATGGGCACGATGCTGGCCGGAATGATGGCATTGACCATGCGTGCCTTGTATTTACAGGTGCTTGACAAGGAATTTCTGCAAGACAAGGGCGACTTGCAGCACGTCGGCATTGTCGACGTGCCGGCCTATCGCGGACAGATCAAGGATCGCAATGGCGAACCACTGGCCATCAGCACGCCGGTCCAGTCCATCTGGCTGAATACGCGTCAACTCAAAGACGACGAGCGAGAAAAACTCGCGCAAATGGCGAAGATTTTGGGCATGTCCGACAAGGACCTGCAGGCTTTTTTGAAAAAAGAAGCGGGCAAGCGCTTCGTTTATGTCAAGCGTCAAATCAATCCGGATTTGGCGGAAAAAGTTAAGGCATTGGAAATTACCGGGGTTTATTTCGAAAAGGCGTTCAAGCGCTATTATCCTGCCGGCGCCACCGCAGGTCACTTGCTGGGTTTTACCAACATCGACGACATCGGCCAGGAAGGCATGGAGCATGGCTATAACCACATTCTGCGCGGCAAACCCGGCAAAAAACGCGTGATCAAAGACGGCAAGGGCCACATCATCAAGGACGTGGAAAACATCGAAGAAGCCATTCCCGGCCAGGATTTGATGCTGACGATAGACGAGCGCATTCAATATCTGGCCTATCGCGAACTGCAAGCCGCCGTGCTGAAGCACAAGGCCCATTCGGCATCGCTGGTGGTGCTGGACGCCCAAAATGGCGATGTCCTGGCTTCCGTCAGCCAACCGGCTTTCAATCCGAACAATCGCAAGGAATTGCGTAGCGACCGCTACCGCAATCGCGCCATGGTCGACAGCTTCGAACCCGGTTCGACCGTGAAACCCTTCGTCGTTGCGGCGGCTTTGGACGGAGGCTATGTAGACCCGAACGTGCTGATCGAAACCCACGGCGTTTATCACGTAGGCCGGAATGTCGTAAAGGACATACATAACTATGGCACGATGGACTTGACGCTGGTCTTGCAAAAATCCAGCAACATCGCAGTCACCAAACTGGCGATGACCATGCCGCCGGAATATTTTTGGGGCGTTTACAGCAACCTGGGTTTTGGTTCATCCGCCGGCGTGGGCTTCCCCGGCGAAGCCAGCGGCTCGCTGCTGGATTATCAAGGCTGGCACGAGTTTGATCAGGCGATTTTATCCTTCGGTTATGGCGTATCGACATCGATATTACAGCTGGCCAGAGCCTATACCGCCATCGCCGATGACGGCATCGTGCATTCGGTTTCGTTGTTGAAACGGGACGAAGACCCAGACGCCCGCCGAGTCTTCAAACCGGAAACCGCTCAACGCGTCCGCAGCATGATGGAGCACGTGATCAGCAAGGAAGGTACGGCTTATCAGGCCAGGGTTGAAGGTTATCGCGTGGCCGGCAAGACCGGTACCGTGAAGAAAACCTCGGCCACCGGAGGCTACACCCAAGACAAATATCTTTCGGTATTCGTGGGCATGGCGCCTGCCAGCAACCCGCGTTTCGTGATTGCGATAGTCGTTGACGAACCCACCACGGGCCAATACTACGGTGGCCTGGTGGCCGCACCGGCATTCTCGAAAGTCATGGCCGGAATTTTACGCATTTACGGCGTCGAGCCCGATGGCCTCGATACCATGCCCTTATTATTGACCAGACAATGAACTTGAAGCAGTTACTGAAAGGCATCGCTGAGATCGACACCGATATTGAGGTCGGCGGCCTGTGTCTGGACAGTAGAAAGTTGAAAATGGGCGAAGTGTTCATCGCCTTGAACGGCGCCTTGCAGCATGGCATGGCTCATGCTAGACAGGCCATTGAAAACGGCGCCTCTGCGATCATTTACGATCCGGCTGGAATGGATAACCCAGCCCAACCAGCGTTTCCCGTACCCGCGATCGCCATCACAAACTTGGCGCAACAGTTGGGCGAGCTGGCGGCGCGATTTTATGCCCATCCTTCGCGCCAGGTCGATTTGATCGGCATCACCGGCACCAATGGCAAAACCACCTGCAGCCAACTGATCGCGCAGGCCTTACCCGATTGCGGCATCATCGGCACCTTGGGCTGGGGCGAGCCGGGAAATCTGAATGCCACACTGAACACGACACCGGATGCGCTGGCCGTACAACACATATTGAGAACCCTGGTCGATCAAGGTAAGCGCGCCATCGCGATGGAAGTATCATCACACGGTCTGGAGCAAGGCCGGGTGAATGGCGTTGACTTTAAAGGCGCGGTATTTACCAACCTGAGTCGCGACCATCTGGACTATCACGGCGACATGCGGGCCTATCTGCAAGCCAAACTGACCTTGTTCGGTAATCCCGCCTTGCAGTTTGCTGTGATCAATCTGGATGATGAAGCCGCCCCGCAAGTATTGGCGACTTTGTCTGAAAGCGTGGTCCGCTGGACCTTCAGCACATCGGGCCGCCACATGCAAGGCGCCCAATGCCTGACCGCGAACAATGTCCGACACGATCATGCCGGCATCAGTTTCGATGTCCACTGGGGCGAACGATCCGCTCGCGCCCACACGGCAGTCGTTGGCGCGTTCAATGTGCAAAACGTCATGACCGTTTTATGCGTGTTATTGGCAATGGATTGGCCATTCGATAAAGCCATCGCGCAATTGGCGCATTTAAAGCCCGTGATCGGCCGCATGGAAAAATTTGGCGGGCAAAACCAGCCTTTGGTGATCGTGGATTACGCCCATACGCCCGATGCCTTGGAAAAGATCTTGCAGGCCGCGCGCGGCAACGGCCAATTATGGGTCGTATTCGGCTGCGGCGGCGACCGCGATAAAGGCAAACGCCCAGAAATGGGCCGCATCGCCGAAAAGCATGCCGATCACGTCATCATCACCGACGACAACCCGCGTAGCGAAGCGTCGGAAACGATTATCGCCGACATTTTGGCCGGTTGTTCCAGCGACAACGTCAGCGCCATCGGCGACAGAAACATAGCCATAACAACAGCGATACGCCAAGCAGGCAAAAACGATTGCGTCGTGATCGCCGGCAAAGGCCATGAAAGCTATCAAGAAACCAACGGCGTCAAAATCCCCTTCAGCGATCAGGCCGTGGCGCAACAGGCATTAGCACAATGGAGTCCGAAATCATGCAGCTAAAGCTCAGCGAAATCGCAGCGGCCATCAACGGTAAGCTCATCGGCAATGATGCCACGGTCAACGGCGTCAGCATCGACACCCGCACCCTGCAACCGGGCAACCTCTATATTGCCATCAAAGGTAAGCAATTCGACGGCCATGATTTTGTCGATACGGCCGAACAAGCCGGAGCTGCGGCATTATTGGCTTCTCGTACCGTCAACAGCGGCCTGCCGCAAATCATCGTGAACGACAGCCATTTGGCCCTAGCCGAATTGGCCGGCTATTGGCGTCGGCGCCTGCCGGTCAAAGTTGCGGGCGTCACCGGCAGCAATGGCAAAACCACGGTCAAGGAAATGATTGCGGCGATATTCGCCACCCAAGGCGAGACCTTATTCACGCAGGGCAATTTGAATAACGACATAGGCGTGCCTCTGACATTGTTGAAATTGACCGAACATCATCGTTACGCCGTCATCGAAATGGGCGCTAATCATCCGGGTGAAATCGCTTACACCAGCCGTTATGCGCAAGCCGATGTCAGCGTCATCACCAACATCGGCCCGGCCCATATCGAAGGCTTCGGCAGCATCGCCGGCGTCGCCAACACCAAGGCCGAGATCATCGAAAGCTTGGGGCCTGACGGCATTGCCGTTTTGAATCGGGACGATGCCTTTTTTGATTTTTGGCAGGCCGAAAAAGTCGGTCAACGTAAAAGCGTCAGCTTCGGCTTTGCTGCCTCCGCCGACGTTCGAGCGGAGAACATCAATACCCATCTGGACCCACAAGGTTTCAACACCGGTTTTGACTTGGTTACCTGCAACGGCCGCATAGCCATACGCTTGATGCTAGCCGGCGAGCACAACGTCAAAAACGCGCTGGCCGCGGCGGCAGTGGCATTGCAATTCGGCATCGTCCTGGAGGACATCAAAAGCGGTCTGGAACGCATGCAGCCGGTAACGGGCCGCATGCAAGCCTTGCACGGCCGCAAAGGCAATATCGTCATCGACGACACCTATAACGCCAATCCAGCCTCGCTGCGCGCCGCCCTGGAAGCCATCAGCCAGTGCGAACAACCAATCTGGCTGGCGATGGGCGCTTTCGGAGAATTAGGCAGCGACAGCCAAACCATTCACGCCGAGATGGGCACGATGATCAGGTCACTACGAGTACAACGCCTGTTCGCAACCGGTGAACTGGCCAGGCAAACCGTAAACGGCTTCGGCGACAACGGGCAATTTTTCGAATCCCAAGAACAATTAATCAACGCCTTGCAACAAGCAATTACCGGTAAGGAAATCGTATTAGTGAAAGGCTCGCGTTCACAAAAAATGGAAAACGTGGTCGCGGCCCTGGTAGACAACTTTAGAGCGACATAAATGTTACTTTTACTCGCAGATTATTTGATCAGCATAGACAGTGGCTTCAGGGTGCTGAATTATCTGACCTTTCGCGCCATTCTGGGCGTACTGACCGCATTGACCATCTCGCTGGCCTTCGGCCCGCTGATGATAGAAAAGCTGACCCGAAAAAAAATCGGCCAGAGCGTGCGTAACGACGGCCCGCAGAGCCATTTTTCCAAATCAGGCACCCCGACGATGGGCGGCACGATGATCCTGTTTGCCATCGCGATCAGCACACTGTTATGCGCCGATTTGAGCAATCGCTATATCTGGGTGGTGTTATTGGTGACCCTGGCCCATGGCGTAATCGGTTTCATCGACGATTACAAGAAAGTGCTGCTCGGCAATAGCGACGGCTTGTCGGCCAGAGCCAAATATTTCTGGCAATCGGTAGTTGCCGCCGGCGCTGCGATTTATCTTTTTAAGACCGCGCAAGTCCCCGCGGAAACCCAATTCATCGTGCCGTTTTTCAAGAATGTCACGTTAGACATGAATTGGGGCTACGTCATTTTGACCTATTTCGTCATCGTCGGCTCCAGCAACGCCGTCAACCTGACCGACGGTCTGGACGGCCTGGCGATCATGCCGACCGTGATGATCGCCGCGGCGCTGGCCATTTTTGCCTACCTGTCCGGCCACGCCAATTTTTCGCAATACCTGCAGATCCCGCACATTCCCAAATCCGGCGAACTGGTGGTGTTTTGCGCGGCCCTGATCGGTTCCGGCCTGGGCTTTTTATGGTTCAACGCCTACCCGGCCATGGTCTTCATGGGCGATGTCGGTGCATTGGCTTTGGGCGCCGCCCTGGGCGTCGTCGCCGTGTTGGTTCGTCAAGAGATCGTGCTGGTCATCATGGGCGGCATTTTCGTGATGGAAACCATTTCGGTGATCATCCAGGTCGCATCGTACAAAACCCGCAAGAAACGTGTGTTTCTGATGGCGCCGATACATCACCACTATGAGCTGAAGGGCTGGCCGGAACCTCGCATCATCGTGCGATTCTGGATCATTTCGGTGATTTTGGTACTGATTGGCCTGGCCACCTTGAAACTGAGATAGCTCATGGATACCACCCCCACCTTGCTCAGCAATCTGCAAGCTCATTTCAAGCTGGACCCTGCCGAAACGCGTCTATTGATCGTCGGCCTGGGGGCAACCGGTTATTCGGCCGCGCAATTCTTGCAGCAAACGCCGATCAAGTTCGCCGTGATCGACAGCCGTCGCAATCCGCCGCAAATCGATAGCCTGCGCGAGCAAATGCCCGACGTACCGGTTTTTTCCGGCGGTTTCGATCAATCGGCTTTTGAGGTGGCCACGCATTTGTTGGTCAGCCCCGGCGTTTCCCTGAACGAAAAAGCCATACACAAAGCCATGCAGGCCGGCGTTACGATCCTGAGCGACATCGATCTCTTCGCTTGCGCCACCGACAAGCCCATCCTCGCGGTTACGGGTTCAAACGGCAAGAGCACTGTCACGACGATGCTGGGCGACATGGGCAACGCCGCGGGTTTCAAAACCGCGATCGGTGGCAACCTTGGCACGCCTGCCCTGGATTTGCTGCAGCAAGACGCCGATCTTTATGTGCTGGAACTGTCGAGCTTTCAACTGGAACGCACCACCGCGCTGAACGCCAAAGCCGCGACCGTATTGAATTTGAGCGCAGATCACCTCGACCGCCACGACAGCATGACGGATTATGCCCAGGAAAAACAACGCGTCTTCCGCGGTGACGGCGCGATGATACTGAATGTCGACGACCCATTGGTCATGGCCATGAAAGATCCCGCCAGAACCTGGTTTGGATTTTCGATCGAACGGCAAGCCGATTTTTATTTGAGACGCGGCGAAATCGATCAGTTGATGCACGGTGACCACGTCTTGATGAATGCCGACGAACTGAATCTGGAAGGCAGCCATAACATCGCCAACGCACTGGCGGCACTGGCGCTTGGCCATGCTTTCGGCCTGGATGTCAACGCCATGTGCCGGGCGTTGAAAAAATTCAAGGGCTTGCCGCATCGCATGCAGAAAGTCGCCGACATTCACGGCGTGCGCTGGGTCAACGACTCCAAGGCCACCAACATAGGCGCCTCTATTGCCGCGTTGCAAGGCTATCGGCGCAAGGTCATCCTGATTGCCGGCGGCGACGGCAAAGGCGCGGACATGACCGAATTGACGCCTATCGTGAAAGAAAAAACCAAAGCCGTCGTGTTGATGGGCAAGGATGCGGCCTTGATCGATCAAGCGCTAAAGGGATGCGTTCCGACCCATTTCGCCGGCACTATGAAAGAAGCGGTCAAGATCGCGGCCAAACTGGCGCAAGCCGGGGACAGCGTGTTGCTGTCTCCGGCTTGCGCCAGTTTGGACCAATATAAGAGTTACGCCGACCGCGGCAACCAATTCGCGCAAGCCGTGCTGGAGTTAAGCTGATGTCCGTACCCAGCCCCAAAATACGCCCAAGCCATCGCTTCCATATCGACCAAGCCTTGTTGACGGCCTGTTTGTGCCTGCTCGGCATAGGCTTTGTGATGGTGGCTTCGTCATCCATGCACTTGGGCGTCAAAATGGCGGACGACGTTTCCTATTACCCCTTCAAACAGCTGATCCACATCATTCTGGGCCTGATGTTTGCGGCCTTCATGCTGGCTGTGCCGATGAAGCATTGGCAGCGTCTCGGCCAACCTTTGTTCATCGCCGGCTTGGCGTTGCTGCTGATCGTGTTGATCCCAGGCGTCGGCGTCAAGGTCAACGGCAGTACGCGCTGGATATCCTTGCTGGGCCTCAGGATTCAAGTTTCCGAAGTGATGAAGTTCATTTCGGTGGTTTACATGGCGGGCTATATTACCCGGCATAACGAGCATGTCCGTCGATCGCTGTTTGGTTTGGTGCGGCCGTTGATGCTGTTTTCGGTGGCCTGCATCCTGTTGCTGCTGGAACCCGATTTCGGTTCCGCGGTGGTCATCCTGATCATCGCGATGGGCATGATGTTTTTGGGCGGCGCGCGTCTGTCGCCGTTTGTATTTCTGGTGGCCCTGGTGTCTTCGGCCGCGGCTATCTTGGCTTACACCTCCCCTTACCGCTTGAAACGCATTACCAGTTTCGTCGATCCCTGGGAACACGCCCGGGACAGCGGCTATCAGTTGACCCAGGCCCTGATTTCCTTTGGTCGCGGCGAAGTGTCGGGCGTTGGGCTCGGCAATGGTCTGCAGAAATTGTTTTATTTACCGGAAGCGCATACCGACTTTTTGTTTTCGGTACTCGGTGAAGAACTCGGCCTGGTTGGCGTCGTTTTAGTCATCGCCTTGTTCACGACATTGGTTCTGCGTGGCTTTGCCATTGGCGAGCAAGCCGAAATGGCCGGCGAAAAATTTTCCGCACTGGTGGCTTACGGCCTCGCCATCTGGTTCGGCTTTCAGGCCTTCGTCAACATGGGCGTCAACATGGGCATTTTGCCCACCAAGGGTTTGACCCTGCCGCTGATGAGCTACGGCGGCGGCAGCATGATCATCATGTGCGGCGCGATAGCGGTGCTGTTTCGGATTCATTATGAAGTGACGGAACTGCATAAGAGCAACGTCAAGGGCAGAACGCGATGAAGGGCCGTATCGTGATCATGGCCGGCGGCACCGGCGGCCACGTGTTTCCAGCCCTGGCGGTGGCCGAAGAAATGCGCGCGCGCGGCTGGCAAGTCAGCTGGCTGGGCACGCGCAAGGGCTTGGAAGCGCGGGTAGTTCCGGCTCACGGCCTGGACATCGATTGGCTATCGGTGGAAGGTATACGTGGTAAAGGCTTGCTGTCGAAGCTGATTGCGGCGTTCCGGCTGTTTCAAGCCTGCATACAGGCACGGCGCATCTTGAAACAACGCCAGCCCGATGTGGTTCTCGGCATGGGCGGCTTCGTCGCTGGTCCGGGCGGCTTGATGGCGAAATCGCTGGGCATCCCGCTGGTCGTGCATGAACAAAACCGTGTTCCAGGCACGACCAATCGCTGGCTAGTGAAACTGGCCGCCACCAAAGTACTGGAAGCATTTCCGGGCAGTTTTCCGGCTTCCACGCACGCGATGTTCACCGGCAACCCGCTACGCGAAGCGTTCATCGATCTGAGCGAACGCAGCGAATGGCGGCCCGATTCCGCGCGACCTTTGAGAATATTGGTGTTGGGCGGCAGCCAAGGCGCCAAAGTATTGAACGATAATGTACCGGAAGCTTTGGCCGGCCTGCCCAACCTGGTCATCAAGCATCAAACGGGAAGCGCCATGCGCACCGAGGTTGCCGAGCATTATCAAACCTTGGGCGCGGACGCGGAAGTATTGGCGTTCATCGATGACATGGCAGCGGCCTATCATTGGGCCGACTTGATCGTTTGCCGCGCGGGCGCGATGACGATCAGCGAAGTAGCCGCCAGCGGCCTGCCCGCCATTTTCGTCCCCTTGTTGCATGCAATAGACGACCATCAGAGCGCCAATGCCCGCTATTTGAGCGAGGCCGGCGCCGCCCTGCTCTTGCCGCAACCCGAATTGAATGCAGTGAATCTGCAAAAAGCCATAAGACAAGTCATGACCCAGTTACCCGCAATGAGCCAAGCCGCAAAAGCCAAGGCCAAACTCGACGCCACCCAAACCGTTGCCAATGTCTGCGCGGCATTTGCAGGCCAAAAGCGCGAGGCAAGCCGATGAACAGACCGAATATCCACCCCGCGCAAGCACTCGGCAACGTCGATAAGATCCATTTCGTCGGCATCGGCGGCACCGGCATGAGCGGCATCGCCGAAGTTCTCTGCAATTTGGGTTACCACGTTTCGGGTTCCGACATCAAGGCTTCGCCGGTGACCGACCGCTTGCAGGCCATGGGCGTCAAGGTTTATTTCGAACACGCGGCCAGCAATGTCGTCGATGTCGACGTCGTGGTCACCTCGACCGCCGTCGATCGCAGCAATCCTGAAATCACCCGCGCTTACGAAAACCGCATCCCGGTGATTCCACGCGCCGAAATGCTGGCGGAACTGATGCGTTTTCGTTTTGGTATCGCGGTAGCCGGCACGCACGGCAAAACCACGACGACCAGCCTGACCACGATGATGCTGGCCGAAGGCGGCCTGGACCCTACTTTCGTGATCGGCGGCCGCCTCAACAGCGCCGGCGCCAATGCCAAACTGGGCCTGGGCAAATATCTGGTGGCCGAAGCCGATGAGAGCGACGCCTCGTTTTTGTTTTTGCAACCGATGATGGCCATCGTCACCAACATCGATCAGGACCATATGGAAACCTATGGTGGCAGTTATGAGCGACTGAAGGACACCTTCATCAAATTCCTGCATCAGTTACCGTTTTACGGTTTGGCGGTACTCTGTATCGACGATCCGGGGGTTTGCGACGTACTGCCGAACATTTCCAAGCCGGTGAAAACCTACGGCGTCAAATCCTACGCCGATGTTCGCGCCGTCGACATCCAGCAGGACGGCTTGCGCACTCATTTCACCGTACTGCGCTGGGGCGATTTGCCGCCATTAAAAGTGACGTTGAATCTGCCGGGCTGGCACAATATGCTGAACGCGCTGGCCGCGATCACCGTTGCCACGTCCTTGGGCGTGGATGACGCCGCCATCGTCAAGAGCCTGTCCGAATTCAAGGGCGTCGGCCGACGCTTCCAGATCAACGGCGATCTGGATTTCGACGGCGGCAAGCTGACCCTGGTCGATGACTACGGCCATCACCCCCGCGAGCTGGCGGCTACGCTGGAAGCCCTGCGTCAGGCCTGGCCCAGCCGCCGCAAGGTCGTGGTCTTCCAGCCGCATCGTTACACGCGTACTCGCGACTTGTTCGAAGACTTCGTCGAGGTCTTGTCCAGCGTCGATGTCTTGATTTTATTGGACGTTTATCCCGCGGGAGAAACGCCGATTGCCGGCGCCGACGGCAAGGCCCTGAGCCGCTCCATTCGGGTACGCGGTCAGGTCGATCCGATATTCGTGCAGAATCGCGACGACTTGGTGACCATCCTGACGGGCATCGTCAAGAAAGATGATGTGGTTTTGACCATGGGCGCCGGCAACGTCGGCCAAATCGCCGCCGAATTACCGCTTAAACTGCGGGAGGCCTTGTCATGAGTACCGCCACGAAACTCCGCGGAACTTTGCTGCACAACGAGCCGCTGGCCAAATACACCAGCTGGCGCGTCGGTGGTCCGGCCGAGCGCATGTATATTCCGGAAGACAAAGCCGACCTGATCGATTTCATCGCTGGCTTGCCCGAGCATGAATCCGTGCATTGGATCGGCCTGGGCAGCAATTTATTGGTGCGCGATGGCGGCATACGCGGCACGGTGATCAACACCCGTAACCGTCTGAAAAACATGTATTTGATGGATTCGGACCGTGTCTACGTCGAAGCCGGCGTACCTTGCGCCCATGTCGCCCGATTTTGCAGCGATTTGGGGCTGACCGGCGCGGAGTTTCTGGCCGGCATCCCCGGCACCATGGGTGGCGCGCTAAAGATGAATGCCGGTGCCTTCGGCGGCGAAACCTGGAGCATCGTGGCCAGCGTCGAAATGATCAATGCGCACGGGCATGTGACCGAACGCGGCAAACACGAATTCGAAGTCGCCTACCGCTCGGTGAAAGGTCTGGAAGCCGAATGGTTTTTATCGGCCCAACTGAAGCTGCAAAAAGGCAATAGCGAAGCCAGCCAGCAACACATCAAGGCCTTGTTGGAAAAACGCAATGCCACCCAGCCGACCAATAAACCCACCTGCGGTTCGGTCTTCAAGAATCCGCCCGGCGATTATGCCGCGCGCTTGATCGAAGCCTGTGGTTTGAAAGGCTATCAAATCGGCGGCGCCGTGGTGTCGGAAAAACACGCCAATTTCATCGAAAATCAGGGCCATGCCACGGCGGCCGACATCGAAACCCTGATCGAACATATACAACAACAGGTACGCAAGCAATTTGGGGTCGATTTGCAAACCGAGGTTTGCCGGGCAGGTGAAAACGCATGAAAGCATTGACAGTAAAACAGGCTGCCGATTTCGGCAGGGTCGCGGTATTGATGGGCGGTTCAGCCGCCGAACGTGAAATTTCCCTGCGTAGCGGCAACGCGGTTTATCAGGCGCTGATCAGCCAAGGCATCGATGCCGTTGCGGTAGACGTGACCGGCAGCCCCATCGAGGCTTTAGCGAAATTTGAAATCGACCGCGTATTCAACGTCATTCATGGCCGCGGCGGCGAAGACGGTGTTTTGCAAGCCGTATTGGAAGTGTTGGGCTTGCCATATACCGGTTCCGGCGTACTGGCCTCGGCCTTGAGCATGGACAAGTTGCGCACCAAGTTGTGCTGGCAGGGCATGGGGCTAGCCACGCCGAAATGGTTTGTGCTGCAATCGGAACAGGATGTGGACGCCTGCATCGCCCAGCTGGGTTTTCCGGTCATCGTCAAGCCGGCTCAGGAAGGCTCCAGCATCGGCATGAGCAAGGCCAATGACCGGAATGAATTGATTGCAGCCTTGCGACTGGCCCAGCAATACCATTGCGATGTCTATGCCGAGCAATGGGTACAGGGCCGGGAATATACTGTAGCGATTCTGGCCGGCGAAGCGTTGCCCGCCATCCGCCTGCAAACACCTAACGTGTTTTACGATTTCGACGCCAAATACCGCGCCAATACCACGCAATACCATTGCCCTTGCGGCTTGGATGCGGAACGCGAGCAACAATTGCAGGCGCTGGCCTTGAAAGCCTGCGAAGGTTTGAGTGTCAAGGGTTGGGCGCGCGTCGATGCTTTCATCGACGACAACGACTGTGTGCAGCTGATCGAAGTCAACACGGTGCCCGGCATGACCGATCACAGTTTGGTGCCGATGGCGGCAAAAGCCGCCGGCGTGAATTTCAACGAATTGGTCTGGCGCATCCTGGAAACCAGCATGGTGGCTTAAGGTGTCGCGTTTGAAGTTGATCGTCTTCGGTCTGCTGGCACTGGTGGGCGCTTGGTATGGCTGGCAACTGTTCGATAGCCGGGATGCCATCAGCAAACCGATACGTTATGTGAAAATCGAGGGCGCATTTCAGTACACCGACAAGGACAAACTGAAACAGGTATTGACGCCGGAGATGAAAAAAGGCTTTTACCACGCGGACATGGAGAATATCCATCGTCTGATCAGTGGACTGCCGCTGGTGGAAAAGGTGGATGTAAAACGGGTGTGGCCGGATGCGGTTCACATCAAGATCGTCGAACAAAAACCCATCGTACGCTGGGGGACTAACGCCTTATTGAACAAGCAAGGCGATATATTGATACCGGATAATATCGATGCTTTTAAAAACCTGCCGCTGATTACGGGCCCCGAGGGGCAAGAAAAAAAATTGCTAGAAATCATGAAAGGCGTATACATCGTATTACGGGACAAATCGATGCAACTGGCCGAATTCCACGTCAACGAGCGACGGGCGTGGCGCATCAAGCTGGCCAGCGGCCTAGAGATGCACTTGGGCAGAAAGGCGCCGCTGGAGAACATGCAACGCTTCTTGCAGACCATGGATTTACTCGGTGACGAACAAATAGCCATGATGGCCAGTGTCGATACCCGTTACCCGAACGGCTACGCGGTGACCTGGAAACCGGAAGCGACTGCGGTCGATTGGAAAGCAATCGCACAAAAGAATAAAACCTGATTTAAACGCTTATAGAGCACAAAAATGGCCAAAAAGACAGATCGAAATTTATTAGTGGGGTTGGACATAGGCACGTCCAAAGTGGCCGCCATCGTGGGCGAATACCGCGGCGGCGACGAGATCGAAGTGATCGGTATTGGTACCGCGCCTTCCAAAGGCTTGAAAAAAGGCATCGTGGTCAATCTGGAATCCACCGTGCATTCCATTCAACGCGCGATCGAGGAAGCCGAATTGATGGCCGGCTGCCAGATCAAATCCGTGTTTGCCGGCATTGCGGGCAGTCACATCAAAAGCCTGAATTCGCACGGCATCGTCGCGATCAAGGAAAAAGAAGTCACCCAGCACGACATCGATAGAGTCATCGATTCGGCGCGTGCCGTGGCGATTCCGGCCGATCAGAAGATCCTGCACATCCTGCCGCAGGAATTCGTGATCGACCAGCAGGAAGGCATCAAGGAACCTATCGGCATGTCCGGCATCCGCCTGGAGGCCAAGGTGCACATGGTCACCAGCAGCGTCAGCGCCGAGCAGAACATCGTCAAATGCATCCGCAAATGCGGGCTGGATGTCGACGACATCGTGCTAGAGCAACTGGCCTCGTGCTCTGCGGTACTCACCGACGATGAAAAAGACTTGGGCGTTTGCCTGATCGACATCGGCGGCGGCACCACGGACATCGCGATATTTTCCGAAGGCGCCATCAAGCACACGGCGGTAATTCCCATCGCCGGCGATCAAGTCACCAACGACATCGCCGTGGCGTTACGAACACCGACCAAAAATGCAGAGGAGATCAAACGTCAGCACGCCTGTGCGCTGACGGAATTGGCCGATCCTCAACATATGATCGACGTACCCAGCATTGGCGACCGCGAACCACGCAAAATTTCCGCGCAGAATCTGGCGGAAATCATAGAACCGCGTTATGAAGAATTGATGTTGCTGGTGCAAGCAGAATTAAGACGAAGTGGTTACGAAGATCTGATCGCCGCTGGAATGGTCATCACCGGTGGGAGTTCGCAGGTAAGAGGATTGACGGAGCTGGCGGAGGAAATCTTCCACATGCCTGTTCGCATGGGGACACCGCTGCATGTGTCCGGTCTGACCGATGTAGCACAAAACCCGATTTATTCGACCGCAGTAGGTTTGCTGATCTATGGCAAGGACCATCATGGTCGCGCCTTGGGTCTGACTGACGACGGCGCAAATCTGTGGTCGACAATCAAAAACTGGTTTCAAGGTAATTTTTAACATTTATAATGTGTGTGTCTGGAGGGTGTGAAAATGAAATACGAATTAATGGACAATAGCGGCAATGCCGTCATTAAAGTCATTGGTGTTGGGGGCGGCGGCGGCAACGCCGTCAATCATATGGTGGAAACCGGTATCGACGGCGTGCAATTCATCTGCGCCAATACCGACGCGCAAGCCTTGCGGCAAATGAATGTCGACACCGTCGTGCAATTGGGCGTCGAGTTAACCAAAGGACTAGGCGCCGGCACCCGTCCTGAAGTGGGACGCGCGGCGGCGGAAGAAAACCGCGAACGCATTCGTGAAGTGATGGAAGGTGCCGACATGGTGTTCTTGACCGCCGGCATGGGTGGCGGCACCGGTACCGGCGCGATCACCGTATTTGCCGAGGAAGCCAAGGAACTGGGCATCCTGACCGTTGCGGTGGTATCGAAACCGTTCGACTTCGAAGGCACCAAAAAGAAAGCCGTGGCGGAAAGTGGTCTGCGCGATCTGGAAAAACTGGTCGACTCGCTGATCATCATCCCGAACCAAAAGCTATTGCCAACCTTGGGTAATAACCGCTCATTGGTCGACTCCTTCCGTGTCGCCAACGACGTGTTGCTGGACGCAGTTCAAGGCATCACCGAACTGATTACTCACCCCGGTTTGATGAACGTCGACTTTGCCGACGTCAGAACCGTCATGTCCAACATGGGCAGCGCGATCATGGGCACTGGCATTGCCAGTGGTGAAAACCGCGCCCGCCTGGCTGCGGAAAAAGCCATCGCTTGCCCATTACTGGAAGATATGAACCTGCAAGGCGCGCGTGGCATTCTGGTCAACGTCACGTCCAATGGTGATCTGGGTCTTAACGAGTTCGACGAAATCGGCAGCATCATGCATGCATTCGCCTCCGACGACGCCGACATCAAAATCGGTATGGCGGTCAATCCGGCCATGGGCACTGAAGTCAAGGTCACCGTGGTCGCGACGGGCATGGGCGAAAAAGCCAAAGCCGCGGCACCGATCAAACTGGTGCAAAAAGTGGCCGCCGGCGAAGTCGATTACGGTCAACTGGAAAAACCAACCGTGATTCGCCAACAAAGACCCGAATCGACCCGCGAGACCCGCTTCGGCGCCCAACCGCGTAGCGACGCGGATCTGGAATACCTGGACGTACCGGCCTTCCTGAGACGCCAAGCCGACTAACATCCAACCATCCGTGAAAGGGAGGCTATCATATAAACTATGGTAGACTTCCCTGCTTTGCTTTATTTCTCTGCCGGCATTTCATGATCAAACAACGCACTCTAAAAAACACCATTCGCGCCACGGGCGTTGGCTTGCACACGGGCGACAAAGTCTATCTGACGCTGCACCCTGCAGAACCCAATACCGGCATTCGTTTCCGCCGGGTCGACCTGGAAACCCCGGTCATGATAGAGGCACGCCCCGAAAATGTGGGTGAAACCAAATTATCGACCACGTTGGTCAGCGGCGACATCAAGGTCTCAACCGTGGAGCATTTGCTGTCGGCGATGGCGGGTTTGGGCATCGACAATGCGATCGTCGATGTCAGTGCCCCTGAAGTACCGATCATGGACGGTAGCGCAGGCCCTTTCGTGTTTTTGCTGCAATCGGCCGGCGTCGTCGAGCAGGAAGCTCCCAAGAAATACATTCGGATCAAAAAAACCATACGGGTCGAGGACGGCGACAAATGGGCCGCGTTTGAACCTTTCGACGGTTTCAAAGTGACGTTTACCATCGATTTCGAACATCCGGCTTTTTCAGATCATCTCAAAACCGCAGTAATGGACTTTTCATCGACGACTTTCGTCAAGGAAGTCAGCCGGGCTCGCACCTTCGGCTTCATGCGCGACATTGAATTCCTGCGGGAAAACAATCTGGCGCTGGGCGGCAGCCTGGATAACGCCATCGTGGTCGATGACGACAAGGTATTGAACGAAGATGGCTTGCGTTATGCCGATGAATTCGTCAAACACAAAATCCTCGACGCGATTGGCGACCTGTATTTATTGGGCCACAGCCTGATTGGCGAATACCGGGGCTTTAAATCGGGCCATGCGCTGAACAACAAATTGCTGCTGACATTGCTGGAAGATAAAGAGGCTTGGGAAATGATCTCTTTTGACAGCACTGACGATGCGCCGATTTCCTTCATGCGCTCCGCGCAAGCCGCGGCCGCCGCCCGCTAATCTCCGTCAAGATCCAAACCCATTTGAAGCCCGACTGGTTGCGGGCTTCAATTCTCAAGCCGCTTACTCAGCGTCCGCGCCAATTTGGCTAGCGCCCGATTCAGCACATCCTCGCTATTTTCATCGACTTGCCTTAACAACGCTTGAACAGTTTCGGCGCTAGGCAGACGCGCAGCCGGACTGGCCTTGAATTCCGGCAGAGGCGAATAAAGCTTTACTTGCACCTTAACGATTTTTTGCTGTCCAGACTCCTGCAATTTGTTTAGTATTGCTTGCTGGAAGAAACGAATTTGCGACGCCCAAGCCGAAGAGTCGGTATAGACGACCAATCGACTAGCGCTTATTACACAATGCTCCGCATGCTCTGCTATGCTTGCTGGTAACGCGGCGCGCACGATGCGCAAAACGCGATTTTGCTCGGCGATTTGTTCCAGGCACTTCGCCAGCGCTCCGCCTTCAAAATTCAAGGCCGGTCTGAAAACGGTTTTTTTTGAGTGATCCATAATTTTCCAAACAACTTAATTAACCGGTAGCCCTATGATGAAAACATTCTTAGATACAGTGCTGGCAAAAGCAAATTACCAACCGGTTAGGCTAATGTCGATACTGAGAGACGTACAAGCCGAATATCGCCATATTCCCGCCGAAGCCATCGACATTCTGGCCGTGGCCCTCAAGATACCGCGCACCCAAATCATAGCGGTCGTCGAATTCTACAGCTTTTTCCACCTGACCCCGCAGGGCCGCTACGATATTCTGATCAGCGATTCGATCACCGACCGTATGCTGGATAAGGAAAACCTGCTCAGCTACCTGTCCAGCGCATTGAAAGTCAAGGTTGGCGAAGTCCGGGCCGATGGCCTGGTCAGTTTGAACAACACCTCCTGCACCGGCATGTGCGACCAGGGACCGGCCGGTCTGGTCAACGGTTTGGCTTTGACGCGACTGGACAGACCCAAAATCGATGAAATCGCGATTTTGATCGAAGGGCAAACACCGTTGCAGGAATGGCCCGCACACTTGTTTGCGGTCAACGACAATATTCATAAGGCAGGGTTGCTGCTCAATGCCTCGTTCGAGAAAGGCACGGCCATCCAGGCTGCCTTCAGCAACGGCACGTCGTCTACCTTGGCCGAACTCGACTATTCCGGCCTGCGCGGCCGAGGCGGGGCCGGTTTTAAAACCGCGATGAAATGGCGCTTCTGCGCCGAAGAAAAAGCCGATGCCCATTATGTGGTTTGCAATGCCGACGAGGGTGAGCCCGGCACCTTCAAGGACAGGGTATTGCTGAACAGCTATGCCGACCAGGTGTTTGAAGGCATGACGCTCTGCGCGGCCATCATCGGCGCGAAACAAGGTTTTTTATACCTGCGCGGTGAATATCTACACCTGTACGACAAACTACAAGCCACTCTGGCACAACGGCGGGACGAAAACCTGCTGGGTACCGACATCCTCGGCCTAGGGCTGGATTTCGACATCGAAATCTGCCTGGGTGCCGGCGCTTATATTTGCGGCGAGGAATCGGCCTTGATCGAATCGCTGGAAGGCAAGCCCGGCATACCGCGCAATCGCCCGCCCTATCCCGTCAGCAGCGGTTATTTGAATAAACCCACGGTCGTCAACAACGTGGAAACTTTCATGGCCGCAGCCAATATCGCCATTCACGGCGGCGACTGGTTCGCCAAGGTCGGCACCGAGAAATCGACCGGCAGCAAAATACTCAGCATTTGCGGCGACTGCGCGAAGCCCGGCATCTACGAATATCCCTTCGGCACCCCAATTCGCCAGATTCTGGATGATTGCGGCGCCGAAGACGTCATGGGCGTGCAAATCGGCGGCCCGTCCGGTACCTTTATCTCCAATCAGGAATTGGATAGAAAGCTCGCCTTTGAAGATCTTGCCACCGGCGGCTCGTTCATCGTCTTCAACCACAGCCGCAACGTGCTGGCCATCGCGCAGAACTTCACGCACTTCTTCGCTCACGAGAGTTGCGGCTTCTGCACGCCTTGCCGGGTCGGCACCTCGCTGCTGAAAAATCAACTGGATAAAATCGTCAACGGCCACGGCTCGGCGGGCGACGTGGCTGAACTGGAAAAAATCTGCCAACTGGTCAAAAGCAACAGCCACTGCGGCTTGGGCCAAACCGCGGCCAATCCCATTTTAACCACGCTGCAACGCTATCCCGACGTCTATGAAAAGCAACTGAAAGACATCAGCTACGAGCCCGGCTTCGATCTGGACGGCTCGCTGGCAATCGCTCGCCGCATGGCGCATCGCGACGATGCCGCCGCGCATTTGTCGCAAGTGGAGGAATAACATGACAGGCACCATCAATCTCGACGGCCAAACCATCCCGTTCACCGAAGGCCAAACCATCATCGAAGCCGCCACCGCAGCCGGCGTCTACATTCCGCATCTGTGCCACAAACCGGGCTACACCCCGCACGGCAGCTGCAAGCTCTGCACCGTCAAGGTCAATGGTCGCAACTGCTCGGCCTGCACCTTTCCGGCCGCGGACGGCCAGACCGTCATCAGCAACAACGACGAACTGGCGCATGACCGCCGCCGCATCACGCAAATGCTGTTCGTCGAAGGCAATCATTTCTGCCCGTCCTGCGAAAAATCCGGCAACTGCCAATTGCAAGGCGTGGCCTACCATTTACAGATGTATGACAACCATTTCCCGCATTTCTTCGCCCTTAGGGAAGTCGATGCCTCGCATCCGGACATTCTGATAGACCACAACCGCTGCATTTTCTGCAATCTGTGCGTGCGCGCCAGCCAGGAAAAAGACGGCAAGAACGTGTTCGGCATCGCCGGCCGCGGCATCAACAAGCGCTTGGTCATCAATTCGCCGAGCGGACAACTGAAGGATAGCGACATAGCGGTCGACGACTGCGCCGCGCATATCTGCCCGACCGGCGCGATTCTGATCAAACGCACGGGCTTCCAGGTACCGATTGGACAACGTATTTACGACCACAAACAAATCAGCGAAGTGGCGCTCGCCGCGGAAGGCGGCTCCTGTTCCCGACCCGCTGCCGCACTCGCCCCATCCCAGGAGGTCGCCCATGACAAATAAGATCAAAGTCGCAACCACCTCCCTGGCGGGTTGCTTCGGCTGTCACATGTCGTTTCTGGACATCGACGAGCGCATCGTTGCGCTGGCCGAGGTCGCCGAATTCGACCGTTCGCCGATTACCGACATCGAACATTGCGGACCGTGCGACATCGGCTTGATCGAAGGCGGCGTCTGCAACTCGGAAAACGTGCATGTGCTGCGCGAGTTCCGCAAAAACTGCAAAATCCTGGTCGCCGTCGGCGCCTGCGCGATCAACGGCGGCCTGCCGGCGATGCGCAATTATGTCAATCTGGAAGACTGCCTGCTGGAAGCCTATCGCGATGGCATTGGCGTCGAAAACGCGCAAATCCCCAGCGATCCGGAGCTGCCGTTATTGCTCGACAAGGTGCATCCCATCCATGAAATCGTCAAGGTCGATTACTTCATGCCGGGCTGCCCACCGTCCGCCGACGTATTCTGGACCTTCCTGACCGCGCTGGTGGAAGGCCGCGAACCGGCTTTACCCTATGAATTAGTCCATTACGACTAACGAGGAACCCTTATGTACGAACATCTTGAAACCGCCTCCAACCCCGCCAACCTGAAACGGGTGGTGGTCGATCCCGTTTCCCGCGTCGAAGGCCACGGCAAAGTCAGCTTGTTGCTCGATGAAAACAACAAGATACAACAAGCCCGGCTGCACATCGTCGAGTTTCGCGGCTTCGAAAAATTCATCCAGGGCCGCCCGTACTGGGAACTACCCGTCATGGTGCAACGCCTGTGCGGCATTTGTCCGGTCAGCCACCATCTGGCCGCAGCCAAGGCCATAGACCAACTGGTCGGCGTCGATCCGGACAATCTGCCGCCGGCCGCCGACAAATTGCGCCGCCTGCTGCATTTCGGCCAAGTGCTGCAATCGCATGCGCTGCACTTTTTCCATCTATCCAGCCCCGATTTGCTGTTCGGTTTCGAAAGCGACATCGGTAAACGCAACGTGATCGCGGTACTGGCCGAATATCCCGACATCGGCCTGCAAGGCGTCAAATTGCGCAAATACGGCCAGGAAGTCATCCGCATGGTGTCCGGCAAACGCGTGCATGGCACCGGCGCCATTGCCGGCGGCATGAACAAGGCCTTGAGCAAGGAAGAACGCGATTATCTGCTGCAGGACATCGATCAGATGATTGCCTGGTCGGAAGCCGCCGTCGCCCTGATCAAACAAGTGCATACCTCGAACCTGCCGTTCTACGACGAATTCGCCACGATACGCAGCAATTACCTGGGCCTGGTCAAACCCAACGGCGCGCTGGAGCTATATCACGGCGGCATTCGGGCCAAAAACGACAAAGGCGAAACCATCGTCGATCATTTCGACTACTGCGATTACACCGACCTGATCCATGAAGAAGTGCGTTCCTGGAGCTACATGAAGTTCCCGTACCTGACATCATTGGGTAAAGACCTGGGCTGGTATCGCGTCGGACCGCTGGCGCGCGTCAACAACTGCGACTTCATCGACACGCCACTGGCGGAAGCCGCTCGCGCCGACTTCAAACAACACGGCGGCGAAGCCATGGTACACAGCACGCTGGCCTTCCATTGGGCTCGCCTGATCGAAGTGCTGCATTGTGCCGAAAGCATCAAAACCTTGCTGCACGATCCGGATGTGATGAGCAACGATCTGGTCGCCAAGGGTGAAAAACGTTACGAAGGCATAGGCGTGATCGAAGCGCCGCGCGGCACGCTGTTCCACCATTATCAGGTCGACGACAACGACATCGTCACCAAGGCCAACCTGATCGTATCGACCACCAGCAACAACATGGGCATGAACGAATCGGTGCGGCAGGTGGCAGCAGAATATCTGTCCGGTCGCGAACTCACCGAGCCCTTGCTGAACAATCTGGAAGTGGCCATCCGCGCCTATGACCCTTGCCTGTCCTGCGCGACGCATGCGGTCGGCAAAATGCCGCTACAACTGGAACTGATCGATTCCCAAGGTGAAACGATAGATCGCCTGGTGCGCCACGGAAACGGCGCTTTCGAACACGGACTGACATGATCAAACCCATCCTGCTGTTCGGCTACGGCAATCTCAGCCGTGGCGATGATGCCGTCGGCCCGCTGGTTCTGGACTACCTGGAACGTCGGGTCGATGCCGCCCGCATCGAATTTTTAACCGATTTTCAACTACAGATCGAACATGCGCTGGATTTGCAAGGACGCGAGCTGGTAATTTTCGTCGACGCCTCGGTCACGGGCGACGACGCCTTTGCCTTTACCCGGCTCAAGCCCTGCCGCGACAACAGCTATACCAGCCACGCGATGAGCCCCTCCGCGTTGCTGCAAGTCTTCGAGACCGTAACCGGCCAAACACCCCCACCAAGCTTTTTACTCAGCATCAAAACCGAATCCTTCGAACTCGGCGAAGATCTCAGCGCCAGCGCCGCGGAAAATCTGCAACACGCTTGCGACTTTGCTGAACGGCTAGTAGCCATGCCTATATCCGACATCATTGCCGGGAACAGGATGCTGCTGGAGTCAATAACCGAGTTTTAACCGAGCATAAACCTAAAAACGGCAGCAAACCCACGAAAATCACAGAATAAATCATTGCGTCATGAAGCCTATCGATTCACCTGTCCGGCGCTGCTCTCTTAGGCGTGATGACTGCTTGAAACTTTTCGTGATTTTCGTATGTTTCGTGGACCAAATGATTTTTCTAGGATAAACCGCTTGCAGCCACTGAATGCAAGCTGCAGAGCAGTCATTGGTGGCCTCACTCAACGGCCAGGTGCTGTCTGACAAACCCTTTGCCATGGCCGCCGCCATTCAAACGGCTGGTTTTCTCGAAAACCTGATTAGGTGGGCGGCGCGTGCGAATTTGCCTCATGCGCGCCGGGAAGAAAAACACTACAATCCTGATAACGTTTTCGCTCAGGAGCCTCCATGCCTGAACACACCATTCTAATCGTCGACGACGAGCCAACCAATCTCGCGATCCTGACGACGCTTCTGCAACCTTACTACAGGGTGCGCGCAGCCAATTCTGGCCGTCGCTGCCTGGTTGCGGCGCAGCCCCCTCGGACGCCCGATCTCATCCTGCTCGACGTAATGATGCCGGAGATGAATGGTTACGACGTCCTGCGGGAGCTGCGCGCCGAACCGGCCACCCGCGACATCCCAGTCCTCTTCGTCACGGCACTCGATGACGAAGCCGACGAGGAGCTTGGCCTGGAACTGGGCGCTGCCGATTACCTGACCAAGCCGATTCGCCCCGGCATCCTGCTGGCCCGTGTGCGGACTCAACTCGACGCCAAATGCGGCCGCGATTTTTTGCGCGACCGCAACACGCTGCTGGAAGAAGAGGTGGCGCGGCGCATGCGCGAAAATGACCTGACCCAACTGGTCAGCATCCGCGCCCTGGCCCACCTGGCCGAAACGCGCGATCCCGAAACAGGCAACCACATTCTGCGTACTCAGGCCTATGTCCACCTGCTCGCCACGGCGCTGCGCCGGCACCCGCGCTTCAGCGATGTGCTCACCCCGCGCTACTGTGACCTGCTGACCAAGTCGGCCCCGCTGCACGACATCGGCAAGGTCGGCATTCCCGACGCGATCCTGCTCAAGCCGGACCGGCTCACCGAGGCCGAATGGATGGTCATGAAAACCCATGCCAGGCTGGGCGTCGAAGCTATCGAGAAGGCCGAGGCCGACATCGACATGCCCCTGGATTTCCTCGTACTGGCCAAGCAAATCGCCCACTGGCACCATGAAAAATGGGATGGCAGCGGCTACCCCAATGGCCTGGCCGGAGAGGCCATCCCCGTTGCCGCCCGCTTCATGGCGCTGGCCGATGTCTTCGATGCGCTGATTTCGGTGCGTGTGTACAAACCGGCCATGTCCTGCGAAGCCGCGCGCGACATCATCGTTGCCGGCCGTGGCCGCCATTTCGATCCCGATGTTGCCGATGCCTTCCTGGCGAATTTCGAGGAATTCGCCCGCATCGCCGAGCGCCATCACGACTCCTCCACCTGAAGGCGCCATGAACCCGACCAGCCCAGACTTCGCCACAGGATTCGAATCTGATGCGATGACGTTGCCACGCCCCCGTCTTCATCCATGCTAATCAACCTGATCAATAACGTGGCTTTCCTGATCGCGCTGGTGGCGGCTGGACAGATCGTTATTGCGCGTCTCTACCAGAAACCGTTGAATTGCCGCGTCATGCTCGGCGTGCTGTTTGGCAGCGTGGCCTTGCTGGACATGGCAAACGCGGTGATTTTTTCACCCGGTGTGTTCTTCGACGGCCGTTCGATTGTGCTGACGGTGGCCGGAGTGGTGGGGGGCGGCGTTACCGCGGCGATTGCGGCGGGCATGACGGCGCTCTATCGCTACCAGTTGGGCGGCAACGGCGCTACGGTCGGCATCGTGACCGCGCTGCTGTCGGCTTTGCTGGGAGTGCTGGCCCGACACTGGTGGCAGCGGCGCACCCACCCCCCGTGGTTGATCGACTATCTCGCGCTGGGCGTCGTCGTGCAGTTGACGCAGTTGGCCGCCTTCACGCAACTGCCCAATCGCGTTGGTTATGCCTTTGTCGAGCAGGCCGGGTGGGTGCTTTTGTTGCTCTACCCGCTGGCTACCATGATCCTGTGCCTGATTTTCCAGGGTTACGAACAACAGTTGATCGATCAGGCGGTGCTGAAAAGTGCTCGGGACAAAGTCGAGGCTGAAATGCGCGCCAGCATGGAACGTTTTCATGCCTATTTCGATCATTCCTTCGTCGGTCTCGCCATCACCAGCCCGGAACACGGCTGGATCGAAGTCAACGATAGCTTGTGCGCCACGCTGGGATACAGTCGGGATGAGCTGATCCGCATGACCTGGGCGGAACTGACCCACCCTGATGATCTGGCGCCAGACCTGGCCCAATTCAACCGCATGCTGGCCGGCGAGATCGACGGTTATGCGTTGGACAAGCGCTTCATCCACAAGGATGGCCACTTGATCTACGCGCGTCTACTGATCAGCTCCGTGCGCAAGCCCGATGGCAGCGTGAATTATGTCTTTGCCATGGTGGATGACATCACCGAACGCAAGCGGGCGGTGGAGGATCTGAAGCGCCGGAATGATGAACTGACCCGCTTCAACCAGGCTGCCGCCGGTCGTGAGCTGCGCATGATCGAACTCAAGCAGACGATCAACGAACTCTCGCGCCGGCTGGGCGAAGCGCCGCCCTACGAGCTGGCGTTCCTGCCGCAAGAAGACAGCGAACAGCTATCCCTTTCCACGGACTCGTTACCCGCCAACAACCGCGAGGAGAAATAGGCATGAAAAAACCCATGAAGACCCTGCCCGCTCAGACTCTCAGCCTTCTCACCAAATCCCCCACCGGCATTCGCGGACTGGACGACATCACCGGCGGCGGCCTGCCCGCGGGCCGGACTACGCTGGTGTGCGGCGGTGCCGGCTGCGGCAAGACGCTGCTAGCGATGGAGTTCCTGGTCCACGGCGCGTTGGAATACGGCGAACCGGGCGTATTCATGACCTTCGAGGAAACCTCCGCGGACCTCGCCAAGAACGTAGCCTCGCTCGGCTTCGATCTGCCGGGATTGATCGCCGGCAAAAAGCTCGCGGTGGATCATGTGGCCATCGAACGCAGCGAGATCGAGGAGACCGGCGAATACGACCTTGGCGGGCTGTTCATCCGCCTGGGGTACGCCATCGATTCCATCGGCGCGAAGCGTGTGGCACTGGACACGGTGGAAGCGCTGTTCTCCGCCCTGCCCAATCAAGCGATCCTGCGCGCGGAGCTGCGCCGGCTGTTCCGTTTCCTCAAGGACAAGAACGTCACCGCCGTCATTACGGGCGAGCGCGGCGAGGGCACCCTGACGCGCTACGGCATCGAGGAATATGTCTCCGATTGCGTAATCATGCTCGACCATCGCGTGAGCGAGCAGATGTCCACCCGGCGCCTGCGCGTGGCCAAATACCGGGGCTCCATGCATGGCACCAACGAATATCCCTTCCTGATCGATGAACAGGGCATTTTCGTGCTGCCGGTGACCTCGCTCGGGCTGGATCACGAGGTCGTCATGGAGCGCATCCCCACCGGTATCCCACGACTGGACGACATGCTCGGCGGCCAGGGGTATTTTAGTGGCAGCAGCATCCTGATCTCCGGCACGGCGGGCTGTGGCAAAACCAGCGTGGCGGCGCACTTGGCCGACGCCACCTGCCGGCGCGGGGAGCGTTGCCTGTCGTTTTTGTTCGAGGAATCCCCCAACCAGTTGATGCGCAACATGCGTTCCATCGGGCTGGACTTGCAGCCGTGGGTGAAGCAGGGACTTTTGCGGTTGCAGGCGGCGCGGCCCTCGCTCTATGGCCTGGAAATGCATCTCGCCGTCATGCTCAAGACGATCGATGAGTTTCAACCTTCGGTCGTGGTCGTGGACCCGATCAGCAGCTTCAGCGCGGCTAGCAGTCCATTCCAGGTCAAGTCCATGCTCATCCGGCTGGTGGACTTTCTCAAGGTCAAGGGCATCACCGCGCTGCTGGTCAACCTGACCACCGGAGCCAGCGCACCGGAGTACACCGAGATGGAAATCTCCTCATTGATAGACACCTGGCTGCTGCTGCGCGACATCGAACTGAACGGCGAGCGCAACCGTGGCATGTATGTCCTCAAATCGCGCGGCATGGCGCACTCGAATCAGATCCGCGAGTTCAAACTCACGCAGCACGGCGTGGAATTGCTGGACGTGTATGTCGGCCCCGCCGGCGTGTTGACCGGCTCCACGCGGCTGGCGCAGGAAGCGCGCGAACGGGCGGAGCGCCTGGCCGCCCAACAGGATGTGGAAGAACAGCAGGCGGTCCTGGAACGCAAACGCCACGCGCTGGAAAGCCAGATCGCCGCCCTGCGCGCCGAATTTGCCGCCACCGAGGTGGAAGTCAAACGCCTCATTCGCCAGGGCGAGCAGCGCCGCGAGCGCCTGGAGCAGGATATGGCCGAGATGCGCCGTTGCCGCCAGGCCGATGCCGCCGTCGCCAACAATCAGGAGAAATCGAGATGAGCAAAGCAAAGCCAGAAAGCGCCACCAAGGCATCCGATCCCGTATGGGAGCTGCGCCTCTACGTGGCCGGGCAGTCCCCCAAGGCGCTGGCCGCCTTCAGCAATCTCAAGCGCATCTGCGAGGAACATCTCGAAGGACGATACCGCATCGAGGTCATCGATCTCCTGCAGAATCCGCAATTGGCGGCGGACGAGCAGATTTTCGCCCTGCCGACGCTGGTGCGCAAGCTCCCGCAACCGATACGCAAGATCATCGGCGACCTCTCCAATACCGAACGGGTGTTGGTCGGCCTCGATCTGCGCGTCAGCCCATGAAGGAGCTTGCCATGAACGACAGCAGTTCCACCCTGGCAGCGCTGCGGGGCCCATCCGGCAAGGGGCCTTACGTGCTGAGGCTCTACATCGCCGGCAACACGCCACAGTCCAACCGCGCCATCGAGAACCTGAAGAAGTTGTGCGAAAACCGCCTGCGGGGCCTCTACGAACTGACCATCGTCGATCTCCACCAGATGCCTGACGCTGGCCGAGACGAACGGGTCATTTGCGCGCCGACGCTCGTCAAGCGAAGCCCGCCGCCGGTGCGCCGGCTGACCGGCGACCTGTCGAACCCCGACCGGGTCCTGCGCGCGCTGGATATCCAGCCGGAAACGGAGTAGGCATGTCGGCGGAACAACAATCCCGGGAAGAATGGGTGCGTGAGGTAGAGGCATTGCGTGCCCGGCTCGACGAGGCCGAGGAAACGCTACGGGCGATCCGCGGCGGCGAGGTGGATGCCCTGGTGGTGGCGGGGCCCCACGGCGATCAGGTGTTCACGCTGAATAGCGCCGACCATCCCTACCGCGTGTTCATCGAGGAAATGAACGAGGGTGCGGTGACGCTGTCGGACGAAGGTTTGATCCTGTATTGCAACCGAGGCTACGCCGAGATCATCAAAACTCCGCTGGAGCAGTTAATCGGCGCGGCCTTTGCGTCTTTCGTGGAGCCCGCGGACCTGCCGGCCTTCCTGACCCTGCTGCAAGACAGCCGGAACGGGAGGGCCATCGGCGAAATCAATGGCCGCGCCGCCGATACCTCGGTACCGTTGCGCCTGTCGCTGACCCGCCTGCCGACCGGCTCTGCCGGAGTCGTTTGTGTCGTGGTGATGGACATGACCGAGTCGAAGCAGAGGGAAGACGCATTGCTGCGGGCGCATGCCGCCCTGACCCAAACCCTGCGTGAATTGGAGGTTTCCCGCGTGGCGGCCCTCAACATGATGGAAGACGCCGTCGAAGCCAAAAAAGCGGTCGAGGCGGCCAACCTGGAACTGCAACAGCACATCGCTCAGCGCCAGCGCAGTGAAGCCGAGATCCAGCGGCAACTCGCCGAACTGCAGCAGTGGTATGAGGTGATGCTGGATCGCGAGGACCGTGTGCTCGAACTCAAACGCGAGGCCGATATCCTGCGCCAACGGCTGGACGAACCGCCGCTCTATGCCGTCGAACTGGCCGCCGATTCGTCCACGGTGGCGCCAACCGTTGTCGAGGCGGATGACACCGCCAAATCCAGCCCAGCGACGGAACACGGTCATGACTAAATCGATCTCACAACCACGGACTCATAGCATGCCGCAGATCCCGACGAACCGCTCCCCCGGCGCGTGGCTGCTGGGCCTGCTGGCGCTGCTGGTCGCGCTGATCGTCGCCGGCGGCTGGCTGCATTTCAACAGCCAGCAGGCCGAAGCCAAACGCCTTGCCGAGGAAATGTTGACTCATATCGAAGCGCTTAAAGCCGACCAGATTGCGCAATGGATGCGGGAACGCCGGGCCGATGCCGCGGCCGCCCTCGACCTGCCGCTGGCGCGACGCTATCTGCAGGCGCCCCACGACCCCGCCACGCGCCAGGAAATGCAGCAGTGGTTGAACCGTTCGCAAAGAACTTATAGCTACAGCGCGGTGGCCTTGTTCGATGCGGCTGGCAGGCTGCTTCTGCACTCGACCGCCGCGCAAGCACCCTGGCAGGGCACCGCGTTTTTAGTGGCGGCCAGCGAACACGCGCAGGCCGCCGTGTCGGCGCGCGACGTCGTCTTTTACGATCTGCATGATCTGCCCGACCAGTTCATCCACATGAGTTTTGCGGCACCGGTGGGCCTGTCGCCGCAGCCGGACCGGCCGGCCGCGGGGGCGTTGCTGTTCGTCATCGACCCACGGTCTTACCTGTACCCGCTGATCCAGACCTGGCCCACGCCCAGCCCCAGCGCCGAAACCATGCTCATCCGGCGCGAAGGCGACGAGGTGGTTTTTTTGAACGATCTGCGCCACCGCGCCGACACCGCACTGAAACTACGGCTGCCTATTTCAGCCCCCCCCCGCCTTCCGTCTGAGATGGCCGCCCAGGGACGGGAAGGCCTGGTCGAAGGCGCAACCGATTATCGGGGCGTCCCGGTTCTCGCCGCGATACGCGCAATTGCCGGCACGCCCTGGAGCATGGTGGCCAAGGTGGACCAGGACGAAGTGTATGCCCCGCAGCGCCAACAGGCCTGGACCACCGGGCTGCTGACCGCCCTGCTGGTGTTGCTGGCCAGCCTGGGGTTGGGCTTGGTCTGGCGCCAGCAACAGCTGGCAAGCAGCCGGCGGGCGGAAGCGATGTTGGGCGAGAGCGAAAAACGCTTCCGCCAGTTGTTCGAGCATGTGCCCATGGCCCTCGGTTTCGTGACGCTGGACGGTCGCATGCTCGCCTTGAACGGGAAGTTCGAGCAGGTGTTGGGTTACACCCTGTCCGATATTCCGGACATCGAGGCCTGGTGGCGTTTGGCCTACCCCGACCCGGTCTATCGCGCCACGGTGCAGGCAAGCTGGAGCCCGGCCATCGAGCGGGCTGTGGCGACCGGCGGCGAAATCGAACCGACGGCCTTTCGCGTTACCTGCAAGGGCGGCGCCGTGCGCGACGTCCTGATCTCGGGCATCGTCCTGGCCGACGGCGTACTGGCAGCCTTCCTCGATATCAGCGAGCAGAAGCGGATGGAGCGCCGTCTCGGCTTGGCCATGCATGCGGCCAGGATCCTGATATGGGAGATCGACTTCACCACCGGCAAGCTGGGTTACGATGGCAGCGCCATGACCGGCCTGGGTTTGGATCAGGCCACTGCCCCGGATACGCTGGAAGGCTGGATGGCGCGGATACATCCCGACGACCGTGGGCGATTCACGGCCTTGGTCGAGCAGACGCTGCAACCGTGCAACACGCGCGACTTCGATTGTGAATACCGCTTTGACGACAACACAGGGGGCTATCACTGGCTGCAAACGGTGGTGCAGCGGGATGCGGACGGGTGGCCCCTGCTGGGAGCGGGTTATTCGGTCAATATCGACGAGCGCAAACAGGCCGAGGCCGCGGCGGCGCAATACACCCGAGAGCTTGAACGCGGGCGTCGCGCGCTGTTGAGCGTGCTGCAAGACCAGCGTCGCGTCGAAGCCTCGCTGCGCCAGCTGGCACTGGCGGTGGAACAAAGCCCGGAGAGTATCGTCATCACCAACCTCGCGGCCGAGATCGAATACGTCAACACCGCCTTCCTGGCCACCACCGGTTACACGCGCGATCAGGTCGTCGGCCAGAATCCGCGCATACTGCAATCGGGCCAGACGCCGCGCGCTACTTACGACGAAATGTGGGACTCGCTCACCGCCGGGCAGCCCTGGAAGGGCGAATTCATCAATCGCAAGGCCAGCGGCGAGGAGTATGTCGAGTTCGCTCACGTCGCTCCGCTGCGGCAGGCGGACGACCGCATCAGCCATTACGTCGCGGTGAAGGCGGACATCACCGAGAAAAAACGGCTCTTCCGTATTTTGCGGAGAAACCACTACATGTAGTGCTATAGTCTTTGCCTGCCACAGTGAGTTTTGCTAAGGTCGACAATTTAACGCTGGAGTATCGTGATGACACAGTCGCTACTTCAAATACCGCTGGATATACCTGATGTTTGTATCGAAAAAGTTGAAACCACCGCCAAAGGCGAGTTCATCATCACGGTCAGTAGTACGTTAACCAGTGCAACCTGCCATCAATGCGGCCAGAGGATCGATAAGTTTTATGGCTATGGCAGAGAAATCACCTTGCGTCATTTGTCGATTTTCGATCGGCCGGTTTGGATCAAGCTAACCCCCAAGCGCTATCGATGCCCTGACTGCCCCAAAGGTCCGACGACCACGCAACAATGTGGCTGGTATAACTGGAAAAGCCCCCATACCAAAGCGTATGAGCAGTGGATATTGCGTGAATTGATCAACAGCAGCGTGACCGACATGGACGTGAAGCACGGCATCAGCGCCGAAGCGGCGGAAGGGATTATCAATCGGCACGTGGCCCAACAAGTTGATTGGTCTGCCATCCAAGGCATTCGCTTGCTGGGACTGGATGAAATCGCTTTGAAAAAAGGGCATCAAGATTTTGTGGTCATCGTGTCGGCTATCGATACCGAGGACCATAAGCGGATTCTGGCGGTGCTGCCCGACCGCAAAAAAGAAACGGTTAAAGCCTTTTTGCAGAATATTCCCGAGGCACAGCAACACGCGTTACAACGCGTCTGCGTGGACATGTATGAAGGGTATCGCAACGCCGTCTATGAGACATTGCCCGGCGTCGAGGTGGTGGTTGATCGCTTCCATGTCGCCAAGCATTATCGAGACGGCGCCGACCAGGTCCGCAAGGCGGAAATGAAAAAACTCAAGAATACCCTGTCTGCCGAGGATTATGCCAAGCTGAAAGGCGCGATGTGGGCTTTTCGGAAGCGCTGGATGGAACTCTCTGCCGATCAGCAAACCGTTTTGCTTTTTCTATTCCAGCAAGCCCCCATTTTGCGAGAAGTCTATATCCAACGGGAGCTTTTGACGGGTATTTTTGAGCGCCGACTCAATAAGGCTGAGGCCGAAAAAGCCTTGGATCGCTGGATGGAGCATATCAAAGTCTTGAAGTTGAAGGGCTTTGATGCGTTTGTCAAAACCTATCAAAACTGGCGAAATGAAATCACCAACTATTTCATTCGCCGGGAAACCAGTGGCTTTGTTGAAGGGCTTAACAACAAAATCAAAAGCATCAAACGACGCTGCTTTGGCATTTACAATACCGTCCGCCTGTTTCAGCATATCTGGCTTGATATCGAAGGGAGACGGTTGTTCGGTTATGCATAACCCTATATGTCGGGGCTACTCCGCGAAATACGGAAGAGCCGAAAAAACGCCTCGGCCAGGAGCTGGACCGCTACCGGCATCACCTCGAAGACCTGGTGGTCCAACGCACCGCCGAACTGGCCCAGGCCCAACAGCAAGCCGAGGCCGCCAACCGTGCCAAGAGTGCTTTCCTGGCCAACATGAGTCACGAAATCCGCACGCCCATGAATGCCATCATCGGGCTGACCCATCTGCTGCAGCGCGATGGTGTCACCCCGCAGCAGAGCGCGCGGCTGGATCAGATCCGCGCGGCCGGCGGGCATCTGCTCAACCTGATCAACGACATCCTCGATCTGTCCAAGGTCGAGGCCGGCAAGCTGGAATTGACCATGGACGACTTTCCGCTCTCGGCGGTGCTCGACCATGTCGCCTCGCTGATCGGCGAATCGGCCAAGGCCAAGGGCCTGCGCGTCGAAGTCGATGGGGACGCCGTGCCGCCGTGGCTGCGCGGCGACGCGCTGCGCTTGCGCCAATGCCTGTTCAATCTGGCCGGCAACGCGGTCAAGTTTACCGAACGCGGGAGCATCAGTCTGCGCGCCAAGCTGCTGGATGAAGGTCCGGAGGGCCTGCAAGTGCGTTTCGAAGTGCAGGACACAGGCATCGGCGTGACGCCGGAGCAGATCGACCGCCTGTTCCAGGTGTTCCAGCAGGCCGACGCCGGCACCACCCGCAAGTATGGCGGCACCGGCCTCGGTCTGGCGTTGACGCGCAACCTGGCGCAGATGATGGGGGGCGAGGCGGGAGTAGAGAGCACGCCAGGCGAAGGCAGCACCTTCTGGTTCACGGTGCGGCTGCAGCGAGGGCACGGCATCATGCCGGCGCCAGCCGCGAAGGGAGTCGATGCCGAGCTGGCCCTGCAACGCGAACAGGCCGGCACGCGCGTGTTGCTGGTGGAAGACAATCCCATCAACCGCGAAGTGGCGATGGAACTGCTGCACGCTGTCGGGCTGGCGGTGGAAACCGCCGAGAACGGCGCCGTCGCGCTGGCCAGGGCGCAGACCACGGATTACGCCCTGATCCTGATGGACGTGCAGATGCCAGTGATGGACGGCCTGGAGGCCACTAGCGCCATCCGCAGCCTGCCGGGCTGGCGTGACAAGCCCATCCTGGCGATGACCGCCAATGCTTTCGACGAGGACCACCGCGCCTGCCTGGCAGCCGGCATGAACGACTTCATCGCCAAGCCGGTGGAGCCGGAGCTGCTCTACGCGGCCTTGCACCAGTGGCTACCGGCGCGCACCGGAAAAATCGGCGCGGGCGTGACGCCGCCGCAAGCCGGCACGGACCCTGCCGCCGCGTCGCCGAATGACGCCGATGCCAACCTGCGCGCGCGACTGGCCTCGATCGCCGATCTCGACCTGGCAGCGGGCCTCAAGATGGCGCGTGGCAAGCTACCCTTATACCGGCAGCTGCTCGCACTCTTCGTCGAACGGTATGGCGATCATGCGCGCCAACTCGCCGAACAGCTGGAGCAAAACGATCCCGTTGCCGCAAACTTGGCCCATGACCTCAAGGGCGCGGCCGGCAATATCGGTGCCATGCCCATTCATTTATTGGCCAGCGACCTGGATGCCGCGCTCAAGCGCGGCGACCGTGCGACGGCGCTAGCGATCCTGGGACCGCTGACCGAACGTCTGTCCAAATTGATCTCGGCCTTGCAGGCGGCCTTGGCGCAGGGTGAAGTCGTGGCGGCCGATCATGTCGTCAGCCACGTCCCGGTCGATGCCGACTTGCTGGCTCGCCTGGCGGATTTACTGGCCAGCGACGATACCGCGACCATCGACTTTCTGGCGGCTAACGAAGGCGCATTAAGGCCGGCCTTGGCACAGGACTTTGCCCAAATTCGGCGCAGCATCGAGACCTTCGATTTTCCGGGAGCATTGGACCGGGTGCGCGCGGCACTCGCGACCGAAAGGCGGACAGGCAGGGCTGAAGAGTAGGTCCAGAGTCTCCTAGAAAGCCAGGGGCAGCCTGTATTAGCGCCGGAGCATGCGGTGCCAAGCAATTCAAATTTTGATTTGCCTATCTAAAGTGTGGGGCGAATGGTCGCTGATAGTTTTGGATCTGAATGCTATTTAATTTACGATCATGCCTCCATGATCCCAACTTTTACGCCTCCAGGCTCATCTCACGGTGGAAATACAGCGCCTCGCTCAAGCTCATGTGTCATTGGACAAGGCTAGTGGTTCTAAGGAGTGGGTAAATTTGCGATAATACTTGGTTTTTTATTGAGTCGATGCATGTGGTTTAAAAATCTTGCTATTTATCGTTTTACCGAGCCTTTTACCTTGTCGCCAGAGGCTTTGGAGCAGAAACTGCAACAGCAGCCCTTTCAGCCGTGCGGCGGGCATGATGAGTTCAGTTTCGGCTGGACCTCGCCGTTGGGTAAGGCATCCGATGCCTTGGTGCATGCCAACAATGGCTTCATGATGATTTGCGCCAAAAAAGAGGAAAAGGTCATTCCTGCCTCGGTGATCAATGAAATGCTGCAGGAAAAGATCAGCGAAATCGAGGAACGGGAAGCGCGTAAATTGCCCGGCAAGGAACGCACACGCGTCAAAGACGAACTGATCTTCGAACTGTTGCCCAGGGCATTTTCGTTTTCCCGCAAGACTTACGCCTATATCGACAGCCAGGGTGGCTGGATCGTGGTCGACGCGGCTTCGCCGAAAAAAGCCGAGGACGTGCTCAGCCTGTTGCGCAAATGCCTGGGTTCTTTGCCCGTCGTGCCGATTGGCGCGTCGCTGAAGCCGGCATCCGTGATGACGCATTGGTTGTTGCACCACGATGCGCCCAAGGACGTCCTGATCGAGGACGAATGCGAGTTGCGTTCGCCAGAGGAAGAAGGCGCCATCATTCGTTGCAAGCGTCACGATTTGGCGTTGCCGGAAATCAAAAATCATCTCGACAACGGCAAGCAGGTCATCAAGCTCGCGCTGAGCTGGGCCGAGCGCCTGTCATTTGTGCTGGATGAGAATCTTGCGGTCAAGCGCCTGAAATTTCTGGATTTGATCCAGGAGCAGGCGGCCGATGTCGAAGCGTTTGATGATGTCGAGCAATTCGATGCCGATTTTTCCATTATGAGTGCGGAACTCGCGCAATTCTTTCCGCGTCTACTTGAATTGTTTAATGCCGAGGAAAATGCTTGATGAAACGCCTATTGCTATCTAGCTTATTAGCACTTGCTGCCACGACGGTGTCGGCGCTGACATTGAACGCGCCGGATCGTCCCGGTGACAGCGTGGTAGGCGATCCGCCTTATCAAGCCAAATATGTGGCGGCCAAATACGAAGATACATTGATCGATATTGCCGTCGAGCATCATCTTGGCCAAGACGAAATCGTTCTGGCCAACCCGACCGTCGATCGCTGGCTACCTGGGGCCGGAACGCCGGTGCGCATACCGACCAGCTTCATCCTGCCGAATGCCCCGCGCCAGGGCATCGTCGTCAATTTGCCGGAAATGCGGATTTATTATTATCCAAACGCCAGCACGGTCGTCACATACGCGGTTGGCATCGGCAGAGAAAACAACTGGAAAACCCCGCTAGGACGAACCCATATTGCCGGCAAAATGGAAAATCCTTCATGGACGCCGCCACCCTCCATCATTGCCGAGCACTTGGCGGAGGGTGATGTGCTGGAACCTTATTATCCGCCCGGACCTGACAATCCGCTGGGCTTGTTTGCTTTCCGCCTGGGCATACCGGGTTACCTGATCCATAGCACGCAAAAAACCAACGGCATTGGCATGCGCGTGAGCCATGGCTGCATGCGGATGTATCCTGCCGACATCGAAAAATTTTTCCCGATGGTGAAGACGGGCACTCCGGTCAATATCGTCAATCAAGCCATCAAAGTGGGCTGGCATCACGACACTCTGTACATGGAAGCGTATCCAGAAATGGAAGAGATGCCGGCGACCTATGCGCAACGCCTGAATAAGGCTCTGGATCTGATTCAGCAAGCCAATGGCGGTCAAATGCCCGTCATCAAAGGTTCGATACTGAAAATGGCGCTGGAAAAACCAACCGGCTTACCGGTTGCGGTCTACGAACGTCCGGCTCAAAGTCCCGCTCAGGTACAGGCCCAAGTACCGGCGAAATAAAATCAACGGACATTAAAAAGCCCGTGAGCCTTGCGACTCACGGGCTTTAAAATCAACAACAGCAATAATGCTTATTTGTGTTGTGATTTTTTGAACATGCGATCCAATTTGCTGTTGGTGTCTTGAGCATATTGAGCAGCGCGGTTGGCAGCAGCTTCAGCAGCGGCGGCTTTCGCAGCAGCTTCGGCAGCAGCAGCTTTAGCAGAAGCAGCGTCAGCAGATGCAGCAGAAACTTGTGGTTTCAGAGAATCGATTTGACCTTGCAGGTTCTCGATGTCGCCATTGGTGGCGCAACCGGTAGCCAGAGCAGCAACAGCAACAAGTGCAGATAATTTTACAGCTTTCATCATGGTTTTCCCCTTGATTGTGGTTTAAAAAACAAAAAGAACATACGGTGGTAATTCTCCAACATTTTTTGGGAATTTACCAACGTTATTTCACGGTGACCAGCGTGCCTTTTTCGACGTACTGGCTCAGACGATCAATTTGATCGTTCGTTAAGGCGATGCAGCCATGCGTCCAGTCAAAAACCTCGTGAACGCTCAAGCTGCCGCTACCCAAACCATGGATGCCAATTTGGCCGCCCAGATCGGTATTTTGCGGCGGAACCTGTCCGCTTTGTTCGGCCCAAGCAATGGCGTCATACACATCCCGGTTGATCTTGCCTTGCTGCAAGGCTTTCTCCGCATGCTCCAGATTAGGATAGGTCAGTCCGAAAAATTTGCGGAAGGAACTTTTATCGTTGATCCAGCCGATGCGATAGCTGCCAAGTGGCGTGATGTCGTCGCCGCGATGCTCCTTGGTGCCGGCGCCCTTGCGGCCAATCACGACATGGTCCAATACTTCCAGGGTTTCATCGCCTTTCTTGATTTCGAGATTTCGGGTCTGCGTATCGATCAGCAACCATACGTCGGGATCGGCAGCGGCAAGACCAGGGGCGAGATAAAAGCTTAAAAGCAAAGTAGGGAGCAATGATTTCTTTCTCATATCCATTCAGTCTATTAAAGAGTAGGATTTTGGTGTAAGTTAAACTTTTTAAATTGTCGCATTAAGGGTAGAACATGCAAATAAAAACCTATAAGACCACACCCTATGATGATCAAAAACCCGGCACATCCGGGCTAAGAAAAAAGGTTAAAGTTTTTCAGCAATCCGGCTATCTGGAAAATTTCGTTCAGTCCATTTTCAATAGTTTAGAAGATTTTCAGGGAAAAATTCTAGTTTTAGGCGGCGACGGCCGATATTTTAATCGACAAGCGATTCAGATCATCATCAAAATGGCGGCCGCTAACGGGTTTGGTGAGCTGATCATCGGCCAGGGCGGTCTGTTGTCGACACCGGCGGCCTCCAATGTCATCCGCAAATATCGCGCTTTCGGCGGCATCATTCTATCCGCCAGCCACAATCCCGGTGGTCCCGACGAAGACTTCGGCATCAAATATAACGTCGGCAATGGCGGGCCGGCACCGGAAAAGTTCACCGACGCCTTGTTCGAAAACAGCAAAACCATCACCAGCTATCAGATGGCCGAAATCGACGACATCGACCTCGATAGCGTCGGCGACGTCCAAATCGATGGCATAAAAATCCGCATCATCGATCCCGTGGCCGATTACGCCGAATTGATGGCCCGGATTTTCGATTTCGACCTGATCAAACAAAGCATCGCCGCCGGCTTGATTACCTTGCGCTTCGACGCGATGCATGCCATTACCGGCCCCTATGCCAAACATATACTCGAAGACGTGCTGGGCGCCGCGCCCGGTTCGGTATTCAACGCCGTACCGCTGGAAGACTTCGGCGGCGGCCATCCCGATCCCAACATGGCGCACGCGCACGAGCTCACCGAAATCATGTTCGGGCCGAATCCGCCGGTTTTCGGCGCGGCCTCGGACGGTGACGGCGACCGCAACATGATCATGGGCGCCAATATTTTCGTCACCCCCAGCGACAGTCTGGCCATCATGGCGGCCAACGCGCAATTGATTCCCGCCTATGCCAAGGGCATTAGCGGCGTCGCCCGCTCGATGCCGACCAGCCAGGCGGTCGACAGGGTCGCGGATAAATTGAGTCTGCCGTGCTACGAAACGCCGACCGGCTGGAAATTCTTTGGCAATTTGCTGGATGCCGACAAAATCACGCTGTGCGGCGAAGAAAGCTTCGGTTCCGGTTCCAATCATGTCCGGGAAAAAGACGGCTTGTGGGCCGTTTTATTCTGGCTGAATTTGCTTGCGCGCAAGCGTCAACCGGTCGAGGATATCGTGCGTGAACATTGGCAAAAATACGGCCGCGACATCTATTGCCGCCATGATTACGAAGCCGTCGATGCCGACATCGCCAACGGCATCGTAGAGCAGCTGCGAAACCAATTGCCGAGCTTGCCCGGCAAAACCTGGGGCGATTACAGTGTCAAATTCGCCGACGAATTCAGCTATACCGATCCGGTCGATGGTAGCGTCAGCAGCAACCAGGGCATCCGCGTCGGTTTCGCCAATGGCTCGCGCATCGTATTCCGCCTGTCGGGCACCGGCACCGTTGGCGCAACCTTGCGCATCTACCTGGAGCGTTACGAGCGCGACGTCCGCAACCATGACCAGGACCCTCAAGTCGCGTTGGCGGAGTTGATCGAGATTGCCGAACAACTGTGTCAGGTCAAACAGCGAACCGGTAGAACCGAGCCCTCGGTGATTACCTAACGTTCATGAAGGCTCGGCATCGCCCCGGCAAATGAAAGTTCTAGCTGTAGGAGCGACGCGCAGTCGCGATGAATGGCTTCAATTCGCGACTATGCGTCGCTCCTACAATGGCCTTCAGAGTAAGACAAGCGTAGTGACGAGCGTTGAAAAGCGCCTGAACTGGCGCATCGTCCGTCGCTATTTGTCGCGTTTAAGTGCAAAATCATGCATGGGCACAAGCCGCAATTTCTCGCCCTTCTTGCCTTCCTTGTTGCGCCCGCCATCGTCGCCAGTCTTGATGCAGTGCTGAATAAAGTCATTGAGCTCCTGGGTGGCTTTTTCTTTCGTGGCAAAAGGGCCAAAATAACCTTCCCGAGCCGAAAAAAACCATTCCATCCTGCCCGTTTGTGGATTGTTTTGGCAAAAAATCCTGTCGGTTCTAAACATTTTCGCTTCTCTTTTCTCCAATTAAGCCCAAATTAAATATTGCCCACGGCTTGCGGCCTCATCAATGCCTTATACAGGATTGACCCGATAAGCAGAACTCTTAAATTGTAGATGCTTATGCCGCAAATCGGGCAAAAGCCATAGGCCATTGAATTGCAAGATTTTATCTCGCGAGTGTTATGACCGGCTCATCCCGAAGTTGTGCATAGACACACCCAGTGAAATCAAGCGACGTTACGCTGAAAGTAACAAAATGTGAGGGTGCGGTTGCTTGCCCTTAGACTATTTTCATTTGCCGGTGCGATGCCGAGCTTTCATGACCGTTAAGGTAACATTCGGCAGGATGGATAAGGCATTAACCACATCCACCGGACGAGAGCGCATCTTGGTGGATGCGCATGCGTTTACCCCCCGCTTGGTCAGGCTTCCCAATCCAGCGAAATCCGGAAGCCGTTTTTAGATTGTTGCTTAGCTGGGTTCCGTCAAAAATAACGTTACTCTGGTTCCCACGGTCCTCCGCGGGAACCCATGCGAAGCCCGAGCGCAAGTAAGAAGCTGTTGCTGACGTGGGAACGAGGCGGAGCATGGGACAGGTAAGTTATTTTGACCCTATCCTTATTGCCGAACAGGGCGGCGTTCAGGCCACATGCTTGACGATGCCGTGGCGACTGGCAAACAAGGCCAGCTCGGACATCGTTTTGAGCCCCAGCTTCTCTTTGATGCTGGTCGCGTTGTTGCAGACGGTCTTGTGGCTCAGGCACAAGTGAGCGGCCACTTCACGCGTGGTGGCGCCGTGAGCCAGCAGATAAAAAATATCGAATTCGCGCGGGGTCAACTGTTTGATCTTTTCTTCCGGTGGCGTTTCGTTTGCGGCGCCTACCGCCAGCTTTTGCGCCAATTCGGGGGTTAAAAAATTCCCACCCTCCATGATGGCAAACACCGCGTTCATCAACATTTCCGGTTCCGAACTTTTCACCAGATAGCCTTTGGCGCCGGCTTTGAGTGCCCTGGAAACGTAAATCAACTCATCATGAATGCTGAACACCAGGATTTTGCAATTGGGATCGCGGTTGATCAGCCGTCTGATGCATTCAAACCCGCCAATGCCGGGCATCGATAAATCCAGCACCACGATATCGGGCTTCAATTGATCGTAAAGCTGACAAGCCTTTTCGCCGCGATCGACCTCGAACACCTGGCCAATCCTTTCGGATGTGCCCAAGTAAGTCTTGAACCCCATCCTGACCACGGCGTGATCATCCACCAGCAACACATTGATTTTTCCGCTCAAAAGCCCCTCCTCGATATTGACGGTTTTGGTAGCCGCTCCCTACCCCGTGGCGGTCAAGAACGCTTCCGTAAAATCGACATGGTCGCTTTCGCCGACCCAAAAAAATACAGGAATAATTCCCGTTTGCTGCCGCGCCTGCGCGGGCAGGTCATAAAAACAGGAATACTTCCTTGTCATACAAGGAGATGCAACCCTAACGCAAGAACTTAGGCCATTGATAAAATAAGATATTTTCGTGCGAAACGGGAATTTTTCCCGGTGCATTTAGGGCTTTATTCCCTAATGCCCGTAATCAAGTACCGCCTAAAATGTCAGCCGAGAAAAGGACACAAAGGAGTGATCGATACAAGGATGTAAATGGAATAGTGTGTTGTGTTTCCTACATTTATTGGTTTTTTAACTGAATCTGCGCCGCTATTTTCCCTGGCGGCGCGGATTTTTTTATGGGTACGAACCAGCCGGATCGGGTCCGGTGGCGGCCATGAAGGGTAGGCAAGCGTTTAAAACGGTCCGGCGAGCGGACGAAGAATAATGAACGAAAGGAACCCCAGGTTGTTCAATAAGTTGACAAGGTGCATAACGGTTTTGCTGATCATGATATGGTTGACGGGATCTAACACACTGGCGGATGCCGCACCCTTCGTCATAGAAGAACTGGAGTTCAAGAATTCCCAGGTTTCCGACATCATCCGCGCCCTGGCCGAAGACTCGCGCGTCAATATCGTGGCAACGCCCGAAGCCGGCAAAAAAGAAGTCACCATCTTCCTGAAGAAAGTCACGCTGGAAGACGCCATCAAATCCATCTGCCGCATCAGCGACCTGTGGTACCGCCACGACGAGGGCGGCAGTGGCACCTATCGCCTGATGACCAAGGAACAATACAGCAAAGACCTGGTATTGGGTCAGGATGAGAACATCCGCGTGTTTCAACTGCGCAACCCCAACGTCATCGCCATCGCCATGGCGATTCAGAATCTATATGCCCCCAGGGTGCAGGTCAATTTTAATCCGGTCATGAGTTCTGGTATGGGAATGGGTGGCATGGGAATGGGCGGTATGGGTGGTTTTGGCGCCGGCGGCCGTAGCGGCAGCATGCGTGGCGTGGGTGGCTCGATGGGCGGTTTTGGCGGTGGCATGGGCATGGGTGGCGGCTATGGTGGAGGGTACTTAGGCTCTGGAGGCGTTAGAGGCAGCAACGCATACGGTTTTAATCGCTCTTACGGTTATCGCGATGGTCGTAACAGCCAGTTTGGCGGCATGACTACACTGATACCCCAAGATCAGATACCGAGCAATATGAGCGTCGATCAATTGGAGCAACTTTCCACTGATAGCGGGGACGGCAAACATGTGGAAGCCGACAAGATCACCGAAGTATCCGGCATGAACAAAGTCGTCTTTGTCACGGTGAATAGCGAACACAACCAACTGATCGTCAAAAGCAGCGACCAAGGTATTCTGAAATCCATAGCCAACTTGGTCGAACAAATGGACATCCCGCAGACCCAGGTCATGCTGGAAATGAAGATCATCGACGTCAAGGTCGGCGAAGACTTTTCCTCGCTGTTCAACTTCGAAATCAAGGACACCAAAATCCAGGGCGACAGCCTCAAACCGCTGATACTCGGCGGCGCGGCGGCCATGACGGGCGGCGGCAGCCTGGTCTACGAATTCGTCAGCGACAAGGTCAAGGCCAACATCGAACTGCTGGAAAAAAACAATCGCCTCAACGTGGTTTCCAATCCCATGTTGGTGGCGTCCAACCACCGCCCGGCCTCGCTGTTCGTCGGCGAAGAGCGTGTGATGGTGCGTGGTTATGCAATCAGCAATGTGCAAAATACGACTACGGCAACCACCTTCTCCAGTCCAGAAACCGAACTGCTTGAAATCGGCACTACCTTGCAGATCATTCCGCACATCAATGATGACGGCAGCATTCAGATTCAATTATTACAGGAAAACTCCACGTTAAATGAAGGGGCTGCCAGCATCCCCGTGACCAGCAGTACCGGTGACACGGTGCTGGATTTGCCTATAGACACCATCACGACCGCCAAAATGCAAGGCGAAATTTTCGCCCGCCACGGCTACACCGTCGCCGTCGGCGGCCTGATCCGCGACAGCTTTTCCCGCAACCGGCGCAAAGTGCCCTATCTGGCCGACATTCCTTTGCTGGGCAACATATTTCGCCAAACCGTCGACGAAGACAGCAAATCCGAAATGGTGCTGTTGATCACGCCCTACATCCTGAACCAGGGCGAAACCCACGGCCAATACGACCCGACCGACAAATACCACCATTACGCGCCGGACACCGCGATGCAATCGTTGCCCGTGCCGCCGCCCAAGCAATCCGACCCGCCGATCTGCGGCGAATTTTGCGCGCCGGACAACCTGAGGAACTCGGATCTATGAAAACACACGGATTTTCAGTCTTCCGGTTCCCGCGCGCCCTCGTCGCAACCCTGGCCGCCCTGCTGCTCTGCACAGCCTGCCAGCCGGCCTTCATCGGCATGGACTCGGAAGCCGACGTGGCCGCGGAAAATTGCTACGCCTACCGCTACGGCGACAAACTGCGCAAGATCAACTTCGCCGAAGCCTTCGACTGGTGCTACCGCTCCTCCCGCTTCGGCAACGCCAACAGCCAGGCGCTACTCGGCGAACTGTACTACCTGGGGCTGGGCGGTCCGCAGGACATGAACCTGGCCGGGCAATGGTTCGACAAGGCCGCGCGCCAGGGCCATGCCCACAGCCAATACATGCTGTACCAGATTTATTCGGTCAGCAGCGACCCGCTGGAACGGGAACAAGCCGATTACTGGCTGAAACAGGCCAAACAAAGCGGCTACAAACTGGCCCTGCAAGCGCCGTGATGAATCTGACGCCTACTGAAACCTGGCCGAGGCATATTCCCACGCGTGAGCGTGGAAACGAGGACAACATGATGACGAAACAAACAGAGAATTACGCCGCCCCCGTCAAAAGCAAACTACTGGAGCTGCTGGACGACATGCTGCACCACGACGGTTTTGGCGACATTCGGGTGGAAGTCAAAATCCTCAAGCGCCGGCAAAAGGAAGTGATCCTGCATTGCGGCAAGCAATACCGCTTCGTGGTCGACACGATGGAAGGCACCGGCGCATGAATCCGCCCTTGCCCTGGCGGTTCTGGCTTGCTCTGGTCCCCACGGTCCTCCGTGGAAACCCGCGCGAGCGCTGCCTGTACTCCGACTGATACCCATGGGCCTACGGAGCAGAGGTAAAGCAAACCTACGAGCCTTGGATGAGGCTGGTATGCATTCCCACGCGGGAGCGTGGGAACGAGAGAGCCTACGAGCCTTTGCTCTGGTTCCCACGGTCCTCCGTGGGAACCCATACGGGAGACGACGCGGGTGCGAGAGAACGAGAGAGAAATGAGTGTGATTGGGTCACATCGCAAAATTAAGTAAACCGAAAACCAACAGGCCGCGCGAGGCGGCTGCGGAATTCACTAGCGAGAACATTGGAAATGAAAATGAAACAACTGAAAAAACTACAAACCGGCCAAGCGGGTTTCACCTTGCTGGAATTGCTGGTCGTTATTACCCTGATCGCCGCGCTGGCGGTAGGCGCATTGATTGCCTACGACGGCGTCGGTGACAAGGCGCAAGCGGCGGCAGCGGCGGATGCCAACGTCAAAATCGACAATGCCATTCGTCAATACAAAGCGGTCACCAATGTCTATCCGAACCAATGGGACAACTTGGTTGCGGAAGACACCTCATTGATCGAAGCGTTGCCGACCCAGTTGCTGAGTGTCGTTTCGCGCTGGAGTTTGGGTGCGGCGGCATCCGACGTCACTCTGTCCTTGGGTAGAGCCGGTATCAACGAACTGCAAAACTGGCAAGTTTGGACGAAATCTTCCAATGCTGCCGGCGTAATCCCGAATCTGGCTCATAACGAAAGTTTCAACTCGATTAACGCAGTAGAATCCGAGCATTTCGAAAACGATGGTGTGGGTGACGATGGTCCGATCCTGAATATCGCCGTTGTCCCTGGCTTAGGTGGAACTGTCGGTACGTGTCAAGCTTCTGGCGTTACCATTCCGGCCACCACAGTTGACCCTGACGGCGCTGGTCCATTGGATGCTGGTGACAACTACATCCAAAACCGTTACAGCGATGCGCTGGAAGGCGACGAGTGTCACTTGGTCGTCGCGCTGGGCTTCGGTAGCGATGCCGCCGCCAGCACCACCGGCAAATCAGTATCCATCGGCAAAGCACCTAGCTTCAGCAAAACCGATACCGCCAACCCGGACAACAACATCGATCCGAACCAACACTACTCACGTTATATTGGCCTGTTCCTGGTTGGGTCGGATACTAGTGAAGACGGCAACATCACCGGCAGCGAGTATCTTGCCAAAGCCCGCCTGCTGACCATCATCGCCCCCGACGGCACGATTGCCGATCAAAACCTGGCGACCGCCGTACAAAACTAATGGCTTGAGCCGGTAACGGCCTGAGACATTGATCTGGTTCCCACGGTCCGCCGTGGGAACTCCAGCCGGTTTAAAGATTGCCCTTGCCTATAGGGGCCATCCTTAAACCGACCAGCACGATCTGCCTGGCGAGGCCGGTATGCGTTCCCACGCGGAAGCGTGGGAACGAGAGATGGAAACGCCGGTATGAAACGCGACATTCCCTGGTACCCACGGTCCGCCGAGGTAACCGATACCGGCATGAATGCCCGTATGCATTCCCACGCAGGCGCGCGGGAACGAGAAGAAAACGAGAGAAAACTTGCATCACGCCCCTTGTTACAAACCGTCCATGTTTAATCGACCTTCATCTAAACCGTATCTCAGCCTAGTTTTACTGTCCGCATTGCCGGTATTGCCGTTATTTGCGCCTTGGCAATTATTTCCGGTCACTTCGTTTCAACAGGAATGGCTGGCCATGGCCGCTGGCTTGCTGGCTTGTCTGGGCGCTTGGCCCGCGCTGCATAACACATCGCGCCTGGCTGTGCCTGTCATCGCTTGGCTGCCGCTGGCCCTTGCCGGTTTCATCCTGTTGCAAACCCTATTCTTGCCGCAGATGATTAGCCAGCATGCGGCTTTGGCCATTTGTTATTTGTTGTGGGCAGCCTTATTGATCGCGCTGGTCGGGTTGTTGCGGCAACGCATTGGCCGGCCGCCGTTGAGCTGTTGGCTGGCTGGCGGTCTGCTGGCCGCGGCGCTGTGGGCTTCCTGCCGGGAACTGGCTGCCCGGCTATGGGGTGAAGCGGGTGTTTGGGGCGGCACAGGACAACCTAATCATTACGGCGATTTGCTGGCGTTGGGCGGAGCCTCGTTGCTGTATTTACAAAGTTCTGCTACCACGCGGCGCAAAGGCTTGTGCATGCTGGCAGGTATAGTTATTGCCGTAGGATTAAGTCTGACTGCATCGCGCAGCGTTTGGCTGTATTGGTCGGCCGCGGCCCTCATTGCCTGGTATTACCGGCCTGACTGGCTAAAACCGCTAGGTATCGGGTTTGCCGTCTATGTGCTGTTTCAAGGCCTGTGGGCGTTGGACATTTTGCCCATCCCGCAAATGACGGCCGCCGAAAAGTTGGCGGCGAATATAGAAGGCAGCTCGCCGCGTTGGCACATCTGGAGCGTTGCCTGGGATTTGTTTTTACAGCGGCCGCTGTTGGGCCATGGCTTCGGCGAATTCGATTGGGCTTATTATCAGGCCGGCCATTTTTTCGCCGAACAAGCCACCCGCATCGAGCACGCGCATAACATCGTCATGCATCTACTGGTCGAATTGGGCGTGCTGCCGGTGGTGTTACTGACGGGTGCGGCGACATTCTGGCTACGAGGCGTGCTGGCGACTGGCCAAGGCAACGTGGCCGACACGCCTATCGACAGTATGGATGCCAGCATGCGGGCATGGTTATTGATGCTAACAGCAGTACTGGCTATCCACAGTTTGTTGGAATATCCCCTGTGGCATGCACATTTTCTGGGAATTGCTGCTTGGCTGCTGGCTATAGGCGAGCAGCGGTCTTGGCAGGTTCCGGTATCGAAGCTGGGCGCCGTGCTGGTCGGGAGCTTGACGTCACTGGCCTTAGCTGCCGCTATCGTACACGAATGGCAATATACGCGGATGGAACTAGCCTTGCTGAGCGCGATGGCGCAACAAAATGTGCAACGGGAACAGTATCTAATCGACATTTGCCAAGAGATTCCCGATACCGCACCACTGCTGAAGCCCTATGTACCGGTAGTATTCACCCTGACCGGCCACCCGGAAAATCCGGCCATGCGCGAGCAATTGAAGGTGCTGGCCGAAGCCGCCGTGCGCTTCACCCCTACCGCAAGCCTGGTCTATCGTTTGGCTCTGCTGCAGGCGCTAACCGACGACGTGGTCAATGCCCGTAAAACCATCGACAGAGCCTTGACGGCCTATCCGAACAATGCGATTGCTTTCGCCGAAGAATTATTGCGCATTCAAGCCTATGCGGGGCCACGCATCGATGTTCTGATGGCGCAACTATTGCCTGTGGTTAATCCGCAATTGCAGGCTAACTTACCGAACGGCGTTAAGGCCAAGGTCAAACAGGTGGTGCATTGATGCCGCGGAAGATAAGTCGCATCTCCTGGTTCCCAAGCTCCCCCGTGGGAACCCATACCGGCCTTGGCGCATAGGGTAACGTCATGCCATTGGCGCAATCCGAATCCATTCCCATTGATGCCCATCAAGGGGCGAGAGCGTGTGGGAACGAGAAACCGAGAAGGGGCCGGCGCATGCGAACGAGTGCGCGCGCGCAAGCCGGTTTCACCTTGCTGGAATTGCTGGCAGTCATCGCCTTGCTGGGCGTGCTGGCCGGCGCAGCCGTCATGGCTTACGATGGTGTGCAGGATCAAGGCCGCGACGATGTCACCCGCTTCGAAATGGCGCAAATCCGCGAGGCTTTGTTGCAGTTTCGGCGTGATACGGGCGAGTTCCCTTGTCAGGTTTACCGGGATGGCGCTTATGCGCCGGATAGCGACAGCATGGACCGATTGATTTTTGCCGGCTTACCCGCAACACCGACCTTGGCCGATTATCAAACTTGGTGCCGTAACGGCTTTGCCGGCCAGCAAGACGACGCCTTGAGCCTGTTGTTGAAATTTCCCTATGACGACACCGACACCGACGTTATGGGCTTGTTATGGAATCCGGATACCAAGCGCGGCTGGAATGGGCCTTATGTTAAAGACACCGGTCTTGCCGACGGCTGGGAGCATCGCTTTGTGCTGTTGTATCCCGAATTGGATTTTCGCCCGGCGTATCGTTGTAAAGTCGGTACAGGCGGCGATTTGGATGTGACAACCGGCGAGTATGAATGCCTGACGGCGGACGATCCGAATTGGGATGACACCACGTTTACCGCAGCGGCCGATACGGCCCGGCTGGTGAGTTTCGGCCCGAATGGCGTTTACGACAGTCAAAATGCCGCCAACCCTTGCGATGCCGTTGGCGACGATCTTGTGCTGTGTCTGCTGCAGTAGCCGGAATATGAAAGAGTGCTGGTATTCCTGGTTCCCACGGTCCTCCGTGGGAACCGATACAGACTGTCGAGTATCGGGTATCTCTGTCGGAGAGCGGTGGCTGGTATACATTCCCACGCGGGAGCGTGGGAACGAGGGTGGCGAGCCGTTGCGAGCTGTCTCTGGTTCCCACGGCCCCCCGTGGGAACCGCTACAGAGCCTGAGCGCGAGTACGGAGCTGTTGCTGACATGGACATGCCGGTCTGCATTCCCACGGAGGACCGTGGGAACGAGGGGATGGGGGAGCGTGGGAACGAGTGTAAGTACTGAGGAGACAAAGCATGGGTAGAAGCCGTTATCGAATCGTCGATCCAGAATTGCCGCATTTCGTCACCTGTACGGTATTGCACTGGATTCCGGTATTCACTCGCCCGGCCACGGTGAATATCGTGCTGGATAGTTTGCGATTCCTGATGCAAAACGGGTTGAAATTGCATGCTTACGTGATTTTGGAAAACCATCTGCACATGGTGCTGCAAAGCCCGCAATTGGATCGGGATATGGCCCGCTTCAAGTCCTATACGGCCAAGCAACTTATCGCTTATCTGGCAGAAAACAACGTGACTCAGATTCTGGAGCAATTGGCTTTTTACAAAAAAGCGCATAAAGACGACAGAGGCTATCAATTTTGGCAGGAGGGCTATCATCCGGAGTGGATTCAAAACGATGAGATGATGCGGCAGAAGGTCGACTACATCCATCGGAATCCGGTTGAGCGGGGGTTTGTGGATTTGCCGGAGCACTGGCGCTATTCCAGTGCGCGGAATTATATGGGGCAACCGGGATTGATCGAGGTTTGCCGCGCATGGTGAAGACCCTGTGCGTTCCCAGGACTTCCTGGTTCCCACGGTCCTCCGTGGGAACCCGTGCCGGCTGCATGGCGCATTCTGAATTCCCATTTACGCCCTGTGGGGTACGCGGGAGCGTGGGAGCGAGATCGCGAGGTTTCACCCTGCTGGAAATGCTGCTGGTGATTTTCTTGATGGCGCTGGTGGCATCCGCCGGCTTGATGTTGACCGAGGGCGTCGAAGACCAGGCCAAATACGACGAGACCAAGCGCCGCATGGAGTTGATCCGCAAAGCCATCGTCGGCGACCCGACCCGCACGGTTAACGGCGCGCCGGAGATTAGCGGTTTTGTGGCGGATATGGGAAGGTTGCCGGGGTGTTGGAGAGAGTTGCTAGAACCTTCAGATTGTAATGATCAGCCGTTGAAAGAGTATAGCAACGGGGCTTGCGTTGATTCGACCTTTACAAATGAAAGTGATTGTCAAGATGCCGGTAAGCTATGGGTACCTATAGCTTTTGGTTGGCGAGGGCCATATATCTCGGTAGTCCCCGATCATGATGGTGTTCGACGTTTTCGAGATGGTTACGGCAACGAAGATATTGACGATGATCTGAATTTTGGCTGGGTTTGGCGAATGTATGATGCTGATGACGAAGAGACTTCAAATCCCGACGAAGCTGTTCTGATTCGGATCAAAAGCAAAGGCTTTGACGGCCAAGAGGATAGTTCCGATGATTACCCAAACGACACCATCGCTAATGTCACACCACTCATTGACTCTAGGGACCATCAGGTAAAGCTTGATAATTGGTCTGGTCGGGTATTGTTCATCAATAGGACATCAAATCCAGTGCCACCAAATCCAGCCGATACCTTCACTCTAAAGCTGAAACTAAATTATCCCGATGGCAATGGGGGGGTAGGTTTGGCAGTAAGTAATACTTTTACTTTGTCGGGCAGCGATCCGATTCCTGCCGGCGCGTCTGATTATTCCCCGCCGATCACTTTTTCCGATGGAAAAACGCCTCCACTAGGAATGCACACCCTCGAAGTGTTATGTGACGACGACACCGAGTTTACAAATTCATGTCCGGGTGATTCCGATCACGACCGGTTTGGAAAAATCTCCATGCTGCCATTTTCGCAATCGACGGAATTTAATCTGATTTGGGATATTGATGATTAGTGCCTGCGACCGCAAGCCCCGAGTGGCTCAGTTTTCCCTGGTTCCCACGGTCCACCGTGGGAATCCATACGGCGCTCGATCGCGGGTATGGAACCAATACCGGTGCGGGCAGGTCGGTCTGCATTCCCACGCAGGAGCGTGGGAACGAGGTGGGGCTGGCCGGAAATTACTCTGGTTCCCACGGTCCTCCGTGGGAACCCATACGGAGCTCGAGCGCAAGTACGGAGTTGCTGCCGACGTGGACATGCCGGTCTGCATTCCCACGCGGGAGCGTGGGAATGAGGTCGGTGCGGGGGTTACTCTGGTTCCCACGGTCCTCCGTGGGAACCCATACGGAGCTCGAGCGCCAGTACGGAGTTATTGCCGACATGGACATGCGGGTCTGCATTCCCGCGCGGGAGCGCGGGAACGAGGTGCCTCGAGAGTTGCTGGTTACGCTGGCTCCCACCGTCTCCGTGAAAACCCATAACCCTTGATAAAACCGAATAACAATACCCGATGAATTTCGACCGTTTTTTGCATTTTGCAAAACCCTCTGAACTCCTGGTCTGCGAAACCGATGGTTTTTCGCTGCGCGGGGCCGTGCTGGCGAAGGTTGGCAATCATGTAGACGTGTTGTACCAAGCCAAAACCGAGCAGGTGGACATGGCCGAGGCGGTGGCGGATTTGTTTGCGGCCTTGAAGGCGGAGGGCTGGAAGGGCGGCGGCAAGGCGGTCCTGTTGTCGCCGGCGGTGTTGTCCACGCTGGTGGAATTGCCGGTCAATCCGAAAAAGCCCCGGCCTTTGCCGCAGATGCTGGAGCTGGTGCGCTGGGAAGTCGAACCGTTGCTGATGCAGCACATGACCCGCTGGTCGGTCGGCCATTTGCTGGTGGGCCAAGGTTATATGACCGAGGAGCAGGCGCTGGCGGTGATGGACTTGCAACAGGGCAAACCCAATCAGGCCGGCGGCCTGGAACTGTCGGAAAAGTTCTCGCTGCGGCGTTTTGGCGAGTTGGCGGAGGAACTGGGTTATATCAAACGTAGCCAACTCAATGCCTGCCTGACCGGGCAGGAGTGGTTGAAGGCCGATGACGAACAAATCGAGTGCGGCTGGGTGCCGCAAGGACCGTTGGCGGATGTGCCGGGCACGTTCAATTGGCTGGTCAGCTGTGTCAACAAATCGCTGGTACAGCGCTGGGTGTCGGTATTCGCCCGCCACGGCGTCAAGTTGAAGCAGTTGTATCCCTTGACGGGCTGTAGCGGCGCGCTGTTGCCGAAAAGCGCGGCAAACGCGGTGATCCTGGAGTCTCACCCCGGTCTGGCCTTTGGCACCCGCCTGGCGGCGAACGCGGTGAATGGCCAGCATCAATACATGAATTTGGCGAAATCGCCGCTGGAAATTTGCCTGGAAAGCTATCATGCGATGCACGTCGCGCCCAATGAAGCACTTTGGCTGGCATCCTGGCGGCAAACGCCGGATTTGGCCGGCGAGTTGCGGCAGATGTTGGCGATCGACGTGCATGAGCTAGAACATGAGGCATTGTCGGACTGGGTTTCCCCCGGCATGCTGGGGGCCGCTCAACATGCCCTGGGCCTGGCCGACGACAGCCGTTGCGTCGGGGTGCGCGAGGGCGGCCCGTTGCCTGCCCTGCCGCATCGTTTGGAATTCCGGGCCGCAGCCTTGCTGGTGTCGTTATTGCTGCTGGTTGCGGCGGCGGAAATTTCCTTGCTGGTGCGAAAAAGTGCCATAGACAGTCGCAAGCAGGAGGTGGACGCACGCTGGAAGGTCGTCGACGAGGCAACCAAACGCATCAATGCCCAAATCGAACAAATCAACCAGCGCAAACAGGCCCTGGCTCAACAAAAAGCCGATCAGCAACGCTATCAAGCCTTGTTGGATTTTTATGGCGGCGAGATTCCCGCCAGGACGGCATTGGTGCAAGGCGTGTTGGGCATATTACAAAACACGGTGGGCGATGACGTGGTCATGATAGGGATAGACGAGCCGGACAAAACCGCGGCGTTGCCTGTCGTGACGCCGCCCGGCAACGCGCAGCAAGACAAGCGTATCGAGGTGGAAAATTTCCGGCTGGAAGCCTGGGCCATCAATGAAAATGCCGCGCAAAGCTTCATCCAGGTCATGACGCAGGCGGTGCAGCCCTGGCAATTGGAGGTGCGTGACGCCCTGGTCGCCGCCCGCAAAGGACCGTTGAATGCCGATGGCTTTGCCGTGACGATGCGATTGGTGCGGCTGATCGAGCCGGAAGGCGCGGTGGCGAAACCGGCGAAGGAGGGCTGACGATGAAATTGCCCAATTTGAAAGACCGTGAGCAGCTCCTGCTGGCCGTGACGATCAGCGTGATCGTCTTGGGCGGCTACGCCTGGCTGCGTTTCGTGCCGGCCCATCGCGTGATAGCGGACCTGACCCAAAGCGCCGATGCCACCGAACAGCGCTTGCTGACCACCAGCATTCCGGAAGAGCCCGGCGAAGACATGGAAAAGCTGGAACAGCAACTGGACGAGCAGGAGCGGATGATAGGGGCGGTTCGCGCGGAAGCGGAGGCTTTGGAGCGGCGACTGGCGCCGATGGACTCTCACGACGCCATCATGAGTATTTCGCAACTGGCGCGCCAGACCCAACTGCGGGTGCGGGTCAACGAACCCTTTAAAACCTCGGCGGCGGTAGCCGCGGCGGATGCCGGCAAAACCAAACCCGGCGGCAAGAAAAAGGCCAAGGCCTCGCCCGCGCCCAAGGCGGACAATAGCGCTTTGGTGATGCCGCCGGCCAGCGCGGGCTGGATGGCCCGCATGGCCCCCGGCACGGTGTTTTATCGACCGATGCAGCGCCTGGAGCTGGAAGGTTCCTATCTGGCCTTGCGCCAATTCATCCATGGCTTGGAAACCTTGCCGTACCAGATCACGGTCGTGCGGTTGACGGTGGAAAAAATGCCGGTGCCGGCGCCGCCGGGTTATCCGCAAAGCTTGCTGGCGGAATTGGTACTGGCCTTGTAGAGGAAATCATGGCATTGAACGATGAACAATTGATCGAGGCCGGCATTCGCAGCGGGCTGATCGACGCGCAGCTGGTGGAGCGCTTTCGTCTGGAAGCGCGGCGCCAGCGCGTATCGGTGCTGGGCATGGTGCAGGCGCATTATCGTTTTCCGTTATCGGCGCTGTATCGGGCCGTGGCCGAGAAAATGGGCGTGGCTTTCGTCGACTTGCAAACGCTATCCGTGGACGGCGCGTTGTTGAAAAAAATTCCGCCCAGCTTGGTACAGCGCAAGCTGGCGCTGCCGATGAGCGACGGCGAGCAGACCCGGCTGGTCGTGGCCGACCCTGGCGACAGAGGCACTATCGATTCGATACAACGCTTGCTGGGCAGGGTCTTGCCGCTGGCGATGGCGGATCTGGCCCTGCTGCAGCTAAAGGTCAGCCAAGTCACGGCGGGCAAGGGCGGGCAGCTTGGAAGCACGGCGGTTTCGGCCGACAACGAAACCGATTTGGTGGCCTTGCTGGATACCATCATTCGGGAGGCCTATTTCAATCGCGCCTCCGACATCCACTTGCTCACCGAAGCCGGCGGCTTGCGCGTGCGTTTGCGGGTGGACGGCAAGTTGCGCGATTATCCGGTCGAAGCCAACGCCGCCGTGGCGGCGGCCTTGGTCTCGCGGGTAAAGGTGCTGTCCGGCCTGGACATCGCCGAGCAACGCCAGCCGCAGGACGGCGGTTTCACCTACCACCTGTCGCCGCCCATCGACAAGGCCTTCAATATCCGTGTCGCCACGGCCCCTACCCGCCTGGGCGAACGCATCACCATGCGCTTGCTGGGACAGGAAGCCAGCGGCTTGACGCTGACCGATCTGGGCATGATGGAAGAGGATTTGCGCCGTTTCCGTCAGGCGATTCACAAACCCTACGGCATGATTTTGCTGACCGGCCCGACCGGAAGCGGTAAATCGACGACCTTGTTCGCGGCCTTGCAGGAGATCAACCGGCCGGACATCAATATCATGACGGTGGAAAATCCGATCGAATATGTGATGGATGGCGTTTCCCAGGTGCAGACCGGGCCTAAGATCAACTTCGCCGATGCGCTGCGTTCCTTTCTGCGCCATGATCCGGATGTATTGATGGTGGGCGAGATTCGCGACCACGAAACCGCTGACGTGGCGGTCAAGGCAGCGATGACCGGGCACTTGGTGTTTTCCACCCTGCATACCAACAACGCCGTCAGTGCCGTGACCCGGCTGATCGACATTGGTTGCGAACCGTTTTTGATCGGCTCGACCATGGCGGCCGTGATCGCGCAGCGCCTGGTTCGCCGGCTATGCGAACATTGCCGCAGACCACGTTGGGCCACGGAGCAAGAGCTGCTGGAGTTGGGCGCGCCGGATCAGCAGGTTCAGATTTTCGAACCGGTGGGCTGCGTGGTTTGCCAGGGCGCGGGATTTCGTGGACGCTTGGGCCTGTTCGAGACGCTGTGGTTCGACGAAAAGCTGGCGCGGCTGGTTGAGCGCGGCGCCGACGAGGAAGCTCTGGAAGCCATCGCCGGTGAACGCCTGCAATTCATGTGGGAAGATGGCTGCCGCAAGGTGAGGCTGGGTTTGACCACGCTGGACGAGGTCCGCGACGTGGCGGTGCGCAAAACCCGCGACATGTTCGCCTTGAGTTGAGATGCCGCTGTTCTCCTATACCGCCCTGGATAGCCGCGGCGCCGAAGTCACGGGCCGCGTGCAGGCCGACGATCTCGCGACCGCCGCGATGATGTTGCGGCAACGCGGTTTGCGTTTGATGGAATTACAAGCGGGAGGCGGCCGCGCGGGATTTTTGGGGCAGGAAAATTTTTCCGACTGGCTGGCGTCGCAACGCTCGGTCGGCAAGGCGGCCTTGATTTTTTTCTTCCGCCAGATGGCCTTCATGTTGCGGGCCGGTTTGCCGGTGGCACAGGCGCTGGAATTGGCGCAGGCGCAGCTTGCCGATAGCCGTTTGAATTTGACCATACGCTTGATGCTGAAGGACATCGAGGCGGGCCAGTCGCTGTCGTCGGCGATGGGCAAGCACAAGGCGGTGTTCCCGGACATGGCGGTCAACCTGGTGGTGGCTGGAGAAAGCAGCGGCGAGCTCGATGCGATCATGGACAGGCTGGCGGTGCATCTGGATAAAAAAGCGGCGTTGCGCGCGCAAATGATCAACGCGATGATCTACCCGGTCATCGTGATTCTGGCGGCGATAGGCGTGGGCGTTTTCATGGTGGTCAAGATCATTCCCAAATTCGCCAAGTTCTTGCTCGGCAAGGGTAAGGCGCTGCCGCCGTCCACGCAGCTGTTGATCGACATGTCGGACTATGCGCGCCTGAATGGCCCCTTCATCCTGGGCGGCCTGGCGGCGCTCGTCGTCACGGTGTTGCTGCTTTATCAAACCCGGCCAGGCCGCTTATGGCTCGACCGGATTTTGCTGCGCCTCCCGGTGATGGGCAATCTGTTGATCACGGGGTCCATGGCGCAAATGACCTGGGCCTTGTCGATACTGTTACGCAGCGGCGTGACGGTATTCGATTCGATGAAAATCACCGCCAACTTGCTGGGCAATCGGGTGTACAGCGACAAGCTGATGGAATGCTCGAACAAGATTCTGGAAGGCTGGGATATTGCCAGAAGCGTGGATCATCCCAGGATTCCGCCATTGGTCGTGCAAATGATCGCGGTGGGCGAAAGCACCGGCAGCCTGGACAATGTGTTGCTGGAACTGGGGATTTATTATGAAAAACTATTGGAAATTGCCATCAAGCGTTTGTCGGCGATGATAGAGCCGGCAATGATTCTGGTGATCGGCAGTATGGTGGGCTTTGTTTATTATGCATTTTTTCAGGCGTTGTTTTCGCTGGTGTCGGGCAGATAAGAGGGTGTCGTGAAACGTTTTTTTGGACTTTGTGGTTGGGTTTTGACAGTGGCGCCATTGTGCTCGGCGCAAGCTTTGGCGGAAACGCCATTGCCTTCCCAGGCTAGCGCGCCGCCTCAATTGAATCAGCAACGGGGGCGCGACCCGTTTACCCCGAGCACGCTGATGTACGAGTCCGTGGGCGCGCAATCCGCCAATGGCGGCGGGGCTTACGGTTTCATGCCGTCCGGTGACGGCATGCATGTGCCCAGCATGAAATTGCGCGGCTTGCTGAATCAGAGTGGCAGTGACTTCATCGCTTTGCTGGAAGTGGCGGGCGTCGGTACGTTCATGGTGCGCGAGGGCGATGAGTTCAACATCGACCCTTCGCAGCCGAAAAACGCGATTCGCATCGACAAAATCACTCGTCTGAGCGTGACCGTCGAGACCGGAATGCTGGGTTCGATCAGGGTTTTGAGATAGCTTGCGCCGCCAGCCGTGGTGGCATTGCAAAGGGTATTGGATTTCTGTACCCCGGAATCAGTGGGGGCCTTGTTCACCCTAAAAATATCAGCAGTCCACGAAAAGCACGAAATACACAAAAGAAATCATTACGTTATGAACGCTTATCGATTCACCTGTTCGGAGCAGCTCTTTAGGATAGTAACTGTTTGCCACTTTTCGTGATTTTCGTGTGTTTCGTGGACCTAATGATTTTTCTAGATTCACCCGGCTTTTCAATACGCGAACCGCGGGTAAGCATTGGCAACGTCGGGATTGCTCGGTTTATACCATTCCTTGAAATCATGCGGGAGCTCGAGGAGGGGTGCAATGATGCAGAATCGCAAGATGCCGTCGGTTGTAACGTACAAATTGCCGCCGGTCTTGGCGTTCGTTGGTTTTTGCTGAATTGCTGTATGCGAGGTTTTCATGAAGGGCCAAATTTATTAACGTCGACCATAGTCTCTACTATGGTTACTTAAAGCAAGCTTAAAGTCGGATTATATTTCGGCAATTGGCCCGCAATGTCGGGATTGACGGGCACGGTAATGGTATTCCGGGTTTGTTTTGCGCATTCAGGCTCAATCGGAGAATTCCCTTATGAAGCAATTGATTCTTGGCGTGTTGATCACGCTGGCGGTCAGTGTCGCCAACGCACTGCCGGGCGAGGCACGGTCCTTGTCATTGGAAGAGATAACCCTGGAGCAGATCAATTTGCAAGGGCAGGTTCAGACCTGGAGACTGCACAAGATTTGCATCGATGAGCAGGCTTACTTGATGTTGAGCAAGGGACTTACCGAGCCTATCAGTATTTCCGCCTCGTTCAAGGACGGTAAGCCCGAACCCTGTCACATCGAACCGAGCGACAGGCCCGCCTCGAAATGAGCGGTTTGGTAAAGGCCGAGCAAGCCGGGAAACTTTCCACATTTTGTGCCATCGCCCTTTGGGGCGTCGTAAAAGCCAAAACAGTTCCTTCTTACTCCGGGAGAAGGTTAGGATGAGAGCAATAAATCAAATACTTACTTCAATACCCTCCTCGCCCCAACCCGCGAGTAGAGGGACTTTTACGACACCCTTCTGAGATGGACGTTATTTTTTGCTCATATCCTGAGCGATCTGTTGTATGCGGTCCAGCACATTTGACTTGCCGACTTGACCAACTAGGCCGGCGCGGCGCAGTTTTTCGAAGACATTCGGTCTTGCACCGCACAGGATCAGACGGGTTTTGTGCCGTTTGCAGTTATCCAGCAAATCCCACAGCGATTGCAGGCCGGTTGCGTCGATGAAAGGCACTTTTTCCAGGCGCAAGACCAGAATTTCAGCATGGCCATGAATCACTTCCAGCGCGGATTCCAGTCTTGCCGCCGCCCCAAAAAAGAAAGGTCCTTCCATGGCAAAAACCACGGTATTGGCCGGCAGGGTAAAATCCGCGTCATCGAGTTCTTCCCTGACGACGTCGTGCGCTTGTCGCTCTATGCCCACGGCTTCCGACATGCGTTTCATGAATAGCAGCGAGGCCAGCATCACGCCGATATTGACGGCAATGACCAAATCCCCGAATACGGTAAGCAAAAAGGTAATCAGCAACACTGCCACATCCGGCTTCGGCGCCGTTCTGAGCATGTGACCGAAACGGTGCAACTCGCTCATGTTGTAGGCCACGACAAACAAGATGGCGGCCAACGCGCTCAGCGGAATCAACGACGCATAAGGGGCCAGCAACATGACGATGCCGATCAAGGTCAAGATATGCACAATTCCCGCCAGCGGGCTGTTGGCACCATTGCGCACATTGGTCGCCGTGCGTGCAATCGCGCCGGTAGAGGCAAAGCCGCCGAACAGCGGGGAGCATATGTTCGCAATCCCTTGACCGATCAATTCCTGATTGGCGTCATGTTTGGTGCCGGCCATGCTGTCGGCGACCACGGCGGACAGCAGTGACTCAATCGCGCCCAACAAGGCAATCGTAAAAGCCGGCCCGATTAATTGCAGCACCTCGGATACCGAGATTGCCGGCAGCCGGAATTGCGGCAACTGCTGCGGAATACCGCCAAACGCGCTGCCTATCGTGGCCACGCCGTCCCATTCCAATTGCCACTGCGCGCAGGTGGCAATCAGCATGGCGACCAGCGGGGCGGGCACGCGTTTCAGAATCCGGCCGGAAATCCACAACACCGCCAAGGTCAAGCCGCCTAGCAAGGTGGTTTCAACGTGCAGCCCTGGAAACGCCTGTGCCAGCGCCCAAAATTTTTCATGAAAATGCTCGGCGCCGGCTGCGGGACTCAAGCCCAAAAAGTCTTTCCATTGGCCCACAAAAATGATGACCCCGATACCGCTGGTAAAGCCGACGATGACCGGATCGGGAATGTATTTGATGACGCCGCCCAACTTGGTAAGCCCCATCAGCAACAACATGATGCCGGCCATCAGGGTGGCTATTTGCAAGCCGCCGATGCCGTATTTGCCGGTAATGCCGGCTAGAATCACGATAAAGGCGCCGGTTGGCCCCGCGATCTGCACGCGGCTGCCGCCAAACAATGATGTCAGCCCGCCGGCCACGATGGCCGTGTATAGTCCTTGTTCGGGTTTGGCGCCGGAGGCTATCGCAAAGGCCATGGCCAGGGGCAGCGCCACTACGCCGACGATCACACCGGCCAACAGGTTGTTCAGCCAATGCGCCTTGGACAATAAGCCCGCGCGCCCGGCTTCAAGAATTGCAATCATTGGAAAGGTTTCACTGGCTTATCGATGAGTCCCATGATAACACCTGGGTTGTAGCGATTGCCGCTTATAAATCCCTTCTCCGGCCGGGAGAAAGTGACAAATCGCCTTCCATCAACGCCGCCGCAACAATGGTCTCAGATCGAACACCGCCACCACGGCCAGATAAATCGCCAGGCCCAAGCTGCCGCTGAGCCAGGGATTCCAGGCGTAGGTTTCCAGCAAATGGCGGTTGCCGAAATACAGCGTCAGGCCCAACGCCACGTAGACCGCAAGTTTGCCCAGGGGATAGGCAACCGGATAAAAACGCTGCCCCAGCAGCCAGGACAGGCAGACCATGAAAAAATAACAGGCGAATGTCGCCCAGGCCGAGCCGACATAGCCCCACAGCGGTATCCACCAGATGTTCAAGGCCACGGTCAGCGCGGCGCCGGCCAGCGATACCCAGGCGCCCAGGCCCGTGCGGTCGCTGAGTTTGTACCAAACCGACAGATTTACATAAATTCCCAGCAGCAGGTTGGCCAGCAGCAGGATGGGCACCACCGGCAGGCCGGCGCGAAATTCTTCGCCGATGAAATATTTGAACAAGTCGATATACAGCGTCACTAGCAGAAAGATGAACACGCCGGCGATAACGAAATATTGCATCACTAGCGCATAGGTGCGTTTGGCGTCGGCGCGGCCGGCGTAGGAAAAGAAGAAGGGTTCGCCAGCATAACGAAAGGCCTGCACGAACAAACTCATCAAAATCGACAGTTTGTAGCAGGCGCCGTAAATGCCCAGCATTTTCAGATTGGTTTGCAAATCATACGGCAGCATGATTTTCAAAATCGCCCGATCCAGCATTTCGTTGACCATGCCGGCAAAGCCGATGACCACCATCGGCAGCGAATAGCGGTTGATCGGTGCCAGTATCCGCCAATCCAGCCTGAATGGAATGGCGCGGAGTTGCGGCAGCAATAACATGCTTTTAAAGACGCTGGCCGCCAGATTGGCGATGAAGATGTAACCGACGCCCATGTTCGAATCGTACAGCTCGGCCAGTGGCGCATCCGGCCACAGTGAGACTAGCTTTGGACAAGCCAGCAGAAAAAACAGATTCAGCGCGATGGTGACGAATATTTCCGTCATCTTGATGCCGGCAAAGCGCCAGGCGCGATTTTCGGCGCGCAAACGGGCGAACGGCAACGCGGTGAATGCGTCCAGCGCCAGGATGCAGGCAAACCACAACAGATATTCAGGGTGATCGGGGTAGCGCAGCCAGTCTGCCAGGGGCTGAAGCCAGTACCCTATCGCGCCGACGAACGCCAGATTGGCGATGGTCAGAAAGCTTTGGGCATTGTGATAAACCGCATCGGCGTCGTATTCCGCTTTTTGCCGGAAGCGGAAATAACCGGTCTCCAGCCCGAACACCAGTAAAACGGCAAAAAAGCCGGCATAGGCGTAAAACTCCGAGACCACGCCGTACTCGCCCGCGCTGAACGTGTAGGTGTAGAGCGGAACCAGTAAATAATTCAGAAAGCGGCCGATGATGCTGCTGAGGCCGTAAATCGCGGTTTGGGAGACGAGTTGGCGAAGCGGGTTCAAGCGTGGATTCCTGTTGGGGCCTGGGCCCGATTGGGTTAAATCCCGCTATTCTAATCCGATTGGGCCGATTAGCGGTTTGCGGATGTTCAATCCTGTCCGGCCAGGCGTTTGGGTGGAAAACCGAAATATCTGCTGAAAGCCGCACTGAAATTGCTGGCGTGGTTGTAGCCCACCGCGGCGGCGGCCATGCCGACCGAACAGTGGCCGGACTGCAGCAACTGGTGAGCCTCTTTCATGCGGATGTCCAGCAATAAGCCGTAAGGGGTGCTGTCGAAATAATGATGAAACAATTGCTTGAGTTTGAATTGGTTGGTGCCAACCCTTCTGGACAGGGCTTCCACACTGGGCGGATTTTGGTATTCGGCGAGCAGGATGTCGCGAGCATGATGCGCCATGGCGCGCTCCTTAGCGCCGAAAGACCGCGTCGCCGGTCTGTCCTCGCTCAACAGGCCGCTCAGTTCACTCGCCAATATCGCCGTGGCCAGCCCCTGTCTGAATAACGGTTTGGCTAGGTCGGCGACATCGCTTCTTAGCAAGGCCCGCGCGGCTGCAATGCTTTGTGTCGATGTCGGCAGCTGTTTCAATACGCGGATCAGGTTCTGATCGAACAATGTGGTCACCGCCTGTTCGCCAAAATGGCGCGTCAGCCAGGTTTTGCCCATGACGAAGCGCAGCTGGTTTACCGTTTTTTGGCCCTGATAGTCCCGCGTGCCTTCGCTGGCGCGAAACGTGGTGATGGACGTGTAGCCCTGCTTGAAAACCACACTGTCGCCATGCTTTGGCTTGAACCGGGAATGGCCCTGTAAAGCCAGCGTCACGACCATCTTGGTTTCTTGATTGTCCGTCCGCGTCAAAATCGATAAATCCTGGCGGGGCGCGTAATGGGTCTCGATGCAATGCAACTCGGGATCGAGCTTGAAGAGGTTGGAGTATCCCCGGCCCAAAGTTTCCGGCAAATGCTGGCGCAAGCAGTCGTCATGCGCAACAAGTTGCAGGGCCGGGTCATCGTTGCGGATGCTGGTTGAGCTGGCGGGACTCGATTTCGCGGACATGCTGCTCCCTTGGTCTGGCTTGTCGTCTCGGCAAGCTTGGTCCCGCATGTCGATTGCCCGGTTTTCAGCGTTGCTCACACAGGGCGAAACCGGCATGGGGCGGCCTTTGCATCAGATTTTGCTAAAAATCAAATCCCAAACGCCATGGCCCAGTTTGAGGCCGCGGTTTTCGAATTTGGTCAACGGCCGATAATCCGGGCGAGGACAATAATCGCCGGTCGGACTGGTGTTTTTCAGGCCGGCATCCGCGGATAAGGTCGCCAGCATGTCCTTGGCATAATCCGCCCAATCGGTAGCGGCATGAAAATAACCGCCGGGGGCCAATTTCTTGTTCAGCAACATCAGGAAACTGGGGCGGACGATGCGGCGCTTGTGGTGGCGGCGCTTGTGCCACGGGTCGGGGAAAAACAGATGCACGCCGGCGAGGCTATGCTCCGGAATCTTTTGCTCCAGTATCTCGATGGCGTCGTGATGGTATATCCGCACATTGCTGATGCCGCGCTGTTCCAGCAACATCATCAAATGGCCGACGCCGGGACGATGCACTTCGATGCCGAGGTAATTCAAATCCGGATTGGCTTCCGCCATCGCAGCCAGACTGTCGCCGTTGCCGAAGCCGATCTCGACGATCAACGGCGCCTTGCGGCCAAAAGCCGTTTCTGCAGCGAAATCGGCCTGCGGCGACAGGCAATATTTATCCCAATGGCTGTCCAGCGCCTGTTTCTGGCCGACGGTGGCGCGGCCTTGGCGGCGAATGAAGCTTCTGATGCGGGCGGGATCGATTTTTTTGGATTCGGTCATGAGCGTGGCGATATGGGTCGGATAAAACAAAGGCCGAAAGCTTGGCCTGGACTATGTTCATGTTGTCATCGCAATTTTACCCGGATATTCGCACCAGGCGGCGTAATCTCGATCGCTGGCGCGGGTGGAAGGCATTAAAAAGCAAAAAACCCCGGGTTGGCCGGGGTTTGCGTGAGTCCATGCCGAATCGACGACTTATTTCGGACGACGGCGTTTCATCGAGCCTGCCATGCCGACTAAGCCGGCGCCAAACATCCAGGCAGCGGCTGGTAACGGCACGACTTGTACCTGGCTATTGACAAAATTGACATCGAGTCCGGTCACGCCTTTTAGGAAGCCGATGCTATAGGCATCGTTGCCCAGAGCCAATGCGCTTATATCGCCTGCATTGCCGAGTACGCTGAAGGTAAAGCGGGCGATGCCGAAATCGGAACCCGCATTGCTACCGTTGGTGATGCTCATGAAGGCGTAGTCGATAAGTCCCGAAGCCGCGTGTGCTTCATTGATGAATGAAGATTCCCAGGGTGGATTGGCAACCGCGCTGGAAACATAACTCAGCACGCCAGGGTCCCACTGCAATGAGAAGGCCGCGCCATCGGGGGCCAAGGTGAAATTTTCGCCGATCAGATCGATCGTCAGTAGTTCGCCACTCGCTACGGCAAGATGGTCGCCCTGACTAAACCTGACCACGTTGGTCAGCGAGGCCGAAGCCTGGGGGCCAAATAAAAGCAGCGTCAGCAGGCCGCAGAACAGGGAAAAACGACGAGTGTTTTGGTTATGCATATTAAATCTCCAGTCAATGTTTTGGGTATTGGGTAACGATTCATGTCTTGCAGGTTCACGCAACATCCTTGTCGCGCTAGCCTTTCAATGGATCAAGGCAGCAAACCGGCGGGCCCTGGCGGCTTACCCAGATAGGTTTTTGCAATATTCAAATCCATAGGATCGACGATGCCGTTGCCATTGAGGTCGTGGTTGGGTGAAACCAGGCCCAGTTTGGCTTTCAGCGTGTTGAGATCCAGCGGATCGACCACCTTGTTCTGATTGAAATCGGGGTCGCAGAGATTGCCGTAACCGTCGCCATTGGTGTCGCGTTGGTTGGCGTTCGCGACCAAGGTGCAGTTGTCTTGATTGTCCGGCACGCCGTCGCCATCGCTATCGATCGCTGGCGCCGCGATTGTTTCGTTGAACTCGGCACTGGCGATCACACTGGATTTTTGGCTGGAGGCATCGAACATGGTCTTGAAGTCGACGACTTCGGCCGTGGCGGTGTCCTCGAACAAATCCCGGGCGAAGGCATGCGACAAGGTCTGGTACACCAGTTCGGCCTTGACCGTGTAGTTCCCGGCCGGCAAGTCGGCAATGCGATAACGAATTTGATCGCTGCCGCCGACGAAATTGCCGTCCGCCAAAGCCTCGCCGACCACGCGCACATCGGCTGGCGAGCTGGCCTTGTTGAAGCCGGCCGGCAGGATGCGGTTGTCCTTCAGGTATTCCTTGCCGCGCAGCAGGGTATAAGTCACTTCGCCCAGGTGATTGCCCATGATGGCTTCGTAGACTTGTACCTGATCCTGTGACGTGATCAGGTCGTAATGCGGCTCGAAAACGCCTTCTTGCTCGTCGGCATCCACACCTTCTATGCTGCCGTCGGCATTGACCTTGCCGGATTCCCACACCGCCTGATTCTGTTCATTCAGTACGACGACATGTAAGTGCGCGCGTCTGGACGGATAAGCGCTCGGCAGCTTGTGGCCGGTAGTGCTATTGATTTGCAACGTGAAATCCAGCGTGCCTGCGGTTGACTGCTGATCGATGACGCTCACCGTGGCGGCACTTTTCAGCATCGTGTCGGTTTTGGCGATGGTTTCGGCAAAGTTGTTGGACAACACGCCGAGCTGGGTTTTGTTGTTGTTCAATATGTCCAGCATCAACTTGTTCGCGCCCACCAAGTCATGAATCGCGAAGTTGTTGCGCTGCACGCTGTACCAGGGCGGCCGGGTGGTGATGATCACGCCGTCGGTTCGGCTCATATGGCAGCCTTGGCAACTTTTCTGATTGACGTAGCTGCTGTGCTCCCACTCCATGTAGGGCGTTTGTTCCGGAAACTCGCTTTCCGGCGTCGTGCTCAACACCTTGCCGTCTTCATCGACGTAAGGCGTTTTCAGGTTATGGCAGGATGCGCAAAGCTTGGACTCCTTGATATGCGCGCTATAGACCGGTGTGTAGCCGGTGTTGTTGATCATCGGATTGGCGAAAATCGCGGTGTCGCCGGGACCGCCGAATGGGCCATAGATGGTCTTGGTGGTATTGATGTTGAAATTGCCAGACATCGCCGGCAATGTGCCCAAGGTGCTTGAGTTCGGAATTTGGTGGCATAAGGTGCAGCTTACACCGTCCATCGCGGCGTCATGCCTGGGATGCCCTGCAGTCAGGATGCCGCCGTCGAAAAGCGTTTGCGTGGCCAGCGAGCCGTCTTTCTTGGCCTCGTAACTGGCCATCGGCGCATGGCATTTGCTGCATTTGTCGTTGATCAGCGCTTCCAGTTGCGGATGCTTGGCGATTTCGCTGCGCACCTTGGCGCGCCAGAAAGGATCGCGGGCCGAATTGGCCATCATGCTCGATGACCAGTCGGTGACGATAGACACATCGGCGCCGTTTTTGTCCTTGATGCCGTTATGGCAAAGAGCGCAATTTTGCGAGCCGGAAAAATGCGTCGTGGTAAATGCTGGGTTGCCGCCGGATGCCGGCGGCGCGACAAAGGTCCCGGCGACTACGACCGATACTGGCAACAAAGTCGCCAATGTCAGCATGATTATTTTTAGGGTTTTCATGACAGGTCTCGAATAGAGGGGAGAGCCGAACCTCCTGTTCCGCTCCGCCCTGCATTGATTTTTAAGCGAGGCTACGCTTACGGCGGCCGATGCCAACAAAGCCCAGCAAGGCGCTACCGAACAACCAGACAGCGCCAGGTAGCGGTACCGCCGTGACGTTGCCGATCAGATTCAGGGTCAGTTGATAGTTTTGACGCGTGCTGCCCGCGCCGAAATCCGCATCGGACAGGTTCAGCAGGTATTGCGCGCTGAAACTGCCAGCGTTGGCTGTCAGCAAATTGGCGATGAAGCTTTGGCTGCCACCCTGGGCCAGGTCGGCAAATGCCGACAGGCCGGTATCGAATGCCCCGGCATCGCCGCTGGCGATGACGCTATCCAGGTCCAGGCCGATACGGTCGGCATTGGCCAGGTTGAACAACCTAAAATTCAAGGACGCGGTGCTGTTTTGCGCAACATTGCCGAAATCCAGGGTCAGGCTGGTGGTTTCGGCGTCGGTGTCGAAAGAAGCCAAGGCGTGCAGCAAGTAGCTGTAGCTGGCCTGTAAGGTACCGGACCAATCGACGGTATACGTCGCGGATGAGCCGCTGGCCTGGCCCTTATAACTGGATTGGGTGACCGTGGCCGACAGACTGGGTAGCGTCAAAGTCGCGTCGACGCTGCCTGTGCCCGCATAGGCGTCCAGGTTGCTGCTGTCCACGCTGGCAGTGCCATGAGTCGCGGTGGCTTCTGACGTGGATGGCCCCCAGTTGCATGAGATATTTCCGGTTTTACCCATCGCCAATGAGCAGGAGCCGCCCTCCAGGGAAATCGCGGGAGCCAACGGGATCTGGGCGCCGGCTGCGACCAGGGCGGCGGAACTGGCGCCGCTTCCACTCACGGTTTTGCCTTCACCGTTGCCCTTATAACCGGAACCGGAAATGGATTGCGTGCGGTTGGAGTTCAGTTGCAGATCGACGCCGGTCAAAACCCCCATGGCGGCGTTGAACCGGGCTACCGACACGGTGGCCGCGCTTGCGCCGTCGTTGGTATTGGTTAGCGATTTCGGGCCGCTGGCATAGGGATCGTTTGGATAATCCTGCGCGGCCGTAACCGAAGCAGAGCCAGTGAAGTTGATCGGTCCGCTGGTCGTGGTCAAGGCGGCCTGAGAGATACCGCTTGCCCCCAGTAAGAGCGCAATGGCTGTCAATTGAAAATGTACTTGCATGAAATTTAGTCCGTTATGTTGTAGTGAATGCATTCCGTGATACGCGGCCTGGGCCGCCCCTCCTATCACATGAGGGCAATCCGGCTGTCTTGATCGTCGGCAAGACCCGTGACTTTCCGAGCCTCGTTTCGCAACGAGGTTGGCGATAAGTGAAAGCATTCAGGTCAGCAAGGATTTTTCATCACCCTGCCGACTTGCGATGCGTAGTCACTCCTAACAATATTCAAATGTTGTAATACTGTTACTTTTTGAATAATCAAAATTTGTGCCACTTGCTCATCTCCATGTCATCAATTGCCTACAGCGGGACGGAATGTTTTCCGGTAGCGAAGCGTGCAGTGCGGCTTCGGCGAATTACGGGATATGACCTATTCCGGTTGTGGGATATGCCGGATGTGGCGTATCGGGTTATCCGCTGTCGATTCTGGGCGTCAGTGGTAAGAACAATCGAACGGCCAGGGCGCCGGGTGGCCGCATCTGGGTAGGCAGGCGACATTTATGCGCTGCGTTGGAGGAAAATTTTGCCGGGGCTTGGTGATTCGCAGTCTAGGCTTGCTGGCTAAAGTTATGTAAGTGCTGGCATTTCGACTATAATCCGGCCCCGTTTGCATGGTTTTGGCCCTGCTGATTCCCAACTGCTTTCTAAATAGCAACTACCCGATCAATATGCTGATTTTTTTCTATACGCCGATTCGGCGCGGAGTATGCCGATATGGACATTGAACTACTGATTAAATCCCTGATTTTGGGCGTGGTCGAAGGTTTGACCGAGTTTTTGCCGGTTTCCAGTACCGGTCATTTGATTCTGGCGGGCGATCTGCTGGACTTTAACGACGAAAAGGCCAAGCTGTTCACCATCGTGATTCAGGTTGGCGCCATCCTGGCGATTTGCTGGGAATACCGCGTCAAGATCGGCTCGGTACTGGCGGGCTTGACCAGCGAGCCGCGGGCACAAAAATTCGTGCTGAACCTGGCCATTGCCTTCATGCCGCTGGCATCGCTGGGCTTGTTGTTCGGCAAGCATTTGAAAGCCTTATTGTTCAAACCCATTCCAGTGGCACTGGCATTCATCGTCGGCGCGCTGGTGATCATCTGGGCGGAAAAGCGGGAGCATAAAGTCCGCGTGCATGAGGTGGAGGACCTGAGCATGCTGGATGCGCTGAAGCTCGGTATCGCGCAAGCCTTTGCGCTGATTCCGGGCACGTCGCGTTCCGGCTCGACCATCATCGGCGGCCTGTTGTTCGGCTTGTCGCGCAAGGCGGCGACCGAATTCTCGTTTTTCCTGGCCATACCCACGCTGATTGTCGCCAGCTTGTACGATTTGTACAAACACCGCGACTTATTGCATCTCGACAGCGATGCCGCCTCGTTCGCGGTCGGTTTGATGGCGGCCTTCGTCAGCGCGCTGGTCGCGGTGAAAGGATTGCTGCGTTATATCAGCCATCACGATTTCATCATTTTCGCCTGGTATCGCATTCTGTTCGGCCTGGGCGTGATTGCCACGTCCTATAGCGGCCTGGTGCAGTGGACCGTCGATTGATTTGATCGCGGTATCGTGTCGCGCGTTTCCCCCATTTGTTGATTTTTTGAAAGGTAATTTATGGCTTTGCCACTGTTGATGATATTTCTGGGCTTGATTATTTTGGTCTGGAGCGCCGATTTGTTTGTCGAGGGCGCGGCCGCGATCGCCGATCATTTAGGGATGTCGCCGATACTGATCGGCATGGTGGTCGTGGGTTTCGGTACGTCGGCGCCGGAACTGTCGGTTTCCGCGCTCTCCGCATTGGAAGGCAGCCCCGGTATCGCCCTCGGCAATGCCTATGGCTCCAATATCACCAATATCGCGCTGATCTTGGGCGTCACGGCGGTGATCAGCCCGATCGCCGTGCATTCGCAAGTGATCAGAAAGGAACTGCCCATTCTGTTCGGCGTGACCTTGCTGGCCATCGCCCAGCTTTATGACGGTGATTTGAGCCGCCTGGATGCCGCCCTGGAATTGGTCGTATTCGCGGCCGTCATGACCTGGATGGTGATTCAGGGCATGAAAACAGCGAGCGCCGATAAACTTGAGCAGGAAGTGCAGGCCGAACTGAAGGAACACGCCATGTCGCAATTTCAGGCCTGGATTTGGCTGATTGCCGGTCTGGTGCTGCTGGTGATCAGTTCGCGCATGCTGGTTTGGGGCGCGGTATCGATTGCGCGGGACCTGGGCGTCAGCGATCTGGTCATCGGCTTGACCATCGTCGCCATCGGCACGTCGCTGCCCGAGCTGGCATCGTCGATCATGGCCGCGCGCAAGGGCGAACACGATTTGGCGGTCGGCAACATCATCGGCTCCAATTTGTTCAATACCCTGGCCGTGGTTGGGGTGGCCGGCGTGATTCATCCGATGTCGATTCCGCTCGAGATCGTCAATCGCGATTGGCCCTTGATGGCGCTATTGACGCTGGCGCTGTTCGCGATGGGTTACGAACGCAACGGTAACGGCAGTATCAATCGTCTGGAAGGCACAGTGCTGATTGCCGTCTACGCGGGTTATACCCTTTATTTGATCAACACGGTGGTGAGCGCTTAACCATGTCGATCGAACTGCATTTACGCAATCTGGCCTATCGCTGGAGTAACTGGTTGCTGTATTCGCCCGCGCTGGTGCTGGCCGCGGCGGCAGTGCTGGCCTATCTGGCCGTGGAATACACGGGCACGCATCTGAGCGTCAACACGGATACCGCCGAGCTGATCGCGCCGGAATCCCAATTTCAGCAGAATCGGCGCAAGTTCGAGCAGCAGTTCGGCCAGGAAGTGCATACCCTGCTGTTGGTGCTGGAGTCCTCCAGTCCGGAATTGACCAAGGCGGCCGCGCAGCGCCTGGGACGGGAATTAAGGGCCGATAGCGAACATTTCAGTAAAGTCTACCGTCCCGACGAAAACGTATTTTTCCAGCGCAATGGCTTGTTGTATCTGGATAGCGACAAGCTGCAGGATTTTTCCGTGACGCTGGCACAGGCCCAGCCCTTCATCGGCCGCATTTCGCAGGACCCTAGCCTGAACGGCTTTTTCTCGATTTTCGAGGATGCGCTGAACGCCGAAAGCAAGACCGAGGAAGTGCCCATCGACCTGATGTCGCTGATCGACAAAGTCAGCACCTCCCTGCATAAGACTTTGAATGGCGAGACCGACCTGCTGTCCTGGGAAAAGTTGATCGCAGAGAACAATATCCGGGAAGGCCAGTCCGACAAGGCTTTTATCTTCGTTACGCCCAAGTTCGACTATAGCAGCATTCTGCCGGTCGAGCCCGCCATCAATGCCGTTCGCGCCGCCGCCAACAAGATACAGGACCCCAACATGCCGGCGGTAAAGGTCTGGGTTACCGGCGAAGTCGGGCTGGAACATGACGAAATGGCCGGCATGAGCGAGGGCACGTTCAATGCCAGCATTTTTTCCGTCGTGCTGGTCTGCGGTATTTTGCTGATCGCTTACCATTCCTGGCTGTTGATGTTGGCCACGCTGCTGACGCTGACCTTGGGCATGATTTTCTGCGGCTTGTTTGCTTCGGTGGCGGTCAAGGAACTCAATCTGATCTCGGTTGCTTTCGCGGTTTCCAACATCGGCCTGGGGGTGGAATATGCCATTCATTTTTGCCTGCGCTATCGAGACAATCTGGATATGTACGGCAAGGACAAGCTCAAGGCGATACGGCAGGCCGTGCTGAATACCAGTCCGTCCTTGATCTTGTGCGCGGGCACGACCTCCATTGGCTTATTCGCATTCGTGCCGACCGATTATCAAGGCATTTCCGAGCTGGGTTTGCTGGCGGGCACCAGTTTGTTCATCTGCCTGTTCGTGACCTTGACCGTGTTGCCGGTATTGTTGCGAGTCTTGCCGAATCCGCCCGAACATCATCTGAAACGCGGCGAACTGCCGGGCGCCTCCAAGTTTTCGGCATGGCTGGCGGCCTTTACCCTGCATCATGCCAAGCCCATTACCGGTTTGACGGCTTTGGCGACGGTCGCGGCCATCTTTTTGGTGTTTCAGGTCAAAACCGATTTCAACCCGCTGAATTTGCGCGATCCGCATACCGAATCGGTGATCGCGTTCAAGGATTTGATGAAGGCCCGCGAAACCTCGCCGATGACGCTAACCGTTTTGGCCAGCAACGAAGCGGAAGCAAAAGCCATGCGGAAGACTTTGGCTGGATTGAAGACCGTCGACAAGACCGTCAGCCTGTTCGATTTCGTCCCGGACGATCAGGAAGGCAAACTGGCCATCATCGACGACATGGCAATGACGCTGGGCCCGCAAAGTCAGGCGTTTCCGCAGTTGAAAACCGCTACCGATCCCAAGCCGGGTATCTTGCGCATGATCGCGGCGATAGACGCCAATCTGCCGAAGAAAACCGAGCCTAGGGACATTCAATCCCTGCAAGTCTTCAAAAAGGAGTTGCAGGACGTCCTGATCGAACTCGATGCCCGTTTCCAACCCGAGCGTGGCGTTTTCATCGAAAAGATTCAAACGTCCTTGCTGGGCACGCTGCCGACGGTCATGAATCAATTGTTGGCCGGTTTTCAAGCCCAAGAGATCACGCCGGAAACTATCCCGGATGACATCCGCGAGCGCTGGCTGAGCAAGGAAGGTTTATACCGCATTCAGATTTTTCCCAAGGAAGATCTGAACGATCTGGAGCATTTACAGAATTTCATCACCGAAGTGCAAGCGGTGGCGCCGAATGCGACCGACCTGCCGGTGATGTATTGGGAGTCGATGAAAGCGGTGATTGCGGCGTTTCAGCAGGCCATCATCATTGCGCTGGTTTCCATCGCGCTGCTGTTGATGTTCATTCGGCGCAGCTTCGTCGATACCTTCCTGGTGATGACGCCTTTGGTGCTGGCGGGTTTGTTCACGATGGCCTCCACCGTGTTCACCGGCACGCCGATCAACTTTGCCAATATCATTGCGTTGCCATTATTGATGGGCCTGGGCGTGGATAACGGCATACACATGGTGGAGAAATTGCATCATTCGTTGTCGGAGGAGCAGAACATCTACCAGTCCAGCACCGCGCGCGGCATGTTCTACGGTGCCTTGACCACCATTTCCAGCTTCGTCGGTCTGGCTTTTTCGCCGCATGAAGGGATTGCCAGCATGGGCCTGGTAATCACCATCGGGATTTTCTGGATCATGGCCTGTACTTTTGTGTTGCTGCCGGCCCTGGGCAAATTGGTGCTGAAACACAAAGCCATGCATTCGCCGCACGATGAAAGCGCTGCGGTCAGCTGACGACAGGATGTTTCCAAGCGTTTTCGGTAAGTCTTCAGCCCCCTTTTTCAATAAAGGGGGGAGCCAGGCTGCCGGTTTGTTTTAGCGGCAAGGGACTGAAGGATTACCGCATTTTTGGAATCCGGGTAGCTTGATGAAATCTCTTGAGTGGCCATCGATTACTCGCCACAATTAAGACTATGGTCAAACATCACTTCCCTGTGCATCCCCTCCCCCAATCCTGCGGGTGAGGGAAAATGCCGAAGTCGTTTTTGACGGAATCCTGACTTATTTGCAGTTTAACTTTTCTTTGAGGTAGACATGTTCGTCATCATTGGTTATGTGGTGATTTTGGGCTGCGTATTGGGCGGGTTCCTGATCGCCGGTGGCCATATCGGGGTTTTGATACAACCTGTCGAATTGTTGATCATCTTTGGCGCGGCCATGGGTGCTTTTCTGGCGGGTAATTCGCTGAGCACGATCAAGGCGGCCGTGGCCGGTGGCATGGGAACATTGAAAGGTAGCCGTTACACCAAGGATTACTACCTGGAATTATTGATGAGCTTCAATGCCCTGAGTCAAAAGGCGCGTAAAGAGGGCTTATTGTCTTTGGAAAAAGTCGTCGACGATCCTGAAGGCAGCTCGATTTTCGGCGAAAAAATCGTCCACGATCATCATTTGATGGAGTTCATCAGTGACAAATTGCGCTTGATATTGACCGGTGTCGATGTCAATCAACTGGAAGAAATCATGGATGCCGAAATCGAAGTTCATCACGAAGCAGGCCATGCCCCGATCAAGGCCGTGCAACGCCTCGCTGACGGCATGCCCGCTTTCGGTATCGTTGCCGCGGTGATGGGGGTGGTTCACACGATGGAATCGGTAGGTATCCCGCCCGCGGAATTGGGTAAATTGATCGCGGCGGCGCTGGTGGGTACATTTTTGGGTATTTTGATTTCCTATGGTTTCGTCGCGCCGGTTGCCGCCGTGATGGAAGACCGGCTGGAAGACGAAGCCAATGTGTATCGTTGCGCGCAAAAGGGCCTGCTGAATTGCGCCAAGGGCACGTCGCCGGTCATGACGCTCGAATTCATGCGCACCACCATCCCTCATCATATCCGCCCCGGTTACACGGAGCTGGAAGAGCAGTTGAAAGGCGCTAAAGGATAACGCGATGGCCGAACCTACCATCATCGTCAAGAAAGTCAAAAAGAAAGGCGGCCACGGCCACCACGGTGGGGCGTGGAAAATCGCCTATGCGGATTTTGTGACCGCGATGATGGCGTTTTTTTTGTTGATGTGGCTGCTCGGCTCCACTGACGAGGGCACTCGGAAAGGCGTTGCCGAATACTTTAAGGATCCTTTCGGCGTCCGCATCGAAGCGGGCGGCGAAGGCATGGCCGATCGCAGCAGCGTGATTCAGGGCGGCGGTTCCGATCTGAGTTCCCAGGATCAGGGGCAGGTTCACATGGGGGAAGAAATACCGTCCGAGCCGAGCCCGGAAGATATTGAAAAATTGGCGGAAGAGCAGGAGAAAATTCAGCTGGAAAAGCTGGAGGAAAAAATCGAATCCATGCTGAATGCCAATGCCAAGCTGGCGGAATATCGGGAGCAAATCCAGCTGGAAACGACGCCGGAAGGGCTGAAAATCCAGATCATAGATGCCCAGAACCGGCCCATGTTCAAGCTGGCCAGTTCCGGCATCGAAGATCATGCCAAGATGATCTTGCATGAGCTGGCGCCCGTGATCAATGAATTGCCCAACAAGGTGACCATCAACGGCCATACCGACGCATTGCCGTTTCCGAGCAATAGAACGGGCTATTCCAATTGGGAACTCTCCAGCGACCGCGCCAATGTCGCCCGGCATGAACTCAACCTGGGCGGCTTGGGTGAAGAAAAGATTTTGCGTATCGTCGGCTTGGCTTCGAGCATTCCCTACAATGCCGACAATCCAAACGATCCGATGAATCGGCGGATTTCGATCATCGTCATGAACAAAAAAACCGAACGGCAGGTGCTGCATGAGGGCGCCCTCCCCGATGCGGCAGCGCCCGTTAGCCTGCCGGGCGTATCCCCGCAAGTTAAGCAAAACACGCGTGTCTCGGGACCCGCAATCAGCCCGTAAACATGATGGCTTGCTGCGTTCACGCGTCTTGCCGATCACGTGCTGCCGGATTTATTTGTGGCCCATGGCGATAACGAGATCGCGGCGGCATGCTTTACGGCCGATGCCGAATAAGTCCGCTACTTTCCCTTCATCGATTCACTCGTGCCGCGAATAGTCGGGCTGCAACCCATCAAGGCCTTGATTTGCCAAATCCTCGCCTTGCTTTGCGTGCTTGCGCTGGCCGGCAGGCTGGCGCGGTTTGGGCTGAGCCCTGGCTGGATCATTGGCGTTCAAGGCTTGCTGGCCGCCTTGCTTTCCCGTGGATTTGGGCAACCGGTGTGGTGGCTGCCGATACATCTTTCGTTTTTGCCGGCCGCCTGGCTGCTAGTGCAGCATCCGCTGCCGGCTTGGTTGTATCCAATGGCTTTGTTGTTGTCGCTATTGGTGTTTTGGGGCACGTTCAAGGGCGAAGTGCCGTTGTTTTTGTCGTCGACCAAAGTAGCCGAAGCCTTGAGTGTCATCGTGGAAACCGAACAAGCGGACAGTCTGATCGATTTGGGCGCCGGCTTGGGCAGCGTCGTGACGCCGTTGGCCAGAATGAACCCACGGCTAAAAATCACCGCAGTGGAAAACGCGCCCTTGCCGTGGCTGATATTGGCTTGGCGTTGCCGGCATTTACCCAATGTGACGGTGATCCGAAATAACTTCTGGCAATGTGGGCTTGCCGATTACGCAATCGTGTTTGCTTTTCTGTCGCCGGCGGTGATGCGGCGCTTGGGCGAAAAATGTCGCCGGGAAATGCCGAAGGGAAGCCTGTTGCTGTCTTCGTCTTTTCCGGTACCGGCATGGACTGCGGATGAGATCATCGAACTGAGCGATAGCCGCGCCACCCTTCTGTATTGCTATCGGTTGTCTGCAACTGGCTGCTTGTTGGATTAGTTTGTCGCAAAGCTTGGACCAATCGCTCACGGGCGTCCGCGGCGGGCCTTGAAAAAATCGGTCAGCAGCTCGGCGCAGCTTGGTTCCAGAACGCCGCCGCTCCATTCCACCCGGTGATTCAGGAACGGCGCATCGCTCAGTTGCAGCGCATGACATACCGCGCCGCGTTTGGGGTCGAAGGCGCCAAATACCAGACGCTTGACGCGGGCATGTGCAATCGCCCCCATGCACATGACGCAAGGTTCCAGCGTGACATACAGGGTGGTGTCTATCAGGCGGTAATTTTGCAGGATTTGGCCGGCTTTTCTCAAGGCGACGACTTCGGCATGCGCGGTCGGATCGTTGGTTTGGATGGGTTGATTCCAGCCTTCGGCGATACAGCGCTCTTCATGGACCAACAGCGCACCGACCGGGACTTCGCCCTGTTGTTCTGCCCGTTGCGCCAGTCTCAGCGCATGTTGCATCCAGTCGGCGTCCGTCATATCGTGGCTTTGCCGAGCCTGTCGTTTACCGCCATCCATTCTTCCGTTTCGGGCGGCTGCTCGACCAGGATGCTGTCCAGCCCTAATTTATCCAGTTGCCGTAGCGCGCCATACAAGGCGGCTTCGTAGTCTTCCGCCACCTGTGGCAGCCTGAGCAAATGTTGGCAGGCCAGATTGAGTGATTCGCTGAACACCAATACCCCGACCTGTTTACCTTGCTCGCTCTTCTCTTCCAACAATTCCAGCAAGGTTGCGGTGGCGCACAGATAGGCTGGCGTGTGCGGAGCATAATGCGAAGCCAGCATGCCGGGCGCGCGGATTTTATGCTGCGATTTCAGCGCGACTTCGCGCTGCAAGACTTCCTCGAGTTGACTGCGGGTGATGCGGCCGGGGCGCAAGATCGTCGGTTGTTGGTCGGTCAGGTCGATGATGGTCGATTCCACGCCGACCGTACAGGGGCCGCCGTCGAGAATGCAGTCCACGGCATCGCCCAATTCTTCGGCTACGTGCTGCGCGGTGGTGGGGCTGATACGGCCGAATCGATTCGCCGACGGCGCAGCGATGCCGCCGCCAAACACCCTGAGCAGCCACAAGGCCACCGGATTATCGGGCACGCGCAAGGCGACGGTTTCCTGGCCGCCGGTGACGACGGCAGGCACGGAGGTTTTCTTGCGTAAAATCATCGTCAACGGGCCGGGCCAGAATGCGCTGGCCAGGCGCAACGCAGAGTCGGGCACTTCTTCGGCCCAGTCCTTCATTTGCGAAGCGTAGGCCAAATGCACGATCAAGGGATGGTCTGCGGGTCTGCCCTTGGCCTGGAAAATCTTGGCGACAGCCTCGGGATTCGAGGCGTCGGCACCGAGGCCGTAAACGGTTTCGGTGGGAATGGCGACCAATTTGCCCCGATGCAGCAAATCGGCGGCCTGTTCAATGGATGCTGGTGTTACGGCGGTAGGCGTCAATTTAAAAACTCGGTATCGAAATCAAAGCGTTATTTTACCGGTTCACCGGCTTGCGTGGCGAATATCCGCCGCATTGGCTTATAAACCTAGAAAAATCATTTGGTCCACGACACACACGAATATCACGAAAAGTTGCACACAGTTATCACACCTAGGAGCTGCACCGGACAGGTGAATCGATAGACTTCATAACGTAATGATTTCTTACGTGATTTTCGTGGACTTACGGCCATTTTTAGGATAAAGAGGAGGGGCGGCATGCGGAAGACGAGGCCGTCCGGGGCAAGCAACATGGCGCCGTCACGCCGCTGATGCGTAGGATTCGAACGCTGTCTTGATGAGGTATAATGAAACACAGATGAAACATGAACTCTTTGAATCTTTGGGCAAAGATTACCCCGCGGCGTTGCAACAAAAATATCCCCATGTATTTAAAAAGATTGTTGCGCTATGGAATAAACCTGGCATCAATGACTATTTTACCTCGCTTCTGATCGACACCCGAGGCGGACGTAAAGGCTTCGATGAAGATGCTTTTAAAGACATACACCGGCTTTATCATTTCAGGGAAGCCGAGAATTTAAAGCAGGCGGAAACAAAGATTGAAGCTATCAAACAGCTTGAGTCGATCGGCGTCAATTTTACGGTGCCCGAATTTATAAAGGCCATCAATCAAGGCAGCCAAAAATTAGTCGATCTATTCGTCCGGGCCGGCATCAATGTCAATGCCAGTGACGAACTCGGAAACAGCTGTCTTCAAATTGCAATAAAGAACAATTTCACCATTATTGCCAACCTTTTGCTCAAAGCAGGGGCCGATGCCGATGTGAAAGATGCTTCTGGACTGACGCCTCTTTTAGAGGCATGCGGCAAAAAAACACGCGGTTTCAAGGAATTGGCCATGCAACTCATAGAACATGGCGCGGATTTGAACGTGCGCAATCAGATGGGATGGACGCCGCTAATGTTGGCGATCTCAATGGGTGAGTCGGATATAGTGGTGCTGCTATTGGAATATGGCGCCGATCCAGAACTCAAAACGCCAAAAGGCGACAATGCCTTATCGCTTGCCAGGAAATTTGGCTATGAAGACATCATTGTCTTGATTTCCGATCACGCATCCAAGCCGCACGAAGTGAGTGCGTGGCTGAAAAGACTACAGTAGTTTTGCGACAGCCTGCCAAAAAGCTTATTTTTGCACAGGCGTTTGGCTCGATGCTAGGCAATCACCCCAGTTTTCTGTGGGGGCGTTATTAACGCTTATCGATTCACCTGTCCGGTGCAGCTCTTGAGGATGAAAACAGTTTGCAACTTTTCGTGATTTTCGTGTATTTCGTGGACCAAATGATTTTTCTAGGTTTATCCGCGCAGTGCGAATCAATTCGCACAATTCATTGCTTTATTTCCTGCCCATGACTTAGCGGCCTCGGCTATGCCTTTGGCGTTTATCCGGCTAAACTGCCCGGATAACAACCCGAGTTAGACGATGCTATTTCAAGACATCCTGCTGCATGCGGCCAAGGCCATCAAGACTCAACCATTGCGCGCCGCGCTGATTGTGTTGGCGATGAGCATCGGCGTAGCCTCGGTGAATATTTTGACCGCGCTGGGCGATAGCGCGCGTAATTATGTCATCAATGAATTCAAATCGTTGGGTACGCATCTGGTGATCATTTTGCCTGGACGCACCGAGACCACCGGCGGCCACCCTCCACTGTTTGGGGAAACACCGCGCGATTTGACGCTGGACGACGCAGCCGCCCTGCTTAGAAGCCGGCATGTCGTGGCCATTGCTCCGGTCAGCATATGCTCGGCTCCGGTATCGTTCGCGGGCCTGGAGCGGGAAACCAATATCATGGGCTCCAGCCACGCCCTGCAAAGAGTGCGTCATTTGTCAATCGAGCAAGGCCAATTCCTGCCTGTGATAGACGCCAATAAAGAACTCCCCGTTTGCGTAATAGGCCAAACCATACGCGAGGAACTGTTTCCGCGGCAGAATGCCGTCGGCCAATGGCTACGCATCAATGACCGCCGTTTCAGGGTAATCGGCGTGTTGGCCAAGCAAGGGCAATCGATCGGGGTGGGTTTCGACGAACTCGTCATCGTGCCTGTTGCATCGGCCCTGGCGCTATTCGATAGCCATTCCCTATTTCGCGTATTGATCGAGGCCGAGTCCGAAACCGCCATGCACAAGGCCGTCGACGACGTGCGCGCCATCATCAAACAGCGACACGAAGGCGAGGACGATGTGACCGTGATTACCCAGGACAGCGTGGTCAACACCTTCGATAAAATCCTCAAGGCTCTGACACTGACGGTCGCCGGCATCGCCGCCGTCAGTTTAGCCGTCGCCGGCGTATTGGTGATGAACGTGATGCTGGTCAGTGTAACTCAGCGCACCGCTGAAATCGGTCTACTGAAAGCACTGGGCGCGACTCGAAGCCAAATACACAATCTATTTTTATCGGAGGCAGCCTTGCTGTCGCTCATCGGCGCGGTTTTCGGTAGCCTGATAGGTCAGATCGGAATCTGGCTGTTACGCTGGCTTTATCCCGATTTCCCGCTCAACTTGCCGGCCTGGGCCTGGTTGTCCGCATGGTCGGTCGCATTGGCCACCGGCCTGATTTTCGGTGTGCTGCCCGCCCGCAAAGCGGCAAGACTCGATCCCATCTTGGCCTTGGGCAGACGATAAAGCCATGAACTGGACCGACTTAGTCAAGCTAGCCTTACGCAGCATCGGCAGCCACAAACAACGTTCCATGCTGACCGCCTTGGGCTTGATCATAGGCATTGCCGCCGTGGTGATCCTGACATCCATTGGCCGCGGCATCCATCGCTTTGTCCTGTCGGAATTCACCCAGTTCGGGACGCATCTGATAGCCATTACACCCGGTAAAACCACCACCTTCGGCCTGTCCGGCGCGACCATCAGTACCGTGCGCCCGCTATCGAATGCCGATGTACTCAGCCTGCAAAAACTCGATTACGTCCAGGCGGCCATGCCGATGGTACAAGGCAATGCCCGGATCGAAGCAGGCAACAAGCAACGGCGCGCCAACGTATTCGGGGTCGGCGCGGCATTGCCTGAAATATGGAAGCTCAAGCTCGCCATGGGGCGCTTCCTGCCGGACGACAGCCTGGAAAATCCGCGCGCGTTTGCGGTTTTGGGCAGCAAGATGCATGCGGAGTTGTTCGGCACCGCCAGCCCTTTGGGGCAGCGCATCCGCATCGGTAGCGACCGTTTTCGCGTCATCGGCGTCATGGAGCCCAAGGGTCAAATGCTGGGATTCGACATGGACGACACCGTCTACATTCCCAGCAACAAGGCAATGGAAATGTTCGATCGCCAAAGCCTGATGGAAATCGACGTGCTGTACGACAACGAGGCCAGCAGCGAAATCGTGGAGCGCAATCTCAAGCGTCACTTGATCGCCCGTCATGGCGCGGAAGACTTCACCATCATCACCCAGAATCAGATGCTGGAAAAATTGGACTCGGTTCTAAGCGTTCTGACCATGGCGGTGGCCGCGTTGGGGAGCATTTCGTTGCTGGTGGGCTCGGTCGGCATCCTGACCATCATGACCATCGCCGTATCCGAACGCATCACCGAGATAGGTTTATTGCGCGCGATAGGCGCCGAACGTCGTGTGGTCTTTAGATTATTCCTGGGCGAAGCACTGTTACTGAGCCTGGCCGGCGGTGCGGGCGGCGTGCTGCTGGGGGTGGCTCTGGTCAAACTGGCGGCCGCCCTTGTGCCTGCGCTACCGGTAGAACTGGCCTGGAGTTATATAGCCGCGGCCTTTTCAGTGTCGCTATTGATAGGCATTGTCTCTGGCATAACGCCGGCCATGAAAGCCGCGCAGCTGAATCCGCTGGAAGCCTTGCGCGCGGAATAAGCACCACGGCATCATGCTTGGGCTACGATGGCCTTAGGCCGATTTATTGGCTATCCTTAGTGCAACTCATGACAATAAAGAGGCTTTCATGCTGGATATCTGCAACTACTATGAGCAGCTGGTGATAGACCACTTATGGCTCATGCAACAAAACACGCTGGCCCCCCTGTCGCGGACGTCGCTGGAAGACGTGGCCTGTATCGCCCTGAACAAGTTACCGACCTGTTACGTGCGCAACATGACCGATAAAAGCGCCAACCTGACCGAACGCGATCACGAAGACATGCGCATGGCGGTAGCCAAGGCCATTGAGCAAGCCATTGTCCAAGTTAGCAGCCGCCCGCATGAAAGCCGATAAATCGTCGTCAGTTCGATGACCTTCACCAGCACCATACAATAAGCCGAACGATTAATACCGTCCTATGGCGCCAGGTCATGTTTAAAAGCTTCGCGGGAACCGCACGGCTCCCGCCATGTTCGACGTTGTAAAAAATTTGCCGTTTTACTGATCAACCTAAAAGCATCAGTAGTCCACGAAAAGCACGAAAGACACGAAATAAAACAGTTGGTTACGTCACGTGGCTTGGTTACCCACAAGGTGTCGGCTTTTTGAGCAATAACTTTTTGAAACTGTTCGTGATTTTCGTGTGTTTCGTGGACCCAATGATTTTTATAGGATCAACGACTGGAAATCGGTTTGACATCGCGCATCGGCACCCCGCGATATAACTGCCGCGGCCGGCCGATTTTCAATTCGGGATCGGAAATCATTTCATCCCATTGCGCAATCCAGCCCACCGATCTTGCCAGCGCGAAGATCGCGGTGAACATCTCGGTCGGAATCCCCAAGGCCCGCAGGACGATGCCGGAATAAAAGTCCACGTTCGGATAGAGTTTCTTCTCGACGAAATACTCGTCTTCCAGCGCAATCCGCTCCAATTCCATCGCCAGTTTGAACAAACGATCATCGTTCAGATTCAGCTCGTCCAATACCTCGTGGCAAGTCTGGCGCATCAATTTCGCGCGCGGATCGTAATTTTTATACACCCTGTGCCCGAAGCCCATCAACCGGAAGGGATCGTTTTTATCCTTGGCGCGAGCCACATATTCACCGATACGCGACACGTCGCCGATTTCTTCCAGCATGTTCAACACAGCTTCGTTCGCGCCACCATGCGCGGCGCCCCACAGACAGGCAATGCCCGCCGCCACGCAGGCATAGGGGTTGGCGCCGCTGGATCCCGCCAATCTGACAGTCGAGGTCGAAGCGTTCTGTTCGTGGTCGGCGTGCAGGATCAGGATGCGGTCCAGCGCCCGCGTCAACACCGGATTGGGAATGTATTCGTCACAGGGATCGCCGTGCATCATGCGCATGAAGTTCTCGGCGTAACCCAGCTTGCGTTTGGGATAGATGAACGGCATGCCGATACTGTACTTGTAGCACATCGCCACCATGGTCGGCATTTTGGCGATCAGACGGATGGCCGACATGTAGCGGTCCTCGCGGCAGGTAATGTCCATCACGTCATGGTAAAACGCCGACAAGGCGCCCACGACTCCGACCAAAACCGCCATCGGATGGGCGTCGCGGCGAAAGCCGCTGTAAAACTTGGTCAATTGTTCATGCACCATCACGTGCTGGCTGACGGTGGTCACGAATTCCTTCATCTGCGCGCCGTTGGGCAATTCTCCGTTCAGCAGCAAATAGCAGACTTCCAGAAAATCGCATTTTTCCGCCAGTTGCTCGATCGGGTAACCTCGATACAGCAGAATGCCGGCTTCGCCATCGATAAAGGTGATTTTGGACGAGCAGCTCGCGGTCGAGGTAAATCCAGGGTCATAGGTGAAATACCCGGTTTTTGCGTAAAGACTGCGAATATCGAGCACCGAAGGCCCCAGGGTGCCGTCCATTACCGACAATTGATGTATTCGCTCTCGATCGTCCTCGGACAAGGACACATATTTTTCAACCATTAACTCTCTCCTAAATTGGATTTGCCTGCTTCATTGCAAGCCTTGGCCTATTCTATTCCATGTAGCCAATGCTAGAGAAATAATCAAACCTGGTGCGAGGTCTGCCCCCGCTGTATCGCGAAGCCAATAGCCATCCCAACAACTCATGAAAGGCTATCGTTACCGTCATGATATAACCGCCCACCGGCACCTATTGGCCCGCCGGAATGTGGCGTAAATCGCCTGATCGATGGAATAGACTGGCGCATCAATCAATATATTACCTGAAAAGATATGTCCCGCTCCTCAAGCCGGAGGGTATCGTAAAAGCGCCTCTCCTCGCTGGAGAGGGAACTGTTTTGACTGTTACCTCGCCCTTCTTCGGGAGTGCTGACTGAGGCTGTCGTCCTTACGCTGATGTTGCGAATGCGCAACTAATGTTAAAAACGCACGACATCGGTGCGGACATGCACCAGCGAGGCCCTCATTTTTGGAATGCGAGTTTATAACTGATTGAATTTTAATGAATCTATTGAGGCACGTATCTTGCTGAATGACATTGTGTTCTAGTAGGCAAGAGGTGGGTCATGGCAAACTGTCAACGCTTCAATGATATTTCCGTTTCCGAACGCATACTCAATACGTTGTTTTTGTTAAGCATCGGATTGGGCTATTTATTTTCCCTGGGGCAGGTTTTTTTTACCCATCAAGGGCGTGATGGGCAGGCCGGTTTGTCGATAGCCGATATTGCGATTGCCTATCACGGCAGTCCCGAGCAAACCCGTTTGGCGGCCGCCATCAATGGGCCGATGGCCGGCAACCTGAAATCGACCGAAGACAAAAGCGCCATTCTGGATTGGATCGCCTCCGGCGCGCCGCAAGCGCTCTATGAAACGCAGGTTGCGCCAATCCTGCAGCGCGATTGCCTGGCTTGCCATTCTCCTGCCAGTGGACTGAAGGTACCGCCACTGACCAGCTACGAACAGGTCGTCAAACTGACCGAGTCCGATCGCGGCGCGTCGATTCCGTCGCTGGTCAGGGTTTCGCATATCCACCTGTTCGGCATTGCCTTTATTTTGTTTTTCGTCGGCAAGCTGTTCATTCTGTGCGATATACCGGTCTGGCTAAAACGCCTGACGATAGGCATACCGTTCATGAGCATGCTGACCGACATCTTTGCCTGGTATCTGACGCGGGAAACGCCGGCTTTTGCGTATTTACTGGTGCTCAGCGGCGGTTTGCTGGGGCTGTCGCTAAACTTTCAGATTGGCCTGAGCCTGTATCAAATGTGGCTGCCGCAGGCATGGGATAGACGGCTGCAAGGGTATGCCGCCCATGTCCTGGCATCGGCCACGGCGATGCGGCCATTGATCTGGGCACGTTGCAAAGCCGGCCTCGTCGGTGTTTCGGCCTTGTTGCTCGAAGTGGCGCGGAGCGAGCAGATGCAATATATCCAAGACGAAATGAAAAAAGTCGGTGGAAATATCCTGGGCACACTAAAAAAACGCCTGTCGAGCGGTAACCGGTGGTTTCTTTAGCGCTATGGATTTCGTCCCTAATAACGCCCCTATTTATATCCCTCACCCTAACCCTCCCGAAGGGAGAGGGAACAGAATGCGGAAGTTATTTCTGACGAAATCCTATTGCACTCCCGAGCTATGCCTGGCGTTAATTTTTCCAATGAGAATCAGGGCCTTTCAAGAGGACGTGGAAAATCAGCTTGGCAGGATTCAAGCAATCTGGCGTCCGTCATTTTTTATCCGCCAATCCCAGCCAGCGAGCCACGGGTGCCAGAGAAAAGCCCTGGATCAAAACCGACATCACCACGATGCAACTGACCAGCACAAAAATCTCGCCGGCTTCCTTGATGCCGAATGCCAGCGGAAACGTGGCCAACACAATAGGCACCGAGCCGCGTAAGCCCACCCAGGAAATCAATAGCTTTTCCTTGATGCTGATCTTGCTCCAGGACAAACTGATGAAAACGCTGAGCGGGCGGGCGACGAACATCAGAAACAGGCTGACGGCGACGGCCACGCTGGCCAGCGCGGAAAGCTCGGCCTTATGCGGCACGGAGAGCATGCCCAGCGTCAAAAACATGATGATTTGCATCAACCAGGCAAAACTGTCGTGAAAAGCCCCTATATAATTCTGATGCACCACTTTGTGGTTACCCGCCACGACCCCGGCCACATACACGGCAAGAAAACCGTTGCCCTTGAAAAAGGTTGCCGCGCTAAAGGTCAACAGCACCAGCGCTATCGAGGCAATCGCATACAAGCCCGCCGAGCTCAAGCCCAGATGATTCAACAGCCAAACCATGCCGCGTCCGGCGCCGTAGCCAATGACGACACCTATCGTCAACTGCATGACCAAGAACAAGCCGCCTTCCAGCCAGGACGCATGTCCGGCGCCGATATAGCTGATCAAACTGGTTGTCAGTAATACCGCCATCGGGTCGTTGCTGCTGGATTCGAGTTCCAGCAAGGGTTGCAATTTACCCTTGAGATCCAGTCGACTGGAGCGAAGCACCGAAAATACCGCCGCCGCGTCGGTGGAGGACACGATGGCCGCCAACAGCAAGCCTTCGGCAAACGTGATGCCGTGGATGCCCAAGGAAAAACTGCTGAACGAACCAAGGATGAACCAGGCAAAACTACCCAACAACAGCATGGTGATGAATACGCCGAAGGTGGATAGGCACAGTCCTTGCCATAGCACCGGCTGTATATTGGGCCAATGCGAATCGTACCCACCGGCGAACAGAATGAAAATCAACGCAAAATCGCCGATGAATTTGGCGATTTCGATATTATCGAGCATGACGCCACCGAAGTTGCCGATCAACCAACCGGTCAACAGAAAGAACAACAGCGACGGAATGCCTACTTTGTTGGCTAATTTGCTGGAAAAAATGCTGATGAGCAACAACACGGCGCCAGCCAAGCTGACGAATTCAATCGATGGCATGAGATATTCTCTAAATCATTAAAGCGTTTTTGAAGGCCAAGTCAATTTAGCCGAACACAACTCGCTGAGCTGTATAGATGAGTATAATCGTCAAACGTGCGGTTCCATCCCGTGATTTCCGCTCTTGGCGGACAAGCCGTCCGCAAATGATGGTGACGGGTTACAATTCGATGATACATAATTTTATCGTCGTCTTCTTTCGGCCACCAGGGCAAGGTGTTTTTGACACGCTGGCCATGGATGCTCGCACTATTCGACTATTACGGTACTCAATGATAACGATGCTTGCAACACTCAATACCCGCCTCTGGTTTTTTCTGGGATTTCTCGGTTGCTGTTCCCTGCTGGGTTTCGGCGCCTTTTTGCAGTTCGTCGAAGAGCTGGAGCCTTGCCCATTGTGCATTTCCCAGCGCTTGGCGATCATGGCAACCGGCCTGCTGTTTCTGACGGCGGCCATTCATAATCGGGGCGTAAAAATCTATGCGCTGATCGGCGCGGCATTGGCGCTGGTCGGAGCCGGCATTTCCGCGCGCCATGTCTGGCTGCAGCATTTGCCGCCCGATCAAGTCCCGGAATGTAGTCCGGGTTTGGAGTATGTCTTTCAAAACTTCCCGCTGGCGGACACCATCAAACTGATGTTGACAGGCACCGGCGAATGCTCGCAAATCGAGGGCATTTTCCTTGGATTGACGATTCCAGGTTGGACCTTGATTGCCTTTTTATTGCTGGCGACCTTTAGCCTAGGGGCAATTTGGCTGAATTCTGCATCCAAAACGCAGCCATGAAAGTATCGAATCGCTGTTTATAGTCAAGGTTATTCACAAACCCCTATTTGAAAGAATGCAAGCCATTTTTTCGGCGAACGAATTTTTAGGCCCAAGCTCAATACAGCCATAACTCATTGTTTTTATTATACTTAATCTTTCTGACTCAATCTTGGCCAATTTAACAAATCCGTAATAAAAACCGCCACTAAGCCTTGTTGTTCAACGCCAATCCACAGAGTTATCCACAGCATTTGTGAGTAACTCGACTTTCCTCAGCCTCGATAATCACTTAGAGCTGCAATTTCAAAAAACCATCACCTTGCATGGCTAACCGCGATAACCCGCCAAATCAGATTTTGCAAATTGCCATCCCGGTACCGCTGGATCGTTTGTTTGATTATTGGCCGCCCCGGCAATACGCTTCATCGACCATTGCCCCCGGTGTACGGGTTTCAGTACCGTTTGGCAAGGCAACGAAAACTGGCGTGGTGTGGCGAGTTATCGAATCTAAGGATTGCAAGGTCGATCCCAAGCGGCTTAAGCATGCGGAAGAAATTCTCGATGCCGAACCACTGCTGTTCTTCCATGATTTGCGTTTATTAGAATGGGCCAGCCGCTATTATCACCATCCCCTGGGCGAGGTGATTGCCACCGCGTTTCCGGTTGCCCTGCGCCAAGGCAAACCCGCGATACTGCAACACGAATCCAGCTATGCCTTGACCGAATCGGGACGGCAAATAGAGCCCGAACAACTCAAGCGCGCGCCAAAACAACAAGCCTTGCTCACCTTGTTTCGAGAGCATCCCTCGGCCATTGCTTCGAGCGCGCTGGCGCCACATAAGACGGCACTCAAGGCCCTGCTGGAAAAAGGCCTGGTACAGGAGCACATCGAGCCGGCACGCCCTGCCGACATCTTTGAAAAACCCAAGGCACTGCTCGCCAATCCGGAGCAACGGCAGGCCATCGAGGCTGTCGTTGCGGGTTTGGGCCGCTTTTCGGTATCTTTGCTGCAAGGCGTCACCGGCAGCGGCAAAACCGAAGTGTATATGCAGATCATTGCCGAAGCATTACAACAAGGTTTGCAGGTATTGGTGCTGTTACCGGAAATCACACTGACCCCGCAACTGGAGCAGCGTTTTCGCCAGCGCTTCAAGGTACCCATCGTCTGCTTTCATTCCAAGCTGAATGACAGCCAGCGCCTGAACGCCTGGCTGCATATGCAACAAGGCCGGGCGCCCATCATGCTCGGCACGCGCTCTGCCCTGTTCACGCCATTGCCGCGGGCGGGCTTGATCATATTGGACGAAGAGCACGACAGCTCTTTCAAACAGCAGGAAGGCTTTAGGTTTTCGGCGCGCGATGTGGCCATTGCCCGGGCCAAAATGCTGAACATCCCGGTATTGCTGGGTTCCGCCACGCCCTCATTGGAAAGCCTGTTCAATGTTCAGCGTAACCGCTATCGGCTGCTGGAACTTTCGGCACGTGCGGGCAATGCGGTCGAGCCGGAATTTCAGGTTCTGGACATCCGCAACAAGGCGATGCAGGCGGGCTTGTCCGAACCCTTGATCACACTGATGCATAACACTCTGGAAAAAGGACAGCAAGTCTTGCTGTTTCTGAACCGCCGCGGCTTTGCTCCGGTGCTGATCTGCCATGGCTGCGGCTGGGTTTCCCGCTGTATCCGTTGCGACGCCAACATGGTGATACATGCCGGCGAACGCCGCCTGCGCTGTCACCACTGCGGATTCGAGCAAAGCCTGATCAACCGCTGCCCGGCCTGCGGCACCGGTGAATTGCAGCCGTTAGGCATGGGCACGGAGCGCATCGAACAGACCTTGACCGATTTGTTCCCCAACAAACTCATCGTGCGCCTGGACAGGGACACGACGCAGCGCAAAGGTTCTCTGGAAGGGTATCTGCGGCAAATCCATAGCGGCCATGCCGATATTATTCTGGGCACCCAAATGCTGGCTAAAGGCCATCATTTTCCCGATGTCACCTTGGTGGCGATCCTGGACATCGACAGCGGTTTGTTCAGCGTCGATTTCCATGCCGCCGAAAAGCTGGCGCAAATGATCGTACAGGTGGCGGGACGCGCCGGGCGAGCCGATAAGCGCGGCCATGTCGTCCTGCAAACTCGCCAGCCACACCACCCGATGCTGACTATATTGCTCAGCCAAGGCTACCAAGCCTTTGCCCAAGTTGCGCTGCAAGAGCGCAAACAGGCCGGTCTTCCTCCCTGCGCTTACCAAGCCCTGCTAAGGGTTCACGCGAACAATGCGCTGGCTCCGCAGCAGTTTCTGCAGGCTGTCTGCCAATTGCTTCCGCCATTGAACGCTGGGCGTATTCAGGTCTTGGGTCCCGTACCGGCCCCCATGGCTCGTCGCGCCGGACAATTTAGATTTCAATTGCTGCTGCAAAGCCCGCAGCGAAAAGCGCTGCATCAATTGCTGGATGCGGCATTACCGTTGCTTGCAGAGCTTAAGGAGGCCAAGAAAGTGCGCTGGTCGCTGGATGTCGATCCGATAGATCTATATTGATCGACGAAGGATATAAAAATCACGAAAATTTCAATAAGTCATAACCATAAATCGCAACGCCCTATGTGGACGCATCACGTTAATGACTCACTGATAATTACAAGACGTATCGCCGGTTGAGTTGAATGACAGCCCCGGATTAAGCAACGGCCGACGGACGCCGATGAAGCGTTCGCGCCAATAGGGTTGCCGCAAGCTGGACTTCATGACGCGACCGGTGCGACTGCTGGGTGCATGCACGAAATTATCATCCCCCACATAAATCCCGACGTGCGAGAACGGCTTGTCGGTATTGAAAAACAGCAAATCGCCAGGTAAGCGATATTCGGGGTTTACCATCGGCAGTTTTTGCGCCAACGATTGCGTCGTGCGCGGCAACTTCAGTCCCTGCCGGTTATAGACATAAACCACCAGCCCACTGCAATCGAAACCTTCCTCCGGCGATTTCCCGCCATACACATAAGGCTGGCCCTGCAATCGCAAGGCATCGATCGCGGCTCGGGTATTGCCGGGGCCCAATGAACCCTGTTTGCTTATCGGCAATTTTTCCGTGCTGGTGCAACCTGCCAATAACAGTACCGGCATGACCAGCGCTAAACCCATGATGTGTCGGTAAGGCAATCTCATCGTCGCAAGAATCAAAAAAAGCTAACGGGTCAGATTATAGTCGGATTCCGGTTGCTTGCTTTTACGCTGTGCAACCGGATCGACTCAATCAACCTAGAAAAAGACTTTGATCCACGAAAGACATAAAACCTGTCCTGAGTTCGGACGAAGGGAGCAAGAAAAATTTCAATCAGTTATTACCTCGAAAAATGCCACCCAACAGGTGAAGGCATAAAGTTGATAACGCATTGATTGCTTTCGTGTATTTCGTGCTTTTCGTGGACTACTGATGTTTTTGCTCTGAAAGTCATTGTGGGAGCGACGCCTTCATGAGCGTTAGGTTCAAGACCCGCACGCGCCAACGCATTCTCAGTCCTTTGCCAGAATCGGCCGGGCTTGGCTCACATAACCTCGAACAGGTCCATTTGCCGATAGCCGGTCAACGTATCGCGTGACCGCAAGGCGGACAATGTGACGCCGAGCAGGCGAACCTTTCTCTCGCCAAGGCCGGTATTTTTCAGTAAATCGGTCAGCAGCAGAACCGTATTCGGGGTGTCGGCGATGGCCTCTTGCAAAGTGCGCCCCCGTGTAATCTGAACGAAATTCTGGTACTTGATTTTGATGGTCAAGGTATACGCCGTCATCTGCTTTTCCGTCAGTTTTTTCAGCGCTTGCCGCAATAAACCCAGCAAATGTTGCTGGATTTCTAGCGGATCGGCGAGATCTTCGGCAAAGGTGGTTTCTACGCCGATCGATTTACGGTCCCGGCGAGCATTGACCATGCGTCGGTCTATGCCGTGGGCTATATCGTGGTAATAAGCCGCCGACTTGCCGAAATGCCGTTGCAACACCGCCAACGGCGTCCGCTTCAAATCGAGACCGGTCGATATTCCCAATTCCCGCATTTTCTTTTCGGTCGCTGGACCAATGCCATGAAACTTGCCAATCGGCAGTTTTTCCACGAACTCCAGGGCCCTGTCCGGGGTAATCAGATACAAGCCATCCGGTTTGTCGAGGTCCGACGCGATTTTGGCCAGAAATTTATTGTAGGAGATCCCGGCCGAGGCAATCAATTGAGTCTCGGCTTTGATGTCCTGCTTGATTTGCTTGGCCAATAAGGTAGCCGAACCGTGAAACAGGGTACTGTCGCTGACATCCAGGTAGGCCTCGTCCAGCGACAAAGGCTCTATCCTTTCGCAATAGCGGGCAAAAATGCCGCGGATGATTTCGGACGCCTCGCGGTAGGCATCGAAGCGTGGCTTGATGAAAATGGCTTGCGGGCAAAGCCTGTAGGCTTGGGAAGACGGCATGGCCGAATGGACGCCAAAACGCCTGGCCTCGTAACTGCAAGTAGCGACCACGCCGCGCGAATCGGGTTTGCCGCCCACGATGACGGGTTTGTTGCGAAGCTTGGGATTATCGCGCTGCTCGACCGCGGCATAAAATGCATCCATGTCGATGTGGATGATTTTTCGCGGTGAGTCCTGCATGGTTTACAACTTGTCGAGAGACTCCGGTTCGCTGGTCAAATTCCAGTCGGAAAACGGAAACGGCAAACGCTCTGTGTTGAACGTCAGGAACAGCAGGATATGGTAATGATAGGTGGACAGACTGCGGCCAAACCCCAATATGTTGGGATTGACGGAACCCGTCAGCAAAACCGAGCCGACCTGCAATAACACGACCAACCACAGCAACAACTTGACCATGCTGTCGATGGCAGCATAGATCAGCATGAAGATGATGCGCTTCCAGGTGTCCAGCTTTTTCAGGTTTTCGTTGATGCTATCCTGCATGGCCTTAGCCTCTGTTCATCACGTCACGCAAGTCCAGCGCGGCGGCATTGGCGCGGGCGATATAGTTGGCCATCGCCAAGGAGTAGTTGGCAAACAAGCCGAAGCCGTCACCGTTCAGCACCACCGGACTCAAGGTCGGCGTCAAGGCATTTTCCAGGGCTTGAATCATGTTGTCCAAAGTATTCATGGCCCGTTTGTCCAGCAAGATGTCGGAAAAATCGTGCTTGATGGCTTTCAAGATATGCAACAAGGCCCAGCAGGCGCCGCGCGCTTCGTAGAATACGTTATCGATTTCCAGCCAGGGCGTTTGGCCAATCGTCGGCATGTTGATGTTCACCAGATTGGACGGATCGCCATGCGCAGCGCCGGCAAACTTGTCCGTACTGGCCGCCAGGCGGGTAGACAAGCCACCCAAGCGTTTGATCACAACCTCGGTGTACTGCCACAAGTTGTCGGCGCGGGAGTGAAATTGTGCCGGTTTCGAGGTCGAACTGGGATTTTGCAGGCGCAACATGTATTTGTGCAGCGCCTCGATGCCCTTGACATACTCCGCCTCGGTGGAAGGCAAGGCCCAGGAATTGTGCTCGTAGTAAAAATAGGGTTCAGCTTGCGCCAAATCAGGGTCTTCGGCGGATTGGGATTGATCGCGGGCAAAGTGGTTACGCAGGGCGGTGGTGGCATCGCGCAGCATCACCAAAGCGCCGTATTCCCAGTTCTGGATGTTGTCGCAGAACAGGCCGGGCGGGGCCACGTCGTTGGTCAGATAACCGCCGGGCTTGAACAGAATGGTTTCGGCGATATGCGCCAAGGTATTGGCATAAACATAACCGATAGGCATCTGATCGGTATGGGTCACGTTCATGCGCTCGATGGCCTCGTCTTGGACGTTGAACTGTCCGGGTTCGCGGCTCCACCATTCCCCCAATAGCAGCATGACTACTGCAACAACACCTACGATTGTGCCGAAACCCCAAAGTATCCCTTTCGACTTTGCGTCTTCGTAAGCTTGTGGATTGTCTGACATGTGTTGCTTATCCTGATCTGACTAAAGAGAGTGAGCAAATAACCGCTTTCCTATGCGTATGTTAGCACGGTTTGCCGGGAAGGCATCTGCTCAGTGAAGCTGATTGTTGGCAATGCGCAGTGGCATCGGGGTCAAGACTGGCGGCATTTGTACGAAAAAACCCTTGCGCTCGAGGCCGGCGATCACGCGATTGACATCTTCCCTGGCTAATTTACGCTCTGGGGTCAATTTCAATTCCATGACAAATTGCAGCCTGCCGAAGCTTTTGAACAATTCTTCCGGCACAACGGAAAAATCGTCCTTCCTCTCCAGGTAGAGGTAAAGCTCGTCTTTTTTTAAACTTTTATAGATGAAGCATTGCATCAAGTTGGCTCCGGCTGACTATCGCTGCCAATTTTAACGGTTTTTGGATAAAATTTTTAGCCCACTTTTGCCGGTCTGCCCGCCATGCCCAACTCCAGCTCAATGCCAGACAGTTTTTTTCGCGCGGCCTGCTATTTCGAATCCGCTTTGACACTGGTGGCGATCGTACTGGGCTGGCTGCTGAACGTCGATCCTTTTACCGACCTGACCTTCAACGAACAATCGCTGGCCAATGGCTTGCTGCTGACCTTGCCGTTAGTACTGTTGTTTTTTGCGATGCAGCAATTACCCTATGTTCCCCTGCAACACATCAGGACCTTGCTGCTGGAAACCTTGGGCGCGCGCTTGCATCGCTGTCACTGGACCGATTTATTGATTCTGGCCGCCATTGCGGGATTTTCGGAGGAGGCCCTGTTTCGCGGCGTATTGCAACCCTGGCTGGAAAATATCACCAGCCTCACGGCCGGCCTGATATTGAGCAATGTTGTGTTTGCCTTGGTGCATGCGGTAACACCCTTGTATGCGGCACTGGCAATGCTGATGGGCTTGTATCTGGGCATGAGCCTGGATTACGGTGGCGAACGCAATTTGCTGACACCCATCGTGATTCACGCTCTTTATGACTTCATAGCCTTTACCGTTATCCTGCGCGATTACCGCAATCATCTATCGAGGAACCGGCATGCTCACACCGACTCAACAAACCAATAATCTGACTCCGCACTGGCTGATCTGTGCCGCAATGCTGGCGCTACTGGCCATCTACAACCTGATTTGCCACGCATGGGGCAGCGAGATTCGTATCGATGTCCCCGAGCCCGATCGCATCCTGATTCGCACCATTCTGTATATCGTTGCCATCGTCCTGTTTCCACTGACCAATTTGATACGTCACATCTTCCTGCGCCTGAACCAGACCATGCCCGGAGCAAAAAGCGCAGAACAACGCTATTTGGTCACCATCATCGTCACGCAAAGCATGATAGAAGCGGTCAGCCTGTTTGGCCCGCTGATGTTCCTGTTGGGGGACGATTTCAACACGCTCTACATTTTTAGCTTATTGGGCGCGCTAGGGATTTATCTGCACAGACCCAAATCGATGGAATTGCAGGACATCGTTGCCGCATTGGCCGCCAAAAAAGACCTATCGACATAGAAATGCCCGCTATTTCCGCTTTTGTCGCAGCGCTGGTTACGCTGTACAATGCGCTGCTATTTTAGAATTTAGCTCAGGTGTAATCATGAAAATTATTCAGGAAGCGCTCACGTTTGACGACGTTTTATTGGTGCCGGCACACTCGGCCGTTCTGCCGCGAGAAGTGGAACTGAAAACCCGACTAACCCGAAATATTACCCTGAATATCCCCCTGGTGTCGGCGGCAATGGACACCGTTACCGAAGCGCGCTTGGCCATCGCGATCGCGCAGGAAGGCGGCATCGGCATCATCCACAAGAACATGACTACCGCGCAACAAGCCGCCGAAGTCAGTCGCGTGAAAAAATACGAAAGCGGCGTGATCAAAGATCCCATCACCGTTTCACCAGACGTCACGGTGCGGGAAGTCATGGAACTGACTCGCGCCAAAAATATTTCCGGCGTGCCTGTCGTCGATGGCGAAGAACTGGTCGGCATCGTTACGAGTCGTGATTTGCGTTTCGAGACCCGACTGGATGAATCCATTCGCTCGGTGATGACCCCTAAAGATCGCCTGGTCACCGTCAATGAATCAGCGAGCCACAAAGAGGCCATCGAGCTGCTGCACAAACACCGCATCGAAAAAGTGCTGGTCGTCAACGACGCCTTTCATTTGCGCGGCATGATCACCGTCAAGGACATCCAAAAGGCCAAGGACAACCCCTACGCCAGCAAGGACGAGCAGGAAAGACTGCGCGTCGGCGCGGCGGTTGGCACCGGCACCGGCACGGAAGAACGCGTCGCGGCCCTGGTTGATGCCGGCGTCGACGTCATCATCGTCGATACCGCGCATGGCCATTCGCAAGGCGTACTCGACCGGGTACGTTGGGTCAAGCAAAACTTTCCGCAAGTACAGGTCATCGGCGGCAACATCGCCACGGCCGCCGCGGCAAAAGCCCTGGCCGAAGCCGGGGCCGATGGCGTCAAGGTCGGCATCGGCCCCGGCTCGATCTGCACCACCCGCATCGTCGCCGGTGTCGGCGTACCTCAGATCTCCGCGGTCGCCAATGTCGCCGCGGCCTTGAAAGGAACCGGCATTCCGCTGATTGCCGATGGCGGCATCCGCTATTCCGGCGACGTGGCCAAGGCTTTGGCCGCCGGCGCCGACGCCGTGATGCTGGGCGGCTTGTTTGCCGGCACCGAGGAAGCTCCGGGTGATGTCGAATTATTCCAGGGCCGTTCCTACAAATCCTATCGAGGCATGGGTTCCCTGGGTGCGATGTCGCAGCAACAAGGCTCCAGCGACCGCTATTTCCAGGAAACCGAGATGGTCGAAAAACTGGTGCCAGAGGGCATAGAAGGGCGTGTGCCTTACAAAGGCAGCGTCCTGGCGATCATTCACCAATTGCTGGGCGGCGTGCGCTCCAGCATGGGTTATACCGGCAATCGGACCATCGCCGACATGCATGAAAACGCGCAGTTTGTCCGCGTCACCAGCGCCGGCATGCGCGAAAGCCATGTCCACGATGTGACGATCACCAAAGAAGCACCGAATTACCAGTTGAATTGATCGATTCATGTACATCGAGTAGGGTGGGTTTGCCGCAGGCAACCCGCCAAAGTCTTCGCGGTGGATTGCCCCCTAGGGCGAATCCACCCTACCCATTCCCACATTTCCGAAGGCCCCGCCCGTGACCCAAACCAACATCCATTCCGACAAAATCCTGATCCTCGATTTCGGCTCGCAATACACACAATTGATCGCCCGTCGCATCCGTGAAATCGGCGTTTACTGCGAAATCTATTCCTGCGACGCCAGCAACGACGAAGTCAAAAATTTCAGCGCCAAGGGCATCATCCTGTCCGGTGGTCCCGAAACCGTCACGAGCAGCGACACGCCGCGCGCGCCGCAAATCGTGTTCGAACTCGGCGTTCCGGTTTTGGGCATTTGCTATGGCATGCAGACCATGGCCGAGCAATTGGGCGGCAAAGTGGAATCGTCCGACCATCGCGAATTTGGCTACGCACAGATTCGCGCCCGCGGCCACTCGAAACTGCTGAAGGAAATCGAAGACCATGTCTCGCCGGAAGGCTTTGGGCTCCTGGACGTCTGGATGAGCCACGGCGACCGCGTCGTCGAACTGCCCGAAGGTTTCAAGCTGATCGCCAGTTCCGACGGCGCACCGATTGCCGGCATCGCCAACGAAGACAAAGAATTCTACGCGCTGCAATTCCACCCGGAAGTCACCCACACCAAGCAAGGTGGCCGCATACTGAGCCGCTTCGTGCTGGAGATCTGCGGCTGCCAAGCCTTATGGAACGCCAGCAACATCATCGAAGACAGCATCAAGGCCGTGCGCGAAAAAGTCGGCAGCGACCAGGTCATTCTGGGCCTGTCCGGCGGCGTCGATTCCTCTGTCGTCGCGGCGCTGCTGCATCGAGCCATAGCCTCGCAACTGACCTGCGTGTTCGTCGATACGGGTTTATTGCGTTTGCACGAAGGCGACCAGGTCATGGCGATGTTTGCTCAGCACATGGGCATCAAGGTGATCCGCGTCGATGCCGAAGCCCGCTATATGGAAGCGCTGGCCGGCGTCAGCGATCCTGAAGCCAAACGCAAAATCATCGGTGGCCTGTTCGTCGAGATTTTCGACGAGGAAGCCGGCAAGCTGACCGACGCCAAGTGGCTGGCGCAAGGCACCATTTACCCGGACGTCATCGAATCGGCCGGCGCCAAGAGCGGCAAGGCGCATCTGATCAAATCGCACCACAACGTCGGCGGCCTGCCGGAAAACATGACCTTGAAACTGGTCGAACCGTTGCGCGAGTTGTTCAAGGACGAAGTCCGCAAACTCGGCCTGGAACTGGGCCTGCCCGCCGACATGATCCATCGCCATCCATTCCCCGGCCCCGGACTCGGCGTGCGCATCCTCGGCGAAGTCAAAAAACAATATGCCGATTTGTTGCGTCAGGCCGACGCGATTTTCATCGAGGAACTCTATCGCCACGAGTTGTACGACAAAGTCAGCCAGGCCTTCGCGGTGTTCCTGCCGGTCAAATCAGTCGGCGTAATGGGCGACGGCCGCAAATACGACTACGTCATCGCGATCCGTGCCGTCGAAACCATAGACTTCATGACCGCGCGCTGGGCGCATTTGCCTTACGACTTTCTGGACTTGATCTCACGACGCATCATCAACGAAGTGGCCGGCATTTCCAGGGTGACTTACGATATTTCCGGCAAGCCGCCGGCGACGATTGAGTGGGAGTAGAAAACGGTTTATAGACACCGGTTTGCATGGTGACTTCGACGATGGAGCGTCCGGTACTACATTCCCTCGCTGGAGTATGGTAGCGGATGAACCCTGACGAATTCCAGCGCCGCCTCCTTGCCTGGTTCGACATCCACGGCCGCAAGGATTTGCCGTGGCAGCAGGGCATCAATCCTTATCGTGTCTGGGTGTCGGAGATCATGTTGCAGCAGACGCAGGTCGCCAGCGTGATCGGCTATTTCCAGCGTTTCATGGATCGCTTTCCTACCGTACACAACTTGGCTCAGGCCGAACTGGACGAGGTATTGCAGCATTGGGCCGGACTGGGTTATTACGCCCGCGCCCGAAATCTGCATAAAACCGCTCAGATTGTCGCTGCCAATGGCGGCGAGTTTCCACACACGCTGGAACAACTGAGTGCCCTGCCCGGCATTGGCCGTTCCACCGCCGGGGCGATTCTAAGCATCGCCTGCGGGCAAAGCCAACCCATTCTGGACGGCAATGTCAAAAGGGTGTTGGCGCGTTTTCATGCCGTGGAAGGCTGGCCGGGCGAGAGCAAGATCGCTGCCGAATTGTGGGGTATCAGCCAGCGCCATACCCCTAGCAAACGCTGCGGCGATTACACCCAAGCCATGATGGATCTGGGCGCTACGCTCTGCACCCGATCCAGGCCGCGTTGCGAGGCTTGTCCGGTGGCTCAAGGCTGCCGGGCCCGCCAACTCGACCGGGTCAACCAGTTCCCGGCACCCAAACCGCGCAAGGACATGCCCAGCAGGCAGATTTATTTTCTGGTGCTGCACGATTCGGATGGGCGGATTTTATTGCAACGACGACCCGCGACCGGGATTTGGGGCGGACTTTGGAGTCTGCCGGAATTTGAAGATGCCCAACAGTTACAGTCATGGGCGGCACAACGCGATTATCGCATCGGCAATCCCAAAATCTTATCCAGACAGCGGCACAGTTTTTCGCATTATCATCTGGACTACACGCCGGTGCTGCTCCCGCTGCAAAACCCCAATAACTGTGTGATGGAAGACGGAGGCTTGGTCTGGTATAAAGCCAACGAAATTCATTCACTCGGCTTGCCGGCGCCGATCAAGCGCCTGCTGCAACAACTTTATTCAGAGGATCAATATGACCAGAATGGTTAAATGCGTAAAACTGGGCGTGGAAGCGGAAGGACTGGATGCGCCGCCGTTTCCAGGAGCCAAGGGCCAGTATATCTTCGAGAACATTTCCAAGCAGGCCTGGAAAGACTGGCTGGCCATGCAAACCATGATCATCAACGAACGGCGGCTGGCCAGCTTCGATCCGGCTTCGAAAAAGATTTTGGAAGCCGAACGGGAAAAGTTTTTGTTCGCCGGCGGCTTCGAAATGCCGGAAGGCTATGTGCCGAAAAAGGATTGATGGTTTTTTGTACAAGTCCTTGAAAAGTAGAGCCGGCGCAAACCGGCTCTTTTTTTATCCGTGGATCAAACCGCGATTCTTTAATGCCGCGTAAATCTCGTCGACATTAGACTCATCGCAATCGAAGGCCACGTCGGCAAGCGCGGCATTACCATGCAGATACAGGCACAGCAAACCGGCGTGCTTGATCGCCGCAATCAACTCTTCGTTACCGGTTTCCAGAATGGTCGCGGCATGACCGGTATCGAATAGTTTGCGCTCGAGGTGATAAACCACTTGCTGCGCATTGTTTCCAGTCAAGGCAATCGCCGAAGCAATTTGTCCGAAACGGGTAGCGCGCTCTTCGGCAGTCACCGGCGACCACTCTTCCTCGCTGGCATCCCCCGTGATCATGCCGGCACCGACCGTGATATTGCTCAGCCTGTCGATGACGATGAAGGAACCCGTAGTTTTATTCCGCTTGTAAGGGTCGAACACCACCGGCGCATTGACCGCCACGGTGCAATGACCAATTTCGTTCAGTTTCAATTCGTTGGCGTCGTGGTGCTCCAAGGTATTGACGTCGATACGATGGTGTATCATCGACACCGAACCGGACACGCTGCGGGTCGCCAGTTTGATTGAATATTGCCGCCCCGGCGTCATCGGCTGTTCGGACATCCAGACGATGTCGGCCTTGAATTTGTCGGCCACCGTCGGCAGGCTTTGATGATTGCCGATGATGACGTCGCCGCGGCTGATGTCGATCTCGTCGGCCAGGGTCAGCGTGACCGCCATCGAGGCGAACGCTTCATCGAGTTCGCCGTCGAAGGTCACGATGGACTTGATATGGCTGGTCTTGCCGGACGGCAGCGCGGTGACGGCATCGCCCTTGTGAAACACGCCGGACGCCACGGTACCGCAGAAGCCGCGAAAATCCAGGTTCGGCCGATTGACGTATTGCACCGGAAAACGCGCATCGACAAAATTGCGGTCGCTGGCGATTTCGATGGTATTCAGCAATTCCATCATCGGCTTGCCGCTGAACCACGGCATGTTCTCACTGGGATTGACGACGTTGTCGCCATCCAGCGCCGACATCGGGATAAAGTGAATGTCGTGCAAATCCAGTTTTTCGACGAAGCGCAAGTAATCTTGCTTGATCTTGTTGAAGGTTTCCTCGCTGTAACCGACCAAATCCATTTTGTTGACCGCGACGATGATGTGCTTGATGCCCAACAACGAGGCGATGAAACTGTGGCGTTTGGTTTGGGTTTGCACGCCATAACGCGCATCGATCAAAATCACCGCCAAATCGCAGGTCGAGGCGCCGGTCGCCATGTTGCGGGTGTACTGCTCGTGGCCCGGCGTGTCGGCGATGATGAACTTACGAGTTGAGGTGGAGAAATAGCGGTAGGCCACGTCGATCGTGATGCCTTGCTCGCGCTCGGCCTGCAAGCCGTCGACCAGCAACGCCAGGTCGATCTTGCCGGCGCCGGTCGTACCGGATTTGACGCTGTCGGCCTGCACCGCCGCCAACTGGTCTTCGTAAATCATCTTTGAATCATGCAATAAGCGCCCGATCAGGGTGCTCTTGCCGTCGTCCACGTTGCCGCAAGTCAAGAAGCGCAGCAATTCTTTACGTTCGTGTTGCGCCAGATAGGCGTTGATGTCGGTTGCGATTAAATCGGATTGGTGGGACATGTTTTTCTCTGAATTCGTTGCTGATCGGATAATCGTTTAGAAATAACCTTCGCGTTTTTTCTGTTCCATCGAACCGGCCTGGTCGTGGTCGATCAAGCGGCCTTGGCGTTCAGAGGTCGTGGTCAGCAGCATCTCCTGAATGATTTCCGGCAGTGTCGTCGCGGTCGATTCGACGGCCCCGGTCAAGGGGTAGCAACCCAAGGTGCGGAAGCGCACCATTTTCATTTCGACTTTATCGTTGGGGCCTATGGGCATGCGCTCGTCGTCGACCATGATCAGCATGCCGTCCTTATCGACCACTGGGCGTTCCTTGGCAAAATACAGCGGCACGATGGGAATGTTTTCCAGATGAATGTATTGCCAAATGTCCAGCTCGGTCCAGTTCGACAAAGGAAACACACGGATGCTTTCACCCTTGTCGATCTTTCCGTTGTAGATGTTCCACAGCTCCGGACGCTGGTTTTTCGGATCCCAGCGGTGATTCTTATCGCGGAAGGAATACACGCGTTCCTTGGCGCGGGATTTTTCCTCGTCGCGGCGGGCTCCACCGAAGGCCGCGTCGAACTGGTATTTGTTCAACGCTTGCTTTAAAGAATCGGTTTTCATCACGTCGGTGTGTTTTTTGCTGCCGTGCGTGAAGGGACCTATGCCTTGCTCAACGCCGTCCTGATTGATATGCACCATCAAATCCCAGCCCAAATCCTTGGCCATGCGGTCGCGGAATTCGATCATTTCCTTGAATTTCCAGGTGGTATCGACATGCAACAACGGAAACGGCGGCTTGCCGGGAAAGAAGGCCTTGCGCGTCAAATGCAACATCACGGCCGAATCCTTACCGATGGAATACAGCATGACGGGTTTCTCGAATTCCGCCGCCACTTCGCGGATGATATGAATGCTTTCGGCTTCGAGCTGCTTCAGATGGGTCAATTTATAGTCGGTCATGAACATTACGGGGCGCTCGGCCCATGTTTGCAGAAGAGTGTAAATCCGCTATTTTAAAGGCAAACCCGTTCTGGATGCTATCGACATTGGCGATAAAACCACGATCTTGAAAAATCAGCCGGCCCATAAGCCCCAAAATTACAAATATCAAACAGGGTTCGCGTCTGAATCGCCCGAGTTGTGCCATCATTGCCGCCCCATACTGGCAACCTCCTCACGTTTACTTGGCAATGTCGTCTATCAATAATTTCTGCGTTTCCTTGTGCTTTTTTTTCGCATGCTTCTGCTTGAGCATCAAACCTTCGTCGGCGCAAGTGTCACCGCTATATAGGCCAACGTCCGCCTTGGGTGCCGAGGATTTGGCCGTCATCGTCAACGACAACGACGCCTTGAGCCTGCAGATTGCCGATTATTACCGGCAAAAGCGCAAGATCCCGCTCGATCAAATCATCCATATCCGCCTGCCGCTGCACAAGGCCGTTTTGACCCGTGGCGAGTTCGAACACATCAAACGAACGGTGGATGAGAAAACACCCCAGCATGTACAGGCCTACGCGCTAACCTGGCTGCAACCGTTCCGGGTAGACTGCATGTCCATCACCACTGCGTTTGCGACGGGCTTTGATCCGGCGTTTTGTGCGGAGGGCTGCAAGCCGACGCGTAAAAGCCCTTATTTTGCTTCCGAAATGGGTCGCCCCTATGACAAACACGGCTGGCGTCCCACCATGGTTATAGCCGCGAATGATTTTGCCGAAACGCGAAAACTGATCGATCGAGGGATTGCGGCGGACTTTTCCCGCCCCACGGGTTCCGCCTACCTACTCAAAACATCGGATCAGGCGCGCAGTTCGCGCGCGCTAGCTTTTCGAAATATCGCCGAGACGTTTAAACCTTTCTGGCCGGTGCATTATCTTGAACAAGACTACATCGCCGGCCACGACGACGTGATGTTTTACTTTACCGGCCTGATCGATGTGCCGCATATAACTCGGAATCGTTTCCTGCCCGGCGCGATAGCCGACCACCTGACCTCAGCCGGTGGCGTGATGTCGGGTAGTAGGCAAATGAATGTATTGGAGTGGTTGAAAGCGGGCGCCACCGCCAGCTACGGCGCCGTCGTCGAACCTTGCAATTTCCCGGCTAAATTCCCTAATCCCGGACTGGTCATGTACCACTATCTGCGCGGAAGCTCGTTAATCGAGGCTTATTGGAAGAGCGTCGAACAGCCGGGGCAAGGTCTATTCGTCGGTGAACCGCTGGCCAAACCATTCGCCTATGAGGTCAAGCCAGGCATAAAATAAACGAGATAGACAGGCGGCTTTTCCGCCTGCCCATGACCGACGGGTTACATGCGCGTCATGAAGAAGTATAGAAATTTACATTTCAAAATCATGTCTTTGTCGCTGACTTCCACGACAGCGCAATCTTCGTATTTCTCCCTGCCGGGCGAGATTTGTTTTTTGATCACCCCGTCAGCCACGCTATATTTGATCGGAATGTTCATTGCGCCAATGCCGCTGCGGGCATCTTCACCGGTGGTTACCAAGGTCCCGTCTTTTTGAAATTCCCAAGTCACGTGCAGTGGTTTCTTTTCTCTGTCCAAGGCAAGGGCCTCGTGAGTGACCTGCCATTTGCCGAGAATTTTGGAATTATCCTGAAGCTTGACGTCGGCGTTGGCGGAGAAAGCGACGAGCGCAGCCAACAGGGATAGCAGTGTTGTTATTTTTTTCATTGAATTCTCCCGACTGAGCGAATAGATAGGTTGAATCGGGAATATAGCATAATCATTTTGACCCGCTATTTTTTTCTCCCGCCCGCCAATATAGAAAGGTTCCGGACCCATGGTCGTGCCAGGCCCGCTTGTTTTTGTCGATCAGGCACCAAAGAAACCCCAGCCCCAAACAGGCCCATGACAGCAGAGCGACAACAAAGCGCAACGTGGCCGTCCACCAGTTGACTTGGCCACCATCGGCATTGACGAGTGTGATTTTCCAGGCGCGCATGCCCAAGGTTTGTCCGCCATGCGTCCAGAACCAGGCATAAAAAACATAACTGACGCAGAGCAAATAGAAAGGGAAATAATATTGGTCGGCGGCGAAGGCTCGTCCGCCATTGAACGGCAAAGCCAGCGCAGTCGCAAAAAAGAGCACCGCCGCCAGCAAAAGCGCATCATAAATAACCGCGCCCATTCTACGCAAAAAGCCCGGCACCGAAAGCTTTTCGGCGACGGGCTTAGGATTTTTTTTAAAATCGACTGCTGGCAATTACTTGCGGAACAATTCGAGTTTTTGTCCCATGTACATGCTCATTGCCACCAGTGCACCCACCATGACCAACGAGAACAAAAACGGCGGTCTGTGGAACAGCAACAGCGCAAAGTCCGCCACGAACAAACTGGTAAATAAAGGCTGGTCTATAAAGCCCATCAATATCTTCTTAAACATTTCCCCTCGCTCCTAAACGATTGCCGATCGCAGCAAATAAAACGATGAATCTACTTAATTTCTCAGTACCACCCGGCCATGGCACAACCAACTGGCCGATTCTACTATATTAAACCGCGATGTAAAAGACAGTGGTGGATTGAGCTGCAAACTAGCGCGGTGTTATGATAAAGCCATGGACGGCTTGAAATTACGGTAAAGCAAAGCACCGACGAGCCCGCATTAGAAAACAAAAAACAGGGTTATAGCCATTTTTAAATTCTTCAAAAAAATATTTTCGGTTACCGAGGTATCGGCCAGCGAACCTGCCGCATCATCGCTGGCAAGCCAGGCCAGAATCTATCCCAGATCCGAGCATTGCATTTCTCGGTCGCAAATCAGCGAAAACGCGCTGAAAGTACTGCAACGACTAAAAAAAGCCGGCTTTGAAGCCTATCTTGTAGGCGGCTGCGTCCGCGATTTATTGCTGGGTCGCGAACCCAAGGATTTCGATGTCGCCACCAACGCCAGCCCAGAGCAAGTCAAACAGGTCTTTCGAAACTGCCGCATCATCGGCCGCCGCTTTCGTTTGGCGCACGTCTTTTTTGGCCGTGAGATCATAGAAGTCGCCACTTTTCGCGGTTCCGAACCGGAACAATCCGATCAGCAAGTCATACACGAAGACGGCCGCCTGTTGCGCGACAATGTGTTCGGCACGCTGGAAGAAGACGTTTGGCGCCGGGATTTCACCGTTAATGCCTTGTATTACAACATTCGAGATTTTTCGGTGGTGGATTTCACCGGCGGCATGCGGGACCATGCCAACGCGGTACTCCGCCTGATCGGAGATCCGGAAATCCGTTACCGCGAAGATCCGGTAAGAATGTTGCGTGCGATCCGTTTCGCCGTGAAACTGGGCTTTACCTTGCACCCTGACACTGAGCGGCCAATCTATTCGCAGGCCGAATTATTGAAAAGCATTCCCGCGGCTCGCCTCTATGACGAAGTGCTGAAACTATTTTTGGCCGGTTATGGCGTGCAAACCTTCGAGATGCTCAGGCATTACGGCTTGTTTGCGATTCTATTCCCGGCCACCGACAAGTGCTTGGCAACCCAAGACCATGATTTTCCCCGTCTGTTTTTGATCCGGGCGTTGGAAAACTCTGACCAGCGCTATGCCGACGGCAAAAGCCTGACACCTTATTTTTTGCTGGCCGCCTTGTTATGGGAGCCTTTGCAATGGGCCGCCCAAAAACATCTTCAGCATGGCGAGAACGAAACCATCGCAATGCAAAATGCGGCCAACGAGGTCTTGAACAGGCAAATCAAGATCATCGCGCTACCACGCCATATTACGCAATCGATGCGCGATGTCTGGTTTTTGCAGAACAAGTTTTCCAGAACCGTGGGTTCCAGGCCTTATCGCTTGCTGGAACAACCCAAATTCCGCGCGGCTTATGACTTTTTGCAATTACGCGCAGAAACCGGCGGCGCCGACCCAGCCTTGGTGGACTGGTGGACTCGCTTTCAGGAAGCCGACGACGAAACGCGGCGCAAGATGACCACCCCCCCGAAAGGCGGCTCATCCAAATCACGCGGCAAACCGCGCCGCCGCACTCGCCCCAAGCCCAACACGCAACAATGAACACCTCGAACAACTGGATCGAGGCTTATATCGGCCTAGGCAGCAATCTGGACAATCCCGTCGAACAGGTGAGATCGGCAGCACGCGAACTTGCCGCGTCGGCCGACATCGAAAAACAGGCATTATCCCCTCTTTATACCAGCCATCCGGTCGGCCCCCAGGATCAGCCCGATTACGTCAACGCTGTCATGCGCATCCTGACCCGCCTGGCACCGCTGGAATTGCTCAAACAATGCCAGCACATCGAAAACCAGCATGGCCGCGTGCGCTTGGTGCGTTGGGGCGCCCGCACCTTGGACCTCGATATTTTGCTGTACGGCGACCAACGGATTACGCTGCCGGATTTGGTGATACCCCACCCGGAATTGACCCGCAGGGCATTCGTGCTCTACCCCTTGGCCGACATCGCTCCTGCCAATTTATCGATAGCCGGCCAGGGCAGTTTGGCCAGCTTACTGACCGCCTGCCCAGCGGAGGGCTTGCACAGGATAGTGCCATGACCCTTTATGCCGACACCAGCAAAGCGTTGACGATCAGCGATTTGTTGGCCATGAAAAATACCGGGGAAAAAATAAGCTGCCTGACGGCTTACGATGCCAGTTTCGCGGTCTTGCTCGATCAAGCCGGCATTGAAGTCATCTTGGTCGGCGACTCCCTGGGCATGGTGATTCAAGGACATGCCAGCACCATACCGGTCAGCAACGAAGATATGACCTATCACACCCGTTGCGTAGCCTCGGCCAGAAAACGCGCCTTCGTCGTCGCCGATTTACCCTTTGCCAGTTATGCGACCCCCAAATCCGCCTTAAAAAATGCCGCGCGGTTGATGCAAACCGGCGGTGCGCAAATGGTCAAACTGGAAGGCGCCAAGTTCGAGGTGATTGAATTTTTGGTCGCGCAAGGCATACCCGTTTGCGGGCATCTGGGGCTATTGCCGCAATCGGTCAACCGTCTCGGCGGCTACAAAGTCCAGGGCCGGGAACCGGCTCATGCGCAAAAAATACTCGAGGACGCGATAGCCATTGAACGAGCCGGCGCAGGCATGTTGATTCTGGAGTGCGTTCCGTCGTTATTGGCGGCCGAAATCACCCGCAACCTCGGCATTCCCGTGATTGGCATCGGCGCAGGCCCCGACTGCGATGGCCAGGTACTGGTCCTGTATGACATGCTGAACATCAGCATCGGCAATCGTCCGCGCTTTTCCAAAAACTTCATGGCCAATGCCGACAACATCGCCGATGCAATCAGGCGTTATCATCAAGCCGTAAAAACGCTAGCGTTTCCCGCGGCGGAGCACTGTTATTAGAATCATGCAGACCGTCAAAACCATCAAGGCATTAAGAGCAACCATTCGTCAATGGCGACAAGCCGGGCAAAGCATTGCTTTTGTCCCCACCATGGGCAATCTGCACGACGGTCACATCAAGCTGGTTGAAACTGCACGTCATCAGGCCGACAAAGTCGTGGTCAGCATTTTTGTCAATCCAACCCAATTTGGCCCGAACGAGGACTTTGCCAGCTATCCCCGCACGGAATCCCAGGACCAAGACAAACTGATCGCCTGTGGCGCCGACTTGTTGTTTTTACCGACCGTCGAAGAAATGTATCCGCAGCCGTTACAAACCCAAGTTTCGGTAAAAAATTTATCAATTCTGCATTGCGGCGCCAGCCGGCCCGGCCACTTCGATGGCGTGGCAGTAGTGGTGTGCAAATTGCTGAACATGGTTCAACCGGATTTGTTGCTGTTGGGCGAGAAGGATTTTCAGCAACTGGCGGTGATTCGACGCATGGTGACCGATTTAAACATCCCGGTCGAGATCCAAGGCGTGCCGACGGTGAGGGAAACCGACGGCTTGGCGATGAGCTCGCGTAACGGCTATCTGTCAGAAAGCGAAAGACAAGTGGCTCCCTTGCTGTATCGTTCGCTGCTAACGGTACGGGATGCCATTCTTAAAGGTCCGGATGATTATCGGACCATTATCGAACGGCAAGCCGAGGTGCTGCAAAGAGCGGGATTCATGCTCGACTATTTTCAGGTTTGCCGCAGCGTGGACCTGTTGCCGGCGACAGCAAGCGACCAGAATCTGGTCGTTTTGATCGCCGCCAAGCTCGGAAAAACCCGTTTGATCGATAACCTCTATTTTTCCCGACAACTGGCTGATCGCACTGAATTTTAATCTAATTCAGCAGCGGCTTAAATTTGATAGCCTGCCAGATTTCGGGCATAATCGCCCCTCCCCTAGTATTTGAAGATGCTTACCATGCACATAAACATGCTTAAAGCCAAGTTACACCGGGCGCGTGTAACGCATTCCGAGCTCGATTATGAGGGTTCGTGTGCCATTGATGGCAAAATCCTGGATGTTTCAGGAATCCGCGAATACGAGCAAATTCACATCTACAACATCAACAACGGCCAACGCTTTACCACTTATGCGATTCGCGCGGAAGAAGGCTCCGGGGTGTTTTCGATCAATGGAGCCGCGGCCCGTTTGGCTTGCCCTGGCGACTTGATCATCATAGCCGCTTTCGCCAGCCTTGATGAAAAGGAATTGAAGAATTACAAACCTACCCTGGTTTATTTCGATGGCAACAACAAAATCAGCCATTCCAGCCATTCCATCCCGGTCCAGGCCGCCTAAATTTCCGCAACCGCCGCTCATCGCGGCGGCCGATTTTCCGCTCAAGCTTCCGAAACGGCGATTTCACTGACTCTTTCGGTCAGCGTGATGCTTTGTTCTATCGTCGCCAATACTTTCTGCAAGCCGATACGCCGTTCGGTATTGATGACCAGCGGCGACTTGATGGATCCTTTGACGGTAGGCTTGCCGCCTTCGACGTCATTGTCCTCCTTGTGCAGCAAAATCAGAATGAGTACGTCATCGACGCTTTGTAGCTGCAACAAGGCTTCTTCGTCATCGGTCAGGACAAAGTCGTAATTGATGTGAAAATGGGCCGGATGCGCGACCGAAAAAATCAAGTTCTCATCATCCACGGATTGCAGGCGATAAACGATTTCGTTGCCTTCTTCGCCAAATAATCTAAAGCGCTTTTGATCCTCAAAGCCTGGCAGGCCAAGTGGGAAAGTGATGATGCTATCGGAATCGATGTCCTGCGCGCCTAGCTGTTTAGATTGAATATCCATGTTGCCGCCTGTTTTTTCGTCTATGGTGAAAATCGATAGAGCATTTATAGCACGGAAAAAACTAATTGCAACGCCCAAGGCAATGATGCTTGCAGGATCCGATTGAACTGCCTACAATCGCCCCCTCTTTCTGGTGCCTGAGTCAGACCATCGACTCAGCTTAAACAGGAAGTCGGTACGGCTTTTTACCAAAAACAGCCCAAGCCGACGCTGCCCCCGCAACGGTAGATAAGTAAAAGAATCGCGAAAACGCCACTGTGTATCTTGCATGGGAAGGCCGCGATTCAGGCCAAAACCACTTATGAGCCCGGAGACTGGCCCGGAAGATCATTCGAGACAGCGGAGGGCTGTTTACGGAATGGTCAGAGCCTGTCTCCGTCTTTTTCGTGCGCCATTTTTCCTCTGTCGTTTATTTACCTGAATGCGCGGTGGGCGCAGAGGACAACATGCAAAAACCATTCTTCACCCCCTTGGTGCTGGCGCTCGTCGGCGCGTCGACATCGGCACAAGCGGCCAGGAACGACGAAGCCGCCAATCTACCAGACACCTTGGTAACGGCAACCCGCAGCGAAACGGCGACCGATGAATTAGCGACGGCAACCACGATATTCACTCGCCAGGACATCGAACAATTGCAAGTCAGGACCTTACCGGAATTATTGAAAACCGCACCCGGCATCGATATTACCGAAAACGGCGGTTACGGCAAGGAAACCAGCGTATTCATGCGAGGCACCAACTCCGATCATATACTGGTGCTGATCGACGGGATCAAGGCCGGCTCGGTGACCTCCGGGCAGGCGGCGTTTCAATTCATCCCGATCGACCAAATCGAACGCATCGAAATCATCCGTGGCCCTCAATCCAGCTTATACGGCTCTGAGGCCATCGGCGGCGTGATCCAGATTTTCACCCGCAAAGGCGCGCAAACCGACCAACCCAGCATCAGCTTCGAAACCGGCGCGGGTTCTTACGATACCTTTACCACCTCGGGCACGGTCAGCGGCAAATGGCGAAACAGCTGGTACACGCTGGGCGCCTCCCATCTGAACAGCCAGGGTTTCGACGCCCGCCAACCGACTTACGGTTTTTTTCCTGTCGACGAACCGGACCGCGACGGCTATTACAATACCGGCTTGAACGCGCGCGCCGGCCATCGCTTCGACAACAACACCGAAGTTGAAGCGTTCTTCTTGCGCTCGTTCGGCAAAACCGAATTCGACGGCACCCCGAATAAAACCGACTTCGTCAATCAGATGATCGGTACTTCGGCCAGTTTCGATGTCATGGACAATTGGCGTTCCACGTTGCGTTTTGGACAAACGCAGGACGAGGCAGATAACTTTCGCCCCAACGGGGATTTTTATAGCCGCTTCAACACCACGCGCTGGAATGCGACTTGGCTGAACAATATCACCTTGACCGACAACCACCGCGCGACGCTAGGCACCGATTACCGGGTCGACGAAGTCCAAAGCTCGACCCGTTACAATGAATCGTCGCGCTACGACGTCGGTGTATTCGGCGAATTGCATAGCCGGGTTTTCGATAATCATTTCCTGAATGCCTCGCTGCGCTGGGACGAAAACGAGGCCTTTGGCGACAGCGTCACTGGCAATTTTGGTTGGCGTTACAACTGGCACTACGGACTCAGCGCCTTTGCCAGCTTCGGTAACGCGTTCAAGGCCCCGACGTTTAACCAGCTATATTTTCCCAACTACGGCAATCCGAATCTGAAAGCGGAAAAATCCACCAGCTTCGAAGCCGGCATTGCCGGTAACCATGATTGGGCAAACTGGCAATTACGCGCTTACCATACCGACATCGACGATCTGATTGCGATTTTTCCGGTGGAAAATATCAACAAGGCACAAATAGACGGCATGGAAGCGGAAATATCAGGTCAAATCCTGGGCTGGCGCAATAGCCTGAACATGGCGATGCTGAGCCCGAGAGATAGGGTCACCAATCTACGCCTGGCACGGCGCGCCGAGCAAACCCTGTCGTACGACGTGTCACGCTCGTTCGACGCTTTCGATGTCGGCGCCCATATATTGGCGCAAGGCAGTCGCTTCGATGACAGAACCAATCTCAACGAAGTGGACGGATTCGTGACCTTCGATCTACGCACGGCTTATCATATCGACAAATACTGGACGCTCAGCGCCAAGCTGAATAATCTGCTGGATAAGGATTATCAAACCGTCGATACGTATAATAATGCCGGACGCAATTTTTTCTTTACCATACACTACAACAACTGAACCTCGGAGTATGACATGACCCACAAACCCACTTTAGCAGTTAAACCCGGCGCCGTCGCCTTGATGGCGCTGATGGCCGCCACCCGTTTTCATCATTTCGGCACGCCGTTCGCGTTGCCCGATGCCTCGCTGGCGATATTCTTCTGCGCCGGCTTATGGCTGGGTGGACGCTATTTGTTCGCCATGCTATTGCTGGAAGCCGGTCTGATCGATTATCTGGCCATCACCAAGCTCGGCGTCAGCGATTTTTGCGTATCCAAGGCCTATGTATTTTTGATCGCCAGTTACGGCGCCATGTGGCTGGGTGGCAAATGGTGCCGGCAATTTGCTCACCTGAGCTTGGTCAGCGCCGGACAGCAGTTCATGGCCTTGGTCGTGTCGACCTCCATCGCCTTCCTGTTTTCCAACGGCAGTTTCTATTGGTTATCTGGCCGTTATCCTGAAGGCTCCTGGGTCCAATACATCGAACGCGTCGCGATGTACTATCCGCCTTACTTGACCCACACGCTGATCTATGGCGTTGTCATTTTTGCTTTGGTGAGCGCCGCAAAATCATTTTTGCCTGCCAAAACCCGCCAGGAAGCCATTTAACGCCTTTTATCGCAACAGAGGGGATTCAGGTCCCCTCTACAGCGCTGTACATTCCCCGCCTCGTCTGCTTTTCTCATTCAAACCGCTCTTTATTGCATGTCCCTCACGCTTACCCTAGCGCTGGCCGTCACGCTCGATTATTGCCTCGGCGAACCACGCCCCCTTTATCATCCCTTGGTTGCCTTCGGCAAATGGGCAACAGCGGTTGAGAAAGGCCTGCTCCACACGAACCATTCCGCCGTCGGCCAGAAAATCGCCGGTGTTCTGGCCCTATCCTGCGTCCTGATCCCTTGCCTCGCCGGGTTGTTTTACCTGCCGAATGAGCCAATCTTGCACGATATGATCGATGTTTTGCTCGTTTATTTCTGCATCGCCGCCCGCAGCCTGCAACAACATGCGCAAGCCGTCCATACAGCCTTGGCGACCGACGACTTGCCGCTGGCACGCAGCCAAGTCAGCAAGATTGTCAGCCGCGAATGCGAACAGATGACCGTACTTGATGTGCGCCGGGCAACGATCGAATCGGTTTTGGAAAATGGCGCCGACGCGATCTTCGCGCCGCTGGTTTGGTTTGTGTTACTGGGCCCATTCGGCATATTGCTGCATCGACTGGCCAACACCCTCGATGCGATGTGGGGCTATAAAAACCAGCGCTACCAGAACTTTGGCTGGGCAGCGGCGCGTTTGGACGATGTCTTGAATTGGCTGCCGGCACGCTTGACCGCTGTGAGCTATGCCGCCCTCGGCGATTACCGACAGGGGTTGTTTGCCTGGAGACATCAGGCGCATTTACTCGATAGCCCCAATGCCGGTCCGGTCATGGCCGCGGGAGCCGGCGCCTTGAATCTGGAACTGGGCGGTCCCGCCCGCTACCACGGCCAATTGAAAAACAAGCCTTGGTTTGGCGGTCAACGCACGCCGGAAAACAGCGATATTATGCGCGCCATTCGCCTGGTTTATGCGACCCTGGGTTTGTGGCTGGGACTCATCGCAGTAGCGGAAAGCCTTATTTGACACGATGATTTGTCGTCGACAATAAAAAACCCGCACCAGCCGAGCCGGCGCGGGTTTTTCTGCTTGGGAAGGAGCTTGACCGGCTATTTACCGAACAGGCCCTTAATTTTTTCTCGCTTCAGGTAGGCAACGTATCCCAGCAAACCCAATGCGAAACCGTAAAGCAGCTGGCCGATGAAGGAAGACTTATTCGCGGCTGCCTGAGTGTCAGTGCCAGCGGCTGTCGGTTTGGCGGCAGGAGCCGCCGGAACAAAGGCTTTTTCCTTGGTGGCCTTGATTTCGGGCAAGCCCAGGCTTTTCCACGCATCGTAGTCCTGCCATGCTGGATATTTGCGTTGCCAGAATTCCTTGGTGAAATAAGGCGCCAGACTCATGCCATGCACTTCCGGGATGCCTTTCTCGTTCAAGAAGTTTTTGTAAACCACCAGACTGATGTCGCCGCCCTCGCCTATGCCATCGGTGGTAAAGGATTTTTCGACGTGATCATGGAACATCCAGACACCTTGGCCAAAACTGTTAAGACCGTCATCCACGCCGCTCAACTCCAAATCCAGCCGCTGCGCCGGCACCATGCCATGCACGTCACGCTTGATATAACTGGAAGGGCCATTGTCGACGCCGTCGTAATGGGTCGCCATCGGCTTATGGCCGTGAATGTGCATTGCAAAGGCTTCTTCATGACCATTTAGGATCCTGATCTTGGCCTTCTTGTTTTCTTCCATGATGATCAAGGATTCCCTCAAGGTATAAGGGAAGGAGCGACCGTTCAACATGAAATAATCAGGGGTGGAATCGGTAATGTCGTATTCCAGGTTCAAACGTTTGCCGATCAAGCGCGGATCGTTGGCGGAACGCGCCATCAAATGCAGCTCTTTGTCCGCCGATTGATAGTGCATGTCGTATTCGTAATCATATTTTTCTTTGACGGCCACCGAAGGGTGTCTGACTTGGCCGGCACCGACGTTGAATACCTGCACCCAGTTATTCGGCCGATTTTCCTCGACCACGAAAATGCCTTGCAAGCCCATCGGAATATGCACGTGCGGCTGCACGTGGCAGTGGTAATACATGGTGCCTGGCTGGCGGGGCTTGATCACATAGGTTTTGCTGCTGCCCGGCATCACGTCCATCGAACTGGTTTGTCCGACGCCGTCATTGCCTTCGCCGCTATGATCCATGAAAGGATGATCGATACCGTGCAAGTGAATCGAGTGCGGCAGATAATGACTGTTTTCCAACACCAGCCAGACTATATCGCCCTGCTCTACCCGAATTACCGGAGACGGGGCGCGTAGCAGTGGATTAGCGATAGGCTCGTACAAACTCAGGGTCGACATATCGCGGGTTTTGGGCGCAAACACCCAAAAAGTCGGCTGTATGCCGGGCGCGATGTCGAACGTCGTGGTGGGTTCGCGCATGTCCGGCGAATGACCGTTCAGCTCGGCAATTTCCAGTTTGATGATGTAGTGATCAGGATCGCCGTCCCCATCCATGTCATTGCCGACGGTGATGGCGTCGGCCGCCAACTGAGTTTGCATCAGCGTGGCCATCGAAATATTGTTGGTACCCTTGACGAATGCGGCAATATCGGCGGGATTGTCAGGGTTGCACATTCTTGATTCCTGAATCTCCACACCATCGATTACTTGCGCATCGCGCCATTTGGGATCTACGAAATCAGAGCAAACTTCTTCTACTGCTCCCATCTTGACGCTACTGGAAGCAGGTAGCTTGTTGGTAGCTGCCGTGACCAGGGACGACATAGGCAGCAGCATGGCTCCACACAAAATGGGAAGAACTTTTTTATGCATAGAAAGCCTCATAAAAATTGACGACGATTTGTTGGATGGCAAAACAACTGAGTCCAATATCAGCAAATCTGGATACTGTAACCAGAACCCATAGGTAAAGTACAGAAATTATTTCGAAAATGCCTTTTATCGAACCGATTGGATAGGGCGAAAGCTTAGCCATGCGAAAATCGTTATAATTCCTGAATGCTCGCTATCCAGCCCATCCGATCATTTACTACATTTTATGCGCTTATCCAGATTATTGCTTTGTTCGTTATTTATCGTTTTAGTTCACGGCGCTCTTGCCTGGTGGCTCAATCAACCGCAAGATGTCGGCGCCGATGTGCCGTCGGGCAAATTGATGAGTCTATCCTTCGCGCCGTTTCGAGAAGGCTTCAGTCCTCTGGAAAAAGTCTTTCCTCCCCGAGAACATGTCGAGGAAGACCTGAGCTTATTGGCCGACAAGACGCATAGCATTCGCACGTACTCCAGCCTTGGCGGCAGCATGGAGGACACGCCGGCACTGGCCCGTAAATACGGTATCAGCATGATCCAGGGCTGCTGGCTGGGATACGGCTATATCGACAATAAAAATGAAGTGGCCGCGTTGATCAAATCGGCCAACGAAAATCCCGATGTCGTCAAACGCGTCATCGTCGGCAATGAAGTGCTATTACGCGGCGACTTGCCCGTGGATAAATTGATCAACTACATCCGCGAAGTGAAACGTTCGGTAAAACAACCGGTGTCCTATGCCGACGTCTGGTCGATGTACATGAAATATCCGCAATTGATCAAGGAAGTGGATTTCATCACGATCCATATCCTGCCTTACTGGGAAGACGAACCGATTTCGGTCGAAAACGCCCCGGAGCATCTGGAAAAAATCGTCAAACAAGTGGAAGACGAAGCGCGGGGCATCGCGCCCGGCAAGCCGATATTGATCGGCGAATCTGGCTGGCCTAGCGCGGGCCGGCAACGGGGCATGGCCATTCCGAGCGTGGTCAACGAAGCCAGATTCATTCGCGACATGATCCAGGTCGTCAACCGGCACGGCTTCGACTACAACATCGTCGAAGCATTTGACCAGCCCTGGAAAAGCAACCTGGAAGGCGTCGTGGGCGCCAACTGGGGCTTGTTATCCGCCGATAGAAAGCCGGTTTTCCCGCTCACGGGCCCGGTGCAGGAAAACCCCGACTGGTCCATCCACTTCGGCGCGGCCATTGCTTTATGGCTGCTGATCGTGGTGGCGGCTTTCAAGAACTTGCTGGATTATTCACCAACCCGAACGCTAGTATTTCTGGGATTGGCACAAATCTTTAGCATCTGCCTGATAGAGCTGGCGGATTTTCTTTGGTACACCAGTTACAGCCCGTTACAAAGGGCTTATACCATTTTTATCGTTGCCGCCAACGCGGGGCTCGGCACGCTTTTGCTACGCCGCTACCAGCATATGTTAAACGGCGATATGGATGCCGAAGGACTGGCAAAATGGCTCAGACGCGCCTATCTGTTTTTTGTACTGCTGGCACTTTACAAAACCTATGGCCTAGCCGTCAACGGCCGCTATCTAAGCTTTCCAATAGAACAATTCGCCCTCCCCGTGTGCGGCATCATAGGACTTGTCATTTGCCAGTGGCTACGCCAAGGTCGCCTAACAACGGAATTTTTGAATTTCGCTAGCTTAAGCGGCGGAACCGTCCATGCATCTCATGACCGCCTGTTTGCCTATTTTCTGAGTTTTGCCGCGGTAGCAATGATTGTCGGCGAAACCTACGCCTTCATGCTAGGCAGAGACTTTATCCAAGCCCATCCCAGTCTTGCGGAAGGCTTACCCATCGCCCTAGGATATACCCTGTACAATCAACAGCTTGTAAGCTGGCTAGGCTGTCTACTGCTGCTTTCCGTACCGTTCTGGAGCAAAACCGCAACAAAAATTAATCCTTGACAATTTGGTGCGCGGCAATTTGTCACATTTGCAAAGCCAAATTGCTTGATTAGACTGTGTGCAACTCTTGTATGCGCTCCCTCTCCTAAGGGTAAAGAGTTTTAATATCCTTCCTCAATGCGGCTTTGATGCCGCATCTTTTTTTGGACGAGGCTGTTTATGGAAAGAAATTATCAAATTGCCGCCCCCATCCTGGCTCATCCGGATGAACTGCATTGCCGTACCGCTTTTCACGAAGCCGGCCATGCCGCAGCAATACATATTCTGAATCGACAAAAACACCTTCCACCAGTGTTCTTTGAAATTCAGGTAAAAAGACCCGCGAACGCAAATGAGGACTTTGTTGCCAAAGTCGTCGACGGCAATCTAATCCATAACCTGCCGATTGCCGTCATTGAAAGCCTGTCCAGCCTGGCAGAAACCGGACAACACAGTTGCCAGCGCGCTTACGAAGCCGACGTCGTCAACTTGTTGGTAGGCCCATTATCCGAAGCCAAATATATTGCACAGCGTGACGGCGAAATTTTCAATCGGCAACTGATGAGCCTGGATGCCTTGCGCCACTATGGCGGCCATAGCGACCTCGAAAGAGCGCAAAGCTATCTGGAACACTTCATCACATCAAAGACCCATCGCACCAAAAAACTGACCGAGCTATTGTCCGAAGCCTATAAATTCATCGTTGACGCAAGGCACTGGAAATGCATCCAGAACCTGGCCCATTTCATGCTCGAAAGCAGGCAGGAAATCATCAGCTGCGATGAAGCCATCAATGTATTCGATAGCTGCTTATCAGCGCCACAGCATGGACGCTGGACCAACATCGTCGAATTCTCTGGTCGCTAGGCCCTAGCCAGGCAAGCCATCCCGATCATGCCGATAGACTTCGCAACGATTGCGTCCGGCTTGCTTGGCTCGATAAAGCGCTTGGTCGGCGCGCACAAACACATCGTCAACATGATCGTCTGCGGTAAATTCGCTGATACCACAACTAAGCGTCAAATTGATGCTCTCCCCGTTATGGTTGAAGCCGCAATGCTCTATCATGTCGCGAACGTTTTCCGCCATCTCGAGGGCTTGACCGGCCTGGGTATTCGGCATCAACATGACGAATTCCTCGCCGCCGTAACGCGCCACGAAATCAGTTGCCCGGCAATTATTCAATAACAACTGTCCAACCAAGGCCAAGGTCTTGTCGCCAGCCTTATGCCCATAATTGTCATTGATGCATTTGAAAAAATCGATATCCCAAATCGCTAGCGACAACGGCGCCCGATAGCGCATCCAGCGGTTTGCTTCCATTTCTACCCTATCCTTATAGGCCAGCCTGTTGGGTAATCCGGTCAGCGCATCGGATAGGGCGCGGTCATGCTCCAGTTTGAGCTTGACCCGTAAAGCCTCTGTTTCGGATTCCAAGGCTTGCAGCTTCGCCGTCATGCTGGCGATTTGTTGCTCGGCCCGTAACTGCCGCTCGTCTTCGACTTGCTTGTGCGACAGCAACTGCAGCATCAAGTTATCGAGATGCTCGCTGGTCATGGCTTTTAACGCAACCAGTTCGTCGGCTCGACGCGCATCATCCTTGATGCCATCGACCTGGCGATTGATTTCCAGATTCAGTCGATCGCGATGATCGAGCGACAAGCGCGTGGATTGCCCAACCATTTCCGCCTGCTGTTCGATCTCGCCCAGTTGCACGCCCAAGCCAGACAAGAAGCCATCAATGTCTTTCCGCTCCGAAACGGCATAATCCTTAATGTCCAGCAATAACGCGATTGCCGAATCGATGACCTTATTGAAGGACGAATCGCCGGCGCCCGTTTTGACGCGTTGTTTCAGGGCTGCTTTTTGCTGCTGAAAGCGCATCGGGACTGGTGCATGCTCCAATAAATCATCGATGCGCTGAATCAAGTAATCGTGCTGCTGCTTGAACAAGGATTCGAGGCCGCCTTGCTCGCCCTGCTTGGAGATATGCAGCAAGGTTTTGGAAATGGCATCCAGTTCGGGCGTCAATTCATTCAAACCTGCGCCTGCTTTCAGTCGCTTACTGATCTGCAATAAATGCGGCTCCAATAATTTGTGACCGCCCTGGCAAAAAATCAAAAACTGAATAACCAGCTTATAAAGCAGTTTTTCCTGATCCGACTGCGAAGGCTCCGCGCTCGTCATGCTCTATATCCCTATAGCCATTACTTCTTCTATACGAGAACGCACTGGTTACGCCCGCCCTGTTTTGCTTGATACAGCGCACCGTCGGCGCGCACGAAGAGCGATTCGTTGGTATCACCTTCGACATATTGCGTCAAACCGCACGAGAGGGTGATAGAAACGTTTTCCCCATTCGCCTTGAAGCCGCTGCGTTCAACGATGGCGCGCAGTTTATCGACCACCAACAACGCATTTTTGGCTTCCGTTTCCGGCAGCAAGGTCACGAACTCTTCGCCGCCAAAACGGGCGACGAAATCGGTTTCCCGGCAAAATTTCGATAATAATTTGGCGATGATTATCAAGGCTTTGTCGCCGGACTTATGACCAAAGGTATCGTTGATATTCTTGAAAAAATCGATATCCCATACTGCTATCGACAAAGGTTTGCCGTAACGTTTGGCGCGGGCAATTTCCTCGGCCAATCTATCATCTAGGGCCTGTCGATTGGGCAAGCCTGTCAAAGAATCGTATGTTGCCTTTTGCTGAGCCGCATCCAGGCGAGATTTCAGTTCAACGGTTTCCCGCTCCATTTCTTTGATTCTTTGCATCAACGCCTTCAATTCACGCTGATTCTTTTCTCTTTCGCCCTGATCTTTTAGGTTATGCTGCTGAATCTGCTGGCTGATACTCTGCAACCTCATGCCGATCAACTGTTTCAGCGGCTCCAGTTGAGTGGCATTCGCGGATTTGCTCTGCAAGTCAGCCATTTGCGCCGCGACATCCCGGTCCAGGTTATCGCGTTTTTTTTGCGCATCTTCGTGAGCCGCATTGACCCCGGAAGCTTTCAAGCCCAAATCAGTGAGGGCCTCGGTCAGAGTCGACAGAAAGTCGGCCATTTCCTGCTTTTCCGCCTTAATATGCTCCTTGACCTCCAATAGCAACTTGGACGCATCGTCAAACACCGCCCCCACAGCCTGTCCACTCAACAGGCGAAGTTTTAGTTGCTCGGCGTCCTCGGCAAAAGCATCGGGCAGATCGACATTTTCCAAGATTCCAAGCATGCCCAGGCCAATGACCTTGCAATCTCGCAAGGCTTGTTGCGCGGCAAATTCATCTTCGGCGGTAACGGTTTGATCCAGTAATTGCGCCAACGACAGAAACAGGCTTTGGCTATCGAGCATCTGGCCTTGCTCGTATTGCGTCTGAACAGATTTCAGCTCATCCTTTCGATCGGGATAAAACTTTTGCAGGAAAGCAAATAACAGCGACGCATCGGCATTGCTTGGCGCAACATCCATGGACATCATGGCGTCGGAAAAGGCTTGCAATTCCTTTTGCAGTTGTTGATTTTTGAGATCGGCTTTTAGTACCTCGCGAATCCGCGCTAGGTAAGGATCGAGTGAGGTATCGAAACCTTTGGTGACCTGGGATAGACGAACGATGGCTTTACCCAGCAAATCCTGAGTGACTTTTTGCTCTTTTTCAAATTGTTCCTGACTATCCAGCAACTTGAAATATTTTTCTTTCCAATACTGCGGACCGCCGTCCTTGAATTTCGATAACCCCATGAAACCTCGATATTTCAAATAGAGACTGACAGGGTATCGATTATAGACTATCGGCCCTAGAGATTCCGGCAACGATTTGCTCGTTGCCGGCAAAAGCTGGAACTACAGCGCTTATTTGGCTGCGCTTTCTTGCTGGATCAGGTCGCTGGTCACTTTCAGCATGTTGTCTTGCGACTTGGCGGTGGTCGCCGTCACCCGATACTTGCCGTTGACGATGATGGCGGGTACGCCGGTGATGCCGTAACGCGGCCCCATGGTTTCCGCCTGGCGCATTTTGGCGTCGACCAAAAATGAATTGTAGGCCGCGCGAAAATCGTCGTCCTTGACCCCATGCGCGGCAAAAAATTTGGCCAGTTCATCTTCAGAGGTCAATTTTTGTTTTTTGTTCTGGATCGCGTCGAAAAAATCGGCATGAACCTTTTCACTGACGCCCAAGGCTTCCGCCGTGAAAAAGGCTTTGGCGTGTTTGCCCCATAACTCGCTGAATACCGCGGGCTGACGAATGAATTCGACATTGGCCGGCTTGGTTTTCAGCCATGCGGCCACGGAAGGTTCCAGGCTATAGCAATGCGGACAACCGTACCAGAAAAACTCGATGACTTCGATTTTGTCCGGATTCTGCACGGGTTGCACGGGAGTTACGTTTTCGTAACCGCCTTCGGCCCGAGCCAGTCCAGTCAAGCAAAACAACGCCAAAAATGCGATTTTTTTCAACATCAGAGTTCTCCGTAAGAATGTAATCCAGATAAAAACATGTTCACGCCCAAAAACGCAAACAAGGTGACAAAAAAACCGATGATGGCCCACCACGCCATCGGCTTGCCGTTCCAGCCTTTGGTCAGGCGCATGTGCAGCCAGGCCGCATAATTCAGCCATACGATCAACGCCCAGGTTTCCTTGGGGTCCCAAGACCAGTACCCGCCCCACGCCTCCGCAGCCCACAAGGCGCCTAGAATAGTCGCTAACGTGAAGAATGCAAAGCCCAGCGCAATGGCCTTGTACATCAGATCGTCCAGCAATCTCAAATCCGGCAGCCGCGCCATGATGGGGCCGTTACCGGCGCGGCTTTTCAGCACATACACCACGCCTATCATCGCCGCCAACGAAAAGGCGCCGTAACCGACGAAATTGGCCGGCACGTGTATTTTCATCCAATAACTGTTCAGCGCCGGCACCAGGGGTTGTATGCCTTCGGCATGCCTATCGAAGGTGTACCACAACAAAAACCCTATGGCGGCACTGATCACCAGCAATACGAAAGCTCCCAGGCTACGGGTTTTGTAATGTTGTTCGTAATGCAGATAAAGCAAGGCCGTGATGATGGAAAACAGAATGAACACTTCGTACAAATTACTGACTGGAATATGGCCGATGTCGGCACCCATCAGATACGACTCGCGCCAGCGCACCATCAAGCCCGTCAAGCCCATTACCGTGGCGCTCCAGGTCAGGGCCGACCCGACTTTGCCGACGAATTCGCGTCCGGAAAACAAAAAGCCGAAATACGTCACCGTCGCCATCACATACAAGGCGCTCATCCACATGATGGCCGATTGGCTGGCAAACAGATATTTCAATAAAAACTTGGCCTCGCCAACGGCCAAATCAGCACCGTACTGCGTAATGGCCAACAAACTAAACGCAGCAACGATCAGACTGAAACGCTGCAATGCCGGCCAACTCCAGCCCAACCAAGCCAGCAAGGGCGCTACGCCAGCCAAAATCGCCAACTCATAGCCATCCATCAGCGCGTGATATTGGGCAAATACATAAGCCGCGCCGGCAAAAACCAACCCGGCCCATAACCAATCATAAGAAGTTCTCAACTGGAAATAGGACGGCTGCTGATAAGGGTTGTGCAAGGTATTATCCATGGCGATCTCACTGAACGGAAGATGGGCTTTGGGTCAGTTGCTGTTTGATAAGTTCAAACTCCTTATCAAAGTCATAAGGGTTACGCAAGGCGCTCCCGGCCAGCAAAATCCTGGAGCCCTGACCTTGCGGCTCCAGCACCAGCCATAACCGGCGTTGCGGCAAATAAAACATGCAAAACACCCCCAACACCAACAGCAGGCAGCCGGGAAAAACCAGCCATTGGCCGGGAGAACGGGTAATCTGCAAGCCGGTAGCTTCGACATGCTGGAAGTTTTTCAATTCCAGATAAAACGGTGCGTCATAGAAATGGGCCAAATTGACCGCCTCCACCGCATCCAGCAAAAACTGATTATCGAAATCGGACAAGGGCTGCTTCAAATCCAAGCCTTCGCCACGCAACACATTCAAGTAAACATTCTTTAGCAAGCGCTGCAAAACCGCGGCATACACGCCTGAAACTTCTTCGCGCTTGCCTTCCTCGATAGTCTGTTCGATGGTGGCCGAGATTTTTTCATAACCGCCCTCGACGAACTGTTGAGCTAGGGCCAGCATGAATTCGGCGACGGCCTGGCGTTCCTTGTCGGACGATTGTTTGCCGCTTTCGCTGGAACCCGCGGTTTGCAGCGCAATCGGTTTCAAAGCCTCTGGATTGCGCAAGGTTTGAAAAAATGCCATAAATCGAGTCAGGCGCCTCTCACTGTCTGCCGGCATGAACCAGTAATTGAAAGGCTCCGATACCTTGCTGCGCATGCCGCTTAAATAAAACCAGCGCCCTTCCTGCCGAATGGGCTGCATATAGGTCAGATATTCGTTTGCGGTGCCGTCCGGGCGGCGCAGCTTGTACTGGAAGCTCGGCCCCAGATTGACGAACTGTTTTTCTCCGCTGGGATCGGGATTGACGTTGAACGGCCTGAAATCCGAAATTTCCAGTCGTCTATCGCCGACCTGGGTAAATTGTTTGACCGTGGCTTGCACTTCGGCAGGCGCTTGCTGGGTTAATACCGGCCAGGCTTTCAAGTTCAATTTAGAACCGCCATCGCCAAAGCTGTTTTGATAGATGGTATAGCCTTTGTAGGTCAAAGGATGATTCACCGAAATCGTCTGCTTGACGGGTTCCTTCGATTCGGGATCGATGATCATCAAATCACTTTCAAAGGACTTGGGCTGGCCGCTGGGATAATGCTCGATGCGAAAATCCTCGACATGAATCGCAAACGGCAATTTTTGCAGCAAATAACCGTTCTTGTAGTCGATGAAAGCCAAATCCGCCTGGCTGCCTTCGGCAATGTCGATATTCGCGCGAAAGGATAGATTTTTCTCGGATAGCGTGCTGATAGGCGGAATCTCGCTGGCGGGAATACGCCGGGTTTCCACCGCGATCCTGCCGCGCCATTCGGCGAATTTCAACGGCAGATTGCCATCGATCAAGCCGCCGATGCAGATCACCACGATCGCCACATGACTGAAGATATACCCCAAGCGCCCGCCACTGCCTTTTTTGGCCGCAATCAGCGTAGCGGCGCCATCATTGCGCGACTTGAATTGGTAACGGTGGTTATCCAACACCGCGGCGGTCAGTGTCAGATTGGCTTGCAAGTCTCGGCCATTTTGAAACTCATACCGATGCGGCAATTTCAGCAAGACATTACGCTGGCTATGCTCGCGGTAATCGTTGACGTCGCGCAGGATGCGCGGCAAATTGCGGTAGACGCAAACGCTGGTCGATAACACCAAAAAACCGAGTATGGTCAAAAACCAAACCGACGAATAGACATTGAACAAATCCAGGTTTTTGAAAACCTCGAACCAGAATGGCCCAAATTTCAATACATAATCGGGATAAGGCTGATTTTGTTGAACGACGGTGCCAATCACGGCGGCGATGGCGATAGCCACCAGCAACGTAATCGCCAGGTTCATCGAACCCAAGAAACGGAACAGGATACGAATTGTCGATTGCGGCATGAGCAGGAGCATTTAGGCCAATCCCTACGCAATGCGGGGATCAAATCGGCTCCGACAGGGCGATTCCAGCCGGAGCGAGGTAGGACTTCCGGTTATTTCAGCGTCGAAATGTAATAAGAAACCGCTTTGATGTCTTCATCGGTCATTTTTTTCGCGATCATGTACATCATGTTCTCGCGGTTGCTGGTACGCGCGCCGTTTTTGAAATCCGTCAAAGTCTTGATCAAATAGTCGGCATGCTGCGAGTGCAAAGCCGGATAGGCAGCCGGTTTGTTGCCTTCCGCGTAAGGGCCATGGCAAGCCACGCAAGCCGACACTTCGCGACCGATATTACCGTTGCGATACAAATCGCTGCCTTGTTCTATCAAATCATCCAGCTCGGCTTTTTTCTGCTCATCGGTTTTGGTCGGCGCGTCATCGTCGCTATCGTCTGCCGGCAAGGTGGGCGCGGGATTTTTCGAGATTTTTTGCGCCGCATAATAAGCCGAGATTTCATTTACGGCTTGCTCATCCAGACCCATGGCCAGAGGAGCCATCATCGCGGAATTACGCGCGCCGCTTTTGAAAGCTTGCAATTGCTTGACTAAATAAGCTTGGTGCTGGCCGGCCAGTTTCGGAAATCCCGGCATCATGCTGTTACCATCTTCGCCGTGACACCCCGCGCACGAAGCCGCCTTGTCTTTGCCGGCAGTGACTTTAGCTTCCGCGAAAGCCAGACTGGAGCCAGCGGCAAGCACCAGTGAAATGGAAACAGTCAGCAGTTTTTTTATCATTATTGGCCCCTGTTCAGGAAGGTTAATCGACGTTATCAGCCTTTCATAGGCTAGCAGACGTTATAATGGCCGGATTCTAACCGATTTATAACCCGTAAGCGAGATAGCGATGAATCCAGTCTACCATCAAGCCAAATTCATCAACAGCGCGCCTCGCCTGCAAGACGCCCCACCAGACCAAGGCATGGAAATTGCCTTTGCCGGCCGCTCCAACGCCGGCAAATCCAGCGCCATCAACACGCTAGTACAGCAAAACGCCTTGGCCCGCGTCAGCAAAACCCCAGGCCGCACCCAATTGCTGAATTTTTTTCAGATCGACGAACAACGCAAACTGGTGGACTTGCCTGGTTACGGCTATGCCAAGGTTCCCGAAGCAATCAAACGGGATTGGCAAAAAATGATGGAAAACTATCTAAAAAACCGCAAGGCGCTCTGCGGCATCGTGCTGGTGATGGACATCCGTCATCCATTGACCGAATTCGACTGGCAAATGGTGGACTGGTGCGAACACAGCAAGCTGCCGTTGCACATCCTGTTGACCAAGGCCGACAAACTCAAATTCGGCGCCGCCAAGAATACGCTGCTGCAAGTTCAGCGCGAATTGAGCCAGGCTGATATCGTCATCACCCTGCAATTGTTTTCCGCGCTGAACAAAACCGGCATCGACGATGTGCACCAGATTCTGGACGAGTGGTTTCAATTTACGCCACCATCCGCCGATTGATCGCAGCCTTATCGATGCTTTGCAGTCAGTCTGAGAGCATTGTCAATGCCTGGAAAATTTGACGATCATCTCTTCCTGTATGTTACGGACCATGCGGTCGAATTGATCCGACTTGACGTTGATATAGCGCAAGGGATCGTTCTTGCTCAGCACAAATTCCCTGATCGCGTCACCATTCCAGGAGCGGTAATTGTCGTGCACCGTTCTTAATACGGAATTCAATTTATTAGCCGCGTAGAAGACATCGTCCTCGTCGTTTTCGGCCTGTAAATCCTTTAGGCTTTTTATCGCGAGCTTGATCTGTGCCAAAGCATCGTTCAAGTCAAATTCCGTGGTTTGTACCATTCTATTTCTCCAGCTAACCGTTACGAATATTCAATTCAGTTTGATTAGCTATAAATATCGCCAGCCCGCCTTAACTTAGTCTTAACGATGCCGCATGGGTTTCACGGGCCTACGATCCTTTTACACCAAACCCTCCTGGCTTGCCGCAAACCAAACAGCAAGGCTATTTACCGCGAAAAGGCACCAGGATGACCGCGACGATTGCACCTATTGGCCCGCACACAAAGATAGCGGTCATCGCCGCCTCAACAGGTAAATCGTGCTTGTTGGGTGATAACAGCATGACAAGAGCGTAGCCAATGACCGCTGCCAGGAAAAAACCAAGGCAGACCGACAGCACAATCCGAAATAAGCGAGGCATATCAATTGCCGGCTCGAGCAATTCAGGGAGTGTTCTTGCGCTCACGCTCTACCAGTTTTGCTAATGCGCTGAATTCCTCCGCCAGCAGACCCAATAAATCGTCCAAGGTAACGATACCGAGTAAACCGCCGTCCTCATCGATCACCGGCAACCGTCTGACGCCTTTGCTGCGCATGTATTGAATGCCTTCATAGACGCCGCAACTCCCTTTCACGCTGACGAGCTCAGCCGGCATGATGTCGCCCATCCTGATGAAGGTCGGATCTACTTCCGAGGCTATGATCTCCACCACTAGATCGCGATCGGTCACGATGCCGACCGGAACACGAACGCTTCCACGTTCTTCGACCACGACGACGGTACCGACATTGCGTTCCCGCATCAGCTTAGCCGCTTCCAATACAGTTTCGTCGCACCGCGCAATGATGACTTCTCGGGTGCATATTTCTGAAATAGGCATGCTAGCCTCCTTATGTTGATGGGGTGTTGGTTTTGCGCTGCCCGAAGGTAGGCGCAAAGCTGTGCAATGGGTTAAAGCATAGTCGATGTTCTTGATTTTGAACTTGTCAGATTCCGATTAATTTAGCCGGTGCAATGAGCTATGATGCGGCGAATAAACCCGTCGAATAACACCTCTCTATACCCTTCAAGGTTCGATTGTATGGCGCCAGAAACATGCACGAAGATTTAACCCAGCACCTGCGCCACCATGTCTATGAGCTTGCCGGTAAAATCGGTGAGCACAACGTTTTTCACCCAAAAGCATTACATGCCGCCGAAGCCTACATTACCGAAGAATGGCAGAGCCAGGGTTATGCCGTTCATAAACAGGCGTATCGCACGCACGGCGTTGACTGCGCCAATCTCGAAATCAACCTTCCAGGCAGCGGCCTCGATCAACAAGCCATTGTGATCGGCGCCCATTACGATTCGGTCTTGGGCAGCCCCGGCGCCAACGACAATGGCAGCGGGGTTGCGGCCCTACTGGAGCTTTCCCGACTTTTCCAGAAGATCGCCCCTGAAACCGCGATGCGCTTTGTCGCCTTTGTCAACGAGGAACCGCCTTTCTTTTTCTGGCCCAATATGGGCAGCATGGTCTACGCAAAGGCCGCCAAGCAGCGGGGCGATAAGATCCGCTTCATGATTTCGCGGGAGATGCTGGGTTGTTATAAAAACCAGCCGGGCAGCCAGGCGTATCCACCTTTTTTAAAGTATTTTTATCCCGATACCGGCAATTTCATCGCCTTCGTTTCCAACTTGCGCTCTCGAGGCATCATGCGCGATTGTCTCGGGGCCTTTTCTGCCGTCACGGATTTCCCGATGCAATCGATTGCCACGCTGGCCTTGGTGCCCGGCGTATCGTTGAGCGATCATCTGTCGTTTTGGCGGCAGGGTTACAAGGCATTCATGATCACCGATACCGCGTTCTATCGCTATCCGTATTACCATACGGCACAGGACACACCAGATAAGCTCGATTACGCTCCGTTTGCGGAAGTGACCAACGGCTTGTTTTTGATGTTATGCCGGCTAACGAATGCTGTCAGGCATGATTCGTAGGATTGGCTTGTTAAACGATTTTCGAATCCTCGAACTTGCTGGCAAACACCGGAGTATTCGTCCCTGTTGTTTCGCAATCACGACATCCACCTACCCTAACCCATACTCATCTCCTTCCTTCGCCAGATGAACCGCAAAATCCGGGGCATCGAGATCGCTTAGCACGGTTTGGAATATGGTTTCCAGTTCGTCGTCGCTGCGGGTGGGTTCGTGGTGGGTAAAGAACAGTTTTTTGGCCTTGGCTTGCCGCGCCAGTGCCAGTGCCGTACCGTAAGTGCCATGGCCCCAGCCTATTTTTTTTTCGTATTCGACATCGGTGTAGGATGAATCGACGATCAAGGCATCCACCGCATGCATGGCGGCCAATACTTCTTGATGCTTTTCTTCGATGAACTGTTGATTGGACGCGTAATCCTGATCATCCGGCTGATACGGGTTAATCGGCATTTCGTAATCGCCGGTGAAGAATAACGAACTACCATCGCTGTCTTCCACCCGATAGCCAAAATTCAACACCGGGTGGCTCAATACCGTGGGCGTTACGTTCGCGCCGCCAATCTGGATGGTTTGGCCGGGTTTCAGGGTATGGTAGTGAATGCGCGCCTTGAGCTGGGTTTCGCTGATCGGGAAATAGCTGTATTGCAATTGCACGTTCAAGGCACGCTCTATGCCCTGCTGGGTAACCGGGTCTAGTCCGCCATAGACATGCACCTGATTATTCGGCCCGAACAAGGGCAGGAAAAACGGCAAGCCCTGGATATGATCCCAATGCGTATGCGTAATCAGGATATGCGCCACCACGGGATTCTTGTGCAGCAGGGTTTGCGCCAAGGCATGAATGCCGGTGCCGGCATCCAGGATCAATAAATCATTGGCGGATGTCTTGATTTCGATGCAGGTCGTGTTGCCGCCGTATTTGACGGTCTTGGGGCCCGGCGTTGGAATGGAGCCTCTGACGCCCCAAAACTTGAATCTCATCGCCGGCTCCGTGCTAATCGATAAACGCCAAGGCTTCGTTTTTGATGCGGGCCAGATCGCCCAATTCGGCAATCAGCTCATCCAAATCCACACCAAAGCGCCGTTTGACGCCAGGCGGAAATTGCCTGACTACCGGATTACCGGCGAAACCGAATTTCAACTGCTTGCCGATTTGGTTGGCGGCAAACAGGGAATCGCTTAACAACGAGTTCAAGTGCTCGTTGTGATGATGGTCGATCGCAACGATCAAATCATCAGCCAAGCCCCAGTGCTCGGCCAGCAGTTTACCGGTTTGGCTATGATTGATGCCCATCACATCGCTTTCGACCAGATTGAGCGCCAGATTCTGCTCGCTGGCAATTTGCAGCACCGTCTTATAAGTAGCGGGCACGAATTCAGCGAACACGATTTTGCCAAAGTCATGCAACAGACCGGCCACGAAATAATCGCCACCCTGCACGGCCGGCACCTCCAAGCGTTCCGCCAGCAATTTACATAACGCGGCGGTAGTCAAAGAATGCAGTAAAAACGCTCGATTATCCAAGCCCGCCTGATTTTGCGCCGGCAGCATGCCAATTGCCGCCACCGACAGGGCCATGTTCTTGATGCTGTTGATGCCCAGATGCACGACCGCCCGCTGTACGGAACTGATTTTGTTGACCAAGCCATAAAATGGAGAATTGATCACCTTCAAAACCTTCACCGTCATCAGCGGGTCCGATTCGATAACATGCACGATTTCCCGGCTATCGGCATTGATGTCGGAAGCCAATTGCAGCAAGCGCTGCACGCTGCTGCGAAAAGCCGGCATCTTGTCGACAAAGGTCACCAGTTGTTCGATGTCTATTTCGGTCACAGGCTTAGCCTCTTCAATGCGCCTGATCCCAGTTTTCACCGGAACCGACTTCAACCAGTAATGGCACATGCAACTGCGCTGCGCCCGACATGATCGCGCGTATGCGCTCCATGCTGGCATCCAGTTTGGATTCCGCCACTTCGAACACCAGCTCGTCGTGCACCTGCATGATCATTTTCACGTCGGCACCGCTATTCTGTATCCATTGATCGCAATCTATCATCGCCCGCTTGATGATGTCGGCGGCCGTGCCCTGCATCGGCGCATTGATCGCGGTGCGCTCAGCATATTGACGCTGGGCGGCGTTACGCGCATTGATGTCCGGCAAATACAGCCGACGGCCGAATAAGGTTTCGACAAAACCTTGCTGCTTGGCTTGTTCGCGAATGTTGTCCATATAGTGCTTCACCCCGGGGTAACGGCTGAAGTATAGATCAATATAGGCTTGGGCTTGATTGCGCGACAAACCGAGTTGTTGCGCCAAGCCAAACGCCGACATGCCGTAAATCAAGCCGAAGTTGATGGCCTTGGCCGAGCGGCGCAAATCGTGGGTGACTTGAGAAATATCGACTTCGAACACCTCCGCCGCCGTCGCGCTATGCACATCCACGCCTTGCGAAAAGGCATTCAGCAAGCCGGCATCGCCGGACAAATGCGCCATGATGCGCAATTCGATCTGTGAATAGTCGGCGGCGACGATCTTGTAGCCGGGCGGCGCAATGAAGGCCTGGCGTATCTTGCGGCCTTCCTCGCTACGTATCGGAATGTTTTGCAAATTGGGGTCGGTCGATGACAAACGCCCGGTCGCGGCGACGGCTTGCTGATAAGAGGTATGTACCCGCCCCGTCTTGGGGTTGATTTGCTGCGGCAGCTTGTCGGTGTAAGTCGATTTCAGCTTGCTCATGCCGCGAAAATCCAGAATCAGCTTGGGCAGCGCATAATCCAGCGCCAGCTCCTGCAGCACCGATTCGTCGGTGGAGGGCTGGCCTTTCGGGGTTTTCTTCAACACCGGCAGCTTCATCCGGTCGTACAGAATATCCTGAATCTGCTTGGGTGAACCGAGATTGAAGGCTGAGCCGGCCAGATCGTGCGCCTGTTGCTCTATCCCTATCATGCGGTTGGCCAATTCCAGGCTTTGTTGATCCAGCGCGGCGCAGTCTATCAACACGCCGTTTTCCTCGACCCTCGTCAATACGCCGATCAACGGCACTTCGATGTCATTGTAAAGCGCCCATTGTTTGGGAAATTGCTGCAATTGCCGCGACAAGGCTTGATGCAGACGCCAGGTAATGTCTGCGTCCTCGGCGGCGTATTCAGTAGCTTGCTCTATCGCCACCTCGGCAAAGCCGATCTGCTTGGCGCCCTTGCCGGCGACGTCTTCGTAATGAATGGTTTCGATGCCCAAATAATGCTTGGCCAGATCGTCCATGTTGTGCTTGCTGGCAGTGCTGTTCAAGACATAGGATTCCAGCATGGTGTCATGTTGAACGCCGCGCAACGTGATGCCGTGATTTTTCAGGACATGGGCATCGTATTTAAGATTCTGCCCCAGTTTGGGCTTGGCGGGGGCTTCCAGCAATGGCTTTAGCGCATCCAGTACGGCTTGGCGGTCGAGCTGGGGCGGCACATCGGCATAATCGTGCGCCAACGGCAAATAAGCCGCCTTGCCAGCTTCGACGGCAAACGACACACCGACGATTTGCGCTTCGCTGTAATTCAGGCTGGTGGTTTCGGTATCGAATGCAAACAGTTCGGCGTGCTTTAGCTTGTCCAGCCAGACGTCGAAATCGGCTTGGCTCAGGAGGCACTGGTAGCTTTTCTCGACCGGCGCCGGTTTGGCCGCGGGTTCGCTTGCTCTGGCTGGCGTGGAGGCAACCGCGCCACCTTCGCCGTTCAAGGTCTTCAGCCAGCTGCTGAACCCCAGATGGCCTAGCTGGTCCTTGAGGGCGGCCATATCGGCATCCTTGCGTTTCAAATCGTCCAGACCGTAATGCAAAGCCACGTCGCATTTGATCGTCGTCAGTTCCCGCGACAACGGCAATTGCGGCAGCGCTTCGCGCAGATTGTCGCCTATCTTGCCCTTGATTTCGTCGGCATGGTCGATCAGATTGTCCAGCGTGCCGTATTGCTGCAGCCATTTGGCGGCGGTTTTGGGGCCCACCTTGGGCACGCCGGGAATGTTGTCGACCGCATCGCCCATCAACGCCAGATAATCGATGATCTGTGCGGGTTTGACGCCGAATTTTTCCTCGACGCCGGCGATGTCCATGCGCGTGTTCGTCATGGTGTTTTCCAGCGTGATCTTATCGTCGACCAGTTGCGCCATATCCTTGTCGCCGGTGGAAATGATCACCTCGAAACCTTGTCTTGCGGCGTTTTGCGCCAACGAGCCCAGCACATCATCGGCCTCGACGCCCTCCTCTATGATCAACGGCAGCCCCAAGGCCCGAATCAAATCGTGCAAAGGTTTGATCTGCACCCTGAGATCATCCGGCATCGGCGGGCGATGGGCCTTGTATTGATCGTACAGCTCATGCCGAAAAGTCTTGCCCGGCGCGTCGAACACCACGGCAAAATACGGCGTCGGATAATCGTTGATCAGCTTGCGCAACATATTGGACACGCCATAAACGGCGTTGGTCGGCTCGCCTTGCGCGTTCGTCAACGGCGGCACGGCGTGGAAGGCACGGAATAGAAACGACGAACCGTCGACCAGAATCAGTTTGTGGGCGGGATTTTCAGACATGCTCAGGCTGCGACAAAAGGGCAAATCGCAAAGATACAGAGCATAGTCAACGGCTGCAACTCGAGTTTACGGCGTGAGGAAAAAATAAATATTCACTCATGAACGGCTTTGACTTGCGCAAGCGCCAAGCGTAAGCGTCTTTCTTGATCGGCAGAAATGTCGTCCGCGGCAATCGCGCATTCCAACAAATCCAGCAACAAGCCCAGCCCAAGCTCGGTAATTTTATGCATGGCGCCTGCGGTTACCTTGCTTGCAAACGCTATATGATTGAAGTCGACCAAATAATCCAGACACACCCAGGTGTCTTCGCGAAAGAGAGTCGCTTCGCGCGGAATAAAAAAATTGGGATAGCGGTCATCGACATGGCAACCGTAAGACCGGCTTTTACCACTGGGTTTTGATGTGGTGCGGGCCACGGTACAGATTTCGCCGACAGCCAACACAATGAGCAATTTGTTCCCATGCTGACCATCCTGAAATACAAAATCAGGATCGTGAAACACCGAACCCAAAGCAACCATGATTCAAGCGGAATAATGTTGGCGTAAAGCTTGATACTCTCGCGCTCGCTCCAGGATCAATGCGCTATCTTTTCCCAATACGGCCAATTCATACGGGATAGGCGCGTTAAAGCCTTGGCCATCGGCATAAACTCTATCCCATGGATCACCTTTGCCATGAGTGACATCGACCATATCCTTGGCAAAGCTGTTTTTATAGCGTTCGGCAATGCTTGCCAGCAAACGCAACTCCCGCTTGCTAAAGTGGCTTGGGTCGAAAGTTTGCAGCGCTTTGATACGCATACGAATATGGTTAAAAACCGGTTCTTGCCCCAATGTGACCGCGGCGTCCAAATCCGCCGCGGGCTCTTCGATTTCCTCATCCAGCGCCACCGGCACCGGCCCCAGCTTCCAGGCATAGTAATTCAACCCGGTCACGCTGCGGCCCGTTTGCCGATAATGCTCGAAATCCAAAAGGTAGAGCAGTTTGAATAGCTTGGTCTTACCAGTATGTTCGGTATGTTCCGCAAAATACAGGATCGCGTTAATCAGTTTTTCGCGTTCATGGGTGATTAGCATAACCCCTCCGATTCAGTTCATAAATCAGCAAACAACTGATCCAAATGCTGGTTACTATTCACAGCCAACACCTTTTGCCGGTTATGGTTGTCGTTGACATCAAGCCGCTTGATATGACTCCCTTCAACTCGAATTAGCTCAATGCGTCCAACTCTATCACCATGTTTAGATGCAAACTTTGCCAAGCCTACAGCCTTTGCCCAACTATCGGCTAATGCAGAGCCATGAGGTTCCAAAACATCGACAATCAAAACATCATCCTGCTTTCGAATCACCAGAAAATCCGGAAACATAGGTTGTACAGCACCGTTGTATTCATAAGGAATAGTAAACGACCAAGGTTTGCGGGCTTCGTTCCGTAGCCAACCAATCATGTTTTCCTGGGCCATTTCGGCTTCCATGACCTTCTTTTCCCAGTTATTCAAAGACGAAAAATATTTACCGTCTTCAGCCAGATAAACGTGCTTAACCCATTCAACGGCATCCGTTAAACGGCTAACGATAATTTCATCCGGCAATTCCCAATCGATCGGCTCAGGGTCTTTGGCTACGACTTTCAGCTTGTTGTATTTCTCACGCTCAGAACTGGCCAGCTTCCCGATTTTGGTGTGATTTTGCTTCAGCAAGGCATTAAAAAGCTGCAAACTGCTTTTTTCCAAAGCTTCCCAAACCGCTTGCTGCTGCAATGCTAAAAACAACTCCAGTTTAGGCCGTTGCGGATCATTGGTATCGTAGAATTTCGTCCAATAATCGATATGCAATCCTTCGCCGAGTCGTTGACCGGCGCGTTGAAATAGCTCTTCAACATTGGCATCGGACAACGGAATTTTTTCAATGACTCCCGTCAAAGTCGTCCACTTGCCTTGATCGACGGTTACAGGCTGAATGGCGATTTCATTACAGCCCTGCAATTTTTCCGCAAACTGACTATCATTTTGCTCCAGTCGCTCAATTTCTCTTTTGAGCATGTCCAAAATCTGTTGTTTGGCGTTAGGCAAGGCTTCAGGATCAAGATTATGGATGGCCGTTAATAAACGCGCCAAACGCATCAAGCGCCGGGTATCCGAAGTTTTGCGAATGCGTTCGATACGGTAACTCGGAACCGTTTGCAGTGCGGCAAATGTTTCGGAATGTTCAGTGGCGCGGTACAGCGTAACTTGCTCTGCACCTTCGACAACATCAGTTGGTGGCACGCTTTCGGGATCGGATTTCAGGTTTTCAATCACCTGATTCAGTCCCTCTTGATCGTAATGCGGCAAATACAAGGAAACCGAATTCAAAAAATCCTGGTTTTCAATCCGTCGAGCCAGCGGAGTGCGCACCATGCGCCCGATCAATTGCGCAATTAAAGTATGGTCGTTGGCTTTGCGGAAAGACATCATGACTTCCGCGCGCGGACAATCCCAGCCGGTCGTTAAACTCATTTTGAACAACACGAATTTAACTTTCTCGTCGTTCTGAATCCTAGATGCATCGATCTTGCGGATTTTGCGGTCACCGACTATTAATGCTTTGTCGTCCTGAAAGCTATGCGCCAGCTCATCATCCTGAATCGGACCTACTTCCTTTTCCAAAACGGCAATCACCTGGGCCAAATCAGTTTTACTCAATATGCGGTCGTTACCGTCTTCTACTTGGATCACCAGAATCGGCTTAACCGCTTCAATAGCTTGGGATTGCGTGTAGGCATTCCATTTGTCGCGCACTTTAAACCATTGGCGAGCGGCAGCGGCTAACAAAGACCAATCCGACGGCTGATCTCCAGTGGGATGGTATAAAACGATTTGGTCTTTCAATAACCCCGAAGCGGTAACATCTTCTGGATTGACTGAAACTTGTTGCTGTCCGCGATTATGGTATGACTTTGGATTCTGCAATAAATCTTGAAAACGCTTAGGGGTGGCAGAAACACCGAGTATCAATTGAATGGCCGGCAGTTCATTGTGGCCAAAAACAAATTGCTGAACAATTGTTTTTGCAGTATTTGCATCCCTGGATGATTGGTTCATCCCTCGATGAGCTTCATCAATAATCAGATAAAACTTGTCTTGTAAAATATCCTGAGTTTTCTGGATGGTTTCCAAAATCGTATTATGCCGACCATCGCCTTTGATTTTGACCAGATTTTTATCCTTGCCCAACTTTTGCGTATTCAGAAAATAGATCTTGCCACCATCAAATGTTTCCTGGTCGAAATTACTATCGATTATCACTAAATCGCTATCACGTAACCGGTTGGAAGCACTGGCAATCTTGCTGCGTGATTGCTCATTCAATTCTGGCTGATCGGACAACCATAAAAACACAGCCTCCGGTTCGGCCATAATTTCATCAGTACCCGTAAAAATGGCTTCAATCAAGGCGGCGACCATAACCGTTTTGCCGGAACCTGTCGGTGAGGCAAAAATAATCGCTTGCGGATCACCATCCTTCACGTAATTTTTGGTTTGCTTGATTTTTTTAATCAATTCTTTAACAGTTCCTTCCTGAAAATCCTTTAGCACCAATCTCATGATCGCTCCCGTTGCGTATTGATTTTGAATTGATCCAGATAATCTTTGTAAAGCTGCACTACTTGCAAATGACCGGCTAGTTCGTCGCGCATCGCGAAAAAACCGTCCTCTGAATTGGTGACCAGAAACACATGGCTTATACCGGGACGCGCCTGCAAAGCCGTCTTGAACGCCAGAAAGCAATGCTCATCCAGTAACACCGCAAACGGACATTGTTCGGGCAGAAAATAGGGCGCATTGTTGGGACTATTGGGGCATGGTCCTTTGGCTCCGGCCATCAGCCATAAAATGGGTAACAGCGCGGCAAACTTCCGGCCTAATTGCACCTCGTCGGCATCCAGAAAATCCAATTTGAAATAGGCCAAATTCGCCTCAAACCCGTTACTCATTGGCCGCTTTTCTTCCTCGCTGATTTGCAGCGGACCAAGCAGTTCGTTGATGGCGTCCTTCAATCGTTTGAACAGCGCATTATTGGCCATGACCAAATAGAAAGTCTCGATATGCATCATGTCTTCCAATGCATCCAGATAGGCATCGGCTTCTGCCTCATCAAATAAGATAGAAGCCTTGCATTCTTCATCGACAAAAAAGGCTGCGTCTTTATTGATTTTGGATTGCGGGATACCGTCTAGCAAACTGACCAACTCTTTTTTGCGTGCGACCGTTAGTTGCTCGCTGTCGATAAAGCCGATTTGTTTAAAGGTACGGCGTTTTTCTTTGGTGATGGTACGACCGGTTAAATAATCTCCTTCCAACAATGTGCCGTCATCGCGTTTACCAAGAATGGTGTATTTGCTACGCGGCCAAGTCACGGATTGGCAAATGCCGTGTTTTTCATATTCGGCATCGCCGGGCATGAAGCCTTGTTCCTGCAAGGCTTTTGATTCTTCGGCAGATACTTCGTTATTGGTAACCAGAATACAGCGACGGTTGCCTTTATCAGTGGCATTGATCAGGTTTGTCGCGTTAAGGGTCGTTCCAGAACCTGAAAAAAAATCAACAACCAAAGCCGATTTATTTTCTTTAACTATTGGAAAAACAGCATCATGAGTTGAATAGACAGATTTGGGGAAAGTGAACCCACTTGACTCACCTAATATTTTTTTTATGAGGTCTGATCCGTATGCGCCAGCATCATGAATGCTTCGATGCCACACTGTTTTTGGTTGAAATAATTTAGTAGCAGCATATTCGACTTCCACTACATTAGTAACCTCATCCCTTCCAGTGATGATCAAGTCCCCAGTTTCTATTTGGCGTCTTAATTTTTCATTTAAATAATAAATAGAAAACGTTTTGCGTTTATCGTCGTATCCCCTGACGGCTACAAATCCTTGTTGAATTAAAGTAAGTAATGTTTTGTGGCCGACGCCCCAGTTGCCAAATGTGCCATCTGCTCTGATAGGCCATGCTAGTGATAAGCCTTTTTCCTTTTGGCCCAAAATCGGGTCGCCATCCAAAAGCGGTTCACCAACATCTACCGCAATCATTTTTTCTAAGTCAATTAATATTGGATAGAACATATTTTTTCTATCAATGCGCCGCGCATTGTTCCCTGATCTCAATAAGCTTGACCATCTGGGAATGTTGGTACGTTTCTCGTCCCTATTTAGGAGGTCATCAAAAGTCGTAAGAACATTTGCTGAAGGCATAAAGCAATAGATTAAATATTCCTCTACTCTGGAAAACCTACCTTGTGAAACCCCTTTGGGATTGATAACAGCGGTAACCATTTGAATGAATGCATTTGGCAAAATCTGAGCAAGCAAGCATCTCAAATGATGAACCTCATGTTCATCAATGGTCACAATGAGAACCCCGGTATCTGGTTTTAGTAGGCGTTTTGCCAATTTCAGCCGTTTTTCCATAAACGTCAGCCATTTGCTATGCCGCCAACTGTCATTGCTATCGACATAGTTATTGTTATATTTCCAATCCTTGGCACCTGTGTTGTACGGCGGATCGATATAGATGCAATCCACTTGCCCGGCATACAGATAGTCCAATAATTGCAGGGCATGGTAATTGTCGGCTTCAATCAGTGTATGAAAAGGCCGGTCGCCGCCATTTTGCACCATGTCTTTCAATTCCAACGCGGGATAAATGGCTTCGCCGAAACGCTGTACCACGACCAATTGGCTGATGGGAAAAACCCGCTCAGTGCCGTCGTTGTCTTGGCTGACGGTGGCTTGGTCGCCCTTAATCCGTTTAACCCGGAAGGTCTCTAACAAGTCGCCATCTTTCAGCGCCACAGTCGCGCGCGGGCGAATCGGTGCGCTAAACACAGGCACCAATTCCGGTACATGCTCTTCAAACACCAAACCGAACTTTTTCTCTTTCTTGAGCTTTTTAACTTCCGCCAACAAAATGTCCCGGAGCTCTTTGTCCTGGACTTGCTGGATTTTGTCTTCAAGGTAAGCCACGGGTATTCCTGATTTATTGTTCTAGAACTCTTGAATCGGCAGGTTGCCGCATAATTTGTTCAGCCCCCCCTCTTAGAAAAAGACGACTGCATGGATGCAGGAGGTAGGGCAACGCATGGAGCAGTTGCCGAGGGGTTAGGGGAGATTCCCCCTCAATCCCCCTTTTCTAAAGGGGGAGGTGAACAGTTACGTTGCCGCGAATCGTTCATATTGTTGTGTGCGCATAAAAAACCCCGGATTTCGTCGGCTTTACCATCTACAAAACCGGATTTCCAGGGCGCTTTCTAGTGCGTAATTTTAGGTGAGATACCTACCGGGTTCAAGGTACAGCGTTTTAAAGTTGGACGCGAGGCCGAAATACCAGAATCTAAAACCCGCTATTGCGACCCGGGGAAATGGCAAATTCGACGCCATGCACCAACAAGATGGCCTTTCCTCTCAAGGTCAAGTCGATGATGAAGCGGAATTGATCGCGCGGCTCTATCGGATAGGCCTTCAGCCGGTAATGTATGCCCCAGGGCTCGCCTTTTGCTACCACGCTGATCGGCGTACCGAGGTTCAAATAGGCGCTGGTCAGGGCTACGTCGTATAACGCATCCCTGACGGTTTCGCCGTCGTGGCGTGGGTGCAGATAAAAATCGGCCACGCACAGCAACTTGTGGCTGCCGTCGATGCTGATCCAATCGCCAACCCGATAGGGAATTTCGAACAGCGTAACGATGCCGGCGATCTGGCTGCTGACGTAATCCTTCAAGGCAAAACCCAACGCCAGACCCACGGCGCTCAGCAGTGCGATGAAATTCTGCAGGGTCGGTTCCATCAAATGCGTGATCAATAAAAAGATCGCGGCGACGATGATCAACAAGCGGATAGCCGGCCGCGCATACCCACCATTCACCGTCTTGGCGCGCCAGCAATTCGATCTGCTGCAGGCGCTTCAAGGCGGCGGAAAAACGGGCAATCCACCGCATCGCTTACTATGGCTGTATCGGCCATTTTTGCTTGATCGACACGGCGCCGCGAATATCGCCGACGCGATAACCCGTCGCGCTATCTTCGGGATATTCCTTGGCCAATATGGCTTTGACTCCCGCCGATAGGTCGCTAGGCTGGCCATGACATTGCAGGCACATGGGCTGAGTCGGAATGGCTTTCATATAACGCAACCAGCGGCCGTCCGAGTCTTCCATGACCTCGCTCGTTTCCAGTGTCGCGATGTCTTGGGCTTTTTGCTGGTCGAATTTTTCCAAAATGTCCCGCTCCCAGGCATCCGGCTGCCCCAAGGTTTTATTGCGGTTTTTCAGCGATACCCGCCTCACTAGACGGCCGTCCTTGGAGTAATCGGCGGCCAAGGCCGGCGCCACGTATTTACAAACGCCGATCGCATTTTCGGCGCTAGTGGTTTCCAGTTGCTGTTTCAAGGTACCGCCGAGGCTCTGCATGAAGGCCTGGGTAATCTGCCGGCTTTCCTGCAAATAAGTTTGTTTGGCCGCATCGTCATCGGCTTGGCTTGCGCAAACCGCGCCGGAAAACAACACCAGCAGCACACTATATTTAATGCCATTTTTCATCGCTGACTCCGTAAAAATCTGTTGTAACAAATTGTTAACCAGAAAAAGCTAAAGCTTTTTCACTCCGCTGAGTTTTAAATTTGTGCAAAACCTACAAAAGCTGGTAGTTTCGTCGGCTGCAATTCATTCGATGATTAGGCTTTATCATGACCGAAGACGACATTACTCAAGTAAAGAACTATTTACTGAATTTACAAGATCAAATTTGCGCGGCATTGGAAACGCAGGAGCCAGAGGCGCGCTTCATAGAGGATGCCTGGCAGCGCGAGGAAGGCGGTGGCGGACGAACCCGGGTACTATCGAATGGCAAGGTATTCGAGCAGGGCGGCGTCAATTTCTCGCATGTCTCCGGCTTCAATCTGCCGCCGTCGGCGACCGCCAAGCGCCCGGAACTGGCCAACCGCCAATATGAAGCCATGGGCGTATCGCTGGTGATCCATCCGCGCAATCCTTACGTGCCGACCTCGCATGCCAATGTGCGCTTCTTCATCGCCAAAAAAGACGGCGAACCGACGATCTGGTGGTTTGGCGGCGGTTTCGATTTGACACCGTTTTATCCGTTCAAGGAAGACGTGCTGCACTGGCACCAGACCGCGCGCGAGGCCTGCCTGCCATTCGGCCACGACAAATACGTGCAATACAAAAAATGGTGCGACGACTATTTTTTCCTGAAGCACCGCAATGAAACCCGCGGCGTCGGCGGTCTGTTCTTCGACGACCTGAACCAGCCGGATTTCCCTCAAGCCTTTGGTTTCATGCAAAGCGTCGGCGATCATTACATCCCGGCCTATCTGCCCATCGTCGAGAAACGCAAGGATACGCCTTACGGCGAACGGGAACGCAATTTTCAGTTGTATCGGCGCGGCCGCTATGTCGAATTCAATCTGGTCTACGACCGCGGCACCCTGTTTGGCCTGCAATCGGGCGGCAGGACAGAATCCATTTTGATGTCGATGCCGCCAGTGGCACACTGGCAATATAATTGGCAAGCTGAACCCGGCAGCCCCGAAGCGGAACTCTACGAATGCTATTTGAAACCGCAAAATTGGCTGGACACATAAGAGCGTAAGATGTGTTGAATGACATGAAGCTCAACGGGAGGCCGCAGGATAGACGGCAAGCCACGGAAAAGGCTCAGAATAATTATTAGAACGATGCGGAGCCCGCCAAGCAAGAGCAGGGCCAGCGAGAGGAAGGATAATATGAGTCAAAACCCCCACCGGCGCATCCCGGCCTACCGGCAACTGAAGCGCCTGCGCACGGCGCTGGCGATTGCCCAGGGTACGCGGCTGTTGTCCAAACTGCTGCAGGAACTGGAGGCGACCGTCTCCCACGACCAGACCAAGCGCGTCACCTATATGACCGGTTTGTTCTCCCGCATCCACCGGGAAATGTTCAGCGACTGGCGGGAACAAGTCACCGTCAATCACCGGCCCGGCACCATGCTGGACAAGGACAAACGCAAGCAGTTTCGCATCGTCATCGAGCGCCTGGTATTGGACGGCGACAGCAGCAAACGCCACAGCGCGATTTTCGACAACAACGGCTTTGTCATCCATTGCGAGGACATCGCCGAACGCATGGCCAGGCTGTACCAGGATTTGCGCTGCATCCGGCCTTATTCCTACGGCAACCGCATCACGCTGGACTTTTTCATCACCGCATTGGGCAATCTGCCGGCCTTCAAGGCCGTCTACGAACAGGGCATAGACTTCCGCCGCCTGACGCCGGAGGACACCGCGGCCCTACACGATCCCGACAGCGATCATGCCGCGATCACTCAGGCTTTTAGGCATGCGCTGGACCCAACGCGCACCCGCAGCCTGCTCAACCAGGCCAACGGCTATGGCAAATGGCCGGAAAACAAACGCTTCTTGCAGGGCATTCCGTTTCTGTCGCATACCACCTCCGACGGCGTGGAGTGCATCGTCACGGTCAATGGCGGCCTGGTGCCCCTGAGCAGCATCGAAGTGGACAAATTCATCACCGGCCAGCATTTCGTCGACAACCCATTGAGCGTGTCCGAAAAAGTCATAGGCTTCCTGCCCGGCACCGAAGAATTGCGCGCGCCCGGCAAGATCGCCATCGATTGCATTCCGGTGCGTGAAGACGGCGTGGCGCCGTTGTTTTGCCTGGACATCAACATCCTGACCAGTCTGCGCCCACCCAGCCACGCCGAGTTGCTGGACTTGATCAAGCAATTCGCCGGCGAATCCGCCACGGTGTTCACCTTGGCCGATAACCCGACATTAAAAAACAAGATGCTGGCCGCCACCCAAGGCGAAACACGCCTGCGCCGCACGGTGGAAATCGCCTACCAGCGCCTGACCAAGATCAACCAAGCCCTGCAACGCGCCCTGGAAAAGATATTCACCGACAAAATTCCGGCCGATAAGCCCAGATTGTTCATGTGCATGGGCGGGGCCGGAGCCGGTAAAACGGCGGTCGAAGAAATCGCCCGCGCTCAATGCGGCGAGAATTTCGTCATCGCTTCACTCGACGAATTCCGCAAGCTCAGCGATCTGTATTGCCTGCTGACGGCCGCCGACCATCACAGTGACGATTACGTCTATGTGGAACCCTTCGCCAACCGATTGCGCGATCTGGTCGCGGAACATGCCCGTCAACGCAAGATCAATCTCCTGTACGACGGCACCGGCATTCCCTATCAGCCGCGCTATTCCGGCGTGATCGGTCAATTCCAGGCCGCCGGTTTCCATACCCAGATCACTGCGGTCGACGCCTTTCTGGTCAAGCCAGCCGGCCGTGAGCAGGAATTGTCGCGTTCCGGCGTGATCGGCAGCGTCAAGGCCCGCTTCGAAGCCACCGGCCGCGCCCTGCCCTGGGTGGTGACGATAGACAAACACATCCGTTCGCCGCAGTCCTTTCTGCAAGCCTTGCAGGATGCAGCACTGGCGAAACTGTCGCTGTTCGCCAACGACGGCGAGCGCGATCAACATTATCTGGTCGCGGAAAGTTTTTTATTGTACGACGAGGATGTCGAACACCTGCAACAGCAGCAAATCAACGGCACACTGGCGCAGCATTGCCTCACCATGATGAGCCGGCACAAGGATTCGATACTGAAAAATCTGGCCCAGGGCAACGAAGCAAGTTTGCAAGCCCTGATAGCCCGCAATCCGGGCCTGAGCGAAGACAACGTAGGCTATCTAGTCTATAGAGGCAGCGAGCACAATCGGGTGCTGTTGATATACAACCTGAAACGCCTGGTGGATTTCGTGCAAAAGCGCCAGCTCAACCCCAACGCCTCCGGCGAGGAAGGTCTATTGCATAAACCGACCGCGCTGGCGTTTCATGTCGATCCGGCGGCGAAACAGGCCTGGATCACGCGCTTGCAGGGAACGGTGGAATGACGAATAATCGAAATCAATGGCGGCCGCTGGTTTTTTCTCGTTCCCGCGCGTCGCGTGGGAATGCGGATCAACCCTACAGCGATGCCTGTTCCGCGACACGAACAAGCACGGTGTCACCATGCTGCGCGTCACTGCCATTAAGTTAAGGCGTCATACCGGCATGGATTGCCGGTATCCAGTTCACAGGGAAGTAAAAGGCCTCTGCCGTCCTTGGCTACTGGGTTTCGGCAAACCCTGCCGGAACGACGTGTTTTTCTTAACTTGACGCCCATGAAGGCTCGACATCATCCCGGCAAATGAAAGTTTTCTGGAGCGACACCCTCGTCGCGACGAAGGCGTCGCTCCAATAATGACTTTCAGCGTAATGGCCTTGAAGCTGCGCGTGGGAACGAGTCATCTCCGTAACTTTGGTTTCGCATATCCGGGAGACACGATGGAAGTCATCTATATCACCGGTGCGCTGATGATCGGCCTGATTGTCTTCGCCATCGGTTACAAGTTCTACCAGGTCCACAAGGCCGCCAATTGGCTGCAGACCAACGGCAAAGTGATCAGTGCCAAGGCGGTGTCACGGCGGCTGAGGACCGCACAGACACGCTTCGGCGCGGAAAAGGGCGGCGACGAGCAGATCCGTAACTTCGCCGACATCCGTTACGAATACCGGGTGAACGGCAAGCGTTACACCGGCCAGCGCGTCGGCATCGGTGAGGATCTCGGTGATCATGACGTGGCCGGCACGCTGGGCCGATACCCGCGCGGCTGCAGCGTCACCGTGTACTACAACCCGGCTGCCCCATCCGAGGCGGTACTGGAGCGAGATGCGCCGGAAGGCGTGTGGCGCACGATGATCATCTTCCTCCTGGTGCTGGTCGCGCTGGCGGTGGGTGGCGGCATGGGCTTTGACAAATTGGCCACCAGCCTCGAGACCAAGCTGAGCGATCCGGCGCGCGCGGTGCCGGTCGCCGCCTGCCTGGGTCTGGCGGCGTTTCTGATGCTGATGGGCGAGGCTCTGCGCCGCCAGGTCCGCGACGCACAGGCATGGCCGATCACAGAGGGACATATCGAGAGCGCAATCGTGGATAAGTTCATGTCCCTGGAACACAACCCCCATCACTCCACCATCAGCATGCGCTGGCAGCGCTTGTTCCGCCCGGATGTGGTATATCGCTACACGGTCGCCAACGTCGAATATCGTGGTACGCGGATAAGCCTCGGCGGCCGGGTCTATGCCACCTTCGACGCCTTCGCGCGCCAGCGCATCCGCCCTTACCGGCCGGGTGACAGGGTCACCGTCCATTATGATCCGGCCAATCCCGCGCTGGCATTGCTGGAAACGCGTGCCTACGGCGGCTGGGTGCCTTGGGTGCTGGCGTTACTGTTGGTGCTTGCGGCCGGCATGATCGCCTTGCGCTGACGGAGATTCAGATTGCGCCTGATCGCTACACCGGTTACAAGAAAGCAGGCTTCGTTTTTCGTATCAAGGTATTACGCTTGATGTGCTACGATCAAGCCATCCCGAATTTAACAACTAAACCCATAAGCTACATGTCGTGCTGCGCCAAACTCAAGTGCCAACGATTTTTAAGCGACTGTTTTATATTGGATTTTTATTTGTCCTATTGAAGAGGGCTTGGTCTTGCGTCTTATGGTGTATTGAATGATTCATGTAAACAAAAACAAGGCTTCGAATATCATGAGGACCGCTCTTTCGGCGTTTGGAAATTTGACCAAATGGTCCAGGCACCATGCAGCCCTTGCCTTTTGAAATCGCTGACGAGCGGGGCGGCCGCATCGCTGCCGACTGGGAAGAGGTCTTGATCCTGGTCGTGGCGATCGTGCTCCCGGCAGGCGTACTTTGGTGGAACGGCTACGCCCTCCAGGAGATTTTGGCGCTTTTGGCGGAAGAGTCCTATCTCAATCCGTTCAGCCTGATGCTGGGCTTGGCCCTAGTGGCGATACTCTGGCGGGTGGCGCGCGCCCTATTCACCGCTTTCAGCCTGCGTCGTGGCGGCGCTGCCATGCTCGAAGTGAAGCCGGGCAGCCGGTTGCGTCAGGGCGGCCGGCTCGTGGGCGCAATACGGCTAGGCCCCGGCGCGGTGGCTCGTCTGGACGGACATGCCCCGCGGGTCGAACTTGTGTGCGAGGATGTCTACGCCGTCGAACATGTAGGCGACATTCAGCGCAAACCAAGGCTGATCCCAATCGAATCCGCCCGGGTCGCCAGCAGCGATCTGGCAATAATTGACTCCGGGCACTTCGAGTTCACGCTTGCTTTCCCAAGCAGACTCAAACCATTGGCGGCGTTTATCGAGCGCGCCGACGGGACCGGTCGCGGCGCGACCTTCGTCACCCTTCCGTTCATGAAACCCCGGCTGATCGGCGGCGAAAGCCGTAAACCGCGGTCGCGCCGCTGGCGCGTGGAGGTGCTCGGTCGCGGCACGCTGGCGTCGTTCGATCTCTCCGGGTATGCCGAAGGCAGCGCTGCCAACGCCCATTGAGCCCTTATCGCACACAACTGGGTCAATCAAAGGGATTGATTCATTTTGCCTGTGCTCGCATAGTGCTTGCAAAAGGAAAAATCTCTTCGCGGTCTGGCAGTACCCCGACTCGTTTCCCAAAAATGCGGATAGCGTGACGCGTTCCAATTGACTCATTCGGAGTAAACCTAAAGATGAAAGGTTGCCTGATTTTGCTGGCGGTATTTGCCACGGCGTTTGGGCTGGAAAGCATGGCCATCGACGCGCTGAATCTGCCCCATGCCTGGATTCCGGCGCTATTGCTGGCGATGGGGGTGACGCTGCTGCTTGGCAGTTTTCAGGGAGTACTGGAAGCTTGGAGAACCCAAGCCACACCCGAGACTGATCCCCTTTCCTGGCGGGACGGGCAGAGGGTGCGGATCGGCGGCGTGCTGCGGGCCTTGGGTCCGCTGTTGCGGGCGCCGTTCAGCGGACGCGAGGTTTTGCTGCTTAGCTACAACGCCACGGCGCCACACTGGGACGCGGTGAACCGGCAGTCCAGGCCTTCGTTTCGGGGCATAGCTCTGGCACCATGCGCGTTGGAGACCGCATCCGGAAACATTGCCTTGGCCGGCGTACCCACGTTTGCCGACATCCCGGAACAGCAGTTTTTCGGCGTGGAGCATTTCGAGCGGGCCGCAAACCATCTGGCGGGCACGGCATGGGACGCAGCGCCGGATCTTTCGTCGGTTGACATGGATACGGCGCGTGCCGCCTTCTCCGGCGAGTCGGGCAACCTGCCGACGCATCTGATAAATCGACTGGCCCGACAGGCGCTTGGCATGGAGGACGGGCGGGGAAGCGTCGAACAGTATCGGCAACGGTTGGCGCAACAACACTGGTTGCTGCGCGAGCGGGTATTGACGGCTGATACCGAAGTAACCGTGGTGGCGACCTACCGCGCCAATCCCCCGCGACTGGACGTCGGTTACGGCCCCGCTACGGCCCAGCACGCCATGACACCCGGCTCGGCGGCGCAGACCGCGGCGAGAGGGCTTGGCCAAACGCTGATATTCGTACTGATTCTGGCGCTGCTGACGGCGGCGGGACACTACCTGGTGTTTCATTCCGGCGGGACGCTGTACCGCGAGCTTTTGGAACGAGTGGTGTCCAGGTGAACGTTTGGTAGATTTGGCTCGCTATGGATAGCTATCCATAGCGAGCCAAAGGCGACAAGCGATCGAGTTTTGCTGATGTCTGCAAATTGATGATAAGCCAATGCTTGGCTTGCGGCGGTAGACAGGGTTGAATGACAATGAAACCCAGCTTCGAAGCCAATAGGTTTTTTCAAATCCAGAGAGTCGTTTGTGCGATCAAGCTCGGTCATTTCAAACCTTCCGCTGGGTTTCGCTCTGCTCTTCACAGCCTACGACCCTTTGCCCTGTTTAATTTGCCTGGTGCATTGTGACACCGGTTAGAGGTAAGGGGGAGTCCATGTCATCAGCCTACAAGACGCACAATCGATTTATTTATAACTCGGGTGAAGTTGGGTAGAGGCTTTAACTAACTATGCTATATTCATGCTTATGAAACTGAATGCTGGTTTTCTCTCAAGTCTACCTAGCCGACCCGCCTTACTCTGGACGCTGATGCTATCGTCTCCTTTAAGTTGTTTCGCTTCGGATTTTCTTAAAGTGGATGGAATGGATATCAGGGACAATTACGGCGCGGGTAAAGAGGCTCATCTTTACGGCACCAATCTGGGAGGTTGGCGAGGGCATGAACCCTGGATGTCGCCATTAGCCGGAGCATCAAACGAGTGGGATGCGCGAAACATTCTTGCCGATCGTTTTGGTAAAGAGGCTGTCTGGGAGCTGTACAACACTTACTGGGATTCCTGGATCACGGAAACCGATTTCAAGAACATCAGGGATGCCGGTCTCAACTGTATCCGGTTACCGATATATGCCCATAATCACATGGATGATGAGGGCAACTGGAGACTGGATGAGACCGGGGCCATTGATTTATCCCGGATAGAATGGACCGTCAACAAAGCTCTGGAATATGGACTCTATACCATTCTTGATCTGCATGGTGCGCCGGGGTCACAAAACGGCGCCCATCATTCAGGCAGGCAAAACGGCGCTCTGCTTTACTCCTCTCCACTTTATCAGAATCAACTGGTTGAGTTTTGGGAAGCTCTTGCCTCGCGTTTTAAGGATAATGCCGCCGTGGCCGGTTATGACCTGCTGAATGAGCCCTCCGAGACGTTTCCCAGAAGGATGGGAGACCAGGTGGTTAGTCTTTATGACCGCCTGTATCAAGCTATCCGGGCTATTGACCCCGACCATATCATCATCATGGAAGCTATCTGGTGGTGGGATACACTTCCGAATCCCCAACAGAAAAATTGGGAAAACGTCGTCTATTCTTTGCATTATTACCAATGGCAAAACAATGAAGACTTCACGGTGATGAAGAATGCCGTGGACGGATGGATACAGGATGCTCAGAAATGGGGTTCAAAATACAACGTACCGCATTTTATCGGGGAGTTCACGCTGTTCGGAAATGCCGAATCCTGGAATTACGGACTTCAGCAATTTACAGAAACCGGCAGCCACTGGACAACTTGGTCTTATAAGGTGATGGGCCGCAATAACTGGGGCATGTACAACGCAGCAGAGCAAAACAATGTTGCCGATGTTGCTACGGATGATTTCAACACGATCAAATACAAATGGAGTCAGTGGAACACGCCGGAATATTTTTCACCCAACCCTACCGTCATCAACGCCATGCAAAAAGCAACCTCAGGTCGAAACCTGAAACGGCCGACTCAGGCCTTTTCCGCTAAATTAGAAAAACAGGCTGAACCAGAAATTGTTGGCATGGCGAATTAAGCCCTGATGTCTGCAAATTGATGATAAGCCAATACTTGGCTTGCGGCGGCAGGCTGATGACAATGAAACCCAGCTTCGAAGCTCAGTAGGGTACGCAGTGCGTACATCTTTTCTCCGTAAGTTGGCGCTTATACCCTTTCCCCTCAACGCCCATTTATTCCTTGCGCGCCCGCGACTCCACCCAACCCGTGGCTTCCTGTTTATGGGTAATGATTTCCAGGCCGGCATCCAGGTAATGCCGGTAGCGCTGGCGGCCGGCGCGTTTGCTTTCTTCGCTGTTATCCAGAATTTCGACGATGCGCTCGGTGGGTGCGTCGGTTGGGGGGAAGTTCGTGGACAGGTTGACGATGATTTTCTGCCAATCCACGGGAATATCGTTGCCGCCGATCAGGATGGTGTTTTTGTAGGCCGGCAATACGCCTTGGTAAACCTGATGCGGGACGAAACTGCCGGCGCGGAAGGTCCACAGTAATTTGTCGACTTCGGCGGCCTGCGCCGCGTGCTCGGTCAGCACATAACAGGACTGGCCGCCGCGGTAGATTTTTTCGATCAGTTTGCAGGCGAAATCCTGGCGCTCGGCTTGGGAGCTGGACGCCAGAACGTAAAAAACGACTTCAGGCCGAGGCACGGTTGATCAGATATTGACTCAACAAAGCCACGGGACGCCCGGTTGCGCCTTTGTTGGCGCCGGTGCGCCAGGCGGTACCAGCGATGTCGATGTGCGCCCAGCGATAATCCTCGGCGAATTTGGATAAAAACACCGCCGCGGTAATGCTGCCGCCGTCGGGCCCACCGATGTTGGCCAAGTCGGCAAAGTTGGACTTCAGTTGCTCCTGATATTCCTCCCAGATCGGCATGCGCCAAACCCAATCGCAGGCGGTTTCGCTGGCCTTGACCAAGTCGTCGCAGAGTTTGTCGTCATTGCCGAACAAACCGCTGGGCACGCGGCCCAAGGCGACGATGCAGGCGCCGGTCAACGTCGCCATGTCGATGACGACGTCGGGGTCGTATTTTTTGGCATAGGTCAAGGTGTCGCACAGAATCAAACGGCCCTCTGCGTCGGTGTTCAAGACCTCTATGGTTTTCCCGGCCATGCTGGTCAGAATGTCGCCCGGCTTGTTGGCGTTGCCGTCCGGCAGATTTTCCGAAGACGGAATCAGGCCGACGATATTCAGCTTCAGATTCATCAGGCTGGCCGCGCGCAAGATGCCCAGCACGCTGGCGCCGCCGCACATGTCGTATTTCATTTCGTCCATGCCCTGGCCCGGTTTCAGCGAAATGCCGCCGGCATCGAAGGTCAGGCCCTTGCCGACCAGCACGATGGGTTTGACGTGCGCATCGCTGCCTTCGTATTGCAGGCAAATCAATTTGGCCGGCTGACGGCTGCCGCGCGATACCGACAGGAAGGCACCCATGCCCAGGGCTTCCATATCGCTTTCTTCCAAAATTTCGCAGCTCAGCTTTTCGTGCTCGCCGGCCAAGGCCAGAGCCTGTTCCGCCAAATAGGTCGGGGTGCAAATGTTGCCCGGCAAGTCGCCCAGTTGTTTGGTCAAGGCCATGCCTTGAGCGATGGCGCGGCCTTGGCTCAAGCCGGCTTCGGCCAATGCTTGATTGGCGTCATTGCAGACGATGGTCAGGGCTTGCAGCGCGACCTTATCATCGCACTGCTTGGTAGCGGTATATTGGTAAAAACCGTCGTTGACGACCTCGACGATTTGCCGCGCCAGCCATTGCGCATCGCTTGCCGCGACTTCTACGTCCAGCAAGGCGCAACTGGCCTGTTTGACTTTGGCGTCTTTCAGCACCTTGGTCGCCGCGGCCAGCGCTTTGCGGAACTGCTTGCGGTTCAGTTTGCCGCGTTCGCCAAAACCGACCAGCACGATGCGGTTAATGTTTTCGAACGGCAGATTGTTGATCAACAGGGTTTCGGCATTCTTGCCGTTGATGTCGCCGCGAGCGAGCAGCTTGCCGATCAGCCCGCCACAAAGCCCATCCAGAGCCGCCGCCGCGGGGCTAAGTTGTTGCTTTTCGTAAATACCGACCACAACACAATCGCTTTGCAGTTTGTCTAAGGTTACGCTTTCTATAGAATAGTCCATGGCAGTGTCTGTCTGTGTCGTAAGTAAAAGTCTTCCCGAAGGGGATGTTTGCCGGAATTATACATGACAGCACCGATAATCATGAGGCTGGACGCACGCCTGTCGGCCCACTTCCTTATTCCGTGGAGAAGTTTATTGAACACTGATCGAGCAATACCTGGCGCCGGCCGACCGATTCGGCTGTTGACGGTGTTGGACAAGATGATCATCAAGGATCTGTTTAAAACCGTCGTCTCGGTCTTGACGGTACTGGTCGTGATCATCGTCAGCCGTAAATTCATCAAGGTCCTCGCGCAAGCCATCGAAGGCAATATCGCCGGCGACACCGTCATGGCCTTGCTGGGTCTTAGAATCGTCATCGCCACGACCACGTTTTTACCGGCGGCCCTGTTCATGGCCATTTTGATGGTATTGGGTCGTATGCACCGGGAACAGGAGATGGCGGCCATTTCATCGGCCGGCGGCGGCGTTTTTACCATCTACCGCGCGGTATTCTGGCTGGTGTTGCCCTTGAGCGCCTGCGCGGCCGGCTTGTCCATGTACGCCACGCCGTGGGCGGAAGCCCAGACGCAAAAACTGATGCATCAAGACAAGGAAAATGCCGATATTCGCGGCATTTCCGCCGGCCGTTTCAGCGAATACAGCGGCGGCGAATTGATTTTTTATACCGAGAACGTCGATGTGTCCGGCAAGATGCAGCACGTTTTCGTGCAAAACAAACAAGGCGAAAAACTGGGGGTTGTGAATGCCCGAAATGGCCGCCTGGAATATTTGCCGGGCGGTTTGTATTTGATTCTTGAACATGGCGAACGGGTACAGGGCATACCCGGCCAGAAGGATTACACCCTCGAAGCCTTTCAAGAATATGCGGTTTTAGTGGAGAAAAAGACCATCGCGTTCGTACCTCCCACAGAAGGCCTGCCAACCAAACAAATTTGGGGCTCGGCCGATACACGGGAAATTGCGCTGCTGCAAGATCGCTTGAACGCGCCGATGGGTACATTGCTGCTGGCCTTTTTGGCGGTACCGCTGGCCAAGTCCGCCCCGCGCGGAGGTGTCTACGGCAGCATGTTGATTGCATTCGGCATCTATTTCGCATACGCCAACTTACAGCGCGTCAACCACAGCTGGGTCATCAGCGGCAAGGTCCCTACCTGGCTTGGCTATTTCTGGGTGGAAGCCTTATTGCTCACCGTGGGCTTGATCATGCTCGCGCGCTTGTACAGCTGGAAATGGATAGTCCTCAAATTGACCGGCAAGGTAAACCCGTGAATGTCCTGACGCTTTACATCATCAAGGAAGTCGGCAAAGGCTCGTTATTAGCCTTGCTGCTTTTGTTAACCTTGTTCAATCTGTTCACCTTCAGCGATGAACTGAAAGACATCGGCCATGGCAATTACGGGCTAAAGCAGATCTTGCTGTATCTCGCGCTAACCTCGCCGCGGGTGTTTTTCGAACTGGTGCCTTCGGCTGCATTGCTAGGCAGCCTGTTCGTCGTCGGCGCCATGGCCAACAACCGGGAAATCGTCGCCATGCGCGCCGCCGGCTTGTCGACCGGCTGGATCATCCGCAGCATCATGCTGGCAGGCTTGTTGCTGGTATTAGTCGCGGTGTTCGTCGGTGAATTCGTCGCTCCTCCCAGTGAACGCGCCGCCCAGCTGCTGAAAACCACCGCGCAAAACAAAGGCATCGTCATGCGTTCGCAATACGGCATGTGGTTACGGGAAGGCAACCGTTACATCAACGTGCGCCAGATTCTCGATGACGGCTCGCTGGGCGACATTCGGGTCTACGAAATTGACGATCAGCACAAGCTAAACCAAGTCACCCACGCAGAACACGGTAAATTTCTTGGCGATCAACAATGGCTGCTGACCAACGTCCAGCGGTCCACGATAAGCCCGCGGCAGATTAACGCCGATACCCAGGCAGAGATACAGTGGCAGTCGACCATCGAATCCGATTTACTCAAAGTCGCGGTCGTCAATTCCGACAACCTGTCGCTGTATGATTTGTACATGTACATCGACTTCTTGAAAACCAACAACCAGAAATCGCAGAACTATGAAATGGCATTCTGGAGCCGCCTGGTCAACCCCTTGGTGACCTTCGTGATGCTGATGGTCTCGGTTCCGTTCGTAATCGGCATAGGCCGCGGCATCAGCACCGGCGGACGCATCATGATGGGAGTCTTGATAGGCATGAGCTTCAACATCATGGACAGGATTGCCGGCCATATGGGTTTGATTTACGACATCAATCCGATAGTGATGGCGATCACGCCGAGTTTCCTGGTATTTTCCGCGGCGCTGTACGCGGTATGGCGAGTCAGTTGATCCGAGCAAGCACGGCCATTGCAGTTTGACGGGCGTTTTGAGATAGTTTTACTTTTTATGTTCATCCACACGAGGGAATATGACGATGCGGAACACGAGCCGTTTAACACTCGTACTGACCTGCGCCCTGCCAGCATTGCTGCTGACAGGTTGCGCCAGCGACCCCACGCCACCGCCGCAAGAAAAAATCCTGTCTGGCGACCAAATGCTGCGTGACAGCCAAGGCATCGCGCAGCTGGGCACCCGCTGGCAGGAAGGCAAACAACTGGTCGAGCGCGGACAAGCCTTGCAGCGCGAAGGACAGGCCAAAATCGACGAAGGCCGCGGCCTGATCGAGGAAGGCCAGAAAATCATGCGCGAAAGCGAGGAAAGCTACAAAAACATCAAGCAGTAGCAAAACCTGACCTCGCGCCTGCTTTAGCCAATCTCCGGAGCTGCCAGCAAACAGCTGGCAGCTTTGGGATTATCATCAAAAATCACTTCCCTGTATTTCTCCAGAAGAGCATGTCCTGATATTGTCGGGAATCGCTTTTCGGCAAGTTGTTTTTGCCGGAAAATTAAAACTCCGGACTGTTTCACATTGTCAAAGCCGTGCAACGGCGGAAATGCCAACGACCCAGCAGAAATCATTGGCCTTAGTGCTTACCCTGATGCCATGTTCATGCCCCCGAGGTCCCCATGAAAAAAGTGCGCAAAACAGTCTATTGCCCACGCTGCGGCAGCGAAATTTCAGCGGAAGAATCCGCGCTTTTACAAGGCGCCGCCTGTGCCTTATGCGCAGAAATGCAGCTGGAGGCTCAAATGATTCATGCCCAGCGTCTGAATAGACCCAGGCCACTTTTGACCATCGTCGGCCCCGTCGACATCAAACTACAATTGCCCCATCCACGATCCTGATGCGCCGCTTGGCGCGCTCGCCGATAGCTTTGTCATGGGTGATGATCATCAAGGTCACGCCCTGTTGATTCAACTGCTCCAATAACTCGATGATTTCCAAGCCGGCTTTGCTATCCAGATTGCCGGTCGGCTCGTCGGCCAGCAGTATCGCCGGCCGCATGATCATGGCCCGGGCAATCGCGATGCGTTGCAGCTGGCCGCCGGACAACTGATTCGGCCTGTGTTCGGACCTGTCCAGCAGATTCACCGATAGCAAAGCCTCCCTCACCTTTTGTTTGCGCTGGCGACTATCGATACCGGCCAAAATCATCGGCATTTCGATGTTTTCGGCGGCGGTCAGGCGGGGAATCAAATGAAAAAACTGAAACACAAAACCGATGTTGTCCCGTCGAACCCGTGCCAGTTCATCATCGCTCTGCCGTGTAACATCATTGCCGTTCAGAATATAGCGGCCGGACGAAGGTTGATCCAGCAAGGCAATGATATTCAATAGCGTCGACTTTCCGGAACCCGACGGCCCCATCACCGAGACATATTCACCGCGCTCGACCAACAAATCGACACCATTCAGCGCATGTACCGTTTGCTCGCCAACCTGGAAATAACGACGAATACCATTGAGCTCTATCATGGCTTGATGCTGACCTGCGCGCCATCCACCACGCCTTCCTTGCCCACCGACAACACCACCCTATCGCCAGCCTTGAGACCAGCCAGCACTTCGGTGAAATTCCAATTAGCCAAACCCGGCTGGAAAGTTTTTTCATGCAGCACATTATTGTCGTCGATCAGCAACACCCGGTTATTTTCCAAAATCGCCTCGGCCGGCAGGCGCAAGGCCCGGTCTTTTTGCGCCAGCAACACTTCGATATCGGCACTATAACCCGGCAGCAATTCCGCCAAATCCTTGGGATCTTTCAGAGTAACCTCCACTTCCACCGTGCGCGCCTGTTTTTCCTTTTCCAGCACATAGGGCGCGATGCGGGTCACGACGCCGGAACAGCGTTTGTCGGCAAAAGCATCCAGCGACACGCACGCCTTCATGCCGGTTCTGATTGCGGCGGCATCGACTTCGTCTATCGGCGCCGACACCGTCAGACAGCTGACATCCAGTAGATCGATGGGCGGCAAGGTCGGAATGCCGGGCGGCGACGGCGTGACGAATTCACCCAGTTCCGCATTGACCTCAGCCACCGTGCCATCGAATGGCGCCAGCACCATGGTTCTGCGCACCGCGGCTTCGGCAACCGCCAATTGTGCTCCAGCAACTTCTGTTGCCAACCGCGCGGCGCGACACGCGGCCCGTTGCGATTTACTGCCGGTCACGGATTTATCGACCTGCTCTACCGAAACGATCTGCTTGTTTTGTTGCAAGCGCGACAATCGCTCGGCTTCGCGCTCCGCGCCGCCCGCCAAATAACAGGCTTGTTCCGCGCTGGCGCGACTGGCTTCGATTTGCGCCTTTTGCAATTCGACTTGGGCTTTCAAATCCTGATTCCATACTTCCAGCAGCAATTGCCCTTGTTTGACCTTGTCACTCTCCCGCACATGCAGCGCGGCAACCTGGCCACCGGTGGCTGGCGCCAAATAAGCACGGCGGCAGGCCTTGACCGTACCGACCCGCGTGTTGGCCACCGTCGCTTGCACTTCACCGTCGGCAAGAGTATGGATTTCCACTTCAACCAGCCGGGGCCTACGACTGTAAATGACGAGCGCAACGGCGAAAACCAGTGAAACCGCTATGATCAAAGTTTTTTTTGAAATCACGATGTGGATTGGTTTAGGATTAACAAGCTCTAGCCTACAGCGATAAGTATAAATTGCAAGGCGATTGCGCAGCTTCAGGTAATTCAAATCTGCCGAAACTATTAGAGGAATCGATCATGAAAGACAACCTGAAAACAGTCATCGACTATGTACTGATCGGCGTCATCGGTTTTCTGCCGATTGCCTTGGTTTTTCAAATCGTGGTGTACATAGAGCGTTTTCTGCGCGACTTTGTACTGCTGGTGCATGGTCGATATGAAAATCCCCTGGTAACGGTTGCGTTGTTTGCCGTCGCCATCGGCTTGTTAGCCTACTTCGGCAAGTTGTTGAAGCATGACAGGGCCCATCTGCTGTATTACCTGGAATCCTTCATCCTGCGCATACCCTTGATCGGCAGTCTTTACCGGGTCACCCGCAAATTGTTGAACCTGTTTCTGACCACGGAAGAATCGCAAGTACGAGAAACGGTTTACGTCGAGTACCCCAAGGACGGCATGTGGGTACCGGCCTATGTAACCAACCGCATCGGCGACTGTTATATTTTGTATGTGCCGACCTCGCCCAATCCGACCTCGGGCTTTACCGTGATGGTGCATAAATCCAAGGTAATCAGCTCCAATATGGACATCGAGCAAGTCTCCAGCTTCGTCATCAGTGTCGGCGTCGATTACGCCAAACCCGACGATATCAAAGCCCTGTACCCTGATTGAGCACGCCCTGTCCCCAGTCCGCGCTTGCAATGCCTCAAGCCAGGCTTTTCTCTAAATTGGCCCGCAAAACGTCCAGAAATGCCTCGGTGGTCAAATAATCCGAGGCTTGCAACTGCTCACCATGGATGCACAAGGCTAGATCCTTGGTCATCAGGCCTGCTTCGACGGTTTCGACGCAAACTTGCTCCAGCGTCTGGCAAAATCGGATCAATTCGCCGTTGCCATCCAGCTTGCCGCGAAAAGCCAAACCGCGGGTCCAGGCAAAGATGGACGCAATCGGATTGGTCGAGGTCGGCTGACCTTGCTGATGCTGGCGATAATGCCGCGTAACGGTGCCGTGAGCGGCTTCGGCCTCCAGGATCTTGCCGTCCGGCGTCACCAATACCGACGTCATCAGCCCCAACGAGCCGAAACCTTGCGCCACCGTGTCCGATTGCACATCCCCGTCGTAATTCTTGCAGGCCCAGACGAAAGCCCCATTCCATTTCAGCGCCGAAGCCACCATGTCGTCGATCAATTTGTGTTCATAGACGATGCCTTTGGCGGCGAATAGCGGTTTGAATTCGGCGTGGTAGATTGCCTCGAAGATGTCCTTGAAGCGGCCATCATATTTTTTCAGGATCGTGTTCTTGGTAGACAGGTACAAAGGCCAGCCGCGATCCAGGGCCACATTGAAGCAACTGCGGGCAAAGCCGGCGATGGACTCGTCGGTGTTGTACATCGCCAACGCCACGCCGTCGCCCTCGAAATGGTAAACCTCGTAAGACAGCTCGGGGCCGCCATCGTCCGGGGTAAAGCTGATTTTCAGCGTGCCCTTGCCTTGTGTCACGAAATCGGTGGCGCGATACTGATCGCCGAAGGCATGGCGGCCGATGCAGATAGGCTGGGTCCAATTCGGCACCAGACGCGGCACGTTTTTGCAAATGATGGGCTCGCGGAACACGGTGCCATCGAGGATGTTGCGTATCGTACCGTTGGGCGACTTGTACATCTTCTTCAAGCCAAACTCGGCGACACGGGCTTCATCAGGGGTGATCGTGGCGCATTTGATGCCGACGCCGTGCCTCTTGATGGCATGAGCGGCTTCTATCGTCACCTGGTCATCGGTGGCATCGCGGTTTTCCATGCCCAAATCATAATATTCTATGGGCAAATCCAGATAGGGCAGAATCAGCGCGTCCTTGATGAAACGCCAAATGATGCGGGTCATTTCGTCGCCGTCGAGCTCGACGATAGAGTTTTTGACGAGTATCTTGCCCATGCCGTGCTCCCAATGCTGATGAGTTAAAGTCGAGTATAGTCTGACATACCTCGATACGCTTGCGCCATGTCACAGCCTTGGGGCTTCGATATTGCGCCTGTGCCCGCTTCATTGTATAAGAACCCTACGCTCGAAACGCCATTGGAATGGGCGCCATCACGCAATAGGCAGCCTTGCTGCGGAGACCTTACATGAAAGAATATCAAGACGTGCGCAATCATCTGCTGGAGATGCTGGAAGAACTGGACGACCGTTTGGGCAAAATCACCGATGACGTCAAACATATCGACAAGCCCCTGGATCAGGATTTTTCCGAACAAGCCGTCGAAGCCGAAAACGACGAGGTGTTGGATGCGCTAGGCAACACGACCCGCGCCGAAGTGGAAAAAATCAAGCAGGCCATTTCCCGAATCGACGCCGGCACCTACGGCATTTGCTTGCTCTGCGGCGAACCGATTAGAAAAGAGCGCCTGGCGGCATTGCCTTATGCCAATTACTGCATCCAATGCGCGCAGCGCCGTGAACTTCGCTGACGCAGCTACTTTCGCGTTATCGAGACGTTTCGACTCGCCAACGCCTATCGCCGGCAAGATCAACGACAATCCTGTACTATGCTTCCCCACTTGTTTTCACTTCAACCCCTGGTAATTGAGTCATGGACATCGCCGAATTATTGACTTTTTCCGTTAAAAACAAAGCCTCGGACTTGCATTTGTCCGCCGGTTTACCTCCCATGATTCGGGTCGACGGCGATATCCGTCGCATCAATATCCCGGCCTTGGATCACAAGGAAGTCCATGCGCTGATCTATGACATCATGAACGACAAGCAGCGCCGCGATTACGAGGAATTCCTGGAAACCGACTTTTCCTTCGCCCTGCCCGGCGTCGCCCGCTTTCGTGTCAACGCGTTCAATCAGGACAGAGGCGCGGGCGCTGTGTTCAGGACCATTCCTTCCAAGGTCTTGACGCTGGAAGAACTGGGGGCGCCGAAATTTTTCGAAGAGCTCTGCACCAAGCCGCGCGGCCTGATTCTGGTGACCGGTCCGACCGGTTCCGGTAAATCCACCACGCTGGCGGCGATGATCAACCATATCAATACCAACGATTATGCCCACATCCTGACGGTCGAAGATCCGATCGAGTTCGTGCATGAAAGCCAGAAATGCCTGGTCAACCAACGCGAGGTGCACCGGGACACCCTCGGCTTCAACGAAGCCTTGCGCTCGGCGCTGAGGGAAGATCCGGACATCATCCTGGTCGGCGAGATGCGGGACCTGGAAACCATCCGTCTGGCCCTGACCGCGGCGGAAACCGGCCACTTGGTGTTCGGCACCCTGCACACCACCTCGGCGGCGAAAACCATAGACCGTATCATCGACGTGTTCCCAGCCGCGGAAAAAGACATGATCCGCTCGATGCTGTCTGAATCCTTGCAGGCCGTCATCTCGCAAACACTGCTGAAAAAAGTCGGCGGTGGCCGGATTGCCGCCCACGAAATCATGGTCGGCACTGCGGCGATCCGCAATCTGATCCGGGAAGCCAAGGTCGCGCAAATGTATTCGGCAATCCAGACCGGCCGCAAGGACGGCATGCAGACCCTGGATCAAAATTTAAAAGAAATGGTCGACAAGGGCTTGATCACCGCCAAATCGGCCATGGTCAAAGCCGTCAACAAAGATTTGTTCCGTTAACTTCAGGAGCCTGTCATGGATTTCAAAGCATTATTGGCCTTGATGGTGGAAAAAAAGGCCTCGGATTTATTCATCACCGCCGGCAAACCGCCGTGCATGAAAATCGACGGCAAAGTCGTTGAAGTTTCCAAAAACGTGCTGAACTCCGATCAAGCGATGCGCGTGGTGCTCAGCATCATGGATCAACGGCATAAGGACGAATTCGAACATACCAAGGAATGTCAGTTTGCCTTGGGCGTGGAAGGCCTGGGCCGCTTCCGTGTCAGCGCCTTTACCCAACGCGATGCCGCCGGCATGGTGCTGCGCCGCATCGAAACCACCGTTCCGACCTCGGAAGAACTGCACTTGCCGCCCGTTCTGAAAGAACTGATCATGTACAAACGCGGCCTGGTATTGTTCGTCGGCGCCACCGGCACCGGTAAATCGACCTCGCTGGCGGCCTTGATACGCCACCGTAACGAGAACAGCAACGGCCATATCATCACGATAGAAGACCCCATCGAGTTCGTGCACCCGCATCTGGGTTGCATCATCACCCAGCGCGAGGTGGGCTTGGATACCGAGTCTTACGAAGTGGCGCTGAAAAACACCCTGCGCCAAGCGCCGGACGTGATTCTGATCGGCGAGGTCCGCACCAAGGAAACCATGCAGCATGCGATCACCTTCTCCGAGACTGGCCACTTATGCTTATGCACCCTGCACGCCAACAACGCCAACCAGGCGCTGGATCGGATTCTGCATTTCTTCCCGGAAGACATGCACAGTCAAATCTTCATGGATTTATCGCTTAACCTGCGCGGCATCGTTGCCCAACAACTGGTCAAGCGTACCGATGGCAAGGGCCGTTATCCGGCGATCGAAATCCTGCTGAACACGCCGTTGGTTTCCGATTTGATCCGCAAGGGCGAAGTGCATAAACTGAAGGAATTGATGAAAAACTCGCGCGAGCATGGCATGCAAACCTTCGACCAGGCCTTGTACGACTTGTACACCGCCGGCAAGATCAGCTATGAAGACGCCTTGAATGCCGCCGACTCCCGCAACGAAGTCAGGTTGATGATCAAACTGGGCGCTGAAAACGCGAATTTCGATAACGACGAAATGAGGCTGACCGAAACCGACGAAGACGGTGGCAGCCTGTATAAATAACCGAGCATGAAAGCAGTAGTCTCTTTTTCAAATCGTCTGGCTCTTGGTCTGACGCTGTTGTTTTTTGCCGGCTGCGCTACGTCGCCGGAAAAAACCGAGCAGAATTTCAACCGCGCCCGCAGCGGTCCAACCCAGCAAGCGGCGCCCAGCCAAGCCAGAACCGCCACCCCGTACTTGCGCCCGCTGACCAGCATCGGCGCTTACCGGGCAAGCTCGATCACCGGCGACTACGCCGGCTATCCGGCCTTGCAACGGTTCATCGACGTCATGGTGCAGAAACATGGCTTCGAACGCGACTATTTGAACGGCCTGTTTTCCCAAGCCAAGCGGAAACAGTGGACGCTGGATTATCTGGCCAAGTCCGATCAAAGCCTGGGCGGCAAACCCGGCAAGGGCAGTTGGTCGCGTTACCGCGCCAAGTTTCTCGATGCCAGACACATCAACGCCGGCGTCGATTTCTGGCAGCGCCATCAGGCCACCTTGCAGCGCGCCAGCCAGCAATACGGTGTGCCAGACGAATACATCCTGGGCATCATGGCCGTCGAAACCACATTCGGCAGCTTCGTCGGCAATCATAGGATCATCGATGCGTTGACCACGCTGGCTTTCGATTATCAACGCCGGGGCGATTATTTCCGCGGCGAACTGGAAAATTTTCTGGTGATGTCGCGCGGCGAAGGCCTCGATCCGGCCAAACCCGTCGGCTCCTTTGCCGGCGCGATGGGCTTGGGGCAATTCATGCCCAGCAGCTTCCTGGAATGGGCGGTGGATTTCAATGGCGACGGCAAGCGCGACCTGTGGAATCCGGAAGACAGCATTGGCAGCGTGGCCAATTACTTTGCCAAGCACGGCTGGAAGCCTGGGCAACCCGTCGTGTCGCCGATACGCGGCAATCCGTCCGTCGCCACGCTGGAACCGGGTCTGGACAAACAATATCCGCTCAGCACCTTACAGCAAGCGGGCTTGATGCCAACGACAGACTGCCAGTGCAACGAGCCCTTGCGTTTGTTGTGGCTCAGGCATGCGGACCAGGACCAATATCTGCTGGGATACCCCAATTTTTACGTCATCACCCGCTACAACCAAAGCACGCATTATGCGATGGCGGTGCACGAGCTGGCGCAAGCCATCAAAAGCGCCTACCGGCAGCAGGTAGCCAGCAACCCATAGATTTTCACGCGCCATAGAACGCCGACAACGCCGCATCCAGTTTGGCAAAGTCACAATGTTCGGCCCAGGCATCGGCGATGCGATCGATGCCGGCCTCGCGCAGGGCATGAAAATCCACGGCCTGGCGCTGTGTGTGGCCGGCCCACGCCAGCAAGGCGTCGCAGGCTTCGGGAACGTCGAACAAGCCATGCACGTAACTGCCCGCCACTTGATCGTCCGCCGAAATCGCGCCATCGTCCCTATCGGCCAATTTGAACAACGGTCTGGACAAAGCCGCCCCCTGACTGATGCCCATGTGGATTTCATAACCTTGCACGGCCACCGCTTTTTCCGCAAATAGCCCCTTGACTTGACGCAGGCATTTAGCAGTATGCAAGGTCGTTTCCATGTCCAACACGCCCAAGCCCTCGGCGCTGCCCGATTCGCCTTCGACGCCGTGCGGGTCGTGTATCGCCCGGCCGAGCATTTGGAAACCGCCGCAAATGCCCAGCACTTTGCCGCCGTAGCGCAAATGCCTGTGCAGGAAACCCTCCCAACCTTGCTGTCTTAGCCGAATTAAATCGCTGCGGACTGACTTGCTGCCTGGCAATACGATCAAATCCGCGCCATTGACATGATCCGGATGCTTGGCGAAATGCACGTCCACGCTGGGATGCAATTGCAACGGGTCAAAATCGGTGTGGTTGCTGAAGCTCGGCAGATGCGGCACGACCACCCTGAAAGCCTGCTCGCCAGCCTGGTGGGCATGACGACTGGACAAGGCATCCTCTGCCTCCAGATACAAATCATGCAGATAGGGCAACACCGCCAGCACCGGCTTGCCGGTTTCCTGTTCCAGCCAATCCAGCCCCGACTGCAACAAGGCCATGTCGCCACGAAAGCGGTTGATCACAAAGCCTATCACCCGCTTGCGCTCCGAGGCGGACAACAACGCCAACGTGCCGACGATATGTGCGAACACGCCACCGCGGTCGATGTCGGCAACCAATATCACCGGACAATCGACCGCTTCGGCAAAGCCCATGTTGGCGATGTCGCCAGCACGCAAATTGATCTCGGCCGGACTGCCAGCCCCTTCGACGATGACGGCTTGATACTGGCTGTTCAAGCGCGCCCAGGAAGCCAATACCGCCTGTTTGGCGACCTTTTTGTAATCGTGGTACTGGTTGGCCGATTGGTTTTGCAAGACCTGGCCATGAATGATGACTTGCGCTGTGGTATCGGTATTGGGCTTCAACAACACCGGATTCATGTCGCTATGCGCTGGCAAACCGCAGGCGGCCGCCTGTACGGCCTGGGCGCGACCGATTTCGCCGCCGTCGATCGTGACGGCGCTATTCAGCGCCATGTTCTGAGGCTTGAACGGCGCCACGGCGATGTTTTGCCGGCGGTAATAGCGGCAAATGGCCGTGACCAAGGTGCTTTTGCCGGCATCGGACGTGGTGCCCTGCACCATCAGCGCTTTAGGAATCATCGCGCCAGCCGTTCTCGAAAACCATCGCTGACAAGGGTTGCGGCACGGCCCAATTTTCCAGTTCCAGCATCGGTTTGGGATAAAACTCGGCGACGTGCCCGAGACACAAGATCGCAATCGGCCGGCTACCCGACGGCATCTGCAACAGCTCGGCCAAGGCGGCTGGATCGAACAGCGAGACCCAGCCCATCCCCAAGCCTTCCGCGCGCGCCGCCAGCCACAAATTTTGAATCGCGCAGGCCGCCGAGGCCAGATCCATCTCTGGCAAGGTACGTCGACCGAAAACATGCTTTTCGCGCTGATCGGGTAAGGCAACGACCAACAACTCGGCAGAGTCGCGTATGCCCTCGACTTTCAAGCGCATGAATTCATCGTGACGCTGTGCCAGCGCGGTGGCGGTCAGGCGACGTTCCGCCTCCACCAGTTCATGGATGCGACCGCGCAATGCGTTATCGGTAATGCGAATGAAACGCCACGGCTGCATCAAGCCAACGCTACCGGCTTGATGCGCGGCGTTGAGCAGTCGCGTAAGCGTCTCGGGGTCAATCGGATCGGGCAAAAAATGGCGCATATCGCGGCGTTCGGCAATGGCACGGTAGACGCCGGCCAATTCCTGGTCGCTGAAGCGATGAGTATTCACAATAAAACCACCGCCAGCAGCGCGGCGGTTTCGATTAACTCGACGGCCGCGCCATACACATCGCCGGTTACGCCGCCCAAACGAACCAACGCGGCATAGCGCAACCATAACAACAGCACGCCCGCCAACAGCACATTGGCCCAACCCATCAGCACACCGACAAAAACCAGCGAAATGACCACCACCCAACGAGCTTCGACGAACGGAAAATGTTGCGTCATCTTCTCGGCCACGCCATTCGTTCTGACATAAGGCGTGGACAGCATCAGCAATAACACCGCGCTACGGCCGAGTATGGGCGCGGCCAGCAAACAAATGAAATTGTTCTGCTGCAACAACGCCAGTACGGCAGCCCATTTCAGCAATAACACTAACAGCAAAACCACCACCGCAATCGGCCCAGCCGCAGGATCCTTCATGATCGCCAAACTGCGCTGTCGATCACCCAAGCCGCCCACGCACGCATCGGCGCAGTCGGCCAGACCGTCCAGATGCAAGCCTCCGGTCAGCCAGACCCAAGCCGTCAACACCACTGCCGCGGCCACCATGTCCGGCCCCGCTGCCAAGGCCAACGCCAGGCCGCTCAGCACCAGTCCAAGCAAAAAACCCACCACGGGATAATAAAGTACCGAACGCCCCACTGCCGCATCATCGTGAGGCAAGGATCGGCTGACCGGAATACGCGTCAAAAACTGCAGTGCGATTAGAAATGAATCCATGTTGAAAAGTTAAAGGGCACAAGGTCTGTTTGACCTTGTACCATGTTGCCCGATTATTTCAGGAACCGGCCTTTGGCGTCTTTGTTGATATGGCCGGTAAATATCAAAACGCCCTCGATAAAGCCCCAGACTACACCAAAGCCGCCGGTTATAAAAGTTACAATGATTTGCGTGATGCCCAGGCCCCAAAAGCCCAGATACATCCGATGCAGGCCGATCGCGCCCAAAACCACCCCCAGCAAAGCCGCGACGATGCGGCTTTTTACCGGCTGGCTATCCACCAGATAAGCGCCGACGGGACCAATCTCGGTAATTTCGCCATTTTCTTCGACGAAATCGACATCATCGCCTTCCTTGGGCGGCTGCTGTGAAGTCCATTGATCCAGATGAAATTCGTAAAATTTGCCATCGTGCTTTACCACGCCGGTTTGGCAGCGTTCGTCGTAACTTTCTAAGTGTCCAAGCATTTTTTATTATCCTGTTGTTATGTTTGCTTGAGAAAAAGTGGCCATTTCATTATGCAGGCGACACGCCATCTGCAAAATCGGAACGGCCATCACCGCGCCGCTGGCTTCGCCTAGACGCATCTTCAGATCGAGAATCGGTTCGGCGGCCAGCGCGTCCAACACTATTTTATGGCCTTTTTCCTCGGAACGGTGACCATAAAAAAACCAGGCGCCACAGTCCGGATTGACCCTGACCGCCAGCAAGGCCGCCACGCTACAGATGAAGCCATCCACCAATACCGGCAAGCCCCGCTGCGCCGCATGGATATAAGCCGCGGTCAGCGCCGCGATCTCAAAACCACCCACATGTTGCAAAATCGCCAGCGGCGTGTTCAATGCCGCCCCATGCAATTGCAACGCTTGCTCGATGATCACTGCCTTGATGCCGATTTGCTCAGGACTCAGGCCAGTGCCTGCGCCAGTAATGTCGCGAACGCTCACATCCAACAACGCGGCCGCAATGGCACTGGCACTGGTGGTATTGGCAATACCCATTTCGCCGCCGATGAAGACATCGGCTTGGTTGGCAAGCGCCCGCCCGACCGCCGCTTGGCCGGCATTCAGTGCCGTAACCAATTGCTCGGCCGTCATGGCCGGTTTGATTTTGAAATTTTCGGTACCACAACCCGCGCGCTGCGTTACCACGCCCGGCAAATCGACGGTTTGACGCAAGCCTACGTCGACCACCTCAAAATAGGCTTGCGCCTGTCTGGCCAACACATTGACCGCGGCCCCGCCGGCAACGAAGTTTTTCACCATTTCGATCGTCACGGCTTGCGGAAACGCGGAAACGCCTTCATCGGCGATACCATGATCGGCGGCGAAAATGCTGATATGAATGTTTTCCAAACTGGGATCGTCGCGGCGCTGCATCGCGGCCAACCTGACCGCCAACTGTTCCAGCAGACCCAACGACCCAGGCGGCTTGGTCAGTTGGGTTTGTCTGGCCAGCGCGCGCTGTGCAAACACCGCATCCGGGGCGGCAATCTGGGCAAATAGAGCTTTCATTTATCCTGGGAAAAGATGTTGGTCCACGAAATACACAAAACCTGTCCTGAGCTCAGGCGAAGAACGATCATGAAAGTGCCGCAACACCCCGTAAAAAGAAAGTCACCTCTACCGGGAGAAAACGAGCAAGCCGGAAAGATTTGCACTGAATGCGATAGCTAAAGCCATCGCACTCCCCCGCGTGATGTTGGAGTGAAAAAGCGTTAGCTTTTTCCAAGTGTTCCGCCGCTTGATTCATTATGACTTTCAGAGCCCCCATTGCCTGCCTTCGTGTATTTCGTGGGCTATTGATGTTTTTAGGTTTATTTGAGTTTTTGCGGCAAACCCGCGACCACCCAGACCACGCTATCGCACAGTTGGGCCAGGGCTTGATGCAAAAAACCCGCTTCGTCGACGAAACGACGGGTTAAGGGATCGGCGGCCACGACGCCCATGCCCACTTCGTTGCTGACCATGATCACGGGACCTTTACATTGGCTCAAGGCGTCCAGCAAGGCGGCTCGTTGGGTTTCGAACAAGCTTTCCTGCAGATTACCCTGCCTATCGAACAACACGTTACTGAGCCACAGCGTCAGACAATCCACCAACAGACAAGTATCGGGGCTGGCATGCTGCCGGATGATTTCGGCCAATTGAATCGGTTCTTCCAGCGTCCGCCAATTTCCGGGCCGGCGCTGCCTATGATGCTGGATACGTCGATGCATTTCGTCATCACCGGCTTCGGCCGTCGCCACATAGGTCACCGGTAAATTGGCGGCGATGGCTTGCCGTTCGGCATAACGGCTCTTGCCGGAACGCGCGCCGCCCAGTACCAGCTCAATCATCTTTCAAGCGTACCGCCAGCACGTCGCATTTGGCATGATGCAACACGCCATCGGCCGTGGAACCCAGCAACAAGGCCAGACCGTGGCGACCATGCGAGCCGACCACGATCAGATCGACCTCGTTTTCTTCGGCCACGCGAACGATTTCCAGTTTCGCGCTGCCCATTTCCAGCCATTGCCGTTGCTCGGGCACGCCGATTTCGGCGCCGAAATCGGCCAGCCGCTTTTTGGAGGCATCCAGCCATTCCTGGGTCAGATCGACATCGAAGGGGATCGGACCGTACGCGGCATCGGTGATCGGCAGATTTTCGACCACATGCACCAGGCTTAATTTGGCCTGGTTTTGCTCGGCCAGTTGCCGCGCTTTGCTCGACACCTGTTTGCCGTGTTCGGAAAAGTCCACGGCCAATAAAATGTGTTTATAGCTATTCATCTCCACCTCATTCTGGATTGCTGACGATCTCGGGAAACAGCGCGGCCATCACCTGCGAGGACAACATGATATACAAAAGCGCCAAGCCCAAAGCGAAAAACAAGGATCTATCCAGCGCGTGCTTCATGATATGCCCAGTCACCAGCCAGCGCCACAACACCAGCGTCAGCATCGAAAAGTAGGCCAGATCGTTGGCCTGCGTATTCAAGGTGGCAATCGCCGGCAAGGCCAGGAAACTGAGGACGATGTCGGTGCCTATCATCGCCGCCAGGGTTTGCGGGAAGCGATGGCTTTTGCCGGCAACATACAACAGCGGCCAGCAAAACAGCAGGATCATCGCGAAATCGGCCAAAATCTGCAGCAGCGCCGTGGACAGCGCGCCGTTCATCAGCAAAATCAGATAATTGACCGCCACGTAAACCGGCAACAACAGCTTCAATACAAACGCGGACACCGGCACGTCCTGCGGCCCCTTCTTGAAAATGGTGATTTGAAAAAACAGCAAAACCAATTCGTACATGTTTACTCCGCTTGTGACAGGTTTTCTTCGGCAGTCATCCAGTCGAGTTCGGCCTGTTCCAGCGCGTTATCGACCTGGTTTTTCAGACTCAACAGTTTCTTCAATTGTTCCTTGTTTGCGTCGTCATAGATAGCCGGGTCGGCCAGTTGCTGCTCCAACGCCTGCTGCTGTTTGTGATATTTCTCCACCGCGGCTTCGGCTTTTTTCACCGCGTCCAGCAAGGGCTTCAGACGCTGCCGGCGTTCGGCGTCCAGTTTACGCTGATCCTTGCGGGAAACGCTGTTCGCGGTCTCCCCGCTCGTCACCGTTTCATCGGCTGATTTTTTCTGCTCGGCCAGCCATTGTTTGTAATCCTCCAAATCGCCGTCGAAAGGCTGTATTTTGCCGTCTGCCACCAACAGCAATTGGTCCGTCACCGAACGCAGTAAATGCCTGTCGTGTGAAACCACGACAATGGCGCCTTCGTATTCCTGCAAGGCTACGCTCAAGGCATGGCGCATTTCCAGGTCCAAATGATTGGTCGGCTCGTCCAGCAGCAGCAAATTAGGATTTTGATAAACCAATAACGCCAGCACCAGCCTGGCTTTTTCGCCGCCGGAAAACGGTCCGACCGGGTCGTTGACCTTATCGCCCCTGAAATCGAAACCGCCCAGGAAATTGCGCAAATCCTTTTCAGTGGCCTGTTTGTCGAGCTGTTGCAGATGCCACAACGGGCTTTCATCCAGCCTGAGCAATTCCAGCTGATGCTGTGCAAAATAGCCGATGTTCAAATCCTGCGCGGTTTGCAATTTTCCGCTCAAGGCCGTCATTTGCCCTGCCAGCACTTTGATCAGGCTGGACTTGCCAGCGCCGTTCGGTCCCAGCAAACCGATGCGATCGCCCGGCGAAATCGACAACGCAGCGTTTTTGATCACGACCTTGTCGCCATAGCCAATATCGGCCTCCTCGATTTTGAGTAGCGGGTTGGGCATTTTCTTCGGCGGTGGAAAGCTGAAACCGAATGGCGAATCGATGTGAGCCTGGGCGATGATTTCCATGCGCTCCAAGGCCTTGATTCGGCTTTGCGCCTGCCGAGCCTTGGTGGCCTTGGCCTTGAAACGATCGACGAAACTCTGTATATGGGCAATCTCGCGTTGCTGTTTCTCGTAAGCCGTTTGCTGTTGCGCCAGCTTTTCGGCGCGCATGCGTTCGAAATCGGAATAATTGCCAGTGTAAATCTCGGCCTTGCCCTGCTCGATATGCACGATGTGGTCGGTGATGGCATCGAGGAAATCGCGGTCGTGCGAAATCAATAACAGCGTGCCGGGATATTTGCACAGCCAATCCTGCAAATAGATCACCGCATCCAAATCCAGATGGTTGGTCGGCTCGTCCAGCAGCAGCACATCGGAACGGCACATCAGCGCCTGCGCCAGATTCAAACGCATGCGCCAGCCGCCGGAAAACGAACTGACGGGCAGCTGTTCTTGCGCGGTCGTAAAACCCAAACCATTCAATAATCGTGAAGCGCGTGCTTGGGCGGTATAGCCGCCGACATGATCCAGTGCGGCATGCAATTCGGCTAGCCTGATGCCGTCGTGCGCCGCCTCCGCCTCGGCCAAGCGTTGTTGCAGTTGCCTCAATTCACGGTCGCCATCCAATACATAATCGATCGCGGCACATGGCAAAGGCGGCGTTTCCTGCGCGACATGCGCCACTTCCAGATTGGGCGGCATCGAAAATTCGCCCTCGTCGGCATGCAGCTCCCCGCGCAGCATCGCAAACAAACTGGACTTGCCGGCGCCGTTGGCCCCGGTCAAACCAATCTTCTGGCCGTTATGAATGATGAACGAAGCCCCGCTGAATAATAAGCGGCTGCCGCGGCGTATGGCGATGTTTTTGAAATTGAGCATGGTGGTTGGGATACAGTCTTCAATGGATGGCTTCGGTAAACGACCGAGCGCTGAGGCAAGATTTTATCGCGGGACGCTTTTGCGGGTGCGATGATTTTCGAGGAATGGGTATTGTTTCAAGGGCCTATCGCGCCTATCCGTCTACCCCGCGTGCATTTATCTACCGCAGCCCTGCTGGCGGAACGCCTGACGGCTTCCGCCCTACGCTTGTTGGCTTGTTTTACGTTGGTTGCCACGTATATGGGCCGAAAATCCTGGAGTCTCTTGGGCGTAAAAGCCTTTTACCTGCACACAGAAGACGATGCAACTCTCTGCGGTTGCTTTACAATGCCATACCATCCCTATCTGAATAATAGGCTCCAACATGGGCATTCTCGATCAGCTCAAGCAGGAAGCGGCTGAAAAACAAAAGCTGCAAGAGTCTCAGACCAACCTGCAAAAACAACGCGAAGACCGTTATCGCGCGGCTATCCTGCCGGCGATGCAAAAAGCGTTCAAGTTCATGCAGGAGCTGGTGGAATATCTGAATTTCCTCGAGCACGCGGTCGTGGTGGAGGAATATAGCAACCAGTACCCGCAATTCGGCCAGATGAAACAGCAGGATTACAAGATATACACGGACAATCACGGTGGTTTCGCCGACGTCGATCGCCTGATGCAAATCAATGTGCGTTTCTTCTGCGTCGGTTTCGGCTCGTTCAGTTACAACCTGGAAGGGCAAAACCGCATAGAACGCGAAGTGGCTTTTTTGACCTCCCGCAATGTCCACTTCGACTGGAAGTTACTGGACGGTCGTAGCGCCATACCCAGCGCGGTCTTCACGATAACGCGCAGGATTCCGGTGCGTTTCCGTTTTGAGGTGGACTATGACAACTCGAAAATCCACCTGCTGATCAACAATCACGAAAACTTCAACGCCTACAAAAAGGCCTTTGCGCCCGAGGACGTCAACGACGAACTGCTGGATGAAATCGCCCGCTTCATGCTGCGCAAGGATAGCGATTTCATACGCCTGGAAATCACCAGCGTCCAGAGACAACGCATCAAAAATCTGGTCGAACAAAAGCGCCGCGAGGAACTGGCGCTGCTCCGCAGCATACCGACCGAAAACCCCACAGGTGCCAACAATGACAAAGCACTTGGCGATCGCCTGAGGGCGCTGGTCAAATTGCCGAAAAAATGACCGGCCACCCCCAATGACTTCAATTTGCGTTGGCATTTTGCTATCGCGAAAACGCCCAACATGTCATTGCGGCCCCGTACCTGATGATTACTGCCTCACCGTCCGTCTATCACGCCTTCTTTCAGCACATCGAACTCGTTGAAGGCGATTTTCAAGCTCAATCCCAAGTTGAACAATATGCCCAGCGTGGTGCTGGCAAAGATGCAAATCATGATCGCAATTTGGTATTTCACCGCCACCCATGGCTCGCTGCCACCCAGGATCTGCCCCGTCATCATGCCCGGCAGTGACACCAGACCCATCGTGGCCATGTTGGCGATACTGGGATTGATGGCGGCTTTGACGGCCTGCCGGAAATAAGGCCGTACCGCTTCCCATCGATTGGCGCCCAGCAATAAAAATGTGGCGTATTCCTGCTGGTTGTGCCGCAAGGCGTTGAAAAACCGCTCCAAAGCGATGACGTTACCCTGCATGCAATTCCCCAAGATCATGCCCGCCAACGGTATCAGATAACGGGCATCATGCACCTCGCTCGGCCGGATCACCAGGAAAACCAGATAAGCGGTCGACAGCAAGATGCTAACCGCGATCGCACTGAACGATGACAACGCAAAATAACGCGCCTTTAAACCGGAGCGCTTCAGAATGCTGAGGTCGGCCACGATCAACATGACCAGCATCCACAAGGCGTTGAGCCAAGGATCGTTCAACGTGAACAAGGTTTTCAGATAAATCCCGACCAGGCCCAATTGCAAGGTCATGCGCACAATGCCGACACCGATGTCGCGGGTCAAGCCGACTCCGAGCAGCCATAACAAGGACCAAGGCAACAGACAAAAGACGTACAGCAGCCCCAACCGCGTCAGATCAATATCCAGTGTTTCCATGTTCACCCAACCGGGTCAGATGCCCCGCTTCGATTGAAAAAACGGCGTCGCTGCGCCGCAGCCACTCCCTGTCGTGCGCCACCGCCAGCACGGTGAATCGCGGCTCGGCAAAAACCTCGAAGACCGCCTGTTTGCTTTCCGCATCCAAGGCGCTGGTGACTTCATCCAGCAAATAGACGGTTTTGCCCAGCAACAAGCCACGCGCCAGGGCAATACGCTGTTTTTCACCGCCGGAAATACGGCGGCTGTCACGCCCCAATAATTCCGGTGACAATTTGAGACACCGCAACACCTCGATGATTTGGCTCTCGGACGGCCGCCGGTCGCGATGGGCCTTGAATTGAAAAGGCAGCAACAAGGCATCGCGCACGTTTTCGGCGCCCAGCACCGGCTCTTGGCCGATATACGCGGTACAAGCCCGAATGGCTTGAATGGATTGTGCAGACAACGGCTGTTCCTGAAAATAAACCGTGCCGGCCGTGATCGTGTGTAGCCCCAGCAAGGTTCTGAGGACACTGCTTTTGCCGGCGCCGGATTTTCCGGCCAACACGGCTTTTTGCCCTGGATAAAGCGAAAAACTCACGCGAGACAGGAGCGTTTTTTCCTGAACCGTAACCGATACCTGATCGAATCGAATAATAGGCTGCATCGATGAATCGCAAAAATGAAGGATTTGAATGGCATTGTAAAGCTTCTCGCGGCTTTTGCCGCGTTTGGACAGTTCGCCTGCTCGGGTCTACACTCTGTACTGACGAGTCAAACGCATCAAACCGCCATGAAAGCATTGCCGCTAGCAGACGTGTATCAATTACTGGAACCTGGCCCCGTGGTATTGCTGACCACGGCCGATCAGAATCGCCGCAATGTGATGACGCTGTCGTGGCATATGATGGTGGAATTCGAGCCACCTTTATTGGCTTGCGTGGTCAGCAGCGACGATTTCAGCTTCACGGCGCTGAACGCCACGCAGGAATGCGTCATCGCAATCCCCGCCGTCGAATTGGCTGAAAAAGTCGTCGCCATTGGCAACGTATCCGGACGAAACGTCGATAAATTCCGCAGCTTCGGTTTGACGCCGGTAACGGCTCAACAGGTCTGTGCGCCGTTGATAGCCGAATGTTTTGTCAACCTGGAATGCCGGGTGGTCGATAGCAGTTTGGTCGCTAGATTCAACCTTTTTGTGCTGGAAGTGGTGCAAGCCTGGCTCGACCCCAGACAAACCGATCCCAAAACCATTCATCACCAGGGCTATGGCCGATTCGTCGTCGACGGCGAAAGGCTGCATATCGTTTCGAAGATGCGCTAACCGGTCGCAACCTGCCCCGGAAAACTAGAGATAAGCCGCAGGATCGATGCGCCAGCGGGAAGGCGTTTCGAAACGAACGATACGCTGATGGCAGCCAGGCTTGGACAAGTCGTAATCCTTTGGCCGGATGAAACTGTGCAGCCGGCAGTTGAAGATGGATTTGACTTTGGGATGCAACAAATCTTCATGGTGCTGCTCGACGACCACGGCCAAGTCGTCGTTTTCCAGTTTCACCAGCGTGCCGACCGGGTAAATGCCAACCGTGCGAATGAAGCTATGTACCAGCGGCATCGCGAAATGCTTGTCGCCGCCTTCCAGTAATTGCTTCAACACAGCGGTTGGTTCGGTGCTCGGGTGATAAATCCGCTGAGAGGTCAAGGCGTCGTAAAAATCGACGATAGCGGCCATTTGTCCATATTGACTGATCTGGTCGCCTTTCAAGCCCCGGGGATAGCCCGAACCGTCGTAATGCTCGTGATGCTCCGCGGCGATGTTGATCGAAATGGGCGAGATACCGCGTGTATCCTGCAGTAGCAAGCGACCTTGCTCGACGTGCGTCTTCATCACGCCAAACTCGCTATCGGTGAGCTTACCGGGCTTGTTCAGGATATCCGCAGGCACCTTCATTTTACCGATGTCGTGCAACAAGCCGCCGATTCCCGCCAACTCGATCTCCCCGCGCGCTATGCCCAAGGCCCGACAAAAGCTGATCAGCAAAGTCCCCACCGCTACCGAATGCTGATAAGTGTATTGGTCCGCCTGCTTCAGTCTGAGCAAACTGACGATGGCATCGGGATTACGAAAAATCGACTCCGTGATCGAGGTGACGATAGGCCGGGTTTTTTCCAATTCGACCTGTTTGCCCAAACGGCAATCCTGCAAGATGTCGTGTACCATCACATGGGCTTCCTTGACGACATGCCTGGCTTGGCGAATTTCCTCCTGCATCGAAATTTGCGGCGCCATACGCTTGAGCGTCCGGCCCAGATCATGCAGCCTGTCGTGCAGGATTCGCTCCACCTCGTCGTTTGGCCGCGCGGCCGGCGCATCCCGCCCCAACTCGGTGTCGATGTAGACTTCATGGAGTTCCAGCTCAAGAATGCGCTCGATATCGCGCTCTGATTGCAACAAAAAGCGATTGCGCAAAAAAGGATGCTCCACCCACGCACGATTGAGGTCGTGTATATACATACCGACGCGAAGGTCTGACACTTCAATTTTTTTGATCATGCCTGGGTTAACCGCCTATGTTGCCGATAACAGCTTGCCTCTGCTAGCATTCACTCGATTTCCAATAAACCTAAAAACGGCAGTAATTCCACGAAAATCACGAAACACACGAAAGAAATCATTGCGTTATGAAGTTTGTCGATTCACCTGTTCGGTGCGGCTCTTTGGGGTGATAACTGTTTGAAACTTTTCGTGATTTTCGTGTGCTTCGTGGACCAAATGATTTTTTCTAGGATAAACAGGATGGCTTGCTGATAGAAAACACGAGTCATGCACATGCAGTCAACCGACTGTCGCCACTGTGCCTGGCAGTATATTCAATCGGGGCATGCTCATGACAAACGACAAAATGCAATCCGTTCTGGCCGAACCCCGCTTCCGGTTACTGATTCTTTTCGCCGTCCTGCTGTTCATCGGCCTATCGCTGCTGATTTTCAAAGCTTTTTCGTCTTACCAGCACACGCAAGAAAAGACCACCCAGCTTCAACAACACGCGGACGCCATTCTCTATTTCGACGAAGTCTTGACGATGTCCGCGCGAATGGCGGCCTTTACCGGCAAACAATACTGGGAAGTTCGTTATCATGCCTGCGTCCCAAAACTGGATCTGGCGCTACAAAACACCCTTGCCTTGTTTCCAGACGCCCAAGAAGCCTTGGAAGCCACCCGCGAAGCCAATCTGAATTTAATCGACCTGGAGTTGCAAGCCCTGCGCCTGGCCAGCAAAGGCCAACTCCGCCAAGCCAGCGAAATCCTGTTTAGTCCGGACTATGAAAAGGACAAGAAAATCTATTCCGCCGGCCTGACTCGATTACAGGAACATATTACCGCTTACAAGAACACCATCCAAAACCAAATTCGCCGCAGCACGCAGCTATCTCTTGGCGTTGCGGCCCTTATGTTTCTATTCATCGTTCTGGTATTGGTTTACATCCTGCGCCTACTGGATAGCCGCTTGAAACTTGAAGCCATGACCAGCAATTTATCGCGGCATTTCATTCAGCATAGCCAGGAAAACATCGAGAGCAACATTCAATGGGCGCTGCAATTGCTGGCGTGCCAGTCCAGGGCCAACCACTGCTATTTGCTGAATTGCGCCCCACAGAATAACACCCGCTGCCCGATCGAATGGCGTTTTCCCGCGGAATCTCCCTCGCTATTGTCCGCGATACCCGCGCTGGCGGAGAAATGCCAAGCCTGGCTGCAATCCCAAAGAGATCATAACGGCATTTGGTATTGGCCCGACCGCAAAACCTCGGCGGAAAATCAAACGATGCAAAAGACGATTTTAAAAACCTTGCACAGCAAAACCCTGCTCGGCGCATCCACCGCCAGGGCAGATGGCGATAAATTCATGTTGGTGCTGGCCTCGGGCAGGCGAAACTTGAAGCTTGGCAAAGCCGACTCCGATTTGCTGCACACGATTATCGAAATCATCATGCGGGCCATCGAAAACAAGAACAAAGAAAACGACCTATTGAGACTGGCAACCACGGATGCCTTGACCGGCATAGCCAATCGGCGTCATTTCAGCGACCAGTTGCGTAACGAATTGATGCGGGTTCAGCGCACCCGGCAAGCCTCGGCTTTGATGATGCTGGACATCGACTTTTTCAAGCACGTCAACGACAGCTATGGACATACCGCCGGCGACGCCGTGTTATCGCATGTCGCCCTCTATGCGCAAACCCGGTTACGGCAGATCGACATCATCGGCCGGATTGGCGGCGAGGAATTTTGCGTCATCGTTCCGAATCGGGATGCCGAAAATGCGCTGATCGCGGCGGAACGCTTGCGCCTGGGCATCGAAAACGAGGTGATCGCCACCGATGCCGGATCGATTCGCATCACCGTCAGCATCGGTGTCACGTTATTGAAAAGCGACGACCAACTCGAATCCGCCATGAAACGGGTGGACGCTGCGTTGTATATCGCTAAAAATAACGGCCGGAACCGGATACAGCTGGTTTGAGCCGTTTAAACCAAGCCCAAAAGCTTTCCGATCAAGCACACAACCTGCCCCAACACGAGCACAACGGGAACCGAGTCCCGCGCTAATCCTTGCTTGCTTCGACCTGAATCAGGATCTTGACTTCATCGCCCACCATGGGCACGAATTTATCGATGCCGAAATCCGAGCGCTTGATGGTCGTCACCGCATCGGCGCCGCAGGCAGGCGCCATCTTGATTGGGTTCATGCCGCAGTGGAAATGAGCTATCTTCAAATGCACCGGTTTGCTGACACCATGCAGGGTCAGGGTACCGTCCGCGCCGATCAGCTTGTCGCCGGCGAAACCGAGTCGATCGGATTTGAAGGTCATCGTGGGATAGCGAGCCACATCGAAAAACTCGGGGCCACGCAGATGCTCTTCCAGTTCCGCCAAGCCGGTGCTGATGGATTTCATATTGACGGTGACCTCGATGCTGCCCTTGCCGGCGGCGACATCCAGGTTTACCTTGCCGCTGGTTTCATCGAAACGGCCGCGTTGGGTCGAAAAGCCCAGATGATCGATCTCAAAGCTGGGAAAAGTATGCCGGCTATCGATGGTATAGCTGTCGGCGGCTAATGCCGAAAAACTGCATAAGCCGGCAATGGCGGTACAGAAAAGGCGCTTGATCATGACGACATCCTCTCTACGAATCCAAAACCCGGACGATAAGCCTTTTTTCGCCAAGCGGGCAAGTTTTTCCTTCGCGGCATCGATCATGGAATCCAGCATTCTTTGACATAGTTTGTGATAATAACGGCCATTCCCGCCGACCGGCGGCTATTTTCCGACGCAACCACATGCAACGAATCCATTTTTACTACGCCGCCTTGATTGGATTTTTCGGCTTGTTTTTTTTGCTGATGGCCTGGCCTACCTTAATCTCGCCATCGGCCCGATTCCCGACGGCCGTGCTGTTGCTCATCGGCGTCGGCCCACTATTGTTGCCGTTCAAGGGTTTTTTGAACCAGAATCTGAAAAGCTGCACCTGGATGAGCTACCTGAGTTTGCCTTACTTCATTCATGGCGTGATCGAAGCCTATGTCGATCCAATCTTGCGCCCCTACGCCTTGCTGGAAATCGTCTTCAGCCTGTTGTTGTGTTTCGGTGCCGGCTTTTACGTTTACAAGGCCGAGTAAGCCTGATCGCCATGAGCACGCAGCTTCCGTTGCAGTTTGAATTTCAGACCAATCTGACCTTTGCCAGTTTTTATCCTGGCGACAACGCGGAAATCGTCAATCAATTGCTGGCCATGGCCGGCGACGGCGCGGAACAGCAAATTTACCTGTGGGGAGAAAGCGGCAGCGGCAAGAGCCATTTGTTGCAAGCCTGTTGCCAGCAAGCCAAGACCGAAGGCAAGGACCCTTTTTTCCTGGCCTTCGCCCACGACGAACCGCCTTCTCCGAAGTTATTGGAAGGCCTGGAGGACATGGAATTGGTCTGTTTCGACGACGTCCAGAACATCGCCGGCCATGCCGAATGGGAAAGCGCGCTTTTTGCGTTTTACAACAGCCACCGGCAAAACAATCACAAGCTGCTTCTGGCCGCCGACTGCCCTCCCAAATATCTGCCCTACGAACTACCCGATTTGAAAACCCGCATGAGCTGGGGTTTGACGCTGAAAATCCAGCCCTTGCGCGACGATCAATTGATCGACGCGATGACCTTCAAAGCGCATTATCTCGGCTTTGACATTCCGCCCAAGGTCGGGCGTTTTTTGCTGAATCATTACGTGCACGACCTGCCGGCCATGTGGCTGTTGCTGGAAAAAATCGACCGCGCCACGCTGGCGGCGCAACGCAAGCTGACGGTGCCGTTCTTGAAGCAGATTCTGGCAGAGCAGTGATGAGCGACAGGATACTGATCGCAGGCGCGGGCGCCATCGGTGGCTTTTATGGCGCCTTGCTGGCCAAGGCCGGCGCAGAGGTGTCGGTGGTTTGCCGCTCGGATTACGATGTCGTTAGCCAACAAGGCTATCGGATCAACAGCTATGCGTTGGGCCACTGGCAATTCCTGCCCACCCAGGTTTTGCGCCATAGCCGCGAGTTTTCAGGCGAGGCGGATTATCTGATCTTGTGCAGCAAAGTGACTCCCGACGTCGACCGGGTCGCCCTGATACGCGATGCGGTTCAGGCAAACACCTCAATCGTGTTCATCCAGAACGGCGTCGACATCGAAGCCGAACTGCAAACCGCCTTTCCCGATAATGAGCTGGTCAGCGGCCTGGCCTTTATCTGTTGCAATCGTCTGGCGCCGGCCGACATTCATCATCTGTCCTACGGCAAGCTGACGCTGGGCAATCTGCCAGGTAGTGTGTCTGAAAAAACCCGGCATTTACAGCAACTCTTCTTGCGAGCCGGTATCGAATGCACGCTCAGCGAGGACATCGTCAGCAGTCGTTGGCAAAAATGCGTCTGGAATGCGCCGTTCAATCCCCTGTCCGTGTTATCCGGCGGCCTGCCGACGCTGGACATCCTGCAAAACCAGGAAGCCTTGGTGCGCCGCATCATGCAGGAAGTTTGCGACATCGCCGCGGCCTGCGGGCACGTTCTGCCGGAGGACATCGTCGAAAGCAACATTCAAAATACCTATGCAATGCCGCCCTATAGAACCAGCATGCTGCTGGATTTCGAGCGCGGGCAGGCGATGGAGACCGAAGCCATTCTGGGTAACGCGGCACGCGCGGCTCAGCGACATCGGGTTTCTTGTCCGGCTTTGCAGACACTCTATGCGTTGATGAAATTACGTGAACTGAAAATTCAGGCAGACCGCCAAGAAAAATCCGCCCCATAATTGACATTCTGTTTTTTTTGATTTTCGGGTAGAATGGGTGGATTTTTCATTGACATAGTCTGTGAAGAAAGCTGCGGCAATGGTGCCGAGGGTTAAAACGTTTTCATCTCCATTTAGAGTACAACCATGACTGATCTATCGCTTTATAGAAACATCGGCATCTTCGCGCACGTCGATGCCGGCAAAACCACCACCACCGAACGGATTTTGAAACTGACCGGTAAAATCCATAAGCTCGGCGAAGTTCACGAAGGCGAATCAACCATGGACTTCATGGAACAGGAAGCGGAACGCGGCATCACCATTCAATCGGCCGCCACCACCTGTCATTGGGCCGGCAGCAAAAACCAATTTCAACCGCACCGTTTCAATATCATCGACACCCCGGGTCACGTTGACTTTACCATCGAAGTGTATCGTTCATTGAAAGTTTTGGACGGCGGTATCGGCGTATTTTGCGGTTCCGGCGGCGTTGAACCACAATCCGAAACCAACTGGCGCTACGCGAACGACTCCAAAGTCTCGCGACTGATTTACGTCAACAAACTCGACCGTTTGGGCGCGGACTTCTTCCGCGTGGTCAAGCAGGTCGAAGACGTATTGGGCGCGAAACCTGTCGTGATGACCCTGCCTATTGGCCGCGAAGACGAATTCTCCGGCGTTGTCGACCTGTTGACCCGTAAAGCCTGGATCTGGGACAACTCTGGCGATCCATTGAAATACGAAATCCAGGACGTGCCCGCCGACATGGTTGAGCAAGTCGAAGAATGGCGCGCGAAACTGATCGACCAAGTCGCGGACCAGGACGACGAGATCATGGAGAAATATCTGGAAGGCGAAGAGCCCACCATCGAAGAAATCAAACGCTGCATCCGCAAGGGCACCATTGCGATGGACTTCTTCCCGACCTATTGTGGCTCTTCGTTCAAAAACAAAGGCGTGCAATTGGTGCTGGACGGCGTCGTGGACTATTTGCCGAATCCAACCGAAGTCAACCCGCAGCCAGAAACCGACATCGAAGGCGTTCCAACCGGTCAACATGCGATCGTCGATCCAGAACGTCCGTTCCGTGGCCTGGTGTTCAAAATCATGGACGACCGTTTCGGCGCGCTGAACTTCGTGCGTATCTATTCCGGCAAGCTGAAAAAAGGCGATACCGTATTGAATACCTTTACCGGCAAAACCGAACGGGTTGGCCGGATGGTGGAAATGCATGCCGACAATCGTTCGGAAATCGAAACCGCGCAAGCCGGCGACATCGTGGCCCTGATCGGTTTGAAAAGCGTGCAAACCGGCCATACCTTGTGCGACCCTGACAAGCCAGCCACGCTGGAGCCGATGGTATTCCCCGACCCCGTCATCTCGATCGCGATTTCGCCGAAAGACAAGGGCAGCAACGAGAAAATGGGTATTGCGATTGGCAAAATGGTGGCAGAAGACCCATCGTTCCGCGTCGAAACCGACCAGGAATCCGGCGAAACCATCATCAAAGGCATGGGCGAGCTGCACCTGGACATCAAAGTGGACATCCTGAAACGGACCCACGGCGTCGAAGTGAACGTCGGCAAACCGCAGGTGGCTTACCGCGAAACCATCACCAAGCGCGTCGAAGACGAATACACTCACAAAAAACAATCCGGTGGTTCTGGTCAATACGCGAAAATCAACTACATCATCGAACCAGGCGAACCAGGCAGCGGCTTCCAGTTCGAGTCCAGCGTCGTGGGCGGTAACGTGCCACGCGAATACTGGCCAGCGGTCGAAAAAGGCTTCAAAGCCAGTATCGACAAAGGTGTATTGGCCGGCTTCCCTTGCTTGGACTTCAAGGTCAACCTGACCGACGGTGCGTTCCACGCGGTCGACTCGTCATCCATCGCCTTCGAAATCGCCGCCCGTGCCGCGTATCGCCAGTCGATCCCGAAAGCCGCTCCGCAATTGCTGGAGCCGATCATGAAAGTCGACGTGTTCACACCTGAAGCTCATGTAGGCGACGTGATCGGCGACTTGAACCGCCGCCGCGGCATGATCAAATCGCAAGATCCAGGCGTCACCGGCGTCCGCATCAAAGCCGACGTACCGCTGAGCGACATGTTCGGCTATATCGGCGATCTGCGCACCATGACTTCCGGTCGCGGTCAGTTCTCGATGGAGTTCTCGCACTACAGCCCATGTCCGAAAAACGTGGCTGACGAAGTCATCAAGGAAGTGAACGAGCGCAATAAAAACAAGTAAACGATCCATGAGCTCGAAGGCCGATGCCGGTCTTCGAGCCTTGCGCTTACTCTGAAAATAGCCAACCGCCGAAAACGGCGGTATCCTTCAACCAAAAAGCTTCCGCACCCAAGGAGGCTTGTTCCATCACCTAACCTGGAAGAACACCATGGCTTTTGTAATCACCGAGAACTGTATCAAATGCAAATTCACCGACTGTGTTGACGTCTGCCCAGTCGATTGCTTTCATGAAGGCCCGAATTTTTTGGTTATCGATCCGGACGAATGCATCGACTGCACCCTGTGCGAACCTGAGTGCCCTGCCAACGCCATTTACGCGGAAGATGAAGTGCCTGAAGATCAACAACAATTCATCGCCCTGAATGCCGAACTGGCCAAAGTTTGGCCTTCGATTACCGAAGTGAAGGACGCCATGCCCGATGCCGACGACTGGAACGGCAAACCAGGCAAACTCGAATTACTGGAAAAATAACAGGCTTTTCGAGCAGCAATGGCCCGATCGGCGGTTGCTGCTCGCATGCTCGGCCTAACTCATAGGCCTCTGCGCACGAAATCCCCACTGCTGCTGAAGTAGTCGGAAATATCCTCGATAAACTCCAGATCCTTGCCGCGCCGTCTGTCGGCAACCCGCCGTTCACGTTCCTGCAGTCCAGCCCTGGCCTGATGAGGCTGGCGTAAGTCGTTATGCCAATCGCGCTGAAAATATTGCCTGACAATGACAAATTTGCCCTTGAAACGCCGGCCCTTCAACTTTTTGATTGCCTTCAAGGCTACCGCATCGGGCTCTATGGTAACCAGGCCATGAAATTCGACAGTCCTCAAGCGAACATCACGCAAAGCCAGAATCCGGACATTGATGATCGCACCCGCTCGTCGGAATAATCCTCCCTTAATGGCAGGCTCGACGAACTCGATGAGGTCGCTGAGTTTGCTGCTCGCCGGAATTTTTCTAATGAAAAGTATCACTAAGAATAGGCTTCCATGATGTTAGATCACGCCAAACTCGATGACCGGCGTGATCCAGTAATAAATGTTGTTTTGGGCAAACTCGCTTCTGAGCTTTTCCAATAGTTCCGCCAGTACGGGCCGGGTACTATAGATTTGAAAGCGACGAGACTTTTTCTCGGGCCCTTCCAGCTCGGTCAAAAATCGAGTAATGCGATAGTCGATCGCATCGTCCGGCTGCGCCTTCGCAGCGGCCTTTTCCAATTCGAAACCGACGAAGCACTCGGCCACCGCCATTTCGATCTGCGCCGGGACGATAAAAGTGATCTGAACCGGTTGATGATTGACGGATTTGAAAAAATCGTCCTCCGTATTGAATTGATCCGACACATTTTTGATGACTTCCAAATATTTACCTCTGCGCCGGTCACCTTGCCGTTTTTCGACGAAATCGGCGGCATTAATCTGGGAATGCTGCCGTGGATCATTAGTCCAGCTGCGATGAAAATAAGGCCGAACCACCACATAGCGCCCATTCAAGCGGCGATTTCTGAGCCCGTTGACCGCACGCTTAACCGCCCAGTCCGAATCCAGCGTCACCAGGCCATGGTATTCGATGGAATCGACTCGAATGTCGCGCAATGCCAGAATTTCGATATTCAGAATGCGACTCGGCTTTCTGAACAAACCGTTGTTAAGCGCGGGACTGACGAACTCCGAAATTTCGACATGCTGGGTATTGGCAGGAATTCTTCTTAAAAAAATATTCATCGTATCCGCCCTTCATCGAAATCGGTTACTCTGGCCGCGTGTTATCAAGGATTTGCTTAAAAATAAATTCCACATTTTGCTGCCTCGCCCACTGGAGGTTGTCGTAAAAGCCCCCTCCCGCTTGGAGTGAGGGAAATAAATAATGTAAAACTGACTTATATCCCTTCATCCCAACCTTCTCCCGACGGTAGAAGGAATTGTTTCGCCCGTCCGGTAAAGCTGTGCGAGAGGACGCACAGCGGCGTTTTTAATGCCGGTATCTTAAACGCTTAATAAGATAGTTGCATTCAACTTTAATAGCCATTAAAAATAAATCAAATCTCGCCGTGTTCAAGCACCGGCACGATCCAGTAATGCAAACCGGTGCCACTGAACTCGGCCTTGAGTTTGTCCACCAATTCGGCGAGCTGTTCTTTACCGATATACATCTGAAAACGCATTTTCCGTTGCCTGCCGGTGACCTGCTCGGCCACCGACAAGCCCCGGTTGCGGTGATCGTGGGCATTGACCGGAAAGCTGGAAAAGCCTTGCGCGCTTTCAAAAGTCAACAAACAATCGACCATGGCCTCTTCCAGGGCCAAAGAAACATTAATAGTTACCAGAAATGTTTCATGCGTCATACGGCCTCCTCACTGGTTTGACCGAACAATTGATACAAAATGGGCAACAAGATCAGCGTCAAACAGGTCGAGGACACCAGGCCGCCCGTGACGACAATTGCCAACGGCCGCTGAATCTCGGAGCCTGGCCCCGATGCAAACAGCATCGGTATCAAGCCGAAAGCCGCGATGCTGGCCGTCATCAATACCGGCCGCAGACGCCGCATCGATCCCACGACGACGACCCTGGAAACGGGCATGCCACTGGCGCAAAGTTGATTGAAATAACTGACCATCACCACGCCATTCAAGACCGCGATACCCAGCAAGGCAATGAAGCCCACCGAAGCCGGCACCGACAGATATTCTCCTGACATCCATAGCGCAAACACCCCGCCTATCATCGCCAGCGGAATATTGGACAGCACCAGCACGGCCTGCCTGACCGAACCAAACGTAGAAAACAGCAACAGGAAAATCAAGCCGAGCGACACCGGAATGACCAGCGACAAACGGGCGGCGGCGCGTTGCTGATTTTCAAACTGCCCGCCGAATTCGACGTGATAACCCGTCGGCAATTCGACTTTTTCCGCGACCAATTTGCGCGCTTCGTCGACGAAACCGACCAAATCGCGGCCTTCCACGTTGCTGCGAATCACGACGAAACGTTGTCCTTTCTCCCGGCCGATGGATACCACGCCTTCCACCTGCCGTATTTTCGCCAGCGCGGTAATCGGCACGTGTTCGCCATTGGGCAAGGTGATCTGCAGACTGGCGAAATCGGCCGTGTTGCTTTGTCCTCGTAGCAACAATGGTGTGCGCTTTGCGCCTTCCTGCACGATGCCAAGCTGGACGCCTTCGATCTGCGCCCGCAGCATGTTTTCTATGCTATCGCCATCCAGGCCAAGGCGTCCCGCCGCCTGCCTATCGATCGTCAGCTGCAGGAACTGCATGCCCTCGTTCTTGCGCATGAATACGTCACTGGCGCCAGCTATGCTGCGCAACAAGGCCTCGATTTCTTCACCCTTATGATTCAGCACATCCAAGTCGTTGCCGAATAATTTTATGGCGACGTCGCCGCGGGTTCCGGTCAACATTTCCGATACCCGCATTTCGATCGGCTGGGTAAAGCCAAAGGCGATGCCCGGTGTGTGGGGCATGATGCCACGAATCGCATCGATCAACGCCTCCTTGCTGGCGAATCGCCATTGTTCCTTGGGCTTCAAAATCAAAAACGTGTCGGTTTCATTCAAGCCCATCGGGTCCAGACCCAATTCGTCGGTACCGACCCTGGACACCACGGTTTCGACTTCGGGAATATGGTCCAGGATGTTTTTTTGCACTTGCAGATCCAGTTCCACCGAATCCTGCAGCGTAATCGACGGCAATTTCTCCAACTGCACGATGATGTCGCCTTCATCCATCGTCGGCATGAAGGTACTGCCGATCTGCGTGAACACCAGCAGCGTCAATAGCAACAGTCCGCCGGCAATAGTGAATATTTTTTTACCGTTGCCCAGACACCAAATCAGCAAGGGTTGATAGATACGCTGCAAATGCCGCGGCAGCCAGGGTTCTTCATGCGAGACATGCTTGAGCAGAAACGACGCCAACACCGGGATCACGCTCAACGACAATATCAACGATCCGCTCAACGCAAACACGATCGTCAACGCCACGGGGCCGAACAATTTGCCTTCCAGCCCTTGCAGGGTCAGTAGTGGCAAAAACACGATGACGATGATCAATATCCCCGAGGTCACCGGCACCGCGACTTCGCGGGTTGCCCGATAAATCATGTGCAAACGCGGCAGGCGCTGCGCCCGTTCATGATCCGCCAGTTGCGTGATGATGTTTTCCACCACCACGACGGCGCCATCGACCAGCATGCCGATCGCAATCGCAAGGCCACCCAGGCTCATCAGGTTGGCGGACATATCAAACGCATACATCAAAATGAAGGTAATCAAGGCCGCCATCGGCAACGCCAAGGCCACGGTCAGCGCCGCCCGCAAATCGCCCAAAAACAAAATCAATAAAATCACCACTAGCCCAATCGCCTCGAATAGCGCCTTGGTCACGGTATTGACGGCTTTATTGACCAGCACGCCGCGGTTATAAAACACCTTGATGCTGACGCCTTGCGGCAATGTCGCTTGCAGGTCCGCCAGCTTGGCTTCGATCAACTCGACGGTTTGCCTGGCATTGGCGCCGCGCAAACTCAAAATCACGCCGGTCACGGCTTCGCCCTGGCCGTCCTTGCTGACCGCGCCATAGCGCGTCAACGCGCCGATCTTGACTTCTGCAATGTCTTCTATGCGGATTGGCAGGCCTTTGTTTTGGCTGACGACGATGGCTCTGACATCCCGCTCGTCCTTGATCCGCCCTTCCGCCCGCACGATCAATGCCTCTTCGCCTTCGGTCAGGCGGCCTGCGCCATCGTTACGATTGTTGTTTTGCAAGGCCGCGATCAATTGATTCATGCCTATACCGCGAGCAGCCATCCTTACATTGTCGGGCACGACTTCGAAACTGCGCACCAAACCGCCCAACGAGTTGACATCGGCTACGCCGGGCACGGTGCGCAATACCGGCCGAATCACCCAATCGAGCAGATTGCGCCGATCCATCAAGCTCAAATCGCCGCCTTCGACAGAGAACATGAACATTTCCCCCAAGGGCGTCGTCATCGGCGCAATGCCGCCTTCCACGCCGGCGGGAAGATTGCCCCAGATGCCATTCAAGCGCTCGGTGACCTGTTGCCGGGCCCAATAAATATCCGTGCCCTCCTCGAAATCCAGTGTAATGTCGGTAATCGCGTATTTGGCCAACGATCGCAGCATGGTTTGATGTGGAATCCCCAGCAATTCGACTTCTATCGGCGCAGTGATGCGCGATTCGACTTCCTCCGGCGTCATCCCGTCGGCTTTGACGATGATCTTGACTTGCGTCGGCGAGACCTCTGGGAAGGCGTCGATAGGAATGTTTTTGAAAGCATGATAACCACCACCCACCAATACCAGCATCATCAAACAAATCATCAAGCGCTGCGATAGCGCAAAACGTATCAACGCGGCCATCAGTCATCGCCTCCCAAACCCAGCCAGTTGGCCTTCAAAGCCACCGCACCCTGCACGGCAATGGCTTGATTTTCGGCAATCGGCCCCGTGATCATCGACTCCTGTCCTTGTTTGCCGATCACCGTCACTTCGGTAACCGCAAAGCCCTCCGGGTTACGCACGAACACATAACTATGGCCGGCGTTTTGCGCGATGGCGGTATTGGGCACCAAAAAACCCGCTTGCCGGCCATCCTGCATCAGTTGCACATTGAGGTGTTGTCCGATCCGTAAGTGTTCGGGCTTGCCTTGGACAACCGCGCGCGCCATGACGGTCTGGTTGCTTTGATCCACGCTTTGTCCCAGCAGGCTGATGATCGCTTGGACATCGGAGTCCGTCACTTGCACGCGATCGCCGATGCGAACGGCATGCAATTTTTCCTGCGGGATATTGATTTCCAGCCATAGCTCGGACAAATCCGCGATCCGGTATAGCGGTGCTTGCAGATCCAGGCGCGTACCCAAGGTTGCCAGGCGCTCCAGCACCACGCCATTGATGGGGGCTCTTATGTTCAGCGTGCTGGACAGCGTATGGCTTTTGCCGAGCGCATCGATTTCGGCTTTCGACATGCCGGCCATGCCTAGCAATTGACGAGCCTCATTGCCGCGCGCGGCCTTGCTGCCGTGCATCGCCTGGGTTTCTTGCCAACGTCGTTCGGCGATGACGCCTTCTTCCAACAATTTTTTGTCACGCTTGAGCTCCAAGCCCACCAGGTTGAGTTCGCTCTGCGCGGTCAGGAACTGTTGCTGCAAAGCCACGAGCTCGGGGCTTTGAATTTGTGCCACCATCTGGCCTTTTTCGACCTTGTCGCCGATGTTGGCGCTCAAGCGAGTCAATAAACCGGGCTGCGAGGTGCTGAGCAACACATCGCGATTGGCCGGTGCCACCACGGTAGCCGGTGCCGAAAACAAGGGGATTTTTTGGCTGGCTATCACTGGCCCCAGCTTGATCGCCAAATTATCGATCTGTTCCGGGGTCATGCGGATTTGCATGTCTTCCGCCGAAACGTTCAGCATGCTTGCCAATAAGACAATCAAAACAATTTTTCTCATGGCAAGACTCCAACTGCTTGGTTATAGAGGGCAACATTACGCTGCAACTTCACTTCCTGTTCCTTGGCATTTCTAATCGCCTCCAGACTGCGGGCCTGAATTTTCAGCAAATCGAGCAAGTTGATTTCGCCAGACTCGAAGCTGATTTCCATCATCTTCAAGTGCTGTTCGGCAATGTCTTTCATTTGCGTGGCGATCTTCAGCTCAGCCCGGTTCACTTCCAGCACGTGCTCGGCTTCATGCAGGTTTTTCTCCAGCTGGCGCTGCAAATGTTCACGTTGCGCCAAGACCTGATTCAACTCCAGATGCGCGGCGGCGATCTCCGGCGCATCGTAAGTGCTGTGGCCAAACGGAATGACCACGCCGATATTGGTGCTTTGATCATCGCTGCCACCACGCTGGTCGCGAGTGGTTTTGGCGCCTATGCTGACTTTCGGCTGATTGATGGAGTCGGTGGTTTTTGTCCATTCGACCATCGCCTGCTTGCGCGCGATTAGCGCATTGATGGCTTCCAGCAGCGGATGGTCAGGCTGGATGCTTTGGACCGCACTCAATGTCTCCTGATAACTAGCCGGAATGCGAGTGGTCTGGGTCAGGCTGGCGTAGCTCTTACGGCTGTGCATCAGTTCAGCTTCCGCCTGTGTGAGCAAGGCTTGGTTTTGCAAGTGATCGCTCTCCGCCAACAACAAGTCCGCACGCGGCAAATCTCCCAATTCCACCCGGCGCCGCACCTTGCCCAGCAATTGTGCGGAGATTTGCATGGTATTGCGGGCCAGTTGCAGGCGATTTTCCGCCAGAGCCATATCCCATAAGGCCTCACGCAGCAAGCGCGCCACTTCCCATTTGACCGCATTCGATTGCTTGCCGGCCGCCACCTGGGCGCGCTCGGCCACGTCTTGCGCGGCGGAACGTTGCCCCCAATTCCAGACGGTAAATTCCACATTGGCCGAAGCCTCCCTGGACCCTCTATCGCTACCGACGGTGTCGTCGGCATAATCCAAAACCAACGCCGTCGAGCCCGCCAGCCAACTGTCGCCGCGTTCCTTCAGCGCTTCCGCTTCCTGCTGCAAGGCTTCGTTGATCAAGCGATCGGGATATTTTTCCAGGGTTTGTTCGAGTAATTGCGCCAAGTTCAGTTGCGGATCGACGTCGATCGGGTCCAAATGCTCTATGACCAACTCGCCCGCATTTTTTGCCAGCGGAATCTGCTCATGCGCGGGGGGGGACAGCATTAATTCCTCTGCCAGGCAAGGATTCACCGACCACCACAGCAGCGGCAAACAATATTTAATATGACGATAGCCTGTCATATTGGGCTCCAAAACAATGAAACTAAGAAAAGACCGTCAATTTCGGTCAGTGGTTTTTGGAGACGTATCGAACATGAAGAAACGATGGCCAGCATCGCTCAGGTCGGTCGATACGGGGTCAGGCGGGAGGCGCGCGCGAGGGATACTGATCGAGGAAGGGCTCGGTGATGCGTTCCAGCCGATGCGGCGAGAAGTTGATCGCATCGAGCACGGGTTGTTCCGGCAATGCCGGCAAATCGCCATTCAGACAATAAACCGGCGCATCACTCTGCTCGGTTTGCTGGATTTTGATGGCCGCCCCGACTTCGACGATGGCCGATTGCACCGCGGCGAAATAATCGTCGGCGGCCGAAAACAAGGCATCGGCTTTTAGATGCAAGGCCTCGAATTCGTGCAAGTGCAAACCCCGCTTGGCGCCGATGTCATCGACATGGGCATGCACCAGCGGCGCCGCAACCTGCAGCACTACTAACAACAGCACCAAAAATAAACGTGGGTATGCAACCATTCGGTCAATCGGATTGTCTGTGAGTTTGTCTTAAAGGCAAGACGGCGGTTGTAGAGAGCTTAGCGAACGGCTATTCTACTTGAAATTGCCGATTGCACCCTAAAATTAGTCAAGACTTTTTCATAAAAGGCACACAACACCATGAAGAGAAAAATCCATATTCTGACGACACTGATCCTTGCGTTGACGCTGATGATGGCAGGTATTCAAGAGGCCCAGGCCAAGCGCATGGGTGGCGGTAAGTCCTTCGGCAGCCGGCCCAGTTACAGCACGCCTTATCAACGTTCGACTTCACCAGGCCCAACCAGTCAACCCACCCGTTCGGCCAGTCAACAACAAGCCGCGACACAAAATCAGGCTGCCCGGCAAAGCTGGGCCAATCGCGGCGGTTTGATGGGCATGCTGGGCGGACTGGCTCTGGGCGGTTTATTAGGCTCATTGTTCTTCGGTGGCGCCTTTGAAAATCTCAATCTGATGGATATGCTGTTATTCGCCGGTATCGCCTATTTGCTGTACCGCTTGTTTGCCTCCAAAGCTAGACAAAATCAGCCGGCGGCCAATACCGCGTATGGCCGGTCCAGTTACACCGACAACGGTAGCGAAGCCAATTACACCGCCGCTCCACCAACGGACTCAAGCGCCTCTGGCTTCAACACCGACGTCATGTTCGGCAAAAACGCGCAAGTTTCCGCTGCGCCAGCCATGCAAATACCTGCCGGCTTCGATCAGGCCGCCTTTTTGGCAGGCGCCGAAAGTGCGTTTCGCTACTTGCAGACCGCCTGGGACAAGGGCGATCTGGCGGCGATCCGCGGCTTGACCACCGACAAGGTCTTCGCCGAAATTCAGGATCAATTTCGCTCGTCGGGCGGCAACAACAAAACCGAAGTGCTGAAAGTCAATCCGGAATTGCTGGAAGTACGCGAAGTGGGCAATGAACTGGAAGCGGTCGTATTGTTCGACTGCATCATGCGCGAAGACGATGGCGATACCGATCAGGTGCGCGAGGTTTGGCATTTCATCAAACCGGTGAGTAGCCAGCAAACCAAGTGGTTCCTGGACGGCATCCAACAGCTGGACATGTAAGCATGTCGGTCAGCGGCGACAAAATCCGCCATCGCTACGACAGGCTGGCGCCCTGGTTCGATAGTCTGGAGGGCTTTCTGGAAGGCCTGATTTTCCGCCGCCTGCGAAAAAGGCTGTGGGCGCAAGTCCAGGGCGAACATGTGCTGGAAGTGGGTGTCGGTACCGGTAAGAATTTTGCGTTTTATCCGGACCGGGCCCGCATGACCGCCATCGATTTCAGCCCGAAAATGCTCGAACAAGCCAAGCGCAAACGCGAACGCAAGCAATTGGACGTGCATCTGGATTTGATGGACGTGCAATCCTTGGCTTATGCCGATAATAGCTTCGATACCGTCATCGCCAGCTTTGTGTTTTGCTCGGTACCCCAACCCCGGAAAGGCTTGAAGGAAATATACCGGGTGTTGAAACCCGGCGGCCAGCTGCTTTTATTGGAGCACGTCTTGAGCTCCAATAAAATGATGGCCAAGCTGATGAATCTGCTCAATCCGCTGATGGTTCGGCTAGTGGGGGCCAACATCAATCGCCAAACGGTCAAAAACGTGCAAGCCTGTCCATTTAAAAGCATTCTTGTCGACCCCACCAGCAGCGACATGATCAAGTTGATCAGAGCGGTAAAATAATCCTTGTCACAATCACCGGACAAAAGCGTCGCGGCCTCCTTGTTCCAGTGTGCCTCGATAGCCAGGTCCATAAGTAGCCACTGATTTATTCAACCTAGAAAAATCATTTGGCCCACGAAATACACGAAAATCACCAAAAATTTCAAACCGTTATCCACCAAAGAACCGCACCGAACTGGTGAGCCGACAAGCCTCATAACGCAATGATTTCTTTCGTGTATTTCGTGCTTTTCGTGGACTTGCTGCCGGTTTGGGGTTCAACACTGCATTAATGCACCATTTCCCCCGGAGAACATAACTCCGTCGGAGCCCGGCGCGGCTAATCAGCAATCTATTTAGCCGACATCGTCTGCATATGACATCATGCTGTTATACAATATTTAGCCCTGCTAACTCATAGCTGATAGCTAAAAATAAGGAAACACGATGTTCTCATTGCAAACCATCTTCGGCAAAGGCGATAAATTCTACGGTTTACTCGAAGCCAGTGCGGAGTCCGCGTGTTCGTCGGCCGGTGCATTGATAGAGCTTCTAGGTTCGCCAGCTACTCAACAATCACTGGACAAGTTTAAACAGGCCCGTCGCCGGGAAAAAGATTTATTCGGCCAAATCAGCGAGGAACTGGTCAATACTTTCGTGACGGTGCTGGACCGCGAGGATATTGAAGCCCTCAATAACGCGCTGTACAAAATCCCCAAAGTGGTGGAAAAGTTTGCCGAGCGCTATACGCTGGCCTTGGAACGCATAGGCGACGTGGATTTCATCAGCCGCGCGCGCATGCTCGAACAAGCCTGCCAAGTTTTAGAGCAAATGGTCGGCCAGTTGCGCAAAGGCATGGATTTGGACAAGGTGAAAAAATTGAACGATCAGTTGCAGGCTATCGAAGCCGAGGCTGACAACCAAATACTGGATTTGTATCGGGACGTTTATGCCAACGAATCCGACCCCATCCGCTATCTGGTCAAGATGAATTTGTTTGAAATCCTGGAAAAAGCCATTGATCGTTGTCGCGATGCCGGCAATGTCGTTTATCACATTGTCTTAAAAAATTCATAACAGGATTTTTCATGCTGACATTGCTTTTTCTGGTCATTCTGGTGGCGCTGATATTCGAGTTCGTCAACGGCTTTCATGACACCGCCAACTCTATCGCCACAGTCGTCGCCACCAAGGTACTGACGCCCATCCAGGCCGTCATCCTCGCCGCCGCCACCAATCTGGTCGGGGCTTTATCCGGCACTGCCGTCGCCAAAACCATTTCCTCCGGACTGGTCGATACCAGTCTGGTGGATATCACCTCCGAAGTTTTGATCTGCGCGCTGACCGGCGCCATCATCTGGAACCTGATTACCTGGGCATCCGGAATGCCCTCTTCCTCCAGTCACGCCTTGATCGGCGGCTTGTGTGGCGCCGCGCTGGCCGCCGGTCACAACAACCCTCATGTCCTGATATGGTCAAAAACCGCGGATGTCTGGACTCAGAGTAAAGGCCTGCTGTGGAAAGTGGTCATCCCCATGGTTAGCTCGCCGGTTGCGGGCTTCTTGCTGGGCATTTTGATCATGGGCCTGTTGATGGCCGTCATCAGCGGCATGAATTCCGCCGGCGGTCTGGCCGCGCGCATCTCGCGGCCAAAATGGATCAACGTCGTATTTGGCAAGGCGCAACTGTTGTCGGCCGGTTACATGGGATTCGCGCATGGGAGCAATGACGCACAAAAAACCATGGGCATCATCGCGCTGGCCATTTTTACCGCCAATAGCACCGGTTCGCTGGATCAGTTGCCGCAATGGGCTGGATTCTTGCGGCCGGATGGCGGGGAAAAGGACATAGATACCTGGATTGTGTTGACTTGCGCCTTTGTGATGGCGCTTGGCACCGCGGTCGGCGGCTGGCGCATCATCAAGACCCTTGGCCATAAAATGGTCAAACTGCATCCTATCAACGGTTTCGCCGCGGAAACCAGTTCGGCGACCATTCTGGTGGCCGCCGCCCATTTCGGCATGCCGGTTTCCACCACGCATAGCATTTCCACGGCGATCATGGGCGTAGGCTTTGCGAAAAACCCCCACTCGCTCAAACTTTCCGTCATCGAAAGAATCGTCTGGGCCTGGATTCTAACGATTCCGGCAGCGGGCGGCATTGCCTGGATAATGGTCAGTTTATTGCCTTTGTTACGCTAACGTCATGATTTGATCGACACCTTCGCCATGCATCTGGGTTGGCATCGATTGCCAATGTCAAACCCAATTCCCAAAAACCGTCAACCGGCCCGCGCCAGCTTTCAAACAGCCATCATCTCGAATGCTACCATCCAATAGGTGAAGGCATAAAGCTGATAAGGCATGGATTTATTTCGTGCTTTTCGTGGACTTACTGCCGTTTTTGGGATTAACGTTGCGCGTTATTCTTGTCATCCTGATTTGAAAAGAGTACAAGTCATCCTGACTTGTTAAAAAACCTCTCAGTCTCACGCGGGTGGAATTTATGCGCTATGTGTTCGACATCGAGACGCTGCAAGCCATCGCCTTGCAAGGAATGGGCAAACCCCACGAAGACATGGTCAAAACCGTGGTGGAAGCCTGCGCCAAGGCCTACCCCGCCCATATCGACGCCAGCCAGCCCCGGCGCTGGCTTTTTAGTCTGACGGCGGGCGCTACCGGGGTAATGACCATACTCCACGCTTCTTTCAGCGAATATCTGCTCATCTTCGGGACGCCGGTCGGCACGGAAGGCTTCTCCGGGCGCTACCGCATGGATATCCATGATTTTCTGATGGCCGGTGAAATCTGGACTTACCGGCCAAACCATTGCGGGGTGCGCGAAGTCGTTCGTCCGGGCGATCATACCGTCCTCGAACGCGGCAAGGTCAATGGTTTCAAAATACCAGACTCAGCCTGGATGCTGGAATATGGCAGAGGTTTTATCCCCGCCGCCTTCCCGCTGATCCTTGGCGACGTTGTATTCAGCGCTGTCGACGGAACGACGCTGGCCGAGACGGTATGGACGTACGGCAAAATGGCGCTACGCGAACTGATGATCAATCGAAAATTCTAAAGCGGTCAAAAGGGTGACCAATGGACGATCAAGATTTGATGACAACCCGCGCCGTGGATGCTGTGCGGCAAAAATACGGTTTCGGCCTTTCCTGGCTCGTGCTGATGGTGGCCTTGCCGCCGCTAGTGTATTACCTCTGGATTTGCGTCACCTATTATCAAGGCCGCTTGGTGTTTCCCACCGATACCGCGTCCTGGCAGCAATTTTTCGCCCACGTCTCGCCTCCCACCTGGGAAGCTGCGAGCCTCTACGGCGCGTGGTTCCTGCTCCAGGCGGCCTTGCAGGTTTGGGCTCCCGGCCAGACCGTACAGGGCATGGCATTACCCGATGGCAGCCGGCTCGACTACCGGATGAACGGCATGTTTTCCTTCCTGTTCACACTGGGCTTGGTAGCCACTCTGCTGGCTTTGGGCTGGCTGGATGCCACGGTCTTGTATGACCAGCTCGGTCCGCTGCTCGGCACGGTCAATATCTTTACGTTCGCCTTCGCCGGCTTTCTTTATTTTTGGGGACTGCGGGGCGCGGATTGGGAGAGGCCGACGGGACGGCCCTTGTATGACTACTTCATGGGTACGGCGCTCAATCCGCGGATAGGTTCCCTCGACCTGAAGCTCTTCTGCGAAGCTCGTCCGGGCATGATCTTCTGGATGCTCATGAATCTGTCGATGGCGGCCAAACAATATGAACTTCATGGCGTCGTGAGCGTGCCGATGCTGCTGGTGGTCGGCTTTCAAAGCGCTTACCTGATCGACTACTTTATCCACGAAGAAGCCGTGCTGACGACATGGGACATCAAGCATGAAAAATTCGGCTGGATGCTATGCTGGGGCGATCTGGTCTGGCTGCCCTTCACCTATACGCTACAAGCTCAATATCTGGTCAACCACACCCATGACCTTCCTGTCTGGGGAACTGCAGCCATCCTGATTTTGAACCTGACCGGCTATGCGATATTTCGCGGTGCCAACATCCAGAAACACCATTTCCGGCGCGATCCGAACCGAGCCGTCTGGGGCCGCCCGGCCGAATACATCAAGACAAACCGGGGCTCGTTGTTGCTGACCTCGGGCTGGTGGGGCCTTGCGCGACACATGAATTACTTCGGCGATTTGCTGATCGCACTTTCCTGGTGCCTGCCGGCCGCTTTCGGCAGCCCTCTGCCTTATTTCCATATGCTCTACTTCACCATTCTGCTGCTGCATCGGGAGCGGCGAGACGATGCCATGTGCCTGGCGAAGTACGGCGAGGATTGGCTACGCTACCGCTCACGGGTGCCGTGGCGAATCGTGCCCAAACTCTACTGAACCTTAAAACCGCAGCAAGTCCACGAAAAGCACGAAATACACGAAAGAAATCATTGCGTTATGAGGCTTGTCGGCTCACCAGTTCGGTGCTGTTCTTAGGTGAGATAACTGCTTGAAACTTTTCGTGATTTTCGTGTGTTTCGTGGACAAAATGATATTTCTAGGTTCAACGCTCGGTTTTGACCATATTCTCCAGTTCTTCCCGGCTGACGTGCCGGACATCCTTGCCTTTGACCATGTAGATCACTTGCTCGCAGACATTGCAGGCGTGATCGCCGATGCGCTCCAGGGCCCTGGCTGTCCACAGCATATCCAGCGCGCGGGTGATGTTGCGCGGGTCTTCCATCATCTGGGTGATCAATTGCCGCATGATGCTGGTGTACTCACGGTCGACCTTGCTGTCTTGCGCGGTAATCGCAATCACTTCCTCGGTATCGGTGCGTGCATAGGCGTCCAGCGACCCATTCAGCATGTCCCTGACCAATTCCAGCAAATGCTCGATTTCGTAGTATTTGTCCTGATAATAATCCGCCCCTTCCAGGCGCATGGTCATCTTGGCGATACGGGCCGCCTCGTCGCCGATGCGCTCCAGGTCGGTTATGATTTTCAGGGTCGCGATCAACATCCGCAAATCAAAGGCCGCCGGCTGACGCTTGGCCATGATCTCGGTGCATTCGTGATCGATGTCCTTTTCCAGTGCATTGACCAATTGATCCTGCTGTATCACTTTTTCCGCGCTTTCGATGTCATAACTCATGAAAGCCTTGGTCGCCAGATCGACTTGCTGTTCGACCAATCCGCCCATCGTCAATACTTTGTTGCGGATATCTTCCATTTCATTGTTGAACTGGCGGGAAATATGCTGTTTGATGATACTGTTATCCATGGCTGTTCTCCTTAACCGTAGCGACCGGTAATGTAATCTTCGGTTTGTTTTTTGGCGGGGTTGGTGAACAATTCGCTGGTATCACCAAATTCAATCAATTCACCCATGTACATGAACGCGGTGTAATCGGACACCCGCGCCGCTTGCTGCATGTTGTGGGTGACGATGACGATCGTGTATTTTTCTTTCAACTCATCGATCAGTTCTTCGATTTTCAAGGTCGAAATCGGGTCCAGCGCCGAAGCCGGCTCGTCCAGCAAAATCACTTCCGGCTCGATCGCGATCGCCCTGGCGATCACCAAGCGTTGCTGCTGGCCGCCGGACATGCCCAAGGCATTGTCGTTCAGGCGGTTTTTGACCTCGTCCCATAACGCGGCACCCCGCAGCGATTTTTCGACGATTTCGTCCAGGATGCGCCTGTCGTTGATGCCCTGAATGCGCAGTCCATAGGCGACATTTTCGTAGATGCTCTTAGGAAACGGATTGGGTTTTTGAAACACCATCCCGACGCGGCGGCGCAAGGCGGCGACATTGACGTTCTTGTCGTAAATGTCGTCGCCATCCAACAAGATTTTGCCTTCGATACGGACGCCATCGACCAAATCGTTCATGCGGTTGATACAGCGCAGCAACGTGGATTTGCCGCAGCCGCTGGGACCGATATAGGCCGTGACCTTCTTGCGCGGCATGTTCATCGAGACGTTGTGCAGAGCCTGTTTGTTGCCGTAAAACAGGTTCAGATTCTGTACGCTAATACAAGTATCGAAATTTTCCTGACTTTTCTTGTCCGAACGATTCAGCGCATTGATGTCAATGGCATGCGTTTTTCTTACTTCAGTTGTCATTGTGTTTTTCCAAACGTGTCGTGTTGAAGAACAACGTTAATTTTCCAGTGCGCGATATTTTTCTCGGAGATTGTTACGAATGGCGATCGCAAACATGTTCAAGCCGATGATGACCATAACCAATAGCAGCGAAGTGGCGTAAACCAATGGCCTGGCAGCTTCGACGTTGGGACTTTGAAAGCCGACGTCGTAGATATGAAAACCCAAATGCATGAATTTTCTGTCCAAATGCAGGTAAGGGAAGTTACCGTCCAACGGCAAGGTAGGCGCCAGCTTGACCACGCCCACCAGCATCAACGGCGCCACTTCACCCGCCGCGCGGGCCACCGCCAGGATCAGGCCCGTCATGATCGCGGGGCTGGCCATCGGCAACACGGTACGCCAGAGGGTTTCGGCTTTGGTCGCGCCCAAGGCCAGGCTGCCTTCGCGTATCGATTTGGGTATCCGCGACAAGCCTTCTTCGGTGGCGACGATCACGACCGGCAAAGTCAGCAAGGCTAAAGTCAACGACGCCCACAACAAACCCGGCGTACCAAACACCGGGGCCGGCGCGGCTTCCGGATAAAACAACTTATCGATGCTGCCGCCGATGATATAAACGAAAAAACCCAAGCCAAATACGCCGTAGACGATAGACGGCACCCCGGCCAAGTTGTTGACCGCGATGCGGATGATCCGAGTCACCACGCCTTGCTGAGCATATTCCCGCAGATAAACCGCCGCAATCACGCCAAAGGGCGTCACGACCACCGCCATCAGCATCACCATCAATACCGTGCCGAAAATGGCCGGAAAAATTCCGCCTTCGGTGTTGGCTTCGCGCGGTTCATCACTGACGAAAGTCGAGAAATTTTTGACATATTCGATGGATTTATCGAATACATTCATCGCGTTCGGCCGTGTCAGTTTCACGACGCGATGCAGCGGCACCGTGATTTCGCGCCCGCCCGCCTCCACGACCACCAGACTGTAACGTTTGATTTCCTTGTTCAACTCTGCCAGTTTTTCTTGAATGACTTTATATTCCTGTTCGTAGGCCGCTTTTTGTTCGGCAAACGCCTGTTTTTTAGCGTCGTCCCACTGATTTTTCAGTTCCAGTGCGCGCTGCTTCAATCGCAAACGTTCCAAATCGTAGTTAATGCTGCCGACGTCGTCATTTTGCAATGCTTTGATCTGAGCGAAAAGCGCCAGATCAGCGGCCAATTTTTCTTGCGCCACGGGCCAAGCCTGCTCGCCTTCGGCGATCACCCCGCCATCTTGTTTGACCGCGCGTAAACGTCCGTAAAAATTGCCCCATTCACGACGCTCGATGGCGATCAGATCGTCAGGCGTATCTTTACTGCGAACATACTGGTCTTGTATCCAACGAAAATCGCTACCGTATAAATCCCGGTTACCGGTCTTGATTAAAAACTGCAGCAGATACTCGGCGCCATTCAATACCTCGTGACCGGCCGCCCTGGCTTGAGCTTCGTGCAACAACGATTCATCGACCTGTTCGCCGATGATCACGCTGTCCTGACCGGATTTATCCTGATAGTGATATTCGACGATGTCGGCCGGCCAGAAATGGCCAAGCCCACGGATCGCGATCAGTATCAGCAAGCACAAGACCAGCAACAAATTGATGCTGACCGCGCCCGCGGTCATCCAGATCCACGGCGAACCGCTTTTAAACCATGCTTTCATCATAACGAACTGTATTTTTGTCTCAGATTCTGACGAATCAATTCCGCCAGGGAATTGACGATAAACGTGAACATGAACAGCACCAAAGCCGCCAGGAACAAGACCCTATAGTGGGTACTATCGACTTCGGATTCGGGCATTTCGACGGCGATGTTGGCCGACAAGGTCCGCAGGCCTTGGAAGATGCTGATATCCATTACCGGGGTGTTGCCGGTCGCCATCAGCACGATCATGGTTTCACCCACCGCGCGGCCCAGCCCTATCATCACCGCCGAGAATATGCCGGGGCTCGCGGTCAAAATCACCACTTTGGACAGCGTTTGCCAGGGCGTTGCGCCCAGGGCCAATGAACCGGTGGACAGATGCTTTGGCACGCTGAAAATGGCGTCTTCGGCAATCGAAAACACCATCGGAATCACCGCAAAGCCCATCGCCAAACCGACCACCAAGGTATTGCGCTGGTCGTAACCGATGCCAAATTCCGTTCGCATCCAGGTACGCAAATCACCGCCAAAACACCAGGTTTCGATATAAGGGCTAAACACAAACGCCAGCCAGCTGCTGACAATGATGACCGGTATCAGTACCAACGCATCCCAGCCGTCTGGAATCTTGTTGCGGTAGGTTTTCGGCAGCATTTGCCAGTAGTAAGCAAAAACCATCACCCCCAACGGTACGATCATCAGCAGCGCGAAAATCGCGGTCAAATGCATTTCAACGAACGGCGCCAGCCACAAACCCGCCAGAAAGCCCAAAATCACGGTCGGCAAAGCGCCCATGATTTCGATGCCCGGCTTGACGTACTGGCGGATGCCCGGCGCCATGAAATAGCCCGTGTAAATCGCGCCAAACAAGGCCAAGGGTATCGCGACCAGCATCGCGTAAAACGACGCCTTCAAGGTGCCGAATACCAAAGGGGTCAGACTCATTTTCGGTTCGAAATCGTTGCTGGCGGCGGAAGACTGCCAGATATAAGCCGGCTCCGAATAGCTTTCGTACCAGACTTTGCCCCATAGCGAAGACCAGGACACTTCCGGATGCTCGTTTTCGACCTTCCAGTACTGAATCTTGCCGTCCCCGGCTTGCATCAACAACGCATTGGCTCTTGGCGACAAGGTCGCCGCCACCGGTTTACCATTCACCACTTGCGCCTTGATCAATTCGCGCTCGGCCGTGGTGTTGTAAATACCGATGTTACCGCTGGCATCCGCGACCAGCAGCCCCTTGCGCCGCTGTTCCGGATTGATGGTTACCACCGATGCATCGCCCACCTTGAACGAACGCAACTTTTGCACGCTATAGCGGTTTTGTTTGTCGCGCACGATGGTCCACTGCGCCAATTCGCCCGAACTATCGCCGATCAGCACGGAAATGTCGCCGTTCAGAAACTCCATGCTGGTGATTTGCACACCGTGCTGCAGCACAGTGAGCTTGTGCTTGATGACGGGCTGACTCTTGTCGGAAATATCGACCACGGCCAGATCGCCCGTACTGCTGGCCACGTAAAGGTTGCGCAACTCTTTATCCAGCAACATGAAATCGACATCGGCCCCTATCATGTCCAGCATGGCTTCGGTGCGTTCCCAGCTGACTTCGTCGTCGAACATCGACTCCTTTTTACTGAGCGACACCAACAGCAAGCGGTTGTCCGCGGTTTTGGCCAGAAAACTGCTTTGATCTGCCCCCACCTTTACCGTGATCTTGCTCAACGCCTGCCCATTGCCATCGATGACTATCGGCTCCGCGCCCATCGGATAGCTGATAGATGGCGTGATCAGCCGCTTGCCACCGGGATAGGACAGCTTGTAATCATGCTTGACCACCAGCGCGCGGCCATCGGACAAACCATAAACGATCACCCCTTTGTCCACGCCGCCATGGGCATAGCTGACCACCTGAACGCCCGCTGGGACCGGCAAATCATTGGTTTTGATCACGCGGCCATCGGCGACGGCAAAAAATATCGCTTTGCCGGCATCGGTGAAACGCACCCCCACCTCGTTTTGCTCTTCCATCGATAGAAATACGGTGCCGCCCAGCGCCGGTTCAGGAGCGTCATACTGGCTGACGGCTTCCGCATGGGCAGGCAACAACAGCGGAAACACCACGTAGAGCAAATAAAAGAAGATCAACACGATCGCGAATATGATGCCCAGGCCGCCAACCACGACGGCATGCGCCACCAGCCTATCCTTCAACAGCCGCCAGCGCTGGTAGGCATCGCTCGAGGAAAGCTGCAACAGCGTGGATTTCGCTGGGGATGATTGAGTCTCTGACATAGCAAAATGGTAGTAATGATACGTGCCGCCCTTGCCTTTCGGACAAGGGTGTTAAGTATAAAAAAGCCGACAAATCACCCGGGTAATTCATCGGCTTCAGCAGATTCACAAAATCAACCCATAACTGTTCAGCAAAGCGTAAAACCGGACTAATTGCCGATCTGCTTCCTCTTCTGATGGAGGGCGTCGTAAAAGTCAAAACAGTGCCTTCTCCGGCCGGGAGAAGGTTAGGAGGGGATATAAATAAGGTGTGTACATTTTATTCCCCTCACCCCCGCCCTCTCCCGCGAGGAGAGGGGGCTTTAACCATTCGATTTCAGATTGATTTTGAGACAAATTCCTTGAAAGCATCCATGCCAAGCATTCCCTGTATCACTCGTCCTTAAATGATGATCATTGAATCATGCCCAAGGCTTTTTCCGCGGCCTTGGCCGGCAATGGAATGTACCCGTCTTTCACGACGACTTGCTGGCCGGTTTTAGACAACACCATCTTGATGAACTCTTTTTCCAACGGCGCCAAAGGATCGTTGGGCTTTTTGTTGACGTAGATATACAAAAAGCGGGACAGCGGATAAGTACCGGAAATCGCGTTTTCGGCGGTCGGATCGACGAACGGCGCACCTTCTTTGGCCGCGAGCGGAATCGCTTTTACACCCGAAGTCGAGTAACCGATACCGGAATAACCGATACCATTGCTGGAGGTGGTAACCGCTTGCACCACCGAAGCCGAACCGGGTTGCTCGTTGACGTTGTTTTTGAAGTCGCCCTTGCACAAGGCTTCGTCCTTGAAGAAACCGTAGGTGCCTGATACCGAGTTACGGCCGTACAATTGAATCGGTTTGCCGGCCCAGCCGCCAGTCAGCCCGGCTTCGCCCCATGTGGTGATGTCGGTGGCGTGGCCGCATTTGCGGGTGGACGACATGATCGCATCCACTTGCGGAATGCTCAGGCCCTTGACCGGATTGTCCTTGTTGACGAAGACCGCCAGTGCGTCGATCGCCACCGGAATCGCGGTCGGTTTGTAACCGTGCTTGCTTTCGAAATCGTCGATTTCGTTGTCTTTCATTTTCCGGCTCATCGGCCCCAGGTTAGAGGTACCTTCGGTCAAAGCCGGCGGCGCGGTTGAAGAGCCGGCCGCTTGAATCTGGATATTGACGTTGGGATACAGTTTGCCAAACTCTTCCGCCCACAGGGTCATCAGGTTGGCCAGCGTATCGGAACCGACGCTGGAAATATTGCCCGACACGCCGCTGGCAGGGGCATATTCCGTTAATGCGGGATCAACCGCAGCAGGCGCGGCCGCAACACCGCTTGCCATAAACGCGGAAGACACAAAGCCAAATCCCCAAATGAGCGACTTCAGCTGAAATGTTTTTTTCATATTCTTTCCCAATCAATGTTTAAACCAGAAGCAATACTGCCCTTTGAGCGTGACAATAGTATGAAGCGAATATGACAGTTTTATGACAAAGGCCGATTTTAAGCCCGCACCAGCCTTTTTACCATCACTTAAACGTTTGAATTGGATGCTTAGGAATGTGCGAGAAATAATCTCGGCATTGGTAGGTGCGAATTCATTCGCACTGTGCGGATAAATCCGCACCTACCCCGAATATTTGCATAGGTTATTCGATGTTCGTTCCTTATACAGGTTTTCCAGCTTTAAAAACCGATAGCGATAATCGACTCGCGGGTCGTCTTCGACCACCTCTTGGCTGAGCTCGCGCCAGGCGCCGTAATCGATTTCCGGAAAAAAAGTGTCGCCGTCGAAATCGCGCTCGATCAAGGTCAAATACAAATAGTCCGCCGCCGGCAACAAAGCCTCGTACAGCGTGGCGCCGCCGATCACGAACAATTCCTCGCAACTTTTCGCATACTCGAGCGCGCCGTCTATCGTGGTAAACACCTGACAGCCGTCCTGCCGGTAATCGGCATTGCGACTGATGACCAGATTCTCCCGTCCCGGCAACGGCCGTCCGATCGCCTCGAAGGTTATACGCCCCATCAGAATGGGCGAGCCCAGCGTGATGTGTTTGAAACGTTGTAAATCGGCCGACAGATGCCACGGCATCCGGCCATTCAAACCGATGACACGGTTGCTGGCCATCGCCACGATCAATGAAATTTTCATGGTTTCAGATTAAGATGCGCCTTACGCAAAGGCGCTCATCTTACTATTTTATGACGAACATATTATTGGTTTTTACCGGTGGCACCATAGGCTCGCAAGTGGAAAACGGCACCATAGACACCCGCGCCACTGCCGGTTTCAAGCTGATTCAGCTGTTTCAACAATGCCATCCGGCACAGGCGCGGGTTCGCTTCAAAACGCTGCAGCCGATACAAATCCTCAGCGAAAACCTGCACCCCACGTTTTGGCAGCAAGTCATTGCTGCGATAGAAACCGAAGAGCTGGCTGATTTCGACGGCATCATCGTCACCCACGGCACCGATACCCTGGCCTTTACCGCCGCGGCGTTCGGCGTTTATTTCAACCACCTGAAGATTCCGCTGCTACTGGTCTCCAGCAATTTGCCGCTGGATAATCCTGAAGCCAACGGCCTGAAAAACTTCATCTGCGCGGTCGATTACATCCTGCAAAAGCAGGAAGCCGGCGTGTTCGTGCCGTATCAAAATCCTGAGCAAACCATGCATGTGCATATCGGCACCCGCCTGAGTTCCTGTCTGCCGCTCAGTGGCGACTTCATCAGCGTGCAATCCAGAGCATACCTGAGTTATGCCGACGGGAAATTCAGGCAGTTGCATCCGCTCCCGCCGCCCGAAGCCCCGACCCATACGTTAAAAAACCAATTTGCCCGCATACTCTTGCTGCGCCCCTACCCCGGCATGAACTACGCCGATTACCACCTACATGGCGTGGACGCCGTGCTGCACGACCTCTATCACTCCGGCACGGCCTGCGTCTCGCGGCAATGGGGGCCGCAGCACAGCCTGATCGACTTCAGCCAGCGCTGCCGGGAAGCCAACATACCTTTGTATCTGGCCCCCTCGCTTCAATCGGACGCGGCCTACAGCTCCACCCGTGACATATTGAGCCACGGCGCCAAGATGATCTGGAACACCTCACTGGAAACCGCCTACGCCAAACTGGCGCTGGCTTTCGCCCATTTCAACGACAGCCAAACGATCGACACTTTTCTGGAACAGGACGTCGCCAGGGAAAAACCCTGAGGATTCAACTTAACGCCCATGCCCTGCTATAGTAGATGTCACAAAAACAATGTCTAGGTTGAACGGAGCACGGCGAAGCCCAACAGAATCAAAATATTGGGCTTCATTACCTTTTACCTTCAGCCCAACCTACCTTTTGCGATAGTTAAAGCAATCGCACTCCCCGGCAATTTTGGCGTGAAAAGCTTCGGTTTTTCCCGATTTATCCCGTCATCGCTTGCGACAGAGATGAAAATTTGCCGGAGCTTTTGTTAAAATGGGCTGGCTTTCCATCCCAGGAAACCATCGGAGTGTAGCTCAGCTTGGTAGAGCACTGCCTTCGGGAGGCAGGGGCCGGAGGTTCGAATCCTCTCACTCCGACCAAATTAAATCAATGTGTTACCGATTTAATTGCGGCTTTAAAAATAGCTAAAGTGAAAAAACAATCCTGGACATCATAAGCGCAGAGAGACTCAAAGCACATTGCTAGTCGAGCTAGGACTGATGCGGTTAATCATTAATCTCACAAATCACTACCTATCCATCAGGCAAGCGACAAATCAGAAAGTGTATTTTGATACACAAGCTCGCCCAGATTTGCTCGCCATTGTTCAGCAAACTGTCTCAAGGAATGGGCTGCGGCGATTTTGACCTCGTGTTGGTTTCCGGCAAACTGATCGTTGTGCAGAACTGTTCCAAGCTGAACGCAGGCATTTCGATGCCTTACTCCTCCGGTAGCGAGCATTATTCGTTACACCGAAACGTAAGTGTTCTGGAAAATCTCGAACACCTATAATCATTGCCGACAACATTACCCATCAGGGTATTGATATAAGCCGGCAGATCCATAAACAATACATGCCTCTCTTCCCAATATTCCCGATCATACCCCATCGCTTCAACCAGTTGGAAACGCGTAGGCGTAACGATAAAGCTTTCCAAGCGGATATTGTCTTTATCGGCTAAGCGCTGCTCGATATCCTTAATCGTCTTGTGAAACTGCACTTTCGGGTGCTCCGGTCCCTCATGAGCAATACCGTGCGGCTCGATGAAGGCCACCACTTGCTGATCGCCCTTGACTGCCCACAGAATGAAATCCGGGTAGAAATTACCGGCCTCGAAAAAACCGATACCACTGCCGCGTGACTTATTCCTCAGCAGGAATATCGACGTTTTGCTTTCCAACAGCTTGGCTTCATTGGTTTCCAGCCAAGCCATCAGATCGACCACAAAGTTCTTTTCGCTGTCGTTCAGGGATACCGGAGCAATCGTAATCGGACAACCGCGCTCGGCATACAGCAAGGGTTGGTATAAATGATGGCTCAATACGATGGCTTTTAACTGACCCGCTTCAATCAACTTGGGTGTTTTGGATTGCCAGTTCGCTGCAACTTCGGCCTTCAGCTTTTCGATGTCATCAATCAGTTGCTGTTCGGTGGCATCGACAATTAATTGATAAGACTCGGAGTCAGTGGGCAAATTGCTGTCGCCACTCTCCAAATCGCGGTATTGCAACCTCGGCCGAATAAATTCGTCAACGCAATGCAGATAAAAGCGCTTGCTGTATTTTTTCAACAGCTCCAGGGCGATCTGGTTCCACACCCTGACATTGGCAAAGCTGTTCATCCCCAATAGGTGCTTGGGTACCAATAACACATACCAATCAGTACGCTTCAACAAACCGGGAATGGCTTGCGGCGTGATAATCAGGCTGTATAAACTTTCCCTGGCTTTGTATTGCTCCAGATCGAAATACAGCTTGCTGATGTCCAAAAAGGCAATCTGTTCGTCGGAAAACACTGCCTCGTTGACGTTCACGGCTGCTGCGGCGCCGGCATCGACAGGCCGAGCGACAATCGCCTGAATTTTTGGATACCAATCGACCTCGATCCGACTCTTGCGCATGACGTCGGGCACGCTGCCAAACAACGGCATGGCGCCGTCGCGGGTAAAGCTATATTCGCGGCCATCGGCTTTTTTCAGCTTGGGGCGTAACACCTTCAACTTGTGGCCAAAATCGTAAGTCACATTCATCGGAATCTGGAACACTTCCTTACGATCATTGGCCGGCAGACCTTCATCTTCCAGGAAGTCACGAAATTTCTCCATGAAGTCGGCCTGTACGCCGAACACATTCAGAGTTTCGATATAGTGAATGTATTCAGGTTGCTTCGCAGGGGTGGCCGCGCGCGAACGTTTTAACGACCATTCGTAACCCTTCAAACGCACACCACGACCGAACAACTGAATGATTTGCGAACCCTCGCTACGGCCGACACGCATCAAGCCCAAGGTGGAGACCCGCCAACAATCCCAGCCTTCGACAAACTTTTTGGCACCAATCAACAGATTGATCGGCGAGGATGATTCTTTGATGCTGGCAAACTGGGCAGCAACAAAGTCACTGTCATCCACAACGATCTGCGGACAGGTTTCTTGAATATGTTTCGATAACCCCAAGGCATCGCCGACATTGATCAAGCCGAAATAACTGTCGCCATGACCGGCTTTCAGTACCAATTCACCGCTGTCGCCTTTTAAACGCCAGACATGTAATTGGCCGCCCGCCCGGTTATTGAACAGGGTAGCAAGAATGTCGGTATGAATCTCACTGACCGATTCGCCCTTACGCAAACGCTCACGTAAAAACAAAAATGCGCCGTGAAAAATATCGTGGCCTTTGTTATCGATCAAACCGGTCGATGTCGCATTTTCGTTCAGCAGCGTCGCTACCGTTTTAATGGCTTGTTGCGGCTCGGCAAGAAACTGGGCAATAAAACTCAATACACGGACAATGTCGGAAACCGTTTCCTGGTCGCTGCCGGTTGTTGCCGACGCTTTGGAAACGCTCGAACCAACAAACACCCACAACGGTTTTTCCAGGTTGTAGGCCGCATATTGCGACTTACGTTCGCGATACAAACGCAACTGTTGGTAAAAGCTCAACAAACACGCCGACAAATACAAAAACTCATGCTCGGCTTGCGACTTGGGGATATTGAAGATGCGGTAATCCTTACCGTAACCATCCTCGTAGAAATAGCGATAGGAATAATCGAACAGCACTGCCTTGGCGTAGCTTTCCTCGATCTTGGCATTATTGGCAGCTTTCACCGCTTCCTTGAATGTAGCGGAATACTCGAAGGCAAAGCCTTTTTCCACCAAGCGCTCGCGTTGCTTCATCCAGCCTTCTTCCTCGGACTTACCCATGCCCCGATGGCCTTCGTCCACCAGAATCAGGTTACGGTCGCCCAAGTTACGGGTGGCAATAGTATTGGGGCCATCTTTATCGCCTAACTTGGTAATTTCGATGAAATCGACTCGACTCAAATGACCGTAACCACTACTGAAAATGTTGGTTGTACTGCCAATGTCGTTGTTATCCAGCACCAGGCGTGCGACTTCGATACCGCTTTGTTTCAGCTCTTGTTCGTGCTGATTGCTCAAGCCTTCGTTAGGGGTAATCAACAAGGTGCGCGTCACTAAATCATGCTGACCGGCTTCGGTGGCATAGTGGGCAAATTGACGGTAATTGATATGCATCAACAGCGTTTTACCGGAACCTGTGGCGTTTTGCAGACACAACTTGTTCAAGTCTTCCAGCGTGTATTCGCCGATGCCGGTGTTAAATTCCTTGGCTTGCCAATGCGCGTTAAACCGGCGGACGTAATCGTTTAATTGCTCCAGCAATCGCTCACGGTCAGTAAAGTATTGATGCAGATAAATCTCGGCAAACAACAGCGACAGCCATTGGTAATACTTCCATTCGATGGGCCGCTCGCGGCCTTCGTTCAGCCATAAGGTATGCGCGACAATGTTTTGCTCGTAACCTAGCAAAGCATTCGGATTAAGCGTTGCCGTCGGTTGCCAATGGCTTTTCAGTTGCTGGTAAAAATAATGCAGGTTGTCGCTCTCCAGACCTTCCTTGCAGTCGCGCAGCAACTTGGCGAGCATTTGCATCGGACGGACGCGGCGCTTGCCGTCTTGATGATCGGCAAACGTATCGACGCCCAACAATTCCATGATCCACTGGTTCAATACCAACTTGTCGGCAAACGCCAAGGTTTGCCCGGATTTCTTTTTGCCGCCAACCTTGGCGGCTTTGGGTTTTACAGCCATTAAATCGTCTCAATGTAGGGTGGATAAGCGCAGCGCATCCACCATGGAAGGCAAATTTGGTGGATGCGCTAGCGTTTATCCACCCTACCTTAATCATTCGCAGTGCAAGTCTTTTATGTTGTCCGGCAATCCACCGGAAGCCCAACCGGCATCATACAAACCGGCTGCAACGAATTTTCTAAACGAGGAATACGGCCAATCGCTCGGCGCAGTCGCCAGCCCATGTTTAACCGGATTGAAATGAACGTAATCCACATGTCGCCGCCAATCCTCTTCGTCCCGGATGAGATGGTCCCAAAACCGCCGTTGCCAAACGTCGCGCTCGCCTGTCCGTTTGCCTTCGCCGCCGATCCGTTTGGAAACATATTTTTTGATTTCCCGCCAACGACCGGAAAAATCCGCGTCTCCTAAAGGCAGGCGCCAAAGGCAATGCAGATGGTCGGGTAAGATCACAATGGCCTCGATCTCAAAGGGTTTCGCCGCCATCACCTGTTTGAATGCGGCCCGCAAAACTTCGACATTAGCAAACTCGGAAAAAACGGGGCGGCGGAGATAAGTCACCACGGTAAAAAAGTAGTGGCCTCCAGGGACAAAGATGCGGCGGTATTCGCTCATGAGTGTAATTGCTTTGGTTTGGTGGATGCGCTTATCCACCCTACCTTGAATCAACAGTTCGTAGGGTGGATAAGCGTAGCGCATCCATCGTATCCTGAGCCGTTACATGCTCAACCAGCAATTGCCCATTCCGTACCACCACCAGCGGCGTATCGGTTTGCGCGGCCAGCTGCCGTGCTTTTTGCGCGGCGCGGCGTAAAGCGATTTCGACCTGGCGGGCGTCTTCGTCTTTGGCTTGATTCAAAGGTTGCGTGTTCATGATTCGCTCCAGTCCAACAATTGCGGTTGATCGCCGGCATTATCGAAATGCAGCCAGACATCAACCAAGGCTTTGTAGGTTTGATGAAAATTGCGCCGACCGGATTCGAAGCGGCGGAGTATGGTTTCGGCGGGGATGTTGTGACCGCCTTGCGCTACCCGCGCGGCGACGCGGGCAATGGCGGTTTCCGTGTTCGGCAGTTCCAGAAAAATCAGTTTCACCACATAACCGGCCACCCGCCATTGCGGAATGACCCTGGCGTAATGCAAGCCGCTCAAGGTGGTTTCCAAGGCAAAGCTGTCGCCTCTGGCAACATGCTCTTCAATGCTTTGCAGCATCAAGCGGCCGGCTTTGATGGCAGCCGCTTCCGGCGCAAACGGCGACAAACCGGCGGCGATCAAATCGGCGTTGATGAACACCGGGCAATGCGCCTCGTTGGGTAAAAACTCGCGGGCAAAGGTCGTCTTACCCGCGCCATTCGGTCCGGCGATGATGACGATTTTCTTTACCGTGGAAGACGGCCTAGCGTTCATGCCTTATTCCCCGGACCACATCGCCGCATGAAAGGCTTCTTCGATCAAACGCACTTTGATTTGTTCGCTTTCGATCACCGGATTGGGCAGGGTATGGCTGCCGTTGACGTAAATGGCGCCGTAGTTTTGTTCGCGCGGCGAAATCTGCAATTTATCCAGCAGATAGGTTTGCAGTACCGCGCTGTCTTTTTCCGGGTCGGTGGTGAGTTTGCGCCAGACGATCAAGGTCGGGATTTTCGACGACGGGTCGCCCGGCACTTTCAAGGTATAGCCTTCGACCAAGCGAAACCAATAGTGCGCTTGGTCGTGGTTTGGGGGCGTGGTGGATGCGGCTATCGCCTTATCCACCCTACCATTGTCATCCTTCGTAGGGTGGATAAGCGCAGCGCATCCACCGGCATCGGCCACCGGTTTCAACCGCGTACAACGCAAGCGGGTATTTTGGTCTTGCGGCAAATCCGGGTCGGTTTCGCGGACGAATTCAGCGGAAAAACCTTGCGGCGCGGCCATGTGCGATACCCACAAACCGATCAACCAGTTGAAGGTTTCGACCAAATCCACGCTTTGTAGGGTTTGCGATTCGCTACCCGGCTTTTTGATCCACATTTGGTAAGCGAACGGATCGCGAAACGCGGCGATGTTCAGCAGGCTTTGGCTGTCCTGGGTTTCCACGTCCAGAAAATAGTTCAGCAGATAGTCGCGGCGCAGTTCCGGGTTGTTGTCCAAGGCGCGCTCGCGGGCGTCGTCTTGCCTGAACACCAGATTGTTCAGCACGTCTTCGTAGCTTTCCAAACGCAGAGTTTTGAAGCAATGGCTGATGCCTTCGCGGGACACCGGCTTGCCGTCTTTCCAGTCTTTGGAATAGACGACTTTTTGGATGCGGGGTTTTAGGACGGTATTGAAGTAGTCGTTTTGTTCGACCAAAATATATTTGCGATTCCCTTTGTCTTGTCGGTTGAGATTGATAGTGGCGTGAGCGGTTGTACCCGAACCAGCAAAAAAGTCAAAGACATTCGCCGATTGCGAAGTCGTGATATGCAGTAGTTTTTGAATCATTCGGGTCGGTTTTTGCGTAGAAAACGCGCCTTCTCTGGAAAAAAGATCGCTGCCTTCCTTTAAGCCTTCTTGGGAATGTCCGGAAGATTGATGGTCCCACCATGTCCAAGGGACCATGCCTTCCATTTCATGCAAAAAGCGTTTTACCGCAGGACGACCGGAGCCATCTTTGCCGAAAATAAGACGTTTATCGTCTTTTAATTTTTCATAATTTTCCTGTGTAACCATCCAACAGCGTCCCGGCGGTGGTGTAAGTTTGCGACCGTCGGGTGTTTCTATTTCATACATTTGGTTGGGTCGGAAACCAGGCGCCGTAAAATTATCTGACTTCCAAGGTCCCCGAGGATCATTATCCGGGTTAGAAAACTGTTTGATTTGGTCATTTCCTAAAGGCAATAAATTTCGCTTTGCCTTGAATTCTGAAGGATCAGTTGCGTAAACCAGTATATATTCGTGTGCATCGCTAATTGCCTTGCGAATATCTGGGGAATATCGCTTTTGCCAGATTAGATCGGCTATTTTGCAAGCATCGCCATATAGCGACGATAACAACAGGGATAAATTAACCATCTCGTTATCGTCGATAGAAACGGAAATGCTGCTATCAACAGCTTGCAAGGATTTTGCTAAAGCTAATCGGCTATGGATATTCGATAACCAGCTCGAATGCTGGTAACTATCTTTATAGGCAAAACCATCGCCATCGGTGTTATACGGCGGATCAATATAAATACACTTCACTTGTTCACGGTATTTTTCCTGCATCAAGCCCAAAGCCTGAAAATTTTCCGAATGAATCAATACGCCGTCGCATTGCGCGTCCAGATTGGGTATTTCCGACAATAACCGTTGTTCGAAGTCTGCGCTGAACAACGTGGTATCGACAAGCAAATACGGATTGGCGGCGAGAAACTCAACTGTGAGCGGTTCGCTGTAACTTGGCGTAGCTAAATCACCGGCAATCTCATTGATGGCAAACAATTTGACCCATTCGTCGCGTTGGTGGTCGTTGGCGGCGATTTCCGGGTAAAACTTGGCGTCGATACGATCCAGCGTGATGCAGTAGTGGCATTCGGTGACGAATTTCTTTTTCAGCCACAGCTTTTTCTGAAATTCTTCCAGTTGCGCCAAAAAGGCGATCAATTGCTGGGCAATTTTACGCAGCACACGGATTTTGCTTAGGTAGCTTTGCACTTGCGGCGCATCGGCGTTGTCGATGTCGTCCAGGCGCATGATTTCGTTCTTGATGTAAAAATCCAGCTCGCGCCGTAAAAAGCCGCCCAAGTCTTTATGGATGAAATAATCCATGGTGTTGCGGGCCGCGTATTTTTGCAGGTACTTTCCCAACAATGTGCGTTTGTTCTTGCTGTCGGTCGGCGCCGGGGTTTGCAGGGCTTGCAAAAATGCGCTGGCTTTCAGGTCCTGCAAGGCTTGGATAATCGCCGCTTCTGCTTGTTGCAGCCGGGTTTCCTGCCATTTGGCGTCCTGGCCGGTTTTGTCGGGATCGGTGCGGTATTCGAAGTTGATGTGTAGGGTGGATAAGGCGTTAGCCGCATCCACCATGAGCCCTTCGGTATCGGTGGATGCGCTGCGCTTATCCACCCTACGGTCCTCCTCATCCCGTGGGAATGGGAGCAACTCGACCGGCTTGGCGGCATGAATCAAAAAAAAGCGCTTTTGATTGGCAGTGGCTTTGATGTTGCCATGCTCGCCTTCGCTGGCATCGACGATGCGGAAATGTACTTTTAGCGGCTGTTCATCGTGGCTGGCGAATTGTTCCAGTCCTGGCGTTTTGCCGGTTTGCGCTTGCTGGCGTATCGCTTCGTTGAGGTCGAAACTGTAATTGCTCAAGTACTCGCTGCTTTTGATGTAGTACTGGTCTTTGTTAGCCCAATGCAGATACACCTCGCGGCCGTCGTAAGGCACCGCATAGGGCGCGGCGCGGCTGTCGCTTTCGCGGGCGTAATAACGGCGCGACATGAAATCGCCATTGTCGTAATAGCGTTCGAAGAAGCGGTACAAGTGATCGTAAATTTCGCTCTCGGCATTGCCGCCATCTTTGGCTTGCTCGTATTGGGCCTTGGCTTCTTTGACGCCGTCGGTTTGTTCCGGATCGGGCGCGCCGAATTTCTTGGCTTGTTCGATTGCCGCTTTGTACCGAGCTTTTGCTTCCGCCAGCCGTTGTTCGTCGACTTCGCCAAACGCATCCTTAATCACGTCGAGCAAATCGTCTTCCAGGAAACGGCTGATTTGCACGCTTTTGGCGTGCATGATTTTGTAAAAGCCAAAATCCAGCTCCGGCTGGTCGAGTTGAAACAGCTCTTTCAGCAGGTTAATCAGGCGATTGCGGTATTTGTCGGTGTTGCTCATAAATCCTTTTTCAATAATCGGTTCGGCTGGGTTGTTGTTTATGCTGGTTTGTTCAAGCCGCTACAAAAAAGTAACCCTCCAAGTGGGGAGGGTGTTATCTCGGGCATGGTATTGGCGTGAGGCGTTGCGGTCAAATCGAAGTGGCTAACACCAACAAGCTCAGCCCATTGTTTTCACCACTAGAATTCACTTCTCATTAAACATGCCACTCCTTAACCAGTCACTCGCCGATGCGGTGATACAAAGCCAGCAGCAAGCCGCCCACATATTGCGCTAGATAAAGATAAGCAATCCTCCGTTATGCGAAACATAAGATGGGATTAAATGCGTGTCTGCGTCAAATCACGCACCGATGACTGGCAAATAACCTAATTCGCCGTCAAGTCATTCGTAAAAACCACACCTTGAACCGCGGGCATGATTCATGCTTGCCGATGCCGGGCCGAATTAAGCCCGCGCCGACCAATTCGGCAACTTACCTGATGCATGATTTTTCGAAGGATACGATGAGAATGACTAAAAAATACTGGCTGTACGCTCTGCCGGCCTTATGCTGGACACAAGCTGTTTTTGCGGATTACAAAGACGATATTGGCTATACCGCATTGGTCGATCAATTGGGCGGCAATACGCCGACCGGTGCCGGCGTCCATGTGGCTCAGGTCGAAGCCTCCTCGGTGGCTTATGCCGACCCGTCCTATCCGGTCTACGCGCCGGATACCGACAACCCTCAATTTTCAGGTAAAACCTTTCTTTTCCCCGGCCCCGCCAGCACTTCGGCTTCTGGCCATGCAACCAGCGTAGGCGCCCGCTTTTATGGCAACTCGGCGATGGCCTACGGCATCGACACCATTACCAGTTACGAAACGAACAACTGGATCGGCAGCCTTGTCGCCAATACGGTGTCGGCGCCTGTCAATGCCAGCAGAATCGCCAACCATAGCTGGGTCGGCAACGGCAACACCCCAAGCGACAGCGGCAAGATACTGCGCTTGGCAGACCGCGAAGTGCAGCGCAATGAATATATCCAGGTGGTCGGCATGGCCAATGGGCTCAGTGTCAATCCACTACTCGGCAGCGCTTACAACGTCATCGCCGTAGGCAGGACCGATGGCGGACAGGATCGCGGCGCCGATGCGGTTGACAGCGTCTATACCGCCGGCAGGACGCGTCCGGATCTCGTCGCGCCACAATCCACGACGAGCGCCGCCACGCCGCTAGTCGCGGCTGCGTCGGCCTTATTGGTCGAAACGGGACATGCTGGCGGTTCGAGCCTGTCCCATGGCTCCAGCACCGTTTCCGGGGTTGGCACGATTTATAACGCCGAGCGCGCGGAAACCGTTAAGGCCGCCCTGATGGCGGGCGCCGATCGCGTGACGGACAACAGCTCTACGAACGCCAATATCACCGATTACCGAAGCGGCGGCCATGCCACCCAGAATGGCCTGGACGACCGGTTCGGCGCCGGCCAATTGAACGTCTTGCACAGCTATCAAATCATTGCCGCCGGCGAACAAGGCAGCGCCGAAGATGATCATACGGGAGGCGGAAGGATTGATTTATCGGGTTTCGATTACGATGGCGCGTTTGGCGGCGGTCAAGGCAGCAACAAAACGGCCACCTACAAATTCGACGCGGCAACGGATTTAAATTTGGCGGCGTCCCTGGTATGGAACATCGGTATTTCCAACGATAGCAATTTGACCGCCACCTTGCATGACCTCGATTTGGAATTGTTCGACGTCACCACTCAAAGCACGACCGCCTTCTCGAATAGCGACATCGACAACAGTGAAAACCTGTGGGTCGCCCTGGCGATGGGCCATAGTTACGAGTTATTGGTCAAATCTGGCCAAACCGCCAACTTTAATTGGGATTACGCTCTGGCCTGGCACATGACGCCAATCCCGGCAGCGCCCGTGCCCTTACCCGGCGCGTTTTACTTGTTTGCCAGCGCGCTGGCCGGCTTTGGTGCTTTCACCCGGCGCAAAGGCTGAGTTCGAGGGAAATTGGCCGCAAGCTGTACCAGTGCCGTGGATGGCAAGCTTCGATCCCTCCTTGGGGGGGGCTGGTTCCGGCTGCCGACGGAAGGTGCCGTAAAGTCAAGATAACTCCTTCTCCCGCTTCACCCGCAGGGCATAAAGGAGAAGGCGACAAAGAACTACCCCCCGAATAACTGGTGATCGATCAGATCGCACAGACAGTGCGAGATCAATAAATGCACTTCTTGTATCCGCGCGGTGGACATCGACGGCACGCGGATTTCGATGTCGGCCTCGTTCAAGGTGCCGGCCAGGATGCCGCCGTCCTTGCCGCTCAGCGCGATCACGGTCATGTCGCGGTCATGCGCGACTTTCACGGCCTTGATGATGTTGCCGGAATTGCCGCTGCTGGTGTAGACCAGCAAAATGTCGCCGGGCTGGCCCAGCGCGCGGATTTGCTTGGCGAAGATTTCGTCATAGGTATAGTCGTTGGCGATCGAAGTGATGGTCGAGGTATCCGTGCTCAACGCAATCGCCGGCAGCGCGGGCCGCTCGCGCTCGAAGCGATTCAGCATTTCCGAGGAAAAATGCTGCGCATCGCCAGCCGAGCCGCCGTTACCGCAAGTCAGCACCTTCTTGTCGTTGACGAGCGCTTCGACGATTTTTTGCGAGGCGAACTCGATCAGTTCGCACAAGCTGGTCATCGCGTCCTGCTTGGTCTGGATGCTGTCGGTAAAATGATTGATGATGCGGTCTTGTAAGCTCATAGCGTGTTCAGGTTTGAAATGCGTTTTTAATCCAGTGGATGCGGCCATCGCCGGACACGGCCACCACATCGAAGCGGATGGCGCAATGGCTCAGGCGGTTGATTATGACATAGTGTTGCGTGGCGGCGACGATGCGCGCCTGTTTTTGTCGGGTGATGCTGGCAAGCGCCCCGCCGAATTGCTCGGATTGGCGAAAACGCACTTCGACGATGACCAGCGCTTCGCCATCGCGCATCACCAAATCCAATTCACCGACCTTGCAGCGGAAATTAGCGCAGACCCATTGCAAACCCTGGCTTTGCAAGAATTCAAGCGCCAGCCGTTCGGCGTTATCGCCCTTCTGCAAATGAGCGGGCTTGGCTTTGTCGAATAGACTCATTCGGCAAAACCACTGGCTACCGGGACACCGCCCTTGAATTGGGCGCAAACCAGCTGGCGGGTGATGCGATTTTCGCCATTCAAACCCAAGCGGCCGGTCGCCCCGGCATAAGGCGTGCTGGCCAATTCAGGCAAATGCTCCAGCAGATTGTAGGCATCGATACCCAGCGCCACCAGCCGGGTCTGCGCATCCGACAGCCCGCGCAGACTCTCACGTAACGCCGACTGGCTCAACGCGCCGGCATAATAGTCCTCAAACAGCCACGGCATGTCGCAAAAACTGAAGGAACCCAACTCGGCATCCTGAACAGGGCTGGGCCGGCCTGCATAAATGGTCGGCATCGCGTAGACGGCGATGTCGTCGGTTTGATGATATTTGAGTTGCGGCGCCAGCTCGCGGGCGGCATCGTCGTTGGCGCTCAGCAAGATCGCGCGCGGCGGCGTCTGGCCGGAGGGATAGGCGGAAGACGCGATCAGCTGATTCAACATAGCGCCGATGTCGTGTTGTTTGGGGTCATAATTCTGGATGCCGGCAACGGTTCCGCCCTTGCTCTGCCAGGACGACATCAGATAATTGCCGATGCGCTGGCCTTGCGAAGTGTTGGGCACCAGCACCAGCGCGCTCCGGCGACCGTCGCGTTGCGCCTTGGTCGCCAGTGCTTCGGTTTCGTCCAGCGGACTCAGGCCGAATTGATACAAATGGGTTTGACTCAGATTTTCCACGTGATTCAGCGCCAGCACCGGCACGCTCAAGTCGGCGCTCGCCGCCAATGCCTGAATTTGTTCTTTGACCAGCGGCCCGATCACTTGTTTGGCGCCCTCGGCCACGGCCTGCTGGTAAACGCTGACGATGTCATCTTGCGCACTATCGTAAAACTTCAGCGGCAAACGAGCAGTGGTGCTGGCGGCGAGCCGGTAGGCGGCTTCCAGACCTTGCCTGATGGCTTTGCCGGCCGGCGCGTAGGGCCCGGAAGCCGGTAGCAACACGGCCAACAGGCCGGCTTCGCTTACCGGGGTGGCCGTTTCCGGGCTGGCTTCCTCGCTTTGATCGGCCGCGACCGGCACGGCCAAATAGGCTTGCAAAAACTCGGCGTTGGCGGCATGTCCTGGGTAATCGAAACGCCATTGCTGAATGCGTTCGTTGATGTCGACGCCGGCCTGATTACGCTGTTTCAGGATTTTGGCCAAAGCCATCCAGCCCTTCAATTCGCCGGCCAGCTCCGGCTGCCCTATCAACGTTGCCTCGGGCAGCATGCTGAGCATGTCGATGATGGCGGAAATATTGGCTTGCCGTTGTTCGGGCTTTTGCAACAGATTATCCAGTTTGAGCCGGGCGCTGACGGCCAGCAGCGCATCACCCATCAAAGAATGAGCGAACGCCAGCGACTGGTAATAAGTGATCTTATCCGGCTGCGCCAGCAATGCAGGACGGATCTGCCGTAATTGCTGCAACGCCTGCTCGGCATCGCCCATGCTGAGTACAATCTGCGCGCCCAGTAAATTGAATTTGCCACGCTGCTCCGGTGACAATTCGGCCTGATTGATCAAATCCAGTTCGGCCTGGGCCGCTTGACTATCTCCGGACTGAACCAAGGTTTCGGCATTCAATAAACGCCGACTGCCTTTATCGTCCTTCAAGCCATAACTTTTCACCGCTGGCTTGGCCACTTGGGCTTGCCGGCGCTGGTATGGGGTTTCCCCTTGCGCGGTATCTTTTACCGGCTCGCTGCTGCATGACGCCAGCAACACCATGGCAAAAATCCAGCAAAGCCCCAAGCGACGGGGCATAATGAAATACTCAGAATCAGACATTGCGGCGGAGGGCTTTTGATACAGATGTCCGGGAAATTATACGTGGTTGCCACACCAATAGGTAATCTGGCGGATTTCAGCTTTCGCGCGCTCGAGGTGCTGAAACAAGTCGACTTGATCGCCGCCGAGGATACCCGCCACGTCAAGATGCTGCTGCAGCATTATGGCATCAACAAACCCTTGGTATCACTGCACCAACATAACGAAGACAAGGCCTCGCAAGGCCTGGTGGACAAAATCAAGGCGGGCCAGTCGATAGCGCTGGTTTCCGATGCAGGAACCCCCTTGCTCAGCGATCCCGGCTTGCCGCTGGTGAAACTCGCTCGGCAGGAAGGACTGGAGGTCTCGCCGATTCCCGGTGCCTGCGCGTTGATCGCAGCCCTGTCGGTGTCCGGCCTGCCTGTCACCCGCTTTACCTTCGAAGGCTTTCTGCCGCGCACGTCTTCCGCGCGAAAAAATTTCTTTCAGGGCAAACTCAAGGACTGTTCGACGTGGGCCTTTTATGAGTCCAGCCACCGCATTCAAGCCGCGCTGGAAGATCTGTCGCAGATTTTCCCCGCCGAGCACGAGATTGTGATCGCCCGCGAAATCACCAAACTGCATGAAACCATTCTCAAAGCGCCATTGGCGGACGCCTTACAGCGCGTGCAAAGCGACGAGAACATGCGCAAGGGGGAATTCGTCGTCATCGTCGCCGGCAACCCAGTCACATCCGATGATGACGCCGTCAGTGACGAACAGCTCAGAATCTTGCGCCTGCTGTTGCAGGAATGCTCGATAAAATCCGCGGTGGCGTTAGCAACCGAAATCACTGGCCAGCGCAAAAAACTGCTGTATCAAGCCGCCCTGGACATGCAACAAAGCCACTGACGGCAAGGCGCCGCACTTCAAACGGGATTTTTGGCTCAACTCCGTTCTTGTCAAGCAGGCCCGATTTACTTATTCTGTGCGGCTATTTTTTATTCAGGAGAGAACAGCATGCGCGTCGCCGAGTTGATGACCAGCAAAGTATTTACCGTTGAACCCGGTGATTTGATCGATCGGGTTTTCTTTTTGATCCACTACGAAAAAATTCGCCACCTGCCCGTGGTCGAGAAAGGCAAGCTGGTCGGCATCGTTTCCGACCGTGATTTGTACAAAGCCTTGGGCCCCAAAAGCAATTCCAACGCCGTCGAAGCCAACAAGGACAACACCCAGTTACACGTGGTATCGCAAAAGGTCGCCCACATCATGCATCGCGGCGTGTATACCGTCACGCCAGAAACCCTGTTATCAGAAGCCGCCGGAATGATGGCGGAACACCGCATTGGCGCGTTGCCAGTAGTGGAAAACAACAAACTGGTCGGCATCCTGTCCGCCACCGACATTTTGAGAATCTTCGCCAAACTGGAGCATGCCCGCGAAGAACGTGAAAAAAAGATCAGCGAAGCTCAAGGCTAATCCCCTTTGCTGGTAACGACGTATATCGATAGACATCGACTGTCGCTTGCGTCGCATTCAAACCCGTGCAATAGCTGATGCTATTGCACTCCGATACGTTCCGGAGCAAAAGGCTTCATTTTTTCCCGTACAGCGCCCGTTCCCCTGTCCTGCATTTCCTCCCCCCTTTTGCTTTTGAACTTCTGTATAATCGCCAGCAGAGTTGGCCGAACAGCCGCCGTCCTGCATCAGTGGGAGGGAGGAAAGTCCGGGCTCCATAGGGCAGGGTGCCAGGTAATGCCTGGGAGGCGTGAGCCTACGGAAAGTGCCGCAGAAAATATACCGCCTGGCCGGCAACGGCCCGGTAAGGGTGAAATGGTGCGGTAAGAGCGCACCGCGCGACTGGTAACAGGCGTGGCAGGGAAAACCCCACCCGGAGCAAGATCAAATAGAGGCGCATACGCGTGGCCCGCGCGGCGCCTGGGTAGATTGCTTGAGCGCTTGGGTGACCAAGCGCCTAGATGAATGGCTGTTCTCGACAGAACCCGGCTTACAGGCCAACTCGCTTTTCTTTCTTTTGCATTCCGCAAAACCACCCCTCATGACCTTGAAAACCGACGAATTTTATAGCAAGGCCGACGCATTGATCGCCGCCGGGCGCTTCATCGACAGCAAAGGCTGGGTGCCGGCCACCAGCGGCAATTTTTCCGCACGCCTAGCCGACGGCAACATCGCCATCACCGTGTCGGGCCGGCATAAAGGCCACCTGCAACGCGACGACATCATGCTGATCGACGCCAACGGGCAATCCCTGGACGGCAAAAAGCCGTCGGCGGAAACCTTGCTGCATACCTCGCTGTATCGGCGTTATCCCCACATCCAGGCGGTTTTACATCCGCATTCGATCAACGCCACCTTGGCCGCGCGCTTGTTCAAACATGAAATCGTGCTGGAAGACTACGAATTGCTGAAGGCCTTGGTCGGCATCGATACTCACGAAACTCGCGTCACGATTCCGATTTTCCCCAACGACCAGGACATTCAGCGCCTGGCCGCTGTGGTGGAAGATTATCTGGACCAGCATGGCGACATCCACGCCTACGTGATCGCCGGTCACGGCTTTTACACCTGGGGCGCCTCGGTGGCGGATACGCTGCGTCATCTGGAAGCCCTGGAGTTTTTATTCGATTGTGAAATACGTCTGCACGGAGTAAAAAAAGCATGAGTGCACTAACCATTTATCCAGCCGCCAGCGCGCAAGATGGCACAACTACGCGCGATTTTGCCGCCATTGCCGAAGAATTGGCTGCCATAGGCGTTCAATTCGAGCGCTGGCAGGCCGAATGCGAATTCGGTGCCGACGCGGACGCGCAAGACGTCTTGAACGCCTATCAAGCCTCGGTCGACAGGCTAAAAAAACAATATGGCTTCCAGTCTGCCGACGTCATCAGCCTCAATGCCGATCACCCCAACAAGGAGCAGTTGCGGCAGAAATTCCTGTCGGAACATACCCATAGCGACTTCGAAGTGCGCTTTTTCGTGGAAGGCCGCGGCCTGTTCAATTTGCACGTAGGCAACAAAGTCTACGCGGTACTGTGCGAACAAGGCGATCTGATCAGCGTGCCTGCCAACACCAAGCACTGGTTCGACATGGGCGCAAATCCGGCTTTCAAGTGCATACGCCTGTTCACGACGGAGGATGGCTGGGTCGCCGAATATACCGGCGACAAAATTGCCGACAGTTTTCCAAACTTTGATCAATATCTGGCGACGCTATGATAAAAGCCATCGTTACCGACATCGAAGGCACGACATCGTCGCTGTCCTTCGTCAAGGATGTATTGTTTCCTTATGCCCGGACGCATTTGCCGGATTACGTCAGGCAACATGCCCAGGACCCCGAAGTCGCGCGCCTGATGGCGGACGCCCGCCGCGAAGCCGGCGCCGAACTGAGCGACGAGGCGTTGATAGCGCAGCTGCTTGACTGGATAGATCGCGACCAAAAAATCACCCCGCTCAAATCCCTGCAAGGTCTGATCTGGGAAGCCGGCTATCAAAAAGGCGATTTCGACGGCCATATTTATGAAGACGCCGCGCGGCAGCTCAAAGCCTGGAAACAGCAAGGTTATGCGCTATACGTCTATTCGTCCGGCTCGGTGCATGCGCAAAAACTGCTATTCGGCCACACCGCCTATGGCGATATGACGCCGTTGTTCTCCGGTTATTTCGACACCCATATCGGCGGCAAAAAGGAAGCAAGCTCATATCAGGCCATCGCCCAGCAAATCACTATGCCAGCCGAACAGATTCTGTTTTTGTCCGACATCAAGGAAGAGCTCGACGCGGCCAAAGCGGCCGGCTTCAACACCTGCTGGCTGATACGGGAGCAAGCCTTGGACCCTCGGGCCGAACATCGCCAGGTATCCAGTTTCGATACGATCGTATTGTAAAACGCGCCCGATCTCTTCTGAATGAAAATCGCCATTCTGTCACGCGATGCCTCGCTGTATTCCAGCATGCGCCTACTGGAAGCAGCTAAGGCTCGCGGCCATGAGGCTCGGGTACTCGACCCGACCCATTGCTATATGAACATCACTTCGATGAAACCGTCGATTCATTATCAGGGGGAAAATCTGGCCGATTACGACGCCGTGATTCCCCGCATAGGCCCCTCGATCACGTTTTATGGCACCGCCGTTTTACGGCAGTTCGAAGTGATGAATACGTTCTGCCTGAACAATTCCGCCGCCATCAGCCGCTCGCGCGACAAAATGGCTTCCACGCAATTGCTGGCCCGCAAGGATATCGATTTGCCGATCACCGCCTTTGCCCACAATCCGGACAACATCGACGACTTGATCGCCGAAGTCGGCGGCGCGCCCTTGGTCATCAAGCTGGTCGAAGGCTCGCAAGGCATAGGCGTGGTGCTGGCGGAAACCGACAACGCCGCCCGCAGCGTGATTCAGGCTTTCATGGGTTTGAACGCCAACATCATGGTGCAGGAATTCATCCGGGAAGCCAGAGGCAGCGACATTCGCTGCTTCGTGATTGGCGACAAGGTGGTCGCCGCGATCAAGCGTCAAAGCCGGGAAGGCGAATTTCGTTCCAACCTGCACCGTGGGGGCACGGCTAGCGTGGAACGCCTGACGCCGCTGGAACGCGCCACCGCGGTCAGGGCGGCGAAAATCATGGGGTTGGATGTCTGCGGCGTTGACCTGTTGCGCTCGAACCGCGGACCGCTGGTCATAGAAGTCAACTCGTCACCCGGTCTGGAAGGCATAGAAAAAGCTACCGGCAAAGACATCGCACGTTTGATGATTGAATTCATCGAGAAAAGCACAGGTGTCAAAAACAAGCCGGCAGGCTGAGAACCAGGCTCACAGCACAGCCGACCACCACCGGACTATTGTTCGAGGGTCACAAAGGCCAGTTTGGAGATGCCGGCATGCTGCACGGCTGCCATCACTTCGGCGACCTTGCCGTAATTGACCGCTTGATCGGCGTAAACGTGCACGGTCAGTTCCGGGTTGGCGACCAATTCGGTTTGCAGCGTCTTTTCCAGCGCGGCCAAATCGGCGACAGGATTTTTATTCAGCGTGACGCCGCCTTGGGCGTCGATGCCCAGTTGCATGGGCTGTTTCTCGGTATCAGGGGTAGTGGATGCGGTTTTGGGAAGCGCCACGTTCACTGATTGTGTCAACAAGGGTGCCGTGACCAACAATATGATCACCAGTACCAACATGACATCCACCAGCGGCGTGACGTTAATCTCGCTTACCGCTTCATCGTCGTCTGCTTGCGTCTTAAATCCCATCGAGTGCTCTACTCCTTCGTAGTTCTTTCGCCAAAGGCAATGTGTAAGAAACCGTCGACAAAATGTTCGAGCGAAGCCCGATGATGTTTGGCGCGGCGTTGAAAAAAGTTATAGGCCAATACCGCCGGCACGGCCACGGCGATACCGATCGCGGTGGCGATCAAGGCATCGCCGATGGGACCCGCGACCACGTCCAGACTGGCCGAACCACTGGCGCTAATATCATGCATCGCGTTCATGATCCCCATCACGGTGCCGAACAGACCGACAAACGGCGCGGTGCTGCCTATGCTGGCCAACATGGTCAAACCGCTTTCCATGCGTTTTTGCTCGTCTTGCGTCTGTTTTTTCAGAGCTTGCTCCAGCAAATCCTGCGGCGAACCGCGAAATTTCAGACTAGCCGCCGCGACGGGATCTTTCAATTCCGCCAGCCAGGCAAAGCCGCAAGCGGCGACGCGGGATTTGGTGCCTCGTTTCGTTTCTTCGGGCAATTGTTCGGCCGCTTTCAGGTCCGTGGCATTCCAAAACGCGGTACCGTAGCGTTTGTTGTAATAGTTGTTTTTGGCGAACTGCCAGACTTTGAAAAAGATCAATGTCCACGTTACCAACGAGAACACCAGCAACGTGTACAAAGTGCCATCGATGATGAAGGCAGTTTCGAAATGAAAAGGCATTAAAGTCTCCTGATTTTAATTGCGCAAAGTAAAAACAATCGGCACGATGACCGAACTGGCTACAGGGGTCTCGCCCCGCTTGGCAGGGATGAACCGCCACTTTCTAACAGCTTCCACCGCTGATTCGTCGAGTATTTCGTGACCGCTGGATTGTTCCACCGTCACATCATCGCTCAACCCTTGCGCCGATACTTTGACTCTCAATAGGACCTTACCCTGCCAGCCCCGACTTTTCGCAATCGTCGGGTAGTCCGGCTTGGGATTATGCGCATAGTTGGCTCGGAAATTGGCTTCGGTAAAGGTTTCCGCCGTATTTGCCGACGTGGCCTGACTCGTCGTCGATGTCGTCGTGCTCGCGCTGCTGCTCGTTTGCGTTGTCGGAGCGGCTTGCGGCACGGGTGCAGGAACCGGCTCTACCTCTTCCTGCGGTGCAAAGTCCGGCGCCTTTTGCACCACCGGCGCCGGCTTCTTCACGACCGGCTTGGGCTTGACCTTTTTAGGCGGAGGCGGCTTTTTTTCCGGCGGCGGCGGAGGTGGTGGTGCCGGCTTGGGCGGCGCGGTCGCCGGTTTTGGCGCCGACATGGCTATCATCGACACCTCCATGACCAACGGTACCGCCTCGGTAAGCTTTTCTTCCGGGCGCCGCATCAACCAGGTGAACAGCCAAACGTGTACCAGCAATACGAATAACGTCAACAACACCAACATGTTGCGCGGACGCTCTTCCCCCCAGAGTTCCAGCCAAGGCCGCCCCCCTGGCTTAGTTTCACCATTCGACGATCCACCGAAAAATATCCAATCGTTGTTCTGCAAAGCACCCTCGTTGCTTTTGAATGGAAACATAAAACAGTTTTGAAAAACCGGCCAAAATTCTACGCATTGTAATAGATAAACCGAGCCAACGTCAGCGTGAATGTCTCGGTAATTTAGCGTGTCCGGCAAAGATCATCAGCGCGACAATTTAGCGTAAAAATCACAATCTGTGGCATAATTTCCACACACGTCTCTTTTCCGTAGCTGTCCTATGGCCTTGAATCACCCCATCCAATCCAAACAACCGCTTTCCACCTTGGCCTTTGGAGCGATTGGCGTCGTTTTCGCCGACATCGGCACCAGCCCTTTGTACGCGGTAAAGGAAATATTTCATGGTGGCGTCGCCAACGATGCCACGCATATTTTAGGCGTGCTATCCCTGATTTTCTGGGCCTTGACGCTGGTGGTGGCAACCAAATACACCGTTTTCATCATGCGCGCGGACAACAAGGGCGAAGGCGGCATCATCGCGCTAATGGCCCTCGCCCTTCAAGGTTCCCGTGATCATCCCGAACGCAAACAACTCGTGATAACCCTTGGTCTGCTGGGTGCCGCGCTGTTTTATGGCGACAGCATCATCACGCCAGCCATTTCCGTCGTGAGCGCGCTGGAAGGCATCAAAGTCGCCTCGCCCCGATTCGAGAATCTGGTGATTCCGCTAACCCTGATACTGCTGATCGCGATGTTCGTACTGCAGACCAAAGGGAGCCGCCAAATCAACAAGTTTTTTCCGCACGTGATGTGCGTCTGGTTTGCAACGCTGGGCCTGCTCGGACTGATCAATATCGCCAAACATCCGGATGTGCTGAATGCCGTCAATCCTTATTATGCTTTTAACCTACTGGCGGAACTGGGCTGGAAGGGCTTTGTGATCATGGGCGGCGTGGTGCTCGCCATCACCGGCGCCGAAACCTTATATGCCGACATGGGCAATTTCGGCCTCAAGGCCATACGCCTGGCCTGGTTTGGCTTTGTGTTTCCGACCCTGCTACTCAATTATTTTGGCCAAGGGGCCTTACTGATACACGCCCCGGAAACACTGAGCAACCCTTTTTATCTGCTGGCGCCGAGCTGGGCGATGTATCCGATGTTGCTGCTGGCGACATTGGCCACTCTGATTACCTCGCAAGCCGTGATTTCTGGCGCATTTACCGTCACGCGCCAGGCAATTCAGCTGGGCTACTGTCCGCGCATGGAAATCCGGCATACCGCTAACGCCGAAGCGGGACGCGTATTTGTTCCGGTGATCAACTGGTCATTGATGGCGGCGGTATTGATTTTGGTCGTCAGCTTTAGAAATTCATCCGCCTTGGCCTCGGCCTATGGGATCGCGGTAACCGGTACCATGATCGTCGATACCATACTGGCATTCATCGTGATCAAAGCCTTGTGGCAATGGAACAAATTCACGAGCATCGCCTTTCTGTCGGTGTTTTTATTTATCGACTTGATGTTTTTGCTGTCCAACAGCCTCAAAATACCTAACGGCGGCTGGTTATCGCTGGTTGTTGCCGCGGCGCTGTTTGCGGTGATGACCACCTGGATCAAAGGCAAGGAAATGCTGGCCAAATATCTGGACGAAAAACGGATCTTGTTCGAGGATCTGCAGGAACAATTGAAGGATCGTCCGCTGGCCCAGGTGCCCGGCACGGCCATCTACATGGCACGCAGTCTGCATGGGGTACCGCAGGTATTGCTGCACAACCTGGAGCATAACCATGTGATGCATGAAAAGATCATCGTCTTGACCATCGTCACCAAGGAAGAACCTTATGTCGACGAAGCTCATCGCGTGAAGATTCGCTCGTTTGGCGACACCGGCAATTTTTTCCGCGTGAAGCTGTATTTCGGCTTCCAGGAAGAACAGGATGTGCGTCGAGCGTTACAATTGTGCTGTCACGAAGGCCTTGATATCAACCCAAAGACCGTCTCGTTTTTCATCGGTAGCGAGCGTCTATCTTTCCGCCGCAATAATCCAATGCCAGGCTGGCAAAGATCGTTATTCAGATTTTTGACGCATAATTCCGCCAGCGCGATTGCCTTCTTCAGGATTCCGGTCGAGCGCGTCATAGAACTGGGCATTCGGGTCGAACTCTAATCCCTGTTCCGACGCTGGCGATCCCGGTTTTCCCGCCGGAAGTCCATCCCTGATTCCATTCGGCGTTGCGAGCGACTGACATCGCCTCGTCCACCCTCGCCCGCGCGTCTTTCAAACCCCGGAAATCGCCTGGACTCTATCATGGACTTGCGTTTTCTGGCCTCGGATGTCCAGGCCTGCCCGGGCCTATCGGACCGCTCTTGCCAGGACCTATGCGGCATGTTCGGTTTCCAACGCTCGCTTCTATATTGTTTGGCAGGCCCATCCCAATCGCGCCTGCCATAACGCTCATGGCCATGATCATGGTGATGGGGCGGATACGCTGGCGCATAATACTGCTGGTAGCGAATCACGCCTCCCGGCTGATAATAAGTGCGAGACGGGTAATCGGAATAGCGATACGCGCCATAGCCGCCGCTATAGCCACTGCTGTAGCCGACATAACTGCGCTGATAACCGGGATGCGCGCATCCCGCCAATCCGACGACGAGCATGGAAAAAAGCAAAACCAGCTTTTTCATAAATGCCTCTAGGCCAATGCCTGTTAGTTTTTGTTGATCCTGGAAAAAGACTTTTGTCCACGAAAGCCACAAAACCAGCCCTGAGCTCGGGCGAAAGAAGCACGAAAAATTTAAAACCGTTATCACCTCGAACAATGCCACCCAACAACTGAAGGCATAAAGTTGATAACGCATTGATTGCTTTCGTGTATTTCGTGTTTTTCGTGGACTAGTGCTGTTTTTAGGTTGATGCCAGCATAGCCAATAGAGACTTAATCGACGCTTAACCCGCTATTGCACGCAAAATCCCGCCGGCTCCGCAATGACCGGGTTTGTCAACATGCCTATGCCCTCGATTTCTATCCGTACCGTCTGCCCTGGCTTCAAATAGCCGCGCGGCTTCATTTTGACACCAACGCCGGCCGGCGTGCCGGTGCTGATCACATCCCCCGGCTCCAAGGTCATAGCCTGGCTCAAATAAGCTACCATTTCATAGCAATTGAAAATCATCTCGCCAGTGCTGGCGTTTTGCCGCAATTCGTCGTCCACCCAGGTTTTCAGACTCAGATTGTGCGGATCTGGGATTTCGTCGGCCGTGACCAGCCACGGCCCCATCGGCCCGTGAGTATCGAAAGACTTGCCCAGCGTCCAGGTCGGCGTGCGCTGCTGCCAGTCGCGCACGGTGACGTCATTGCAAATCGTGTAACCGGCGATCATTTCATGCGCCCTTTCCACCGGTACGTGTTTGCAACGCTGGCCAATCACAAACGCCAATTCGCCTTCATAATCGACCTTTTCGGAGATGTCGGGCACATGAATCGCTGCGCCATTACCGATGACACAAGTGCTTTGCTTGGTAAAAAAGGTCGGATAGTCCGGTTTGTCGCGTCCGGTTTCGCTGATATGATCGGCATAATTGAGGCCAATGCCGAGAAATTTGCCCGGTCTTGGAATCGGCGCCAATAATTTCACCTGATCCAAGCCTACGCGGTGCTGGCCCGACGCGATCAAGCCCCGCATGGCTTGCAGGCCGGCTTCGCCCGCAGATAAAAGTGCCAGCATGTTGTCGGCATGCTCGATATGGCCGGTAGCGACCACCACGCCATCATCGACGCAGGCGCCAACGACTGTCTGCCCGTTAAAAATGCATGTAACCAGTTTCATGAGGGTATCCCTTGCGATAAATTCGCCGATTTTATAACGAAGCCGAAACGGACGAAAAACGATATAATCGAAAGCCGTTTTTGGCACAATCACAGCAAGTCGGCGTTTTGCCTGCCCATACAGACAGCAACCCCAACATAACAGCATGACTCCCGCGCAATTTTCCGAATACGCCCAACAGGGCTATAACCGCATCCCGGTCTGCCGCGAAGTGCTGGCCGACCTGGACACGCCGCTCAGCGCCTACCTAAAACTGGCCGACGGCCCTTATTCCTATTTATTCGAGTCGGTGCATGGCGGCGAGCAGTGGGGACGCTATTCCATCATCGGTTTGCCGTGCAAGACACGGGTCAAAATCAGCGGCAATGCAATCACGCTGGAAAAAGAGGGCGCAACCGAAAGTTTCGAGCATCCCAAGCCCCTGGAATGGATAGAGGAATTTCGCCAACAATATAAAGTGCCGGATGTCGAAGGGCTGCCGCGCTTCAACGGCGGCCTGGTCGGTTATTTCGGCTACGAAACGATTGGCTACATCGAACCTCGCTTGCGGGCGAGTGACAAGCCCGACCCCATCGGCACGCCGGACATCCTGTTGATGGTGTCGCAGGACTTGCTGGTATTCGACAACCTGTCCGGCAAAATGCTGCTGTTGACCCACGCCGATCCGTCCCACGACAACGCCTACCATAACGCCAAGGCTCGCTTGGACCGGCTGGTCGCGAAATTGCGCGAGCCGCACGCCCACCCCAAGCCGCACTCGACCAGCAAGCATGTGCAGGAAGACGATTTCGTCTCCGGCTTCACCCAGCAAGGTTTCGAAGACGCGGTGCGCAAGGCCAAGCAATACATTACCGACGGCGACTGCATGCAGGTCGTGCTATCCCAGCGCATGTCGATCCCGTTCAGCGCCGCACCGCTGGATTTGTACCGCGCCCTGCGCTGCCTGAATCCGTCGCCGTACATGTATTACCTGAACCTGGAGGATTTCCACATCGTCGGCTCGTCGCCGGAAATCCTGGTGCGGCTGGAAGACGACGAAATCACGGTCAGACCGATCGCCGGCACCCGCCGCCGCGGCGAAACCCACGAACAGGATCTGGCGCTGGAAAAAGAGCTGTTGGCTGACCCCAAGGAAATCGCCGAACACTTGATGTTGATAGACCTGGGCCGCAATGACACCGGCCGGGTCGCCAAGATCGGCAGCGTCAAACTGACCGACAAGATGATCATCGAACGCTACTCGCACGTGATGCACATCGTGTCTAATGTGACCGGCGAACTGCAGGACGGCAAGAACGCCTTCGACGTCCTGGCGGCGACCTTCCCGGCCGGCACCGTCAGCGGCGCGCCCAAGATCCGGGCGATGGAAATCATCGACGAACTGGAGCCGGTCAAGCGCGGCATCTATTCCGGCGCGGTCGGTTATATCTCGTGGTCCGGCAATCTGGATACCGCGATCGCAATCCGTACCGCCGTGATCAAAGACCAAACCTTACATATCCAGGCCGGCGCCGGCATCGTCTACGACTCGGTGCCGCGTAGTGAATGGGAAGAAACGATGAACAAGGGCCGCGCGGTGTTCCGCGCCGTCAGCATGGCCGAAGCCGGCCTCGGAGGAAAAGCATGAGCGCCGTCAGACTGGTGATGGTCGACAACTACGACTCGTTCACCTATAACCTGGTGCAATATTTCGGCGAACTCGGCGCCGAGGTCATCGTGGTGCGCAACGACGAAGTCACGGTGGAAGACATCGAAGGCTTGCGCCCGGACAAGATCGTCATCTCACCGGGGCCCTGCACGCCGAAGGAAGCCGGCATCTCGGTGGAAACCATACGCCGCTACGCCGGCAAATACCCGATTCTGGGGGTCTGCCTGGGCCATCAAAGCATAGGTTATACCTTTGGTGGCAACATCGTCCACGCCAAGCAAATCATGCACGGCAAGGTATCGCAGGTGTTCCACAACGATGTCGGCGTATTCAAGGGCCTGAGCAATCCGTTCACGGCGACTCGCTACCATTCCTTGGTCATCGAACAAGCGAGCCTGCCCGAATGCCTCGAAATCACGGCCTGGACCCAGGATGCCGCCGGCAACATCGACGAAATCATGGGCGTGCGCCATAAAACCCTGGATGTCGAAGGCGTGCAATTTCATCCCGAGTCGATCTTGACCGAGCACGGGCACGATATGTTGAGGAATTTTTTGGCGCGATGAGCTCGTTAGCGCTTGGCAAAAACATTCCCCCAGTTGAGGTCACGCCTATTTCCAGCCATGGCGTCTGGTTGCTGACTCAAACCGAAGAATTATTCTTGTCCTACGACGATTTTCCTTGGTTTAGACATCAACCCGGCAAATCCATTATCCACGTCGAAGAGCCTTAACCGAATCATTTTTATTGGCCGGAAATCGATGTGGATTTGACGGTGGAGAGGATCAAGCACCCTGACCGGTTTCCGTTGCAACACACAACATAGATATAACGCCGCAGAGCCGCGTTTAATCAAAGCTGTTTTCCTCGATTCCGTTACCCTGCATCGAGGCTACTTCGGGAGAACCCTATGAACTACGAAAACCTGTTGGCAATCGCCTACGAAGAAGCGCAAATAGGCTTCGAAGAAGGCGGCGTGCCGGTTGGCGCGGCCTTGTTCGATGCCGACGGCAACTTATTGGGCCGCGGCCGCAACCGCCGCGTGCAGGACAACGATCCATCGGTGCATGGCGAAACCGACGCCTTCCGCAAGGCCGGCCGGCAAACCAACTACCGCGACAAGATTTTGGTGACGACGCTGGCGCCTTGCTGGTATTGCTCCGGCTTGATTAGGCAGTTCAACATCGGAACCGTCGTGGTCGGCGAAGCAGAAAACTTCGAAGGGCATCTGGACTGGCTGCGCGAGGCCGGCGTCAACGTCGTCGAGATGCACGACCCCCATTGCATCGCGCTGATGAAACGTTTCATAAAAGAGTCGCCGCATGTTTGGTTCGAGGACATCGGCGAATGCGACCAGCATATCTGAAATCGCCAGCCTCGATGTAATCCAAAGTACCTTCGATGCCACCTTACCGCTACGTCACAGCCCCATTAAGGAGTGTGTGAGAAATAAGCTAGACAATGGTAGGTGCGAATTCATTCGCACTATGCGGATAAATCCGCACCTACACCGAATACTTGCATAGATTATTTCGTGTTCATTCCTAAGTTAAGAAAATCCCGTCTTTCCGGCCGGCATGACGACTTAACTTAACGGCAGAGTAGCGCCGCGTGGCTACGTTATTTTTCCAATACCTTTATCTGCTATGCCCTCAGCTAAAAAATCCGTCGCCATCATCGGCGCAGGCCCGGCCGGCTTGATGGCCGCCGAAGTTTTGAGTCAAGCCGGACTAGCCGTCGATATTTTCGACGCGATGCCCTCTGCGGGACGCAAGTTTTTGATGGCAGGCAAAGGCGGCATGAACATCACGCACGCCGAGCCCTTCGCGCAATTTTTATCCCGTTACGGCGAGCGACAAGCAGAACTGGAACCTCTGCTCACCGAATTTACGCCCGATGCGTTGCGAACCTGGGTCAAGGGATTAGGACTGGACACCTTCGTCGGCAGTTCTGACAGAGTTTTTCCGACCGACATGAAAGCCGCGCCGCTATTGCGTGCGTGGTTGCACCGCCTGCGCGCCAACGGCGTGCATCTTCACATGCGCCATCGCTGGCTAGGCTGGGCGAATCATGCCCTGCGCTTCGATACTCCCAACGGCGAACGCGTCATCGATGCCGATGCGACCCTGCTGGCCCTGGGTGGAGCAAGCTGGCCACAACTGGGTTCGACCGGCCTGTGGGTCGATTTGTTGACGGCGCGTGGCATCGAGATCGCGCCGTTGCGGCCGGCCAACTGCGGCTTCGAAACCGGTTGGAGCGATTATTTTCGCCAGCGCTTTGCCGGCCAACCGCTCAAATCGGTAAACCTCGCCTTTACTGATGCACACGGCAAGTCAATCCGGCAACAAGGCGAATTGACGGTCAGCGATTACGGATTGGAGGGCGGATTGATCTATGCCGTGTCTGCACCGCTGCGCGATCAAATAGCCATCAAAGGTTCGGTGACGATTGCATTGGATTTACTACCCAACCGGTCGCAGCAAAACATCCTCGATCGCCTGTCGGCAGCGCGCGGAAAGGACTCCTTGAGCAATCATCTGCGTAAACGCCTCGGCATCGAAGGTATCAAGGCGACCTTATTGCGAGAAATACTCGATCCCGCCGCAATGGCCGACCCGACCCGACTCGCGACAGCCCTGAAATCCCTGCCGATCACACTGTACGCCCCCCGCCCGATTCAAGAAGCCATCAGCAGTGCCGGCGGCGTGGTTTTCCCCGAACTGAACCAAGGCTTGATGCTGCGCAAATTGCCCGGCGTTTTCTGCGCCGGCGAAATGCTGGATTGGGAGGCGCCGACCGGTGGTTATTTACTGACCGCTTGCCTGGCCAGCGGTCGAGCGGCCGCGCAAGGCGCGTTGAACTGGTTTAGGCAATAAGGATTGCGCCCAATAACGTTCCGAAATAGCGATTCCCGTCAAATCGTTCGTATCCGACAGCGACTGCGGGTGGCAGAACAAGACATGAATCAACGTCTCCGCGCCCCTTCAACAAGCCTCACCTGAGCATAAGCTAAGAACCCAGTACGCAAGTTTTTTCACCGATCCCGCACGGGACCGGCTCTATAGAACATTTCAACATTAACGCTTCAGACAATTACAACAATGAGGTAAGCTCACTTATAATCAGCCGGATAAGCCCTCCTCCCAGACTCTCATGATGCTTTTTTCAACAAATCGCTGCATTGCATTGCTGTTAGGTTTGCTGTTACTAACAGCGGTTGACACCGCATTTGCCGCGGAAGACGCGACCGATCCGATGCAATCGACTCAAGAGCTGTTGCCGTTGAGCTGGGAAGAACTGACGGATCTCGACGTCTCCAGTCTGGCGCGCCAGGAGCAATCGGTAAAGAATAGTCCCTCCGCCGCATTTGTCATTACCGCCGAGGACATCAGACGCTCCGGGGTAACGAGCATACCCGAGCTATTACGGATGGTGCCGGGCATGAACGTCGCCAGAATCAATTCGTGGAATTGGGCCATCAGCGCGCGCGGTTTCAATGATCTGTACTCAAACAAACTGCAGGTCATGATAGACGGGCGCAGTATTTACGATCCATTGTTCAGCGGCGTCTATTGGGGACAGCAAAATCCTTCGCTACAAGACATAGAACGCATCGAAGTATTACGCGGCCCCAGCGGCAGTCTATGGGGCGCCAACGCGGTCAACGGCACCATCAACATCATCACCCGCTCCGCCCGCGACACCCAAGGCGGTCTTTTATATGGCGGCGGCGGCAGTGAAGAACAGGGTTTCGGCGGCCTGCGTTATGGCACGCGCTTATCCGAATCGACTTATTTACGCGGCACCTTGAATACGCTTCATCGCGATGCCAGCATGGATTTGACCGGCAATCAGGATACCCACGACGATGGCAATGCTCAAAACGGCAATTTTCGCCTGGACAGCCAACTCAGCGAACACGATCAACTGATGCTGGAAGCCAATGTGACACGCTATCGCTTCCATGGTTACTTCATCGGCGTCACATCACTCGACCCCCTGCGCTGGCGCAATGACGATTTTGGCCGCGAAGGCGTGACGGGTAGTTTGCAAGGCAATTGGAAACATAGGACCGATAGCGGTCATAATTGGGATGTCAACATGGCATTCACGCAAACCAGCTGGGATCTGGCGATGAATGGCATGGACCGATCCCATTTTGTGCTGGATTTTCAACACAATCTGCCTGCATACGATGCCCATCACCTGCTGTGGGGCCTGAATTACCAAACCATACACGATAATTTTGAAAACACGCTGACAGTGGGTTACACGCCCCTCGAATTTACGCAGCACAATATCGGCGTGTTTTTACAAGATCAGATCGACCTATTAGACAACCTTTCCTTGATCCTGGGCAATCGGGTGGAGCATTTTACCTATACCGGCTGGGAAACCGAACCCAATGCTCGCCTGTTGTGGACCCCGAACAAGCAGCACAGCCTGTGGGCGGCCGTCTCCCGCGCGGTGGTACTGCCGAATCGCGCCCAGCACAGCATTCATTTGTTCAAGCAGCTTCCCGGCACCAATCCGCCAGTGTTCGGCAATGCGCTCACCAACCCGGACATGAGAACCGAAAATCTTTTGGCTTTCGAACTGGGCTGGCGCTGGCAAATCAGTCATAGCCTCGATGTCGATACCGCGTTGTTCTACAACATCTATGATAAGATGCAGGGCACCAAATTCGTTGGCAATCCTTACACTATCGACAATAGCGGCACCGTGGTCCGGGACGGCGCCGTCGGCAACTTCCGGCAAGTCAAAAGCTACGGCCTGGAATTGGCCGCCAACTATCGGATCAATCCTGACTGGCGTTGGCAGGCTTCCTACAGCGCGAATCAATTCGAGGCCCGGTATGATGAAAACGAACCCTGGTTTCGCGATCCCTTGACCGAGATCCACCAAAACCCGCAACATAGCTTATCGCTACGCTCGCTATACAACGTCACCAACGAGATCGAACTGGATGCATGGGCGCGCTATGTTGATGAAATTTATGTCGACGGCCGCACGATCCCCGATTATTTCACGCTGGATCTACGCCTGGGCTGGCATCCCCACAAGGATCTGGAGTTTTCGCTCAGCGGGCAAAACCTACTCGACAGCCACCACCCTGAATTCAGCGATGTCTTTTACATTACTGCCTTCAGCCAGATTGAGCGTGCTTATCTAGCGCAAATGTCCTGGCGTTTCTGAGATTGGGTCGTGATCAGAGCATTGCTTAAAACACTGCTCCTCAGCATAGGCCTAGGCCTATGTATATGTTGTGGCAGCCATGCCGCCGACACCAACCTAGTCAACCGCGAATATCAGCTGAAGACCGCCTATCTGTTTCATTTTGCCGAACTGGCGGAATGGCCCACGCCAACGCCCGTGACCATTTGCTTACAAGGCGACAGCCCGCTGCGTGCCTATCTTCCGGTACTGAGCGGCTTGCAAATCGACGGCAGAACCGTGCATGTCCTGCTGGCGGAAAACCCTCCCATACAACATTGCCAAATCCTGTTCCTGAGCGATTTAAGCGCGCTTAGCCAAACGTTATTGGACCAAGCCAAAAACAACCATGTGCTATTGGTCAGCGATATCGAAGACTTTGCCCGTCAAGGCGGCATGATCGAATTCACGCTAAGAGACAATAAGCTCAAGTTGGTGGTGAATTTGACCGCCGTGAAGCGGGCCGGATTAAAACTGAGTTCAAAACTACTACGCATGGCGGAAATACTGGAATGAAACCATTCAAAAATCCGCGGATTTCGATCACGCAAAAGTTATCCAAGATTTTGGGGCTAATGGCGATATTGACGCTGCTGCTGGCGACGCTGACCCTCTCGATACGCGAATACGAAGAGTTGCAACATGATCTGGACAATAGACTCAAACTGACTGCGGATATGATAGGGCAGAACAGCAGTGTTGCCCTGCTGTTCGAAGACAAGAAAACCACCCAAGAGATACTAGACGCCCTGACCCACGATCCCGACATCATTTCCGCCGTCATTCAAACGGCATCCGGCGACACGTTCGCCAGCTACGCCAACCCGGATCATCACGCCCGCGGTGATTGGCCGGCATTCGTTCCCAAAACCCGCTCGGTTCATCGAGTCATCTATTACAACAATCAAAGCATCGTCGGTCGCATCACGCTGACGGCCGATCTTTATCGCCCCTATCTTGCCTTGATCAGCGAGACAGTGATCGATTCGGCTATCGTATTGGTTGCGTTGAGCATGGCGGCCTTGTTCGTCATGCGCCTGCAACGCTCATTATTGGGCCCAATCTTGCAATTGGCCGACACCGCGCGGCAGATTGAACGCGATCACGATTACAGCATCCGTTTCAATTATGCCGGCGACGATGAGATCCGAGATTTATCCGAGGCCTTCAATAGCATGTTGCAGCAAATTCAGCTGAACGAGTCCTATTTGGAAAACACAGTCAATTCGCGCACGCGGGAATTGGAATTTGCCAAACAAGAAGCGGAAGCGGCCAACCAGGCGAAAAGTGCCTTTTTGGCCAATATGAGCCATGAAATCCGCACGCCGATGAACGCCGTCATCGGCTTGGTCGAGTTATGCCTGAATACTCACCTGACCGACAAACAACACGAATACCTGCAACGGGTGGAAACCGCATCCCGTTCCTTGATGACGATCATAGACGACATCCTCGATTTTTCTAAAATGGAAGCCGGCAAAATGCAGCTGGAAAACATTCCGTTTCTGCTGGAAGAGATGCTCGAACAGGTCTATGCCACGATGATGCAATTAGCCGCGCGTAAAAACCTCAAGCTGATACATCCCCCTATCACCGTCTATCATGCGGTGATCGGCGATCCTCACCGCCTACGCCAGATATTGATCAACCTGATCGGCAACGCGATCAAATTTACCGAGCGCGGCGAAGTGCGTATCACGTTGACCGAGCTGCACAGAGATACCCGGCATATCTGTCTGGAATTTTGTGTCAGCGATACCGGTGTCGGCATCAGCTCCGAACAGCAAAAACATTTATTTCAGGCCTTTGCTCAAGGCGACAATAGCGTGACGCGCAATTACGGCGGCACCGGTTTGGGTCTGGTGATTTCCAAGCAATTGATCGAACAAATGGGAGGATCGATCAGGCTCAGCAGCATCGAAAATGTCGGCTCCAACTTCATCTTTACCGTGAAGCTGGGCATCACGGAACTGACCAGCGTTCAGCCCACCGCGCGGCAGGACAGCTTCAATATCAACACCCCTGAATATCAAGCCCTGCGGGGTACGCGCGTGCTATTGGTCGAGGACAATGAAATCAATCGCATCGTCGCCCAGGAATTATTGGAAAAATTGCAATTGGAAGTCGATGTGGCCGAGAACGGGGCAGTTGCGTTGATCAAGTTGCAGTCCAACCGCTACGATTGTGTGTTGATGGATGTGCAAATGCCGGTCATGGACGGCTGCGTGGCAACACGGCGCCTGAAGGAAATGGAGGCCTGCAAGGACTTGCCGGTGATTGCGATGACCGCCAACGCGATGAATGAAGACAAGCAACGTTGCCTGGATGCCGGCATGGTTGACCATATCAGCAAGCCCATTCTGCCGGCCACGCTGTATGCCGTGTTGCGCAAATGGGTAAAACGGGGTTAGTCCAAAAAGCCCTCGCCGCCTCTCGAGCAACCCGTGTTTATCGGACCTTGGCCATTCAGCGATCATCGCTTCGTGGATCAACGGCTTTTTCTAGATTTAATCCCCAATCTGCGCTTGAGTGAAGGCTTATGGCCCGGAGACTATTTGCCTTGTTCGGCAACAATCACGCCTATGCCGTTCTTTTGCAACAGGTCTTTGATGGTGGCAACGCTGGATGGGTTGTCGTAGGGACCGATTTTTACCCGATGCCAGATCACACTGCCCACTTTGGCTTTTTCAACCCAGGACTCAATACCCAACAGCGCCAACTTGGCTTTATGGCGCTCGGCCTCGGCCGCCTCGCGGAAGGAGCCGGCCTGCATCACATATTTGGTGGCCTTGGTTTTACCGACCAACTCTTCCCGCACCCGACTCTGGATTTCATAATCCGGCACCACGGTTTCCGCCTGCGGCAAAATCGTATAAAAATCGTAACGAGGCTCTTCTGGTTGCACCGGCTCCGGCTCCGGCGCGGGTTCCGCCTTTTTCTCGGGCTCGGCTGCCGTTTGCGTTTGCACGGGTATATTTTGCTTGACGGTTTGATCTTGCGTGCTAACTTGAGCCTCCGGCTTGCCCGCCATCAGCTCGGCCACCATGCCGCGCACCATATTCAAAAACACCACAAAGGCCACGATCAGCACGGCCACCAAAAGCCAGCGCCACCAAACAGTTGGCGCCTTCCTGGCCCGACCGCGCCTTGCGGCATAGCTGGGACTTTGGACGCGGTGTTTATAATCTCTGGCCATTACATCGATTCTGGAGTATGGATTTTCAGTAGATTCAGGGCATTGGCCAACACCTGCCTGACCGCGCAAATCAAATTCAACCGGGCATTGCACAAGCACTCGTCATCGACCAAAAACTGATGGGCGTTGTAATAGCTGTGGAATTGATTGGCCAGTTCTCGCAAATAATGAATCAGCTGATGCGGCTCGTAATACACCGCCGCGCGCTCCAGCACTTCCGGGTATTTGGACAGCGTGGTCAATAACTCGGTTTCGTGCGGCTCGGTCAGCAACTGCAAATGCTCCATGCCCAGATTCAGGTTGCGGCCGCGCCCTTTTTCATCGAGCTGGCGCAACACGCTGCAAACCCGCGCATGCGCGTATTGCACATAATAAACCGGATTTTCGTTGGTTCTGGACGTGGCCAGCCGCAAATCAAAATCCATGTGCTGTTCGGATTTGCGCATCACATAGAAAAAGCGGCAAGCGTCCTTACCCACTTCGTTGCGCAATTGCCGCAACGTGACGAATTCGCCGGACCGTGTGGACATCTGCACTTTTTCCTCGCCGCGGTACAGCACCGCGAATTGCACCAGCAACACTTTCAGCTTGGATTCATCGGCGCCCAGGGCCTGCATCGCCGCCTTCACGCGCGGGATATAACCATGGTGGTCGGCGCCCCAGATATTGACGATCTGATCGAAGCCGCGATCCAGCTTGTTCATGTGATAAGCGATATCGGAGGCAAAATAGGTGGTCTGGCCGTTGTCGCGCACCACCACCCTGTCCTTCTCGTCGCCCAACCGGCTGGAAGCAAACCAGGTGGCGCCGTCCTGTTGATACAGGTAACCCGCATCCTGTAAACGCTGCAGTGCTTGCTCGACGGAATGATCATCCATCAATGAGCGTTCGGAAAACCATTGCTGATAGCTGACGCCGAATTCTTCCAGATCGTCCTTGATATCGGCCAGAATCTCATCCAAACCGATCTTGAACACGGCGTCATAGTGCGCCGGCCCAAGCAGAGCCTTGGCGCGCTCTATCAAGGCATCGATATGTTTTTCCTTGTCGCCGCCTTGCGGTTCGTCGGCCGGGATGTTTTCGAAGACGACCGCGACCGCATGGCGATAACTATCCCCGGCTTTCTTATGCAGATTGAACGCGATGTCGCATACATATTCGCCGCGATAGCCGTTGCTCGGGAACACGAACACTTCGCCGCACTCTTCCAGATAACGCAGCCAGACGCTGGTCGCCAGAATGTCCATCTGCCGTCCGGCGTCATTGACGTAATATTCGCGCTCGACGTCAAAACCTGCAGCCTCCAACAAGTCGGCCACCGCCGAACCGTAGGCTGCACCCCGGCCGTGCCCCACATGCAAAGGACCTGTCGGATTGGCGGAAACGAACTCGACCTGCACGCGCTTTCCGGAGCCGATTTTGCTCAAGCCAAACTCGGGGCCGGCGTCATGGATTTGTTTGACGATCTGGAACTGGCTGTTGGGATCGATGAAAAAATTGATGAAGCCGGGCCCGGCAATCTCGATTTTACTGACCAGTTTGTCCGCCGGGATGGCGGCTACGATTTTTTCCGCCAATTGCCGCGGGTTGTGTTTGGCGGCTTTGGCCAGCGTCATCGCCAGATTGGTGGCAAAATCGCCATGCTGGGCATCGCGGGCGCGCTCCAACACGACCTGCGCGGTCACGTCACCGTCAAGAACACCTTGCGTTTTTAGGGCTTCGACAGCTTGTTGCAACAGGTATTCGAGCTTATGTTTCATGATCGGGGCAGAGAAAATGTGGACAAAATAACGACTTATTATCCATCAAAAAGCCCCCCATGGCTACCAGGCTTCCTCCTTCAAGACTCTAACGCTAGTCGTACTGACGCTCGCCGAACAAAGCGGTGCCGATGCGCACCATGGTAGCCCCCTCCATGATCGCCGCCTTCAAGTCTCCACTCATGCCAAACGAATAACTGTCCAGCTCCGGCCTGTTCAACTCCTTAACCGCCTGACATAGGCGTCGGTAGGGCTGTCGCTGCTTGGCATAATTGCTTTCGGCTTCCGGAATCGCCATCACGCCGCGCAGACGCAGGTTCGGCAACATCCTGACCTCCTCGACCAACGCCGGCAAATCCTCCAGGCTCACGCCGGACTTGCTGTCTTCCGCGCTGATGTTGACTTGCAAGCAGATGTTCAACGGCGGCAAATGCGCCGGCCGCTGTTCGCTAAGGCGTTGCGCGATTTTCAGGCGATCGACGCTATGCACCCAAGCGAAATGGGTCGCGATGGGCTTGGTTTTATTCGATTGAATCGGGCCGATGAAATGCCAGGTGATATTGAAGGCCGAAAGCTGCCGTTGTTTACCCAGAGCTTCTTGCAGATAATTTTCGGCGAAATGCCGCTGCCCCAGGCGGTACAGCGTTGCAATATCACCAGCCGGCTTGGTTTTGCTCACCGCCAGCAATTGCACGCTGCCTCTGGGTCTGCCGGCAATGCTCACGGCATGGCGAATCTGGCTGCGAACATGTTGAAAGCGTTCGGCGATGTCGTTCATGCGTCATTCTTCCCGTTTACGTCCGACAAACAATCTGGAAAACAACAAACCGGATTCAAACAGCAGGCACATCGGCACCGCCAACAAGGTTTGCGACAAGGCGTCCGGCGGCGTTAAAAACATCGCGATCACAAACACGCCGACGATCACGTAGGGACGCTTTTCGGCCAGGCTTTCGGGCGTGGTAATGCCGGTCAAAACCAGCACGATGGTAAAAATCGGCACCTCGAACGAAATGCCGAAGGCAAAAAACATCGTCAAGACGAAATCCAGATAAGTGGATATATCCGTCATCACCGCGACACCCTCGGGCGCGGCCGCCGTCAAATAGCCGAACACCAACGGAAACACCACGTAATAGGCAAACGCCGCGCCGGCGTAAAACAGCACAGTACTGGCCAGCAATAATGGCAACATCATCAGTTTTTCGTGGCGATAGAGTCCTGGCGCCACAAAGCCCCAAAACTGAAACAGGATATATGGCACGCATACGAATATCGCCACGACAAGGGCCAGCTTGATCGGGGTAAAGAACGGTGAAGCCACGTCGATCGCAATCATCGTGCTATTGGCCGGCATATGCCGCAACAACGGTTCGGCCAAATAGTGATAAATCTCGTTGGCATAGAACGCCGTGCCGATAAAAACCAGCAACACGCACAAAACCACGCGCAACAAGCGATCGCGCAGCTCTATCAAATGACTGATGAAAGGCTGCTCGGCGTGAGGATCAAACTGGTTTGTCATCGTTCTGTTTGGGCTGGTCTTCCGATTGCAGACCAAGGTTGACATCCTCGACCGCGGCTTTGGTGTCCTTGGCTACTTGTTGCAAATCCTCGGCAATGGATTGCTGCTCCAGCAGCAATTGCCGCATTTCTTCCGCTTGCAATTCCTGCTTGATTTCCGCCTTGACATTGGCAATGGTTCTGCGCGCCTTGCCCAACCAAAATCCCGCTATGCGCGCCGCCTTGGGCAAACGTTCGGGGCCGATCACCAACAAGGCAATCAAACCCACCATGACTAATTCCGAAAAACCGACATCGAACATAACTCAACATCAAGCCTGATCTTTTTCTTTATGCGTGATTTCGCCATCCAGCGTCTCGCCTTTTTTATCGTCGATATTTTTCGCTTCGCCGCCTTCTTTCATCGACGAGCGGAAATTCTTGATGGCATCCCCCAAATCAGCGCCCACGTTTTTCAGGCGCTTGGTGCCAAACACCAAAATCACGATCGCCAATATCAACAGTAATTCCGACATGCTCATGCCCATATTTCACTCCTCGAGTTAATGATTGACCGAATCGCGCCGAGCCTTTTCCTGCAAACCGGACAAGCCGAAGCGGCGCTGTAACTCATCGATCACCTGTCCGGGCCCCAACCCTTGATGCGCCAGCATCACCATGCAATGAAACCATAAATCGGCAGTTTCATAGACGATTTTGTCTTTGTCGCCATCTTTCGCCGCCATCACGGTTTCAGTGGCTTCCTCGCCGATTTTTTTCAAAATATGATCCAGGCCTTTGGCATACAGACTGGCCACATAAGACTGATCCGCGGATTGCCGCTTGCGTTGCTCCAAAACTTCGGCCAACTGCTGCAGTACATCATTCATTAACGGTCTCTCTTGAGTTGTTAGCGGAAAAATCATAACACGTTGCCATGTTCGCAAAAACGACGGGCAAAAAAAACCTCCCAATGCTTGCGCAGAGGGAGGTAAAAAACCAAGCAGAGTGCTATGAGGAGGTTCCGCTTGTATTACAACACCAGGAGGTAGTTACAAATTCTTTGAGATCAGCCTTGGATATGAGCCCTGGCTGTCATATTGCTGACCATGGAGGTCGCGGCAAATAAAACGGTGGAAATGACAAACAAACCTGAAATAAAACTCCAAATACCTGCGATGAACAGGGAACCAATCAGGACATCTTTGCTTAAGTCGTTCATTTAGTTTCGAATACCTACAATTTAAAAGCTTATCTTGACAAAGCACTTTGGCTTTGCATTTCAGTTACCGCATACTATACAGTATAAAAAAATGTTTACAATTGGGAGTTTATAAAATTTATTGTAAACGTATAAGAAACAATTAAAATGTCAATATTTTCCTGAATCCACCCAATCGACGAGGCAGCCCATGGACAAATTAACCAGTATGAATGTGTTCGTTCGCGTCGCCAAAGCAGGCAGTTTTGCCAAGGCCGCCAAAGACTTGGATATTTCCAGAGCCATGGCCACCAAGCACATCATGCAACTGGAAAGCGAACTGAACACGCGCCTGTTCAACCGTACTACCCGCAGCTTAAGCCTGACTGAAGCTGGCGAGGAGTATCTGGAGCGCTGCCAGCAAGTCTTGCTCGATGTCGCCGAAATGGAATCCGCCGTCACCAAACTACAAACCGAGCCGCGCGGCGTATTGAAAATCCTGGCCCCGCCTGTCATTGGCGCCACGCATATTGCTCCCGGCTTGACGGAATATCTGAAAACCTATCCCGATCTTTCCGTTGAAATGGTTTTGAAAGGCGGCCAGGTCGATTTGATAGACGAAGGGGTGGATATGGCCATTTATCTCGGCCAACTCACCGATACCAGCCTGGTTGCGCGAAAATTGGGGACTTCGTCGCTAGTTGTCTCCGCATCCCCCGAATACTTGAAAACCCATGGCATTCCACAGGACCCCGAAGACCTTGACGATCACAGCTGCCTGATCAACTGGGCAATTCCGCCTCGCAATAAATGGCGCTTCAAAGGCATTCTGGGCGAACGCACCGTCACCGTCACCGGTCGCATGCAAGCCAACATGGCCGACCCGATTCGCAACGCCGCGATCAACGGCTTGGGACTGATCATGCTGCCGCGTTACATCATCGGCCGAGACATCGAGTTGGGCCGCCTGCAAGTGGTGATGGAGCAATATGCGATCAGCCCGTTGGAAATTTATGCGGTTTATCCGCATCGCAAATATCTATCGGCCAAGGTCCGCTCGTTTCTGGAGTTCATTCAAGGCTGGCTACCGCACCGCATCGGCATCGATCCGCCATGATGAAACTGCAGCACAAATGGGATGAAATCTACCGCTCCAGCCCACAGCAAGCCGAAGCCTGCGAGGTGCTGCGCAACCATCGCCATCTGTTGCCCAAGCAAGGCAAAGCGCTGGATCTGGCCTGCGGCTTGGGCGGCAATGCCTTGCTACTCGCCGAACGAGGTTTACGCGTCGAAGCCTGGGATATTTCCACCGTGGCATTGGCTCAATTGCGAGAACAGGCCGCTATTCGGCGGCTGCCTATCGACGCCAAGCAAGGCAACATCGCTAGCGACAGCCTGGCGAATCATTCATTCGACGTGATCGTCATCAGTCGTTTTCTTGACCGTTCTCTGTGTAATGCGATAATGGAGGCCTTAAACCCCGAAGGCTTGCTGTTTTATCAAACATTTACGCGCAACAAGCTTGATAAAGAAGGCCCCGGCAATCCCGAATATTTGTTGGAACGCAACGAGCTGTTGCGCATGTTCTCTCCGCTCAGCCTTGTCTATTATCAAGAAAATGCCCGCATCGGCGATTTGCGGCTCGGCAATCGGAACGAAGCCTATTACATCGGACAAAAAATCAACCCGGTATAACACATGATAGAAAACCTCGACCCCAAGCAAGCCTGGGCGCTGTTACAGGATAATCCGGCCGCCGTGCTGATCGACGTCAGAACCGCGATCGAACACGGCTTTGTCGGCCACCCTCCCCAAGCCATCCACGTGGCCTGGAAAGAATTTCCCGGCATGCAACTCAATACGGCCTTCGTCGAACAAGTGCAGCAACACGCGCCGGACAAATCCGCGCCTATTCTGCTGCTGTGCCGTAGCGGCGTGCGCTCGGTCGACGCCGCCAAGGCATTGGAAGCCGCCGGCTACCAGCATTTGGTCAACATCCTGGAAGGCTTCGAAGGCCCGCTGGACGAACACAAACACCGCGGCACGCTGGGCGGCTGGCGTTTCCATGGCCTGCCCTGGGAACAAAGCTAAATGTAAGGCGGGTTCGCAGTTGCAACCACCCTGCAAATCCCATCCGTCGACTAGCCCTTGCGGGCAAAATCAACCTCCTTTTTTCTTTAAAGACCCTTAAACCTCGTGATAGAAAAACTCAGAAACATCGCCATCATCGCCCACGTCGACCATGGCAAAACCACCCTCGTCGATCAACTATTGCAGCAATCCGGCACCTTCGACGCCCATGAAAAAGTCGACGAGCGAGTGATGGACTCCAACGCGCTGGAAAAAGAACGCGGCATCACCATTCTGGCCAAAAACACCGCGATCGACTGGAACGGCTACCATATCAATATCGTCGACACCCCGGGCCACGCCGATTTCGGCGGTGAAGTCGAGCGCGTGCTGTCGATGGTCGACTGCGTACTGTTGCTAGTCGATGCCGTGGACGGCCCGATGCCGCAGACCCGTTTCGTTACGCAAAAGGCCTTTGCGCTGGGCCTGCACCCGATTGTGGTCATCAACAAAATCGACCGTCCCGGCGCACGTCCGGACTGGGTGATCGACCAAACCTTTGACTTGTTCGACCGCCTCGGCGCCACCGACGAACAACTGGATTTCCCTATCGTCTACGCCTCGGCGCTGAAAGGCTATGCCGGCCTGGAAAGTACCGTCGATGGCGGTGACATGACGCCGTTGTTCGAAACCATCGTCGAAAAAGTTCATCCGCCCAAAGTCGATCTGGACGGCCCATTCCAGATGCAGGTCATCAGTCTGGATTACAACAGCTATGTTGGCGTGATCGGCATTGGCCGCATCCAGCGCGGGACGGTCAAAACCAACCAGCCGCTGACCTTGATTAATCGCGAAGGCGCCACCCGCAATGGCCGCATGCTGCAAATCTTCGGCTTCAAGGGCCTGGAACGTATCGAGGTGCCACAAGCGCAGGCCGGCGACATCATCGCCTTCACCGGCATCGACAAACTGGAAATTTCAGACACGCTGTGCCAGCAAGACGCCGTCGAAGCCTTGCCACCCTTGAAAGTGGACGAACCGACCGTCAGCATGACCTTTCAGGTCAACACTTCACCTTTTGCCGGCAAGGAAGGCAAATTCGTCACGTCAAGGCAGATACGCGACCGTTTAAACAAGGAATTGCAGCACAATGTCGCCTTGCGCGTCGAAGACACCGAAGACCCGGACAAATTCAAGGTCTCCGGCCGTGGCGAACTGCATTTGTCTATCCTGATCGAAAACATGCGCCGCGAGGGTTACGAACTGGGCGTATCCCGGCCAGAAGTGATTTTGAAGGAAGTCGATGGCGAACTGCACGAACCGTTCGAGATGGTCACCATTGAACTGGAAGACGAACACCAGGGCGCGATCATGGAAAAACTCGGCGAGCGTAAAGGCGATTTGCTGAACATGGTGCCGGATGGCAAAGGCCGCACCCGCCTGGAATACATGGTACCGTCGCGCGGGCTGATCGGCTTTCAGACCGAGTTCTTGACCGCCACTTCGGGTTCTGGCCTGTTCTACCATGTGTTCGACCATTACGGCCCGATGAAAAAAGGCAATGTCGGCAGCCGCATCAACGGCGTGCTGGTGTCGATGGTACAAGGCAAGGCGCTTGGCTATGCTCTGTTCAACTTGCAGGAACGCGGCCGCCTGTTCATCGAACATGCCACCGAAGTTTACGAAGGCATGATCGTAGGCATCCACTCGCGCGACAACGACCTGGTGGTCAACCCGACCAAAGCCAAGCAATTGACCAACATCCGCGCCGCCGGCTCCGACGAGAATATTCTGTTGACGCCACCGATCAAGATGAGCCTGGAGCAGGCGCTGGAGTTCATCGACGAAGACGAACTGGTCGAAGTCACGCCGCAGTCGATACGTCTGCGCAAGAAACTCTTGACTGAAAACGAGCGCAAACGCGCGTCCAGATCATCTGAATAACCCCTACCATCCTTTCCATTCCCGCGCCGGGAAGGGCTTAGATCCTACAATGCCTGCCTCGGCAGGCAAGCTGCGCATTTCGCCACTTCGGTAAATTCCGAAATGGCGAAATCACAAACGCTAAATCAACCGCTTCGCCGCCACAAAGCGTTACTCCCAAAAAGGGCGCTTTCCATGTTCCGGCTTCATGATCGTTATCGTTAGTACCAACGGCGATTTCAGAGTACTATCTGCCCTGTATTCATGACGGTCTGTTTTTTCCATGGCGACAGATTTCAAACTCCAAACGACTCGCCCCGAAACTCTTGCCAAAGAGTCTGTGGTTGGCTGCGTCGAGGCCGCCCAAGGGCCGGTCGTGGATGTGCGTTGCGATTATCTGCCGCCTATCGGCCAGGCGCTCGATGTCATCAATGGCGAGGGCGCTTATGTGTTGGTGGTCTTCCAGCATCTCGAGCCCACCCTGGTCAGAGCCATCGCCCTGCATTCCGTGTCCGGGCTCTATCGTGGCATGCCGGTTTACGATCGGGGCGACGCGCTGCATGTACCGGTCGATCCGTCCTGTCTGGGTAGAATGCTGAATCTGTTTGGCGAACCGCTGGACGGCGGCCTACCTCTGCCGCAAACGGCCTTCCGCAACATCCTGTCCCCGCCGCCAGCATTATCCGAAACCTTGCCGGCCACACAATTATTGGAAACCGGCATCAAGGTCATCGACTTGCTGTGCCCCTTCGTCCGCGGCGGCAAGACCGGCTTGTTCGGCGGCGCCGGGGTCGGCAAGACCGTGTTGATGATGGAATTCATGCACGCGATCAGCAGCGGCATGCAAGGCGTTTCGGTCTATGCCGGCGTCGGTGAACGCATGCGCGAAGGCCATGAACTCTGGCACGAAATGGCCGATGCCGGCGTGCTACCCAAGGCCTTGCTGGTTTATGGGCAAATGGATGAATCGCCGGGCGTGAGGTTTCATGTCGGCTATACCGCGCTGGCCTACGCCGAATATTTGCGCGACACGCTAAAAGCCGAGGTGCTGTTCCTGATGGACAACATCTTCCGCTTCGTACAAGCCGGCAGCGAAATCTCCGGACTGCTGGGCCGCATGCCGGCCACGGTGGGTTACCAGCCCACCTTGCTGACCGAGGTGGCCTCATTACAAGAACGCATCGTTTCGACCCAGTCCGGCTCGATTACCTCGGTACAGGCGGTTTACGTGCCGGCCGACGACATGTCCGATCCGGCCGTGGCGACGATACTGGGTCACCTCGACAGCGTGGTGATATTGTCCCGCCAACAGGCCGCCAAAGGCATTTATCCGGCGATAGATCCCTTGCGCTCCAGCAGCCGCATCATGGATCATCGCATCCTCGGCGAACGCCATTATCGGGTGGCGCGGGCGGTGCGCGAGCATCTGTCGCGTTATCGCGAGCTCGAAGACATCATCGCCATGCTCGGCATCGAGGAATTATCCCGGGAGGACCGCCTGATCGTCGAGCGTGCCCGGCGCTTGCAGCGCTATCTGACCCAGCCCTTCATCACGGTCGCCGACCATACCGGCTTGCCGGGGGTACGGGTTCCGCTAGAACAGACGATTACCGATTGCGAAGGCTTTCTGGCCGGCCGATTCGACCTCCTCAGCGAGGCCGATTGCTACATGAAAGGCGGCATGCCAGCATGGACCTAGAAAAATCATTTGATCCACGAAACACACGAAAGTCACGAAAAGTTTCAAACAGTTATCACGCCAAAGAGCAGCGCCGAACAGGTGAATCGATATGGATCGATATGCTTCATAACGCAATGATTTCTTTCGTGTATTTCGTGATTTTCGTGGACTTATTGCCGTTTTTGGGATGAATCGTTTTACGTTGACCTTGCAGCACTGCCAGGGCCTCGAACATTTCGCCGAAGTCGTACAGTTCATCGGCGCCGATGCACAAGGCAGCTTTGGAATTTTGGCCGGCCATGTCCATTGCATCGCGCTATTGCGTTACGGCCTGGCGCGGTTTTGCGATCGAGATGGCGTCTGGCATTATCTGGCCTTGCCCGGCGGCGTGCTACGCTTTGCCGACAACCGCCTGACCGTCACCGCGGTACGGTATTTTCTCGGCGATAATGCCGGCCTGCTTTGTGAACAATTGGCAGCGGAAATGGCGCGCACCGATTCGGAAATTCATAGCGCAAGAGCGACACTGTCGGAAATCGAACGCTCGCTGGTGCGGCGTTTGGCGGAATTGGGCGGCCATGGCCCGGGAGGCATGTCGACATGAATTTTCGCGACAAATTGATAGCCCATACCCGGCGCGACGTCCAGCGTCTGAACGGTAAAACCAAACGGCCGGCCACCTGGATCGGCTTGCTGCTTTACGGCGGCACCCTGGGACTTCTGTTCGTCGTTCCCATCGTGGGCGGCGCCTATTTGGGCCGCTGGCTGGACACGCTGGCGACCGGTTATTCGGTGCGCTGGACCGTCAGCCTGATCGTGCTGGGGATAGCGGTAGGCGGCTATAATGTGATCCGGTTTCTGCGGGAACATTCCTGAACATGCGGGAGACAATGGCATGAACGATAACTATGCTGCCCTACAGTTCGGCCCCTTGAGCATCAGCGGCACGGTGCTGACGACCTGGGGCATCATGCTGGCCTTCTCGCTATTGGCCTGGTTGACGCGGATAAGGATGAACGGCCACACACCGCGCTGGCATGGTGCCGCCGAAGCCGTGGTGGTAGCCATCGAGGGCGCGATCGGCGAAGTATTGCCGGCGACGTCGGTACGCCGGGTGCTGCCTTTCGTCGCCACCTTATGGCTGTTCGTGTTGACGGCCAATCTGATTGGCCTGATACCCGGCCTGCATTCGCCGACCCGTGACTTGTCCGCCACCGCCGCGCTCGCCGTTCTGGTATTCGCGTCCACGCACTGGTTCGGCATCCGCGATCACGGCTTGCGCAATCATCTGCGCCATTATCTCGAGCCCAGCGTCATCCTGCTGCCGTTTCATGTCATCAGCGAATTGACGCGAACACTGGCTTTGGCGATCCGTTTGTTCGGCAACATCATGAGCCTGGAGATGGCGGCCTTGTTGGTGCTGCTGATCGCAGGCTTTCTGGTGCCCGTGCCCTTATTGATGCTGCACGTCGTCGAAGCCATCGTCCAGGCCTACATTTTCGGCATGTTGGCATTGATTTACATTGCCGGCGCACTGGAAAGCCACGAATCCGAAACCTCTTCATCCGCGGAGCATCATTCATGACCGATATTCATTTGTTCAGCATGATTTCGACCGGCGTGGCCGGCCTGGTAATCGCCATCGGCACGATGCTGCCGGCTGTCGCGATGGGCCGGGCGATCGCCAGCGCGCTGGAAGCCTTGGCCCGGCAACCCGAGGCCGAAAAAACCATCAGCCGCACCTTGTTCATCGGCCTGGCGATGATCGAGTCATTGGCGATTTACTGTTTGGTGGTAGCCTTGATCGTCCTGTTCCGCAACCCCTTGCTGGAATATTTCTTGAACTGACCCTGAGGCCGGCCAATGGACCGGCGTCGGCCCTCTATAATCTCGGACACCGCCTATGATGGAATTCGACTGGACCACCTTCATCCTGGAAATCGTCAACTTTCTGGTCTTGGTGTGGATACTGCAACGCTTTTTGTACCGGCCGATGTTGAGCATGCTCGACGCCCGCCAGCAGCGCATCAAAGACGAAACCGAGCGGGCCGAGCACTTGCGCCTCGAGGCCGAAACGTTACGGCAGCAATACGAGGAACGTCTGGCCGACTGGAGCCAACGCCAGGAAACCAGCCGTCACGAATTGGACGCCGAACTGGCGCGTTTGCGTCGTAGTGCCCTGGAGACGCTGCAAAAATCCCTGGCCGATGAAGAAGCCAAACAACGCATCCGTAACCAGAGCTCCATCGACAGCCGGGAAGCGGCCCTGGTCAGGGAGGCCGCCGAAACGGCCTATGCGCAAGCGGCGCTCATATTGCAAAGGCTGGCATCGCCGCAACTAACGCATCGTATAGCCGAGATTTTTCTGGAAGACTTGAGCACCTTGAGCGAGAGCGACCAGACGGCATTACGCAAGGCCGCGGCGATGCTGATCCCGGCCTCCGCCATCGAATTGGTTTCCGCACATCCCCTGCCGGATCAGATGGCTTCTGCCTTGAGCCTGGCCTTGTCGCAAGCCGCCGGCCAGAATTTATCGTTCGTTTTTCGGGTCGATCCTGCCTTGATCGCCGGCCTGCGCGCGGTGATAGGCGAATGTCAGTTGCATGCCAATCTGGCCGACGAATTGGCGTTTTTCAGGCGTCAAGCCAACCATGGCTGACAAGATGCCTTCTTACCGCTTCGGCCTGCGCCTATCCGAGCGTGGTTGCGTGGCCGGCATAGGCGACGGCATCGCCTGGATACGCGGCTTGCCGTCGGCGCGCCTGGACGAGCTGATCGGTTTCGACGACGGCAGTACCGGCCTGGTGTTTCAGCTTGGCAAGGAAGTACTGGGCGCGATCCTGCTATCGCAAAGCCGCGGCGTCACTGCCGGCATGTCCGTGCAACATACCGGCCGGCGGCTGGAAGTGGGCGTCGGCGATGCGCTGCTCGGCAGGGTGGTCGATCCGCTCGGCAGCCCGCTGGATGGCTTGCCGCCGCCGGAGTTGCGCCAGTTTCGTCCACTGGAGGCCGCCGCGCCGACCATCATCGAGCGCGATTTCGTCAGCGAACCTTTTTACACCGGCAACAAGATCGTCGACACGTTGATTCCCATCGGCAAGGGGCAGCGCCAGCTGATCATAGGCGACGATGGCGTCGGCAAAAGCGCGCTGGCTCTGGATGCGGTATTGAATCAGCGCGGCCGCGACGTACTGTGCGTCATGGTGCTGATCGGCCAGCCGCGCTCTTCGGTGGCCGGCACCCTGGAAGCCTTGCGACAAGCCGGGGCCCTGGAATATACCGTCGTGGTCGTAGCCGAGGCTAACGCCCTGCCTGGATTTCGCTATCTGGCGCCTTTTGCCGGCTGCGCGATGGCCGAGCATTGGTTGCGTCTGGGCCGCGACACGCTGGTGGTCTATGACGATTTGACCCGCCACGCCCAGTCCTACCGGGAGCTATCGTTGCTATTGCAGCGTCCGCCGGGACGCGAGGCCTACCCAGGGGATATTTTCTATCTGCATTCGCGCCTGCTGGAGCGCTCGACGGTGCTGGGCCGCGATTACGGCGGCGGCAGCATGACCGCGCTGCCCATCATCGAAACCCGTCAGGGCGAACTGTCCGCCTATATTCCAACCAATCTGATCTCGATCACCGACGGTCAGATTTACTTCGAAAGCAAGTTGTTCGCGGCCGGCATGCTGCCGGCCATCGACATTGGCCGCTCGGTGTCCCGCATCGGCGGCAAGGCCCAGCATCCGGCGATCAAGCATGCCGCCGCGCATATCCGCCTGGATTATTTGCAGTTTCTGGAATTGGAATTGTTCGCCCGCTTCGGCACCCGCCTGGAAGCCAGCATAGAGCAAAAGTTGCAACGCGGCCGCCTGCTGCGGGAAATCCTGAAACAAGACCGCATGCAACCCCTGCCGGAACAGTTCCATCTAGCCTGGCTGTTGACCTATGGTGAAGGGCTGCTGGAAAAGCTGAGTCCCGAACAGGTGGCGGGCCAATTATCCCGGTTATTCGAACGTCTGCCGGACTACGATCTGACGCTGGACACACCCAAGTCGCAATGGTTGGCGACACTGCGGGAATTGTTGGAGGCCGAATCATGAGTCAACGCCGGGAAATCGAAGGACGCCTGGCTTTATACGACGAATTGACCGGCATCTTGGGCGCGATGCGCAGTTTTGCCTTGGCCGAGCTGCGCAAGGTCGGCAAACGCGAGACGGCGCAGCAAGAGATCGTGGCTTCATTGTCCGACGCCTTGCTCGATCTGAGCGGGGGGTTGCCGGCAGCGCTCTATGCCGACCCCGGCCATACGGCTGGCGACATTTGGCTGTTATTCGGCTCGGTGCGCGGGTTTTGCGGCAGCTTTAACGAGGATGTGATGCGCTTCTGGCGCGGTCGCGCCGATCAAAATAACACTGTGCTCCTTGTTGGCGAACGCTTGCATGCAATGATCGCCGAAACTACGCCGGCGCAGCGATTGAGCGGAGCGGAAGGCAGCCTGGACGCACCTATCGTCATAGAGCGAATATTGGCCGCCATCATGGCATTGCGCGGCAGCGTCGAGTTCGGCCTGATGGCCTGCATTCGCGACGAGAAGGGTGTTCTCAGCCACCGCTTGTGGCCTTTGCCGCCTCCCGCCGACAAGACCGGCAGCTATCCGCCGTTGACCTATCAACCGTTAGGCGAAGTGGCCACTGGCGTCGCCGAGCAATATCTGTTTCATGCCTTGCTGGCATTGCTGTTACGCTCGATTCGGGTGGAAAACCACATGCGTTTGATGCAAATGGAAACCGCATTGAGGCACCTGGAAAAGGGTGGCGAAGAATTGCAGCGGCAGCGCAACCGTCTACGCCAGGAAGAAATCGTCGAGGAAATCGAATTGATGGTGGGCAGACGCTGATTTCCTTTCGCCGCAAACCCTATAGCGGAAAAAGCTAAAGCTTTTTCACTCCAGTCGCAATTCAAAAGTGCAATGACTTTAGCTATTGCCGAATGGCACTGGCATTTTTACTTTGACGCCTCGTCGAGTCGGGATTTGCTCAGGGCTGAATTCAATTCGAGACTTGCGCAAGGAATTCCCGCAAGCCATCCTCGTCAAACGGCCAGTTCAACTCACATGCGCTGGCCGCATGCAATAACACCGGTATGCGCAAGCCATAGCGCTGTTGCAGTTGCGGGTCTTCGATGATGTCCTGCTTTTCGAAGTCTAAACCAAACTGGACCAACAACTGCTCGGCCTCCTCGCACAGATGGCAGCTTTCCGTGCCATATAAAACTAGATCGGCCATCAATGTTTGGAAATCTTGTCCAGATAACCCATGATGAAGGCCGACGTCACCAGGGTCAGGTGAATGATCACGTACCACAACATCTTCTCGTTGGCGATGTTTTCCACTTCCATGAACACCTTCAGCAGCCGGATCGAGGAAATCGCGACAATGGAAGTTGCGACTTTCAGCTTTAAAGAACCGTAATCGTGCGTGCCCAGCCACTCCAGCTTTTCGGCGTCGCTGCCGATGTCCAGCCGGGACACGAAATTTTCATAACCGCTGAACATCACGATCACTGTCAAACTGCCGACCAGCGTCAGATCGATAAAAGTCAGCAGTTTCAGGATGATCTGGCCCTCGTCGATTTCCAGCACGTGCGGCAAAAAGTGATACAACTCCTGAAAAAACTTGATCGCCAATACCAGCAACACCAGGCTCATGCCGAGAAACACCGGCGCCATGATCCAGCGGCTGGTGTACATCAAGCGTTCCACAAAATGTTCTAACCGTAATTGCATGGCAAGTTTTACCTATCAATGATTCAAATGGGCCGCCAGCCAGCGTTCGGCAACCTCGACACTCATGCCTTTACGCTGCGCGTAGTTCTGCAACTGGTCCAGATCTATCTTGCCGACGTTGAAGTACTGCGACTCGGGGTGAGAGAAATACCAGCCGCTGACCGCCGCGGTCGGATACATCGCGAAACTTTCGGTCAGCTCGATGGTGGTGTGTTGGGTCACATTGAGCAATTCGAACAGCTTGGCCTTTTCGGTATGATCCGGGCAGGCCGGATAACCCGGAGCCGGGCGGATGCCTTGATAGGCTTCCTCGATCAAGGCTTCGTTGTCATGCGTCTCTTCCTCGGCATAGCCCCAATACTCCTTGCGCACCGCCTGATGCAGGTATTCGGCGAAGGCTTCCGCCAAGCGGTCTGCCAAGGCTTTCAGCATGATGGCGCTGTAATCGTCGTGGTCGCGTTCGAATTCCGCCAGTTTGCTTTCTATGCCTATGCCGGAAGTCACCGCAAAGGCGCCGAGATAATCGGCAATGCCGCTGTCGACCGGTGCAATGAAATCCGACAGACAATAATTCGGCCGGCCCGGCGCCTTGACGTTTTGCTGGCGCAAGTGGTGCAGTACTTCGCGCCGCTGGGTACGGCTGTCGTCGGTGTACAGAACGATGTCGTCGCCGTCGCTGTTGGCAGGGAAGAAGCCGATCACGGCCTTGGCGGTCAGCCAGTTCTCACGGATGATGTGCTTCAGCATGTCCTGCGCATCCTCGAACAACTTGGTCGCTTCCTTGCCGACCACTGAGTCGCTCAAGATCGCCGGGTAACGACCGGACAGCTCCCAGGTATGGAAGAATGGCGACCAATCGATGAACCAGACCAGCGTATCGAGCGGGAAGTTATCGATGACCTTGGTGCCCAAAAATTTGGGTTTTACCGGCTTGTGAGCGGCGTAATCGAAGCGGTTTTGCCGGGCGGCTTCCAAGCTATGTTGCGGCGCCTTGGCTTGGCGACCTTTATGGTGTTCACGCACTTGTTCGTATTCGGCGCGGACTTTGGCGATATAGTCGGCCTTCAAATCCTCGCTGAGCAAGGCGCTGACCACGCCGACGCTGCGCGACGCGTCGGCCACGTAAACGGTCGGCGCAGCCTGATAATTGGGTTCGATCTTGACCGCAGTATGGGCGCGGGAAGTGGTTGCGCCGCCGATCAGCAACGGAATAGCGAAACCCTGGCGCTGCATTTCCTTGGCGACATGCACCATCTCGTCCAGGGACGGCGTGATCAGACCGCTCAGGCCGATCACATCGACCTTTTCGTCGCGGGCGGTTTTCAATATCGTGTCGGCCGGCACCATGACGCCCAAATCGATGACTTCGTAGTTGTTGCATTGCAACACCACGGCAACGATGTTTTTGCCGATGTCGTGCACGTCACCCTTGACGGTCGCCATCAATACCTTGCCGTTGGTTTGACGCTCGCTGCCGTCGGCCTGGGCATCCATGAACGGCATCAAATAGGCCACGGCCTTTTTCATGACCCGCGCCGATTTGACCACCTGCGGCAGGAACATCTTGCCTTCGCCGAACAAATCGCCAACCACGTTCATGCCGTCCATCAACGGACCCTCGATGACGTGCAGTGGCTTTTCGGCCTGCAAACGAGCTTCTTCGGTGTCTTCTTCGATGTAATCGGCGATACCCTTGACCAAGGCATGTTCCAGGCGTTTGTTGACCGGCCAGCTGCGCCATTCCAGGGTTTCCTGCTTGGCGACATGGCCGCTGCCGCGGTATTTTTCGGCGATTTCCAGCAGCTTTTCGGTGCCTTCCGGCGTGCGGTTCAAGATGACGTCTTCGACCGCGTCGCGCAGCTCCAGCGGAATGTCTTCGTAAATCGCCAGCTGCCCGGCGTTGACGATACCCATGTCCATGCCGGCGTGGACGGCGTGGTACAGGAACACGGCGTGTATCGCCTCGCGCACCGGATTGTTGCCACGGAACGAAAACGACACGTTGGAGACGCCTCCGGAAATCAACGCATGCGGCAAGGTTTGCTTGATGACGCGGGTGGCCTCGATGAAATCGACGCCATAATTGTTGTGCTCCTCGATGCCGGTGGCGACCGCAAAAATGTTGGGGTCGAAGATGATGTCTTCCGGCGGGAAGCCGACTTGTTCGGTCAGAATCTTGTAGGCGCGGGTGCAGATCTCGATCTTGCGTTGCTGTGTGTCGGCCTGGCCCTGTTCGTCGAAAGCCATCACGATCACGGCCGCGCCGTAACGGCGCACCAGCTTGGCGTGTTCGATGAATTTTTCTTCGCCTTCCTTGATCGAAATCGAATTGACGATACCCTTGCCCTGGATGCATTTCAGGCCGGCTTCCAAAATCTCCCATTTGGACGAGTCCAGCATGATGGGCACTTTGGCGATGTCGGGCTCGGCGGCCAGCAGATTCAGGAAGCGCACCATGGCCGCCTGAGAGTCCAGCATGCCTTCGTCCATGTTGATGTCGATGATTTGCGCGCCGTTCTCAACCTGTTGCTTGGCGACTTCCAGCGCGTCTTCGTAACGGCCTTCGACGATCATCTTCTTGAAGACCGCCGAACCCGTGACGTTGGTGCGCTCGCCGACGTTCACGAACAAGGTTTCAGGGCCTATGCTCATCGCCTCCAGGCCGGACAAATGGCAGCGTTTTTCCAGTTCGGGAATCCGGCGCGGCGGGTATATACTCACCTCCTGGACGATGGCGCGTATCGTGTCCGGCGAGGTGCCGCAGCAGCCGCCGATGATATTCAGGTAACCGTTCTTGGCCCAATCTGACAGCTCGGCGGCCATCATTTCCGGGGTTTCGTCGTATTCGCCGAATTCGTTGGGCAGGCCGGCGTTGGGGTGGGCCGAGACATAGGTGTCGGCGATGTTGGATAATTCTTCGATGTATTGGCGAAGTTCCGTGGCGCCCAATGCGCAGTTGAAACCGATCGAAATCGGCTTGACGTGTTTCAACGAAGCCCAAAACGCCGCGGCGGTCTGGCCGGACAAGGTGCGGCCGGAGGCGTCTGTGATGGTGCCGGAGATCATCACCGGCAGTTTATAGCCGAGTTCGTCGAACACCGATTCGACCGCGAAAATCGCCGCTTTGGCGTTCAGGGTGTCGAATACGGTTTCGATCAGGATGATGTCGGCGCCGCCCGCGATCAGGCCGCGAGTCGATTCGCTATACGTTTCGACCAGGTCGTCGAAGGTGATGTTTCTAAAACCCGGGTCGTTGACGTCGGGCGACATCGACGAGGTGCGATTGGTCGGGCCCAATACGCCGGCCACGAAACGCGGCTTGTCCGGCGTCAGCGCCGTGACTTCGTCGGCAGCCTGTCTAGCGACGCGAGCCGAGGCGACGTTGATTTCGTAAGCCAAGTCTTCCATACGGTAGTCGGCCATCGCCACGCGGGTGGAATTGAAGGTATTGGTTTCGATGATGTCCGCGCCGACATCGAGATAGGCTCTATGAATGGCCTTGATGATGTCGGGTTGGGTGATCGACAATAAGTCGTTGTTGCCTTTCAGGTCGACCGGCCAATCGGCGAAGCGTTGGCCGCGATAATCCTTTTCGCCCAGCTTGTAGCTCTGTATCATGGTGCCCATGGCACCGTCTAGAAATAAAATGCGTTGACGTAACTGCTGGTTTAGTCGTTCTATGCTGTTCATCGGCGAGAAAATGGTGTGTTATCGAGTTACGGCAAACGCGTGCCGCAAAAGAGTTTGAACATTGAAATAAGGGAAAATCATGACCAAGCCCAATCTGCTACATGTTGTAAAGAGTGTACTGGCCGCCGCAATCGGCGTACAAAGCGAAAAAAACCGTGAGATTGACTTTAAGCACGGCTCGCTGCCTGCTTATATCATTGTTGGATTGATTGGGACAGTGCTGTTCATCTTGGCGATAGTCGCCATTGTCAAGCTGGTAACGAGTTAGCCAACGTTTTTTGCGACAAAAAAGCCCAAGAGGTCTTGGGCTTTTCGCGGCAAAAAGTTAAGTTTTAGTTACCGGATGTTTTGAAGCTGTTTTTGATGCTTTCGAACATTTCCTTGACACCGCTGAACAAATTGGCCGGTGTCAATGCTTCTTTCAGGATGAATTGCGTACGAATGAAAGCCACGGCCAGGAAGCCCGCAATAGGCGGCAGCAATTCAAAAATTACCGGCATGAACCAGCCACCCGCGCCTTCTTGTGTTTTGCGATCACCAACACTGGTCAGTTCGCGATCATATTCGCCGCCGACATCCTTGCCTTCCAACGCATCGATGATCATGATGTTGACGTTATAGAACAACACCTGAATCACCAAATATACGATCGCACAACCCGCGACCCACATCAAAACATTGCCTTTTTTGGCCCGCATCAGCGATTGGTAAACCCAAATCACCGTTAAAATCATTATTACGCCACCAATCATATTCTTTCCCCTTGTAATGAACTGTTTTTATTTTTGTAAAGTCAGCTTCAAGCCGCATACTACCATAAACCACCAAGATGGCAATTTGTGTCAACATCTTTATTAGTTTTCCATCAATTGCTTGACTTTAGGAACAGCTAAAGTAATATAGCAACCTCGACGGCCACAAGGCTGGCAGATTTTTTATAACAACTAAATTGAAAGGTAGGAGGCACCCATGGGAGCGATCTTAGACTTAACAGAAATGTTAAAAGAACCATCAGGTATGATTGGAGCGGTAGTAATCATCGCTGCAGGATACTTCTTCGTAAAATGGGTGTTTGCTGAGCCTAAAGACGAAGAATAAGCTAGATTGCTTCTCGAAGCCTAGTTTTTCTGATTAAAGGCGGCACGGTAAACGAAGCCGCCTTTTTTGTGCCCGGATGTTTTTCATCCGGAAAAATACCCTATAATTTGTATATTTTTGTCTTTCCGATCAACAATGTACAAATTATTCGCCGCCAAAATCCATGCAGCCTTCCTGCAACAGGCCCCCGCCACCGGCATCGGATTGTTTCGCTTGCTATTTGGCCTGGTTACGCTGCAAGAAATCCTGTTCCTGATTTATTTCAATCACCTGATTTTCGACCCCATCCCGTTCAAGGATGTCGAGTTTCCGATGATCACCTTTTTCCTGTGGATTTGGGCTGCCGTGGCATTTAGCCTGGCGATAGGTTATCACTGTCAAGCCAGCACCATCGCGAATTACGTTTTTTGGCTGATTTTTGTTAACTTCACCCCGATGCAGAGGGATTTTGACGGCGGCTTTGACTTGTTCATGATAGGCGGAAACTTCTTCATGATGTTCATGCCTCTAGACAAAGCCTTTGCGATCGACGATCTCAGAAAAAAATTAGCGACGCCTTTCATACACGATTCCGCTCACGAACCGGCACAAGTTTCAAGGCTAACTTATTATCTCCCCGCCATCATTTGCCTGGGTTTTTTGTATTTCGATTCGGTCATACACAAGATGTTTGCCGAACACTGGCGCAACGGCCTAGGCGCCTGGCTGCCGTCGTCGATGCCTTATTACATTTCGGCCATCGACATGTCCTGGCTGTTGAACATCGAGAGCCTGCAAAAACTGATCGGCTACACCATCATCGTTTTTCAATTCACTTTTTTGCCGCTATTTCATTTCAGGTTATTGAGACCACTTTATTTATTGATAGGCATGTCGCTGCATCTGGGCATTGCGCTGTCCTTCAATATCTACCCTTTCGGCATCGGCATGCTGATCTTTTATACGTTGATGGTGCCATTCTCCTGGTATCGACGCATCGGATCGTGGCTAGGAAAAGCACGCCCCGCCCTTACGGTTTTTTATGATCAACAGTGCCCGCTGTGCAACCGCACGGTCATCATTCTGAACCATTTCGACATCCTGAAGGCGGTCGATTTCAAACCGGCCCAAAGCCATGCTCGCAATTACCCATCCCTGAATCGGATCGACGACAAGACTTTACTGACCGATTTATATGCACTGGACAATGAAGGAAAGGTTTATTCCGGCGTTGACACCTATGCGCAAATTTTCATTGCGATGAGCTATACCGCCATCATTGGCTGGCTCATGAAATTGCCCGGATTGCATGCCGTCATCAGCCGTTTTTACCGCAGAATTGCCGACAATCGGGCCCGTATCACTTGCGACATCAGTTGTTTACCGCAAAGCCAAACCACTTTTCCAGCAACACTCTACGATAAGATTTTTGCAGTAAGCCAAGGCAAATTGCAAAAACGCAATGCACAAAAAATCGCCAAGGCTCTTGTCTTCATGATGCTGCTGCAATTGAACAGCAGCCTGCATTACGGCTTACTGTACCGTCTTGAGGTTGACACCCGGCAATCACCGCTCACCAGCATCATGGCCGACATGAGCAACGCCCTGCTGATGTTCTCGCATACTTTTCTGGGCATTACTCCACACGCCTTGTATTTGCACGACCATTTCGAGGGCTACAACCACTTGCTGGCCATTACCTATCTCGATGCCAACGGTAACGAGCACTGGCTACCCTTCGTCAACGAACAAGGCCGGCTAGTGGCGCCCAATTGGGGCCGGGTGCATTCGATGTGGGCCAATATCGCCGTCACACCGAATATCGATGAAGTTCGCTTGAAAAAATTCATCATGAAGATCACCGCATTCTGGGGCAGAAAAATCAATCTGGACCTGGACAACACGCGTTTCATCATCAAGATGAAAAAAATAAACGCCCCATTTTCATGGGAAAAAGACTTGCGAAAAAACAATCTAAGCGGCGACTGGTTGGCAATAGGGAGTGCGCAATGGCAGGATCGAGAAATCAAAATCAATCTGCCGAAAGACATAGACGCACTCTGACGCGATCGCTCTCGATGCCCAATTACGCACTCGCGCTGATAACATCAGCAGGAGCGCGTAAGCTTGAACTCTCGTTCAGTGACACAGTCATCGAGGCAAAAAGCCGCTACGAAACACGGCTGCAACCTCGATGGATTTGCGATTTCCAGCCTGGCGCAACCAGACGAGAGCAAAAATCACGAAAATGAACTTTCGTATTGCACAAGCGCATGCACCATGATATAAATTTCCGCGTGCTTAATTTAGTACACATAAGAAATATAAAAACCTTTTTATTTTGGAGGATGTTATGAAAAAAGTATTATCTCTTCTGGCTATTGCTGCTATGGTTGTTGGCTTGACAGGCTGCATCGACGATCCAGATAGCACAAAACAAAAAGTTTCTAGCTCTACTTCTTCAGTACAGCTATAAATAAAAATAAGGCCCACTTCGGTGGGCCTTATGCTTTTTTCAAAACGCCTTTGCAAAAATCCTCTTAAAACCTCAAGCTAGCTGTTCTTTCGAAATCTCCCGCATAGCTTGAGTGATCCAGGCTTCGGCTTCAGCATTTATTTCCTTGGCGCTTTTATCCTGTGTACAAATCAGGGGGCCGATTTTGACTTTGATTACCCCAGGGTATTTCAGAAAGCTATTGCGCGGCCAAAACTCACCGGCATTATGCGCCAACGGAACCACCGGAAAACCAGATTTGTGCGCCAGCATTGCGCCACCTGCGTTGAACTTTTTCGTGGCTCCTGGCGCCACTCGGGTCCCTTCCGGAAATATCAAAACGAACAAGCCCTCCCGCAACCGAGCGATACCTTGCTCCAGCAGCATTTTCAAGGCTTCTTTCTGATTGCTGCGATCGATGGCGATTGGTTTCAAGGTGGCCAAGGCCCAACCACCAAAAGGGATTTGCAGCAACGATTTCTTTAATACGGCCGTTTGCGGCGCAACGATCTGGCGCAAGGCAATGGTTTCCCAGGCCGACTGATGCTTGCTGAGTATGATGGCGGCCCCTTGTTTGGGAATGTTTTCCAGGCCTTCGACCTCGTACCCAAGGCCACAGCAAAGCTTCAACACATACAACAGACAATTAATCCAGATATCGGCAATCTTATAGCGCACCTCGAACGGCAGCCAAAAACCCGCCAAAATGAGTACACCAACGATGGGCGTCGAAAACAGGATATAAACAAAGAACAAAGTCGAGCCCAGATAGACTCTGAAATCAGCTTTTCGAGACGATATACTTTGCTGCGTCATAGAGATTCTCAAAGATAGGAAAATTGAGGTTAGGATGTTTTTGTAGCGTTTGCAGGCCCTTGCCGGTTTTGACCAGTATCGGTCTAGATCCCGCGGCCAAACTGGCTTCGATGTCCCTGAAGGAATCACCAATCGAGTAGACATTTTTCAGATCAACGCGCTTGTCCTGCGCAAAATCCTCGAACAGACCCGTTTTGGGTTTGCGGCAGCAACAATCGTCAGCAGGACCATGCGGACAAAAATACACTTTTTCGATCTGCCCGCCCGCGCCTGCCGTCAGACGCCTCATTTTGTCGTGCATGGCCTCCAAAGTCGCCAAATCGAACAAGCCGCGCGCGATGCCCGACTGATTGCTGATCACCACGACTTTATAGCCATGCCGATTCAATAGCGCGATGGCCTCCAAACTCCCCGGCAACGGCAACCATTCATCCGGTGATTTGATGAATGCATCGGAATCAACGTTGATGGTGCCGTCGCGGTCCAGGATGACGTAACGCTCGGTCACGATTGCAATTTGGAAATGTCCGCGATTTTCAGGAACTGACTGGAAAGTTTGGCTAGCAACGCCAGACGGCTGTTACGCAAGGCTACATCATCGGTATTGACCATGACATGATCGAAAAACGCATCGACCGTCTCGCGCAGTTGCGCCAAGCGGCTCAACGCCATGGGGTAATTCTGCTCTTCGAGTAACGGCAAAATCACGGTTTCCGCTTCCTCGGCGGCAACCAGCAAGTTTTTCTCCTGTACCTCGACCAGCGTACCGATGCTATCGGAAACCGACTGCTCGGACTTTTTCAGGATATTGATGATGCGCTTGTTCGCCGCCGCCAGGCTTTCCGCTTCCGGCAAGGCGCGGAAACCTTGTACTGCCTTGATTCTAAGCCAGAAATCAAACGGCCGGATCGGATTGACCGCCAGCACCGCTTCGAATTCGTCGCTACTGAAACCCTGATCCAGGCAGTATCCTTTCAGGCGATCGAAAATGAAACCTATGACCTTATGCCGGGTTTCGGCCTTGTCGAACGCATGGCTGAACTGCGCCAACGCAGCATCCAGCAATTCGACCACATCCAGCGCAATGCCGTTTTCGATCAAGATCCGCAAGATGCCCAAGGTCGCGCGGCGCAAGGCGTAAGGGTCCTTGTCACCGGTCGGAATCAGACCGGCGCTGAAAATACCGGCCAGCGTGTCGATTTTTTCCGCCAGCGCCAGCGCGACGCTGATCGGCGCCTGGGGAATCTCGCCGCCGGATTGTTTCGGAAAATATTGCTCTTCCTGAGCCTGAGCGACTGCCATATCTTCGCCGTCCGCCGCCGCGTAATACCGGCCCATCGTGCCTTGCAAGTTGGCGAATTCGCCGACCATGTTGGTCATCAGATCGGTTTTCGCCAGCAAGGCCGCACGCCTGGCCAGCGCCACATCGGCCCCGAGTTTTTCGGCGATCAGGCCGGCCAGGTTGGCGACGCGCTCGGTCTTGTCGAACAAGGTACCCAACTCTTTCTGGAACACAATGGTTTTCAGACTGTCGACACGGTCGGCCAAGGATTGCTTTCTATCCTGCTTCCAGAAGAATTCGGCATCGACCAGACGCGGCAGCACCACGCGCTCGTTACCGGCGCGAATCGAAGCCGGATTGGAGCTTTCGATATTGGCGAAGGTTATGAAATGCGGCAACAACCCGCCTTGCGCGTTTTTGACCGGGAAATATTTCTGGTTGGACTGCATCGTCGTGATCAGCACTTCCTGCGGCAATTCCAGGAAGCGGGCATCGAAATTACCCACCACCGGCACTGGCCATTCGTTCAGCGCAGCGACCTCTTCCAGCAAGTCCTCGTCGATGTGCGCGATGCCACCCAATTGGCTGGCAGCCTGCTGCGCGCCGGTTTCGATCTGCCGCATGCGCTGTTCGAAATCGACCGTGACTTTCGCCGCCAACAACTGGTCGACGTAATCGTTGGGATGGCTCAATTCGATCGGATTGGGAGCATGCATGCGATGGCCGAAACTATGCCGACCGGTTTTCAAACCCAGAATCTCGGCTTCAATCACCTCATTGCCGAACAACAATACCGCATTGTGCACCGGCCGCACGAACTCGTGCTCGTAAGCGCCCCAGCGCATGCGTTTGGCAATCGGTAATTGCGCCAGACTTTTGCGGATGATGTCGGGTATCAGTTCGGCGGTGGCTTGGCCTTTGACCGCTTGTTTGAAAATCAGCCACGCGCCTTTGTCAGTTTCCAGCTTTTCCAGTTGATCGAAACTCGCCCCACAACTGGCGGCAAAACCCAGCGCCGCCTTGCTCGGTGAACCGTCCGGACCGTAGGCGGCCAGCAAGGCAGGACCGCGCTTTTCCACCACCTTGTCGGCTTGCTGGCTGTCCAGATTACGGATCAATACCGCCAAGCGGCGCGGCGAGGCATAAGCCTTGGCTTCGCTGAAGTTCAAGCCCGCCTCTTTCAGGCCGGCGACCATGCCGTCCAGCAAGGACTGGCTGAGTTTTTTCAAGGATTTGGGCGGCAGTTCTTCGCCGCCGAGTTCGAATAACAAATCGTTGCTGCTCATGATTTACACTCCCTGTCTGGCAAGAATCGGAAAGCCCAAGGCTTCGCGGCGGGCGTAGTAGGCTTCGGCCACGGATTTGGCCAGATTGCGCACCCGCAAAATGTAGCGTTGGCGTTCGGTGACCGAAATGGCGTGGCGCGCATCCAGCAGGTTGAATGAATGGGAGGCTTTCAAGACCATTTCGTAAGCGGGCAAGGGCAAGTTTTGCTCCAACAGTTTCAGGCATTCCGCCTCGAAGGTATCGAAGCATTGAAACAGGAAATCGACGTTGGCGTGTTCGAAATTGAACGCCGACATTTCCACTTCGTTTTGATGGAACACGTCGCCGTAAGTCACCACACCTTGAGGACCGCGGGTCCAGACCAGATCGAACACCGACTCCACGCCCTGCAGATACATCGCGATCCGCTCAAGACCATAGGTAATTTCGCCGGTCACCGGCTTGCACTCCAGGCCACCGACCTGTTGAAAATAGGTAAATTGAGTCACTTCCATGCCGTTCAACCAGACTTCCCAACCCAAGCCCCAGGCGCCCAGAGTCGGTGATTCCCAGTTGTCTTCGACAAAGCGAATGTCGTGCTCCAGCAAATCCAGCCCCAAATGGCGCAGCGAACCCAGATACAATTCCTGGATATTGTCCGGCGACGGTTTCATCACCACCTGATATTGGTAGTAATGCTGCAAACGGTTGGGGTTTTCGCCGTAACGGCCGTCGGTCGGGCGGCGCGAAGGCTGGACGTAAGCCGCGTTCCAGGGCTCTGGACCAATGGCGCGCAAGAAAGTCGCGGGGTGAAAAGTCCCGGCGCCCACTTCTTGATCCAAAGGCTGCAACAGCACACATCCCTGCTCCGACCAGTATTGCTGCAAGGTCAGAATCAGGCCCTGAAAAGTAGAGACATCGTTTTTGCTTGTCGACACGTCGGGAGCCAATTGAGTGGTAAAAATGCTGTGATTATACCGGAAAAATCAGGCTCAAACAGGGCCGCCACCGGCTGGACCTGGATGCGGGAAGCCAGGGAAGCGGCCTAATTTTTCAGCTTATCGCCCAAAAACGCAGGAATCCTTTTTTCCAGCCAATAGCGGTGCCCAAACCCACGCCGCTTCTCGATGAAACCGACATGCCCCCCGTTGCTGCATATTTCCAATTCCACGGCCGAACTCAGCTCATCGGCTGACGGCAAAACGTCCGGCGTCATGAAGGGATCGTCTCGAGCCTGAATCAATAAAGAAGGCACGCGAATTTTGGGCAAAAACTGTCGCGAACTGGCGCGCCGATAGTAATCGTTTACATCTTTGAAGTCATGTAAACGAGCCACGACGAGATCGTCATATTGCCAGAATGACTGTACCGAAGATAAATCGCCCAGTTGAATCAACTTTTCCGCTTCCGCCATCCTCCCATTTGTCAGCAAATACCGCTTTTTGATATTGATATAGCGCTTCAACTCGTTTAGCAGGTAACCTCGATAAAGCCTGGAAACGCCATGATCCAGCCGCGTGGCGCATGCGCTCAGCACCAACGGCACGCAAATGGCCGCCGCCGCAAACAATTTGACTTTACAACCTTGTTCGCCCAACCACTTCAGCAGCACATTGCCGCCCAACGAAAAACCCACGGCGGCCAATGCGGATTTTGGAAATTGCTGGCGCAGACTTTGATAAACAAACTCAATGTCCTCGGTTTCGCCAGAATGATAACTGCGCGCCAAACGATTAGGCTCACCGCTGCAACCCCGAAAATTCATGGCAACACTGGAAAAACCATGTTGTTTAAGTACATGCTGCAAACCGAGTATGTAGCCCGATTGAGAACTGCCCGCCAAGCCATGGAGCAGGATGACAATCGCGCGATCATCGTCGCCGTACCAATCCAGATCGATAAAATCGCCATCCTCGGTGAACAAGCGCTGACGTTTTCGCATCAACGTTGGCGGCTTGCGCAACAAGGCTGGATAAACGGTTTGCAAGTGGGGGTTATTCAACCACCAGGCGGGTTCAAAACAATGATGGATTATGGACATGGCGCTCGGTTAAAGTACATTCAAAAATGTCACGTCATGGGCTACTTTAATGTTTCCATGTCTGTTCAAGGCCGTAAAACCTGTCGCGACATCATGCGCAAGGGGGATTTTTGCAATACAAGGATTATTATCAAACATTGGGCGTCAAACGCGATGCTTCACTGGAAGAAATCAAAAAAGCCTTCCGCAAACTGGCGCGCAAATATCATCCCGACGTGTCCAAGGAACCCAACGCCGAATCCCGCATGAAGGAAGTCAACGAAGCCTATACGGTGCTATCGGACCCAGAAAAACGCGCGGCCTACGATCAATTGGGTCGCGGCTATCAATCGGGACAAGAATTCAGACCACCGCCGAATTGGGACGCAGGCTTTGAATTTTCCAGCCGGGGCTTCAATCCGCGCGAAGCCGCCGAGTTCAGCGATTTTTTCGCCGAGTTATTTGGCAATATGCGTGGATTTCGCGCCGATACCGGTCAATATTACGGTCGAGATCGTTTCAATGCCCGGGGCGAAGACCATCATGCCAAGGTCATGCTGGACTTGGAAGACAGTTTCCGCGGCGCCTCGCGCCAAATCACGTTGCGGGTACCGCGTGTGGATGCGCAAGGTCGTATGCAACTCGATAGCCGGGTGCTGAACATCAAAATCCCCAAAGGCGTTTACGAACGTCAGATCATTCGCCTGGGCGGCCAGGGAGCGCCGGGCATGGGCAGCGGCAAGGCCGGCGATTTGTTGCTGGAAGTCTGTTTCAATCCGCATCCGCGCTTTCGGGTCGACGGCAAGAATTTACACCTGACCCTGCCGGTGACACCCTGGGAAGCGGCCCTGGGCGCCATGATTCCACTCAATCTCGTCGATACCAGCCTGAAAGTGAAAATACCGGAGGGCACGCAAAGCGGCAGGCAGTTACGCCTTGGCGGCAAGGGCCTGCCAAGCGACCCGCCGGGCGATCTATTACTGGACATACAAGTATTATTACCGCCCGCGACCAGCGACAAAGCGCGGCGGTTTTACCAACAAATGGCTCAGGAACTGGCTTTTGATCCACGCCGCAATCACTGAGGAGACACCATGCCCAATACAGAAATCATGATTGCTACCGTAGTCGAGGAAACCTATCTTTCCGTAGAGCAATTGGCCGCGCTGTGCGCGGTCGAACCGGATTGGGTTTTGCAGCACCTCCAGGACGGCCTACTGTCTGCGGCAAAATTGGAAAGTGGCGCCTGGTGCTTTTCCTCGGTGGAACTGACCCGTGCCAAACGCATCTTGACGATAGAACGCAACTTCGATGCCCTACCGGAATTGGCGGCCTTGGTGGCCGATCTGCAGGAAGAGCTGGATAGCTTACGACGACAATTGCTGCGCGCAGGCAAACGCTAACCATGTCCGTCCCGCCTCCCTTACGGCCTCATCAATGGCGCAATCGTTTGCAAACGGCGTTGTTGATCATCCTGCTACTGACAATCAGCGGCCTGGTTGGTAATTTGCTGCTGGGTGCAATAGGACTGTGGATCGCCTTGGGCGGCGCCTTACTGACATTGATTCTCGAACCCGTCGCCGCCTGGCGCATGACGCTGCGTCTTTATCAAGCGAGACCAATCTATCCCACCGAAGCACCTGATCTGTGGCGGATCGTCACGATTCTGAGTCAACGCGCCGAATTACCCGCCACACCGGTGCTTTATTACATCCCCAGCCCAATGATCAATGCATTCGCGGTCGGGCACGGCAAACACGCCGCGATCGCCTTGACTTATGGCCTGCTAAGCAAATTGACTCTACGCGAACTAAGCGGCGTATTGGGCCATGAAATAGCCCATATTGCGCATGGCGATTTGAAAGTCATGGGACTGGCGGATTACATTAGCCGCCTGACCAATTTACTTTCCACCGCAGGACAACTGATGCTGTTGCTGTCATTGCCCATACTGTTCATCGAGGGCTACGGCATCAGCATCAATTGGTTTTCGATGCTGCTGCTTTTGTTTTCACCTCAACTGGCGGTATTGGCCCAGCTAGGCCTATCCAGAGTTCGTGAATACGATGCCGACCAAAAAGCGGCAATCCTGACCGGCGATCCCTTGGGTTTGGCTTATGCTTTGGCCAGAATTGAACACCACAGCCGATCCTGGATAGAAATATTTTTGCCCGGCTGGGGTAACCCGCAGCCTTCATGGCTACGGAGTCACCCACCGACGGAAGAACGTATCAAACGTTTGGAGGGATATGCGATGACTTATTCTGATTTGAAGCCGTCCTTGGCAAGCGATCTTCCTATTGGTTATGCCACTAAAGCCGTTCAGCATGCGCCGCGCTGGCGTGTAGGAGGATTTTGGTATTGAGCTTTATCAAGCCGAATGTAAAAAATGGCCTCTGACTGATTGTTGCTGATTGGCTTTTTTAGTGATGCTGGGTTGCGAATCGGAACTCTCTATTTGATTTGCACTAACATTGGACACGTCCCTGTCGGGCGGTAACAGAAAGAACAATGCCGCAAAAGCAGCTAACACCAAGACAACATTAAACGCTTTTATTTTGATCATTGGTTCCACCTATCTTTAATTACCAATTTTTTGCACTCTAGGCTTTACTGGTTGCATATTAAATGCGGCTAAGCCTGATGGTAAAAGACATTAGCGATTAACATGCCAATTCATTCATTTAACCACGGAATTTCGCTCACCTAAAAACAACGCACTTGACAAGTAACCCAGATTCAATGTAATACATTGTTTTTATTGAAAAATAAAAACACCAACCCAACTTGAAGACACAAACCCTCACGAGTCCTACCCTGAAGAGAAAGAAGTTTTACGCCAGTCCGGCAAAAAAATCTTGATTTTTCTTATGCGGAATAAGCGTCAATCCTGACTTGATCTGACAAAGATGTCAGTTGTGTCAGCCCGGTGAGCAGCCAACCCCGGACAATTAAACCTAAAAAAGCAGCAATCCACGAAAAGCACGACAGAAACCATTGCGTTATGAAGCTTATCAATTCACCTGTTAGGCGCCGCTCTTTGGAGTGATAACTGGTTGAAAATTGAGTGAATTTCGTGTGTTTCGTGGACCAAATGATTTTTCTAGGTTCAAGTATTCATTGTGCAAAAGCTTTCTTGAAAAACTCCGGCATCGCCAGGCTGGCTTTGTGAATATCGCTATTGTAGTAAACGGTATCAAAGCCTTTCGCAGCCGCATCCTGCTCCCTGAAACCGGATAGTTCGACTTTACAGGCCATCGTCGCGCTCCACCAGCCGGAGGGATAAATGCATTGAGGGAAAAACAGGGTCTGCATATGCGTAAAACCGCCGGCCCGCATCTCGTCACGCATTTCTTTTAAAATCTTCATATGCAGCAGTGCTGATTCGCTTTGTTGAATCACGATGCCGTTTGCACTCAAGGCCTTGAAACAATCCTTGTAAAAATCTGCGCAGAACAAGCCTTCCGCCGGCCCGACCGGGTCGGTGCTATCGACGATGATGATGTCCACGCTGTTCGGCTCGGCGTCCTTGACCCATTTGATACCGTCGATGAATTTCAAATCCGCGCGCGGATCGTTGTTCGATTCGCACAGCTCGGGGAAATAGATTTCGGCCAAGCGGGTCACGCGCTCGTCGATATCGATTTGCACTGCCTGCTCGACGCCCGGATGCTTCAATACTTCGCGCAAGGTGCCGCAATCGCCGCCGCCGATGATCCAGACTCGTTTCGGATCGGGATGGGTGTATAAAACGGGGTGGCTCATCATCTCGTGATAAAAAAAGTTATCCCGGGTAGAGACCATGGTGCAACCGTCGATCACCATCAGATTGCCGAACTGCTCGGTCTCGTAGATTTCCAGGAATTGGAATTCGGATTGCTCTTCGTGCAGTTTGCGTTTGATTTTCAGGGAAAAAGCGGTACCGCTGGAAGCTTGCGCTTCGCTGAACCATTGGGCGTCTAACATGAGATGTCCTCAAAAAGTCATAAAAGTCGCGGCATTATACTTTAGAATTTAGCGCTCTTTATGACAGTACGGAGACGCTACGTGACCACACAAACCTGGTCGATCGAACAATCCAAACAACTCTATGCGATACGGCAATGGGGCGATGGTTATTTTTCCGTGAACGGCCAGGGTCATGTCTGCGTCAAGCCGAGGCTCGATAGCGCAACCGAAATCGATTTGTACGAGATTGCGCAAAGTCTGCAAAAAAAAGGCCTACATTTCCCGATATTGGTACGCTTTACCGATATTCTGCGCGACCGCATCCGCCGGCTACAACAAGCCTTCGACCAAGCCCGCCAGGCACACGATTATCAAGGTCATTACACCCCGGTTTATCCAATCAAGGTCAACCAGCAGGGCAATGTAGTCGAAAGCATCGTTTCCGCTGAAAACATAGGCCTGGAAGCCGGCAGCAAGCCCGAATTATTGGCGATATTGGGCCTGGCGAAATCCGGCGGCACCATCGTCTGTAACGGCTACAAGGACAGGCTATATATTCGCATGGCCTTGATGGGCCAACTGATGGGCCTATCGGTCTTCATCGTCATCGAAAAACCGTCGGAACTGGAACTGATCATCGAGGAAGCCGCCAAGCTGAACGTCAAGCCACTATTAGGCCTACGGGTTCGCCTCTCGACCATCAGCGCCGGCAAATGGCAGAACAGCGGCGGCGAAAAATCCAAATTCGGTTTGCACGCCAGCGAAGTGCTGCAACTAGTCACCCGTTTAAAACAAGTCGAAATGTTGGATTGCCTGCAATTGATGCATTTTCACATGGGCTCACAAATCGCCAATATTCACGACATCAAATTGGCACTGAAGGAAGCCGGCCAGTATTACCGGCAGCTGCATATTCTGGGCGCCAATATCAGCACCGTTGATGCCGGTGGCGGTCTGGGCGTCGATTACGACGGCAGCGGTTCACGGCGCGAATGTTCGATCAATTACAGCATGGGTGAATACGCGGACAATATCGTGCGCGCCTTTGCCGAAGCCAGCCACGAACACGGCTTGCCGCAACCCCACATCATCACCGAATCCGGCCGCGCCATCACCGCCCATCATGCGGTGTTGATCACCAACGTCACCGAAGTGGAATGCCTGCAAGGCGTAAATTTAGACCAGGTGGATTTCGCAAACGTCAGCGAAGCCTACCACAACGCCCAATTCGACATGGCCGAGGCCCGCGCCCGTTTCGTGCAAGGCGACATCGGTCTGATAGAACTGGCCGAGGCCGAAAGACACTATGTCGGTCTGTGCCAGCAAATCCAGAACGATTTGAATCTGGACAACCAGCATCACCGGGAAATTTTGCAGGAGCTGGACGAAAAGCTGGCCGACAAGGTGTTCTGCAATTTTTCGCTGTTTCAATCGATGCCGGATATTTGGGGCATAGATCAAATCTTTCCGATCATGCCGATTCATCGGCTGGATGAGGAACCGGGGCGACGCGCGGTCTTGCAAGATTTGACCTGCGATTCCGACGGCCGCATCGATCAATACGTCGATCGGCAAAACATCAGTCATACCCTGCCGTTGCACACGATAGGCGAAAATGAGGACTATCTGATTGGTTTTTTCATGGTCGGCGCCTATCAGGAAATTCTTGGCGATATGCACAACCTGTTTGGCGACACCCATTCGATCAACATAGAATTGGACGGCGACGGCTACCGCTTTGGCGAATTCATGGAAGGCGAGGACGTCAGCGAGTTACTGGATTATGTGCATATTGATACGGCTGCGTTGAAAACCGCCTATCGGAAAAAACTGGACGCCACCTCATTGAGTGGCGAACAGAAACAGGCGTTCGAACAGGAATTGCTGGCGGGATTGAACGCCTATACTTATTTGGAAAAATAAAAACGGCGAAACATGACAAGGCGACAAACGCCTTAACGTTTTGCCTAGTACATAAACCAAGTTTTCAGGGAGATTTCTCGATGATCAAATGGATGATGGTTTTGATAGTGCTATGCTGCAGCGCTTGTAACAAATCCGAACCAATGCTGACCAAACTGCCGGACGATGCGGTGATTCTGGCGTTTGGCGATAGTCTCACCTACGGCACCGGCGCATCCGCAGAGCACGATTATCCTCATATCCTGGCGCAATTGAGCGGTCGTGAAGTCATTAACGCCGGCGTACCCGGCGAGATCAGCGGCGAAGGCCGCCAGCGTTTGCCGGCGTTACTCGACGAATATCAACCTAGCCTATTGATTCTGATTCACGGCGGCAACGACTTCTTGCGCAAGCTTCCGGTCGATCAAACCCGAGAAAACCTCAAAGCGATGATCGCCGAAGCCAAGCAACGCAATATTGCCGTCGTACTGCTTGGCGTCCCGCAGTTTGGCCTGATGTTTTTGCATAGCGCGGACATTTATGCCGAGCTTGCGGAATCCGAGAAAATTCCCACCGATCTGGAAACCTTGCCAGAGATCATCGCTTCCAACGATCTAAAGTCAGACGCCGTGCATCCCAATAATCAAGGCTACCAGCGCTTGGCGGAGAGCATCGCCGCCCTGTTGAAAAAACAAGGCGCGTTGTGAAGTTGCCGCCCACAAAGCGCTAAAATAACCACCCTTCAGAATTCAGGTCATCGAGGAAACAAGGTATGCAGGCTGGAATGATAGGATTGGGGGCAATGGGTCTAGGGATGGCGCGCAATCTGGCCAAGGCTGGCTATTTGACTCATGTTTACAATCGCACTCACGCCAAAGCCCAGGCCTTGGCGGAGGAATTGAATGTCGCAGCCTGCCATTCGCCACAAGAGCTGGCCGAATGCGTTGACGCGGTATTGATCTGCGTGTCGGCCGATCAGGATGTTTTGGATGTGGTGGCAGCCATTGCAAAAACCGTCAAACCGGGTTCTGTCGTCATCGACATGTCGACCGTCGGCAGTGACACCGCCAAACAGGCCGCCGCGATACTGAAAACCAGGCAGGTCGAGTTTTTGGATGCCCCGGTTTCCGGCGGCGTGGAAGGCGCCAACAAGGGCACGCTGTCCATGATGGTCGGCGGCGAAGCCGACGCTTTAACGCGCGTTCGCCCGGTGCTGGAAGCGATGACGGCACGCATCGAACTGATGGGCGCGACCGGCTCCGGCCAGGCCTGCAAGGCGGTGAATCAAATCATGGCCGCTGGCATCGCCCAAGCCGTGACCGAAGCCTTGGCTTTCGGCGAGGCGCAAGGTCTGGATATGCAAAAAGTCGTCGCTGTGGTGGCGGGCGGCGCGGCCGGTAATTGGTTTCTGCAGCATCGCGGCAAGAGCATGACTCAAGGTATTTTCCAGCCGGGTTTCAAACTGGCCTTGCATCACAAGGATTTGCTGATCTGCCGGAAGATGGCCGAACAAACCGGCATAGCCAGTCCATTGACCGACCACACGTTGGCCGACTATGCCCGGTTGATGCAACAAGGCCATGGCGACGAAGACATTTCGGCCTTGTATCGATTAAAACGAAAACGCTAATTCACTCAACACAGGTGTAAGGATGAAAATCACGGTATTTGGTAGCGGTTATGTTGGCCTGGTGACGGGCGCGTGTCTGGCCGATGTCGGCAATCATGTCGTCTGCATGGACGTCGATCAAAACAAAATCGACCAGCTCAAACAAGGCATCATTCCGATTTACGAGCCCGGCCTGGAGGAAATGGTCAAGGACAACATGGCGGCCGGGCGCTTGCAGTTCACCACCGACGTCCAGGAAGCGGTCGATTTTGGTTTGTTCCAGTTCATCGCAGTCGGCACCCCGCCGGATGAAGACGGCTCCGCCGACTTGCGCTATGTATTGGCCGTCGCCAAAAGCGTGGCCGAGCACATGAGCGACTACAAAATCATCGTCGACAAATCCACCGTACCGGTCGGCACCGCCGACAAGGTCAAGCAAACCGTATTGGACGTGCTGGCACAGCGCGGCGAAAACATCGAATTCGACGTCGTGTCGAATCCTGAATTCCTGAAGGAAGGCTCGGCGCTGGACGATTTCATGAAACCCGACCGCATCATCATCGGCACCGACAACCCCAGAACCGCGGAACTCCTGAAAGCGCTCTACGCGCCGTTCAACCGCAGCCGCGAGCGCGTCATCACCATGGACATCCGTTCCGCCGAACTGACCAAATACGCCGCCAATGCAATGCTGGCCACCAAAATCAGCTTCATGAACGAATTGGCCAATCTGGCCGAACGCCTGGGCGCCGACATCGAGCATGTGCGTCACGGCATCGGCTCCGACAGCCGTATCGGCTACAGTTTCATCTACCCCGGCTGCGGCTACGGCGGCTCCTGCTTCCCCAAAGACGTCAAGGCGCTGGAACGCACCGCCAAGGAAATGGGCTATCACGCCGAACTGCTCAGCGCCGTGGAAAACGTCAACGACCGGCAAAAACACCGCTTGTTCGAAAAAATCTCCGCGCATTACCCAAGCGGCGTCAAAGGCAAGACCTTTGCGTTGTGGGGCCTGGCCTTCAAACCCAACACCGACGACATGCGCGAAGCGCCCAGCCGGGTTTTATTGGAAGCCTTGATCGAAGCCGGCGCGACGGTACAGGCCTACGACCCGGAAGCCATGCACGAAGCGCAACGCATCTACGGCGACAAACCTGGCTTGAAATATTGCGCCAAACAACATGAGGCGCTGGAAAACGCCGATGCGCTGGTCATCGTCACCGAGTGGAAACAATTCCGCAGCCCGGATTTCGATGAGTTAAGCCGTTTGTTAAAAGACAAAGCCATCTTCGACGGCCGCAACATGTACGAACCCAAATTCGTCAAGCAAGCGGGATTGCAGTATTACGCGATTGGGCGGTAATTTATTGGGATGGGCACAAGCAGTGCCCATCCTTTACCCAGCCTGCCGCAACCGGCTATGCTTGATGCCATAGCCAAAATAAATCCCAAAGCCAATCAGCAGCCAGATAAAAAGCCGCAGCCAGGTGTCCAACGGCAAACCCGCCATCAGACTCAAGCAGACTAAAATCCCGCCAACCGGGACATACGGCGACGCGGGACAACGGAAATGGCGCTCCATTTCAGGATGACTGATGCGTAACAACAACACCCCGCCACAAACCAGCACGAATGCAAATAAGGTGCCGATACTAACCAGTTCACCGAGTTTCTCGATCGGCATGAAACCCGCCAGCAAGGCGACCGCGCTGCCGACGATCGCGGTCGACAAATGCGGCGTCCGGAACTGCGGGTGCACGTCGGCGAACAACGGCGGCAACAAACCGTCCGAGGCCATCGCAAAGAAAATCCGGCTTTGGCCCATCAGCAATACCAGCATCACCGAGGTCAACCCGGCGATCGCGCCAATTTTTATGATGGGCGACAACCAGCTCATGCCGATATGATCGACCGCCAGCGCAATCGGCGCGGCGACGTTGAGTTCCTTATACGAAATGATGCCGGTCAGCACGCCGGCCACCAGGATGTAAATCAAGGTACAAACCGCCAAAGAAGCTATGATGCCGAACGGCACGTCCTTCTGCGGATTGACCGCTTCCTGCGCGGCGGTGGACACCGCATCGAAACCGATATAAGCAAAGAAAATTACCCCGGCGCCGGTCAGTATGCCGCCGAAACCAAACGGCGCAAAGTCCGCCCAATTCTCGGTCTGCACATGACCCAAACCGGCGGCTATGAACAGCACGATCACGCTCAATTTGATCAACACCATGACGAAATTGAAAATCGCCGATTGGCGGATGCCGATCACCAGCAAACCGGTCAGCAACAGCACGATGACCACCGCCGGCAGATTGATGAAGCCGGCGGCCGGATCGGCTAGATAGGCCGTCGTCAGATAACGCGGCATATGCAAGCCCAGCGTATCCATGAAACTGGTCAAGTACCCCGCCCAACCTATTGCCACCGTGCTGCTGGCCAACGCATATTCCAACACCAAATCCCAGCCGATGATCCAGGCCATCAATTCGCCCATCGTGGCGTAAGCATAGCTATAGGCGCTGCCCGATACCGGCATCATCGAAGCCAGCTCGCTGTAACACAAGGCGGCCAAGGCACAGGCAACGCCTGCCATCACGAACGAAATCGTGATCGCAGGGCCGGCGTATTTGGCGGCGGCAATGCCCGTCAGCACGAAAATACCGGCGCCTATGACCGCGCCTATGCCCAATAAGGTCAAATCCTTGGCGGTCAAAGTTTGTTTCAGGCTGTTTTCGATCGCCGTCAAAGCATCGACGGATTTGCGCTGTAATAGTTGTTTGGGAATTTGCATGTAGATTCCGAATGATTATTGACCCAGTCCCGCTGGTTTGTGTTGCGCGTTGTCGAAACGGGCACCCGTGGTAATCGCGTCGGTGAAGATAGCGTCGTGTAATTTGGCCGAGGACAAATTGGCGCCAGTCAAATCCGCGCCGGTCAGATCGGCGCCGTCCATGTCGGCCGAATACAAATCGGCATTTTTCAGATTGGCCTTGTTCAATTTGGCGTGTTTCAGCATGGCCCGGCCAAGCTTGCTGTTGCTGAGATTGGCGCCGGTCAGATTGGCACCCTTCAGATTGGCGCGCATCAGGCCCATCGACTGATTTTTCATGTCGGCGGCCCAATCGGCGTTACTGATGTCGGCGTTGCTGAAATTGGCGCCTTCCATGACCGCGATGACCCGGCTGCCGCTGAAATTGGCGCCCGAGGCATCGGCGTGCATCAGGCTGACGCCAAAAATGCTGGTATTGGACAAATCGGCTCCGACCAACTTGATATTGGTCATCACCGTCAAATCCAGGTTCAGACCGGACAAATTGGTATGGCTCAAATTAGCCCGGCGCAAATCAGCCCCCCACAAATCGGCATGGCGAAAATCCAGGCCGGAAAGATCCAGGTCGGTCAAATCCTTACGCTTTAGCGGCGCCGGATGTTGTTTGTCAGCCTTGGCCAGTAATTGCTCGACCTGCGCGCGCGTCAGCTCGCCCGCTTGAGCATTGGAAAAAGCCAATGCCACCAGCAGAAACACCGATAGCTTATGAAAAAATCGCATCTCTCCTCCCGATATATTGTTCAAATTTTACGTGAGGATAACACCGGCAAAGCCGTCGCGTCGATCACAGATAGGCGGTCAATAACCCTATGAAGATCACCAAACCGAACCAATTGGCGTTCAAAAAAGCCTTGAAACAATCGGCTTTATCGAAATGAAAAATCAGCTTCTGCTGGTAAGCGAACAAGCCGGCTCCGATTGCCAAGCCCGCATAGTAAGGCCAATGCAAATGCTGCATTTGCCCGACCGCGAGCAATAATCCCAGAATCACGACCTGTAGGCCAGCGGTGATTTCTCGCACCCGCCTGCCGAATAAAATCGCGGTAGATTTAACACCGATTTTCAAGTCGTCCTCGATATCGACCATGGCATACATGGTGTCATAGACCAAGGCCCACAGCAGCACCGCCAAATACAAAATCCAGCCGACCAGCGGAATTGCGTTGGTTTGCGCGGCAAACGCCATCGGTACCGCAAAACCAAAAGCCGCGCCCAAATAAGCCTGCGGCAAGTGGGTGAAGCGCTTCATGAACGGATAGCTGGCGGCCAGAAACGCGCCGACGAACGACAATGCAATGGTGTACCCGTTCATCAACAACACCAGCCCAAACGAAACCAGACACAACACGACAAATACGGTCAATGCCTCTTTCGGCGTGACTTTGCCGGCCGCGATCGGCCTGAGCTTACAACGATCGACATGCGGATCGAAATCCTTGTCGGCGTAATCGTTGATCACGCAACCGGCGGCCCGCATCAACACCACGCCCAGCACAAAAACCGTCAACACCAATCCATCCGGCTTGCCGTCACCGGCAATCCACAAGGCCCACAGCGTAGGCCATAGCAGAATCAGAATGCCGATGGGCTTGTCGAAACGGGCTAGGAGCCAGTATTGATGGAGACGGTCTTTGAGTTTTTCCATGAATAAGGATGATTTAAATTTGTTGATTTTGGGCTTTATCCGATGCGAAGCTGGTGCAAAATCGACTTTGCTCAGTGGGGATTTCAGGTTTGAAGATGACGACAAAATATCCCGACTAACAAACGACCGCCGTTGGCAATTTTATCCGGAGAGAAATGGATTCGATCCCTATCTGGGTCAAGTTTGCTATGCCACCAAAACACAACTTCTTTACCGTTAAAAATACGTGTTCGTTCTCTCCGCGCTTCGCTATTGCTCTTCGTGTTTCCGTTCTCGTCAGATATGTTAATTCCATGCGAACCGAATTTAGAAGGCGCATCTTTCCATGATTCGGAGAAAACTCTTTTTCCATGATCAGACAAAACGCTTAAATGCTTGGTCAGTGGCTCTATCAACTCTCGATAAGGTTTGCTCATACCCTTGATACCATCGAAAGAGTTGGGAATAAAATCAAGTGAAGGGAATGCGGAATCTGCAAATTTTGTCAATTCATCGGGACTTTTGGTGGTATCGGTAATGAGCCACCGAAAATAGTCACGATAGCTTTGAAATTCTCCGACAAACCATAGATTCTCTATCTGATTGTCGACCGTAACAGCATGATTCCCAATTGGACGAACGGTAGGAAAAATCAGGCAAGCAACGGCGTTGGCTTTGCTTTGGGCGGTTTGAGCGTGAGCCCAAGCAATTGACGGAGCAAATTCTTTAGCTCTATTGTTAATTTGTACGTCAAAATCTCTGGGCTCACATGAGTCAAGTTCCTGCCACTTGGGTAGTCTTCCAAAAATACTCGCAACACGCTCCTGAACTTCCCAAGGTATCGCCATTGGTGAATCCGATTCATACAATTCATAAAAAGTTTTATTCTGCCAAACGGCGGTTTCAAACAACTCTTCCGAATAACAGGCTAGCTGTCCTTGACCATGCGCATCATCCAGCAAGTCCAACAACGTCTCCAATGACTCGATACAGCCATTTTGCTCAAGCCCATCAAAATGCCAGCTTGTTTCGTCGATGACAAAGCGCATGATTTATTGCCTTGGACGCCTTACGCGGGTTAGAGCGGAGACATCGAGTTGGTATTGATCGAAAAATCCGCGAGGCCAAGATGCAATGCCGCCGGTCTCGGTAAAACGCAGAGTCTGTGGGTCGGTTCCATCAATATCGAAGAAATGGATAATTGCTTGATCTTTGGTCAAGATACTATGCTCGCCAATAGCACGACGAATACCGTTTAAGACATGGTCGGAATGGGTTTCTACCACGACCTGAACACCGGCAGATGCCATAGCCGCAAGGAAATATCCCATTTGCGATTGGCCGGCAGGGTGGAGGTGCGCTTCGGGATTTTCCACGATTAAGAGTCCGCCGTTTCCAGCCGTCAGGCCAGCCAGGATTACCGGAAGCGCGTAAGTTACCCCAAAGCCCATGTTGGGCGGCCGAACCCACTCGCCATCGGGAACGCGGAAACGCAGCGCGGTTACTGTCCTAATAGAAATGGAATCGGTATCAATCTGTACGGAGCGAGCAATCCTGGATAGCCACCGCTCTGTCTCGAATTTCAATAACGCGGCATCCTCTTCGCCGAATCCAGGGCAACGGCGAGATTCGGCGATGGCTAAACTATCAAGGCTATAGAGAACCTGGGCGCTGTACTCTCCACGAAAGCCTACTTCCAGCAAGTCGGGCGGCAATGCCGCCGAGCCGAGTATATTGCGCGGACCGTAACGTTCGGCGCAAAGATACTGAAACATTCTTTCACCTTCGTCGAAGAGCGGTGGAAGCTGTGTGGGATGTTTTTGTATCTCTGCATAGAGTGAGCTGGCATTCCCAGCCAACTCCCATGAATAGACTGTATCGTTATCATCCGTGAGATCAAAGCTCACTGCATCCTGGCTGTTCCAATTTAGGATGTCTTCGAACGCGCCTAACTCCAAGCCAAACGACCCATTGAGAGGAACAATTTTGTCCCCTCGTCGGCGAGCTTCTTCAACAAGCAGTAAAGCATGGATAACTGAAGTTTTACCGGCACCGTTCATGCCGGCCAGAATAGTCAGTGGCGCCATTTCAAAGCTGGCGTCAGCAAACATCTTGAAACCGCGCAGTTTAAATTCACGGATCATTTGAGAATTTTCTCCAGGGCTTTGCGAGGCTTAAGCAACCGGTCTTCGACCTTTTTGTAGGAACCTGTTCCAGCGCTTACAGAGGTATCGTAGTCTCGGTTTTTAAAGAGTTTCCTTAAGGCGTTTTGGATAGTATCTTTATGCGTGCTAACAATTTCCAGGGAATAATCAGCGAGCGCTAAAGCTTGAGATTCAAAAATGGCTCGGTTGATGCGGCCACTTGGTGATTGGTTGTTTGGAGCCCACCGGCGAAATGCGCTGACACCAAATACTTCATGACAATTTCTCATTGCTTGTTGAAATGCGGTTTCTAGTTTTTTTAAATCCGCCGGTTTAGCTTGTTGATCTAGCCATCGAGAAAAGTCCAACAGAAATGCATCCAGACTCGATGCCTCAGCATATTTTTCTAGTGGCACGACATGAAAAGCGCAGAAACGTAATGCCATTTCTCTATCTGTCATCCTTTTGCTATCGCGAACCAGCTTCCCTGTTGAATCTCTTCGCCAAAAAAAGTCGCCCATAACCTGATCGAAACTTTCGCTTTCAACCAGTTTTCGCAAAAATTTTCGAGAGCGTTCCTTACTCATGCAGTGACGAATCTCCTGAGCAGTTAAAGGACTACCCCCGGTATTAACACGGTTAAAAATATCGTATTTAACGTCGTCCGGCGTTTGCGGCTCGATCACATGAGCCACTATCTGAGTGCCGGCAAATCGCCGCTTGGTTGCGGGATCGAGAGTAGAAAATGTAGCCCCTTTCAGTGGACTCAGATATTCAAGATGCTCTTCCTTCAACTCCAATTGATTAGACATAAAGTGTTTGATCGTAGTCAGTCGCTGAACACCGTCAATCACCTGTTGAGCACCATCTTTATCCTGATTAAAGTAAAAAGCAGGAAGAGGGATGCCTAATAGAATTGATTCAATAAGGCGTATCTGTTGCTTGGTGTTCCAAACGAAAGCTCGTTGAAAATCGGGCGCTAAATCCAACTCTTTTTCTTGATCTGGTTCTTTATCTTCGATCTGGGTATAAATCTCTCGGATAGTGAAGTTTTTAGTCGTAATCCGAATATCATTCGGATTCCAAGGCTTCATCTTCAAATCGGAGCCTGATTTATCCTCGTCTTCTAGCGAACTTTCTTCAACCGAATTATCGGCCTTCGCATTATCGTCAGAGAGTTCTTTTGTAGTCATACGCGATTCAAACTTGAAATACATCAGAAATAAGCTTGGCACCATAACAAACAGCCTTGTTTTAAGCCATTCTCTTTCATTTATTCATGTCGACTTAATGCCTTTTTACAAAGGCATCACTTATTGTCATCGCTACCCTTGCACCTTGTCTTTAATCGTCTGAATAATCCCCGTCGTCGAATGGCCTTCGATGAACGACAAAATCTTCACCTCGCCGCCATTGGCCAGCACGCTGTCGTGGCCGGCGATGCTGGTGATGTCGGTGTAGTCGCCGCCCTTAACCAAGATATCCGGCAATAACTGGTCGATGACTTGTTTGGGCGTATCTTCCTCGAACGGCACGACCCAATCTACACATTCCAGCGCCGCCAGCATTTCCATGCGGTGTTCCAGATTGTTGACCGGACGCTCCGGGCCTTTCAGGCGTTTGACCGAATCGTCGCTGTTGATCAGTACAACCAGGCGGTCGCCCAGAGTCTTGGCTTGTTGCAGGTAGCGCACGTGGCCGGGATGCAAAATGTCGAAGCAGCCGTTGGTGGCGACGATTTTTTCGCCGGTTTGCTTGGCGGCGGCGCGTTCTTTCAATAACTCCGGCAACGTGCAGACGCCTTTGTGATGAGCGCGGTGACCGTGCAGGGCGTTTTCCAATTCCTCGGTGTTGACGGTGGCGGTACCCATTTTGCCGACCACGATGCCGGCGCCGATGTTAGCCAGTTGCGTCGCTTCCGCCAGCGACATTTTGGCGGCCAAGCTGGCGGCCAGCACCGAAATCACCGTGTCACCAGCGCCGGTCACGTCGAACACCTCGCGGGCATGGGTGGGCAAATGCAGCGGCGCTTCGGCTTTGCTCAATAGGGTCATGCCATGTTCACCGCGCGTGACCAGCAGGGCTTCCAGTTCCAATTCGTTCATCAGATGAGTGCCGCGCTCGACAATTTGTTGCTGATCGGCGCAGCGGCCGACCACGGCTTCGAATTCGCTGAGGTTGGGCGTGATCAGCGTGGCTTGTTTGTAAATCGAAAAATCGCTGCCCTTAGGGTCGACCAATACCGGTTTTTTCAGCATTTTTGCCAGGCGGATGAATTGTTCGACTTGATTGAGTGTGCCCTTGCCGTAATCGGATAATACCGCGACCTTGGATTGCATCAGCTCCGCGTGATATTGATGCAGCAGCATGTCGCTGGCTATGTCTTGAAAGCCGTCCTCGAAGTCCAACCGGATCAATTGCTGATGCCGGCTCATGACCCGCAACTTGGTGATGGTCGGATGGTGCGGAATGCCCTGGAACATGCACAGCACACCGGCTTTTTTCAACAAGGTTTCCAACGCGACCGCCGCCTCGTCCTCGCCGGTGAAACCCAGCAACGAAACCTTGGCGCCCAGCGCGGCGATGTTCAAAGCCACGTTGCCGGCGCCACCAGCTCTATGTTCATCCTGTTTGACATGCACCACAGGCACCGGGGCTTCCGGCGAGATGCGCGAAGTGGGGCCGTGCCAGTAGCGGTCCAGCATCAAATCGCCAACGACCAGCACGCGGGCGGAGGAATAATTGGGTAATTGCATAGTTTTTTCACGCGGTCTAAAAAAGTCGAAATGTTATTATAGCGGCTTGTCGAGTGTCTAAAGGGCGTAAACCCATGAGCGTCAAAATCTTCCACAACCCGCGCTGCAGCAAATCACGCGAAACCTTGAAGCTGATCCAGGATAAGGGCATACAGCCCGAAGTGATCGAATATCTCAAACACCCGCCGACCACGGCCGAATTGCAGGACATCCTGCATAAGCTGGGCCTGAAACCGCGTGAGCTGATGCGCACCAAGGAGGACGAATACAAGGAAAACGGCTTGGACGATCCGTCGTTGAGCGACATCGAACTGATAGCGGCGATGATACGTATACCCAAGCTGATCGAACGCCCCATCGTGCTGGCCAACGACAAGGCCGCGATCGGACGTCCACCTGAATCCGTATTGGCGATACTATGACGGCCAAGATTCTGATCGTTTATTACAGCCGCAACGGCAGCACCGAAAAAATGGCCCGGCAAATCGCCCGCGGCGTTGAATCGGTTGGCGACTGCGAAGCCATTTTGCGCACGGTGCCGGAGGTGTCGACCGTCTGTGAAAAAGTGGCCGACAGCATTCCGGCGTCCGGCGCGCCTTACATCACATTACAGGAACTGGAACAATGCGACGGTCTGGCCTTGGGCAGCCCGACGCATTTCGGCAACATGGCTGCGCCGCTGAAATACTTCATCGATAGCACGACCGCGCTATGGTTCCCTGGGACCTTGTCAGGCAAGCCGGCCGGCGTGTTTACCTCCACCGGCAGCCTGCACGGCGGCCAGGAAACCACGCTGTTGTCGATGATGCTGCCATTGATGCATCACGGCATGGTCGTGATGAGCCTGCCGTGCAACGAAATTGCCTTGCGCGAAACCGTCAGCGGCGGCACACCTTACGGTCCCAGTCATTGTTCGGAAATCGATTCGGAATTGAGCGAGCACGAGAAGCGTTTGTGTTGGGTGTTGGGCGAACGTCTGGCGAAAACAGCGGTAGCGTTGAAGCACGCGCGTTGATTGAGCGCGCCCAACGATCTTGAACCTTCGCAAAAACGATACGCATGACGAATCCATGAAATTCGATCGTCGGCCTTATTGCGATAGCTGAAGCTATCGCACTCCGAATCGCGACGAATTTTTACCTATAAAAATTTGCGCAATCGACATTACTCAGCATTCGATCAAATTGACCGCCAGGCCGCCGCGCGAGGTTTCCTTGTATTTGGTTTTCATGTCGGCGCCGGTTTCGCGCATGGTCTTGATCACCTTGTCCAGCGAGACGAAATGGCTGCCGTCGCCGCGCAAGGCTATTCGCGCCGCGTTGATGGCCTTGACCGCGCCCATCGCATTGCGCTCTATGCAAGGCACTTGCACCAAGCCGCTGACCGGGTCGCAGGTCAGCCCCAAGTTATGTTCCATGCCGATTTCGGCGGCATTTTCGACTTGCCGCGGCGTGCCGCCCAAAACCTCGGCTAATGCCCCGGCAGCCATCGAACAGGCGACGCCGACTTCGCCCTGACAACCGACTTCGGCACCCGACAAAGAGGCGTTCTCCTTATACAAAATCGCGATCGCCGCGGCCGTCAATAAAAACCGAACCACGCCATCTTCGTTGGCATCCGGGCAAAAACGCCAGTAATAATGCAGCACGGCCGGAATGATGCCGGCCGCGCCGTTGGTCGGCGCGGTGACCACTCGCCCGCCGGCGGCATTTTCTTCGCTGACCGCCAGCGCGAATAGATTGACCCACTCCATCGTGCCGACCGGCAGGTTCGGTGTTTGCCGGGGTATTTCACCCGTCAACTGCCGATACAGATTCGCGGCGCGGCGCTTGACCTGCATGCCGCCCGGCAAAACACCCTCCTCGCGCAAGCCGCGTTCGACGCAAGCCTGCATGACCTGCCAGATATGCAGCAAGTTGGCGCGGATTTGGGCTTCGCCGAGCCAAGCTTTTTCGTTGCCCAGCATCAGCTCACTGATGGGCTTGCCATGCGTCGCGCACAATTGCAGCAAGGCCGCGCCGGTTTTGAAGGGATACGGCAGCCGGGTATCGTCATGGCTCAAGCGATCGATTGCAGCGGCCGCGTCGCTGACGACAAAACCGCCGCCGACCGAATAATAATCGGCCCGCAACAGCGGATTTTCATCATCCGTATCGAATGCCGAAAAACGCATGCCGTTGGCGTGATAAGGCAAGGCCTTGCGCTGAAACAGCAAATCGGTTTTTTCGTTGAATGCGACCGGAAAGCGCCGCAACAACAAGACAACGCCATTTTCTCGGATGGTAGCCAGCCGTCCAGGGATGATGGCTGGATCGATCAAATCCGGCGCCTCGCCTTCCAGGCCCAGCAAAACCGCCTTATCGGTGCCATGGCCTTTGCCGGTGGCGCCGAGCGATCCGAATAACTCGATTTTTATCCGCTTGACCTGCCCGGCGCTACCCTGCCGTTCCAGCTTGCCGGCAAACGTCATGGCCGCCCGCATCGGCCCGACCGTATGCGAGCTGGATGGCCCTATGCCGATTTTGAAAATATCGAACACGCTGATTGCCATGACCGCTACTCCCGTATCATTTACAGACGATTGGACATGCGTCCAACAAAGCATTTTCAATCAAGATAACACGGGAAGCCCCTGGGATTTAAGCCGGCCCATCCTTCGGCCGTTTCAACCAAAAGCCATGACCTGTTTGGCCTGATGCAGCAAGGCATCGAAAGCTTGTACGGGAAGCGGTTTGGCAAACAGATAACCTTGACCGCAATCGCAGCCGGCGACCCGTAACAGTTCGCGCTGCTCCACCGTTTCCACGCCTTCCGCTATGACTTTCATGCCCAGTTTGTGCGCCATCGCGATGATGGCCTCGCACACCACCAAATCGCTGGAATCCGGCCGCAAATTACGGATGAAAGAGCGGTCAATTTTCAAATAATCGATGTCGTACATCTTCAGGTAAGCGAGCGAGGAATAGCCGGTGCCGAAATCGTCTATCGCCACCTGAATGCCGACATCGCGGAACAGCAACAATTTATCGTTGACGATAGGCTTATTATCCAGCAGCAAACCCTCGGTGATTTCTATCACCACGCTATTGCCGTTCAGGCCGAGCCGCCGCAGTTGTTCGATCCAGCCTTTGTAAAAGGTTTCGTCGTTTTGAAACTGCACCGGCGATTTGTTCACACTAACCTGAAAATCGGGCCGATAGCATTTCCGCCAACGCTTGACCTGCAAAGCCGCCTGTTGAAACACCCAATCGCCCATTTCCACGATTCTGCCGGTTTCCTCGGCAATGGCGATAAACTCGCCGGGATTGATCAAGCCGCGCTCGGGATGCTGCCAGCGAATCAAGGCCTCTGCCTTGCGAATACTGCCATCGGCCAGATCGACAATCGGCTGGTAATAAACCTTAAATTGCTGCTCTTCCAGCGCGATCCTCAAATCGTTGGACAGGCGCATGCGCCGCTTGGCTTCGTTACGCATGGATGGCAGGTAATAACTGAAACGGTTCCTGCCCTGATGTTTGGCCGCATACATGGCTTGATCGGCGTTTTTGCATAGCTCTTCGACATCGATGGTATCGTCCGGATAGATCGTGATGCCGATGCTGGCGGAAATGTACAAGGTTTCGCCTTCAAGATGAAAAGGACCCGCCAGTTTGCTCAAAACTTCTTGGGCGATGCGGTCCACGCTATGCGCTTCTTCCAGTCCGGAAACGATGATGGTGAATTCATCCCCGCCCAAACGGGCCACGGTATCGGTGTCCCGCACGCAGGCCCTCAATCGCTTGGCGGATTCCTTTAGCAGATGATCGCCGACGCCATGCCCCAGAATGTCGTTGACTTCCTTGAAATGATCGAGATCGATGAACATCAGCGCCAAGCGCAGTTCGCCGCGATGCGCCTTCTTGATTTCCTGGCTCAGCCTGTCGTTGAACATGCGCCGATTGGGCAGGCTGGTCAACGGATCGAAATTAGCCTGCGTCCAGATCAATTCCTCGGTCTTTTTCTTTTCGGTAATGTCGGAAAACAAAGCCACCCGCCTAAAGCAGCAGCCGTCTTCCTTATAAATGCTGTTGATGGTCAGCCATTCGGCAAAAATTTCGCCATTCTTGCGTTTGTTCCAGATCTCGCCCTGCCAGAAACCCGAGCTTTGCAGTTTTTGCCACATGGCCTCGTAGAAGGACCGATCGTGCAAGCCGGAATTCAAAATGCGCGGGCTCTGTCCTATCGCCTCCTCCGAACTGAAGCCGGTCAACTCGGTAAAGGCCGGATTGATGGTAATGATCTTGCCGTCGGCGTCGGTGACCATCATCGCCTCCGCGCTGTTCAGATACACCATCGAAGCCAGTTGCATGTCTTCCTCGTTGCGCTTGCGTTCGCTGATGTCCTCGACGATGGACCAGATGTAACGCTGCCCATCGCTGCCGATAATCAAGGCACCATTGAGGCGCACCGGAATCCGCCAGCCATCGCGGTGCCAGTATTCTTTCTCATACGGACCATAGCGGCCGGTGTTGTGCAAGGATTCCAGCTGTTGCGCCTCCTGCGCATCGTAGTCTTTCGGCGTCAATTGCCAGTAACTGAGCGCGTTCAATTCATCCAGCGTATAACCCAGCATGTCCACCCAGGCCTGGTTCGTTTCGATGAACCGGCCGTCCAGGGCATTGCGGGCAATGGCCAGCGGCGACATTTCGAACAGCGAGCGCAACTTTTCCTCGCTTTCCCGCAAGGCTTGATCGGACTGTTTGCGACTGGTGATATTGCGACTGATGCCGATGACGCCGAGTAAACCGCCCTGTTCGTTGCAATAAGGCGTTTTCAAGGTTTCCATGCATTCGCGGCGACCGTCGGGGTACGTCACCCATTCTTCGTTGACCAGTGAATGGCCGGAAGCCATGACCTCCAAATCCAGTTGCCGAAATGAACCGGCCGTTTGCGCATCGAAAAAATCGAAATCGGTCTTGCCGATTAGCGCGCTTTCCTCGATGCCCAAAAAAGCTGCGAATGCCTTGTTGCAGCCGATATAGTGTCCCTCGGTACTCTTCAAAAAAATCAGATCGGGAATATGATCGATCAGGGTTCTAAGCAGAGCCTTTTCGTTTTCGGTACGGGCTTGCAAATCCCGTAATTGTTTTTCCTTCTCGCTCAGCGCCGTTCTCAACATCAATTCGTCGATTTTCGCCTGCTGCAATTCCAGTTCCACGATCTGCTCGCGAATGATCGTGTTCAGCAAATCGACATATTGCCCTTCGGTGTGCTTCACCACATCGTGTTCGCCCACCACCGCCAGCGTTTCGCCTTGCCCATCGACTACCACCAGATGGCGTATGCCCTGATTTTGCATGCGCTGCACGACATCCACCACCAATTGTTCAGGCCCTACCGTGGCGACCGGCGCGGACATGATGTCGCGTACACGCGCATCGCCGGCCTGCCGCCGATATAACCTGACCATATCGCGTTCCGTGACGATGCCTATCGGCTTGCGCTTCTTCACCACTACCGCGCAACTGGCGCGGCGATCATGCATCTTCTGCGCCGCGTCGATCACCCGCTCATCGGGTTGCAGCAACAACACGGACCTATCCATGATGGTGGCCACGGTACGCAAACCGATGAATTCGGCAACGCCGGCATGCCTGCGAAAATCGGTTTCGCTGACGATACCGGCCAGACGGCCGGCGCCGTCGACCACCACCAGATGCCGAATCCCATGCAGCACAAACAAATGATAGGCATCGCGATAATCGGTATCGGCGCGCACGGTCACCGGATTTGCCGACATCAACATGGACACCGCCTGGTTTTGCGGCGTATTCTGGCTCAATAATCGCACCACATCGCGCTCGGTCAGCAAACCGACCGGTTTGTCGTTTTCGCTGATCAGTATCGAGCTGATGCGGTGCCGCGCCATCAATTCCGCGCATTCGGATAAAGGCATTTCTGGGGCTACCTGAACGACGTCCCTGGTCATCAGTTGGGCTATTTTTTTATTCATGACGCTTCTTGTCGATAGATTTTCAATGGTAGCAAAAGCAAAAGGTTTTATAAGATCCGGTATTTTAAGATAAGGTGTGATTCGCTACTATGTGATTCGCTGCAAATGATACGGCCATCGGATTAACTATAGAGCTCGGTTGCCCTGGGTGTAGGCATTGGAAAAGGACGATTGAATGGATGGATGGATGGATGCGGAAGCTGAGACAGCGCATTGAGCGGTTGCCGAGGGGCTGGATGAGATTTTTTAAAAATCCCTTTTGCAAAGGGAGAAACCAAGTTGCCGGTTTGTTTTAGATGCAAGGGCCTGAACAATCAGCCCTGCATGGAACGCTGTCATCCTTTTTGCCGGATTATAGTTAAACCTCACTCTCATCGTAGGGAGAAGCACCATGACCATTCTACACATCAACAGCAGCATTCGCGGCGAACAAAGCCATTCCAGCCGCTTGGCCGGGTTGCTGGCCGATAAACTGAAAACCGCCTATCCTGCCTCGCCGATCATTTTCCGGGATTTGGCACAAACCCCACCACCGTTGCTGGACCCCGCCGCGTTACAGGCCTTGTTTACACCACCCGAGCAACGTTCCGCGGCCCAGCAAGACCGAATAGCCATGGATGATCGACTCATAGCCGAAGTACAGCAAGCCGATCATATCGTGTTGGGCGTGCCCATGTATAACTTTGGCATACCGGCGCAATTGAAAGCCTGGTTCGATGCGATCAGCCGCACGGGCGTCACCTTCCGCTATACCGCCAACGGCCCGGAAGGACTGCTAACCGGCAAAAAGGTCCATCTGGCCCTGGCTTTCGGCGGCCTGCATCGCGGCACGCCGCACGATTTGGTCACCCCTTACCTGCAAACCGCGCTGGGATTTTTGGGCATGACCGATCTGACTTTTATCCATGCAGAAGGCTTGGCGATGGGTGAAGACATTGCCAAAGCCGCTTTGCAACAAGCCGAGGCTGAAGTGGCCGCCCTGGCCGTTTAATGTTGCTCGAATGAGCGAGGAGGCAATCATGCCGAATATAGCCAACCACACCGTCAACCATTCGCGCAACGTGGAACGACTCATCGCCGGACATGCAACGTCCGATGGCGCAGGGGTCAAATTGACCCGCTTGATCGACCAATCCTTGCAACAGCGGCTGGACCCGTTTCTGATGCTGGACGCCTTTGGCAGCGACGAAGCCCACGATTACATTGCCGGCTTTCCGAATCATCCGCATCGCGGTTTCGAGACTTTGACCTATTTGCTGGCTGGTCGGATGAGACATGGCGACAACGCCGGCCATGGCGGCCTGCTGGAAGCTGGCGGGATTCAGTGGATGACGGCGGGACGTGGCATCATCCATTCCGAAATGCCGGAACAGAAAGATGGCCTGCTGGAAGGCTTTCAGTTGTGGATCAATTTGCCGGCTAAAGACAAGATGCAGGCTCCAGGCTACCGCGATGTGCAAAATGACGACATTCCGGAAGTACCGTTGCCCAACGGCGGCAAGCTCAGAGTCATCGCCGGACACAGCATGGGCCTGGAAGGCGCTATACAAAGACCCGTCACCGAACCTTTGTTTCTGGATCTGCATGTGCCGGCCGGCGCCGCATTCAGTCAGCCGCTCGCTGCCAACTTAACTGCTTTTGTCTATGTCTATCGCGGCGAAATGACCATAAATAATCGGGATATTGCCGTGCAGCAGCTGGCGATACTGGACAACCATCCCAGTAGCGATGGCGTAGTCTTGCATGCCAAGCAATCAAGCCGGGCAGTACTAGTCACCGGCCGGCCATTGGGCGAACCCGTCGTGCAGCATGGCCCGTTCGTGATGAATACGGAAGAAGAAATCCGGCAGGCTATCGCCGATTATCAAGCTGGGCGATTTTAACGAGGCGTTTATGGGAAAAAGCTGAAGCTCTTTCACTCCAAATCTGCAACGCCGGAGTGCAATCGCTTTAGCCTATAAAAATCATTTGGTCCACGAAACACACAAAAATCACGAACAGTTTCAAAAAGTTATTGCTCAAAAAGCCGGGACCTTGCGGGTAACTAAATCAAGTGACGCAACCCTCTGTTTTATTTCGTGTCTTTCGTGCTTTTCGTGGACTACCGATGTTTTTAGGTTTAGCCATTGCCGCATCGGCGCTCGATTTATGCCGGCTTTATCTACGCAACTATTGTTGCTTACGAGATTCCAGCATGACTACTTTGGCTTTTTTCAAGGCTTTGCTGAGCATCATATACGTGTCGCGATCGAATGCCGGGCGGCCGGCGGCCAACAGCTCGTCGACTTCGGCCTCGGTTTTGCCGGTGCCGAGGTAACACCAATGGTCGATGACATGTAAATCCTCGCCTTCCCGGATGCCGATAGCACCGGGATAAGGCCAGCTAGCCAGTTTCAATTTCTGCATCGCCAGCATCAAGCGCGCGGCATGTGCCAAAGGTTTTTCCTTGCCGACACAGGCGCCCTGGCAACGTTTTAGTTGATACGCAAAACAGGGTTTGTCCTTGGCGGTTTTTTCCAGACCCAACAGGCTCAGACACAGCCCGTGTTGCTCGGCTACGCCGCGCAAGGCTTTCTGCGCATCGCGCAGGCTGTGGTACAGACCGTACAAATTGTCTTGCCGACCAAAATCCAGCTCGTCGGCCCAAGTCAACTTGGGCGTCAAATGCGCGCCCTGTTGCGCTAATTGCCAGGCACACAAGGCACTCTTGCGGCGCAATCTTTGATTATGCACCGGTATCTTTTCCTTGATCAGCCTGGCTTCGGTCAGCAAAGCCCCCAGTTCACCGCCGGTTTCCATCCACTCTATGCGCCGTAACTGCTGCGACAAACTCATTTCCTTGTTGCTGCTATGATCGGCGGAAAAATGCGACAGCACCCGTTGCCGAATATTGACGCTTTTACCGATGTACAACGGCAAATCGTTTTCGCCGTAAAACAGATAAACACCGGGGCCTTCCGGCAAGTCATGCACCAGCATCGGATCGATTTGCGACGGCAAGCTGGAACGGTTGACCAGTTTCCGCACGGTATCCGCCAATAGTTCCGCCGGGAACCGGCCGGCGAGGTGTTGCCAGAATTGGTAAATCAACTGGGCGTCGCTCAACGCGCGGTGGCGATCGGCGACACTGAGGCCATGGCGCTCGATCAAGCTATCCAGATTGTGGCGATGAAATTCAGGGAACAACGCCCTGGATAGTTTGACGGTGCACAGCACTTGCGGTTGAAAATTCAGTCCGATGCGCTTGAACTCGTTCTTCAAAAAACCGTAATCGAAACGGGCATTGTGAGCGACGAACAAACGTCCCTGCAGCAGTTCGGCGACTTCAGCCGCCACCTCGGCAAATGGCGGCGCGCGGTCCACCATCTGATTGGTGATGCCTGTCAATTGCTCGATATAGGCCGGAATCCGCATTTGCGGATATAGCAGCCGACTCCATTCGCGCGCGCCATTTGCATCGACCAGGACGATGCCGATTTCGGTAATGCGGTCTTGCGTCGTCGATGTGCCGGTGGTTTCTAGGTCGACAAAGGCTAGGGATTGCATGGAGCGGTGAACAAGATAGGCTTGCCGGTATTTTATCTGATTGGGAATGTGCCCGACAGCGTGCGGACATGGGCTCGAGGCAGAAGACCGGGATTTGCGTTCATGTTCCGGTTATGCAAATAAATGTCAAAACAGTTTGCCGCGACGGTAGCGTCACGGCAAACCGCGGCTGTCTAAAATCAGGGTGCGGGTTTGAGTTTATCGATTGCTTCGACGGCTTTTTCGGTGGTCGTGGTAGCGGCTTCCCCAGCTTTGGCTTTTGCAGCATCCGTCGCCGCCGCAGCCTCTTTGCCCGCTTCTTGAACGGCGTCAGTGACGGCCGATTTGGCGCCTTCGGCGGCTGCGTTAGCCGCTTCCTTGGAGGACGTCACGGCGGATTCCGCAGCTTGGGTCGCTGCATCGGTTGCTTGCGCGGCGGCTTCTTTTGCACCGTTCACCGCTTCACTGGTAGCGCTCTTGGTGGCGTCAACCGCGTCGCTGGCCGCCTGGCCCGCGCTTTCGGTCACGTCGGCTGCGGTCTGACCCAGGTCTTTTGCCATGTCGCCAGCGGCTTCGGTAGCTTGCTCAGCCTGAGTTTCAACGGCTTTGACGCTCTCGGTGACAGTGCTGGTCACGCTGCCCGGTGTCGTTGCGGGGGCGGAAATGGGGGTTTCGGGTTTGGCGGCAGCCGTGTCGCCGCTTTCCGCGGATTTATTCTGATCGCAACCGGCTAAAACCAAGGCTGTACAGAAACTGGTGGCGAGTAATGACTTCATCTTCATACGGGACCTCTATTGTTATGCGTTAAAAAGTTGCTTCCCTGAAAAATGATGGACTGGTTTTGGCAAACTCCCGCTAAACCAAGGCTTTCACTGAAACGAACATGATGCTTGAGCTCAAGTATGCGCGGCATCGGCTTAACTATAGATTAAATCGCATGTCGAAACCAATCCGAAAAACCACGATCCCACCGCCGGCTCAAACATTAGCTGTCAAACGACAAACGCTCTGCAAATACCGCCAGCCAGTCCTGCTGAAATTGGCTAACCGCGGCATCGGTAGCCGGATTGGTCAGCATTTGCCGAGCAATGTCCAACGGTAGCGTCACCGACGCCACGCCCAGTTTCAACACCTGCAGCACCTGTTGTACGTTTTTGAAGCTCGCCACCAGGAGTTTGGTGGGCATTTGATACCGGTCGATCAAGCTCTGCAGATCGGCGACCACACCAATACCATCAAAACCCTGGTTATCGATGCGATTCAGATAAGGCGCCAGATAATCGGCGCCGTTCAAAGCCGCCAGCCAACCTTGCTGCACGTTGTAGATCGCTGTCGCCAGCACCGGAATATCGTGGCGCTTGATCTGCTTGATGGCCGCCAGTCCGGCGCCATGCGCCGGAATTTTCACCACGATGTCGAAGGGCAAATCGTGTAGCCGTTTGGCTTCCGCAACGATGTCCTCCACCGTGTCACCAATGACCTGCACATGAAATCGGCTCGTCGGGCCAATGGCTTCGGCCAGTTCCGGCAGCAATTGCGTCAAGCCCACGCCGCCCGCGGCCATGATGGAGGGATTGGTGGTGACGCCGGCCAGCGGCATCATCCCTGCTAAAACTTTGATTTCTTCTATATTGGCGCTATCTAAGTACAATTCGAACATGGTTGGTAAGATTGGTTCAAGGCATGGTTTATATGTAAAGAACTGCAATTGACATACGACTCAAGCGACCGGTTTTTGGATTTTTCTGCGCCAGAAATATACGGCGGCTACCAAGCCAACCAGTCCCAATATGCCCAACATCGAACGAGGTTCGGCTTCCAGGCCTGGGTTTTCATCCTTGAACTTAAACTTGACCAACACACCCACGCTCGGGTCCGTGATGTCGATGGCAACGGATTTGGCGGCCAGATTAGAAAATTGAATCTCCGAACCATCGAAGGGCTTGATGTTACGGGTATCCTTGTTCGCCTGGCTGGTGACCAAGCTGGTTTCACTCAATCGGGACAGATTCAATTGCCGGGCAATTTCCGCCTCCAGTTCACGCGTGGTTTTGCCGTCTGTTTTGATTTGAATCGGCTTTTGCTCGTCTATTCTGATTTCGATCTCGCCTTGCGAGGCGGTTTTGGGTTTTTGCGCGGAAAATTTATCCAGGTATTCCACATCGGCCGCCAATACCAGATCAAATGCCAATTGCACGCCTTCGCTATTGAAGCTTTTGCCGGCAAGATCGAAAGCTAGGGCCTGGTTGGTGTAATCTCTGACCACCAGCGAAGTCAGCGCATATCCGGCTTTGTTGCTCAGGACCAATTCCGCTTGCTCTTCTGGCTGATCAAAGCTCAGGCCGCGCCAATTGGGGTCCAGTTGGATCATGCTGTCCTTCATCGACGTCGCCAGCTTTTTGGCGACGCGAGCCGCAGAAGCCGATTCATCGAGCTTATTGGCATCCAGAAAACTCATGCCGGTTGCATGGTAGTGCTGACCACCATCTTGCCGCCATTCGGCGGTATATGAAAACAAGGATTCGCCCGTCTTTTTGGGCAAGCTGGTATGAATGCGCAGCTTGTTTTCTCCTGCCGGAGTGGGTGCGGCATGGGCAGGCTGGAATGAAAGACTGGTTGCAAGCAACGCAAGGGCGAAAGGAATGCGAGTAGTGAATTTCATGTCGGTTCCGGCTTTCAAATGAAACAAGGTAGCATACGGCCGGCAAACGAGGAAAGCCCATTCGGCCATTCCGCTTCGCCCAAACCATAGCCTTATGCGCAAAGCGCGTCATACCGGCAGGGAATACTGGAATCCAGAAGCCGCGGATGCTAGCCGAGGCTAGCAGCCTTGTAATTTTGATAGCGATAAATCCCTGCTCGTATACCGACTTATGTCAACGGCATCGGCAATTGCCTCCGGCCACGCTCAGGTTATCTTGTAAAAATGGTTTTAATCTACCGCAGATTGCACTAGACTTTAGTTTCGATTCGAATCAATTCGACGTATCCAAACATGCCAGTCGAGGGGGGCGTTATGAAAACAAAAATACTTGCGCTGATGATGATGCTATTCAGCCTTATAACTTTCAGCGGCATCGGGCTTGCCGGTACGGACGAGCCCGACTTTGCCCAACTGAAGAAGGATTATTATCAGACGCACCCCGGCAAGGGCTCGCACGCCGCCTATTGGGAACCAATTCCGATCCAGAAGTACTGGAACCCCAAGGACTTTTACAAGCCACCCAAAACCATTCAGGGTGAATTCGGCCGCGACGATTGCGTCGCTTGCCACGAAGCCGCCACCCCTGGCGCATTTCATGCCTGGAAAAACAGCCCTCACAGTAATCTCGCCAAGATTCGTAACTTGCCCGACAGCGATGTACGCGCCTACAAAAAACAAAAATTGGCCGACGTGGAAGCAAACCTGGTCAAACAAGGCCTGCTGAAAGCCGGCCAACCGCTCGATCAGGTCGGCTGTATCGATTGCCATGGCGGCGTCGGCAAGGAAAAAATCAACCACGCCGAGAATCTGGTGATGCCGGATCGCGCAGCCTGCGGCTCCTGCCACTTGAATGAATTCGCCGAGGCCGAAGCGGAAAAAAACCAGGAATGGCCGCAAAAACAATGGGGTAAGGGCCATCCTTCCCACGCGGTCGATTGGGAAGCCAACGTCGAGAACACCATCTGGGCCGCCATGCCCGAACGGGAAGTCGCACAAGGCTGCGACATGTGCCATTACCAGCAAAACAAATGCGACGGCTGCCATACCCGCCACAGCTTCTCTGTCGCCGAAGCCCGGCAGCCGGAAGCCTGCGCCACCTGCCACAACGGCGTGGACCACAACGAGTTTGAAAACTTCATGATGTCCAAGCACGGCACCGTCTATCAAACCCAAGGCAAAGCCAAATGGAATTTCGAAGCCCCGCTGAAAGACGCGATTACCAAGGGCGGCTATACGGCGCCGACCTGCCAGGTCTGCCACTTCGAATTCAACGGCGAATATTCCCACAATCTGGTGCGCAAGGTGCGCTGGGCCTTCAACCCGACGCCGGCCATCGCCGACAACCTCAGCCACCCCTGGTTCGAGGATCGTAAAAAAGCCTGGGTCGACACCTGCGGCTTGTGCCATTCGGCCAGTTTCGCCAAGGCTTATCTGGACGCGGCCGACAAAGGCACGATTCAGGGCCTGAACGTCGAGCAGGAAGCCAAGAAAGTCGTTGCCAAACTGTATGACGACGGCTTGCTGGTCGGCCAGAAAACCAACCGCCCCGCGCCCCCTGCGCCGGAAAAAGATGCCCCGGCCGGATTCTTCCAGTTGTTCTGGGCAAAAGGCAACAACCCGAGCCGTATCGAGCGCATCCATGCCGACATGTGGGAGCATGACGTGATCAAGCACTACAAAGGCATTTTCCACGCCAATCCGGGCGGCTTTACCTATACCGAAGGCTGGTCGAATCTGATGAAAGACTATGCCGAAATCATGGACGAAAATACCCGTCTGCGTGAACAAGCTGGCACTAAATCAGCCGGCGGCAAGTCGGCAGCTGCGCCTGCCAAAAATTCCAAGCAGGAGGAAGGCGGCGGCCTGGGTTTACTCGGCTGGTTTTTGATCGCACTGGGACTGGCCGCGGCCTATAAAATGTTTGGACCCTTTGGTGCCAAGAAGGCCGAAGCCAGCGACCAAGGAGATCAAGCCAATTGATGTCTGAAAAAGCCAGGAAGAGACTGCTGGGCTTGTTAAGTATCGCGCTGCTGGCAACCGGCGGCGCGCTGCTGTACCGGCAATGGACACAGGCGCCCGTGGCGCAGGCCGATGGCGGCGGGCAACTCGCCGTCCGCCATGCGCCAGCGGCGCCGACCGATGCGGCTGGTTTTTTCCCCGCGCGCTCGGTTGAACGCTACACCTTCAGTCAGGACGGCAAGGATTTATTCGATCTGCTGTTGGCCCGCTATCAGGACAACGCAGGTGCGCCGCAAACCGCCGTGCTGTTTGCCAAGGATGCGGAGGGTATTGCGTCCAGTCCGACCGGCTTGCGCCACGATATTTGGCGCTCCGCAGCGGATGTCATCGCCCGCAAGGCGCCGGAAGATGCGCTATTTTTGAGTTGGTGGGACGATGGCCAGCGCATTCGTTACCTGAGCGGCAAGGCGGCTTGGCTGCAAAAGCCCGCCGCGCACAGCTTCGCCAATCCGGTATGGAAGGCCTTGCAAAGCGAGCTGCCCATGGCTTCGGATCAGGAAGCGGCGCAAACGGTGCAAATGGCGCGCTGGCTGACGATGGACAGCAAAACCGCCCTGACCGAAATCGCCACGCATTTCGGCTCCTCGCGCCCCGTCTTTTTGCTGGTCAACAACGACATGCTGTTGCATCTGGCCGAGCTCCAGGCTTACGGCGGCGAGCCATTGCTGCTGCAGTCCAAAAATATTCCGGCCGGCAATGATTTGCACGGAGACATCGCCCAGGTCAAGCGCTGGGCCGGCGAAACCGGCGACGGCAATTATCTGGCGCAAAAGGAAGGCGGTTATTACCGGGTTTGGTCCACGGCCGATGCAAAAACCAAAAACACGCTGCTGGTGCGGCTGCTGCCTTTTGTCGATTCCCTGAAACAATTGCCGGACGGCGTCAGCCTGGTTTACCAAAGCCATTGGGGCGGTTTTTTGTCCGTTTACCAGATCGATCCGCAGCCAAAGCATTGAGATAGCCAGCCGCGACTGCAAAGCTTCGATGCCACTTCTCACGATTCCTTGTCCCGCCGGGAGAAGGTTAAGATGAGGGGATATAAATCAGTTGCTTACATTATTCATTCCCCTCACCCTCGCCTTCTCCCGCAAGGGGGCTTTTTCGACCTCCAGAAGGGAAGTTATTCGTAGCCAAAGTGAAATTCGCTTGCCCAGCCGGGTTTCGGTTTGACGAAAGGATTTCCCCCGGTAATCTAATCGTCACGGGGGACTAGTGATCTAAAACTCAGTGTTAAAAGCGCATCCAAGCAAAATCATTAGCTCCCCCACCTGAATAATTGCATGGCTTTTCGTTGGGTTACGCTGCGCTAATCCAGGTTGCATTATTGGATAAGATGATTCCGGAACGCGCGTCAACCAAGGTTGTTTGGGTTTATAGCGTTTGAACTACATCAGTCACGCCGTTTCGGCTGATTGAATGGGGGCATGGGGTTTGTCGGCTTGCGAGGCCTCTTCCTTGCTGACATGCCCGGCTTCGTTGCCCTGCAAATCGACTCTGACGGCGCCGGCGACCAGGCACTCGGCATAGCGTTTGCCCCTGCACCATTTTTTCATTACCGCGCGGATTTCGTTTGGGGTAATTCCAAGTTGCTCCGCTTGTTCGAGCAAATCCTTGTGAATACCTATTTTCAATGGCACCTTGGGGCTGGGCTTTTTCGGAAAGGCCAGCGGAAAATGCTTTTGTAAAAGTCCTATCGTCCGCAAAACCGGGTCGACCGGACCAGTCGACGCCGATTTTTTCGCATCGGCTTTCTTTTTTTTATCCGCGGCTTGTTTTACCAATGCCTCTTTCAACGGTGCAAGTTGCTCAAATCCCATAAAACCGGTTAGTGATGATGTTGTTAAACGCCGAGGCTATTGTAAGGTTATTTTGCTTCGGCAAGAGTCGGGTTGTTTTAGCGGGCCAGGGGGAGCAAGGCATGCTCCTATGCGCCCTCAAATACGCCGCATTTCGTCCATCCGTGGAACCTGGATTTCAATTGGCGGCCAGATGGTATCAATGGCCGCCATGCGTTTCTTCGGGGTTTTTCATATCGGTTCTGTTGAGGATGTAGCGTTCCGCATCCTTGCCAGTGATACGGTTGCCATTCGCGTCCAGCTGAATCAATTGGTCTTTCGCGACCAGATATTGCTGGGCGCTATCGCCCTTGCGCGGGATCAAGGTTATGCGGTGGGTGTTATCGTCCCAATTGAACTTGCCTTTCTCGACATAATCGCGCAACGATTTTCCGGTATTTTGGGTGATTTTGAGATAGCTATTATTGGCATTCAAGGCCAGTGTGGTTTTGATGCCATAACAATCCTTGCAAGGCAACATGCCGTAATAAACCCCGCTCCATTCCCTCTTGGCTTGTTCGGGGTGATGATCGTTATTGGTTTCCGCCACCACCGCTTGAGCTAGCAACAACGAGCCGCAAAAGACCATCGCTGCCAGTCCTTGTTTTTTGACCGCAAAATTGACAAAGCGCATTTCAGTTTCTCCAAGGCAATAAATAACAGAAGATTACCAATGAATTCGCGTTTGCCAAGTTTAACATCTGTAACCCTCAAATTGGCTTGCATCCAAGCCATAATCCCGCAATTCCATGAAATCGCCTTTGGGCCAGAGGCTGACCACCGTCTCGACTTTGGTTTCGGCAAGATTCAGCAATTCGAAGTCATACTCCCGAATGATCATGGCCTGTAACAGCGGGCTTTCCAGCATCGCAAAATGATTGCCGCCATTTCAGGATTCCAGCCAAAATAACTTTACGAAAATGAAAGCTGTGTGGGGCGATTTTAATCGCCTTGGGCGGATGAATTCGCAGCTACCATCGAAAACACGGAACTTATTTGTCACCGAATCCTTAGACAAAATGGTACGCGGTGCGTACCCGATTGATTCACCCATCTTGGCGACAGTAGGTTGGGCCAAGCAACGCGCGGCCCAACCTACGAATTTGTTCATCGCGTTAATCATCATCGGCCGATTCAAATACCTCGTTTAAATCGATCAATAAATCGGGAAATAAATGTGATGATGCTTGATCGACAAACATGGCTTTTAATTGATAACGGCCATTTTCATCCAATATAAATTGATGCACCGTTTGTTCATGCGGAAAAACCAGCCAATACTCGGCCACACCACTTTCTTGATAAAGCTGATATTTGATTTTTACATCGTTCTGCCGGGTACCTTTGGATACGATTTCGATAATCCAGTCCGGCGCGCCGTTACAGCCCTGCTTATCCAACAATTCCAGATTGCAAATCACGCAGAGATCGGGCTGTACCACGGTTTGGATCTCCTGGCTGGCCAAGATGGATTTTTTGCGGTCATATAGCCGCACATCGAACGGTGCGGCATATACGCGACATTTTTTTTGATGAAAGTAATTGGACAATGCGCGGCTGATATTCATCGAAACACCTTGATGCTGGACATTCGGCGCTGGCGTCATCAAAGAGATTTTACCCTTGATGAGTTCCACCATATCGCTGAACTGCCACGTCAGATAATCGGCATAGCTGTAGGTTTGGTTCAAGTCCAATTGTGATAGCTGGGTAATAGGTGCCATGGTCTTTACCTCGAATATTCGCTTAAATTCCCAAAACGTCACAGAGCCAATTGATATTTGATTTCGGTTCCAGGGACGTAGGAAGTGCTGACGCAAGGAAGCGCATCCGCTCGCGATTCATGCGCTTCGCGTTGCTCAACAAATCCTACAAGTTTTCCGAAGTCACATAGTTACGCATTGCGTGGCTGACTTGCTGAAAATGTTTATCCTGTCAGCCATAATCGTAGGCACCCAGTCGTGACCAAGCATCGCTGCCATGGACACAACATTCGTTCCGATCGGCCTTATTGAAAACATTCACCGTCGGAGCGCCGTCCTATCCTGACCGGCAAACCGCCTTTGGGGCGGAGACTGACCACCATCTCGACTTCGGCTTCAACAGGATTCAGCAATTCAAAATCGTACTCCCGAATGATCATGGCCAATAGTAGCTGGCTTTCCAGCATCGCAAAATGATTGCCGATGCAGATGCGTTCGCCGGCCCCGAACGGCATGAAGGAAAATCGGCGGCTTTCGCTGCTCAAAAAACGACCGGGATCGAAGCGTTCCGGTTCGTGCCATAAATCGGGATGATGATGCACGTTGTAAATATTGAAAATAGCCAAGCTGCCGGCTTTGAGGCGATAGCCATCGACTTCGGTTTCCCGCTGAATTTTGCGCATCATCACGCCGACCGGTGGACGGAATCGCAAGGATTCGTTCAAAACCGCTTTGGTATAGCCAAGTTTTGCCAAATCGTCGAATTCCAAGGGCTTGCCGTTTATTGATTGATCGATTTCCCGGCGCAGCGTGCTTAACACCGTGGGGTGCTTTGCGAGCAAATAAATGGTCCAGGTCAGCAGATTGGACGTGGTTTCATGGCCGGCGCTGAAAATCGTGATCACTTCGTCGCGAATCTGTTTGTCTGGCATCGGTGCGTTGGTATCCGGGTCACGCGCTTGTAACAGCATGTCCAACAAATCGGCGTTGCCAGACGGTTTCTTGCGGCGTTCTTGAATGATGCCGTAGATGATGTCGTCCAAGAAGCCCATGGCACGCTTGAAATTGAGATTGGACGGCGTCGGAATCGCCAACGGTATGGCGATCGGACTCATCAAGGATTTGGCGGCAAATCTGAGCACCGTATCCAAGGCCGGCGCAATCTGTTCGACTTTGTCGAGCACGCTGGTCCCGAACATGGTTTGCGTGATGACTTCCAAGGTCAGACGCATCATTTCGTTGCACAAATCAATCTCGGCACCATCGCCGAGTTGGCGCCAACGTTTCAACATATCCTCGCCGGCCGCGGCAAACTGAGGCAATAAGCCGCTCAAATTTTTGCGCTGAAATACTGGCTGCATCAACCGGCGTTGCTTTTGCCACAATTCGCCTTTGCTGGTCACCAAGCCTTGCCCCAACACCAATTCCAACCCTCTGGGCTTTTGCGGATCGTACATTTTGACAAAGACATCCGCCTGTTTGATCAGGGCTTCTTCTATTAACTTCGGATGGCTGAACAAATAGAATTGCTGAGTGCCTATCTTGAATCCAACTAAGTCACCGTACTCGCGCCGCCAATCGCACAGCGCCCGAAACGAATCCGCCTTGAGCTGGCGAAAATTGCCCAACAGAAAATCGCCTTTGGCTTGAGGGATGGGTTTGGTTTGAGGCATGGAGATGGGATTAGGAGAATTGACGGAGAGTACCGCTATTTTTAGTTATTCCTAAACGTTGTTGTATGTTGGCTTAACGCTCTGCATAACCAGACTGAACCGCATCGCGGCGAAGGTCGGAGTTAATGCGGTTGTTCGGCACCATGCTTGAAGATGCGAACCTGTTTTATTTTATATACAAACTCCGGCTTATTGACGTATTGCATTGCCTTGTTCCACAGTGGGTTGGTACGGTCGTAAAGATTCTTTGCTAGAGCCTTTATCTCCGGTGGCGCATCGTCCCGAAAATAGTTCTTGTTGTTTCGATTTTTATCGTAGCTCACGCCTGTTATCATGAATCTCGTCGCCACCACATTCTTTGACTTCTGCTGCTCTATGTCTCTATGTGCGGTTTCCCACGTTACAGCTCGTGTCATCAAGTAATACCCGCGTTCATCAAATTTGCCGTTAATGGTGTATGCAGATTTCGATGGATAGTGGGGTTGTATTTTTCGCTTATACAAGCCGCCTTCTACGAATCGGAAATGTAAATCATCCGGGTCGGACATCTCATAGCGATCGTAATCGACAATATCTACCCAATGCCCTTTTGCTTTAATGAGATGTTTCTTTACAAAGAGAACTGCAAGGGCTTCTTCGGTACTGGCGTATTCAAGGTATTTTTTAAGTAGCTTATCGTCCATAGTTCAAAATGTTTTGGAATCCGCACATAGTGCCCAACAAAAATTAAATGGATCTGTATGTCATCTAAGATCGGATGATATACAGCGAGTAGCCCGGATGAAGCTTGCGGAATCCGAGGCAAGCATTAAATCATTCACACAATCATTTCCCATATACGCGGGCTATTCTCATAAGTCGTTTGGTTTTAACCCGGTGTGCTTAGCGATACGAGCAAGCATACGGGGGCCAATTTCTTCGCCATCGTGGAACGCGAACACGAAATCAGCCCAGCCATTGCGGGATAAAGTACGATGTGACCCAGATTGGCGCTTGATTTCCCAGCCGACAGCAATTAGTGCTGCAAGAACACGTTTAGCTTTTACCGACGGCCAATGATTCATGCAGCAACGAGTTCAATGTGGATGGGTATAGGATGGCTTTCCCCTGTTTCAATGCGCTCAGCAAGCACGCGAAGAGCCAATATTTCGGCTCTAGCCATTGCCTCGTTCGCTGTTACTCCGTAAGTAAGCACTCCTGGAATTTCGGGAACCTCTGCTAACCAGCGACCATCAGCCTCTTGTTCATATTCAATATGAAAGTTCATATCATCTCCTGATAAAGAAATAGCTGTCATTCTACGCCTGACAGCATACTCCTGTTGGGTGCCACAATTAGTGAAAAAAGAGTCATTGGTTTTAAAGCGATTTTTCATTAATTGTGTCACTTACGACAGCCACTTTTGACACAATTAATGAAAAATTCCGGATTTTGTGCCACTAATAATGAAAAATTTCGCGGCGGTGAAAACCAAAGAGTACCTACTCAGAACTTAATATGCCACAGTCTTCTAATATTAGGCATCCGGTGAAAATTAAGAAGGTGATTCTCCAACAGCAAAGAAATCTCCTACGGGAGTTTCACGGAGGCTAATGTATTCAAGCCTCCACTGGTCAACTTTACGGAGGTCCGCCAGAGTCAAATAAGTGTCAGCTACGGCATTACATTTTTCCAACGCAATCTCATTCGCGATTTCCGGAGTTCCATACGCTTGGTAAAATGAAGCTTCTAAGTCGATTGCTGCTTTTTCAGCGAAATCTCTAGCTACTTGACCACCTTCTGTAGCGTCATAAACTACTGAAATTGATAAAAAATAGGGCTCACCTTCAGATAACTCACTAACTCGATCATCACCCAAATCAAAGAACAGCCCTACCAAGTGAGTACTCGCCGGCTCTAGGATCTTTGCAATGTTATATTCAACAGATTTTTTACCGACTAGCTTCCTCAATCGATTCTCAAATGCATTCGGAAAAGCCGGCCTCCCATATCGAGCCGCTAACCATTGTTTCAACCCACGTTTTTCGTCGGGGTTCAGAATAAAGTCTCTGTCGTGGCATCCTAATTCGGAAAACTGTGCCCTTGGTAAATCAATACGATTAGAGTGGCGAAGTTCGACGCAAATTTCCTCGCCTGTCTGTTTCGAAAATCTGAGGTGAAGACAACGGGGATTTCGGGCTCGGGCAAACATAGGGTCGGCTTTTTGGATAACGGCTCCAACTATAACTTCAACCTTGGGCTCTGCATTATTTGGTAAATCACAATCATGTGAAATAACCACTATACGTTTGTCCGATGCCTGTGACTCAACCAAACCCAGTGCGTATGCATCCTCGTCGATCAATACGCAGCCTTGCCTCCATTCCGTATCGCGACCTATCACTTATTTATCCCTGGCTATCTTGCTCGGATGAACCAGGAATAGATAGATAAGATTGCCAATCACTAGTCAGCTTGGCTTTCGAATTTGCTAAGCCAGACCGCTGATAGGATACTTCCATTGCCTTAGCCTCTTTAATCAGGGCAGTAACTTGCATAGTGCAATCTTCCCCCGCTTTTAGTAGATCCATTAATGATCTTCCATTAAAAGTTTTCATCTTAAGTAGAGAACCCGCGCGCGAGATTTTTTCTGCATTGAAATCATCGGCGATTTGACTCAGCTTTACGATGCGATCTAGTTTTTCTGGCTCTGGGATGGAGTCTCCAGAAAGCCATTTATAAATAGCTTGTCGAGATATGTCGAACAAGTTAGCAAGGTCTGCGACGGAAGGATTAAGTACCGAACGAATATTATCGATGTGTTCCACTGCAGTTCGGACATCAGGCGTCGCCGGAAGGTCTGTAGACTCTGGTACCTTATCGACAACAAATGCCACACGAGGCTGAATGTGGTGACGCCATTCTTCCGTTCTATCCATCGAATAAGCGGTACCTGTACCAACCAGAAGAGTACTTATGACAAAAAAAGCGGTCTTGGTATGATTGGATGGTTGGAGTGGTTGTGTCCCTGTCTGTGTTGTATACATGGGTAGCTCCAAAAAATATTAAGCCCAAACAACTTTTCTGGCGTGATCAGTAGTCGTGGCTTCGAAAGCGAGTTTTATAATTTTATGTAAGCTCACAAATTGAGCGTGAATTTGCTCAAAATCTAGCGGCATTCTGCCTTCGACAAAATGGTCTGTATCTATTATTGCGTGTGATACCACTCTTTTGCTTTCAAAACGTGTCATAGGTACTAAGCCGTTCGGAATCAAATCAGGTGGGTAGCCTAACTGAGACGTCGCACGATGAACTCTGGCTACCAAAGTGCCTTGAGACAGCAGTGGCCCGCTCTCTGTTTCAAAAACAGATTCACTTAGCGCATATCGCTGGGTCGCCCCGAACTCCACACCGCGAAGTCCGCTCGCTAAATATAGTTCCACTGTCTCACCTTCCGTAGGTATTACTGCATCAAGATAACGTACTCCCAACCTGCTCAAGTGATCAAGACCAACCACCTTATGAACAGCTTTTAAACCATGTAATAATTCGGGAAGAAACTCTTCGCTCGTTTCGTAATGGGTAGTGTGATATGTCAAAGATGATGGCCCAAGAATGAATCCAGAGCTTCTATCGGCTTTAGTGATTAACCAAGTATTTATCTGCGTTAATTTTGGCTCTGCTGGAGCTTCTCCTGCTGCAGCAATAAACTGAAGTTGCCTGATTTCTTGAGGCTCATAAAGCGTGTAGCCTTCACGACGAAGAATATCCTGCAATTCGTCGACATACTTTGCCATGGCGGCCACAGGATTGAATTGCACTTGAGCTAATGCATAATAGACAGGCGCATTGGACATCTTCTCGCTCATGGCATCTCTCCTAAATTATAGTAATAGTTGTACACGGACGAACCAAGTTTACACTTTAGTTGTCAGTTTACAACTTGGTTGACAACTAGCACAAGGAGAAGTTCTCGTTTCAGCACTCAAAATAATACGAACTTATTGATGAATAACCTCTAAGCCCTCCAAAAAATAGCTCGGACGGACTTGTTGACCCGCCTTTCTCATTGCCAGGTATTCTTTTTGATCAATCACGATTTTTCCAAAGACATATTTATGATGTCGAAAATCTGTTCCAGATATTTGCCCTCGGCTGGTTCTGTGGCCTTTCGGATATAAGAAGGGACCGCCTCGAGAAACTCCACCTTGCTAGTCGGTGTATATTCCAACAGTGCTTCGAGCATCGCTGGGCGCAACAGACGTTTATTTTCAGGAATTTCCGGAAATTCTTTTCGAATCACCTCGCGATCAAACCGAATCAATTTGTCTTTGAGACTCATCTCCTCAAAAGCAATTTGATCAACCTGGGCTTCTTTGGCATCGACCTCATCGATAATCTGTGCAATCTCGTCAACCTCAGACTCAAACTCCGATGCACTCTGCAGAACAGGCGACTTCAATTCATGCAGCTGGCGAATAATAGGCGATAACTCACCTTGCGGGTTTTTGAACCAATCAGTTGACCAAATTCTCCGAATTCTCCACCCTAGGCGTTCCAAGATCGTTTGGCGTAAACGATCTCTGTCACGTGCCGACTTAGCAGAGTGATAAGTAGCCCCATCACACTCAATGCCCATCAGGTAACGACCTGGATTTCCTGGATCGATTACCGCTACATCAATGAAAAATCCCGCAACCCCTACCTGAGGAACACATTCAAAGCCTTCTTCACTGAGCGCAGTCATCACGGCAATCTCAAAATCGCTATCGGGCTCTCTTCCTGTATCTCTCTCAGTTTTATGAAGAATGCCAGTTTCGCAGTAGCTTAGGAAGTCACGTAAGGCCTTGACTCCGCGTTTACTGTTTGCTCCAACCACGATATCGTCTGAGCCCATCGAACTGAAGATATGCATCCTTTTCTTCGAGCGGGTAAACAGTACATTCAAGCGTCGCCAACCTACGTCAGAGTTTATTGGACCAAATCGCTGATACACATTGCCGCCCGGTTCCTGTGGACCATAGGTCATCGAAATGAAAATTACGTCACGTTCATCACCCTGAACATTTTCTAAATTCTTAATAAACAGCGATTCGCGCCGAGTTGCATCCTTCTCCAAACATGCAAGGAATCCAGGATCGTCTTTCGCCAATGTCTCAATTGCACGCTCTATCTGCAGACGCTGTTCGGCGCTCATAGCAACGACGCCCAGGGTTTCTTCTGGGCGATGTCTGAAATGCTCCCTTACCGCCTCGGAAATGACCTTTGCTTCTTCCATGTTTCGCCGATTCACGAAACAACCACGTGGTACACGGAAATATTGAATTCCGTAGTTTTCAGTCTGCTTATGCGGCGAGGGGAAGAGAATCAGATTGCTCTCGTAGAACGAGTGATTAGAGAACGCAATCAAGCTTTCATGCTGTGAGCGATAATGCCAGCGTAATCGACGCGCGGGAAACATCGGCAACGTTGCGTCGAGAATGCTTTCCGACTCTTCAATACCGGTTGGGTCATCCTCGTCGTCTTCGATTATGCGATCAAAGAAGCTGGTCGGAGGAAGCTGTTTTGGATCGCCAACTACCACCAGCTGTCCTCCTCTCGCAACGGCTCCAAGTGCATCCTGCGGCTTAATCTGGGAAGCTTCATCCATAACCACAAGATCGAAAGCTATTTTCCCCGGCGCAAGGTATTGAGCAACAGACATCGGCCCCATCATGAAGCATGGCTTCAACGCCACCAATGCTCCACCCGCCCTTTGCAGCAACTGCCTGATTGGTAAATGCCTTGTTTGCTTACCGCATTCATGTTCAAGAAGAACCCTCTCCGTACGTTCGCTTACACGAGCTGCCATATTTCCTGAGGGGATTTGGGCCTGATCGATCTTCCATGCGATCTGCTCAGCTTGAAGCTGCTTTAGCTTGTTATCGTACTCTCTGAACTTTTCCTGTAAGGCCTCCTGAGAATGACCAGAGAATCGGCCAAGATCAGATTCTTCGCGAAGTATCTCTCGCGCTAACATATCGAATACGCCGGCTTGATAAGCATCTTCAAATTTTTCGATGTCGAACTCGAAGCTCTCTACTGCAACTGCGAGCTTACCAAGCCCTAATTTTTCAAGCTGATCTCGAACCCTTACATAATCAAGCCAATTTTGCAGCATCTCGCTGTTATCCAGTGCCAACTGATTTCGTTCGACTAAATCATCTAAATGATCACCGGAATATAAAAGCCAATCTTCACGATCCAGCTGAACCAAGGTACCAAAGTCCTCAAAAGACGCTTGCTCTGAGAGGAGAATGGCACGCAATTGTTCTGCCTGTGAAGCCAAGAACGAGAAAGTCGCGTCATTAGGATTACTATAGATGTGGCTAACTAGCGCTTGATTTCGTAGCTGTCCGTCTATTCGTTGTGCGAGTTGGAGCGTATTGCGCAACATGTAGATGCCAATGGTATTGTCAGCACCAATTCCTACCTTTAGGCCAAGCCTCTCTCGGAATAGTTTTTTGTCAAAATCCGCTTTTTGCCACGCTTCAACACGCCGTTTTAACAATCCAATCTGATCTATGAGATCTGTTAGGCCTGAGATTGAGAGTGAATCATCTCCAGCCAAGAGCCTACAGTCCTGGATTGCTTTATTTCCTGCAACCAATAACCACGAAATCGCACCCTCATCACCGGTTAGCAACGTTTGCTCGTTCTGCAACATTGCGACGGGGGAAAACACCTTTTTCAATCTGCCCAATTCATCGAGCAAATCGTTCAGTTGATTTTTGAGGCCGCGCTCAGTTAACGAACGCACCGCTTTAGCAATGTTTGGCGATAACTCCAAGATAGCATTACCTAGCGACACTTTCTGCCCAAAACCGATACCATACTGTTGGCGAACGCGTTTATACCAAGCTCTTAGTTCCTCCAACGCATCAAGGTCTGTATCCAGCCCTTGTAAGTGCTCGCCAAGCGCCTCGTTGTAGCGCGTATTGGAATCAAGCTTTCGACGTTTTCCAGCCAAAGCCTCCAAGTCACTAAGTAATGGCACCATGCGGGTATACTTTACTTGGGCATTTGCCGCGTAACTCAGCAACTGTTTCCGTGCAGCACGCCAGCCACTTCTGAACCAACGAAACACTCCACCCGAAGCAAGCACATTCGCTAATCGGCGGATTTCATTTTCGTCCGGAATCCGTTCCAAATAAAACACACCATAAACAGCGTTATAAATCTCCCGTAACTCTTCAAGCTCGGTCCTTAACTGCGGCAGTAATTCATCCAGCTCTTCGTTATCAAAAAGCTCATCACGGTGCTTCCAATATGAGGGATTGAGGCTGACGATCAGTTCAATAACCATTTTGAACTCAATCAAGCCGGACTCGCTGACTGCAAAGTGCCTGGAGCCAGCATCTCCCAAGGCAGATACCACACCTTTAAATGGCTCATCAAGCTGATCCAACTGATGCTTGATTCCGCTCAAACTTCTAATCGCCTCAGCCAAACCACCGAGTGTGACATCGTCCCCAACCAGTTTTTTCAACTGCTCACTACCGGAACTCAGCTGATCCGCGATTGATAGATCCTGCAGTATTTCTGACCCCGTTTTCTTAGCTATTAAAGTGTACTGCTCTTGAATATCCTCAAACAACTTTAGATAGCGTTGTGTCTTCTCCAAAACATCACCCCGAAGAACGGGGATTGCCTCTAAAATTTCATCACCGTTCAATTTTGGGATACTTTCCAATTCTTCGAGAAAAGTTTGCGCTTCAGTCAGCGTTTCAGACACGGTAGACTCATCACAACCAAGGGTATCGGCAAAAGTCTCTCGTTGCGAACGCAATTGATGCAGTGACTCCTGCCATGCCGCCAGAGATTTCTTCACTCTGTCCAAGTCGAAAATTTGCAAGTCGCCATTACGCACTCCATACCATGCGTGATCCTGAAGCGCAGCATCGCCATCCAACTGACTTGCTACAGCTTGGTAGACTTTGCGATAAAGCTCGACCTGATCCTCATTACGGCGTTGCGCAGCTGAATCATAGTTATTGCCGTCATAACCATCAGGATGAAGCGATTCGGGGTTGATTCCAATCAAATTGCGATATCGCGTTGCCGCCATGAAAACTTCATGCCGCGTTTTACCCGTCTTCTTCCAGGGCCGGTTGATTTTTTCCGCGTGGTTTTTAAGCGTCGTCTTAATTTCTTCGTAGCGCGCTATATCAACCTCAATGTCCTTAGGCTTTCGATAGCACCCATGTTTTTTTAAGCGCTCATTAACTTCATCGAGTACTTTGAGCTTTTGCGACTTATGGCTGTGAAGTTCTAGGCAGAACTCACCTAACCCAGCCTTATCCAGCCGACTACGCACCACTTCAAGCGCAGCAAGTTTTTCCGCAACGAACAGCACTTTTTTTCTTTGCGCCATGGCTGCGGCAATCAGATTGGTAATTGTCTGCGATTTACCCGTTCCAGGTGGTCCCTCAATGACCAAGTTCTTACCATCGACAGCATCAATAAGAGCACTATGCTGGGAACTGTCAGCATCATCGATCAAAGGATAGTTGGCGTGCACCGTATCCATATCATCGATGATGTATTCTTCGCCAAAGCCAAGATCACCTGCAGACTGGTCTGGAACATTCGTTTCCTCTCCAAAACCTGATAGAAAACGCGAAACCACTGGGTGATCGACAATATTGGCGTCTTTTGGCCAGCGCGCTGGATCTAGATCGAGATACATCAGCAACTTGCTGAAATTGAGCAATGCCAAAGTGATTTGACGACGTACCTGCCAGCGCGGTTGTTTATCCTTAATAACCGCACGGACCTCGCTGAAGTAATCCTCCGGTACTGTATTTTCATCCAACTCCGGCAGAGCCATAGCGAAATCAGCTCGTAGTTTTTCACGTAGAGAAAGATTGGGAATTATGTCTTCACCGGAATAACTTAGCGTGTACTCGTAAGCACGAGTAACCGGATTCAATCGACCTTTATGGAGCCTCACAGGAACCAAAAAAAGCGGAGCGGCACGCACACTTTCCGAATTATTAGCTTCGTACCACTCCAAAAAGCCGAAGGCCAGATAGAGGATATTCGCCCCCATTTCTTGAATCGCAGACTCCGCTGCTTGTAAAAGATTCTTTAATGTCGCCTCCATCTCGAAGGGGTACAACAGTGTCTGAATTCCAGTATCCGAATGTTTGCTAGAGTCATCATCTGCAGAAACCTCTGGCACCTCGAAACTCGTTGCAAAACCCAAATGTTTGGCCCATTCCTCTGCGGTAGGGTCATTTCGCAACTTCACCAACTGTTGAGTTTCTTCATCGAACTTGAGATAACCTGACCTAATGAGCTCTTCTTCGGTAGGCTCGGGAATTGCCTCGAAGCGCATTTCAGTCTCTGCCAGCAGCGCTTCTACCAGCTGATTTGGCAATTCATCAATGATACGCAGGCTAGCACTCTTAGTATGGCGGAAATTAATCAGACGATTACGCGCAGTTAAATCCAGCAACCGCATACGGAGATTTTCTAACGCCTTTTGAGCTAGCAATTGCTTTGAATTATTTCCCTGTTTCATCACCAACTCTAAAATATTTACAAACTGATTACTTCATGTCCAGGTGCAAGGACTGCACTGGAAACCCCATAAAGCGCTAAATGATTTCTCAGCCAGAGTCTGTACTCCTTACCTTTCAAGCTATGCTCGGGTGAACAATCAACTATCAACTGGCGTAGAACGTATCCGGCAACTGCCGCTCTTAACTTAAGGTGTAAAACACCGGCGGTCATCCCATAATCCCTTTCAATAATTTCAGGATGATCTTGATTGGGGTGTGGTATTAAATCGAGTTCGACTATTCGATTCCATTGAATATCAGCAGATGGTAGCTCATGCTTCAACAACACACTCTCTGCCAATGCTGACACTTCCTCCATTCTTGTCAGTACAAAATCACGAAATTCATTCGTTTTCCGATCATAAGCTCGAACGTGCCAACGAAGGCCATCATTCACTAAAGCAAATGGCGCTACTTCACGTTGCGTTAATCCACTGCTATGAGATTGGTAGTTTAGGCTAACAATTTTTTGTTGGTGGATAGCGCGACTGATCGGGGCAAGAACATCTATTGTCGGCCGACTAAGAATAATCGGAAGTTCGCACGGCACAAGGCAATCAGAAGTGTAAACACCACCATAGCCAAATCCATGCGCTAAGACTGCTAACACTTGATCTGGAAAATGTTTAAAAGCAGGGGAGAAGGCGTGTCCTAATTCATATGACTTTGTCTTACCGTTAAAACTAATGTTGTTTGGGAATGCTTCCCGATACTGAGCAAAATCCCTTGTCGCGACTGCCGGGGCAACACCAAACCTTTGTATTAGCTCCTGTCGCCCTAGTCCGCCAAGAAAAAATAGCCGAAATTCAATAAAAGTCAGACGTTCCCGCTGCGCTTGATTCAAATTCTCGATTGCTTGCGAGGGTGGGGCAGATAAAAGTTCGATGCTCATAGGAATATTCTAAAACAGAAACACAGAAAAGCAATTTATTTGAGCTATTGACATGATCAAATTGATTATTTATTGTACCCATTATGAATAATATGAATTTTAGTTGCGCCGAAGAGAAGTCAACAGACAATGATTGTGAATTCCTTCCTTGCATTGTAGTTCTGAAGTCTTAATAGGAGCGGAGTTTGAATTTTCAGGGATTACAAGCTAAGTATCGCCGGCTGTTTCAGGAAAGCACCGCTTGGAAATTGCTGCGGGCCGATAATGCGCCGATTATCTTGGCATTCATTGCGGATTTATTTTCCGATGAGAGTGAAGTTCCTTTCGGTCGCGCACGTGTGGCGTTAGATGCCGAGTTGGAAAGATGCAGAGAACTGGGTATTTGGGAAACAGAAACTACAGGCGCAGCTTATTTGAATCAATGGATTCGAAGCGGCTGGTTGCGAGAGATGGACGACAAACTCACCAAAACAGATGCCAGCGAAGTTGCATTGAGATTTTGCCAGGGACTGGATCAGCGAAGTACGGGTACAACGGCATCACATCTTCGAATCGTACAAGAAGCCGTGCGTGATTTTGCGGTGGCTGTCAGCCCCAATGCCGACGAACGGATTGCACTGCTCGAACAGAGAAAATCCGAGTTACAGCGCGAAATCGATGCGTTGAATGCCGGCGTAGTTACCCAGTTATCCGAGGTACAGCAGCGGGAACGAATAAGGGAAATATATCAATTGGCTTCTGTGTTGACCGGAGATTTTCGACGAGTAGAGGATGAAATTCGCGAACTTGACCAGGCTGTTCGGGTACAGATGATCGAGGGAGGTTCGAAACGTGGCGATCTCCTGTTATCCGTCATGGAAAAGGAAATGTTGCTGGCCGAAACCGATGCGGGAAGCGCATTCGAGGGTTTTTTCCAACTTTTGTGCGATCAAAACAGATCCACCGAATTTAAGGACCAGCTGCGCAGTATCTTGAACCGACCGGTCTCAGCACAGCTAACGCAGCAGCAACATCAGTTTCTGAGCCGATTGATGCGGGAATTATCCCATGAAAGCGAACGCGTTTTTCATATCAGACGCAGGACAGAAGAGAGCTTAAGGGCCTATATCGAAAGCGGAGCTGCTCTGGAAAATAGAGCGGTTGATAAGTTGCTACATCAATTGGAACGCCTGGCGATTGACTTGAAAGAAGCCGGAACGGAGCCCAAAACTTCAACTTCGTTATCGTTACCCGTTGGCCCAATTCAAATGTCTTCTCCCGACAATATGCGCCTGAGAATGCCTGACGAAAAATTGAATACGTCCGGCGTAGAAGAGCAAACCAATTCCAGAATCCCGAACGCACTCATGCTGGATTGTTTAGACACTGTAAAAGTTAAGGAAATTGCCATGCTAACTCGAGACACGCTGCTTAAACATGGCCCGATGACAATTGCCTCTATCGCAGCGAGGCACCCGTTGACGTCAGGTCTGGAAGAATTAGTCGCCTACCTGCGTGTGGCCAGATCAGTGGGCGCCACAACGTTGAATGACAAAGAAAAAGTAGCGTTTTTAGACAAACAGGGTGTCCGTCTTGAAGCTACCATTCCAAAGTTCCTGCTAACAGCAGACCTATTTCCCGACAGCATAGAGGAGATGGCACTATGAGCCACGATGATTTGGAACACAGTGCCCTCCAATCGGGAATAAGCGATTTATTTGATCGATTCCGGCAGCGTCAAGACGATCATCCGTCATCATTGCAAAACTCAAATGGAGATATCCAGGCGCTCAAATCAGTGTCAGCGTATGAAGAATCTTTCTCTGCAACACCCATTGAGGACCAAGACGATTCGCCAACTGAAGAAACACTCGATGATACCGTAACGTTGAATAACGGCAGCATGCCGCCCGAAGCAAGACGAGCACTCGTAAGCTTATTCAGGCAGGGCGTGATTTTAGCCAGCCAAAAATCAAACCTATTTGATTCAATTTGCCGTTATCAAGACGCTATTCGAAACCACTTAGCAGATGTCTACCTAAAACTGATACTCGATCAGCGGGCCGGCGTCGCATTCATTGCCGGGCTGGATGAAAGCGACGGAGAAAATGAAGAAACGGTTTCCTTAATTACCCGCAGAACACTTTCGCTTTATGACACCTTTCTACTTCTGGTACTGCGTAAGCATTATCAGGAACGGGAAACGACAGGCGAACAAAAAATCATTATCGACGTAGAGAAAATCGAAGCCAATTTGTCACCCTTTCTATCGTTGACCAACAGCAGCAAATCGGATCGCAGACAACTTGATGCCGCATTAAAAAAGATGACGGAACGACATATTCTAAGTTCGGTACGTGGCAACGATGATCGTTTCGAGATTACCCCGATTATTCGTTATGTCGTTAATGCGGAATTTTTAGAAAGCATGCTCTTGGAATATCAACAGTTAGCGCGTGAAGCCGGGTTAAATACCGATTTGCAGGAAAAAAATGAAATTGATCAGGGAGAGGAAGATGCATAACATTGACGTTGGAAACATTCATTCGCTGTTCAGCATAGGCCAAATCCGTTTAGCAGAGCTTTCCGTCTATAACTGGGGTTCGTTTCATGGCTTACATTCCGCAGTAATCGATCCTCATGGAACCTTGGTCACCGGCGATAACGGTGCCGGCAAATCGACTTTTATTGACGGTCTGATGGCTTTGCTTTTACCGGCAGGCCGAGCAACGTTCAACGTGGCCGCCGCGCAAGGAGATCGCACTGATCGAACGCTGCTTTCCTACATGCGCGGCAGTTTCGGTTCCGTGCATGACGGAGCTGGCACACGAGTCAAAAGTAAACGGGACAAAGCTGTCGTTACTGGATTAAGGGCACTTTATCGTGGTGACGATGGCTCTTCCATAACATTAACCGCCATCTTCTGGACAACTCAAGCGAACAACGCGCTATCCGATGTGAAACGGATTTATTGTGTTGCAAAAAGAAACCTATCTCTTAAAGAAATTCTCGATGCTTTTGGCGAAGGCAATGCTCGTTCGTTGAAACAATGGCTGCGGAACGATCCAGCCATCACTTGTTGTGACGATAGCTTTTTCGATTATCAGGAACTGTATCGAAAGCTTTTATACATGGATAACAAGAATGCCCCTGCCTTGCTGTCGAGAGCATTAGGTCTGAAAAAGATCGATGATTTAACCGGTCTGATCAGGGAATTGGTGTTGGAACCCAGCACAGTTAAAGATGACGCCCGGAAAGTGGTTGATGAGTTTGCCGATCTGGTTGCAATTCACAATGAATTGATCGACGCTAGACAACAAATGGATCATTTATCCAGATTGCCCGACTTGGATGAAACGCTAAAACAAACCGAAACAGAGCTTGAGCGATTAAAAGGCCAACGCGATGGGCTTTCCACTTACTTTGGAGAAATAGGTTTTGCTCTGTGGCACGATAAAATCGAAAATTATAAAAATACGTTACAAAATTTATCCTTATTGATAAATCAGCTTTCTACACAGGAAGCTGATGCCGATAAACTGGCGGAACAACGACACGAAGACTATATAAAACTCGGTGGTGGCCGTATAGAGTCGTTAAAACAGGAATTGGCCAACGCTGAACAGCGATTGACTCAAGTAATCCTTCATTCCTCTCGGTATCAGAGTGACACTCGTGCTTTGGGATTGAATGATCAATTGCAAGAACAACAATTTTTGCATAATCAATCACAAACTGAAGCCAGCCTTGAGAGAATTGCGGCAGAAAATAAAGAAGCACTGCTCACCTTTGCAGAGCGGCGTGGAACCGTTAGCCAGCTAACAGCGCAAGAACGAACCATTCGCACAGAGATTGAAGAAATCGAAGCGCGTCCAGATTCCAATATCGATATCAAGTTTCAACAACTGCGCGACGAACTAGTGGAGTCTTTGGGTCTAGTGCGTGAACAATGCGTATTTATTGGCGAGTTGATTGATGTCGATGAATCCCAACGTTCGTGGCAAGGTGCCATTGAGCGTGCTTTGGGAGGGTTGCGCACGACATTAGCTGTTCCAGCTGATCGCTTCTCAATGGTAACCCGTTGGTTGAATGCCCGCCATACTGGATTACATGTTCGTGTTCAGATAGTCCGAGATGAAAGCTCCCTTCAAGTAGCGGAATTCAAAACCAATGGTTTTTTGCGCAAATTGGTCTGGCGTGATCATCCATATCGGGCTTGGCTAAAACGATATTTAGCACGCTTTGACCTGCATTGTGTTTCATCTACCGAAGAATTGGATATCACCCCATTTTCCATGACTCAACAAGGCTTGATGCACATGGATAAGGGACGCTTTGAGAAAAAGGATCAACACCGAATTGACGACCGCCGCAACTGGTATCTGGGTTTTTCCAATAAATCCAGATTGGCAATATTACGAAACGACCTGAGCAATCTAGCTACAAAATTAAACGATGCTATTCAAGCTGATAAAAGCGCCGAGGAAACGCTGGGAACTATTAACGAAAGAAAATCGCTTTGGGAAAAGTTGCGCAATTATCAGTGGGATGAGATTAATGCGCCTTATTGGGAGTCGAAAGTATCTCTAGTAAAAAGCGATTTACAAGCGCTAGAGGAAGCTGGAAGCGATCTTGAAAAAGCTAGGCAACGTTGGGATAGTGCCAAACAAGAACTCGCAAATATAAGAGAAAACAAAGAACAACAAAAAATTTCCGAAGGTGAACTGAATGGAAAACTAACCGATGCAACAGAACAGCAACAAGTAGCTAAGGCCGCAGCATGTATCGGTTTGGATAATACCTTGCGCGATTTGCTCAAACAAAGGGTTGGAGCCATCCAGATAAGTGATCTTGAACGGATACCCTCTATTGAATACCAGATCAGACAGACAATAGAAAGCGAATTAGAAAAATTGCGTGACCGGAAAGGGAACACTGAAAATTCCGTGATCCGAATTATGTCCTCATTTCGCTCTCACGACAAATGGCGTGTCATTGCCGAAGACTGGGGATGTGACGCCGCCAGTCTTGAAGAGTATCTAGCTCATTTAAATCGGCTCGAACAAGAGGGTTTGCCACATTTGGTTGAGCAATTCAAAGAGAGGTTGAATAAACACGCAACACAGTCGCTGGCACGTATCCACCAGCGCCTCGAATCGGAACGGGAAGATATCGTCGATCGTATTGATACGATTAACCGAGTACTCTCTCGAACCGAGTTTCGGCCCGGCTCGCATTTGAAGCTAGGGAGCAAAGTCGAACAATATCCGCATGTTCAGGACTTCAACAGGCACGTAAGAACCGTTTTGAGCCAGGCAACCAGTGACGATCACGAAGCCCGATTCGAACGCTTGCAATCGGTCGTCCAGATACTGGAAAAGGCTAGCAGCCCCGTGACATCTAACACTTTAGAAAGTTTAAGGCTACTCGATCCCCGCTATCAAATGTCGTTTTATGCGGAAGAACTGGATGCCGAAACCCATGAAGTGCGAGACGTGTTGGAATCGTCCAGCGGCAAATCCGGCGGCGAGAAAGAATCATTTGCCGGTACCATCGTTGCCGCCAGTTTGGCCTATGTATTGACACCGGACGGCTACGACAAACCTGTTTACTGTACTGTTTTTTTAGACGAGGCATTTTCCAATACAGCAGAGGCGGTCAGCCGCAGAGTGTTGCGGGTGTTCAAAGAGCTACACATTCACGTCAACCTGATCACCCCATACAAAAATCTCAATTTAGCCAGGGAGTCGGCTCGTTCTCTGCTCATAGCTGAGCGAGATCAAGAGAACCATGAAAGCCACCTCTGTGAAGTTACTTGGAAAGAAATTGACGAACGTCTTGAACAACAGCGTCAACAACAGTTCATGATGGAGGCCATATCATTTGGCGTGGAGTTATAAAATGGATAGGCCGTGGGGCTTACTACCTTCCGACATAGAGGAGCTCATATTAAAACGGGAATGGCAAAACTTCACTGGCTTAAAAGCGCGCCTACTGAACGATAAACCGTTTCCGATTCGAATTGGATTAAAGCCACCAACAGGCCAACTCGCTGTTGGTGATATGGAACATTTCCAAAAATTTATTGGCCAATGGCGCTCATTTGCCGCTCAGCACCTGATCGAATGGGAAACCCGAAATTATCGGGTGCTTTCCGAACAAACGTTACCTAAATTTTTCCTGAATCCGTGACTCCACATATTGCCAGACCTTTTATTCGTCATACTCTTCCAAAATTCGCTGAATTTAAAAGTGTGGTCCGGGCAATCGAGTTTAACGGCTAGAAATGCAGCGTATTATCTGGAATATTTTCCCTGCATGATTCAATTTGATGGACTTTAGGCGCAGGATTCCCAAGCCACTGTGAATTTGCGGCGTTGTGCTATCGATGGCAGAGCGATCAGTCGCTAGCCGGCGGCGAGTTTGGCGTAGGTGGATTCAAAAGCGATGAAACCGGGACAGCTCTGTGAAAAGCGCAGCTTCAGCCGGTGCCCGCTACGGATGAGTCGCGCGGCCAGATACATCAGTTCCTGGATCACGGTTTTGATACGCCGCCGCTTGGCAGGATGCCTGACCGGGCTTTGTTCGCCCAGCAAGCCGATCAGGCCTATCCAGCGCAGGATGTTGTAGCTATAGGCGCTGAGGCTCATGATCAGGTCGTTGGTGGCAAACTTGCCGGATGGCAGGCGCTCGATATCCAGATCGGTCTTGAATTCGCTGTGGAATTGTTCAGCGGTGGCATGGTCGCGATAGAGGGCAATAACCATGGCATCGTCGTAATCGGCCACCGGCAGACTGGTCCACCAGCCTTCGATTTCGATATCCGGTAGCACGAGGGCTTGGCCTTGAGCCGTGATGGTGCGCTCGGTGATTTGCATGACCCGGCGACAGGTATAGGTTTTACCGTTGCGAGTGTGTTGCTCCATGACACTGAACAAGGCCACGCGTTTGCCTTCGCGCGGTGTGGTCCACTGGCCGTGTTGTTCGGCGTAGGCCAGCCAGGCGTCGGCATCTTGTTTACGCGGGTTCCATTTGATGATGAAATCGACCTGATCGGCTTCGTGTAAGTCGATGCGATTGTCGAGCGCGTCGTGACCGCCATCCAGCCGGACCAACAAAGGCAAAGTCGTCAAACGTTTCGCGGCGGCGAGTCCGCGCTCCAGCGCATAGCGGAATTCGTATTGGCAATGCTGCTTGCCTTCGCGCAGTTCATTACCAATACACCAGCCCTCTTTACCCAGATAGAGGGCAATCGGGGCGTAGCCGTCAAAACCTTTGTAGGTTCGGGAGACGCCTTCTTTGCAGGTTTTTTCGTTGTTCATGGGGTAAACATCGATATCCAACGCGACATGGCCTGTGGCTAACGGCGTTACCGGCACCTGGGCGTGAGCCAGAAAATCGAGGTTGCTTTGATAAATGATCGGTAATAAGGCGTCGGCGTGTTCATCCAGTCGCTGTCTGAGGCGGGCGCTGGAGGGTACTTGATGAATGGCGAGCGCGGCTTTGAAATAGTCGTCGTCGCGATGGTTTTCGATGGCTTCGAAGTCGCTTTTGCCCAGGCTAAGGGTGCCTATATAGCTTTTGATAATATCGGCGTGAGCAATACCGTGCCGTAGCGGAATACCTTTTTCCAGCGCCTGATTGAGCTGGCCATATTGATTCAAACATAAACCGACCAAGGCTAATCCAGAATGGCTGGTATAAAATTCAGTTTCAGATTGCTCCAGGATAAACCGCTTCATGAATCACTCGCCGGGTGAATGGAAGAATAGCGGTATTATCCCAGAATAAGCGTTTTAAATCATTGCGTTGCGGCCGTGGATGGCCTTTTAAGTCACGGATTCAGGTTTTTCGTTTTAAAAAGCGTCCAAGAGCTGATCGAATTTGTCGGAGATGGAGCGCTAAAGAGAAGTCAAATCTGGGAAACCAATATGTCTCCCTTATTAAAGGTCTATCCCGAAACTTATTCAGCATTGGTAAAAAACTTAAATACGATTGAGACAATGAACCCAGCTGATGCCAGTTTACTGCCGGATTTAATCAAGCAATTAATTCCCGCTATGGGAACAGGAAAATATCTTAGAGCTCTGCCACTGGTTGGCGTCGACACCAAGTTTCTCGAAACATATGGTTTTTTGATTACCGACATTCTCGATAAAATCCATAACAATGCAGTATCAAATGCCGGCGGGTTACTCAAATGGCTTGCATGCATCGCGAAACCCACAGCATGGTTAACCATTCGTCCCTTGTGCGAAGATACAAAAGTGAGAATAGGCGGCTTCCCCGTACTGCAACTGTCCAGAGACGTTTTAAAACAACAGGCACTTCCAGCTAAAAACATCCTTGTTATAGAAAACATGGAATCAGGATTGGGGTTACCTTCCCTCCCAGATACCATTGCTATATTTGGTGGAGGAAAAAATGTGGCCTGGATGGAGGCAGTATGGCTTAAATCCAAAAACGTTGCTTACTGGGGAGATATAGACACCTGGGGGCTATCCATCTTGAGCGATGTCCGTTCAAAGTTATCGACTGTCGAAGTACTTATGATGGATCAGGAAACACTCGATGAACATAAGAGCCGGATGGTCGGTGAACGAACATCGGTCAATAACCTGCCTAAATTTCTTACCGACTCAGAAGCTCGAATATTTTCGAATTTAAAAAATACAGATAAATTCGCCTCGAGATTGGAACAAGAAAGACTGTCGCCTGACTATATAAAATCCAGACTCGAAGCTTGGATCGGAATCAACTAATTCAACTTTGACTGAGCATATACGGCCTGACGATCAGCGCGTTGAGTTCGTTATCCACACCCGTATGGGGGTAGTCTTGTGTTACAGGCGGTGCACCATTGGCGGCCATCGGCGACTTGGACAGATCGCTTGCGTACCTGCCAAGGTCCCATGATGCCAGACGTACCCTTATCCTTGATGTAATTTTCAAATTTTTAAAGGTTTTTAAGAACCCCACGCCCATAGTAATGGCGATAACTGTATTCCACAAAAACCTGTGGTTGTTTTTTTTGTAAGTGACACCAGCGATACATCTATGAATGATCCATTTTGAGACATCGTTTCTTAATGCCTTTGCTCATACACTTGTTAGCTCAGTTACCAATCTTTGCTGAATAAACTCAGCTTCTTCAACTATTTTTGATTTTAATGAACTAGTTAGATCTGATATAACATAACTGACTTCGTGTATTTTATCGCACAAACTTTGGTATCGCTCTGGGTTATTCTTTATATCTGTCCTGAGAAGATTTTCCTGGTTTCCCCAAAAAACGTTTGCTTGACTATAGATCTTATTTGTTTCCTCAATCATCCTAGGGAAACGTATAGCTATTTTTGCCTGAATCTCATGCAGTTTTTTGCAATTTGAAATATATCTAGATCTGAATTCTTCAATATCCAAGCTATTACTGGACTGCATATAGCTCATTGTTTTTGAATTTTCAAGTTCTATACATAATAGTGTTTCATACATTTTCTCTAATTCAGACAACTTTGTTTCTACTTCCTTTTCTACGCTCCTAAAATAGATTTCATTCAGTTGAAGTTGCTTATCTTTTTCGGCTGTTATTTTTGCAGTATTAACCTGGGCCCTTGAATTTAGCCACGCAGTTAAGAAACCGACCGACACGGTTATTGCCGCCCCATAGAGAATAATAATTTCCTTCATAAATTGATCCTACCTAAAAATGGGTAACGCGATATCCCCCCTAACCCGATAACGAAAAATGCGTCCACATTTACCTTTGACCATTATTTGCTTACGACATATCTGATTTTCTTAATGATGCCATGAATAACAAAGGATGTAACAATATTCCTGACGAGAAATCCAAACTTCATAAAGCAAGATGCGATTTCCTGTCATACTTTTTCAGTAAGACTCCAAAAATACGGGCTAAAGCTGACCAACAAAAACCGGTGGTTTAAACCCTATGATGGTAAATTAACCGGCAACGCAGCCTCTGGATGTTTGCTTAAAACCTCATCCCGAAGTTGTTTAAGATCGGATTTCGGCAAGTCGTCATCAAACATGTTCATTCTCCTTTTTCACGTTTTTTTTGAATTGCAAGTCACTTCGTTAACATTGCATGCTTCGTGCTCTAGCTCAGCCCGGCGGTAGAAGTATTGCCGGCTACCGTCAATCGTCGGTCCGGAAACCGGCTGGACCTCCAATGACTGCAACACCGAACGTGGTGCTCGATTCAACAACCGGGCGTATTCGGCTAAAGAGATATAGCTTTCCTGAAAGGTTTTAAGAGCGACTGGCGTGATACGCCGGCCAGGTAGATCGTCTTGGATCGTTTCCAGTAATCCCGCCTTTATCAAGTCATAGGCCACCTGTTGTTTCAATCCAAGTCGTTTCGCTGCCTCATCTATCGACAAACTTGCGCCGGCAGCATCACGCATCTCGGTGAACCACTGCCGAACCTGAAGCTCATCTAGTACCAGTTTTCCCAACGGCATATATTCGGCCTTTGTGCCCACTGGCACGAGTCGACCCAATAACAGCGCCTGTACCAGAGCCTTGAACTCACCCTCGCGTAGACGCCAATGTTTGAGGATTTTTGAGATAGTGATCGTGGCCGGTAAGGGATTCATTTCACGACCGATAAAATACAACCGCCGCAGTTGTTGTTCGGGGATCAACCAAGTGGGGGCGTTGCTGTGTAGCCTCGAAATCAACGGCTCGATGATTTCATCGGTAATCAATGTTCTGATTCGACTTTCCGGCAACGCTAACCGGTAAGCGGCTTCTTTAAGTGTGAAACCCGCTTTGGCGAAATCAGTCAGTTGTTTAAGCTGTTTTTTATCAATCGATCGCACGGTTCGACCGGAAGGTAAATCAATTTCGTCAGCCAATATCAACTTGGCTCGGATCAGATGCCGGATAATCGATGGGGCAATACCGGCTTGTTTTACTACCTGTTTCCAAGCCTGCCTGGGATGGGCGGCTATCGTCTCAGCTTGAAAAGCCCGGTGCCGGCCACACACTACACCAGGCCAGCATTCGATCAAATAATGCTCGAACTCGTCGCGTAGAAACTGAAAACAAGCATCGGACAAATCGATATAAAGTACCCGATAAAGCGGACCGAAAGTTCTTCGAATACTCAGTTTTTCGTCGCTCTGCCGATGCAATGCCGATAACAATTGGTAAAAATTCTTCGGCCAATTTTCCAATAAATACGCAATCTGCGACATCAAACGCATGGCCGTATCGACCTGATACAATCTTGCGATCTTTCCAGGCTTTGTCGGTTGAAAGCTTTTCGAAAATTGTCCGAGATAAGTGATCAGTCTTACCCATTCCGCGAATGCTAAAGGCGGCAAATTGGCGTAGGCCGTTTTTTGGTTCAGCGAGTCCTCGAATACTTGGCTGACGTGCAATATCGAACCATCGACTTTTTCGACACTTCGCGTACAAAAAAGCAATGCTCCACAGGAACATTGCTCAAAGTTCACCCTCTCCAATTTCTGCGCGCGGCCACAGTTTGGGCATTGATCGATTAAGCGAATACCATGACGGTTACAGATGCCGGAAACTTCCACTGACCAAATACCACGGAGATAAACCGACTCCCTCATACAACTCGGACACCAACGCAATCGCGTATGATTGAAATCGATCCCACTCAGCCCTTCCGACAAATTGGTTAGGCGCCAATATCCTGGACGTGGTCCAAACAGCTTAGCTTTTTCAGCTACCGTCAATTTCAATGCCTGACATAGAGCTTCAAAGCTACTGAATGCGGTTCCTAATTGCGCTAACGTGTTGTAACCGTTTGCTCGCGCGACCCGCAGTAGATAACCAAACGTGGCCTCGCCGGCAATCGGCCGAGGCCGAACCAGCAAAGTCGAGTAGGGTCTTTGACTTAAGGTAATGCAATCAGTGCCTTGAAGAATCGGATTTGAACGATCGATAACACGACTAGAAAACAGAGACATACGTTGCGTCCTTTAACAGGCAATGAAAGAACGAAATCTCCGATGACTGTAAGCCGCTTAAATAAGCGACCATCACTGCTAAAATCTCACTAGCCTGAAATCTACGCCGCATGGCTGCCGGAATCGACCATCGCTTGGCAAACTTACCGTAGCATTCAAATGGTCTGCGGCTTAGTGCCGCATCAAACAAAGTATTTAGAACGTCGATTACCTGATCCAATGATCCTCCACCGGTCGAAAGCCGATATGTTTTTTCAAACTGGTATTCCGGTTCTAGGATCACTAGTCGATTGGCCAGCCCATGCCACCATCGGGTGAGCACCGTTAGATATTGATGGTGATAACTTATAGGCAATCGTGGATGGAAATACACGTCGACTAGGCTTTCGATGCCGACTTGATATTCAAGTAACAGTGCATTCGCTTGACTGAAGTATACGTTGGCGAAGGGATTTTTCTGAAGATGAACGAGCGCATTCAACACCAAAGCCAGCGGGCTTTGTGAACTTCCTCTGACAAGGACGGTTTTATGTTGTCTAAAATTCCATCTTAATAGCCTATGCAAGTGAGTTGTTCTGGTCTTTCGATCCGCCGTTAAAAACCTCAGCGACCACCTTTCAGAGTCTGACTGTGCAGATGGCTTTATGTTAAACGGCCATCGACAGCGTAAATCATAGCTATGTCGATGACGAAGGTCTCGCCTAAGATATTCGATTCTGGCAAGAAACTGATAGACATCATATATTGTGTATTGGTCATAACCGGACGCCGTCGCTGTTTCCAAGTGACCGTTATCGGGATAAGGTTTCTCCATATCCGCTGCTTGAATCATGATCTCAGCCAGGTCTATTTTCCATTCGGAGGCAACCGCAGCATCTCCCTCTGTTAACGGCGTACCGCAACGACACAGCCAGCCCGCGCGAAGCGTTCCCCAAGTCAAAGATCGATCACACGTTGAACATCGCGTTAATAACCGGCAACGATGATAAGGACAGGCTTCCACTTTCGGTAAGGTCCAAAGTTCGGCATGAAAACCCAACTTACCAAGACAGGCTGGACAATAACGAATGGGGTTGTAATGCAAACGTTTGCTGAAATAGCGACGACCGCCCGACAGTTTCACGTCGATCCTTTGATTATCAAATAGTCGACTATTCCGTTGTCGATTCGGACAGACAACCTTCGTAACCATTTGAAAGGCATAATCACTATTCTGGCCAGAATAATAATCGCGTAATGCCTGCCGTAACGTTAAAGGGATGTCGTGAACATTTTCGAAATAGAAGCGATGGATGTAGCCAACCAAACTTTCCCCACGGGCTCTAACAGGGCGTACCGGAAATTCGGCGTGCGGTATTAACATTTCGCTAACCTCTTTTTGCTCGGCACCTTGACAGCACCGCGCTCGAACGGTTCGTTATAGCGGTCGAGACGCCGAAACTCGAAAGCCGAGTTGAATGGATTGAGTTTATCAACCCCTTCCGACCATATTTGCACGGTGAACGCTCGTTCAAGAAAATGAGGGCCGATCTCAACGCTGTCGGTTTCCAAGGCAAGCCGTAAGGCGGCTTTTAACAGCTCTTTGATATAGTGAACTCGCCCGTCACTCGCATAATAAAGACGCATGCCGAGTTCATCCCAGCCATATGCACCACAGACCAAAGGAACGGGCAGACAGGCACCCAATGAACGAAACAACTGTAGGCATTCCTCATGGATAGAATTTTTGTCGCTTTGTCCCAAAGCCAATCTGAGACGACGGGAAAAGCGCCGGCGTAATTGCTCATTCACTTGAAGCAGTTGTTCCAAGCGAGGTAAGCCTAAAAACACCGTCGGTACGCCGGTCTGATCAATCAATGATTTCAACCAATCGCCTACCATATAGTGTGTGGTGACTTGTCCTCGATCATGGATATGCTGGGCTTCATCGAATAAAATCAATTCTACCCGGCACGCATGACAAAGCGTAACAACCCTCGACGTTTTCGTCGAAATCGTTCCAAATAGCGCTGACGGATCGCCCAATTTTTCCAGCATAGCGGAGGCCATACTGGAAATGCTAGCGGCAGCAGGGACCGGGACAATGAGTACAGGTATGACATCCCGATCTGGCAATGCGAACCGTGGATATTGATGCTCGACCCAGCGGCAAATACTGCTTTTACCGGTGCCGGCGTCCCCGAGCACGAGCAGATGCTGAGCAATGCCTGTCTCGCGAAACAGCTCCAGATTGGTTTTAATGGCATCGAGGGCGGCAACAAAAGGTGGGAAAGGAATATATTCCTCTTCGAAACGACGCAATTCGTCGAAAACTTTTTTAAAGTTCATGTTGAATTCCTTCTTGCCGTTTCATTTGGAATGATTTAATGATTTCCAGCCCTTTATCATCCTGATTTTGTTGAAATTTAGACGACGCCACAGGTATATCGCGTTTGGGGTTTTTGGTCGAATCGGGTTTGTTACCGATAGGTGTTTCCGATCCGTTAGGCTTGCTGCTGTTGATCCCGCGCAATGCCGCACTACGACGTCTAGCCGTGTGTTTTCGACTGGTCATTAATTCTTCAATTGCCAACGACAATTCATATCGAGCTCGTTCGAGAGCAACTCTATCGACAACCGCCGCGCCCTGTTCACGCAACTGTTCGCGAATAAACTCATTCTGCTTAACCGTGAGGCCATGAGCAAAGTCGTAGTCGAGTGCTTTCACCGTAACTGGCTCGGCATCATTAGGTCCCCAGACCTGGATTTCACCCAAATCCTCTGGGTCGTAAACCAGCCTGACTTTCACCCCTTCGCCAAAGCCGCGCAGAATAGGGCTAAGCTCGTCACCGCTGTACCGGATGCCATGCAGGACAATGCCATCGCGGCGCAATGAGCGCTCTTCCACTAAGCCAATTCGGCGCTGCAACGTGAGCAAATCATCAGGTAATACCGGTTCGTAATGCGCAAAACCCTCCTGCCAACGTGCCCATGGCGTTGTTTTACCCAGTCCCCTATGTTCATCTTGGGCATAAACATCGACTACCCATTTTTCGAAAATTTGTTTGAATTCCGCGAAGGTCAGAAGAGCCGCTTTTTGTGGATCATAATCACCACGCTGATAAAATTTGGCAAAACTGGTGCCGGGTAGCTGGTGAGCGAAGAAATAGTTGACCGTTTTAAGATAGCGCTCAACCACCCCTTTGAAACGTGGCGTATGTTTTGGACAGTATTGAATACGAATCCCCAAATCATAAGCTACGCTTTCCAGATCGTTACCATGAAATTCCAAGCCGTTGTCGACCACCATCACTTCAAGAAGACCGTAACAAGGCCATGTGTTGGCGTTTTTTAGGTTTGGTATGACCTGATCTGCCAATTTCTTGGGCAGAATGGCATGCCGTAATGCCCCCATTACCGCCGCTGTTGAAGGACTGTCAAAACTCAAATAGTAGCCAAGTAACATCCGACTATAGTGGTCGATAATTACAGTTAGTGTGGGCCTTCCGAGTGGCAGCCAGCTTTTCTCATCAATGAGAAAAAGGTCGAGCGGCGTATGATCAATCTCAACTCGCTCAAGGATGCGGGATGTTTTTACACCGGCTTTACCGATTCTAAAACGCCTATCCGCAGCCGCCTTACCTCCCTTTAAGACCGCGAGTTCGTATGCCTCAGCACGCTCAACCAAACGGTATACGGTGCGCAAAGACGGCGGCTTGATAGGTTCGCCCCCAATTTTTCGCTGATTCTCAATATCGATTTTGCCGAGTAAGCGCGTATAGATATTACGGCACGTCGCCTGCGGTGAAGCTTTAAAAGCCTCTTCTAGCGACTCTGCTACCAGTTGGAGGATAAGATCACTTTGCCGTGTCTCCCTGGGGCCACAAAGGTCAGTCCTCGGAATGATCGCTCGTGCGTCGTTCATCGACTTAAATCGCCGGTACCATCGATAAAGGGTGATTACGGCTGGTGGTTTTGCATCTCCAATTTCCGTAGCCGCCCGCTCAATCAATGGCTTCAAATACTCCGGTGTAAAAACCGGAACACCATGATCTAGGATACTTTCAAGGTAATGCTTACGGCGCTTCACGGCATTTCTGACAGCTTCGGATAGTTCATCAAGCGGCCGTGAAAATGAAGGGACTAAAGAATTAGCGAAAGTCGCATCAACTTTTTTAGCTGAAATTTTTCCTTCCGCATATTCGGTGAGCAATTGTTCACGGCTGACTACCGATAACTGGCCATCATTCATGCGTTCCAAAAGTACATCGCCATTCGCTTGAATACGATCGATGCGGTATTCAGCCCCGCTCCAATTAAAAACCTTGTTCTTGTGCAATGCGAAACCAGCCATTGTCTGCCTCCATCTTCAATTCAATTAGAGTTTCTTGAGAAATAGGCTCATCCAAGGAACAACACAGATGGCCGGCCAATAACAGGATATAGGGATCGACAGTCCCGGTCTTTATCAAAGTGGTGGCTGCGGCAAGCGATACAGGAAGGCGATGACGAATCTTATCGATGGCAACCGTCATGGCGTCGGGCGATGGGGGAATTCGCTGACACTGGTGATAGATCCAGCGTAGATTGGATAAGCGTGGCTCTTGCCGAATGTCTTGACGGTCAGAACGGTAAAGGCCGTCTCAGAGCGTCGCATATGCTTAGTTACGCAGTCGAGTTTATGCTGCACGTCTCGGTGTTCGATACTACTAACCGGCTTGACCTCGACCAGCACGATTTCACCGGTTGCTAATACCAGTTCGAAATCAGGCGTATATCGCCGTAATCGATCACCATCTGGATAGTGCAGTGTGACAGGTTGTTCACAGTACTTAACGATATTGGGGGAAGTTTCGAATAGATAAATCGCGTCGAGTTCGAGCAATCCCTCATGATGGACCATGCGGCCATTCTTGCGGCTAGGGAATTTGCCACGAACGATACCGCCCGATGGGGAAATGACCTTTCGGGCTCGTTTATGCGCATTACCAGCCGGCTGTCGGCCTCTCCAAGTTCCTTGCCAAAGATTTTTTGACATAGCGACTCTCCTGCTATGTGGCCGGAAAAGCCAAAACGCAGCTTTCCACAGCCACTGCTACGGTTGATTAGGTCTGCTTTTTGGCGTAACAACGCTCACATCGGGTAGTTAAACTCGACGTTCCGCAGACATTAGTGATCAGACTGGACTTGACGCTGGCGGGAAGAGTGACGATACTAAAAGAGCAACCAAGGAGTGTCGTATGGCATTCCACCCAGCGGGGCAAGCCGTAAGGTTTGTCCCGTTTTACATTTGAGCCTCCTTTTTTCTCCGCCGTTTTAAGCGGTATACTGGTTCGACGCATTCATCGCTGAACGATTCTTTAAGCTTCAAGACTTGGCGAATCATCTGTATTTCCACAGGCGTCAAGTCCGATACTCGATCACGTAGCTCTTTGAGCATCCAAAAAACATCCTGGGGCATATCGCAGTCGATCACCAATCTCCGTTGCGACGCATCTGCCGCATGACGAAGCTGGTCACGTTCTTCTACTGGCAAATCCAAGGCCCCAATCAATCTTTCAACAAACTCCGACGTGGGCGGACCTTTCTTGCCAATTTCAAGTGCAGAAATGTATGTTTGCTCGTAGCCAATCATTTCTGCTAAATCAATTTGACGAATACCTCGTCGCATACGAATCGAATGCAGGAGACAAGCAAATGGGTTCATGACTTCGTTAGGACCAACAGCATATCTAGGATGAACAGAAGAATAATCTCAACAAACAAAAAAGTAAAATTATTCATTATTATCAATAAGTTATTGTCAAGCTATTTCACTTGACAACTGTTTTTTGCTTAATTGTTAATTAACTGATTTAGAAGGAAATATTTCCTAGCAGGTATGCACGACTCTAACTGGAAATTTTTAACTTACTTGTTTTATGAAACCACGCTGCTGGACCTAATCAGGTATTCCAATGTGTTGCAAACAATCATGCGTTTGGTCGAGTGATCTTATCCAAAGCCAAATTGAACCCATCGTCCCCGCATTTCAGAAAGTCGTCGTATAAAACGTAATTGATCATGCTTCGCGGAAGTTCAGGATTTCTTCGAAAGGGTGTTACAACCCAGTCTTCAGACCGGGCTCGGTCAACCCAACGCTGGCAAGCGCCGATCATGTAATTGGCGGCGTGCTGCCCCGCGCAAGAACTTCTAACTAAAAAATCCGCGGCAGCTTGGGCGCCTGCATAGATAATTCGGTAACATTGCGCCACGGAGTGATCTTGCAGCAGATTATTTAGCATTATCGTTGTACTTCGTTGTGCAGACGGCGGTAAGCCCCGTTGTTTGGCACAAAAATCGTAAAATTCCTGGCATTCGGCAAACGCCAAAGAACGCTTCATATCGGAAAGCTGATTCAACCAATGACCTGGCCACACCATAGTCCGCGCACATTGTTCAATTTGCTCAAGCAGTTCGATACGAACATAACGTTGGATATTCCAACGAATGGGAAACTGTAATGCCGTTAGCTCTTCATCTTTGAGCGCATCAAAAACATAATGGCTTTCCGGAACTGAGCCGAAGAAGTCCGCCTTGCCCAATCTTTCGATGAGTTCTTTGGCATAACAGCCTCTGGGAGCAAACGGCACGACTGTCAAATCGGGCACCGAAATCCTTCGACCATAGCTATCAATAAAATCATTGCAACGGGCCAAAGCCAGCAAAGCAATGGCTTGTTCTAATGTCAAGTGATCAGGTTTTAGCACCTGACTGGTTACTCCTTGAGCTTCGAAAGTTCGATTGCTGAAAGGGGTATGTGAAAATCGGCCGTTCTTGACCTTTCCACGATTACGGCAATAGTCGCACTTACAGCGAAAACTAGTTTCGTGCCGGCATTGAGAGCAGTGCAAGGTTTTTGAATCAGCCATACCAACACTTCTAGCCACGTGTTTCGACATCATAACCGCGCCGCAATTTGGGCATGTTGCGGATGAATGAATAACCGACGGAAATAATTTGTAAAGTTGCGGCGGGTGGCAATCGATCGCGTATTCAGCCAATAAATCAGCAATTCTTGCTCCCGCGTAATACCGCGTTATCAACGCATCGATCTGGCCTTCTGAAAGATGAGCCAATTTGGAATGGATCGGGACTTTGGGCATTGGAATACGATGACAAAATGCTAAATATAAGCCGGAAAAGGGAAATTGTCACTTATAGAGCGTGGCCTCATAGAGTACCGGTTAGTAGCATCATCAAATGTCTACTAATTCCAAGCTCACACCTGATCCTCTCGTCTTATTTGGACAGCGTCTTGTCCAACTTAGAAAACAGCGCGGCTGGTCTCAGGAGCAACTCGCACTAGAATGCGGCATGGCACGAAGTTATTTGGGTGGAGTAGAGCGGGGCAAACGAAATATTGCCCTGCTGAATATTTGCAAGTTGGCGGATGCGTTATCGGTCTCGCCGGCGGAGATGTTGAAATTTCGAGATGATCTGGCAGTTAATCCGAAATGAAAACCTGATAAAAAGTCATATCAATAAACGATAATCATATGGCGCAGAACCAAAACTGCTTAAATATGTTCCCACTTTAGCTATAGCGCTTGCTGAATCCAATGTTGCAGGTAATCGCGAGTAATAGTCGAAGGTGTTCCAATTCATCTTGGAAAGCCCAAGTATTTCTGTAGCTACTTGTACTACATCAGCTTGCCCCAAATAACGGCGTATAAGAAGCGGTGCGGGAATACGGCGCTTTCCTTGGTAATATTTGAAATTTGGGTTTTGCGCACTGGGTGCTGAGCCATGTACCCAAAGTAGTGCTGTATTTGAGTTCTGAACAACAACGGCACCACGCGGAATTGGAAAACCGTCTATGGTCAGTTTCCTATCTTTCAGTTTTGATGCAAGATAACGCAGTGACTCTTCCACATTGATTTCGATGAGTTCCACGTTCAGAACACCTTCAAGGCCTTGCACCAGTCCTCTTTGTTCTTCATCCGTAAAAGGCGTGCGTTTGTGAACAACCACTCTTTTCGGCAAACACATTTTTGAATCAAAGAACAGCTGTCTAATTGTTTCCCCTGTCCTCCTAGCATCATCCTCGGACATAAATGGGTTACGTCCTCGAATGATTGGATTTTCAATACGACCCAGTCTAAATTGGAGCCCTTCACCACGAGCGCTATAAAGATGGCTGCATCCCATTAGAACATGGTTTCCACGAGCAGCCACATTATCTATGCTATAACCGATTCCCACGAACGCAGTTTCCTCGTCGAGACAATCGAGGCGCCATGGAGTACGAAGCGCTTTTGCATATAAAGCGAGAGAAAGCCACCATCTTACTCGACAAGGTTGAGATGAATCTGTTGTTTCTTCACGGATAAATTGCGTACCTTGGCCATGCCGTGCTGCATATGCCTTAATGTAATCGTGGAGGTTAAATTGTTCCATCTCGGTCTCAACAACTTTCAACGGACTCCATCGGGTTGGAACAAATATAACCACCACTGCACTGGGTCTAATCCCTCTTAAAACATCAAGAGCTGTGCATATTTTTTGAGCGAGAAGTTTGGCTGATGACAATACATCAGTACCAGAGAAGGAATCATCTAAATCTAACCAACTGGCTTCTCCTTGGCTAGGATAGAATAACGGAAGGCTAAAAGCAGCGGAAAATCCGGGAAAATCATGAAGATAATCGCGTTCCCGATCTGTCGCTTGTATCCTTTCCTGAAATTGACTCAAAAAGCGCCTTAATTTAGGCGCCTCAGCCCGGGGACATATCGCTGCAATATTAACTTCCGAGCAAAGACCAGAACTTGTAAGTTGATAATCCCAAGGTCTATTACTTACTAGCCCTTTTAAAGGGTTAGGATCTTGGCTCTTCCGTATTTCGCGGAGTAGCCCCGACATATAGGGTTATGCATAACCGAACAACCGTCTCCCTTCGATATCAAGCCAGATATGCTGAAACAGGCGGACGGTATTGTAAATGCCAAAGCAGCGTCGTTTGATGCTTTTGATTTTGTTGTTAAGCCCTTCAACAAAGCCACTGGTTTCCCGGCGAATGAAATAGTTGGTGATTTCATTTCGCCAGTTTTGATAGGTTTTGACAAACGCATCAAAGCCCTTCAACTTCAAGACTTTGATATGCTCCATCCAGCGATCCAAGGCTTTTTCGGCCTCAGCCTTATTGAGTCGGCGCTCAAAAATACCCGTCAAAAGCTCCCGTTGGATATAGACTTCTCGCAAAATGGGGGCTTGCTGGAATAGAAAAAGCAAAACGGTTTGCTGATCGGCAGAGAGTTCCATCCAGCGCTTCCGAAAAGCCCACATCGCGCCTTTCAGCTTGGCATAATCCTCGGCAGACAGGGTATTCTTGAGTTTTTTCATTTCCGCCTTGCGGACCTGGTCGGCGCCGTCTCGATAATGCTTGGCGACATGGAAGCGATCAACCACCACCTCGACGCCGGGCAATGTCTCATAGACGGCGTTGCGATACCCTTCATACATGTCCACGCAGACGCGTTGTAACGCGTGTTGCTGTGCCTCGGGAATATTCTGCAAAAAGGCTTTAACCGTTTCTTTTTTGCGGTCGGGCAGCACCGCCAGAATCCGCTTATGGTCCTCGGTATCGATAGCCGACACGATGACCACAAAATCTTGATGCCCTTTTTTCAAAGCGATTTCATCCAGTCCCAGCAAGCGAATGCCTTGGATGGCAGACCAATCAACTTGTTGGGCCACGTGCCGATTGATAATCCCTTCCGCCGCTTCGGCGCTGATGCCGTGCTTCACGTCCATGTCGGTCACGCTGCTGTTGATCAATTCACGCAATATCCACTGCTCATACGCTTTGGTATGGGGGCTTTTCCAGTTATACCAGCCACATTGTTGCGTGGTCGTCGGACCTTTGGGGCAGTCAGGGCATCGATAGCGCTTGGGGGTTAGCTTGATCCAAACCGGCCGATCGAAAATCGACAAATGACGCAAGGTGATTTCTCTGCCATAGCCATAAAACTTATCGATCCTCTGGCCGCATTGATGGCAGGTTGCACTGGTTAACGTACTACTGACCGTGATGATGAACTCGCCTTTGGCGGTGGTTTCAACTTTTTCGATACAAACATCAGGTATATCCAGCGGTATTTGAAGTAGCGACTGTGTCATCACGATACTCCAGCGTTAAATTGTCGACCTTAGCAAAACTCACTGTGGCAGGCAAAGACTATAGCACTACATGTAGTGGTTTCTCCGCAAAATACGGAAGAGCCAGGATCTTTTACCTCCGAATGTCCGTTGGACGCGCAAAAAATTAGGTTGGCATCGGTAACAACGAGCCCGCTTTGCTTGGCATACCGTTGCAAGTCAGAATCTAGAGGTCGACGACCATTTTGAATCAATCCAGCATAAAGAGGGGCATGATCGATTCGAAACATCGCTCCTCCCTGAGCTACGATGTCAATATTTGTTAGCCTCGTTCTCCAACGATCAAGATCGGCGTTGAAAACATCATTATGTTGATAACCATAAACATCGGCTCGCAATGCTTTCGAGGCTTCACTTCCCGCCAATTGGCCATTGGGAAGTTTTGCAACAACCTCAGGCATAAGCACTAGATGGGGTTTTCGTTCCAATGATAACAATCGAAAAGATAGGGCGCGATGCAAGCGATACTTTATCCTTTCATGAACCTTGGTATCGTAAAAATCGGCTTCCCAAATCCGGCGTACATCATCCGTTTCGATCTTGAACTGATCAGCAATCGCTCTAATCAATGCTCGGCGAAGAAGTGATTGTATCCGTCCATCCTTAATAACATCTTCTTCAGACAGCGCAATAGCTTTTGGATAGCTACGAAGAGCAGTACCAAAGGCTTTTTGAATATTGGCTGCATCAGAAATTGCCAATACCCCATCATTCATTGAAACAATTATTCCTTGGCTCGGAGATATATGTTCATCGAGCCAATCACGCCTATTCACATTATCAGGAACTGATAAATCTAGTTTAAAAACTTGGGTAGGACAGGTGAGAGGATAGGCGTTACTTTTGACGAGCGCGGTTGCTGGAAGCGGTGGAACAGCAAAAGCCATCGGACCTTTTATAGTCTCGGTAGATACAGCAATCGTCTGTTTGGCAACTTTTAAAAGATCACCCTCTAATTGCCTGAGTGCCAACCTCGACAAGACATCATCAAACCCGTCAGTGGCGATATAGAAAGCATCTCGCCCGACAGAACGGGCACGAGATAAAACAGCTTTTACAGGCTCGGAAATTTCCTGACCAAATCCACACCAGTACAGTCGACAAGGACAAGACTCGCCATAAGCTTCCATAAGAATATCCATGAGCGACTGATCACGACCACTGTACCCAGCAACAACAAGATCGTAATCTCTGAGTTCATGAAGAAACTCTTCCCGAAGTTCTGCCTCTTGTTGTTGTAACTCATCGCTAGTGTTCTTTAACTCGTCGTAACGAAAATCACCGTGCAATGAAACAATTCGAAGTTCCCTTTCTACGTGTTGGCGAACGGCTCGCTTAACTGTATCAATACCAACTTCAACGGAAATAATATCTGCTGCAGCGCAAGCCCGACTTACGAGCCCGTCAAAATTTGTTGTCCAGACACTCCGGACTGTACCGGCGCTAGCCATCAGTGGCAGAAGACGATAGCCAATATGAGGTTTAGCGTTGGCTACATACGAATGGAAATAACTTCGACGGTCTTGGCCGGTAGGGTAGCACTCTTGTGCGTAGAAAGAATATTCTTCCGGACTATCTTCAGATGGAAAGTAACCCCGCTGGTCCAGCCAGCGTTGAATTCTGTTTCGAGTACCAGGTAACGACAACTCACCGACTGATTCACGTAGAGTGGGGTTATTGGTAACAAATATATCTTGCTTCCACTCCCAAATACAGCGTTGAGCCGACGGCATTCCAGATGAAATTGAAGCTCCAGCGCCCAGTAACATGCATACTGGGCGGCCACTATTAACAGCTATAGACCGAACAAAGGCATCAATGCTCATCCACTCAACACCTCCTGACGACGGAAACTCGGAGATTACCGTCATATACCAATATCTTTATTCAAAAGTAACATGATCCTAAATCAAACATGGGACTACCGAACCAACCAAGAAACTCAAAAAGTCTAATTAGTGGTTCGGCAATCATTATCGTTTTTGGAGCAGGTAAAAATCGTCGGATTTTTTCATTTTTTGTGTCACTAGTTTTTCACTAATTTGGCACACTTTTCAATAATTGTGGCATCCGACAATACTCCGCTATACATCCAAATTCGCCACGTCCAGCGCGTTCTTGACGATGAAATCGCGGCGCGGTTCGACCACGTCGCCCATCAGGGTCGTGAAGATTTCGTCGGCGGCGATGGCGTCATGGATAGTGACTTGCAGCAGGCGGCGGCTGTTGGCGTCCAGCGTGGTTTCCCAGAGTTGTTCCGGGTTCATCTCGCCCAGACCTTTGTAGCGCTGGATGTGTTGACCTTTCTTGACTTCCCTCATCATCCACTCAAAGGCTTCCTTGAAGTTGGACACCGGTTGTTCACGTTCACCCATGCGCATCACCGAATCCGGGCCGAACAGGCTCAGGGTTTCTTCGGCATAACGGGCGATTTTTTGATAATCGGGACCCGAGAAGAAAGTGGCGTGCAATACGAAGGTTTTGGTGATGCCGTGCAGGCGCTTGTTGATGGTAATGTCGAAGTCGTCGCTGCCGTGGTACTTGATCTCGGTGCTGAATACGGCCTTGTGGTCGCCGGCGTTCAGATTCGTTTCCAATTGCTCGAACCAGGCGCGAAGTTTTTCCTTGTCGGCTTTGGTGGCTTCGTCCAAGGGTCGCAGATAAGTCATTTGTTCCAGGTACAAATCGTCGTAACGTCTGGACAGGCGATTGATCACGGCCATGACGCCGGCGAATTCTGTCGCCAGCTTTTCCAGGCCTTGGCCTTGAATGACCGGCGTGTCGGCATCGGTTTGCAGTTGGGCTTTATCCAGGGCCAATTGAATCAGATATTGATTCAACGCGACGTCGTCCTTGACGTAAGTTTCCTGCTTGCCTTTCTTGACCTTGTACAGCGGCGGCTGGGCGATATAGATGTGACCGCGCTCGACCAGTTCCGGTAATTGCCGGTAGAAAAAAGTCAGTAGCAACGTGCGAATGTGAGAGCCGTCGACGTCGGCATCTGTCATGATGATGATGCGGTGGTAACGCAGTTTATCAACGTTATATTCATCCTTGCCGATACCACAGCCCAGCGCGGTGATCAAGGTGCCAACTTCCTCGGAAGAAATCATTCTATCGAAGCGGGCTCTTTCCACATTCAGGATTTTACCTTTCAGCGGCAGTATCGCCTGGGTGCGACGATCCCTGCCCTGTTTGGCGGAGCCGCCCGCCGAGTCCCCTTCCACGATGAACAGTTCCGACAAGGCCGGATCTTTTTCCTGACAGTCGGCCAATTTGCCGGGCAGGCCGGCAATATCCAGCGTGGTCTTGCGGCGTGTCATTTCACGGGCTTTACGGGCCGCTTCGCGGGCGCGGGCGGCGTCGATGATCTTGCCTGCGATGGCTTTGGCCACTTGCGGCTGTTCCAACAAGAATTCCTGCAGCTTTTCATTCATGGTCGATTCGACCAAGGGTTTCACTTCGGACGATACCAGCTTGTCCTTGGTTTGCGACGAGAACTTGGGATCGGGCACTTTCACCGACAATACCGCAGTCAAGCCTTCGCGGGCATCGTCACCAGTAGTGGCGACTTTTTCCTTCTTCGCCAGGCCGTTGGTTTCGATGTATTGATTGATGGTTCGGGTCAGCGCGGCGCGGAAGCCGGCCAGGTGCGTGCCGCCGTCCCGCTGTGGGATGTTGTTGGTATAGCAGAATACGTTTTCCTGGTAAGAGTCGTTCCACTGCATGGCCACTTCCACCGTGACGCCTTCTTTCTCGGCTTGAAAATGGAAGACTTTCTCGAACAACGGCGTCTTGTTCTTGTTCAGATGCTGAACAAAGGCGCTGATGCCACCTTCGAATTCGAACACATCTTCCTTGCCGGTTCTTTCGTCCCTCAAGGAAATACGCACGCCGGAGTTCAGAAACGACAGTTCACGCAAGCGCTTGGCCAGGATGTCGTATTGAAACTCGATGTTGGTGAAAATCGTCGGGCTGGGCTTGAAATTGATGTAAGTGCCACTACCCTCGGCATCCCCGATGATAGCCAAAGGCGCAACCGGCTCACCCAGGACATATTTCTGCATGTGCAGCTTGCCGTTCTTGCGGATTTTCAAGGTCAGCTCTTCGGATAGTGCATTGACCACCGATACCCCTACCCCGTGCAAACCACCTGAAACTTTGTAGGCGTTATCGTCGAACTTACCGCCGGCATGCAGCACGGTCATGATCACCTCGGCGGCGGAACGGCCTTCTTCGGCATGAATATCCACCGGAATCCCCCGGCCGTCGTCCGATACCGATACCGAGCCGTTTTCGTGTATCACCACGTCCACACCCTTACAGTAACCCGCTAAGGCTTCGTCGATGGAATTGTCGACGACTTCGAACACCATGTGATGCAAACCGGAGCCGTCGTCGGTATCGCCGATGTACATGCCAGGCCGTTTTCGCACGGCGTCAAGTCCTTTCAGTACTGTGATATTCGAACTATCGTATTGCTCACTCATGGTTTTGTATCCATTGTTTGGTGTTGTACAACAATGCCGTATCAGCTTTTGCGCGCCATATAAACGGCTTGAAGAAACGTGCTTGATGCGTGTTATCGATGTTCCACGTGGAACTTTAAACAGGTTTTATGCAACCTTGTTCCACGTGAAACACTTTGTAATTTTCAGCGCCGTTCAAGTCGCCGAAGTCGGCCAGTTCAGTAGCAGTCATAAAGACCTGACAGCCGATGCCAGCCAAGTATTTTAGCAATTTTGCCCTGTTTTCTGTATCCAATTCGGCCGTCAGATCATCGATCAAGATACAGCAATTATTCTGCGCTTCTTGGTTCAGTAAACTGACTTGCGACAACAACAAGGCCAATACCAGCAGCTTTTGCTGACCGCGGGATAAATAATCCTTGGCCAGTTTATGGTTGTGAAACGTCAGAAAATCGGCTCGATGCGGGCCGCTATGGGTAAAACCGTAACGCAGGTCTTTGTCCAGATCGGCTTTAAGAACCTGTTCCAAGGCTTGCTTCTCGTCCCAGCCCGCATTGAAGCGCAAATCGATCTGCGTCGTGTCCAGGAAATACCCGGCCATTTGCAAAAAAACCGGTTGCAAGGCCTGGATATAGTCTTGACGGAAATCATTGACCAAGCTGCCGTATTCGGCCAGTTCTCTATCCCAAGCCGAAATTTCCCTGAGCTGTCGACTTTTCAGCAAGGCATTACGCTGTTGCAGGGCCTTGCTGAATTTGCGCCAGTTGGTCAGGAAGTTTTTGTTGTGATTGAAAATGCCCCAATCCAGAAACTCGCGCCGGTTTTGCGGGCCGGCATCCAATAGTCGATAGCTCTTCGGGTGTATCAATTGCACAGGCAGGACATAAGCCAAATCGGCCTTTTGCCGGTTCTCCTGATCGATACGGATTTCGGTTTGCTTGCCGTCGATCTGAATACCGATCTGGCTGATCGAACCGTTAAAGTGTCGCAGTTGAGCGGCAACGATCAACTGCGGTTGATCGAAGCTGATCGCTTGTTTGATGTGATGAGTGCGAAAGGAACGCGCCCTGCCCAGGATGAACATTGCTTCCAGCAATGAGCTTTTGCCGCTGGCATTGGCGCCGGTGATCAAATTGAGGGTTGGTGCAGGTTGAATACTGGCAGAATGGATGTTTCTTACCGAGAAAACATCCAGTTTCAACAGCGTCATGAGCGCTGATTACATGCGCATCGGCATGACGATGAACTTGAACAAGGGGCGTTCCGGTTCTTCGATGAAGCAACTGCTGGCGTTGGCGGCTATCGTGATCAACGACATCTCCGAATCCAGATTGGTCACCGCATCCAGCATGTATTGCGAATTGAACGAAATACTCAAGGGCTGGCCTTGGTAATCGATGATCAATTCTTCTTCGGCTTCGTCGTGTTCCGGGTTGTGGGTGCTGAGTTTGAGCTGATCGCCGGCGATGTCGAAGGTCACGCCCTTGTATTTCTCGTTGGACAGAATCGCCACCCGCGTCAAAGCCTCACGCAGCAACTGCTTCTGGATCAACATCGGACTCATGAAGGCTTGATTGAACACCTTGCTGAAATCGGGAAATTTGGCGTCGATCAACTTGGACGAAAACACCACATCCTTGTAATAAATCTTGATGTGGTTGTTGGAAAACTGGATGTTCAATTCAGCATCGCCATCGTCCAGCAAGCGGCTCAATTCCTGCACGGCTTTTCTGGGCAAAATGATGCGTGCTTCGTAGCCGGTGGCTTGACCGATGTCGTCTTCGAAAATCGACAGCCGATGCCCGTCGGACGCGACCATCTTCAGCCGGGAATTGCTGATATGCAGCAGCAAACCATTCAGGTAATAGCGCACGTCCTGATTGGCCATGCAGAAGATAGTCTTATCCAGGCCTTTTTTGAACTTGCCGGCATTCAACAAAAACTGGTATTCGAATTCCGATTCGTTGAACTCGGGATAATGCTCGGCCGGCAAGGTGCTCAACGAAAAGCGGCTGCGTCCCGAGCTCAATTTGACCTTGTCTTCTTGCAGTTCGAATTTGATCTCGGCGGCGCTCGGCAATAAACGGCAAATATCCAAAAACTTGCGGGCCGGTACGGTGATTTCGCCATCGTCCGCTGGGGATTCCAGGTTCAACTTGCTGACCATTTGAATTTCGGTATCGGATCCCGTCATGACCAAACTGCCGTCGTTTACTTGCAGCAACACGTTGGACAAGATGGCCATGGTTTGCCGTTTTTCGATGACGCTGACGATTTGTTGCAGCGGCGCCAATATTTGATCTCTACTAATAATAAATTTCATATAAATATTTTTTAATTTATTGTTATTACTACATCAGCGAAAAGCTGTGGAAAACACCGCTTTATAAATATAAATCATCCGGTTAGCTAACGATTAACCCTGTTGTTCATTGCCGATCAAGCTTGTTGCAGACTTGGGGATAACCTGGGCGAGGCAAACCAATCTCAGTTTATCCCCAACTTATCCGCAATCAATGCGACAAAGTTCTCAACAGGTTTTTATAGTCTTCCGCGATCTTGACGTCTTCGTCTTTCAGTTCCGCGACTCGTTTGCAGGCATTGATGACCGTGGTGTGGTCGCGGCCACCAAAGGCGTCACCGATTTCCGGATAGCTGTGCGAAGTCAGTTCGCGCGCCAGGGTCATCGCGATCTGCCGCGGCCGGGTCAACGATTGCTTGCGGCTCTTGGACGACAAATCCGCCACCCGAATTTTGAAATATTCGGCCACGGTTTTCTGAATGTTGTCTATGCTGACCAATTTGTCCTGCAGGCTGATCAGGTCGTGCAAGGCTTCCTTGGTGAATTCCAGCGTGATTTCGCGGCCGGTGAATTGCGAATTGGCGATGACGCGCCGCAAGGCGCCTTCCAAGTCACGCACATTGGATGGAATGCGCTTGGCAATGAAGAAGGCGACTTCGTGATTCAGATCCACGCCGGCTTGCAGGGCTTTCTTGATCAGGATCGCGGTGCGGGTTTCCAGATCGGGCGGCTCGATTGCCACCGGCAGGCCCCAACTGAAACGGGATTTCAAGCGGTCTTCCAGGCCTTGAATTTCCTTGGGATATTTATCGCAGGTCAATACGACCTGATGCTTTTGATCCAGCAGATTATTGAAGGTGTGGAAAAACTCTTCCTGCGAGCGTTCCTTGCCGGCCAGAAACTGGATGTCGTCCATCAACAGCACGTCGATGTTGCGGTAATAGTCCTTGAAATAATTGATGCTGTTTTGTTGCAACGCCTTGACCATGTCCTGCACGAATTTTTCCGAATGCAGATAGACGATGTTGGCGTCCGGTTTTTTTTGCAGTACCGCATTGCCTATTGCATGCATCAAATGGGTTTTACCCAAGCCGGAGGCGCCATATATAAAAAGCGGGTTGTAAACCTTGCCGACGTTGTCGGCCACGGTAACGGACGCCGCGCGAGCCAATTGGTTGGATTTGCCTTCGACGAAGCTTTCGAAGGTAAAAGCCTTGTTCAAAAAGTTCGGCTGGTTTTTCTTTTGTGCCGGGGCTTTTTGCAAAGTCGGTGCTTTGATAGCCGGGGCTTTTTTACTGCCGATTTCAAAATGCACGGCCAACGTGGCGTTGGAAAATTCGTTGACCGCATCTTCGATGATGGCGAAAAAATGCTGTTTGATGTGGTCGATAATGAAGCGATTGGGAGCCAGCAATTTCAGCTGACTTTCGGTCTCGACCGCCTGCAGCGGACGTATCCAGGTGCTGAAATCGTTGGTGGGGATCTCGTGTTCAAGTTTAGCCAGACAATTGTTCCAAATAGCGCTCAT